>NZ_CP150919.1:4123212-5443449 GCF_039909015.1 Pseudomonas grandcourensis
GTACGCAGGACTTCGCGGTGCAGGTCGTCGCGCTCGATGTCGCTGATGAGCTGGCCGTCGAGGTTGAGTTGGTGCAGGTGGCCGCTGCCGTAATACAGGTGATTGAGGTGTTGGCCGGTGGGCAACGTCAGGGTGGTGAGGTTGCTCAGCGGGTCGTATTCGTAGGACAAGGCGCCCTGAGCCGTCGTCTCCTGGATCAGCCTGCCGAGCAGGTCGTAGGAGAATTCGAGCGTTTCCTCGCTGACACCGATTTGCTTGCCCTGCGTGGTCGGCAGGCGCTGGATCGACAGCAGGCGATCAGCGTCGTCATACACATAATCCTGACGAGCATCGGCATTGAGTTTGGCCAGTAGTCGGCCAATGCTGTCGCGCTCGAACTCGGTGCGGCGTTGTGGCCGCTCGCCGCGTTCGCCGTAGCCGGTTTCATCGACCTGGGTCAGATGCCCGCCGAGGTTGTAGCTGAAGCGCCGGGTCAGGTTGTCGATGCGTTTTTCTTCGATCAACCGGTCGGACGCATCGTAGGCGAACTGGTACGCAGCGTTGTTTTCGTTGATCAGCGCGGTCAGGCGAATCGCCGGATCGTATTCGTAGCGGATGCGCTGGCCCTTGGCGTCCTGGCGGCTGCTTGGCAATCCCCGGGCGGTACGTAGCAGGCGCGTAGTGTGGCCTTTGCCGTCGGTGTGCGTCAGTACCTGGCCGAGGGCGTTGTAGGTAAACGACTCGGCGCTGCCGTCCGGGTGTTTGATGCGCAGCACTTCGCCGTCGGGTTTGCGTTCCAGCGTGGTGGTCTGGCCCAGCGCGTCGATGACGGCGACCAGGTGCTGGCGCTCGTCGAAGCGGTAGGTGGTGTTTTTACCCGAGCAATCCTGGAAGCGTTCGACCTGGGCCAGGGTGTTCCACCACAGGTATTTGGACTTGCGCGTCGCATCGATGATGGTGTGCGGCAGGCCATCGTCGCCGTTGAGGTATTCGGTGGTGTGGCTGAGGGCATCGACTTCGGCGATGAGGTTGCCCTTGTCGTCGTAGCGGGCTTGCCAGGTGCTTCCGTCGGGGTAGTCCACCTGCGTGACCAGCGGGGTCAGGTGGTGATAGCGGTATTTGATCGCGCGCCCGAGCGGGTCGGTCTCTTCGAGCAGGCGCGAGTACTCGTCGTACTTGAACTGGAGCCTGTTGCCGTCGGGCAATGTCAGGCCGGTCATGTTGCCGGTGTCATCAATGTCGATGACGTAGTGCTCGCCACCGAAGTCGCGGCTGGCGGTGACGCGATGATCGGCGTTGTAATGAAGCTCGGCTTCACGTCCGAGCACGTCGGTGACCCGCGTGGTGCGCGCCTTGATGTCGTAGCGGAACTGGAAACGTTCGCCATCGCTGGTCCAGTGCTCAACTACCCGTTGCTGGCCGTCGATGTGCTCCCAGCGGTAGTTGCAGGTCAGGCCCAGGGCGTTGCTGTGGCTGGCCATCACGCCGTCGATGTAGTTGAAACGGCGCACTGAATCGCCGTTGCGGTTGATGACTTCAGCGAGCTGGCCGTTGTCGTCGTAACGGTACTGCACCAGGGTTTCAACGGCCTCGTTATCGACCACGCGTCTGACGTCGGTCAGGCGGCCCAGCGGGTTGTCGTAATGCAGGTGTACCCGCACGCCACCGGTGGCGCTGATGTCGGTGAGCATGCCTTCGGCGGTGTGGGTGAAATGCAGGAAGTGGCCCAGGGCGTTTTCGATGCGTTGCAGCGGTACCGGGATGTTGTCGTCCGCGACTTCGCCGAAGTAGAAAAACGTATTGTCGAGGGTTTGCAGCAGGTAGTGGCCGCCCTCGGTGCAGACCAGATGCACCTGTTCATGGGGGTTGTAGATGCGCTCCCCCGGCTGCACGTCCACGAACGGAACGCTGCGCCCCTGATTGTCGGTGAGGTAAACGAACGCGCCACTGCGACGCAGGCTTTGCTCCCAGGGCAAGACCCAGCCCTTGCCGAGCACGCTGTCGACGCTCAGGTCGCTGGCATAGAAGCGGGACCATTGAATCGGCATCAGGCCCGGCAGACTGAAGTCGGTTTCGTCGGTAATGAGCTTGCGGCCCGTAGTGGCATCGACCGGGTTGCCGATCAAGCCTCCCACCGCGCGCTCGATGGCCGGCCCCACGACATAACGCGAGGCGACCTCACCGGCGACGAACCCGGCGGTGAATTTCAGTGCGCAGGGCATGACGGCTTTCATGCCGGCCTGGGTCCCGGCCTTGATCAATTGGGCGATACCACCGGCCGCACCGGCGACCGCCATGAGGATGTCGACTGTGGTCCGCAACCAACCGGGGATCTCGTCGTCCACTGGCAGATAGCGGTGGGTCCCGCCACCGATGAAGACATTGTCCGAACCGCTGGAGAGTGTCGCGCCGCAGGTCATCTTGTCGCCCTTGCGGGCGGCCGCCGTGCCGTTGATGAAGACGTTGGTCGAGCCTTCGGCGACCTTTACCGGGCCGGGATGCTTGTCGCAGGCGCCCGTGCTTTTTTCGACATGGGCAGCCTTGCGGCTGTTGATGAAGACGTTGGGCGACGCGGTGACGATGGTCCCCGCGGGTGAAGAAAACATACTGCCTATCTTCTCCCCGGCCGCGGTGAGCAGGCTACCTCCGACGCCTGCGGCCAAGCCCGCCAACAAAGCCACGCCAAACCCACAGGTGAACGTCGCGATCGCCACCGTAGCGATTAACGCTATACCGAGCGCCGCGCCGATGAGAAATCCGCCCAGGGCGCTGGTGTGCGACAGTTCATCGCCAAACCTTGCGGCTTCGAACATGGCCGTTACTCCTGCGCGCTGGAGTCGGTCTTGGTGCCGCCGGGCTGGCGAGGCTGAAAGCTCGCCAGCAGGTCAATCCAGTTCTGATTCTGCTCGCTGCTGAAGTCAGCCTGGGCTGTGGTGGAAAAAATGATCGCGCGTCCAGGCTCGATCAGAAACGCCGCCTGGCGCTGATAGAAAGGTCGGCCATCGGTCATGTAATACGCATCGATCTGCACGCCCTCGATCGGCGCGGTGGTCGACAATGCAACGGCCTTCTTGCCCAGCAGCGTGTAGCCGCGAAGCTTGGACGCGAGCATCTTGATCTGACGCTCGACGTAGGCTTTGAGCACTTCGCCGGGCAGCAATGTGTCCCGGGAAATGGTGATGCTCAACGGCGCTGGAATACTCGCCCCCAACACAAACATGTTCACCGTGCGGTCCTGAAAACCTTGCGGCAACGCGATGCTGCCTTCCTGCAACTCATAATCCATTTTGGGTAACTTCCTTGAATCAAAAAAATTAGGCGTTCAGCGCACGGCAAGGCCGTCGAGCATGCCGTCAAAATCAACCAGCCACAGACTGAGCGCGGGCCGGGCCGGATCAATCTCGCAAGCAATGCTCAGCCATTGCGCATCGTCACGCCCGGCGACAGGCACCAGGGCACCGACAAGGCGCGCGTGACGTTCGGCATGACCGGACTTGAAATGCAGGTCCACGGACTTCGCCGCACTGCCGGCCACACTGACATCGCGCTGGCGGATGATGCGCACGTCCGGGTGGTCCTTGCGAAAGCCCTGCACCGACGTTTCGAAAAGCTGCGCCAGGGTCAGCCCCTGTTGCACATCACGACGCTTGATGGTCAGGTTGACCGGCTCGCCCTGGTGTTCGAGGGTGGTCTGGATCTCACGGAAATTGAACCCCGCCGGGAATGCCAGGCTGAAGCCACCGAAGCTGAAACTGCTGGGCGTGTCTTGCAGCGCCACCACAGGTTCGGGCTCGGGTTCCGGATCGGGTTCAATGACCGGCGCGTTCTGTAGCTCGACGCGAGCAGCTTCCTCCTGCGCGATACGCTTTTCGGAAATCCGATCGTAGAGGCTGGTTCTGATCATGGCGCCACTACCTCAGTCATTGACCCTGACCTCGGAACCGGTGATCTGGGTCGTGCCGGTACTCGTAGTAGTGATCGCCTTGCCCTTGATCTCGATGCCGTCCGGCGTGAGGGTGATGCTGCTGTCCCCCACCTGAAGAATGATGTGCTGTTTGGCACTGACCTGAATGAACTGGTTGTCGACCTGAATCGTCAGCGAGCCTTCCTGGACATTCATCACCGTGTCTTTCTTGATGGTTTCGGTGTGCGCGCCACCGACGGTGATGGTGCGGTTGCTGCCGACACTGTGGGTCTCGTCGACCTCGATCTCGGTGTCCATGTTGCGCTCGGCATGCATGATGATCTGCTCGGCGCCGGACTTGTCTTCGAAGCGGAAGAAGTTCGCCGTACCGCCGTCGCCCTTCATCGACCGCGTCAGGAACCCGCTCTGCGTCTTGTTCGCCGGCAGCGACCACGGTGGGGTGTTCTGGCTGTTGTAGAGGCTGCCCATGACCAGTGGGCGGTCGGGGTTGCCGTCGAGGAACACCACCACGACTTCATCGCCCACACGGGGAATCTGGATGCTGCCGAAACCGCCGCTGGCACCCGCCTGGGCGACGCGGACCCAGCAGGAGCTCTTGTCGTTGTGCTCGCCCTTGCGATCCCAGTGAAACTGCACCTTCACCCGGCCGAGTTCGTCGGTGAAGATTTCCTCCCCCGGCGGGCCGACGATGATCGCGGTTTGCGGGCCGGAGATGGTCGGGCGCGGGGTGGTGAGCTGAGGGCGAAAGACGATCTTTTTGCGCACGCAGGCGAAGGTGTTGTAGTAGCTCGCCTGGTGCCCGCTGAGGTAGTTGTTGTGACCTTCGCTTTCGACGCTCATCAGCAGGAACTGACGATCATCGGCGGGGCCTTGATCGTGATCGTAATGCTGCAGCAGTTCGAAGGTATAACCGGGTTTCATTGCGCGGCAGTTACTGGCGCCATGAAAGTTCTTGCCCTTGAGTTCAAGCGCTTCGACCCGCAACCGCAGCAGCGCTTCACCTTCGTCGTAGGTGCCGTGGGTGTATTGGCCGGGGAAGTCATAGATTTCGAATTCGTCGACATCGCCCTGCTTGTTCAGGCTCTTCATGGCGACCGGCAAGCGGTTGGACGGCTGGCGATAATCGAAGGTCTGGACCGCGATTTTCCCGGACTGCAACTGGCGGTTGCCGCTCCATTGGGTAATGGAGTCGGCAGTCTCGGTGACCGATGCCGTGTGGAAGCGGATCTGCGGTTGTTCAGGCAACGGCACCAACGTGCTGGAGTCGTCGCAGATGATCATGGTGTGGCCTTCGGCGGTGTGCTCGAAGTAGTAGAACATCCCCTCTTCTTCGAGCAGGCGCTGGACAAAGTTGAAGTCCGATTCACGGTACTGGGTGATGTAGGTGTAATGCTTGAGCGGCTTACTCAGGCGGAACTCATGGCGGGAAAACGCGGTGCACAAGGCAAACACCTGGGTGACGACATCTTCCACCGTGCAACCCTGGAAAATGCGCGTGTCGAAGCGGTTTTTCAGCATCGAGAACCAGGGGTTCAGCGTCGCCGTATAACGCGCCATGCCGCCGTCACTGCCGATACTGGCAAACCGCGTGAGGTAGCCTGCCAGGTAACGAGGCGAGGCGTCTGCCAGCTCGATTTCCAGAACCACGTGCTGGCCCATCATCGACTTCAACTCGACGTCGGAGTCCTGGCACACCAGCAACAACTCGAAGTTGTACGCACGAGACAGACCTTCAGTCCCCTTGAAGGACTCAAGCAACAATTGCTGTTCGGGGTTGGCGAGGTTCTTGAACTTGAACAGGCGCCGATTTTGCGGGGAAAGAATTGCGGCAAGGTCCATCAACATGTGTATCTCCTTGAAAACAGTGGAAAGCTACCGCCCTCTCTCAACCACTGTGCATAACGAATCAGATAAGAGGGTTAAACCCTGTTTGCCGCAACATTGAATCAGGCGAACACTTCGCCACCCGATGTTTTCGGTCTGAGGCACGAATCATCTGCAAGTTCTGCCAGAGTCCACCTGCAAGAAATCCTTCATTTTCATCGATTTTTTTAAACACCGAATGAAATCCCTTACACGCGATTGTGCGTCAGGAACTGCGACCACAAGGCAGTATGAAAGTGCCATTACCCGGCAAATATTTGAGAAATTTGTCACACTTCTACAGGTATCACGGGTTCTTGAACGCGGGAAGGAGACACCCATGTCATGCACTGTGTCAACCCGCACGCAGTGCATGCGGGCACTTCCACGCACTTCGAACTCAGCTCGGGATAATCCCTGAAAAATAATTATCGCCACGCTGGCCGCCCAGAAACGCCGATATATCAAGGATGAACGGGAAGTTAGGTGCCACTGATTGGCAACTAATGCCTTATTGCCATCATTGCCGAATGTAACGCGAATAACAAAAAATGGGATCCATGTTGAAATTTTCAACTCGCCCCGCAGTCTGAAGCAGGGCTGATAGCCATCACTTTGGCAATGGTGTGAAGTCGGATATTCGACAGCTCGACCGCAGCAACAAGGAAGCGCCTTTTCCCCAAGGACAGTGACGAGTAAATGGATCTTTTAGCCAACGTGCCCAGCTGGGCCGATGTCGAACGCAACCTCGACCAGAAATTCAACGAGCTGAACCAGGGCGTCAACGACGGCTTGCGCAGCGCTCACGACAACTGGAACGGCTTCACCCGGCGTGTCAGCAATGGCGCAAGCCAGGCCTATGGCTACATGGGCGGTCATCGCATCGATGCGGTGCATCAGGCGATGACCCTCTCCTACCCGATCATCCAGATGGACCTCAAGCGCAAGTGGGCCTCGATTGAAATCGAGCAGATCCTGCCGGTGCTGCTGCAACTGGTCAAAGAAGTCTCGATGATTCTCGGCGGCAGCGTGGCGATCGGCACCGTGGCCGGCGGCGCAGCGGGGGCCTTTGCATTCGGAATCGGCGCTGCCCCCGGAGCCGCTGCCGGGGCCGGTATCGGCCTGCAGGTCGGCAACCTGATTCTCATGGGCCTGGGCCTGTCCGCCATCGCCGAATACTTTTACCAGGGCCTGCCCGCCTGCCTCTCGACCTTGCAGGAAGGCATCGCCACGGCCTGGCACGCCGAAGAAGGCGTCAAACCGTCCGGCCTGGACCCCAGCGGCGGCTCCGCCGCACTGGTACAGGAACGCGTCGAACGCGCGGCACGACAACTGGCCCGCGGCCAGGAGCAGCTCGTATTGCTGCTGCTCACAGCCATCGTCACCTACCTGACACGGGGTCAGATGAAAGCGGGTGTGATGAACAGCATGGAAAGCATCGCGACCCGCAGCGCGAAGCTTCAGGCAGAGATTTCGAACAAGCAGTTGGCGGGTTGGTTGGCAAGGAATGAGCAGAAGTTGCTGGCTCGAGATGAGTTACGGGTGAGGGAACCGGCGCCTCTTCAGAAGGCCGAGCCGGAGACAATGCGTGAGTATTACGCCAAGCAGGACCCTGACTTCGTTTCGGTGGAGGATCAGGTCAAGAAGGTCAAAACCTTCCAGACCAAGGGCTTGTCGAACGAGCAAATCGAAGGCTTCCTGAATACGCCTGACGGGGAAAAACTGCTGGGCAAACTGCAAGCGGCTGCCCCTGACGCTGATGCAACAACCATCTACTCACGGGCGTTCGACCAGGTAGCTTCCGGCTCCACCATCCCCGAAGTAAGGTTAATGGATTCGCCCCTTGTGAAAATCGTACCCGAAGGCCAAGGCGTTTCACCTTACTCGCCGTTCTTTACCACTCATGAGGAGCTACAGGCTGCCGCGAACTCCGGGAGGACACTGGCTGATTCGTTCGGATTGCCGTTGAGCAGCGAATCAACCACCTATTCGATCTACGAGATGGCACCATTGAAGCCAACCGAGGTTTTTGTCAGTAAAGTCGCCCCTACATCAGAATTGAGCGGTGCAATCCAGAGAACCGGTGAATCATTCCAATATCTGACACCTAACCGTGGCGAGTGGGGAACACCAAAATTGATCGGAACCACAGCTAACTAGAGCCTCCTATGGATATCGAAAAACTGAAAGAAAAGACCCTGAAGCTACGAGCAGCCATCGATGCATTAAAGGCAAAAGACCCTGCTGCAGCTAAATTGGATCTAGAACTGGCCCCTCTGATGGATTTGGCCGAGCGTGGTCAAATCCGCACACCTATGGAATGGCGGGATATCCCTGGACGCTATCTGTTCACTGAGGAGGGGTTGCAGCAATATGCAGAGCTTGAGCACGCTTTTGCGGAGTTTAAAATCGAACTGATCGGAGGAGAATCCCCGACGCTACGTCGACTGAAAGCCCAGATGGGAGAAAAGAAGAACAGTAATCCAAAACCTACATAAGCACATAAAATGCTGTAGCTTTTCAATGTCATAGACCTTGAAAAACAAGCCTCTGCAAGCAATGAAACTCACGGCGCTATCGAATGGATTGTCAAAGCTCCGGCTACTCAAAACTCAATATCATTCAAGGAGAATGTAGTTGAAGCCCTACTATTTCAGCTTCCGCCCTTTAGCCCTTGTAACTGCACTTCTTGTTACAACCCCTCTCCATGCACAGGATGCCGACACCGTCCTTGCAGAAGTCGTCAAGCAACAGCAGAAAAGCCTGCCCATCATGCTGGACACAGCAACACGCATTGACGACATAACCTTTGCCGACCGTACGATCCTTTATAAAATTACGCTTGCCGGGTACGAAGGTCGTCCGGGCGAACAAATCTATTATCAGAACTACCTGACCCAGCAAATCAACAACAGCTTATGCAGCCAAACTGCTTATCTATTGGTGTTGGCACTCGGCAACAAAATCACCTATCAGTACGCCAGTTCGAACGCACATCCGATTACTGAAATCACACTAAAGCCGGGTGACTGTAAAAGCTAAAACACCCTATACGCTTCAGAACCGTCAAGCAGGAAACAGCCCTGGCGTTTGCCATGAGGTGTCGCCGCAGAGCGCTGGATGATTTGCTGATTGTGCAGCCGGGGCGCTGATCGCTGGCAACTGGAATGGCGTCAGTTACTCGGTCGATTGGCACAATGGCTCCATCAGCGTTGTGAGCTTTGAAAAGTGACCCACCGAAAACACAACGGCTCAGGGCTGTCACCATGAAAGACATCCACAAGATCTCCTCGAACATCGCCCGAACGGCAGAACTGCTGAGGACATTCGGCCACCCGCAATGGGCAGACAGACTTGAGGAGTGCAGCCTTGCGCTGCCCCAGGATACGGCGTACGCGTTGTCTCGATTGATGTCGCTGTACGGCGGCATGGGCTCGATCAACGACGTTGTTCTGTATGAGAACGCAAAACCCTTGCTGGACGAAAACAACCAACTGCAAGGGCTGCTATCAGATCTTCATCAGCTTTGCGCAGGGAGCCATTGAACCCGGCGCCCCACGCTTGCCAATGCTGAAAGCCTTCAGGCCTGCTCGAATCGCTGCTGCAGCAAGTGCCGCGCAGTGCCTGCATTGAGGTAGGTGCCTATCAGTTCCGCCAATTGCTCATTCTTGAGCTTTTTGTCGTCCCGGCAGAACTGAATCAACTGCAAGCGGACCCAGCGCTTTTTCTTGTCGAGCTTCGCATCAGGCGAAAAGAACGAGCGCGAGGCCAACTCAGGCATGGGGGCATCGTCTTCCAGCAGCAAGTTCAAGTGCAGTCCCTGCCCCATTTGCAGACCAAAATCAGCGACGTGCCGGATCGGCAGTGGGGCCTTGAGGTTGGCGAAAACGAAGTGCTCGGGTGTCAGCAACAACGCAGTCTTGTTCGCCCGCTTGAGCAAGCGCAACGAGAACGGCAGCAGGCATGCCATCAATACGACGAGCCCCCCACCAGCGGCCAGTATCATCGATTTGTTACTCCCTGAAGCCTGTGGAAACAGCCACGGCAAGACCAGCAGGCCCAAGCCCAGCAACATGAAACACGAGAAACAAATCAGGGTAATCCACCCGCGCAATCGTGCGCCTTCATGTAGCCGGACTTCCTCCGTGGCATTGCCGGCATGGCTGCGCAACTCCTGCACAACCGCCGCATCCTGCTCTACATAGTGGCCGAGAAAGTCCTCGGTAATGCGGGCACGCAATGCCTGGGGGTCGGCGAAATAGTGATCCATCGCGGCGCAGGCTTGTGCCGCGATGATCGGGCGGGTGCCGCGACTGACGGCCTCTTCGACCGTGACTTGCAGGGACGCCAGCCGCTCGAGATTGGAGGGATGGGTGTCCGACGGATGAGGCAGGCTGGCTGCCATTTCCTCCTCGGGCAGGGTCAGAGGCTGCGCGGCCAGTTCCTGCACCAAGCTGCCTGGCAAGTCGCCGGTCCGCACGTGTTCGGCACTGGGGTTGGTCGCGCGGGCCACATGGGTCGATACACCCTGCTGCAACAAAGGGTCGATGGCAGAGATGCGCACCAACGCCGAAGCGATGGCGATATTCCCCGTCAGCTTCGCGCCCGCCGCGTCCGCCGCCAGCTCCCGAACGCGGCTCCAATGGTTCACCGCGTGATCGAAACGCTCCATGAAATACTCACCGAGCATGAACGCCGGCCACAGCGTCGTGCGTTGCAGCACATCGCTTTGCAGCATGGTTTCGGCAATCACGCCGAGACTGCGGCCGATACCCTCGTAGATCGGTACGAAGCGCAGGCTGTATTCGGTATCGGCACCGGCGAAGTGCGCCAGTTCGTGACCGATGACCGCGCCGGTTTCTGCCGAATCGAGCAGGCCCAGGTACATCATCGGCACGTGCAGGGTGCGGCCCTTGAGCGCGGTGCCTGACGGGAGCAGGTTGACGTCGCTGGAGGTGACGTAAAAGCCTTCGGTCATGCCCAGTACGATGTGCTCGGGTGCCAGCGCGCCGAGCTGGTCTGCCAGCTCGCGAACATAGGCCCACAACGCCGGCGCCTGCTCCGGTGTGACCACCTGGCCCAGAACGTTCATCGGCGTGGACTGGAACATGCGCAGCATGACCGGCAGCTGCTTGCCCATCTGCCAGATCGAATACAGGAAACCGAGCATCAGCATCAACACGATGAGCATCAGCTTGAATTCACCGGTGGCCATTTTCCCCATGTGCCACAGCCCCAGGCCTTCGAAACCGAGGATGGCCGCCACCGCCGCACCCATGGCGACGATGTGCATTACCAGCAGGTACGGCAACAGGCGGCTCACCCGGTTGAAGGTGTGCAGCAATCGTTCACGGGAATGACTCGCGCGGGCACCGGCCCATCGCAACCCCGACAGACCCAGTACGCCGACCAGCGAGGCCAGCAGGCCGAGGACGATGACGCCTTTGGACAGGTTGCTCATCACGACAGCCACCGGTTGCAGGATGGTCAGTTCGTGCTCTGCCTGGGTAACGCGCGACAAAGCCATGTGAACACCCATGCGCTCACCGTTGATATCGACCGTGGCCGAACGGGAGAACGGTTTGGCAACCATCGCTTCGAGTTCGACATGCATCTCGCTCAGTTCGGCGTTGATATCCGCGAACTCCGTGATGCTCTCGGTACTGCGTTGTAACTCCCAGACACCAAACAAACCAAGGCAAAGCGGCAGGAGAATTAATACGGCAATGAGTTTCATCGTTCTCATGAGACAGGGCCTCAATAGTCGCGTCGCCTAACATCCGTGGCGAGCATAAATTCCATTTAACGAAGGCCTGAAAGCCCTCGAGCTATTGCACGGCCAGACATGAAAGTTATGGGCTGTAGTCGTACGTGGCGCGTTATACAGAAATATCCGCGATATGTAACGCCATATTGCCCGAACACTCGTTCAGCAATGGAAAGGACGCCTTGTATATCCCGGGCATCGTGAGATGCCATCACTTCCTTGCCGGTTATATGACACTTATCCTTCAACCTTTTCCTCAGCGGATCATCAAGCGGGCATTGGGTGAACCGGTTCACCTTTTTTCAATTTTTTTCAATTAAAAATTGGATCCATTACCTGCCTGAAACCATTGAATTGATTGGGTTTCAGACACTTGTGCCATTCAGATCCGGCAAATGATGGCAACAAGACATCATTGCGGCATGTATCAAAAAAAAGAAAAAATCCGCGCCGCGTAGGAACTTTCCTACAGATCTTGTTGCCATACACGACGTTACTGGCAACTCGACATCCATATGCCAGCATCGCACTCCCAATGATTCCTGGCAGTGTGATTTTTTGATGTCAAACATCAGCGATCACAACTCGTGAACAGGTGTTCAATCGAGAAATTAGTCGCTGCGCACGCACTCCCGTGTATATCCGGGTAGTCGTCGCGTAGTGTTCAAGGACGATGTACCGATGACTCAGACGTTTTTTGATGTTGAAGCATTGATCAAGCTGCGAAGCCAGACCCGGGCCATTTCCGATGCGCTCAAGGCGCAGGCTTCGGACTATCTGGCGACCCTGGCTCTGCTGATCCGTCCGCAAGCGTTTTTCGGTGAATACCTGCAGGGCGCGCAACGCAGCAGCGGGCGCGAGACCCAGCACCATTTCAAGGAACTCAAGGAGCTCTACGACCGCATCGGCTCGGGCGCTCCGTTCCAGCTGGTCAACGAACTCGAAGTGCCCCTCAACCTGCTCAGTACGACACCGCAACTGTTTGCGCTGGAGTACGACAAGGTGCTGTCCCAAAGCGGCCAATCCATTCGCATCACCAGCCCCGTGCGCTGGGTGGTGGGCTTCAGTTCGTTCGACCTGGCGCGTTTTCGCACCGTCATCAAAGACCCCAATCGCAGCAGCGCCGAGCTGTACCGCTTCGTGGTGCATTACCTGGTGCTGTTCTACTGCCTGAGCAAGTCGCCCGGCATCAGCCGCCTGCTCGAAGGCCTGCGTTTTCCCGTCAGTTTCGAACGCTTGAAGGACTTCGGCGACCTGCCCTTTTGCGTCATCAGCTCGCCGGTTCGCTCGCAGTTGCCCGACGAGGCCGTGATCCGCAGCAGCACCCAGATTGCCGGCAACACCAGCTTCGAAGAGTTGGTGGGCTTTGAAAACATCATGGAAATGAACGATGAAATCCGTCAGCGCCTGCTGCTGACGATCGAAGGAATGTAACGCGCTCGGCCACCCATTGAACCGACACGCAAACGACTTGCAGCGAATTGTTCGCACAGGAGATCACGATGGCGAAGAAGGAAAGTACCCAGCACAAACTCGACCGCGTTCGCGCGCCTCGGGTCCACATCACCTACGACGTGGATATCGGTGACGCTCAGGAAAAGAAAGAGCTGCCCTTTGTCGTCGGTGTGCTGGGCGATTTCTCCGGCAACCCGCTGGAGCCGCTGCCGAAGCTCAAGGACCGCAAGTTCATTTTCATCGACCGCGACAACTTCAACGGCGTGCTCAAGGGCATCAAGCCGCGCCTGACCTACCGCGTCGACAACACCCTGGCCAAGAACGGCACGCAGCTGGGTGTCGAGCTCAACTTCAACGCCCTCGAAGACTTCGAACCACAGAACGTGGTCAAGCAGGTCGAGCCGCTGCGCAAGCTGCTGGAAGTGCGCAACAAGCTGGCGGACCTGCGCAACAAGATGGGCGGCAACGACAAGCTCGAAGAGCTGCTGATGGACGTGTTGCAGAACACCGAGAAGTTGAAAACCCTGGGCAAGGAATTCGGCCGCGAAGCCGCTGTTCCAGCCACCGACGGCAAAGCGTAGGAGCCTGACGATGAACGACAAGCAAACCGTGACTCAACAGGACAGCACGCTGGTTGAAGTGGACAGCTTCACCGCGCAATCCTCGTTGCTCGACAGCATCATTTCGCAAAGCCGCGTGGCCCGCTCCGAGACCGAGCGCACCCGTACCCGCGACCTGATCGGTGAATTGGTCAACCAGATCCTGGAAGGCGAAATGACGCCGAGCAAGGACCTGATCGCCGTACTCGATGCGCGCATCGCCGAGATCGACGCGATGCTCTCCGAGCAGATGAACGAGATCATGCACGCCAGTGAGTTCCAGCAGCTGGAAGCCTCCTGGCGTGGCCTGAAGTATCAGGTCGACCAGACCGAGACCAGCACCACGCTGAAGATCCACCTGCTCAACGCGTCGAAGAAAGACCTGGTGCGCGACCTCAAGGCCGCTTCCGAATTCGACCAGAGTGCGCTGTTCAAGAAGATCTACGAAGAAGAATACGGCACCTTCGGTGGTGCACCGTTCGGCATGCTGCTGGGTGACTACGAGTTCAACCGCAGCCCGGAAGACATGTACCTGCTCGAAGAGATTTCCCACGTCGCCGCGGCCGCCCACGCGCCGTTCATCTCGGCGGCTTCGCCTGAATTGTTTGGCTGGGATTCGTTCACCGACATGTCCGGCCCACGGGATCTGGCGAAGATTTTCGACACCGTCGAATACGCCAAGTGGAAGTCGTTCCGCGCTTCCGAAGACTCGCGTTATGTCGGCCTGACCCTGCCCCACGTGCTCGGTCGCCTGCCTTACGGCCCGGATACCACGCCGGTCGAGGAATTCAACTTCGTCGAAAGCGTCGATGGCCGCGACCACAACAAGTACCTGTGGATGAACGCCGCCTACGCGCTGGGCACTCGGGTCACCGATGCGTTTTCCCGCTACGGCTGGTGCGTGGCGATCCGTGGTGTCGAGGGTGGTGGCCTGGTGGAAGGTCTGCCGACCCACACGTTCAAGACCGATGACGGCGAAATCGCCCTCAAGTGCCCGACCGAAATCGCCATCACCGACCGTCGTGAAAAAGAGCTGTCGGACCTCGGTTTCATTCCGCTGGTGCACTGCAAAGGCACCGACTACGCCGCGTTCTTCGGCACCCAGTCGGCGCAGAAGCAGAAGCAGTACAACACCGACATCGCCAACGCCAACGCCCGGCTTTCCGCGCAGTTGCAATACATCTTCGCCACCTCGCGCATCGCCCACTACATGAAGGCGATCATGCGCGACAAGATCGGCAGCTTCGCTTCGCGCAAGGACGTCGAGCTGTTTCTCAACAAGTGGCTGTCGAGCTACGTGCTGCTGGACGACACCGCGAGCCAGGAAGCCAAGGCCAAGTTCCCGCTGCGTGAAGCGCGTGCCGAGGTGTTTGAAGTACCGGGCAAACCGGGCGTCTACAAGGCTGTGACGTACCTGCGCCCGCACTACCAACTGGACGAGCTGACCGCTTCGTTGCGCCTGGTCGCTGAATTGCCGCAATCGACCCGCGGCTGATCGAGCACATTGCCAGGGAGGCACCATGACCAGTCAACACAAGCTGTTGCCATCACTGCTGGACCGATTGCTGGACGATCGTCCGCATCAGTCCATCGAAGCGTCTTCGCAACGCTTGTGTTCGCTGGCCGATTACAAGGCCAGCATCGTTCGCGACCTGGAGATCCTGGTCAACACCCGCCAGTCCCTGGTCGCCAACGAGCTGGAGGGTTTCGTCAACCTCAGCGGCAGCATCCTCGACTACGGCATGCCGGACTTCACCAGCCGCAGCGTGCTTGATCCCAAGGATCGCCTGCTGATCCAGCGGCAACTGGAGAAAGCGATCTCGGTCGGCGACCGGCGCTTTCGCAGCGTCAAGGTGCAACTGCTCGCCCAACAGACCGGCCAACGCATGCTGACCTTTCGTGTGGACGCGGTCCTGCGCCTGCAAGACGTCACCCGTCAGGTGTCCTTCGACGCGGTGCTGCAGGTCAACACCCAGGAATACAAAGTGCAGAACCTCAACTGATGCTCGACGATCTGCTGCCCTACTACGAAAAGGAACTGTCGCACCTGCGCTTTTTGGGCCAGGAGTTTGCGAGCCAGTACCCGAAAATCGCTTCGCGGTTGCTCATCGAGGGCGATAACTGCGAAGACCCGCATACCGAGCGCTTGATCGAAGCGTTCTCGTTCCTGTCGGCGCGGGTGCACAAAAAACTCGATGACGAGCTGCCGGAAATCGTCGAGTCGTTTCTCGAGGTCCTGTACCCGCACTACCTGCGCCCTACCCCGTCGATGTCGATCGTCGAGTTCAACCTGGGCAAGCAGGAAAAAGTCACCGAAGCCTTCCGTGTGCCCCGGCATACCGAACTCAGCGCCAACCCGATCGATGGCGTGGTGTGTAAATTCCGCACCTGCTACCCGGTCGAACTGTGGCCGGTGGCGGTGCAGCAGGCGTCGTTCATCGAGATGGAGCGCTCAGCGTTCAACGGCCACAGCGCCGACCTGGTCGCGCGCTTGCGCATCGGCCTGGCGGCGACCTCCGACGTGCTGTTCGGCAAGCTGGAACTCGACCGCCTGCGGTTCTTCCTCGACGGCGAAAGCACCTTGATGCTGCAGCTGTACGAACTGCTGTTCAACAACCTGGCCAAGGCCACGCTGAGCTTCGAAGATCAGGGGCGTACGCGCGAAGTCGTCTTGCCGGCCAACGCCTTGAAAGCCGTCGGCTACGGCCTGGACGAAGGCCTGGTGGACTACTCCGAGCGCTCGTTCCTCGGCTACCGCCTGCTGCACGAGTACTTCACCTTCCCCGACAAGTTCATGTTCTTCGACCTGTCGGGCTTTGCACGGATTCTGGCGGGCAAGGACGTCGAGAAAGTCGAGGTCAATTTCTATTTTTCCGACTACGACCTGAGCGATCGCCTGGCGCGCCTGACGCAAAACATCGGGCGCAATAACTTCAAGCTCAATTGCACGCCGATCATCAACCTGTTCCGCCAGCAGGCCGAACCGATCAAGTTGACCCACGCCCAGCACGAGTACGCGGTGACGCCGGATGTGCGCCTGCAAGGCTCGGCCGAAGTGGTGTCCATCGATCGCGTTCGGCGCGTGCGCAAGGTCGGCGGTATCGATCAGGTCGGCACCTGCCATCCGTTTTTCGAACCCCGAGGCGATCAGGGTCCCGGCCAAAGCTTCTGGATTGCCCGGCGCCGTGCGGTACAGAGCGGCCAGCGCGATGGCTCGAACGTGTTTATCCGGGTGGTGGATCGCGAACTGGGGCTGATGGAGGCCAACAACGATGCGCTGAGCATCCGCCTGACCTGCAGCAACCGTGACCTGCCCCTGATGCTGCCGTTCGGTGGTGAGCGTGGCGATTTCAATATCCCCGGCAACTCGGTGATCAAGGACATCCGCTGCCTGCGCAAGCCCACCGCCACCGCGCGTGTGCCGCTGGGCAACGGCGTGATCTGGCGGCTGATTTCGCACCTGTCGCTGAACCACATGTCGCTGGTGTCCCGTGGTCGCGAAGTGCTGCTGGAGCTGTTGTCGCTCTACAACTACCGCAACGTCTCGGCGATCCGTAAACAGATCAACGGCATCGTCTCGGTCAGCAGCGAACCTGTGGTTGCACGCATCGGCCACCCACGGCCGAACTTCGTGCGCGGCGTCGGCATCACCCTCAATTTCGATGAAAGCCAGTACACCGGCAGCGGTGTGTTTTTGTTCGGCATGGTGCTCGATCACTTCTTCGGTCAGTACTGCTCCATGAACAGCTTTACCCAATTAACCCTTCGCACCTTGCAGCGCGAAAAGAGAGTCGTCCAATGGCCACCGCGAACCGGCGATCAACCCCTGGTCTGATCGACCAGGCACGGGCTGAGCCGCACCGATTCGAGTTTTTCCAGTTGGTGCGCTTGCTTCGCCTGCATTACAGCAGAACCGGGCGCATGGACCTGGAAACCCGACCGCACGAGGACCCTTTGCGTTTTCGCTCGCAGCTGTCGCTCAACTTCCCGGCCAGTGAAGTCAGCGATCTGCAGTTCGAGCGTGAAGGCAAGGTGTCCGTGGCCGGCCTGCCGCTGTCCGAGATGCAAGTCACCTTCATGGGGCTGGTCGGGCCGTCGGGCGTGTTGCCGCGCCCGTACACCGAGCTGTTGATCGAGCGGCACATCCAGTACCGGGATGACGCGGCCCATGCGTTCCTCGACATCTTTTCGCACCGCATGACCACGCTGTTCTACGAGGCTTGGCAGAAGTACAAGTTCTACATCGAGTACGAACGCAACGGCACCTCGGATTTCGACCGCTACCTGCTCAATCTGGTGGGTTTCGGCCCCGAGGCACAGAAGCAGAAATTCGACAGGCAAGGCTCGCCCCTGCGCCGCGAACTGTTCAGCTATTTCTCCGGCCTGTTCGCCCAGAAACCACGCAACGCGTTGAACCTGGAAGTGATGCTCAGCTTTTATTTTTCGCTGCCATTCAAGGTCAAGCCGTTTGCCGGTCGCTGGCTGAAACTCGACGCCAGCCAATGCACGCAGTTGGGGCGCAAGAACGCCGTGCTCGGGCAAAGCGCCGTCGCCGGCAATCGGGTCTGGGACTACCAGTCGTGCGTGCGCATCGAGATGGGCCCGCTGGAACTGGCCGACTATCAACGCTTCCAGACAGGCACCGAGGACTACCAGAAGCTGGTTGAGCTGGTGCGCTTCTACGTCGGCGCGGAACTCGACTTCCAGTTGGCGCCAAAGCTCAAACCGCAGTCCGTACCCGTCGCCCGCCTGGGTCGCCTGGGCAACCTTTCGCTGGGCCGGCTCGGCTGGCTCAAACGACCAGGCGTCGACGTGGAGCCTTCCCGTTGCGCGCTCTTTCACATTCCTTTTGATGGGGTCTCCCTGTGAACCTGAAGTCCCTGTTCGCCAAGCTGAACGACACCAGCCGTACCGCCACCGAAAGCGCCGCGGCGCTGTGCCTGTCGGAACACCACTACGATGTCGAAATCGAGCACCTGCTGTTGCAGTTACTCGACAGCCACGACAACGACCTGCCGGCCATCCTGCGTCATTACGACGTAGTGCCTGAACGCTTGCAGGCGCAATTGGTGACAGCACTGGGGACATTCAAAAAAGGCAATACACGCACCCCGGCGCTGTCGCCGCACCTGACCCGCATGATCGAACAGGCGTGGGTCCTGGCCTCCATCGAGTTCGGCCAGGCACAGATCCGCACCGGCCATCTGTTGCAGGCCTTGCTCGATGACGACGAACTGCGCCGGGTGGTCATCGCTGGCGCCGCCGAGCTGGAGAAAATCAACGCCGACGACTTGCGCGTGAACCTCAACGCCTTGGTGGAAGGCAGCGCCGAATCGGCCCTGACCAAACCGCTGGGCACTGCCGACGTCGCCAGCGCCAGCACGGTCAAAGGCAACGGCAAGACCCCGGCCCTCGATCAATACACCATCAACCTCACGCAAAGCGCGCGCGAAGGCCGGATCGATCCGGTGCTCGGTCGCGAGTTCGAAGTGCGGCAGATGGTCGATATCCTGACCCGCCGCCGCCAGAACAACCCGATCCTCACCGGTGAAGCCGGTGTCGGCAAAACCGCCGTGGTTGAAGGCCTGGCCCTGCGCATCGTTCAAGGTGACGTGCCGTCAGTGCTCAAGGGCGTTGCCATCCACACTCTGGACCTGGGCCTGTTGCAGGCCGGAGCCGGGGTGAAAGGCGAATTCGAAAACCGCCTCAAGTCGGTCATCGAAGAAACCAAACGCAGCCTGCACCCGATCATTCTGTTCATCGACGAAGCGCACACCCTGATCGGTTCCGGCGGCCAGGCCGGGCAGAACGATGCCGCCAACCTGCTCAAGCCAGCCTTGGCTCGCGGCGAACTGCGCACCATCGCGGCGACCACCTGGGCCGAGTACAAGAAGTACTTCGAGAAAGATGCCGCCCTGGCCCGCCGCTTCCAGGTGGTGAAGGTCGAAGAGCCGGACGAAGACAAGGCGATCCACATGCTGCGCGGCCTGCTGGCCAAGATGCAGGAACACCACAAGGTCACCGTGATGGACGAAGCGCTGGTGCAGGCCGTGCGCCTGTCCAATCGCTACATCACCGGACGCCAACTGCCGGACAAGGCCGTCAGTGTGCTGGACACCGCCTGCGCCCGGGTCGCCTTGGGGCAATCGGCACAGCCGGGGCCGCTGGAAGACTGCAAACGCCAGATCGACAACCTGCAGGCGGAGATCTCGGTACTGCAACAGGAAGCCGCCAAAGGCAGCGACCATGCCCGCCGCTTGACCGCCCTCAATACCGAACTCCTGAGCGAACAGCAGACCCGCGATGCCCTCGAACAACAGTGGCAACGCGAGCTGCAACTGGTGGAACAACTCGGCGCCCTCAGCCACCCGGAGAATCAGGTACCGGATACCCAGGAGATTGCCGCGGTGCGCGCCGAACTGGCCAGCGTCCAGGGTGAACAACCGCTGGTGCATGCCCTGGTGGATGGCGGCACCATCGGCGAAGTGATCTCCGGCTGGACCGGCATCCCGCTGGGCAAGATGCTGCGCGACGAAATCGAAACCGTGCAGCGTCTGCCGGCATTGCTGGGCGAGCGAGTGCTCGGCCAGGACCACGCACTGCACGAAATCGGCAAGCGCATCAAGATTTCCCGCGCACGCATGGAAGACCCGAACAAACCGATCGGCGTGTTCCTGTTGCTCGGCCCGAGCGGCGTCGGCAAGACCGAAACCGCACTGGCGCTGGCCGACACCCTGTACGGCGGCGAGCGTAACGTCATCACCATCAACATGTCCGAGTACCAGGAAGCCCACACCGTCTCCAGCCTCAAGGGTTCGCCTCCGGGTTACGTCGGCTATGGCGAGGGCGGTGTGCTGACCGAAGCCGTGCGGCGCAAGCCGTACAGCGTGGTGCTGCTCGATGAGGTGGAAAAAGCCCACCCGGACGTGCTCGAACTGTTCTTCCAGGTGTTCGACAAAGGCGTGCTGGATGACGGCGAAGGTCGCGAGATCAACTTCCGCAACACCGTGATCATCCTCACCTCCAACACCGGCACCGACCGCATCATGCAGTGGTGCCTGAACACCGAGCAGCAACCGACGCCGGAAGACATCGTCGAAGGGCTGCGTGACGAGTTGAACCAGGTGTTCAAGCCGGCCTTCCTCGGCCGCCTGACCATCGTCCCCTACTACCCGGTCAAGGACGCGATCCTTGAGCGCATCGTCGCGCTCAAGCTTGCGCGCATTCGCCAGCGTTTCGAGCGCAATCACCAGGCCGTCCTGAGCTATGACGAGGCACTGGTCAAGGCCATTGCCTCGCGCTGCACGGAAGTCGACAGCGGCGCCCGCAACATCGACAACATTCTGTCCAAGACCCTGATGCCGGAACTGGCCCAGCGGGTCCTGGAGCGCATGGCGCAGGACAAACCGATTCAGAGTTTGAACATCGAGTTGGGCAGCGACGGCGATTTCGCCTATCGCCTGAACTGATCGGGCATTTACAGGTAGTGGTCATGGACAAGAGATATTCAGGGAAGCGTCCCGCGAAAACGGCATTGGCTAAATGCCTGACGGCGGTGGCGATGATGGCGGTACTGAGCGCCTGTGGCGTCACCGACCGGGTCGGCAAGCGAGTCGACGACACGTGGGCCGGCGACATGCTGTTCGACGACAACGAGAAAGTCATCCTGACGTCCGACGGCGGTAACCAGCTCAATCCCGACGCGTCCGGCAAGCCGCTTTCGGTGGTGCTGCGCGTGTACCAGCTGACGTCGCTGGAGCGCTTTGCGTCGGTGGATGCCGACTCGCTGTGGGACGACCCGCAAAAAGCCCTCGGCAATACCCTGATCGAAAACCGCGAAATCACCTTGTTGCCGGGTATGGGGCAAGTCGACAAGTGGCCGCTGAACAAGGCGGCGGGGTACGTCGGCGTCGCGGCTTTTTTCCGCACCGACGAGAACAGCCGCTGGAAGGTCGCATTCGATGCCAACTCCCTGCGCAAGGACGGCATCTGGTTCTCCTCCAACGGCCTGCGGGTGCTGGTGGACAACAACACGGTGTCTGCCGTCAGCGGCGTCGACGTGCTGGACAAACCCAAGACCCAGGAACAACTGGCTAAAGCCGCTGCCCAGCCCGACCCGTCTGCCGAACCGACACTGAACGAACGTGTTCAGGACGCCGTGGTGCAAAAGGTCCAGGACAAAGCCGTTGGTTCTACGCAAAAAGCCGTCGACTCGAAATTGAATTCATTATTGGAAGGCGCTCAATGAGTAAGCACAGCCGGGTGATGTGGTCCGAAGGCATGTTCCTTTTGCCACAGCATTTCCAGTATCAGGATGAGTTCCACCAGCATCAGCTGGCGCAGGCGACCCTGCGCAACACGCCTTTTCACTGGGGCGTGCAGTTGCTGGAAGTGGACGAGGAAGCCCTCGCCACCGGCTCCCTGCTGCTCAAGCGGCTGAAGCTGGTGTTTCCCGACGGCAGCCTGTTCGATGCGCCGCAGCACGATCCGCTGCCGGCAGCCCGGGACTTGAAGGACCTGCTCAAGGGTAACGACCTGAAGGTCTACGCCGCGCTGAAACTGCCAGAGCCCTTCGGCCTGAACTATGTCGAAGACGGCCAGGAGCAGAAGACCGGGCGGCGCTTTCGCAAGCAGTTCGACACCCTGCCGGACCTCAACGAAGGCGACCTGGAAAACGAAATCACCAGCCTGCGCCTGAACGTGGTGATGCTGATCGACGGCGACAACCTCGATGGCTACACCTGGTGCCCGATTGCCCGGCTGTCGCGCAACAACATTGGCGGCTTCAACCTCGACGGGCATTTCGTGCACCCGACGCTGCACCTGGGCACCCACGACACCCTGATCGGCCTGGGCAAGCGTTTGCTCGGCGCCCTGCAATCCAAGAGCAAGGCGCTGTCGGGCCGTCGTCGCGAGCGCGCGGACCAGATTGCCGAGTTCGGCTCCAGTGACGTGACCCTGTTCTGGCTGTTGAACACGGTGAACCGCGCCCACCCGGCCCTGGCGCACCTGCTTGCGCATCCGCGCTTGCACCCCGAGCGCTTGTATCTGTTCCTGGCCGAACTCGCCGGCGGCTTGCTGACGTTTTCGCTGGACACCCAGCTCAACGACATCCCCGAGTACGACCACCACGACCCGGCGGCCTCGCTGGTCAAGCTCGACGAAATGATTCGCGTGCTGCTCGACAACGTGGTGCCGAACCAGTGTGTGGTGATCAACCTGACCCAGACCAAACCCTCCTACTGGCAAGGGCAGTTGCACGACCCACGGCTGGCGGAGGCGGACTTCTACATCTCCGTGCACGCCGACATGCCGGGCGCGAGCCTGCTGGAACTGGTGCCACGGGCGTTCAAGGTCGGCTCGCCGGAAGACATCGAAGTGGTGGTCAACAGCGCCATGCCGGGGGTCACCCTCAATCATTCGACCCGCCTGCCCAATGCGATTCCGGTGCGACTGGACAATCACTACTTCTCCATCGAGCCCCATGGCCGGGTGTATGAGCGAATGATGAGTGCCCAGGCCATCTCTTTCTATGCGCCCAGCGCGTTCACCAACCTCAAGCTTGAACTGATGGCGGTACTCAAATGACCGAAGCCGTACTGCAAGGCGCCGTTGCGGCCGCCCGTGAAAAACCGACCCTCAAAGACCTGGTGCAAGACTTCATCAGCATGGCGCTGATCGTGCGCAAGGGTCGCCAGGTGACTTCGGTCAGCGCCTTCGAGGCGAGTGTCGACACCTTCTTCAAGGCGCTGGAACGCGACGCCCGTGGCGCCAACTACAGCGTTGAACAGGTGAAAGACACCCAGTACGCCCTGTGTGCGTTCCTCGATGAAAGCGTGTTGCGCTCCGGGGACAACGAGTTGCGTCGCCACTTTGAATTGCAGCCGTTGCAGTTCCGCTATTTCGGCGTGCACCTGGCCGGCGAAGGCTTCTTCGAAAAAATCGATGCGCTGCGTGGCGACGTCAAACAGAACCTCGACGTGCTCGAGGTTTACCACCTGTGCCTGGCCCTGGGTTTCGAAGGCAAGTTCAGCCTCGGGCAAAAGGACCAACTGCGTTACCTGGCCAATACCCTGGGCCAGGACATCGCGCGTTTTCGCAAGACACCCAAGGCTCTCTCGCCTGACTGGGCCTTGCCCGACCAGGTCTCGCAGATGCTGCGCCATGAGGTTCCCCTCTGGCTCTACCTGGCGCTGATTGCGCTGGTCTGCGCGGGTGTCTACCTGACACTGGACTGGTTGCTGGCCAAAGACCTGGCCGCATTGTCCGAACAAATCAGCCAGCTGTTCAGTGCCTGAAAACAGGTCAGGTAATCGAGTCAGGAAGACATGAAGACATTATTGCGCTCGTTAAAAAGTTTTTGGTTCCTCGTCCCCGTCCTGTGGCTGGCGAGCCTGGCGGTTTGCTGGTTCGTGGCCCCACACGTGAGTTGGCTGCGCGGTTATGCACTGGAGGCGATGGCGATCGTCAGCGCCTTCTACCTGCTGATCATTGTGCTGCGTCAGTACAAGCGGATCCGCGCCGAGCACAACCTTGAAAACCTGGTGCAGATCGAAGTCGATCGTTCACTCAAATCCACCGGCGAGTTCCGCGATCAGCAAGTGCTGCGCGAACGCCTCAAGCACGCCATCGCGATGCTGCGCGCCGACCGCTCGGCCGGTGGCGGCGGTTCGTCGGCGCTTTACGATTTGCCGTGGTACCTGGTGATCGGCATGTCGGCAGCGGGCAAGACCTCGTTGCTGACCCGCTCGGGCCTGTCCGCGAGCATTGCCAGCAGCGCCAACGACACCGAAAGCGGCACCCAGCATTGCGATTGGTATTTCAGCCCCGAGGCCGTGATGATCGATACGGCCGGCCGTTACCTGCGGGACGACCCGTCGGCCAGCGAATTCGCCGCCTTCCTGCGCATGCTGAAAAAACAGCGCAGCAAGGCCGCGGTCAACGGTCTGGTGTTGGTGGTGAGCCTGCCGGAACTGCTGGCGTGCAGCGCCGCCGAACGTAACGAACTGGCCGCCCAACTGGTGTCGCGCATCGAGGAATACAACGATTGCCTGGACGCCAGCCCGCCGATCTACCTGATGCTGAGCAAGACCGATCAACTGCCGGGCTTCAGCCAGGCGTTTGAAGGCCTGGACCTGAACGAGCGCCAGCAACCGCTGGGCATGACCTTCGGTTTATCCGAGATCCGCAACCAGGGCCTGCGCCCGGTGCTGGATGCCAAGCTGGCCAACCTGCACGGTCATATTCGCCGTCACGTCGACGCCCAGATGATTGCCTTGGGTGCCGATGCCAACAGCGCCCTGTTGAACTTCCCGAACTACTTCGCCGAGCTGTCGGGGGTACTCGAGCAGTTTCTCCAGCACTTCGCCGAGACCGGTCGCAGCGGTGCGCCGCTGTTGCTGCGCGGGCTGTATTTCACCAGCGCCTTGCAGACCGACCAGCAGTTGAGCCAGGTGTATGAAGACGACCTGGCCGAGTCGTTCGCATTGCAACCGGAACAAGAGCAAGCGGAACATGAGCAACCTGAGCCAAGCAGCGGCAGGAAAATCAGCGACCGCAGCTACTTCATCACCGATACGTTCCGTCGGGTGATCTTCCCGGACCGTGACCTGACCCTCTATCAGTCGCGCCTGGGCAAGAACACCTCCGCCAGCCCTGCCCTGCTGGGCCTGGCTGTGCTGGCCGGGGTTGCGTTCATTGGCTGGCAAGCCCTGTCGTTCCAGAACAACCGTCAGTGGCTGGCCACACTGCGCGAGCAACTGACCGAGCTGCAACAGTCCCCGGACCGTGCCGGGTTGCTCGCCTCGGGCCAGGGCCTGGAACTGCTGCGCGACCAACTCTCGGCCATCGAGAAGCACCGTGCCAAGGGTGTGCCGCTGCAACTCGGCGCTGGCCTCTATCGTGGTGACGATATCTACCGCGTCGCGCAGGCCGCTTACTTGCAGCAACTGCGCACCCAGGCGCTGGAACCGGTCACCTTGCAACTGCAATTGCAGATGCGCACCTTCAATGAGTTCGCCAAAACCATGGATGCGCAAAACAGCTTTGCGCCTGCGCCAAACAAAGCCGACTCGGTCAAAGCCCGCGTGCGAGGCCAGAAACTGCCGGTCCGCTTCAACAACCTGCCGCGCAACAGCGGTGATGTCGCCAGCCGCCTGACCGGTGCCGCCAAGGGTGCCGCGAACAAGGCTCGCGGCGAAGCGCTGACGGCACTGCGCAACCCTGCCACCGCAAGCGATGCCGCGGATTTGTCGGCGACCACCGGCGGGCTTTCGTTGTCCGAAGAAATGCTCGGCCGGCTGGATGAGCGGCAAGTCGCGTCCATCATCGAGTCCTATAACGCACTGAAGCTCTACCTGATGCTCACGCAACCCGGCACCCATCCAGACCCGGAGTTCGTCGGCGCCGCATTGCCGATGGCCTGGGCCAATACCGCCAGTGCCGACAATCCTGTCAGCACCGCGGTGATTCAGGACAACTCGCCGGTCTACGTGCAATTGCTCAAGAACGGCCAGGCACCGACTTTGTCGCGTAACGAGCAGCTGATCAGCGATACCCGCAACAGCCTGAAGTCCTTCATGATTTCCAGCTCGCTGGTGGACCGTGAATACCTGCGTCTGCAACTGGAATCCAGCCGACAGTTCCCGGCCGTTGGCTTGAGCGACCTGGTGCCACTGCCAGGCCGTCAGTTGCTGTACGGCACCGAGGCGGTCCCGGCGATTTTCACCCGCCAGGGCTGGGAACAGTTCGTCAAGCCTGAGCTGATCAAGCTGGTGTCGGGCAATCTGCAGAACGAATCGGACTGGGTGCTCGACGGCGAAGGCGGCGACAGCATCGTGCAGAAAGCCAACTTCATCCGCGAGTTCATGACGCGCTACAAGCGCGACTACACACAGGCCTGGTACACCTTCATCGACAGCGTCGGCGTTCGTCATTTCACCGACATGGCCAATGCGACCCAGCAACTGTCGCTGCTCAGCGACGTGCAGAACTCGCCGGTGAAAACCCTCCTGGCGGCGGTCAACGACAACACCCAATGGGACGTCCCTGCCCCTCGCGAAACCCTGCCGGCGGGCATCAAGCCCGATGATGGATTCTGGAGCAGCGTCACCGGGATCTTCGACGGGAAAAACACCTCGCCAAGTGCGCTGATTTCGCCTTTGCCGGCGGTCGACGACGGCAGCCTGGCGAAACGCTTCGAGCCTGTGTCGCGGGTGTTCGCCGTGCAAAACGCCGAAGGCGCCGACAGCACGATCATGGACCGCTACCTCGCGGCCTTGCGCAAACTCAAGGTGCGGATGAACAACATCCAGCGCTCCCAGGATGTTGGCAAAAGCAGCAAGCAGCTGATCAGTGAAACCCTCGAAGGGCTGCCAAGTGAAGTGACCAGCGTGCGCAACTATGTCGAGACCACCGTCGACACCAGCCAGGGAGGCCTGTCCGATTCGTTGCAGGGCCTGTTCAGCCTGCCGATCCAGTTTGCCTGGGAAACCCTGCGCGACCCGGCCGGCCAACAGATTGCCAAGGCCTGGGCGCAACAGATTGCCAAGCCCTGGGAACAGGTCATGGCGCACCGTTACCCGATTGCACCCGGCAGCCGCAATGAAGCGTCGGTCAAGGATCTGCAGCGTTTCGTCGACCCGGAATCCGGGCTGCTGCCGAACTTCAAGCGCAACGAAATCGGCAATCTGTCCGGTGGCGAAGGCCTGGGGATGAGCAGCAACAGCAAGGCTACGCCACTGGTCAACCCGAACATGGTCAACAGCATCGATAAGGCCAGCTCGTTGGGCCAGGTGATCGCCAGCCTGTCGGACCGCGACAACGGCTTCGAGATCATGCTCGAACCTTCCGCCAACCTCACCGACATCATCTTCACCCTCGACGGCCAGGTGCAGCACTACCGCAACGGCAAGACCAGCTGGAGCCGCTTCTCGTGGCCGGGCACGACCACCACGCCGGGCGCACGCCTGGATGTGGTCACCCTGACCGGCGAGCGCATCACAGTGTTCGATTACCCGGGCCGTTGGGGCTTGCTGCGCATGAACGACAGCGCACGGGTCAGCGATCTTGACGGTATCCAGCAACGCTTCAGCTGGAACACCAGCAGTGGCCCGGTCAGCCTCGCCGTGCGCAACTACGGCGGCGTCAAGCTGACGGACCTGGCGAACGTCAAGGCATTGAGCGCGCTCAACAGCAAAGAAGGTCAAGCGCTGTGAGCCGCCGAACCTTGATGCAGGGTTGCGGCCAATGATCGGTTGCTTCGGCAAGGTGCCCGCGAGCCCGGACTTCGTCAGCCTGCAAGGTGCGGGCGACGACGTCTGCGAGTTCGATAGCTGGCTGCAAGGGGCGCTGGCCGCCCTGCAGCATCGCGAAGACTGGCGCGAGTTGTTCGACGGGTTGCCGCTGTGCTTTTTCAGCTACCGCGCACGCAGCGGCAACTGGTTGCTGGGCGGGCTGATAAGCTCGAGGGATTCGAGTGGACGGCGCTATCCGTTTTTCATTTTCCAGACCCTCAAGGCCAGCGAAGCCGAGCCCCTGGTCAATCCGTTCACTCTGGGCGAACTGTTCAGCGGGCAGATCAGGCCCTTGCTGCACATGGCCGTCCAGGGCGAAAGCACTTCAGTGCTGTTCGACCGCATCAAGGCCCTGCGCCCGTTGCAAGGGCAGGACTTCGAGTTGTTCCGGCGCGTGCATGACAAGTTCCTGGTGAACTTCAACTTGCGCGATATCAGCACCGCGCTCGAAGGCGCCTACCCGGAATTCGTCACCAACGCCGTGCTGACCCGGCTTCAGGCCCTCAGAAGGCACCTGGCTCACGCGACGCCGATCGGCATCGCCCTGCCCTTGCCGGCAGAACGGGGCTTGAAAAACCCGACCGCCGATCTGTGGGTCACCTGGCTGACACAAATGACACCGGAACGCACCGTGCCGCAGATCAGCCTGCTGGCGGACGACTTCATGCGACCCCGGCTGATCTGTTTTGCATCGCGTCAGACCAGCGACGCCTACCGCGTGCTGACGGGCATCAGTGACCGCTCGCAAAGCTACGACGTGCTGGCGTCCTTCGATGACTTTGACGAACACCACCGCACACACACCTTTCCCGAAATCGACCGCCCGCTGGGTGACGTTATCGACCGTTTTGTCGATGCCCTGGATTCGAAGCCTGTATGAACAAGATCAAGTATTACTTCTTGCGCTATCAACCCTACATCCTAGGGGTGTGCTTTTTCCTCACGATCTTCGTGGTGTGGGGCATCGGGCGGGCGTTCGGCTTCAGTTCGCTAAACAGCCTGTTGACCGGCATCGCGGTGTTCCTGGTGCTGTCCGCCGGTTATGTGTTGCTGCTCTATCGGGGCGTGTCCCGGCATCACAACCTCGAAGGACTGCTGCGCGAGGATGCCGATCAGGCGGTGTTGAACGCGAGCCCGGCGGATCGCGAGGAAGTCAGCCTTTTGCGCGAGCGTCTGCTGCAGAGCATCGAACGCCTGCACAGCAACAAGCCACGGGGCAGTAATCCCAAGGATGCGCTGTATGCCCTGCCCTGGTATCTGGTGGTCGGTCAGCCCGCGGCAGGCAAGAGCACCATGCTCTACCAGTCGGGTCTCAATTTCCCCTACGCCGAGCGCGAAGGCGTGCGGGTCGCAGGTCTGGGTGGCACGCGCAATTGCGACTGGTTCTTCAGCTCCGAGGCCGTGCTGCTGGACACCGCCGGCCGCTACATGAACAACCAGGAAGAGGCCGGCAAATGGCGCGCGTTCCTGCAACTGCTACGCCAGCATCGCCAGCGCCGGCCGCTCAACGGCCTGATCGTCACCGTCAGCATCCACGACATCCTGCAAGCCTCACTCGAAGATCAGGAACGCATCGCCAAGCGCCTGCGCGAACGCATCCAGGAAACCCATGCCCTGCTGGAAGTGCGCCTGCCGGTCTACCTGGTGTTCACCAAGTGCGACCTGGTACCCGGTTTCGCGCCCTTCTATCGCCAACTCGATGAAACCGCACGCGGCGAAGTCATGGGCAAGACCTTCTCCCACAAAGGCTATGAGCAGGCCGACTGGGGGCAGCGCTTCGGCGTCGCGATGGACGAGCTGGTCAGCTATTGGCAACAAGTGGCGAGCCAGCAACTGGTCACCCAGGACATCCAGATCACCCGGCAGGATTCGGCGGTGTATCGGTTCCCGCTGGAACTGGCAGCCCTCAAGCCACGGCTTCAACTGTTCGTCGATGCCCTGTTGCGCGCCAACCCTTATCAAAGTGCGGAACTGCTGCGCGGCTTCTATTTCACCAGTGCACTGGACGCAGACCAGCCGGAACTGGGTGGACACGCACGGCAAGTGACCGAGCGTTTTTCGCTGGAAGGTGATCGGGAGATCGCCAACGGTCACGCGCAACCGCGCCCGTTGTTCATCAACAGTCTGTTCCGCAAAGTCATCATTCCCGACCAGCACCTGGTGGCGCTGTACACCACCAATCACCGCGAGCGTCGGCGCCGGGCGACCTGGATCGGCGGTGCCGCAGTGATCGCGGTGCTGCTGTGCAGCCTGTTGGGCTGGTCGTATGTGAACAACAGGAACACCTTGCAGAGTCTCTCGGCAGAACTGACCCAGGCTGGCGTCGACGACCGTTCAGTACCCGCTCAGTACACCGATTGGCAAACCCTGGATCGCCTGCGTTTCTGGACTGCGCACTACTACGCGCAGCATCACGACGAAGGCGTGCCGCTGCGCATGCGCCTGGGGCTCTATCAAGGCTACAAGGTAGAACCACTGGTGCGCAGCCACTATTTCGACCGACTGGAAAGCGTGATGCTCAAGCCCACGGCCGACAACCTGACCCGCTCGTTGTATTTGCTGACCACCCTCAAGGTCTATCAGCGCAATGCCAAAGAGTTGATGCCCGTGACCGGCGTGGACAGCGTTGAACCCAAGGCGCTGCCCAATGACAACCGGGCGCAATCCATCGCAGGTTTCGGCAAGGCGACGCTGGACACCTACGTCATGCTGTCCCGTGCCCAGCGTGAAAAGGCCGACCCTGGGTTCCTGAAAGCGAAAATCCCGGATTACTGGTACCCGGCGATTGCCCGTCAGGTCGGCAACGCCAGTGTCGCCGCCTCGGACTATGAATTCGCCAGCCGCCAGATCAATTTTTACAGCGACCAGATTCACGAGCCGGACGTGCCGCGAATCCTCGACAACGCGTTCCTGATCTCCAGCTCGCGCAACTACATCAACAGCCTGCTGACCCAATCGCTGCGCTCGATCGAAACCATCACGCTGGAGTCGGACACCCTGTTCGCTTTCGCCCGTGCCGACTTCCAGAGCCTGAAGACTGAAGGCCAAAGCCAGCTCAGCGCGATTGCCGGCAAGCTGCTCAGCACTCCCAACATCGGAAAAATCATCATCGCCGGGCACGCCGATCAGCTCGGCGATCCCCAAGGCAACCTGCAGGTTTCCAAACAGCGGGCGCAAACCATCAAGACCTACCTGGTGGGCAAAGGCGTACCCGGCGAGCTGGTCGAAGCCGTCGGCGAAGGCAGCAACAAGCCCTTGGTCAAGTGCGATATGCAGCAGCCAAGGGCCCTGCTGATCCGCTGCCTTGAGCCTAACCGGCGGGTAGAAATCGAAGTGCGGGCACTCAACTGAGCATGCGCGCCTTGTGAAGAAATACCGGTACCCGGGTCATCTCGACGAGAGACCCGGGCCGGCATAAGACACCTCTGTTGATCGATTCAAAGAGGTTAAAACGAAGGGTTGCGACCTGCTTGCAGGTGACAGCCCTTTAAATGAAGGTAAGGAGAAAATAGAAATGGCATTTGACGCATACATCCAGATCGACGGCATTCCAGGTGAAGTTCTGGACGACAAACACAAGGATTGGATCGAAGTGCTGGGCTACGAGTACGGCGCAACCCAGGCGACTTCCGCGACGGCCAGCTCTTCGGGCGGTGCTTCGTCGGAGCGTGTTGCGTTGAGCGACTTCAGCATCCGCAAAGCCGTGGACAAGGCTTCTGCCAAGCTGTTCGAAGCCTGCTGCAAAGGCACGCACATCGCCAAGATCCAGCTGAACGTGAACCGTGCCGGTGGCGACAAGGTGACCTACCTGACCATCAACCTGGAAGAAGTCGTGGTGTCGTCCGTGAAAGCGGTCGCCGGCGGCAGCCAGAACGGTGAAGACAAAGCGGTTGGCGATCTGCCGATCGAAGAAATCAGCTTCAACTTCGCCCGCATCAAGACCACCTACACCCAGCAGAGCCGTGCAGATGGCCAGGGCGGCGGCAACGTCACCGGTGGTTGGGATCGCACCGCGAACAAGGTTTTCGCATAACACCGTGGTAATGACGGGCCGCGCACGCGGCTCGTTTTCGGCACCGTGCCTGCCCGGCGGGCGCGGTGTTCTTTTAGTCTGATCAGAGTTTCCCATGTCTGAATTTCTCAACGACCTTTCGCTGGCCGAACTGACCGCGCCCATCAATGAGGGGAGCGGCGAAGACCTGAGCTTTTCCACCTTGTTCGATCAGGTGAAAGAAGCACGGCGAGCAGACCCCGATTACCTGACCCAGGGTGACTGGCAAACCGATCTGAAGTCATCCGACTGGGATCTGACCCTCACCCTGGCTGCCCAGGGCCTTGCTCGACAGAGCAAGGACCTGATGCTCGTCGCCTGGCTCAGCGAAGCCCTGGCGCACAAATATCATTTCACCGGTATCACCTTCGGCCTGACCCTGGCCGAACGCCTGCTGGACAATTTCTGGACCGGCCTCTTCCCTTCCCTCGAAGATGGGGTCGATGAACGCGCTGCCCGCCTGGCGTGGATGAAAACGTCGCTGGCGGATGTGGTGGGCGGACTGCCCATCACCCAAGGCCAACAGTACGGCCTGCTGCGATATGACGAGTCCCGGCACGTCGAAAACCTGGCGTTGCAGAACCCCCAGGCCATGCGCGCCGCCCTCGACGAAGGCAAGATCAACGCCGAGGTGTTCCAGCGCTCGGTGGTGCTGACCGACTCCGATCACCTGCGCCAGAAGGCCGCCGAAATCGCCGCCAGCGTGAACGCCTGCCAGCAACTGCAGAGCACTGCCGACAGGCTGTTCGGCCACGACGCGCCGAGTTTTGCCGGGCTCCATGACGTGTTGTCCCGCGCAGGCCAACTGGCCGAGAAACTGCTCAAGGATCGCGGTATCGAACTGCACCCGGCCCCTGTCGCGCCCACCCCGACCGTCTCCGAAAACGCTGGCGCACAACCTGCAGGTGCCGCAATGACCCAGACCCAGCAAGACATCCCAGTCACACCGCTGCGCACCACACCGCAAACCCGCGACGAGGCATTCACCCTGCTGGCGGGCATCGCGCAGTTCTTCAAGCAGACCGAACCCCAGAGCCCCGTCCCCTACCTGATCGAACGGGCGATCAAATGGGGCAACATGCCGCTCGAGGGTTGGCTGAATGATGTGATCAAGGACAGCAATGTGGTGGACAACATCCGCGATGTGCTGGGGACCAAGGAAGCGAAGTCCTGATTGTTCAAACGCCGAGAAACCTGTGGCGAGGGGGCTTGCCCCCGTTGGGCTGCGCAGCAGCCCCAAAAAAGAGACCGCCGCGCATCACCGTGAGCAACCCACTCTCTCAAGCGAACCGCACCTACTCAGGCGGATCAATCTGATCAAGCACCCGGTTCGCCGTGATCTCCGCCAACATCACACTGTTGGAAATCCCCAGCAGCGCATTGCGCGATCCACCGTCCAAGTGATCCACCAACTGGTGAACCATCACATCCACCGAGGCCAGCGTCTCAACCAGATAAACCACCAAGGTTTCGGTATCAACCTGCGGGTCGACGGTAAACAAGGTACTGACCGTACGCGGCGTGGCTTTGATATCGGCAGTCGAGGGGAAGTGGAAATCGAGGGTGCGCTTGGCGGCTTCGGTGAGTTTGTTTGAATCGGGTTCGTACGGGGATGCCGGATCGGTGTCCGGCGGGTTGGGGGTGACCTTGAACATTGGCTCTATCCTCATAAGAGTGAGGCTACAACCCGTTCGCTGCTAAACGATATGGGAGGCAGCTGTGCGCAGGTTAGCAGACCGATGAGCCAAGAAATCGGCGCGCCGAAGCGCCCTGCGCACAACCACCATCAAGTGCAGGTATGGGATACCTGTTTGATAGAGACATCATGCGTCTTGACATCAACGGGCTGCTAAACCCGATCACTGATGGGCAGTGATGCGAATCAAGTTACCGAGCGGACCCCAGGCGCACAAGCCGGCGGATTCTGGCGTAACCGTAGGCAACGGCGCAAGGTCTTGTAGCTTTCGGGGCGTAACCTACAACGCATTTAAACAAGAGTTCTTTGGCGATTTGATTGATCTGATGTGCACCTCTTATACGAAGTGAAATCCAGGTGCAGGCTAGTCGCGAGTTCACCGACGAAGAGCAGCTCGGTGCACTAATGACCTCAGGCGATGAGCTGTCCAGACGCGCACGGCAACTGGTAAAACTCATCGTGGGCCACATGATTCACATTGAATCCATCTACGCTCAAATTTACATATGTGCCGCCGAGCGATACATTCTGAAAAGCAATTCTCACTACGGCGTCGATTTGAATCAACGCGACGACAAGCAGCAAGTTAAATTTATGCCAGACGCTATATAAAATATACTAGCGTCCATTGAACATTCTCAATGTGCTCTCCAACGGTAGAAAAACAGCTGATAACATCTGAATACTACACGGACTGCAGCACCACAATTTTTATTGGCTCGCATGAATAATGAAGTACTTTGAAGCCTTTCAAGTTCTTTAGAACTCATCCTCTGAAAGCCCGTAAGTCGCAGTGTTGCCATTCGCCACTTTGTAGAGAGTAAGCGTGATAACACTGTACTGGGTCCCTTTGTATGTGGTGGATTCAGTTAGCTCCATAGATTCCGAGCGCGAAAGACCGCCGGAAGTCAGATCGCGATACCGTACATCAAAGTTGCCAGCAGTGAGATTTTTCATGGTAAAGCTACTGTGTGCAGGAATAAAAATCTGCCTTGCCGGCCGGGCTAGCTTACCTTCCAACGCAACGAGTTTCAGCAGAACGTCCGAGTTGTTCTGCCCATTGTCGATCGTCACCTCCGAGTGGCCAGTCTTGTGCGTTTGTGGTTCACCAACCAAGTACCCCGCGGTTTTAGGCCATGGCCGGCCATTTGGGGCCATCTTCGAACGCACATAGGCCGGTTTTTTTGCCACCACCGTCTGTGGGGTGTTGGTAGCCGACGCAGGCTGAACAACCATACCACCCGACACATTTGTGGAAGTTGCTAATGGGGCAGGTTGCGCGGAATACGGCATTGGCCCACGAGGCGGAGAATAGTGTGATTGGGGATAATTAATTATCGCGATGGCGATCACTCCAGCCGCCGCAGCAATCGCACCAAGATGGACAAAAAAACGACCGTGTATGGGGCCCCAGCTGTTTTTCAATCGATTGGCTTTGTTGTTGCTACCCAATTCGGCCATGAATGCTTCAAGGTTGCTGAGCAGACTGTCTCGCTCAGTTTCTTCCGCACTTTTACGGCTAGGTGTATTCGGCACTTTCCTGCAGTACTTTATCGCGTTTTCGGCGAGTGACTGTGCCAGGTCAGGGCGTCCAGTCGCATAGAAATAGTAAGCTTGGTAACCCAGCAATCTAGCATTTTCAAGCGGTGGATGCGTGCCACCGAACATGTTGCTCACCAATGCGTGCGCAGTGTAAAGCGGCCCCCATGGAAAGCCCCACCAACCAAGCAACCAACTGGTTGCTGATGCTTTCAGAGACTGTTTCTGAGCACACTCACTGCAGTACACACCAGCGATAGGTTTGCGAATTGTTGCCACAAGGAAGCTTTTTACAGATCGGAATACCACGACTCTTGGTTGAGCCGAAACTTTTGTGCAGAGAGAACAGACGATAGGGTCTGGCACTTGAGATGTCGCGGGATCAGTGCCAGCAGTTTGAGTACCCACGCTGTCATATTCGGTCCTGGAGACGGGGTTCGATAGCACCGCATAAGCTTCATTTAAGAATTGAAATTGCCGGGTGGTATCGTTTCCAGGGTTGCGATCAGGGTGTAGCTCCATGGCGCGCCTTCGATAGGCGGCCTTGATCTGATCATCCCCGACGGTCGAGGTTAACCCCATGACTAAGTAATATCCCTTAGGATCATCTTTGTCGTGTCGCATTTAACGATCCTTGTCACGCCGGCGAGGTACCAGGCACATTGTTTTTATATTAGGAAAGGGTGTCATCCATCCCTCAGCCTCAACATTAGCCGCTGAAAGTACTCCATCGAACAATCACGAGAGATGGTGATTTCCTAGGGACACATCATAGTAGCCATATGCTACTTTTTTCGTCCATCGTAATTGCTCGTCGGCGGCATATCTTTGGCGGTTTGGGCATCCTTACTACCAGTACTGGTCGGTCGTCGTCCTAACGCCCACCTCCCTAAACTTTGCGCACCATTTCCATAGCAGCACACCTCCCAACCTCGCCGCCCCCAGCAAGTCGACGCCACCTCGCCGAGCAAGTGGCAAAGGACAGCTATAAAAATATTTGCGCCCTACTATCACCTAATCACCGCCAACAACCCGGTACTGGGCGTGTACTACCAGCACCACGTCGGTTTCCTTGACGCACAACCACCCGCAGTGAAAGGTCCGCTCCCCATTGAGTTGGCCAAGGGCGAAGCTGGTGTCATCAGTCCGGCGACTCGGTAAGCGAACTTTTACCTGCCATCCAGCCAGAAACTCCGTTCGGGGACTTGTGCTATCGGTATTATGGTATACCATCAGACGCACAGACACCCAAACCTCTACGGAGCAGCTCATGAGTTTCGAAATCCGCAAGATCGTCAGCTATGTCGAAGAAACCTTTATTGAAGGCGGCAAAGCCACCGATAAGCCCGTGACCATGGTCGGTCTGGCCGTGGTGATGAAGAACCCCTGGCTGGGCAACGGTTTCGTCGAAGACCTGAAACCACAGATCCGCGCCAACTGCTCCGACCTCGGCGCGCTGATGGTCGAGCGTCTGGTGGGCATCATTGGCGGCGCCGAGAAAATCGAAGCTTACGGCAAGGCTGCGGTGGTCGGCGCCGACGGCGAGATCGAGCACGCTTCGGCGGTGATCCACACCCTGCGCTTCGGCAACCATTACCGCGAAGCGGTCAAGGCCAAGAGCTACCTGAGCTTCACCAACAAGCGCGGCGGCCCGGGCACCTCGATCCAGATCCCGATGATGCACAAGGACGACGAAGGCCTGCGTTCGCACTACATCACCCTGGAAATGCAGATCGAAGACGCCCCGCGTGCCGACGAGATCGTCGTGGTCCTGGGTTGCGCCGACGGCGGCCGCCTGCACCCGCGCATCGGCAACCGCTACATCGACCTGGAAGAACTGGCAGCCGAAAAAGCCCAGTAACCGGCCAGCAGAACGACAACAAGAAGGCATTGCAGGAGCGCTCCATGATTCGGCTCACCGCTGAACTCACCCCGGCTGGCACCAGTTACCTGGCGACCGGCCAAGGCCAGCCCGTGGTCTTGATCCACGGCGTGGGCCTGAACAAAGAAATGTGGGGCGGCCAGATCGTTGGCCTGGCCACGAAGTACCGCGTCATCGCCTACGACATGCTCGGCCATGGCGCCAGCCCGCGCCCGGAAAGCGGCACGCCGCTGCTCGGCTATGCCGACCAGTTGCTGGAGCTGCTCGACCACCTGCAATTGCCCAAGGCAACGGTGATCGGTTTTTCCATGGGCGGGCTGGTGGCGCGGGCTTTTGCCCTGCACTACCCGCAACGCCTGGAAGGCCTGGTGGTGCTCAACAGCGTGTTCAACCGCAGCGCCGAACAGCGTGCCGGGGTCATCGCCCGCACCAGCCAGGCCGCCGAACACGGGCCGGACGCCAATGCCGAAGCGGCGCTGTCGCGCTGGTTCAGCCGCGAATACCAGGCCGCGAACCCGGCGCAGATCGCCGCGATTCGCCAGACCCTGGCCGGCAATGACCCCCAGGGTTACCTGACCACTTATGAACTGTTCGCCACCCAGGACATGTACCGCGCCGACGACCTGGCCAGCATCCAGGTGCCGACGCTGATCGCCACCGGCGAGCTGGACCCCGGTTCGACCCCGGAAATGGCCAGGCAACTGGCCGAACGCATTCCCGGTGCGACCGTTGCCGTGCTCGCCGAGCAACGGCATATGATGCCGGTAGAGTCGCCGCGCCTGGTCAACCAGCTGTTGCTGGAGTTTCTGCAGACCGCGCACTCCCAACAAAACCAGATCAAGGGGATCGTTGCATGACACTCGCACGCTTCCAGATGTGCATCGGCGGTGAATGGGTCGATGCCCTGTCCGGCAAGACCTTCGAAAGCCTCAACCCGGCGCTGGCCGAGCCTTGGGCTGAACTGCCCGACGCCGACGAAGCCGATGTCGAGCGCGCCGTACAAGCCGCGCAAACCGCTTTCGACAGCCCGGCATGGCGCGGTTTGACCGCCACCGCTCGCGGCAAACTGCTGCGTCGCCTGGGCGACCTGATCGCCGAGAACAAGGAACAACTGGCGCAGCTGGAAAGCCGCGACAACGGCAAGCTGATCCGTGAAACCCGTGGTCAGGTTGGCTATCTGCCGGAGTTCTTCCACTACACCGCAGGCTTGGCGGACAAGCTCGAAGGCGGCACCCTGCCGCTGGACAAGCCGGACCTGTTTGCCTACACCGTGCACGAAGCCATGGGCGTGGTCGCCGCGATCATTCCGTGGAACAGCCCGCTGTACCTGACCGCGATCAAACTCGCCCCGGCCCTCGCCGCGGGCAACACCATCGTGATCAAGCCGTCGGAACACGCCTCGGCGACCATCCTCGAACTGGCACGCCTGGCGCTGGAAGCCGGGATTCCGCCGGGGGTGGTCAACGTTGTCACCGGTTATGGCCCGAGCACCGGCGCCGCCCTCACCCGCCATCCGCTGATCCGCAAGATCGCCTTCACCGGCGGCGCGGCCACAGCACGGCATGTGGTGCGCAGCAGCGCGGAGAACTTCGCCAAACTGTCGCTGGAACTGGGGGGAAAATCGCCGAACATCATCTTCGCCGACGCCGACCTCGACAGCGCGATCAACGGCGCCATCGCCGGGATCTACGCGGCCTCCGGGCAGAGCTGCGTGTCCGGTTCGCGCTTGCTGGTGCAGGACGAGATCTACGACGAGTTCGTCGGCCGTTTGGTGGAACGCGCCCAGCGCATCCGCATCGGCAACCCCCAGGACGACAGCAGCGAAATGGGCCCGATGGCCACCGCCCAGCAACTGGCCGTGGTCGAAGGCCTGGTGGCCGATGCCATCGCCGAAGGTGCGCGCCTGCGCCTGGGCGGCAAGCGTCCGGAGAATCTGGGCGACGGCTGGTTCTACGAGCCAACGCTGTTCGAGTGCGACCGCAATTCGATGAAGATCATGCAGGAAGAAGTCTTTGGCCCGGTGGCTTCGGTCATCCGTTTCAAGGACGAAGCCGAAGCGCTGGCGATTGCCAACGACTCGCAGTTCGGCCTCGCCGCCGGCATCTGGACCCGCGACCTGGGCCGCGCCCATCGCCTGGCCCGGGACGTGCGTTCGGGGATCATCTGGGTCAACACCTACCGCGCGGTCTCGGCCATGGCGCCGATCGGCGGCTTCAAGAACAGTGGCTATGGACGCGAAAGCGGCATCGATTCGGTGCTGGCCTACACCGAGCTGAAAACGGTGTGGATCAACCTGTCCCAGGCACCGATGCCTGATCCCTTCGTGATGCGCTAGGAGTCCTGGAAAATGATCGAACCCGGCATTTACAAAGACGTGATGAGTTCGTTCCCGTCCGGGGTCACGGTGGTCACCACCCTGGACCCGGACGGCGGCATCGTAGGCATTACCGCCAGCGCGTTCAGTGCGCTGTCGATCGACCCGGCGCTGGTGCTGTTCTGCCCCAACTACGGCTCCGACACCTACCCGGTGCTGCGCGACAGCAAGCAGTTCGCGATTCATTTGCTGTCCGCCGAGCAGACCGCCGAAGCCTACGCCTTCGCCGGTAAAGGCAAGGACAAGGCCAAAGGCATCGAGTGGCACCTGAGCGATCTGGGTAACCCGATCCTGGCCAAGGCCACGGCGATCATCGAGTGCGAACTGTGGCGCGAATACGACGGCGGCGATCACGCGATCATCGTCGGCGCGGTGAAGAACCTGATCCTGCCCGCGCAACCGGTCACGCCGATGATCTACCACAAAGGCAAGCTGGGTCCGCTGCCCACCCTGGCCTGATGGATCAACACAATCCCCCTGTGGGAACGCCGCCCGGAGCAAGCCCGCTCCCACAGGGTCCACCACTTTACTCAGGAGCCGGCATGAGCCCAGCAGCCTCGTTACTGTTCCGCCAACAGGCCTACATCAATGGCCAATGGCTGGACGCGCCGGATGGCGCCTGTCAGGACATCTTCAACCCGGCGACCGGTGAACTCATCGGCCGGGTGCCGAACCTCGGCGCCGAACATGCACGCCTGGCCATCGACGCCGCCAACAAAGCCTGGCCAGCCTGGCGCGTACTGACCGCCAAGGAGCGCAGCAATACGCTCAAGCGCTGGCATGCCTTGATGCTGGAAAACGCCGACGCCCTGGCACACATCCTCACCCTCGAACAAGGCAAGCCACTGGCTGAAGCCAAGGGTGAAATCCTCTACGCCGCGAGCTTCATCGAGTGGTTCGCCGAAGAGGCCAAGCGCATCTACGGCGACACCATTCCCAGCCACAAGGGCGATGCACGCATCGTGGTCAGCAAGGAGCCGATTGGCGTCGTCGCGGCCATTACGCCGTGGAACTTCCCGGCGGCAATGATCACCCGCAAGGCCGGCCCGGCGCTGGCGGCTGGTTGCCCGTGCATCGTCAAGCCTGCACCGGAAACGCCGTTCTCGGCACTGGCCATGGCCGCACTGGCGGAACAGGCCGGCATTCCAGCGGGCATCTTCAACGTGATTACCGGCGACGCCATCGCCATCGGTGGCGAGCTGACTTCAAGCCCACTCGTGCGCAAATTGTCGTTCACCGGCTCCACCGCCATCGGCAAGCTGCTGATGGCCCAGTGCGCGCCGACCCTGAAAAAAGTCTCGCTGGAACTGGGCGGCAACGCGCCGTTCATTGTCTTCGACGACGCCGATCTGGAACGTGCCGTCGATGGCGCGCTGATCGCCAAATTCCGCAACGCCGGGCAGACCTGCGTCTGCGTCAACCGCTTCCTGGTGCAGGACGGCATCCACGACGCCTTTGTCGCGCGCCTGGCCGAGCGGGTTTCGCAACTCAAGGTCGGCAGCGGTTTCGATGATGGTGTCACCCAAGGGCCGCTGATCAACGAGCGTGCCGTGGCCAAGGTCGAAGACCACGTGCAAGACGCGCTGGAACACGGCGCACAACTGCTGTGCGGCGGAGAACGCCATGCATTGGGCAACGGCTTCTTCCAGCCGACCGTGCTCAGCGGCGTCACCACGCAGATGAAAGTCGCCCGGGATGAAACCTTCGGTCCGTTGGCCGCCGTGTTCCGTTTCGACACCGAGGCCCAAGCCGTCGAGATGGCCAACGACACCGAATTCGGCCTGGCCGCCTACTGCTACACCCGCGACCTGGGCCGCGCCTGGCGCATGAGCGAGGCGCTGGAATACGGCATGGTCGGGATCAACGAAGGGCTGATTTCCACCGAAGTCGCGCCGTTCGGCGGCATCAAGTCCTCGGGGCTGGGCCGTGAAGGGTCGAAGTACGGCATCGAGGATTACCTGGAACTCAAATACACCTTGATGGGCGGCCTCTGAGCCCACGGGAGCTACGCAAATGAGCAACGAAAAATACGAAAAAGGCCTGAAGATCCGCACCCAGGTGCTGGGCGAAGCCTACGTCAATCGTTCCATCGAGAACGCCGACGACTTCACCCGACCGTTGCAGGAAATGGTCACCGAGTATTGTTGGGGTCATGTCTGGGGTCGTGAGGGTTTGTCGCTCAAGGAGCGCAGCATGATCAACCTGGCGATGATCTCGGCGCTCAACCGGCCCCATGAACTCAAGCTGCATGTGCGCGGCGCCTTGCGTAACGGCCTGAGTCGTGAGCAAATACGCGAAATACTGCTTCAGGTCGGCATTTATTGCGGTGTCCCCGCTGCCGTAGACAGTTTCCGGCTCGCCCGTGAAGCCTTCGCCGAAGCCGATGCCGAGGCCTCCAGTTAACCCTTGGCTGTTTGATCTGACCGGGCACCCAGATTCCCGTAATCGAAGTGCTCTTTTTGCATGGACAGCCACAATCAGAGCGGACCCCATGAAACGCCTGCCACTCGACGACAGCTTCAAGGTCAATCGCAACCCCGTTACCCTGCGCGAAATCGTGCTGGATAAACTGCGAAGCGCCATCATGAACTTCCAGCTCCTGCCGGGAGACCGTCTGGTCGAACGCGATCTGTGCGATCGCCTGGGCGTCAGCCGTACCTCCGTGCGCGAAGCCTTGCGTCACCTGGAATCCGAAGGCCTGGTGGAATTCGCCGACGCCAAGGGCCCGCGTGTCGCAATCATTACCCTGGCCGACGCCGTGGACATCTACGAGCTGCGCTGCGTACTCGAAGGGCTGATCGTGCAACTGTTCACCCTGCGCGCCAAGGCCAAGGACATCAAGGCCCTGGAAAAAGCCCTCGAAGAAAACCGCAAGGCGCTGAAAGACGGCGAGCTGCAGCAGGTCATCGACTCGGTGCAGGGTTTCTACGATGTGCTGCTCGAAGGCTCGGGCAACCATGTCGCGGCCACTCAACTGCGCCAGTTGCAGGCACGCATCAGCTACCTGCGCGCGACCTCGGTGTCCCAGGAAAACCGTCGCGGCGCCAGCAACCAGGAAATGGAACGCATGGTCGAGGCGATCAAGGGCGGTGACCCGCTGGTCGCCCACCAGGCGTGCGTCGACCACGTGCGTGCGGCCGCTGCCGTGGCCCTGGACTACCTCAAGCGCAAGCAGGAAGAAACCGGCGACATCCCGGCGATCACCCAGCCCATCGCGCTGAAAGAACCGCGCATAGGTCGCTGACATGTTCAGCCCGAGCTTTTGCCCAAAGTGCGGCAGCGCTGACCTAGGTCAGCAGGTGCCGCCGGGCGATACGCACGAGCGCCTGATGTGCCGCGGTTGCGGCTACATCCACTACATCAATCCGAAGATCATTGCCGGCTGCATCATCGAGCAGGACGGCAAGTACCTGTTGTGCCAACGCGCGATTCCGCCGCGTCCGGGCACCTGGACGCTGCCGGCGGGCTTCATGGAAAGCGGCGAGACCACCGAGCAGGCGGCCTTGCGCGAGGTCTGGGAAGAAAGCGGCGTGCGTGCGGAAATCGTCTCGCCCTATTCGATCTTCAGCGTGCCGCAGATCAGCGAGGTGTACATCATCTTCCGCGCCATCGCGCTGGAGATTACCGGGCAGTACGGGCCGGAAACCCTCGACTACAAGTTCTTCGCGCCTGAGGATATTCCTTGGGACAGCATCTACTACCCGGCGATTCGGCAGATCCTTGAGCGCTATATCGAGGAGCGTCAGGCTGGGGTGTATGGCATTTATATGGGCAATGATGACAGCGGGAAGATTCACTTTATTCGGTGATTAGCTGCGGATTTTGATCGACCACCTTCCACCTTCCACCTTCCACCTTCCACCTGCGAGCTTGCTCGCGATGGCTTTGTGTCAGGCGATGAGTGTTTTGTAGGTGTACATATCCGTTGCTGCGGTAACGGCAGCTATTGGTTCCGCTTTTACAGCGGGTCACTTGGAAAAGCCCCAAGTAACCAAGGGCTCTTGCCCCTGACATTCGGTGCCTCGCCGTGGCTCGGCATGCCCTCGCTCCGGTCCTGCTCCGTGGGCCCGTCGCCATCGGCCATCCATGGCCGGGGGCGACTAACCCGGCATCCATGCCGGGTTGCCCACTGCGCAGAACCTGCGCTCGGCCTCACGAGGGGGCGTGTACCGCAACAGCGCCCGAGGCGGCCTACCGGCCGGCCTGGTTGTTGGGGTCGTTCGTCTGTGGGGCACCTGGTGACTGGCAGATCGTCATCGCGAGCAAGCTCGCTCCCACAGGTACTCAGTACATCTGCAAGATTTCGGTCGGCTGGCAGGCCGTCTTCGCGAGCAAGCTCGCTCCCACAGAAAAGCAAAAGCAGAGCAGCCCACACCACCGCGTCGATCCTCACCACTCATCAGGCCGAGCGTTAGCTCGCCTGCAGCTTTTGATCTTGATCCACCCGCCCCCTCGGAAGGCTGAGTGGAGGTGTTCATCCGGGGACTGGCGCGCAGCGCCGTTCGACGCAGTCGAACTCATTGCATGTAGGTCGAAGCGAAGCCGACCGGAGGGCAATGCCCCCGGATGAATACCGGAGCGAAGGAACGCCGAGCCTCAGCGAGGGGCCGTACGTAAGGGGCGAGACTTTTTGGTTCCTTTTGTGTCGTTTGACAAAAGGGACTCGCCGTAAGGGCGAAACCATAAGCCGCCGTTACCGCAGCAACGGATATGTACTCAGTCCCTTTTTAGAGCGGCCCCACACCCTCGACAATAATCACCTCAGCCAAAGCCACCCCTTCACGATACCCCCTAGCCTCCTGATACAACGCCGAGTGATAGCAAGCCACCGCCTGCTCATAGGAATCAAACTCGATCACCACACTGCGCTGCGGCGTAGACCGGCCTTCCATCGCCTCGCTACGCCCACCCCGCGCCAGAATCCGACCGCCATACAGAGCAAACGCCTTGGGCGCCCGCTGAGTGTATTGGCTGTATTGATCAGGGTCGGTGACATCCACATGAGCAATCCAGTACGCCTTCATAGTGACATCTCGGTTTATTTTGTATTATGGTATACCACAGAACCCATCCAACAAACACTGAGACTCCAGCATGGCCTTCAACAGCATCGAAGAAATCATCGAAGATTACCGCCTCGGCAAAATGGTCCTGCTGGTCGACGATGAAGACCGGGAAAACGAAGGCGACCTGTTGCTGGCCGCCGACTGCTGCACACCCGAGGCGATCAGCTTCATGGCCCGTGAAGCCCGGGGCCTGATATGCCTGACCTTGACCGACGAGCACTGCAAACGCCTGGGCCTGGAGCAGATGGTGCCGAGCAACGGCAGCGTGTTCAGCACCGCGTTCACCGTGTCCATCGAGGCCGCCGTCGGCGTGACCACCGGCATCTCCGCAGCGGATCGCGCTTGCACCGTGGCCGCTGCCGTCGCCGCCCATGCCGGCCCCGCCGACATCGTGCAACCCGGCCACATCTTTCCGTTGCGCGCCCGGGAAGGCGGCGTGCTGACCCGCGCCGGCCATACCGAAGCCGGCTGCGACCTGGCACGCCTGGCCGGCCACACGCCCGCATCGGTGATCGTCGAAGTGATGAACGACGACGGCACCATGGCCCGGCGCCCGGACCTGGAAGTATTCGCGCGCAAGCACGGGATCAAGATCGGCACCATCGCCGACCTGATTCACTATCGCCTGAGCACCGAGCACACCATCGTGCGCATCGGTGAACGTGACCTGCCGACCGTGCACGGCACCTTTCGTCTGATCACCTTTGAGGATCGCATCGAAGGCGGTGTCCACATGGCCATGGTCATGGGCGATTTGCGCCGCGAGCAACCGACACTGGTGCGGGTGCATGTGATTGACCCGTTGCGCGACCTGGTCGGCGCCGAATACAGCGGGCCGACCAACTGGACGTTGTGGGCCGCCTTGCAGCGTGTCGCCGCCGAAGGCCACGGCGTGGTGGTGGTGCTGGCCAATCACGAATCCTCCCAGGCGTTGCTCGAGCGGGTGCCGCAATTGACCCAGCCGCCCCGGCAGTTCAGCCGTTCGCAGTCACGGATTTATTCGGAAGTGGGCACCGGTGCGCAGATCCTGCAGAACCTGGGTGTCGGCAAGCTGCGTCATCTCGGCCCGCCGCTGAAGTATGCGGGCTTGACCGGGTATGACCTGGAGGTGGTGGAGAGTATTCCATTCACCGAGTGACTCTTGGCTTAGCACATTTCCCTGTGGGAGCGAGCTTGCTCGCGATAGCGGTATGACAGTCAACACTTGTATCGACTGACACGCCCTCATCGCGAGCAGGCTCGCTCCCACAAGGATTGCGTCGCCGGGCAATCTTCAGAACCATTGAAAAATCCACTCTCGGCTGATAGCCGGTACGGCAAAGTGCTTGCACAAAGCTTGGAATACCATAATATGATATTCCATAGACCGGACAGTCAGCACTGACTCGACGGACCTACTGCTCCCGATAGGCGGGCACTCCAAAGCCCCGCTCATAAACACAACAATGAGGGCGTGAAAATGGTGTTGAACAAACGTGCGACCGCGGTTCTTTTTGCGGGACTGCTGAGCGTGACCAGCCAGGCATTGCTGGCAGCTGAAAGCGTCAACTTCGTGAGTTGGGGTGGCAGCACCCAGGATGCGCAGAAGCAGGCCTGGGCCGACCCGTTCAGCAAGGCCAGCGGCATCACCGTGGTGCAGGATGGTCCGACCGACTACGGCAAGCTCAAGGCCATGGTCGAGAGCGGCAACGTGCAGTGGGACGTGGTCGACGTCGAAGCCGACTTCGCCCTGCGCGCCGCCTCCGAAGGCTTGCTCGAACCCCTCGATTTCAAAGTCATTGACCGCGACAAGATCGACCCGCGCTTCGTCAGCGACCACGGCGTCGGCTCGTTCTTCTTCTCCTTCGTCCTCGGCTACAACGAAGGCAAGCTCGGCGCCAACAAGCCTCAGGACTGGTCCGCGCTGTTCGACACCAAGACCTACCCCGGCAAACGTGCCCTCTACAAATGGCCAAGCCCTGGCGTGCTGGAACTGGCGCTGCTGGCCGACGGTGTAGCGGCGGACAAGCTCTACCCGCTGGATCTGGATCGCGCCTTCAAAAAACTCGACACCATCAAGAAAGACATCGTCTGGTGGGGCGGCGGCGCGCAGTCGCAGCAGTTGCTGGCCTCCGGTGAAGCGAGCATGGGCCAGTTCTGGAACGGCCGGATTCACGCCCTGCAAGAAGACGGCGCCCCGGTCGGCGTAAGCTGGAAGCAGAACCTGGTCATGGCCGACATCCTGGTCATTCCCAAGGGTTCGAAAAACAAGGACGCGGCGATGAAGTTCCTGGCCAACGCCAGCAGTGCCAAGGGCCAGGCGGACTTCTCCAACCTGACCGCCTACGCCCCGGTCAACGTCGACAGCGTGCAGCGCCTGGACTCGGTGCTGGCCCCTAACCTGCCGACCGCTTACGCAAAGGATCAGATCACTCTTGATTTCGCGTACTGGGCCAAGAACGGTCCGGCCATCGCGACACGGTGGAACGAATGGCTGGTCAAATGAAAATGACGGCAACCGCGTCTCGTCCATCCACTGCCACCGGGAGCGCCACTGGCGCTGCCGGTTCGGCGCCCACCAAGGCAGCTGTGATGACGCAATCCCCTTCCCTGGCGCAGCGCTGGCGTGGCGCGAGCAACCTGGTCCCCGCCCTGCTGTTCCTCGGCCTGTTCTTTCTGGCGCCGTTGATTGGCCTGCTGCTGCGCGGCGTGCTGGAACCGGTGCCGGGCCTGGGCAACTACGAACAACTGTTCGCCAACTCGGCCTATGCCCGGGTGTTGCTCAACACCTTCTCGGTGGCCGGTCTTGTGACCCTGTTCAGCCTGTTGCTGGGCTTCCCGCTGGCCTGGGCGATCACCCTGGTGCCCCGTGGCTGGGGTCGCTGGATCCTCAGCATCGTGCTGCTGTCGATGTGGACCAGCCTGCTCGCCCGCACCTACTCCTGGCTGGTGTTGCTGCAAGCCTCCGGGGTGATCAACAAGGCGTTGATGGCCATGGGCATCATCGATCAGCCGCTGGAGATGGTGCATAACCTCACCGGCGTGGTGATCGGCATGAGCTACATCATGATCCCGTTCATCGTGCTGCCGTTGCAGGCGACCATGCAGGCCATCGACCCGATGATCTTGCAGGCCGGTTCCATCTGCGGCGCCAGCCCCTGGACCAACTTCTTCCGGGTGTTCCTGCCGCTGTGCCGGCCGGGGCTGTTTTCCGGCGGCCTGATGGTGTTCGTGATGTCCCTCGGTTACTACGTGACCCCGGCGCTGCTGGGCGGTGCGCAGAACATGATGCTGCCCGAGTTCATCATTCAGCAGGTGCAGTCGTTCCTCAACTGGGGCCTGGCCAGTGCCGGTGCCGCGTTGTTGATCGTGATCACGCTGGTGCTGTTCTACTTCTACCTGAAGCTCCAGCCGGAATCCCCGGTTGGCGCCAGCAACGCGAGGTAAGCCGTCATGCTCCTGACCCCCAATGCCATGAGCCGGCGCATGCGCTTCGGCCTGTATGCCACCACCGGGCTGATCGGTCTGTTCCTGCTGCTGCCGATCGTGTTCATCGTGCTGCTGTCGTTCGGCTCGTCCCAGTGGCTGGTGTTCCCGCCGCCGGGCTGGACGCTGAAATGGTACGGCCAGTTCTTCTCCAATGCCGACTGGATGAACGCGGCGATGGCCAGCCTGAAAGTCGCGGTGCTGACCACGTTCTTCGCCGTCGCTTTGGGCCTGCCCACTGCGTTCGCCCTGGTGCGTGGCCGCTTCCCCGGCCGGGAAATGCTCTACGGCCTGTTCACCCTGCCGATGATCGTGCCCCTGGTGATCATCGCCGTGGCGGTGTACGCGCTGTTCCTGAAACTGGGTTACACCGGGACCATGTTCGCCTTTGTGGTCAGCCATGTGATCGTCGCGTTGCCGTTCACCATCATCTCGATCATCAACTCACTGAAGCTGTTCGATCAGTCGATCGAGGATGCGGCGGTGATCTGCGGCGCCTCGCGCCTGCAAGCGGTGTTCAAGGTGACCTTCCCGGCGATCCGTCCGGGCATGGTGGCCGGCGCCCTCTTCGCCTTCCTCGTTTCGTGGGATGAAGTGGTGCTGAGCGTGATGATGGCCAGCCCGACCCTGCAAACCCTTCCCGTGAAAATGTGGACCACCCTGCGCCAGGACCTGACGCCCGTGATCGCCGTCGCTTCGACGCTGCTGATCGGCCTCTCGGTGTTGGTCATGGTCATCGCCGCTGCCCTGCGCCGGCGCAACGAAATCAGCGCTTGAGCGCCAGGAGTACGACATGAGTGCAGTGATCAAAGATTCCGCGCAGCAAAATGACAAACCCCTGGTCAGCCTGCGTAACCTGAACAAGCACTACGGCGACTTTGCCGCTGTGGACAACATCTCGCTGGACATCAAGGACGGCGAATTCCTCACCTTCCTCGGCTCCAGCGGCTCGGGCAAAAGCACCACGCTGTCGATGCTGGCCGGCTTCGAAACCCCGAGCAGCGGCGAGATCCTGGTCAACGGCCAGTCGCTGGTGAACGTGCCGCCGCACAAGCGCGACATCGGCATGGTGTTCCAGCGCTATTCGTTGTTCCCGCATCTGTCGGTACGCGACAACATCGCCTTCCCGTTGGCCATCCGCAAACTGGCTACCGCCGAGCGCGAGCGCCGGGTCGATGCGATGCTCAAACTGGTGCAGCTCGAGCAATTCGCCCATCGCCGCCCTTCGCAACTCTCCGGTGGCCAGCAGCAACGGGTCGCCATTGCCCGGGCGCTGGTCTATGAGCCGCGCATCCTGCTGATGGACGAACCCCTCGGTGCCCTGGACAAGAAACTGCGTGAAGACTTGCAGGATGAACTGCGTCAGCTGCATCGGCGCCTGGGCATCACCATCGTCTACGTGACCCACGATCAGGAAGAAGCCATGCGTTTGTCCCAGCGCATCGCGATTTTTAGCCACGGCAAGATCGTCGGCCTGGGCAGTGGTTATGACCTGTACCAGAATCCGCCGAACGCCTTTGTCGCCTCGTTCCTCGGCAACTCGAACTTCCTCAAGCTCAAGGCCCAGGGTAATGCGGTGGCGACCTTCGAGGGGCAGCCGCTGTCGATCCGACTCACCGCCGGCCTGCAAACCGATCAGGACGTGCTGTTGATGGTGCGTCCGGAAAAAGCCCTGGCCCTGAGCAATGAACAAGCCCTTGCCGAACCCCTGGCCGCCGGCTGGAACGAAGTCTCGGCCAAAGTCATGGAAGTACTGTTTCTCGGCGAAAGCCAGACCTGCAGCGTGGTCACTGCTGGCGGCACCTCGATGACGGTCAAGGCGCTGTCCGCCGCCGGCATGCCGCTCAAGGCCGGCGACCCGGTGCGGGTGCGCTGGGCCACGGCAGATGCCTGCGTGTACACCGAATGGGCCGAAAGCGACCTGAACAAGGCCGCCGGCGCTCACTGATCCATTGGCCTGCGCGCGCGGGCCACTATAATGAGTCACCCTCGGGCCATCACAACGTCGGGTTGTGGTGGCCTTTTTTCTGTCGCCTGTAAGATAAATTGGACAACGGATTCCTAAAATCCCGGTTTAATGCTAAATAGTGCTCAGTATTTTTAACACCCGACCCTGTCGTGCCACACAGTGCAACGAGAATAACGATATGAAAGTCCATTTCGAGAAAAGTGAAGTGTTTGGGACCCTCCACCTGCAAGCGGCGGTGGCAGCATGATCGAAGTTACCGAAGTTTCCATTGCCGAGTTGCGCGCCGCGCTCGAATCCGGCCAGACCACCTCGGTTGAACTGGTCCAGGCTTATCTCGCGCGGATCGACGCCTATGACGGCCCCGAAACCCCTACTGCGCTGAACGCGGTCGTGGTTCGCAACCCCGAGGCACTCGCCGAAGCCCAGGCGTCCGACGCCCGTCGCGCCAAGGGCCAGACCCTGGGAGCGCTGGACGGTATCCCTTACACCGCCAAGGACAGCTATCTGGTCAAGGGCCTGACCGCCGCTTCCGGCAGCCCGGCCTTCAAGGACCTGGTCGCCTATCGCGATGCGTTCACCATCGAACGCCTGCGCGCCGCCGGGGCGATCTGCCTGGGCAAGACCAACATGCCGCCGATGGCCAACGGCGGGATGCAGCGCGGCGTCTACGGCCGCGCCGAGAGCCCGTACAACGCTGACTACCTCACCGCTCCTTTCGCCTCCGGTTCGTCGAACGGCGCGGGTACTGCCACTGCCGCCAGTTTCGCGGCCTTCGGCCTGGCGGAAGAAACCTGGTCGAGCGGTCGTGGCCCGGCCTCGAACAATGGCTTGTGCGCCTACACCCCTTCGCGCGGGGTGATCTCGGTGCGCGGCAACTGGCCGTTGACGCCGACCATGGACGTGGTCGTGCCGTTTGCCCGGACCATGGCCGACCTGCTGGAAGTGCTCGACGTGGTGGTGGCCGATGACCCGGACACCCGTGGCGACCTGTGGCGCCTGCAACCCTGGGTGCCGATCCCGAGTTCGTCCTTGGTACGCCCCAAATCCTACGCGGCGCTGGCCGCCAACAGCGAGGCGCTCAAAGGCAAGAAGTTCGGCATTCCACGCATGTACATCAACGCCGACCCTGAAGCCGGCACGTCCGAAGCACCGGGCATCGGTGGCCCGACCGGCCAACGCATCAACACCCGTCCTTCGGTGATCGGGCTCTGGGAACAAGCGCGCAAGGCCCTCGAAGACGCGGGTGCGCAAGTACTCGAAGTGGACTTCCCGCTGGTCTCCAATTGCGAAGGTGATCGCCCTGGTGCGCCGACCGTGTTCAATCGCGGCATCGTCTCCAAGGAATTTTTACACCATGAACTGTGGGACCTGACCGCCTGGGCCTTCGATGATTTCCTGCAAGCCAACGGCGATCCGAAACTGAATCGCCTCGTCGATGTCGACGGCCCGCAGATTTTCCCTCACGACCCTGGCACCCTGCCCAACCGCGAGGGCGACCTGGTCGCCGGCATGGACGAATACGTGCGCATGGCCGAGCGCGGCATCACCCCGTGGGACCAGATCAGCACAGTGCCGGACGGCCTGCGCGGGCTGGAAAAGACCCGCAAGATCGATCTGGAAGACTGGATGGATCGCCTGGGCCTCGACGCGGTGCTGTTCCCGACGGTCGCCGATGTAGGCCCGGCGAATGCCGATGTCGATCCACAATCGGCGGACATCGCCTGGAGCAACGGTGTGTGGGTCGCCAACGGCAACCTCGCCATCCGTCACCTGGGCGTGCCAACGGTCACCGTGCCGATGGGCGTGATGCCGGACATCGGCATGCCGGTCGGCCTGACGTTTGCCGGGCGCGCCTATGACGACTCGTCGCTGCTGCACCTGGCGTCGGCGTTCGAGTCGACCGGCAACAAACGCATGATCCCACCGCGTACCCCGCCATTGGTCGCTGACAAGCGCTGACCGGTAAAACCGTGGCGGCTCACTCGAGCCGCCACGGCTGGCGAATCAGGGATCTACCTGGGCCATCAGTTCCGGAATCGATTCCGGTCGATTGGCATAACGCTGCGCCAACATCGCACAGACCATCAGTTGAATCTGGTGGAACAGCATCAGCGGCAGGATCAGCAAGCCAATGGTGCTACCGGCAAACAGCACCTGTGCCATCGGCACGCCGGTCGCCAGGCTTTTCTTCGAACCGCAGAAGAGAATGGTGATGCGGTCTTCCTGGTTGAAACCGAATGCCTTGCCCAGCACGGTCGCGGCCACCAGCACCAGCGCCAGAACGATACCGCAGACCAGCACCAGCCCAACCAGATCCAGCAACGGAATCTGGTGCCAGAGGCCCTCGATCACCGCCTCGCTGAACGCGCCGTAGACCACCAGCAGAATCGAACCCTGGTCGACGAACTTCAACCAGCTCTTGTTGCGCGCCACCCAGTCGCCGATCCAGCGCCGCGCGATCTGCCCGGCAATGAACGGCAGCAGCAACTGCACGCTGATCTTGAGGATGGCGTCGAGGGTCGAGGAGCCTTCGCCGTGCACGTTCAGCAGCAGGGTCACCAGCAACGGCGTGAGAAAAATCCCGAATAGGCTGGACGCCGCCGCGCTGCAAATCGCCGCCGGGATGTTGCCCCGCGCCAGCGAAGTAAAGGCAATCGCCGACTGCACCGTGGCGGGCAACGCGCAGAGGTAGAGCATGCCCATGTACAGGTCGTTGCCGATCAGCGGCGACAGCAGCGGCTTGAGCGCCAGGCCGAGCAGCGGAAACAGTACGAAGGTCAGGCTGAACACCAGCAGATGCAGGCGCCAGTGCCCGGCACCGGCGATGATCGATTCGCGGGACAGCTTGGCGCCATGCAGGAAAAACAGCAGCGCGATGGCGATGTTGGTCAGCCAGCCAAAACCGACCGCGACCTGGCCGCTGGCAGGCAGCAGGCTGGCGAGCGTCACTACGCCGATCAGGGTCAGGGTGAAGTTGTCGGGTAACAGACGGGGGCGAGTCATGGGGTTGATCATCCGGGGGTTGCCAGTACGTGAAAGCGACTCTAACGTGACTGGGAGTTACCGACTAACGCCGATGAGCCAGCTGATGCCGCCTAAAGGACATGACAAGAGTGTTCGACGCAGTATTCCCGGGCTGTCCAGCCTGCCACGACCGCTCTATGGCCGTACCGAATCGCTGCCCAATCGCGCCCTGACCCGGCGCCACAGCCATCCGTGGGTGCAGCTTTCCTACGCGATTGCGGGCGTGCTCGAAATACAGACCGGCGCCGGGCGTTTCGTCGCCCCGCCGGAGCGCGCGGTGTGGATTCCGGCGGGCATGCCGCACCGGGTGTTCAGCTCGCCGCGCACGGAAATGCGCAGCCTGTACATCGATTGCAGCGTCTCGACATGGGCGCCGCCGGGCTGTCATGTGTTGGGGGTCAGCGATTTGTTGCGCGAGTTGATCCGTGCCTTCAGTCAGATTCCGGTGGAATACGATCAGAAGGGCCCCCACGGTCGGTTGGCCCAGGTGATTCTGGATCAGTTGGCGCAAGCACCGCAGATCGACTTGATGCTGCCCCTGCCCCAGGACAGCCGATTGCGGCAAATCGCCCAAAGCCTGGAGTCGCACCCGGAGCAACAGACCACCCTCAGTCACTGGAGCGACCAATTCGGCGTCACCGAGAAAACCCTCAGCCGCCTGTTCCTGCGCGACACCGGCCTGACCTTTCGCGCCTGGCGCCAGCGCTTGCGCCTGCTCGGCGCCCTGACGCCACTGGAACAGGGCGAGCGCGTGACCGACGTCGCGTTGGCCTGTGGCTACGACTCGACGTCGGCGTTTATCGCAGCGTTTCGTCAGCAATTCGGCGAAACACCAGGGGAATTTTTTCGCTGAGCCCCACACCGTACAACCTGCGGAAACGAGCCTATGTGGCGAGGGGGCTTGCCCCCGTTGGGTCGCGGAGCGGCCCCAAAACCAAACAATGAGGCCTGTCTGGAAAAACGCATTGGCAGGTTTTACGACTGCTTCGCAGTCGAACGGGGGCAAGCCCCCTCGCCACAGAGGCTCGCTCCTACAAGGTTTTTTGGTTACTGATCGGACTTGATGCTGGTCCAGACCCGGGTGCGCACCCGCTCGAGCTTTTGCGGCAATGGCTGCACGACGTACAGCGTCTTCAAGGCCTCGCTGGTCGGTGTCAGGTTCGGGTTGCCGGTGATGTCCTTGTCGATCAGCGCCAGCGAGTCCTTGTTGGCATTCGGGTAACCGAGGAAGTCGCTGATCGGCGCGATGACTTTCGGGTCCAGCAGGTTGTTGAGGAATTCGTGGGCCTCGGCGACGTTCTTCGCGCTTTTCGGGATGGCGAAAGTGTCGAACCAGATCGGCGCGCCCTCTTTCGGCAGGCGCCAGTCGACGACCACGCCGTTGCCCGCCTCTTTGGCGCGATTGCCGAATTGATAGAAGCTGCCGGAGTAACCGATGGCCACGCAAATATCGCCGTTGGCGATGTCGGTCATGTACTTGGCGGAGTTGAAGTAGGTGACGTAAGGGCGAACCTTGAGCATCAATGCCTTGGCTTTTTCGTAGTCATCGGGGTTCTGGCTATTCGGGTCCAGCCCCAGGTAATGCAGGGCCAGCGGCAGGATCTCCGACGGCGAGTCGAGCATGGCGACGCCACAGGCCTTGAGCTTCTCCATGTTCTCGGGCTTGAACACCAGGTCCCAGCTGTCCACCGGCGCATTCTCGCCCAGCGCCGCCTTGACCTTGGCCGGGTTGAAGCCGATCAGCACGGTGCCATACATGTAGGGCACGCCGTACTGGTTGCCCGGGTCGTTCTTGTCCAGCAGCTTGAGCAAGGCCGGGTCCTGGTGCGACCAGTTCGGCAGTTTGGACTTGTCGAGTTTCTGGAACACCCCCGCCTTGATCTGGGTTTCGATGAACTGGTTCGACGGCACCACCAGGTCGTAACCCGAGTTGCCGGTCAGCAGCTTGGCTTCCAGGGACTCGTTGGTGTCGAAGGTGTCCCAGGTCACCTTGATCCCGGTGTCCTTGGCGAAATCCTTGGGCACGGACGGCAGGATGTAGTCCGCCCAGTTGTACACCCGCAATTCGCCCTGTTCGGCGTGCACCGCACCGGCCAGCAGCGACAGTCCGCAAACGGTGGCGCCCAGTATGCGTTTCATTGAGTCCATGGATCGTTTCCCCAAGTGTGGCGTGAGTTCGATGGTTTTTATGTTCTGTACACGGCAGCGGTCTTGAAAATAGCCAAGGGCAAGGAAGTGAAGTTTCTGGTTGTGGTTTCAACGCGGGTTGCCGACTCAGCCACCCGCGTCTGATTCTTGCTGACGGCGTGGCCGGTTCACAGCGTGAGGCAGGCCAAAAGGAGATTGAAATGGCCAAAATAGGTGTCCGCATTGATCAGCGGCGCGAGGCCTGTCACCGAGGGTTAGTCCAAACAGCCAGACTTCAAGGCACGCTATGACGCTCTTCGGGAGCGAGGCAAGAGCGCGAAAGTCGCGCTCTTGCCTGCATGCGGGTCTTACTGATTAGGCTGAATGCCATGTTACGCGATGGCACCGGTTTAAAACGTAAAGGATGTCCCCGGTTTCTACCCGAGCAAGCTCGCTCCCACAGGGGTTGTGGCGTGATTACAACAACGACAAGGTGTAATTGATGATGAACCGGTTCTGATCCACATTGCGCCCGGCATCGGTATTGGACTTGGCGTTACGCAGTGTGAAACCCACCCCCTTGAACGTGCCCGACTGCAGCACATAGTCCAGGGTCATGTCGCGCTCCCACTCGGACTGGTCGCTGGCGTTTTGCGCCTTGATGTCCGTGCCCTTCAGATACACGATCGAGGCTTTCAGGCCCGGCACGCCCAAGGGCGCGAAGTCGTAGGTGTATTGGCCGAAATTGGTCTGCTCGCCGGCCCGGGCAAAGTTCTGGATCATCTTGTCGGTGGGCAGGTAGACACTGCCGCCGCCCGCCCCCTTGTCCACCAGGCTGCCCTGGTTGGGCTGGACGAAGTTGCTGCCATCGCCCACCCGTTGATGCCCCACCGACACCGCGTGCCCGCCATGGGTGTAGGTGACCATCGCGGCCCAGGTGCTGTTGTCGATTTCACCGTCGTTGTCGTCGGTGTAGCCCGACACCCGATAACCTTGCGCACGGCCCGAGGCAGAGCTGTTGGCACCGCTCGACGTGGTGCGGAAGTAGCGCAGGTCGGTGGTCAGTGAGCTTGCGCTGTCGATGGACAGGATGTGCGTCAGGCCGAGGAAGTTCTGGTTGTAGAAGTCTTCCAGCTGCGCGAAGTAGTACTGGGTCTTAAGCGTTTTGGTGAGGTTGTAGTCACCGCCGGCGTAGTAAAACTTGTTGCTGTCCTGGGTGCTGCCGGCGACCGACAGGCCTGTGCGGTCCGTCGAGGCGCGCCCCACCGCGTGCTCCAGCACACCGCCGGTCAACGTCAGGCCATCGATGTCGATCGAGGTGACCTGCGCGCCGGTGAACGATTGCGGCAACACACGGGCATCGTTCGCCAGAAGGATCGGCAATTTCGGCAGCAAGGTGCCGTAGCGAAATTCCGTCCGGGCCAGGCGCATCTTCGCCGTAGGGCCAAAGCTGCTCCAGGCGTCGGCCGCGCCGTCACCGTCCGAAGGAATCATGCCACTACCGACGTGACGCCCCGCTCCGCTGTCCAGCGTGATGCCGAGCAACGCCTGGGCATCGAGCCCGAATCCCACCGCGCCTTGGGTAAACCCGGACTCATAACGCAACACGAAACCCTGGGCTGCTTCTTCGGTTTTCGAAGGGGCCGCGCTGCCATCGCGATTGTCGCTGTTGAAGTACAGGGTACGCATCGAGAGGCTGGCCTTGCTGTCTTCGAGAAAACCATGGCCTGCGGTGTCAGCCGCCTGTGCGCACACCGAACTGGTGGCCAGCAAGACTGCGGTGGGAATCGCTCGTTTGAACATAGGGTGCTCCTGGGTGTTTCTTATCGTTATTTGGAGGTATCACCGCCAGACAGGACCCGATTGCCACCCACGCAACAGCGCTCAACACGGGCGCGAAAACAGGCGCGCTCGCTGAGTGACATAAGCGTCGGACGTTCGAGGTAAGGGTTGACTGACTGGTTTGTGAAACTCTTAAAACATTTCGAAAGGCTATTATCAAACGCCGTGAAAGTAGTTTTCGTGGAGGGATAAGGCTTGTCGCGCAGAGGTATGGACGATCACTGTTTTTGAATATCGGTGCGGCGGATTTTCATCATACTGACATCACCGGCGGTGTTCGGTGGCTGCTGGTATCTCCCAACCAGAGCAATGACCCATGAACCATCAAATCGAACTGTACGGCGCGAACACCGGCAACACGCTACGGGCCGCCATTGCGCTTGAAGAGGCCGGTATTGCCTACACGGCACGCTGGTTGGACCTTCATGCGCGCGAGCAACTGGATCCGGCCTTCCTGGCACTCAACCCGGCCGGGAAAGTGCCGACCCTGATCGTTCACGGGTCAACGCCGATGCTGGTCATCAACCAGTCCAACGCCATCATCCAGTACGCCGACTCCATTGCCCCCGGAACGCTGGCACCGGCGCAACCGGGACCTGAGCGTATCCGGGTGATCGACCGCTACTTCTTTTTCGTCACCGATGTCATCGCCCCCAGCCATGCCGCCTTTTTTCTGCACCAGGCAGGGCAGGACAAGGCGGCGGCGATCATCGACCTGCGCGTGATTGAACAGCTCACCTACTCGGAAAGCTTTTTGACGGACGACTTCATGGCCGGACAGCAGTTCTCCATGGCCGACATTTCGGCATTCACCATTGCCACAGCGTTCCGTGATCGACTGGACTGGAAACAGCTACCAGAGCTATCGCACTGGTACGACAGCGTTGAAGCCAGGCCGTCGGTACAGCGTGCCCGGGCAGCTTTCCAGAACCGCTGAACAATCACCGCAGACAAAAATGCCCGGCAAAGCGCCGGGCATTTTCAGACGAACACGAAAGGTTTTTGCCTCAGTCGCTGTAGCCGAGCGCTGCCGAACGGCTTTCCTGCGACTGGCTTCGCGTCGCCAGGCAGTAATACAACGGGCACGTCACCACCAGCCCCACCAGCCACGACAGGTCCGCGCCGTCTACCAGATTGGCGTAGGGCCCGACATACAGCGACGTATTGGCGAACGGCAACTGCACGATGATGCCGATGAAGTAGGCGATGATCGCGTGCAGGTTGAAGAGACCGTAGATGCCGCCGTCAGCCTGGAAAATCGAGGCGATGTCGTAGCGGCCGCGCTTGATCAGGTAGAAGTCGATCAGGTTGATCGAGGCCCACGGCACCAACACCAGCAACAGCGCCAGGATCAGGCCGATGAACTGCGAAATGAAATTCGCCGAGGCACCCAGCGCCACCACGCAGCAACCCGCCAGCACGATGCTCGACAGCACCACGCGCACCTTGATGCTGGGCGTCCACTGGCTGGCGAAGGTCTGGATCGAAGTGATGATCGACAGCACCGCGCCATACAGATTCAAGGCGTTGTGGCTGATGATGTTGAGCAGGAACAACACCATCAGGATCGGCCCCAGCCAACCGGTGGACTGCTTGACCGCCGCCATCGCCTCGGTGCCTTCCGGGGTTGCCAGTACCGCCACGGCGCCGAACGTGAACGACAGGATCGTGCCCAGGGTCGCGCCCAGGTAGGTGGCGAAGAACGGCCGGGTGATGCCGATATCCGCCGGCAGGTAGCGCGAGTAGTCCGACACGTACGGCGAGAAGCTGATCTGCCAGATGATGCCCAGCGACACCGTGGCCAGCCAGCCGGAGAGGTTGAATCCGCCGCGGGTGAAGAAGTCCGCCGGCAGATCATGGGCGAAGATATAGAGAAAGCCGGCGAGCAACGCGCTACCCATCACCCAGGTGCCGATGCGGTTCAGGGTATGGATGAAGCGGTAGCCAATCACGCCGATAGCCGTGGCGCTGAGGGCGCCGATGAGAATGCTGGCCGGCACCGGAACCGACGGCGCAATGCCGACAATCGATCTGCCTGCCAGCACGATGTTGGAAATGAAGAAACCAACGTAGATCAACGCCGCGAAGAACACGATCAGCAGCGCGCCATAGCGGCCGAACTGACCACGGCTCTGCACCATCTGCGGAATGCCCATGCACGGCCCCTGGGCCGACGCCAGCGCGATCACCACGCCACCGACCATGTGCCCGAGGGCAATCGCCAGCAGACCCCAGAACAGATTGAGGTGGAACACCTGGACCACCATGGCGCCGGTGACGATGGGCAGTGGCGCGATGTTGGTGCTGAACCACAGAGTGAAAAGATCGCGGGCCTTCCCGTGGCGCTCTGCGAGTGGAACGTAGTCGACCGTATGGTTCTCGATCAACGGATCTTGCCGGGACATCTGGGACATGTGCATGAACTCGAGTTTGTCTGTTCTTATCTTTGTATGAAGCCAAACCGGGGGGACTCTCTGGCCGCCCCTCAGATGCGAACCATATTATGGTATTCCAAACTTTAAACAAGACTGATCCGGTCTTTGAACAAGCATCTGAGCCGGCATCCTGCCCGATTCACGCCAGCGCTGGCTAGCTGAAAGCCCCGTAATCATTGAGTTCCCGACGGAAGCCATACGTTTATCGGCTCACCTAAAAAGACCTTGCAATCGATGTATTACGGTATACCATCAGACCTACAAATACATAAGAACCGCGTCACACCACCCGAGGACCGTCCAATGATCGATGCCGCCATCTACAAACAAGTCATGGGTTCGTTCCCGTCCGGAGTGACCGTGATCACCACCCTGGATGACGACGGGCAAATCGTCGGCCTGACCGCCAGCGCCTTCAGCTCGCTGTCGATGGACCCGGCCCTGGTGCTGTTCTGCCCCAACTACAGCTCCGATTCCTACCCGGTCCTGATCAAGAACAAACGTTTTGCCATCCACGTGCTGTCCGGCGGCCAGCAGAACGAAGCCTATGCCTTCGCGCGCAAAGGCAAGGACAAGGCCCAGGGGATCGAGTGGACGTTGAGCGAGCTGGGCAACCCGATTCTGGCCAACGCCACGGCGGTCATCGAATGTGAACTGTGGCGCGAATATGAAGGCGGTGACCACGCCATCATGGTCGGCGCGGTGAAAAACCTGATCGTGCCCCGGCAGACCAGCGGGCCGCTGGTGTATTGCCACGGCAAGATGGGCGCCCTGCCCGTTCTGGCCTGAAGCGATCACATGACTGACATAAAACCTGTGGCGCTTGATCTACCTTTTACTGACTGAGATCCGGACTGTTCGTCAGAATATATTTTTCTACAATTTAGTATTATGGTATACCAACAACCAACAGGCCCGTAGTCGACAGGCCAACAACAAAAGATCCGAGGTAAGCGTCATGAAGTTTTCCCTGTTCGTACACATGGAACGTTGGGACGAAAGCGTCAGCCACCGCCAGTTGTTCGAAGACCTGACCGAACTGACGCTGATGGCCGAGGCCGGTGGTTTCAGCACCGTGTGGATCGGCGAACACCACTCCATGGAGTACACCATCTCGCCAAGCCCGATGCCGCTGCTGGCTTATCTGGCGGGCAAGACCACCACCATTCACCTGGGTGCCGGCACCATCATCGCGCCGTTCTGGCATCCGCTGCGGGTGGCCGGTGAATGCGCGTTACTCGACGTGATCAGCAACGGACGCATGGAAGTCGGTCTGGCCCGTGGTGCCTACCAGATCGAGTTCGACCGCATGGCCGGCGGCATGCCGGCGTCCTCCGGCGGCCAGGCGTTGCGGGAAATGGTTCCGGTGGTGCGGGCATTGTGGAACGGCGACTACGCCCATGACGGCGACATCTGGAAATTCCCGACCTCCACCAGCGTGCCCAAGCCGATCCAGCAGCCGAACCCGCCGATGTGGATCGCTGCCCGCGACCCGGACTCGCACAACTTCGCCGTGGCCAACGGCTGCAACGTCATGGTCACGCCGCTGATGAAAGGCGACGAGGAAGTCCTCGACCTGAAGAACAAGTTCCAGGCCGCCCTCGACAACAATCCTGGCGTGCCGCGCCCGCAACTGATGGTGCTGCGTCACACCCACGTGCACACCGCCGACGATCCGCAAGGCTGGGAAGTCGGGGCCAAGGCGATCTCGAAGTTCTACCGCACCTTCGATGCCTGGTTCGGCAACAAGACCACCCCGGTCAACGGCTTCCTCGCGCCGAGCCCGGAAGAGAAATTCGCCGGTCGCCCGGAGTTCGAACTGGAAAGCCTGCACAAGACCGCCATGATCGGCACCCCGGAAGAAATCATTCCGCGCATCAAGTACTACCAGGAACTGGGGGTCGACGAATTCAGCTTCTGGTGCGATAACAGCCTGCCCCACGCGGAGAAGAAAAAATCCCTGGAGCTGTTCATCAAGCATGTAGTGCCAGCGTTCCGCTGAATGCGCCGCCCTGCGACATCAACTGTAGGAGCGAGCCTGATGTGGCGAGGGGGCTTGTCGGATCGCCGCATCGCCCCGTTGGGCTGCGGAGCGGCCCTCCAGCCTGTGACCACGGTGTGTCTGACGTACCGCAAGCAATGGGTTTTACGACTGCTTCGCAGTCGAACGGGGGCAAGCCCCCTCGCCACAGGTTCGCTCCTACAGGGGTCGATTCCAATGATGACTGGTCGTCTCCCATCACTCGCCCTTCCCTCCAGCGCCGCGCGGGCTTACCTGCGCGGCGGATGGACCGCTTCGCACCTGCATTTCAAGCGCCTGCGCGCCAGCGTTTCGGCCAAGCAGAACGGCTTCTGGCAAACAGTTCACTGAGCCCACCCGAACAGCCAATCACGCACCCAGCGTCTCGCCATTGCATGGCGCGTACGGTGCATCGTGTTTCGCCTTGATCAGGTTTGCCCAATGAACAATAACAACGCGCTGTTGATCATCGACATGCAGCAGGAGGACGGCTTCGTCCTGGAAAATTTCGACAGGGTGGTCGCCCATAGCGCCGCCCTGCTCGATACCGCCCGCCATCAGCGGATGCCTGTCATCTATACCCGCCACATCAATCAGGCCGACGGCAGTGACCTGCCCCACGGCGAACCGCTGGCCGCCGACGGTGGCCCCGGCAGTTATCGCGCCGGCACCCGGCAAGTGGAAATCATCGAATCGCTGACGCCGCGGCCCGGTGAATTGATCATCGACAAGGGCCGGTACAGTGCCTTTCACCGCACCGACCTCGATGCCCGACTCAAGGCAATGGAGGTTGACACGCTGATCGTCTGCGGCGTGCTGACTGACGTCTGCGTGCTCACCAGCGTGTTCGATGCCTTCGCCCTGGGTTATCGCGTGCGCCTGGTCAGCGATGCCTGCACCACGACCACCGAGGCCGGGCATTACTCGGCCCTGCTGATCATGGCCAACTGGGTCTACGCGCTGGAAATACTCACAAGTGAACAGTGCCTGCGCGCCCTGCAACAACTCGATTACATCAGCCTGATCCCCGAGCAGCCGGACCTGTTCGCCCACCAGCCCCATGAGCTGCAAAGCACCATCGCCCGTCTGCAATCCCGCCTCGTCCGGACTCAGGAGTGATCGCCATGCAAGTCGAAAAAAGAAGCATCGATTTCATCCCCGAGACCGAACGCCACGGCAAGCCGGGTTCGCTGTTCTATATCTGGTTCGGCGCCAACATGAACATCACCACCATCGCCTCCGGCGTGTTGCCGGTGGTGATGGGGCTCAACCTGTTCTGGAGTGCGCTGGCGATCATCATCGGCTCGTTGCTGGGGGCGATTTTCATGGCCTCCCACTCGGCCCAGGGACCGAAGCTGGGCATTCCGCAAATGATCCAGAGCCGGGCGCAATTCGGCGTGTTGGGGGCGGTGTTGCCGCTGCTGTTCGTGATGCTGATCTACCTGGGTTTCTTCGTCAGCAACACCTTGCTCGCGGCCCAGGCGCTGGAGTCCGTCAGCCCGCTGCCGATGTCCGGCAACATCTACCTGATCGGCGCGTTGTGCTTCGTCGTCGCACTTTATGGCTATCGGTTGATTCACCGCTTGCAGAAGCTGCTGTCGATTCTGTCGCTGGTGGTGTTCGTGGCCGCCACGGTGCTCGCCTTGCAGTTGCCGATCCCGGCCGAACAATGGCTGCCAACCGGCTTCTCGCTGTCGAAGTTCCTGGTGGCGGTGAGCATTGCCGTGACCTGGCAACTGTCCTACGCGCCTTACGTCGCCGACTATTCGCGCTATCTGCCGAGCAACACCCCGACCGCCCAGGTGTTCTGGTACAGCTACGCCGGCACGGTCAGCGGTGGCGCATGGATGATGATTCTCGGGGCGATCCTGAGCGTCGGCATCGGCGATTTTTCCAGCAACGTCGGCGGGCACGTCGCCGGTCTGTTCGGCGCTGGCGCGGTGCTGCTGTTCGCCTTCATCGTCTATGGTCAGGTGTCGATCAACGTGTTCAACCTGTACGGCGCGTTCATGTCGACCATCACCGTGATCGAGCCGTTTGCCCGCCTGAAGGTGACGCCGCGAGTACGCGGTGTGTTCATGCTGCTGATCAGCCTGGTGGCCACGGCCCTGTGCACCATCAGTCAGGACGACTTCATCAACTTCTTCCTGAACTTCATCTTCTTCATGAGCTACTTCCTGATCCCGTGGACGGCGATCAATCTGGTGGACTACTACTGCCTGCGCAAAGGCCAGTACCGGATTGACGACATCTTCGACCTGAACGGGATCTACGGGCGGGTCAACCGGATTGCCTGCGGCAGTTTCCTGCTGGCGATTGCCCTGGAAATTCCGTTCATGAACACCACGCTGTACGTCGGCCCGGTGGCCACGGCGCTGGACGGAGTGGATCTGGCGTGGATCGTCGGGTTGCTGGTGCCGGCGTTGAGTTATTACTGGCTGATGAAGCTCGGCAAGCGTGCGCCGATGCTGGAATCAGCGGCCGATTAAATCTCAGGCAAAAAAAATCCCAGGCAGCTGATGGACGCCTGGGATTTAAAAATGCATAAACCGTGGTGGTGAACGCGGCGCGGATATTACGGAATATTTCGGCCTGTAACAAGATATTTTTATTCACTATCCAGTTACTAATCCTTCTAACTCCTTCAATATCCACATGTTTTCTAGGGGCGACTACAGGAACCAGCGATACTCCCGCGCGCTGATGTCATGTAGAAATGCCAGATGGTCCTGACGCTTATTTTCGCAATAGACGTCCACAAACTCCGCCCCCAAGCCTTCGCGCAGCGATGCATGACTTTGCATGGACTGCACGGCTTCGAGCATTTCCAGCGGAAAATCGATGCCACTGCTGCGGTCTTCGTTGAGCGGTGCAATCGGCTCGCGCTCCCCTTCCAGGCCTTGCTCCAACCCCACCAGAATCGCCGCCAACGCCAGATAAGGGTTGGCATCGGCGCCCGCCAGGCGATGTTCGATGCGCAGGTTCTTGATGTCCGACTCCGGAATACGCAAGCAGGCATCGCGATCCTCGAAGCCCCAACTGGCGCGGGACGCGACGTTCACGGTGCCGCTCAAGCGGCGCATGGCGTTGTGGTTCGGGGCAAAGATCGGCATGCAGTGCGGCAACACCTCCAGGCAACCGGCCACCGCATGGCGCAGCGCCCGCTGGCCGTTCGCCGCCAACAGGTTGTTGCCGGCCTGGTCATACAGGCTGACATGCACGTGCATGCCGCTGCCCGGGTGCTGCAAGTAAGGTTTGGCCATGAAGCTGGCGCGGTAGTTGTGCTTGAGCGCCACGCCCCGGGTACTGCGGCAGAACAGGGCGGCCCAGTCGGCGGCGCGCAGGCCGTCATCGCAATGGCCGAAGTTGATTTCGAACTGGCCCGGGCCGAGTTCGGCGGTGATCACCGTGGCATCGACGCCTTGGGCCCGTGCGGTCTCGACCATTTCATCGAGCACCGGGGCGAAGCGCGACAAGCGTTCGATGTGCATGTTCGGCTGATCGTCGGCATCGCCGGTCAGCTCATCACGGGGGAACTGCGGCAGGCCGTCCTTCAAGCGGCTGTCGAACAGGTAGAACTCCAGTTCGAAGGCCACCACCGGGAAAATGCCTTTACGATGCAGCCGGTTCAACACCTGGGCCAGCACTTCACGAGGTTCGAATTCGATGGGTTTTTCGGTGCCGTCGGAGGTGATCAACATCTGGCCCAAGGGCTGCTTTTCCCAGCTCACCAGCTTCAAGGTGCCTGGCACCAAACGGCGCAGCGCGTCCGGGTCGCCATCGTTGAAGCAGTAATCACCGATCTTGAACAGCCCGCCCTGGGTGCCGAGCAGCACGCAGTTCTGCGGCAGTTTCAGCGCGCTGCCGGCAGCGACTTTTTCCAGCATCTCGATCGGGTAGCGCTTGCCGTAGAAATGCCCGGGAATGTCCAGGGAGATCAGATCGACGTAACGCACTTCGGGGTTGCAGTGGCGGAAGTTGCGAACCTCGGCCAGCAGTTCAGAGCACACAGCATCCATCGTTTTGTTCCTTGTTGTTATCAGGTGTAAACCCAAAGCACACGGGTCAGTTGGTCGGACAGGTTGCCGTAGCGGCAGTGCGCATGGCTGGCCAGTTGAAAGCTGTCGCCGGGATGCAGGATCACCGGTTCGTTATCGTCAAGCCAAAGGGTCAGCTCCCCTTCCAGGACATAACCGCCCTGCTCGGAGCTGTCCTTCATGTGCCGGTCGCCGCTGCTGGCGCCGGGTTCGAGCTGGCTTTCGAGCATCGAAAAGGACGCGCGCATTTTTGGCGACACGAGGATGTCGGTGATGCCGTCGGCGTAGTACAGCGTGCGGCGCTCGTCGGGGCGGGTGACCCAGGACAAGGCCATGGGTTTGGGCAGGCTGTAGAAATAGGTGGTCGGCACGCCCAGGGTTTCGCTGATGGCGGTCAAGTCCGCCACGGTCGGGCGCGACAGGCCGCGCTCAACCTGGGACAGAAAACCCACGGAGCGACCGATTTTGTCCGCCAGTTCCTTGAGGGTGTACTTTTTGTGTTTGCGCAGGTCCTGGATCAGGATCGCCAGCGCCGAGATTTCTTCTTGCATGTCCATCAAGAGGCTTCCAGAAAGTGTCGCTTCAAATGCTGTCGCGCAGTCGATACCAGGCCTTGCCGATGGCTTCCAGCGGCGCGGCCAGGTATTTGCCGCCGGGAAAACTGCCGTTGTTCAGGCCCTGGTACAGGGACAATTCGTCGGGCTGGCCGAGTACCGCGTCGGACACCGCCCGCGCCGCGGCGAGTGTCGGCAGTACGCCATGCCCGGAATACCCCTGCATCCAGTAAAGATCACCACGGCGGCCGATATCCGGCGTGCGCTTGAGGGTCAGGTCGATGTGGCCGCCCCAGGCGAACTCCAGATCGACGCCGGTGAGTTGCGGGAACACGCGTTCCAGGAACGGCCGGGTCGCGGCGGCGATGTCCTTGGGCATGCCGCCCAGGTAAGTGCAACCGCCGCCGAACAGCAGGCGGTTATCCGGGGTGCGACGGAAATAATCGAGTACGAACTGGTTGTCGGTCACGCACACATTGCTCGGCAGCAGCGCAGTGGCCTGCTCCTTCGTCAGCGGCGCAGTCGCGACCTGATAGGTCCCGACCGGCAATACGCAACTGGCCAGTTGCGGGTCGAGTCGATCGAGGTAAGCGTTGCACGCCAGCACCAGCACATCGGCGCGAATACGGCCGCGCTCGGTGGTCACCACAAACCCGTCGCCCTCCTCGCCATAGCTCAGCGCCTTGCTTTGCTCGTGGATGCGCCCACCGGCCCGCTCGATCGCATCGGCAAGGCCCAGGGCCAGTTTCAGCGGATTCAAATGCCCGCCCTCGGGATCGAACAGGCCAGCCTGATAACGCTCGCTGGCAACCCACTGGGGCAAATCGCTGCGCTCGATAAATTGCAGTTTGTCGTGGCCCCACTTGTGGCTGGCCTCGTGTTGCCATTCGGTCAGCAGGCCTACCCGACGGGGCATCACCGAGGTCCAGAGATGGCCGGCGCGGTAGTCGCAATCGAACTCATGGCGGCCGGGCAAGTCACGCAGTTCACGCGCGGCCCAGCGCATGCTGTCCCACAGGCGCCGCGCCCGCTCGTAACCCAGCGCCGCTTCCAGCGGTGGCATGTCGCAGGACCAGCCGAGAATCGCCTGCCCACCATTACGCCCGGACGCGGCCCAGGCCACCCGGCTGGCTTCGAGCAAGGTCACGCGCTTGCCGGCCAGCGCCAGGCGCAAAGCCGTGTGCAGTCCACTGAAACCGGCCCCGATGATCAGCACTTCAGTGTCTTGCTCACCTTCCAGTGCGGCTCGATTGACCAGGCGATCGGCGCAGGTATGGGCGTAGTAACTGTCAACATGCCGGGTGGATTGCTGAAACATACGGCCTCGTGAAATTTTGTATTTTTAATTTCATGAAAAAATACACGGTAAATTTCACGCAGGCAATCAACACGTAAAAAATCCCGCTCAGGCGAACCCGAGCGGGATTTTTTTATTCAGACGTGATGTTCGAATCAATCAGGCCACAGGAATCATCGGATCCGCCGAAGCCAATGCAGCGACACGATCAGCTGCTGGCGGATAGATCCACTGGGTGTTGATCTGAGTCTTCAATGCCTTGGCTTCATGCTTGACTAACTTGACCTGACGGTCCCAACCCTCGGTGTACACCGCGCCCCAGGCCCCCAGGTCCAGGCAGGTCACGTACTTCGGCTGGCTGTAGGGCGTCGGGTCGACACCGAGAAGCTGCGCGGCGACGTTGTTGCCGGCATGGCGGCCCAGCGAAATAGCGTGCTGACAGGTCATCAAGGCGTAGTTGCCGATCTTGTCACTGGCTGCATAGGCGACGTCGCCGGTGGCGAAGATGTCGTCCTGGCCAATGACTTTCAGGTGCGCGTCGACATGCAGACGCCCCAGGTGATCGCGTTCGGCCGGAATCTGTTCGGTCAGGGAGCTGGCGCGAACGCCGGTGGTCCAGACCACGGTGTTGGCGTCGATGCGAGCACCGTCGGACAGGGTCACGCCGTTGGCATCGACCGACACCACCGAGGCTTTCAAGTGCCATTTCACGCCGGTGGCCAGGCTGGCCTCGACGATCGATTCGGCGATTTGCTCACCCATCGAGCCGCCAATCTTGTCGCCGCGGTCGACGATGATCACATTGATGTCGGCACGATCGCCGAGGATGGCCCGCAGGCGGCTCGGCATTTCAGTCGCCGTTTCGATCCCGGTGAAACCGCCACCAGCCACCACCACCGTGTTGCGCGCCTTGCTTTCGGGCTGATTGGCCAGCGCCTTGAGGTGGTTTTCCAGACGCACGGCCTGTTCGATCTGATCGACGTCGAAGGCATGTTCGGCCACACCCGGAGTGTTCGGCGAAGCCAGACGGCTACCGGTGGCCAGAACGAGTTTGTCGTAGCTGCAGACTTGTTGGGCACCCGCCGCATCGACATAGCCGACCTGTTTCTGTTCGACGTTGATGGTCTGCGCCGCGCCCTTGATGAACCTCACCCCTACCGCATCAAGCAGTTCGCCAATCGGTGCGGCCAGTTGGTGGGCGTTCGGCTCGTAGAAGCGCGGACGCACACGCAGCTCGGCCTGTGGAGCCAGCACGGTCACTTCAACGTCGTTGTGGCCGTGAATGTCGAACAGGCGCGTGGCACTCAAAGCGGTCCACATGCCACCGAAACCTGCGCCGATTACCAGAATGTGCTGCTTCATCTTTAACTCCAGGGGGATAGCCAAGTGTTGAAAATCGTTGAGGGGTTCAAGGACCGACGCCGGGTGGTACCCGGATTAGCGCCTGCCACTGCGACCGAACAACTACGACTGTATTGATCCAAGTTAAATCCTGCAACAGGTTTTTATCGAGGGCTGCCATCGAAAACCCCGCCCCATGACCTGAACGCCACGTATTCAGCGCACCACAGGAGCGTTTGCTGCCATGAAAAAAGATTGAATGAGGAGGGATTCGTTGCCTGGCTTGCTTTCGGCTGCTAGAATTTGCGACTAAATAAGTCGGAGATCTGCATGTCTCTTTACAGCGCGGGTGTCGAATACGGCATCCACTGCCTGCTTTTCCTGGTGGGCAACGGCGGCGACTCGCGCGAAGCGAGCGTGCGTGACCTTGCCGATCTGCAAGGTGTTCCCCAGGACTATCTGGCGAAAATCTTCACCAAGCTGGCCAAGGCCAATCTGGTGGTCGCCACCGAAGGCATGCGCGGTGGCTTCAAGCTGGCCCGGCCCGCTGACGAAATCACCTTGCTGGATATCGTCAACGCCATCGACGGCCGCAAGTCGATTTTCGATTGTCGGGAGATCCGTGGCCGTTGCGCAGTGTTTGACGGTGCCCCGCCCGAATGGGCATTGGAAGGTCTGTGCGCGGTCCATGGCGCGATGATGGTTGCGCAAAAACGCATGGAAGAGGCACTCGCCCAACAAACCATCCTCGACATCGCCAGGAAGTTCGGGCGCAAGGCCCCGCCAGAATTCGGCGTCAAAGTGGAAAGCTGGATGACCGAGCGTCGGGAGCGCAAAAGTGCCGCCCAGGCGAACGAGCAAATCATCCCGACGACCAACCTTTCAGACTGATCCACACAAAAAAAAACCGGATGCGCGCCAGGCATCCGGTTTTTTCTCAATTGAGTCGAAAAACGGTCGCTGACCGATTTTCACCCTCCCGCGCTTACAGACAGTCGCGCACGATTTTGCGCAGGTCGCCGGACTTGGCCCAAGGTGGCCCCTGATACAGCGAAACCCGGCTGCCGTCCTTGTACTTCACGATATCCAGCACTTCGTCGGCCGTGATCACGCTGGGCGCGGTAATGCGGTATCCGTTCGATATCGAAACCTGAGTCGTATTCGATACTTCCTTTTGCCAGGCAGGCAACACGCACGCCGCATACTCTTTTGGCGTCTTCTCGCTGTGCTTGCTGACATTCGGCTCACCCGGAACCAGCGACGCCGGCAACGAACAGCCCCCCAGCAATGCCAGCACGACTCCCCCCATCAACATCCGCATGCTGCTTCCTTTAATTTGAAATAAGAAAATGTAGCTCGCCGTCGTCCCTACAGCCATCCCCAACGATTCAGCGACTCTCATTGATATCACTTTGCCCTGTTAGTTCCTTGGTTTCAGTAAAGTAGAACAGCGTACTTTCATGTTCGCATTTATTTTCACGACCAAAGGAAACCCCGCTGATTCAGACAAATACAACATCCGGTGCGGTAAACAGGTCTAAAATTCCTGAGTGAGGCGTTCAGGAGGTCATTATGTGGCTTAACGAATCGGAACAGGAACTTCGGCGTGATCTGCAAGGGCTTGCGTCGGATTTGCGCTGGTCGGCCGTGGAGCTTTTGCGCATCGAGCAGCAATTGCGCCTGCTCGGCAACGAAGCCGACGCGCAAGCCGTTCAGAAACTCTGTGCCTTGTTTCAGGGTGATGAAGCAAAACTGTCCGGCTACGCCGAGGAAGTGAAAGCCAAGGTCATTAGCCGCAACAAGGTTCAATAGCGGGAGCGCTGCCATGAACAGGCCTCTATTCACGCTGGTCGTCGCACTGACCGCGTTGGCAGGCTGCAGCACCAACTCGATCTATCAGGACCAGCCGCTGGTCGCGAAAGTCGACACCGGCATGACCCAGGAGCAAGTCCGGCAAATCGGCGGCCAGCCCCTGGCGATCAGCGACCGGACTGTCGAACCCGGCACCTGCTTTGACTACAAGCTGACTCAGGCCGGCCATCAACAAACGTTCAATGTCAGTTTTGACGGCCGGGGCATGGTCGACCACAAAAGCTTCATGACCTGCGCGGAATGGAGCCACTCGCAACAAAAGGCCCGGGAACCCTCCCGCCCCAGCGGAGGCGGTGGCTATTAGCGTCGCGCCATCATGAAAAAGCCCCGGAGTACCGGGGCTTCTGGCGGGGCTTCATTTTGCTTGATGGCTGCCCGCAGGCCTGCCGGCACGTGCCCTGTAGCCGGGCAGCGAAGCGGCAAATGCCAGTGCTTCTTCCCGACTGGCAAACGAGCCCAGCCGGTCGCCCTGGGTGCACACCCGCCAGGGGCCGTGGTTCACGCTGAGTACGTCGTAACCGTTCATGTGCATTTTGTTCAGCATCGGAACGCTCATAGTCACCTCCTCTTGGGCAGTGATATCAGGTTGACTTGCTTACCTTACACCCACCCTTGTTCAAAATACCGACCAGACATCGCCATGGAAATTCCCCATTCGAGTTGCACTTGGACCCTAGCCCTTGGCCAACGCCGTCGCGGCCCTGTCGATCAAACCCGCCACTTCGGCGGGCATCGACGCCAATGACGCATGGCTGGCGTTCAAGGTCAGAATCTCCCGGGCGTTGAGCCGCGCGGCCATCCATTGCTGGTTCTGTGGCGCGATCATCCGGTCTGCGGTCGAAATCTGATACCACGATGGCTTGTTCTTCCAGGCCACCGTGCCAATGGTGTCACCGAAAGTGCTGGCCAGCGGCGCCTTCTGGGTGAGGCCCATGACCAACCCTTCGGTCGCCGGCAGATCCTGGCAGAAGCTTTCGTGATAGAGCTCTGGCTTGACCCACAGGTAACCGTCGCTGTCGGGAGCCAGGTTGGCCGCCGCCGCTGGCAAATGCCGTTGCGTGATGCCGCCGGGGCTTTCACCGGCGTCCGGGGCGAACGCGGCGATGTACACCAGCCCGACCACATTCGGCAGGTCGCCGGCTTCGGTGATCACCGCGCCGCCATAGGAGTGCCCCACCAGCAGCACCGGGCCGGGCACCTGGGCGACCATCTTGCGCGTGCGCTCGGCATCCTCGGCCAGCGAAGTCAGCGGCAACTCAACGGCACGAATGTGCGTGTCGCCCCGACTGAGCAATTTGACGATGACCTTGTTCCAGTGGGCGGCACCGCCCCAGAAACCATGGACCAGCACGATCGTGGGTTTGTCACTCATCACCATGACTCCGTTTGCCGATGGGGTAGTTCGCCGCTCGCTTCAGCCCTGATCACCACCGCCCACGGGCATGACCATGCCGGTGATATAGGACGCATCGTCGCTGGCCAGAAACAGAATAGCCCCCACCTGCTCATCCAGGGTGCCGTAGCGTTTCATCAGACTGCTGTCGAGGGTCTGGTCGACGATCTGCTGGTACCAGAGTTTTTCCTGCTCACTCTGCTCGGCACCGTTGCGGGGTATGCGTCGCGGCGGTGCTTCGGTGCCACCGGGCGCCGTGGCGTTGACCCGCACGCCGCGACCGGCGGTTTCGAATGCCAGACAAGCGGTCAAGGCATTGACCCCACCCTTTGCCGCACCGTAGGGCACGCGGTTGAGGCTGCGGGTGGCGATGGAGGAGACGTTGACGATCGCACCACTGCCCTGCTCGAGCATGAACGGTAGTGCGGCATGGCAACACCACAAGGTCGGGAACAGCGAACGGCGAACCTCGGCCTCGATCTGCGACGCTTCATAGTGCTCGAACGGCTTGGCCCAGATCGTCCCGCCGACGTTATTGACCAGCACATCGAGGCGACCGAAGCGCTCGACGGCGGTTTGCATCACCCGACTGCATTCCTCGTACTGCTCAAGGTCGGCGGTCAGGGCCAATACCTGGGTGGTTGACGCCAACTGTTGCTGGACTTCGAACACCAGGTCGGAGCGATCCACCAGGATCAGCTTCGCCCCTTCTGCGGCCATACGCTCGGCCACCCGCCGACCGATGCCTTGGGCAGCGCCGGTGATCAGTGCGACTTTTTCTTGAAATCTGTTCATCTGTCTCTCCCACAAAACGCGACTCACGCCGCGCTGGCGGCGAATTTCTCGAAGTAGAAATTGGCCGGTGCGATGCCTTGCTCACGGATGAACTGGCTGACCGCCTCGACCATCGGCGGCGGGCCGCACAGGTAGACGTCGACGTCGCCATCGTTCAAATGCTTCGGCTCGATGTGCTGGGTCACATAGCCCTTGAGCGGGTGCTGGCTCTCGGGGCTGGCGACGCAGGCGCTGAAGGTGAAGTTGGGGATGCGCGCGGCAAAGGCTTCGAGGCGGTCGATTTCCACCAGGTCAAAATCGTGGGTCACGCCGTAGATCAGATGCAGCGGATGATCGCTGCCCTGCTCGGCGATCTTCTCCAGCATCGCGGTGAACGGCGCAAGCCCCGTGCCCCCGGCCAGCAGCAACAGCGGCCGACGAATGTCCCGCAGGTAGAAGCTGCCCAAGGGACCGGCCAGGCTCATGCAATCGCCGGCCTTGGCCATGCCGGTGAGGAAGCTGCTCATCAGGCCGCCAGGCACGTTGCGAATCAGGAAGCTGACCTCGCCATCGCGCTGCAACGAGCTGAAGGAATAGGCACGGGTCTGCTCGCTGCCGGGAATCCCCAGGTTCACGTACTGCCCCGGCAGGAACGCCAGTTTGCTCAGGGCTTCGCCCTTGATCGCCAGCGCGATGGTGCTGTCGGACAACTGGCGCACGGCGCTGATGGTGGCGTCGTAGCTGGCCTGACGGGTACGGCAGACCTCGGAGGACGTCGGTACGCGTACCACGCAATCGCTTTGGGCGCGCATCTGGCAGGTCAGGACAAAGCCTTGCGCGGCCTCTTCAGGGCTGAGGGCGTCTTCGATGTATTCCTCACCCAAATCGTATTGACCGGCTTCGGCGAAACACTTGCAGGTGCCGCAAGCGCCGTCGCGGCAGTCCAGCGGGATGTTGATGCCCTGGCGGTACGCGGCATCGGCCACGGTTTCGCCGGCATTGGCGTCGATGAATCGAGTGACGCCGTCTTCAAAATTGAACGCAATGGAATGGGTCATGACGGCAGTCTCACAAGTGATAAACATCGATGACCTGGCGAACGTAGTCGTTCTTCAGGATCACTTTCTTGGCCTTGATCAACGGGTTTTCACCGCGCACGTCGAGGGTGTAGAAACTGCTGCCGAAATAGCTGTCGACGGTCTTGTAGCGAAAACTCAGGGTGTGCCAGTTGAAGCGCACCTTGCACAGTCCGTCGCTCTGTTCGAGCAGCTCGATGTTGCTGATGTTGTGGGAGGTGCGGGTGTCCGGCACGCTGGCGCTGGAGCGCTCGGTCTTGATACGGAAGATGCGATCTTCCAGGCCCGTGCGGTTGCCATACCAGATCAGCGAGATTTCCCGCTGCGGGTCTTCGGTCAATTCGTCGTTGTCGTCCCAGGACGGCATCCAGTACGTCGCGTCCGGGGCGTACAGTTCCAGCCATTCGTCCCACTGGCGGTCATCGAGGTAGCGTGCTTCGCGATAGAGGAAATCGCGCACCGCTTCATAGGAAATGCTCATTGCACGTCCTCCACGGCGATCAGCTTCGACTGCTCGGCCGCCAGGGCCTTGAGCATGGTCTGCTGCCAGTACTTGTGTTGCAGCACGAACAGGCCCTCGTCTTCGGTGCGCACGCCACTGAGCAGAGGATGCAGGTCGATTTCCTTGGCTGCCTCGTCAGCGCCTTCGATCCAGTGCTCGGCGCCACGGGACATGTCGTTCCAGGTGGTGACGCTGCCCTGGTAGCTGGTCTGGCAGGAGCGGAACTCTTCCAGATCGTCCGGCGTGGCCATGCCGCTGACGTTGAAGAAATCTTCGTACTGACGAATCCGGCTGGAACGGGCGTGGTCGCTTTCGCCTTTGGGGGCGATGCAGTAGATGGTGATTTCCGTGCGGTTGACCGAGATCGGCCGGGCGATACGGATCTGCGAGCTGAACTGGTCCATCAGGTACACGTTCGGGTACAGGCACAGGTTGCGCGAGTTCTCGATCATCCAGTCGGCGCGGGCCTTGCCGAAGTCTTGCGCCAGCTCATCGCGACGCTCGTACAGCGGACGGTCCTCCGGGTTGGCCCAACGGGTCCAGAGCAGCATGTGGCCCTTGTCGAAGGAATAGAAACCTCCGCCCTGCTTGGCCCAGCTGCCGGCACTCATGGTCGGATTGGCGTCACCCGCCTCGCGCTGCTTGCGCTGGTTCTGGGTGGCCGCGTAGTTCCAGTGCACGGAGCTGACGTGGTAGCCGTCGGCGCCGTTCTCGGCGGTGAGCTTCCAGTTGCCTTCGTAGATGTAGCTGGAGGAGCCGCGCAGCACTTCGAGGCCATCGGCGGACTGGTCGACGATCATGTCGATGATCTTCGCCGACTCACCCAGGTGTTCGACCAGCGGCAAAACATCGGCTTTCAGGCTGCCGAACAGGAAGCCGCGATAGGACTCGAAACGCGCAACGCGGGTCAGGTCGTGGGAGCCTTCGCAGTTGAAGCTCGACGGGTAACCGGCGTTGGCCGGATCCTTGACTTTGAGCAGCTTGCCGGAGTTGTTGAAGGTCCAGCCGTGGAACGGGCAGGTGTAGGAGCTCTTGTTGCCGGACTTGTGCCGGCACAGGGTCGCGCCGCGATGGCTGCAGGCATTGATGAAAGCGTTGAGCACACCGTCCTTGTTGCGCGCGATGAAGATCGACTGGCGCCCCATGGTGGTGGTGTAGAAATCGTTGATGTTGGGGATCTGGCTTTCGTGGGCCAGGTAGAGCCAGTTGCCCTCGAAGATGTGTTCCATCTCCAGATCGAACAACCGGGGGTCGGTGAACATCTCGCGTTTGCAGCGATAGAGGCCCTGCTCGGGATCGTCTTCAAGCAGGGAATGCACATACTCGGGTCGCAGGGTCATGGCCGCCGCCTCCATTGTTATTGTTCAGGCAGGGGTCATGCTAGGACGGGGCGTTGGGGCGGACTATCCGCGGGGTGCAGACCTTTATCCGTTTTGTGCAGGGTGATTTCGAGAGGACAACGCTAAACCTGTGGCGAGGGGGCTTGCCCCCGTTCGGCTGCGAAGCAGTCGTTGGTCCTGTGAATTCGGTGTTGACTGACATTCAGTCGGGGGCCGCTTCGCGCCCCAACGGGGGCAAGCCCCCTCGCCACAGGTTACTCAGTGAACTCAATGCCGACGTTTGAGGGTATCGGACGGCAATTCGCCGAACTGCTTGCGGTAGCTGTCGGAGAACCGTCCCAGGTGCAGGAAGCCGTAATCCATCGCCACTTCCGTGACGTTGCGCACGTTGCAGGTCGGGTCGCTGAGGCAGGCGTTGATGCGTTCCAGGCGTTTCTGGCGCTGGTAGTTTTTCGGCGTAAGGCCGGCATTGCGCTCGAACAGGCCATACAACGAACGCAGGCTCATGTGGGCCTGGCGCGCCAGTGCTTCGCTGTCGATGTCCTGCTTGAGGTTATTGGCGATGTAATCGGCAATCGCCTCGAACGTAGCCGTCTGCGAGCCCAGTTCGAGGCGGCTGACGTTGGTCTTCATCAGGCTGAGCATCTTGCTGACGATGATCTGCGTGTAATGCTCCTGCACCCTGGGGATCTGCTCGGTGGATTCGGCCTCCTGGCAGATCATCGCCAGCAGGTTGACGAAACCTTCCAGTTCATTGAGCTGATAACGGTTTTCCAGAAACCGCACGCCCTGCCCCGGATAGCGCCAGCGCTGCTCATCGCAGACCGATTCAAACAAGCGGGTCGGGACTTTGAGGATGAATTTTTCGCAATCGTCGGAGTACGTCAGGTCCACCGGATCGTCGGGATTGATCAACAGCAGTTCGCCGGGGGCGAAGTAATGCTCCTGGCCGTGGCCACGCCAAAGGCAATTGCCGCGCAGCAGCACTTGCAGGTGATAGATGCTGTCCAGCGCACCGGACGTCACGCGCACACTGGCGCCGTAGCTGATGCGGCACAGGTCGAGGCTGGCGAACTTGCGATGGTCGAGACTGGCCAGCGGACTGCCGGCACGGGGCATGAGGATGCAGTGGTTACCGACGTGCTGATTGACGTAGCCCGACACCGCATAAGGGTCGGCATGGTCGAATACTCTGCTGCGCTGACTCAACAGTTGAGCTTGCATCATCGGGTCACTCTCATTGTTGTTATAGGTTGCGTCGGGCCATTCTAGAACAGTGCGTCAGTCCCTTGAGATATTTCCGGCCAGTTGCACAAACACCTTGTAGGAACGAGCCTGCTCGCGATGACGGAGTGCCAAACAACATGGATGTTGAATGTTAAACCGCTATCGCGAGCAGGCTCGCTCCTACAGGATTGTGCGATCAGTCTTCCAGTGCGCGAACCCGCTCGTGGCGCTGCTGTTCTTCTGGCTGGGCCGACGACTGCAGGGTGAAATCGAATTCGATTTCGGCAAAGCGACCGCTCACACCATGGGCCGCCGCGCGCTGCTGATCATCGCTGAAGGTGATCTTGGCGATCAGTTCGTCGCGGGTGGCGTAGGCGAAATCGTCGTGCAGGTACTTTTCGCCATCCAGATTGATCTGGGTAGTCAGGTGACGATGGTCCGGTGCGGAAATGAAGAAGTGCACGTGCGCCGGGCGCTGGCCGTGACGGCCCAGTTGATCGAGCAGTTGCTGGGTCGGACCGTCCGGTGGGCAGCCGTAGCCCGACGGCACGATGCTGCGGAAACGGTAGCGGCCTTCGGCGTCGGTAACGATACGGCGACGCAGGTTGAACTCAGACTGCGTGGTATCGAAGTACGAGTAGGTACCGCCAGTGTTGGCGTGCCAGACGTCCACCACGGCACCCGCCAAAGGTTCGCCAGCGGTGTTGAACACGCGGCCTTGCATGAACAGGGTCACACCCGGATCGATGCCATCGTCGAGGCGCGCTTCGCCTTGCGACAGCGGCGCGCCCGCCACGTACAGTGGGCCTTCGATGGTGCGCGGGGTGCCGCCGGACTTGCCGGCCTGCTCGTCTTCGGCGTCCATCAGCAGGTCGAGGTAGTGTTCCAGACCGAGACCGGCCACCACCAGCCCGGCTTCCTGGCGCGCGCCCAGCACGTTGAGGTAGTTGACGGCTTTCCAGAACTCTTCCGGGGTCACGGCCAGGTCTTCGATGATGTTCACCGAATCACGCAGGATGCGGTACACCAGCGCCTTGGTCCGTGGGTCGCCGGCGTCGTTGAGCAGGCCGCTGGCCTCTTCGAGAAATTTCTGGACTTCGGCAGTGTGGGAAATCTTGACGTTCATTTTGAAGGGTTCCTCATCTTGTAATTATTAGGGTAGCGCGCTGAACAGGCTGGGCTCAGCGGTCATCGTCACGGATGGAAGAAGGATGCCGGCACATCGCGTCGATTTCGATGGCCATGTACGGAAACAGTGGCAATTGCATCAACAGGTCATGCAGTTCCTGAACGCTGTCGACATCGAACACGCTGTAGTTGGCGTAGTGTCCGGCGATGCGCCACAGGTGGCGCCACTTACCCTGCTCTTGCAGACGCTGGGCCAGGGCTTTTTCGTCAGCCTTGAGTTTGGCTGCCGCTTCCGGGTTCATGTCGACCGGCAGGTTCACGGTCATTTTTACGTGGAACAGCATAATGCTCTCCTCAGGCTTGATGAATGGCGGTGGATGTCTTGTCGCGACGGAAGAACGCCAGGCGCTCTTCATCCAGGCTCAGGCCCAGACCCGGGGTGTTCGGCACGTGCAGTTCAAAATCGCGGTACACCAGCGGCTCGCTGAGAACGTCTTCGGTCAGCAGCAACGGGCCGAACAGTTCAGTGTCCCACGCCAGTTTGTTCAGGGTGACGAAGGCATGGGCCGAGGCCATGGTGCCCAGGCCACCTTCAAGCATGGTGCCGCCGTACAGGGCGATACCGGCCGCTTCGGCGATCGAGGCGGTGCGCAATACGGCACGTGGGCCGCCGTTTTTGGCGATCTTCAGGGCGAACACCGAAGCCGCGCCTTCGCGAGCCAGGTTGAACGCATCTTCCACGCACTCGATGGATTCGTCGGCCATGATCGGCGCCGGGCTCATGGCGTTGAGGCGGGCCATGCCGGCGCGGTTGTTGCGCGAGATCGGCTGTTCGATCAGGTCGATGCCATTGGTGCCGAGGATCCGGCAGGCACGTATCGCAACGGCTTCGTCCCATGCCTGGTTGACGTCGACGCGCACGCTGGCGCGGTCACCCAGGGCTTTCTTGATCGCAATCACGTGGGCCAGGTCGCGGTTGACCTCACCGGCACCGATCTTCAGTTTGAAGATGCGGTGACGGCGCAGGTCGAGCATTTTTTCCGCTTCGGCGATGTCCTTCTCGGTGTCGCCGCTGGCCAGGGTCCAGGCCACCGGCAGCGCATCGCGAACACGACCGCCGAGCAATTCACTGACCGGCAGGCCGAGGCGTTTGCCCAAGGCATCGAGCAGTGCGGTTTCGATACCGGATTTGGCGAAGGTGTTGCCGCGAATGCTGCGCTCCAGGCGCAACATGGCAGCGTTGACGTTGTTGCTGTCCTGGCCGATCAACAGCGGTGCGAAGTGCGTGTCGATGTTGGTCTTGATGCTGTCCGGGCTTTCATTGCCGTAGGCCAGGCCACCGATGGTGGTGGATTCGCCGATGCCTTCGATGCCGTCGGCGCAACGCACGCGAATGATCACCAGGGTCTGGTTCTGCATGGTGTGCATCGCCAGCTTGTGCGGGCGGATGGTCGGCAGATCGACGATGATCGTCTCGATCGACTCAATGGCTGTTGCAAGCATTTCGATACCCGTCAGGTTCTTGAAGTTCTGGAATCGATTCTCGTACGGCTTTTTTCCCGAAGCCAATATAGAATTGGTCTGACTTGATACCTTAAAGGTATGCAACTGATTGACTGGAGGCCCCATGGAACTGCGGCACCTGCGTTACTTCCAGGTATTGGCTCAAACCCTCAACTTCACCCGCGCGGCTGAGTTGCTGCACATCGCCCAGCCGCCCTTGAGCCGGCAGATCCAGCAACTGGAGGACGAACTGGGGGTGATGCTGCTCGAACGCGGGCGACCGCTGAAGCTGACCGACGCCGGGCGCTTTTTCCATGAGCACTCCACCGCCCTGCTCGAGCAACTGAACAAGGTTTGCGACAACACTCGGCGTATCGGGTTGGGTGAGAAAACCTGGCTGGGTATCGGTTTTGCGCCGTCGACACTGTATGGCGTGTTGCCGGAACTGATCCGCCGGTTACGCAGTGGCGAGCCACTGGAGTTGGAGCTGGGGCTTTCGGAAATGACCACCCTGCAACAGGTGCAGGCGTTGAAGGCCGGGCGCATCGACATCGGTTTCGGCCGAATCCGTATCGACGACCCGGCCATTATCCAGACCGTGCTCACCGAAGACCGCTTGGTCGCCGCCCTGCCCGCCGGGCACCCGTTGCTTGCAGGTCCCATCAGCCTGCGGGATCTGGCCAAGGAACCCTTTGTGCTGTACCCCGGCAATCCACGGCCGAGTTACGCCGACCATGTGATTGCCCTGTTCGAGTCCTACGGCGTGAGCATCCACGTCGCGCAATGGACCAACGAGCTGCAAACGGCGATCGGTCTGGTGGGGGCAGGAATCGGGATCACCCTGGTACCGGCCTCGGTGCAGTTGCTGCACCGCGACGACATTGGCTTCACCCCGCTGCTGGAAGACAACGCCACCTCGCCGATCATTCTCAGTCGACGGGTGGGCGATGTGTCGCCGGGGTTGAACCATTGTTTGCGGATGATTGATGAGCTGTTGCCGCGAGGCTGACAACGATCAGCCGGCAAACGCCCGGCGCCCTGCTCTCATCTCGGTACGCAACTCGCCGACAAAATCGGAAATGGCGCGCACGTTGGTCAGTTCCGCTGTCGAAACACCGCTGATCAACAACTCCACTCGCTTGGTGACGGAGTCGTAGACTTCGATGCGCAGCAGTCCGAGACTCTCCGTGCACTCGCACGACAGCGGCTCAAAACCGGACTCTACGATGCTGCAAAGAACTGAAATCGGAAGCATGGCCGGTCCCTCGGACGATATTCAGCTGGATTTGATCCGTATCAGCATAGTTACACTTTGCCGATTTTGCGCCAGTAAATTGCCGTCAATTTTGTTATGTCCATCGCATTTCCGGCCATTCAGTGGGAATTACCACCCCAGATCCAGTTCCAGAACCCCGGCAACTCGACCGGCTGCGAATCGTCACGCACGGTTCGCGCCATGGCCGCCCGCTGTAGCGCAGCCTGGTCGTCGTAAAACGGCTTGTCGGCGGTTTTCACCCCGGTCTCCCGGGCGCTGTCGAGCAGAATCTGCAGGTATTCGCGGGCATGCCGGGCGGTATAGCGGTTGAGGTCGTGGAAGGTCACCACCACCGGAATCACGCCATCGACCACCGGCAACTCGCCACGGGCAATGCGTTCGCGAACTTCGGACATCGAGCGCAGCATGTGCGACCGGCGCCGGGGGCTGGCGTTGAAGCCCCAGATCTTGCCGTCATTGGCGCTCAAGTCGGTGAGCAGCACGTGCAGGCCATGCTGCTGATAAGCGGCGAAAGTGCGTTTGTCGTAGTTCCAGAATGGCGGGCGCAGCAGGGTTGGCGGGGCGCCGGTGATCGCGGCGATGTCGGCGCTGCCATCGGTGAGGGCCTGCTCCAACGCTGGCGGATCAAGGGAGCGATGGTTGGTGTGCCAGGGTGTCGCCGTGTGAAAGCCCAGGATATGACCTTCGGCATGTTCACGACGCATGATGTCCCGGCCCAACTCGCTGCCACCGGCTCGCGGAGCGCGGGTTTGCACGAAGAACACGGCCTTGATGTCCGGTTGCAGCGGGTTTTGCGCCAGGCTCTCCAATACCGTGACGGTCGGATTCCACCAGCTCGATGCGCTGGGGCCGTCATCGAACGTCAGCAGAAACCGGATGGGAGGTTGCGCCTGCAAACGCTGTTCGGTCCGCGGAGTCATTTCGATCGGTGCGGCGATACAACCCAGCAGCCCCACTGCCAGGGTGCACACCGTCAAACACTTGAGCAATCGTTTCATCTTTTGCCTTGGGCCAGACCATCACGGTCGGTTGGATAAGGTACACAGGGTTTGGTTCCGGTGCTTGCCAGGCCCGTTTCGCCACGAGCAACTAAACTCAAGGCTTCGGTCGGAGCGTCTTAACCGGAGTGTCAGGCCATGTGCGGACGACTGTCGCAATACCGTGGAATCCACGACTTCGTAGCGGTGCTGAGCATCCCCGACGCGCTGATCAATCACGTCGGCAACGAACCCCTGGGGCACTATAACGCCGCCCCCACCACGCAACTCGCCCTGCTGCATCTGGAGAATGAGCGGCTGCACGCCGACGCCGTGCGCTGGGGTTGGCGACCGCACTGGGCGACGGACCGCACGGAGCCGGTCAATGCCCGGGTCGAGAAAGTCGCCCACGGCCCGTACTTCCGGGCGATTTGGCCCCATCGCGCGATCTGCCCGATTGATAACTGGTTCGAATGGGTCGACGCCGGTGACGGCAACAAACAACCGTGGTTGATCCGGCGACGGAATCGGGCCCCGGCTTTCTGCGCGGCCATCGGCCAGTACCCCATCGGCGGAGCGCCTCACAGGGAGCACGACGGTTTCGTGATCCTGACGGCCGACAGCGCGGGCGGCATGCTTGACGTGCATGACCGCCGACCGGTGGTGTTCTCGCCAGAACTGGCGAGGGAATGGCTAGACCCGACCACGCCCAAGGAGCGAGCCGAAGAAATGGCCTTATCCCAAGGTGAGGTCAGCGATGTATTCGAGTGGTACAAGGTCGACAGGGCCGTCGGCAATGTCAGGAACCAGGGGCCCGCGCTGATCAAGGAAGTTCCATGAACCTGTCGATAACGACAAAGCCCCGCTCAATGGCGGGGCTCTATTGTATTCCCGTGCCGGTCAGAACTTGCGGTCAGGCTCTGACAGTTCCTTACCGTCGTCAGGATGCTTCCAGTCCGGTACCGAACGTTTCTGCTGCTCCATCTCTTCTTCCGTGGGTTCGTCCTCGTCTTCTTCCAGGTCCGGTTGCTTGGGTTCATTGGCCATGTTCACCTCTCTTCCTGAAGGGATCGGTCATCAACTTAAGCTTAGATCAGTTCCCCTGCCCCGCTCAAAGCCACCAGCGCAACAAAAAGAAGAAGCCCATGCTCAACAGCATGCTGAGCAACGTATTGCGCGTGTAGAGCACCAACCCGACCGCCACCAGCGAGCTGATCAGGTAGGGGTTGTCCCAGTGCAGATTCAGCTGTTTTTCCGGCATGAACACAATCGGCCCACAGATGGCGGTCAGCATGCCCGGTACGGCAAACCCCAGGAACTGCCGGGCATTGCTGCTCAAGCGTAGCGGTAGTCGCGGTTCCAGAAAAACATAGCGATTGAGGAACACCAACACACCCATTCCGATAATCACTGCCCAGACCATCATGTGCGGCCACCGTAGAATTTATTGCAGACAAACCCGGCGGTCATGCCCGCCAGCCCCGACAGCACCAGCGCCGAGCCCCATTGCCAGTAGCTGAACAACACCGAGCAGAACAGCGACACCGCCACGCACACCACGGTCGGCACGTTGCGCACCACCGGGGTGATCAGGGCGATGAAGGTCGCCGCGATGGAGAAATCCAGGCCCAGGTGTTCAAGGCCGGGAATGCTGCTGCCAAGCACAATGCCCGCCAGGGTGAACAGGTTCCAGGCGATGTAGAACGTCAGACCCACGCCCAGGGCGTACCAACGGTTGAACTGCTGTTTGTCGTGCTGGCTGGTCAGGGCGAACAGCTCATCGGTGAGCAAAAACCCCAGCCCTGCACGCCAGCGCCCCGGCAAGGGCGAAATCACCGAGCGCATGCTCATCCCGTAGAGCAAATGCTGGGAGGTCAGCAGCAGCGTGGTCAGCAGGATCGAAAAGATCCCGGCACCGCCCTTGAGCATGCCGATGGCCACCAGTTGCGCCGCACCGGCAAACACAATGCTCGACAGGCCCTGGCCTTGCAGGGGCGTGAGGTTGGCTTCGATGGCCATGGAACCGGCCAGCAAGCCCCAGGGCGCGGTGGCCAGGGACAACGGCATGATCGCCGCTGCGCCGCGCAAAAAGGCACTGCGCGGCATGATTGAGTTGGACATAACGTTCTACAGACAGGGAAAGACCCCAGACTGTGCCAGCAGTCGCGACCGAAGGCTTGAACAATCTTGCTCACTGATACAACGGCGTGCCATTCATCGGCTGCCCGCTTGATTCGCCAAAGTGCTAGCAACATGATGGCGCTGCATTTTCATCGAGGCAGGCCCTTCATGAGTTCAGTGGAAACCGACAGCGACGTTTATAAAACCCTGCTTGAGTCGACCCGGGCGATTCCCTGGCGCATCGACTGGAAAACCATGACGTTCAGCTACATCGGGCCACAGATCGAAGAACTGCTGGGCTGGAAGCAGGACAGTTGGGCGTCGGTCAACGACTGGGTCGAGCGCATGCACCCGGATGACCGCGACTATGTGATGGACTTCTGCGTCTCGCAATCGCGCGCCGGTATCGATCACGAAGCCGACTATCGCGCGCTCACCGAAAGCGGCGAGTACGTCTGGATCCGCGATGTGGTGCATGTGGTGCGCAAGGACGGCGAAGTCGAGGCGCTGGTGGGTTTCATGTTCGATATCAGCGAACGCAAGAAAACCGAAGAGCACCTGATCCGCCTGCAAAAGCAGCTCGAAGAGTATTCCTTCCAGGACGGCCTGACCGGCATCGCCAACCGGCGCATGTTCGACACCGTGCTGGAACGGGAGTGGAACAATGCCCAGCGCACCGCCTTGCCGTTGTCGGTGATCGTGCTGGATATCGATTACTTCAAGCAGTACAACGACCATTACGGCCATATCAAGGGCGACGAATGCCTGCGCCGCGTCGCGCAAACCTTGTCCCTGGCGGCCAACCGGCCACGGGATTTCATCGCGCGGATCGGCGGTGAAGAGTTTGTCTGGCTGCTGCCGGAAACCGATGCCGAGTCCGCCCGGCTGGTGGCGCACAAATGCCTGCACCTGATGCGCCAGCAGCAAATCCCCCATGAATTCTCGAACGTGTCGAAGCTGCTGAGTATCAGCCTCGGCGTCGGCACCAGCCTGGCGTCGATGCATGCGACGGCCCTGGAATTCGTCGAGCAGGTCGATCATTTGCTCTACCAGGCCAAGCACAATGGCCGGATGCGTGCCGAGTATGCTGATTTTCGTGATTGACAAAAGGCGCCCCGGCTTTTAAAACTGGGCGCCTCACTCAGGGTGTAAGCAAGTATGTCCGCAACCTTCAATCTCGACTCTTCCGTCATTGGCTTGATTGCCAAGGCGCAAGGTTGCGTTGCGCACGCCCTCAAATCGAAGAAACAGTCGCTCATGTGACCGGGGCGCGCTGTCCCGTCAGATGAGCTGACAGGACATTGAGCGCGACGGACCACCCTCCCCTTGCTTACTCTCCTTCCATGCCCCTGACGGTGACGAATTCGGTCAACCATCAGGAGAAAGTGCATGTCAGCGTTTCAAGGTATCTGGGTTCCACTGGTTACACCCTTCCATAACGGCGCCATCGATTACGTCGGCTTGCGCCGATTGGTCAGCCATCTGCTGGAAAAGGGTGTCGACGGCCTCATCGTTTGCGGCACCACTGGCGAACCGGCGGCGATGGGCAAGCATGAGCAACTGGCGGTGCTCGATGCCGTGCTGGAGTTGGTGCCGGCACATAGGGTGGTCATGGGCCTGGCCGGTAACAACCTGAGCGAGTTGTTGCAGTTCCAGAGTGAGATCCTCAAGCGCCCGGTGGCTGGCCTGCTGGTGCCAGCGCCGTACTACATCCGCCCTTCCCAGGCCGGCCTCGAAGCGTTTTTCCGCACGGTCGCCGATGCCTCCAGCGTTCCGTTGATTCTCTACGACATCCCCTACCGTACCGGCGTGGCCTTCGAACAGGCGACCTTGCTCAACATCGTCGCCCACGAACGGATCGTCGCCATCAAGGATTGCGGCGGCAATTTTTCGAACACCCTTGCCTTGCTCGACAGCGGCCTTGTCGACGTGCTGTGTGGCGAAGACAACCAGATCTTCAATGCCCTGTGCCTGGGCGCCAAAGGCGCGATTGCCGCGTCGGCGCATGTCCATCCCGAACTGTTCGTGCAATTGCATCGGCAGATCCGCGACAACCAATTGGCTGAGGGCCGCGCCACGTTTTTCCGTTTGCTGCCGCTGATCAACAGCCTGTTCCTGGAGCCCAACCCGGCCCCGGTGAAAACCGCGCTGGCCCTGGAAGGCTTGATCGGTGACGAACTGCGCGCGCCCATGCAACGCAGCAGTGAATCGATGACCGAGCGTTTGAAAGGTGTGCTCAGGGCATTGGATCGCGACAATCGATAGAGCACCGGCCTGCGGCCCGAGTACCATGGAGCGATTCGTTCAGCCTTCAGGGGCACCGACATGCTGTACCGAATCGCCGCCGACGGGTTGATGCTGTTTCACTTGCTGTTCATTGTGTTCGTGTTGTTCGGCGGGTTGCTGGTGCTCAAATGGCGTCACCTGATCTGGTGGCATCCGCCCGCTGCGCTGTGGGGTATGGCGGTGGAATTCTTCCACCTGCCCTGCCCGCTGACCGACTGGGAAAACCGCATGCGCCATGAAGCCGGGCAAACCGGTTATGGCGGTGGGTTCATCGAGCACTACATTTGGCCGGTGATTTACCCGGCGGGTCTGACGCCGACCATTCAACTGGGTTTGGGCAGCGTGGTGTTGTTGATCAATCTGGTGGTCTATCTTCGATTGATCAAGCGATGGGCCGCCTGAACCGGCAATCACCCGCTAAGGATTGAACACATGCTGTCGACCGAAGACCTGGCGCTGCTCGAAGCCATCCGCGAAACCGGCAGCCTGTCGCGGGCGGCGGCACACCTGGGCAAGGCGCCGTCGACCGTGTCCTATGCGGCGCGGCAGCTGGAGGAGCGTTTCGATGCGTTGCTGTTCGACCGCCGCCGCTACCGTTTGCAACTGACCCCGGCGGGCGAGTTGCTGGTCAACGAAGCGGCACGGCTGATGCAGGACGTCTCGCGCCTGACCCAACGGGTCCGGCAAGTCGCCAGCGGTTGGGAGAGTCGCTTGTGGATCGTCACCGACGAACTGCTGGAGTTCGAGACCTTGATCCCGGTAATCGACGAATTCGATGCGCTGCAGTCCGGCGTACCGCTGCGTATCACCCAGGAAGTGCTCAAAGGGGTCTGGGAAGCCCTGCGCGAAGGCCGCGCGGACCTGGTCATCGGCGCCACCAATGAACCGCCGGCCATTGCCAACCTGCGCTGGATGCAACTGGGGGAAATGGAATGGGTGTTTGCGGTGTCGCCCAAACACCCGTTGGCCAAGGCCAAAGGGCCGATTACCCGGGCCATGGTCGCGCAGCACCGGGCGATTGTGGTGGCCGATTCGTCCCGAGTCGCCGAGGGCAGCACCTACGGCGTCACCGGGGGGCAACCGGTACTGGCCGTGCCGACCATGCGCGCAAAAATCCTCGCCCAGTGCAATGCGCTGGGGGTGGGCTGGCTGCCAAGGAACCGGGTTGATTCGCTGCTGAAAAACGGCACGCTGGTTGAAAAGCCGATGGCCGACCCGCGCGAGCCGAACATCCTGTACGCCGGCTGGCGTGGCGACCATGACGGTCGCGCCCTGGGCTGGTGGCTGGAGCAGCTGAAGAAATCGTATCTGGCCACCCGACTGGTCCAGGGAACGGACCGGTTTGTCTGACGCCTGCTCCTCAGTTGGCAATTACGCTCATGTTGCGCCCGCTGGCCTTGGCCACGTACAGCGCCTTGTCTGCCGCACCGATCAGGTCGTCGGGGCGCACCTGGGACGCGGCATTGCTGGCACACACACCGACGCTGACCGTCACGGTGCCTTCCGGGCTGTCACTGTGGGCAATGTCGGCCTGCAGTACCGCGCGACGGATTTTCTCCGCCACCAGAAATGCCCCCACGTAGTCGGTGCCGGGCAGCACCACGGCAAACTCTTCGCCACCATAGCGGGCGGCCAAGTCACCGGGGCGCTTGATGTTGTCCGTGATGATCGCACTGACCTTGCGCAAACACTCATCACCGGCCAGGTGGCCGTAGCGGTCGTTGAAGGGTTTGAAATGGTCGACATCAATCATCAGCAGCGCCAATTCGGACTGGCTGCGTCGGGCACGGCCCATTTCGGCATCGATGAAAGCGTCGAGCTGACGCCGGTTGGCCAGCCCCGTCAGTGCGTCCTTGAGGGCCAGGCCTTCGAGGTTGCGATTGACCTCCAGCAGCTTGTCCTGGGTGTCCAGCAACTCGACCTGCACCAGGTTCTGCTGCTTCATCAGCTTGATAAGCCGCCCCCCCAATACCCCGAGAAAACCCAGCAACAGCGTGACGATGCCGGTGCTGAGCAGCGTCTCCTTGCGCCAGCTGCCGAGCACTTCATCCTTGTTCAGCGCGGTAAAAACGATCAGCGGATAACCCTCGACCCGGCGATACCCTATCACCCGCTCGACACCGTCGATGATCGACCTGATCGTGGCCGTACCCGCGTCGCCCTTGGGCAACAACTGGGTGAACAACGGGCTCTTGGCGAGGCTGGTGCCGATGTCGGCCTCCTTGAAGGGCCTGCGAATGACAATGGTGGCATTGTCGGCGATCAGGTTGATCACGCCGTTACTGCCCATGTCGATGCTGTCGTAGAGCTGCAGGAAATGACTGAGGTAAATCGACGCCAGCGCCACCCCGGCAAAGCTGCCGTCGGGATGATTGACCCGGCGCGAAACCGTCATGACCCATTCACCGCTCGAACGGCTCTTGATCGACGGCCCGATGTGCGGCCCACGGCTGGGGTTATCGCGATGGAAGATGAAGTATTCGCGGTCGGAATTGTTGACGCCGGTCTGGCCGGCGCCATTGGAGTTGGCGATCCACTGCCCTTTTTCGTCGAAAACAAATACACCGTGGAGCTGGCTCAACTCACTGCGCTGGGCGTTGAGCAAGAGCGGCAGCCGGGATTTATCCACGCCGTCGTGCTCCAGACGATCGACCAGGGTGAACAGCAGCGTGTCGGCCTGCTTGATCGAGGCCTGCGCTTGCGATGCCAGGGTCTGCGCAAGGTTGGACATCGCCACTTCCTTGTCATGCAAGCGGTACTGGCGTGAGCTCCAGGCTTCCCAGATCACGATAACCACCATCGACAGGCACACCGCCACCAGCAGGATCACCGCCGAGCGGACCTTGAGCCGGGGCACGGCTGGCCGGAGCATTTCAATATGATCGTGGATCGACGGTTGTCCCATGATGCTCCCTGAGGGTCTATGACGGGCGAGCCTTCCTGATCGCCGCGTTTGCTTACTATGCCTGATCCAGGCTCGCAATGATGTTAGCCCCTGGCCTGCTTTACCGCCTCCAGCCACGTCGGATCCAGCCGCGTCTGTTCGATATCGATGCCCAGCGCTTGCATTCGTTCCTTGTGCTGATCCATTTCGCGGAGCAACTGGCCGTGGTCGCTGGAGTTGCCATCGAGCTGATGCATCTGGTTCAACCCCAAATGGTAGAAACGCAACAGCTTCATCGCAACCGGATCGCCTTTGTCCACGGCCGCCGTTACATGATGCATGACATTGGTAACGCGCATCAGGCTGCGCTTGAGTTGCCAACTGTAGACCGCTGGCGCCATCCATTCCTGGCGCCAGAACACCTTGCGCATCAGCGCCGCCATCGCCAGCACCGCAACAAACACGCCACCGACGTTGAAGCGCAGATTGTCGCCCCCCGGCGTGCCGAACAAAGCCACCGCCGCCGTGGACAGCACCATCGCCAGTGCCAGAAAGATCAGGGCAATGATGAGCGTACTGCGCCGTGTCTGTTGCCGGTAGGTGTCGGCGTTCATCGGCTGGATTTCAAACATTGCGTCGGGTTTCCTTGGGTCCGGGACAAAAAGACAGCGGGGCATTATCGCCTCTGCGGGGGATTTAGCTATGCTGGGGCTCCTTTTCATCTTTTCATCGTCAAGCGAGGGACATGGCAAGACCGCGCAGTTCGTGCCATCTTCTTTCATGAATACACATTATTCGGATGCCATTCGTAGTTGCTGTGTGAATGACATCGTTTTAAGGATCATTGAATGACCCAACGCCAAGTTATCAACGCCTCCGTCAGTCCCAAAGGCAGCCTGGAAACGCTCTCGCAACGGGAAGTCCAGCAATTGAGCGAAGCCGGTTCCGGCAGCACCTACACCCTCTTCCGCCAGTGCGCCCTGGCCATCCTCAACACCGGCGCCCATGTCGACAACGCCAAGACCATTCTTGAAGCCTACAAGGATTTTGAAATCCGCATTCACCAGCAGGACCGCGGCGTGCGCCTGGAACTGCTGAACGCCCCGGCCGACGCCTTCGTCGACGGCGAAATGATCGCCAGCACCCGGGAAATGCTGTTCAGCGCCCTGCGCGACATCGTCTACACCGAAAACGAACTCGACAGCCAGCGCATCGACCTGAGCACCTCCCAGGGCATCAGCGACTACGTCTTCCACCTGCTGCGCAATGCCCGCACCCTGCGTCCCGGGGTCGAGCCGAAGATCGTGGTGTGCTGGGGCGGGCACTCGATCAACACCGAAGAATACAAATACACCAAGAAAGTCGGCCACGAACTGGGCCTGCGCAGCCTGGACATCTGCACCGGTTGCGGCCCCGGCGTGATGAAAGGCCCGATGAAAGGCGCGACCATCGCCCACGCCAAGCAACGCATCCACGGCGGCCGTTACCTGGGCCTGACCGAACCCGGGATCATCGCCGCCGAAGCGCCGAACCCGATCGTCAACGAACTGGTGATCCTGCCGGACATCGAAAAACGCCTGGAAGCCTTTGTCCGCGTCGGCCACGGCATCATCATCTTCCCGGGCGGCGCCGGTACGGCCGAAGAGTTCCTGTACCTGCTGGGCATCCTGATGCACCCGGACAACGAAGGCCTGCCCTTCCCGGTCATCCTCACCGGGCCGAAACACGCCGCGCCGTACCTGGAACAACTGGACGCATTCGTCGGCGCCACCCTGGGCGACGCCGCCAAGCAGCACTACCAGATCATCATCGATAACCCGGCCGAAGTGGCGCGGCAGATGACCCAGGGCCTCAAGGCGGTCAAGCAATTCCGCCGCGAGCGCAACGATGCGTTCCACTTCAACTGGCTGCTGAAAATCGATGAAGGCTTCCAGCGCCCGTTCGACCCGACCCACGAAAACATGGCCAACCTGAAGCTGAGCCTCGACCTGCCCGCCCACGAACTGGCGGCCAACCTGCGCCGCGCGTTCTCCGGCATCGTCGCCGGCAATGTCAAGGACAAGGGCATCCGCCTGATCGAAGAACACGGGCCCTACCAGATCCGTGGCGACGCGGCGATCATGCAACCGCTGGACCTGCTGCTCAAAGCCTTCGTCGCCCAGCACCGTATGAAACTGCCGGGTGGCGCGGCGTATGTGCCGTGTTATCGAGTCGTTGCTTAACAAAATCGGTATAAAAACGCCGACATGAGCTTTACCGTCGCGAACCGCAGTGAAAGCTGCGGTTCGCGGCACTCTATGGAAAGAAAAAAATGCGCCAACGTAATTCCGCCAGACTGCTGGTGATCAATCCCTCGCAACAGGTTCTGCTGTTTCACTTCCAGCACAAAAACGATGCCCTCGCTGGCCAAAGCCACTGGGCGACACCCGGTGGAGGTCTTGAGCAAGGTGAATCCTTCGAGGCGGCGGCGGTTCGTGAACTGTTTGAAGAAACCGGACTGAATGTCGCTGCCGTGGGAGCCAGCGTTGCAGAGCGGCGTGTTCCGATGATGTTGCCCAGTGGCGAAACCGTGCTGTCGGTTGAACGGTATTTTGTGGTTCATACCGACAGTGAACGCCTGACCCGCGAGGGGTGGACGGCTAACGAAGTGCGAGTCATGGCGGACCATAAATGGTGGTCCGTCGCCGAGCTGCGAGAGACCCGGGAAACGGTGTGGCCGGAGCAGTTGATCACGATGCTGGAAAACGCCTGACGGGCGTACAGACACACACAAATTCTGACACTCTCCGGATATGTACTCAGTCAACAACACTCAGGTCGGCTGTCAGGCCGCCAAGGTCAAAGCAGATCAATCAACCCCAACAACCCCCTCCCCATGCATCTGCCGCAACAACGCCAACCCACCCTCCAGAAACTCCGAATCCCCCACCATCCTCGCCTCCACCGCCAACCCCTGCAACTGCGCAAGTCCGTTCAACTCCGGAAACTCACCAATTCGCAGCAACAACCGCCACGCCAACGGACTCAGTTCAGAAAACTTCACACTCCAGCCCTCAGTGCGCCGCACCAGCAACAAGGTCGGCTGAGCAGGTAAAACGTCCGGCTGATAATCCGGCCCCACCAGTTGCACCGGCCAGGCATACGCCAACGGCCAGGCCAGCGGCGACACCTGTAACGGCCGATCCAGCAGCAACGCGGCATCACCACCAACCAGAGGCTCGGCGTCAGACTGTTGCAACGCCATCTCCACCCACTCGTAATGCGCCAGCTCCACCATGAACGACGGCCACGACCCATCGCTCAACGCCTGAGGCCCGGCCGCGAGAAACTCGACAAACTCCTGGGCGATCTCACCGAATTTCGGCGTGCGGGCGCGGTAGTCCCGCAGAAAGATCCGCACCAGCGACCGCCAGCGTTCATTGCCCAGAATCTTCACCAGCACAGGAAAAGTGCCACTGAGCAACGAAGACAGGTTGGCAAACACCAGGTCCCGGTAAACCTGTGCCCGCGCCGGGTCCATTTCGGTGGGTGGCACGTTGCGTTCAGGATCGCGCAGGTACAGGCCCATGGCGGTTTGTTGATGCAAAAGACTCGACTTCTCCACGGTTCAAACCTCCTGTTGCAAGCGGCGAATAATCTGCAATTCCGCCACCAGTTCAGCGAATGCCGGAAAGTTGAAATCCCGCTCCAGCAAGGTCGGTTGTGCACCGAACCGGGCATAAGCCTGAGCCAGCAACGACCACACCGCCGGTTTGACCGAAGCACCATGGGTGTCGATTTTCAAGGTATCGGATTCGTCGAAATGCCCGGCAATGTGCATCGCCACCACCCGGCCCGAATCGATGCCCGCCAGAAACGCCTGCGGATCGAAACCGTGGTTGATCGAATTGACGTACACGTTGTTGACGTCCAGCAACAAGTCGCAATCGGCCTCGCGCAGCACGGCATTGGTGAAGGTCACCTCGTCCATGTCCTGTTGAGGCGCGGCGTAGTAAGAGACGTTTTCCACCGCCAGGCGCCGACCGAGAATGTCCTGGGCCTGACGGATTCGCGCCGCGACGTGGTGCACCGTTTCCTCGGTAAACGGCAGCGGCAACAGGTCATACAGGTGGCCGTCATCGCTGCAATAGCTCAGGTGCTCGCTGTACAGCGGCACGTTGTAGTGATCGAGAAAACCCCGGACTTCCTGCAAAAAACCGACGTCCAGCGGCGACGGCCCGCCGAGGGACAGGGACAAGCCGTGACAGGACAACGGATAGCGTTCCGCCAGGGCGCGCAATGCCGCGCCGTGGGCACCGCCGATGCCGATCCAGTTTTCCGGTGCGACTTCCAGAAAGTCGAAATCGCCTGCCGGTGCGGCCTGGAGGTCTTTGAGTAAACCGCGTCGCAGGCCAAGGCCTGCGCTGGCCTTGGCTACGGGGGGAATGGAGGTCTGCATGGTGTCGATCTCACAAGATATTCAACGACGCGAGCCGGCGCCCGCCATGAGACAGAGTTAATCGAAAGGGTGTATCTGGACTGTGTTCGGCTGGGGCCTGAAGTTGCGCGGGACTGTATCGAAAGGCCGGTGAGATACAGTGAGATACATCGCCCCACAGGGTTGTGTAGCAGCAGAAAAAACGTTGCTTTCGTCGCGCCAGGCCGCGCAGTACAAGGCCCGGACTAAACTTACTGCACACAGGACCCGCTTGGTGCCCTGTACATTCCCACGACCACCGCCCAGCGGCGAACGCCTCGCCAGACAAAGCCCCTGGACCGTGATCCTGCCAAAGGAGCACACGTGATGGACGAGGCCAGACTCAACGATTTCATGGGCAAACTGGTGAATGACATGGGCGGCGCGGCGATGCTCGCCAACGTCATCCTCGGCGAAGAGCTCGGCCTGTACCGGGCGATGGCCGACAGTCAGCCCATCACCCCCGAAACCCTTGCCGAGAAAACCGGCTGCAACACCCGCCTGCTGCGCGAATGGCTCAGTGCCCATGCCGCCTCCGGCTACATGGAACACCGCGACGGCCAGTTCCGCCTGCCCGAAGAGCAAGCCATGGCTTTGGCAAACGAAGACTCACCGGTTTATGTGGCGGGCGGAATCAGCGTGGTCGCGTCGTTTTTCCATGACAAGGACAAACTGGTCAACGCCATGCGCGGCAACGGCGCCCTTCCCTGGGGCGATCACCATCCGTGCATGTTCAGCGGGACCGAACGCTTCTTCCGTCCCGGCTACAAAGCCCATCTGGTCGCCGAATGGTTGCCGACCCTCGATGGCGTGGTGGCCAAACTGGAAGCCGGGGCCAAAGTGGCGGACATCGGCTGCGGCCATGGTGCCTCGACGGTGATCATGGCCCAGGCGTTTCCGGATTCGCGCTTCGTCGGTTTCGACTACCACGCGCCGTCCGTTACCGTTGCCACCCAACGGGCCGAAGAAGGAGGTGTATCCAGCCGGGCCAGGTTCTTCCAGGGCAACGCAAAAAGCTACCCCGGCAGCGACTACGACCTGATTTGCTACTTCGACTGCCTGCACGACATGGGCGACCCGGTGGGTGCGGCCAAACATGCCTATGAGTCGTTGAAGGACGACGGCACCGTGTTGCTGGTCGAGCCCTACGCCAACGATTTGCTCGACGACAACATCAACCCGGTCGGACGCCTGTTCTACGCGGCGTCGACCTTCATCTGCACACCCAACTCGCTGTCCCAGGAAGTCGGTCTCGGACTCGGTGCCCAGGCCGGTGAAGCGCGGTTGCGTAAGGTGTTCAGCGAGGCCGGATTCACCCGTTTCCGTCGGGCCACGGAAACGCCGTTCAACCTGATCCTGGAGGCGCGTAAATAATCCCCGCGGCCATCTCTGTAGGAGCGAGCTTGCTCCGGGCGGCGTTCCGACGATGGTGTATCAGCTATATTGATGTCGACTGACACGCCATCGCGAGCAGGCTCGCTCCTACAGGTTTCCCGGCATGCTCGACCGCAAGACCCGTGACCAACTCGATCGCCTCCATCAGCTCATGGCGGTTCAGCCGTTTGCCGTGCTGACCGGTGCCGGTATCAGCACGCCCTCGGGCATCCCGGATTATCGCGACAACCAGGGCGTGCGGCGTGGCCGGCAGCCGATGATGTACCAGGAATTTCTCTCGGCGCCGGAGTCCCGGCGACGCTATTGGGCGCGGGCGATGCTCGGCTGGCCGAGGGTGCGTCTGGCGCAGCCGAACGAGGCCCACGACACCCTGGCCCGTTTGCAAGACACGCGGCAGATCAGCGGCTTGATCACCCAGAACGTCGACACCCTGCACGACCAGGCCGGCAGTCGTGACGTGATCGAACTCCACGGCAGCTTGCACCGGGTGTTGTGCCTGGATTGCGGCCAGCGTAGCGAACGCGATTCGATCCAGCACTTGATGGAAACACAGAACCCGTACCTGGCCGGCATCGATGCGGTGCAGGCGCCGGACGGCGACACCTTGCTCGACCCGGCTTTCGAGGCGCGCTTCCAGGTCCCGCACTGCCCGCATTGCGCAGGGGAACGGATGAAGCCGGACGTGGTGTTTTTTGGCGAGAACGTCGCACAGGCCACGGCGGCCAGGGCGATGGCGACCGTCGAACAGGCTGCCGGGCTGTTGGTGGTCGGCTCGTCGCTGATGGCCTATTCGGCGTTTCGCTTGTGCCGGGCGGTGGTGGATCAGGGCAAGCCGTTGATTGCGATCAATCTGGGCAAGACCCGGGCCGATGAAATGCTGGATTTGAAGATCGAGGGGGCGTGTGAGCGGTTGTTGCCGTTATTGGCGAAGCTACTTGGCAACTGACGAAACCCGATCCATGTGGGAGCGAGCTTGCTCGCGATGAGGCCAGCACATTCAGAAAATTTACTGGCTGATCCACCGCCATCGCGAGCAAGCTCGCTCCCACAGGGTCCAGCATTAATTTAAGAGGAGTTTTTCCCCAAATTTTTCCTCTTTCAGCACATCAAACAACGCCTGCGCCGCCGCCGACAACTCTCCCCCCGGCAACGTCAACACCCCCAGCGCCCGCTCTACAACCGGGTCGCGCAAGGTAATGCAACGCGCACCCAGTTCACGCATCTGCCCGGCGCACAAGGCCGGCACCGCGCTCACCCCCAGGCCACTGGCGACCATGCGCCCGACCGTCGCCAGTTGATGGCTTTCAAACTCCACCGGCAGCTTCATGCCGCGGGCCTGCAAATGTTCTTCCAGCATCACCCGCACCGTCGACGGACGCTGCAAGGTAATGAACGGCTCCTTGAGCAGGGTCTGCCAGTCGATGTCATCGAGTTCGGCCAGCGCCGAATCCAGGGGCACCACCGCAACGAATCGGTCGATGTACAACGGCGTGAATTGCAGCGACGAGCTCTGGGTCGGCTCGAACGCCACCCCCAGTTCCACCTGGCGGTCACGGACCATTTCCAGCACTTGCTCGTTGATCACGTCATTGACCGTCACGTTGACATTCGGATAACGGGCGCGGAAGGTCTTGAGGATCGGCGGCAGCAGGTTGCCGGCGAACGACGGCATCGCCGCCAGGGTCACGCGACCGCGCTGCAGGGTGAAGCGCTGGCGCAACTCATCCTCGGCATTGTCCCAGTCGGCGATCAACCGGCGCGCCAGCGGCACCAGGGATTCGCCTTCGGCCGTGAGCGCCACGTTGCGCGTGGTGCGGGTGAACAAGCGCCCGCCCAGGCCCTCCTCCAGCGCCTTGATGGTCAGGCTCAGGGCCGATTGCGACAGGTGCAGGCGCTCGCAGGCCACGGCAAAGCTCAGGCTCTGGGCCACGGCCAGAAAGGCGCGGATCTGCTTGACTGTCATAGTCATTGTCTCCAAAGCGGTACATTGTTGAGTTTTATCTATCAATCAACATTAAAAATCAACTTAACAAATGAATCTTGCGGCGAGACACTCAACCCATTCGGCTAGCCAGCCGCCCACAAAGAATAAAAGAGGTGCATATGGCAGGTTTCGACAAGCGCGTGAGTTCCTACGAGGAAGCTCTGGCAGGTCTTGAAGACGGCATGACCGTGATCGCCGGCGGCTTCGGCCTGTGCGGGATCCCGGAAAACCTGATCAACGAGATCAAGCGCAAGGGCACCCGCGATCTCACCGTGGTTTCCAACAACTGCGGCGTCGACGGTTTCGGCCTGGGCGTACTGTTGACCGACCGCCAGATCAGCAAAGTGGTGGCGTCCTACGTCGGCGAAAACAAGCTGTTCGAAGAGCAACTGCTCAAGGGCGAAATCGAAGTCACCCTGACCCCGCAAGGCACTCTCGCTGAAAAAATGCGCGCAGGCGGCGCCGGCATCCCGGCCTTCTTCACCGCCACCGGCGTTGGCACTCCAGTCGCCGACGGCAAGGAAGTCCGCGAATTCCATGGCCGCAAGTACCTGATGGAAGAATCCATCACTGGCGACTTCGCCATCGTCAAAGGCTGGAAAGCCGACCATTTCGGTAACGTGATCTATCGCCACACCGCGCAGAACTTCAACCCGCTGGCCGCTACTGCCGGCAAGATCACCGTGGTCGAAGTCGAAGAAATCGTCGAACCCGGCGAGCTGGACCCGGCGCAGATCCACACCCCTGGCATCTACGTCGACCGGATCATCTGCGGCACGTTCGAGAAGCGCATCGAACAGCGCACCGTGCGTAAGTGATCCCCTGCCCCCGGACCGAATGAAGGAATAACGACAATGGCACTTTCCCGCGAACAAATGGCTCAACGCGTCGCCCGCGAAATGCAGGACGGCTTCTATGTGAACCTGGGCATCGGCATTCCGACCCTGGTCGCCAACTACATCCCCGAAGGCATGGAAGTCATGCTGCAGTCGGAAAACGGCCTGCTGGGCATGGGTCCGTTTCCTACCGAAGAAACCATCGATGCCGACATGATCAACGCTGGCAAGCAAACCGTGACCGCACGGACCGGCGCGTCGATTTTCTCCTCCGCCGAGTCCTTCGCGATGATCCGCGGTGGTCATGTCGACCTGACCGTGCTGGGCGCCTTTGAGGTGGACGTGCAAGGCAACATCGCCTCGTGGATGATCCCCGGCAAACTGGTCAAGGGCATGGGCGGCGCGATGGATCTGGTGGCCGGCGCCGACAACATCATCGTCATCATGACCCACGCGTCCAAGGACGGTGAATCCAAGCTGCTGTCCCAATGCAGCCTGCCGCTGACCGGCGCCGGTTGCATCAAGCGCGTGCTGACCGACCTGGCCTACCTGGAAATCGAAAACGGCGCGTTCATTCTCAAAGAACGTGCACCGGGTGTCAGCGTCGAAGAGATCGTCGCCAAGACTGCCGGTAAACTGATCGTGCCGGACCACGTGCCAGAAATGCAGTTCGCTGCCCAGTGAGGAATCATTCCATGCAAGAAGTCGTCATTGTTGCCGCCACGCGCACCGCGATCGGCAGCTTCCAGGGATCCCTGGCCAATGTGTCCGCGGTTGACCTGGGCGCTGCGGTGATCCGCCAGCTGCTGGCACAAACCGGCCTGGACCCTGCGCAAGTCGATGAAGTGATCATGGGCCAGGTACTGACCGCCGGCGCCGGGCAAAACCCTGCGCGCCAGGCTGCGATCAAGGCCGGCCTGCCCTTCGCCGTGCCGGCCATGACCCTGAACAAGGTCTGCGGCTCCGGTCTCAAGGCCCTGCACCTGGGCGCCCAGGCGATTCGCTGCGGCGATGCCGAGGTGATCATCGCCGGTGGTCAGGAAAACATGAGCCTGGCCAACTACGTCATGCCTGGTGCCCGCACCGGTCTGCGCATGGGTCACGCACAAATCGTCGACACCATGATCAGCGATGGCCTGTGGGACGCGTTCAACGATTACCACATGGGCATCACCGCCGAGAACCTGGCCGAGAAGTACAGCCTGACTCGTGAGCAACAGGACGCGTTCGCCGCCGCCTCGCAGCAGAAAGCCGTGGCCGCCATCGAAGCCGGGCGCTTCGTCGATGAAATCACCCCGATCCTGATCCCGCAGCGCAAGGGCGATCCGTTGTCCTTTGCCACCGACGAACAGCCACGGGCCGGCACCACCGCCGAATCCCTGGGCAAACTCAAAGCCGCCTTCAAGAAGGACGGTTCGGTGACCGCCGGCAACGCTTCGTCGCTGAACGACGGTGCCGCCGCCGTGATCCTGATGAGCGCTGAAAAGGCCAAGGCCCTCGGTCTGCCAGTACTGGCGAAAATCGCTGCCTACGCCAACGCAGGCGTCGATCCGGCGATCATGGGCATCGGCCCGGTGTCGGCCACTCGCCGCTGCCTGGACAAGGCCGGCTGGAACATCGACCAGCTTGAGCTGGTTGAAGCCAACGAAGCTTTCGCCGCGCAATCCCTGGCGGTGGCCAAGGACCTGGAATGGGACTTGAACAAGGTCAACGTCAACGGCGGCGCCATTGCCCTGGGTCACCCAATCGGTGCCTCGGGTTGCCGCGTGCTGGTGACCCTGCTGCATGAAATGCTCAAGCGTGACGCCAAGAAAGGCCTCGCCACCCTGTGTATCGGTGGTGGTCAGGGCGTGGCGCTGGCGCTCGAACGGGCGTAAGCCAACAGCGTTCAACAGACGGCGCGGGGACCCACGAAGATCCGTGACCGTCTGGAAAAACACCCGGTGCGATGCAAGTCGCACCGGGTTCTTTTTGCCTGCGTTTTTTCGGGAGAACAGCGTTATCGTTCATCGCGGGCTGCCCAAAAAACGTATGCGCAAAGGCCTTTCGCACAAATCCCAAAGGGCCTGAATTTTGTATACAAGATTCTCATACACATAAAGCAATCCAATCGATGCAATGTTACCGTTGCCACCTCAAACAGGTCGGAGACGTGCGCGTGTTGATCCTCAAACTGCTGGTGATCCCAGGCTTCCTGCTACTGATTTCCCTGGCTGGCAAACGCTGGGGGCCGAGCGTGGCCGGTTGGTTGTCGGGGTTGCCGGTGGTAGTCGGGCCGATCCTGTTGTTCCTCGCCCTCGAACAAGGCCAGGGGTTTGCCGCGCAATCGGCCACCGCCGCGTTGTCGGCCATGTTCGCGATGATTGCCTTCTGCGTGACCTACGCCCAGGTCGCACAACGGGCCGGATGGCCACTGGCGCTGGTGATCTCGCTGTCGGTCTGGGCGCTGGTGGCGGTTGTCCTGTCACTGATCCCGACCTCCCTGGTGTTTTCGGTGTGTGCCGCCGCCACCGCGCTGCTCGCCGCACCGTACCTGTTCCCCACCGTGCAACCGGTGCTCAGCGGCCCGACGCCGAAATCCGACAAGCTCTTGCTGCGCATGGTGGCCGGTGCATTGCTCACCCTGGTCGTCACTTTGCTGGCCAGCACCGTCGGCGACCGTTGGAGCGGCCTGTTGGCAGTGTTCCCGGTATTGGGCAGCGTGATGGCGGTGTTCTCCCAGCAAACCCGTGGCCCGGCTTTTACCGCCGCGCTGCTGCGCGCCACCGCCACCGGCATGTACTCGTTCGCCGCCTTCTGCCTGGTGCTTGCCCTGACCCTGCCGACGCTGGGGATGAACGCATTTGTGCTGGGCGTCGCGGTGTCAGTGGCCATGCTGGGCGTGACCAAACGCTTGCTGGCACGGCCGGTCGGCCCGACGACGGACACTGGAGGAACCGTCAAAGCACCGAAACACGTTCGATAATTTCGCACGACTAGAACAACAACCTCGCACGTCAATCGAACGGGTTTGCTTCAACATCGACCTCAGTTCCAACCCCTACCCGACTGAGGCCTGCACCATGAAATTCTTTTTCCACCCGTCACCGAACCCGATGAAAGTTGCCCTGCTGCTCGAAGAGCTGCAAACACCCTACGAACTGATCGGCGTCGATACCTTCAAGGGTGAGCAGCACCAGCCAGATTTCCTGGCGATCAACCCGAACGCCAAGGTACCCGCGCTGGTGGATGGCGATGCCAGCGTGTTCGACTCCCAGGCGATCCTGCTGCACCTGGCGCAGAAACATCAGCGCTTCCTGCCGACCTCCGTTGCCGGCCAGGCCGAGATGCTGTCGTGGTTGATGTTCATCGGCACCGGCCTGTCGCCGTTCTCCGGCCAGGCGGTGCACTTCCTGCATCACGCACCGGAAGATCTGCCCTACGCGAAAAACCGCTATTTCAAGGAAGTCGAACGTCACTACCGCATTCTCGACGAGCGCCTGGCCCAGCATCAGTACCTGGCGGGCGACACCTACAGCATCGCCGACATCGCGTTGTGGGGCTGGGCCAACTACGCGCCCTACATCCTTGGCGAAAACGGCCTGGCGGCCTACCCGAACGTCAAGCGCCTGTACGATGAGATCAGCGCCCGCCCGGCCGCCCTGCGTGCCCACGGCCTGAAAGAGCAATTGGTGCTCAAGGCCGAATTCGACGAAGAAACCCGTCGCAACCTGTTCCGGCAAAACCAGGCGTAATCCGCCGGTTCCAGCCTTCGAGGGTGATGAAATGAGTGATCAATGTGGCGAGGGGGCTTGCCCCCGTTGGGTTGCGTAGCAACCCCAAAATCTCGGCAACGGTCGAAGACTTTGGGAGCGCTTCGCACTCCAACGGGGGCAAGCCCCCTCGCCACAGGAAAGCGACCTCACCCAAATGACCGCTCGGTAGAGCACACTGGAACGCATCACAACCTCCGTGGGATGATCGCGCCCCACCGCGCGCCCATCCCTGGAGATTCCGATGTCTTTGTTGAGTAAAAAAGCCCTTGTCCTGCTGCTGGCAGCCGCTACCGGCCTTGGGGCTTTGAGTGCGCAGGCCGCCAAGGCCACTTCCAGCGATGCGCCCGCCCAGAAAGTCTCGATGCTCGGCAGCAAGTTCACCTTCAACCTGCCCAAAGGTTTCATCGCCAACCCGCTGCCGGCCAGCCCGGACGGTGCCAGCGGCACCCTGTACAGCAACGAGACCACCAAGACCGTGGTGATCGCCGCTGAAAACACCCTGCCCAACGGTATCAGCGTCAAGGACAACGACGGCGTGTTCCTCGACGGCACCGTGGCCGACTTCGAAGCGGCGCAACACAAATCCCTGCCCGACTACAACAAACTCAGCGAGAAAAACCTGACCCAGAAAGCCGGGCTGGGCCTGCGCCAGGTCGACGGCACTGCCACGCAGGGCGGTGGCATGACTCTCACCACCACGCTGATGGCGGCATCCGGCACCCGCATGGCGGTGATCCAGGTGATTTCCCGTCCCGGCGACATGGCGGCCCACGAAACTCTGATCAAACAGATCGTCAGCGGAAAATGAGTCTCAGGGGTTGAGGCGCTGCAACCAGGCGCTCAAATCCTGTATCTCGTTGGCGCTGATGTTATGACCGACACCGGGGTAGGCGTGAAACTCGGGTTCGAGTGACACGCTCTGCAGCAGGCTGTTGGCTTCGGTGCCGTCGCTCAATGGCAAGCGTTTGTCCTGTTCGCCATGACCGATGAAAATCGCCAGCGACTGGCGTTTTTCATCCGGTTGGAGCTCGGACTTGAGCACCGGCAGAATCCGTCCGCTCAACGCAGCGATCCCACCGAGCGCCTCGGGATGCCGCAGGCCTGTTTCGTAGGACATGATCGCGCCCTGGCTGAAGCCGACCAGGAACACCTTCTCGGGTTCGGTGTGATACTTCTTCGTGGCCTGTGCGACGAATTCCAGCAGCAACTGGCCGCTGGACTTCAGATCATCGGTCTCGCCGTTGTAGGCCCCTTCGCCCTTCTTGCGGAACCACTGATAGCTGCCCGCCTCCATCACCAAGGGTGCCCGCACCGACAGGTAGGTGTAGGACACAGGCAAGTCATCCTTGATGCCGAACAGGTCCTGCTCGTTGCTGCCGTAACCATGCAGGAAAATCACCAGGGGTTGATGGTTCGAATCGGCGTTGGCCTGCTCCAGGTACTTGAGCGGCAAGTCGGATTGCAGCGGGGCTTGGGCGTGGACGGCAGTGGATAGCAGGAGCGTGAGCAGCGCGAGAATCTTCAACATGGGTCTTCCTTCACGGAATGCAGGATTCGCGCACGAGCCTATCACTGTGAAGCAGGCAGGGACATCTCAGGCGTGACCGATGCCGCCTTCGCGAGCAGGCTCGCTCCCACATTTGAAATGCATTCCACTGTGGGAGCGAGCCTGTTCGCGAAGAGGCCAGTACAGACAAAGAAATTCCGGGATCAGTCGTTGATCAACTTGCCCACCCGAATCGGCTCGCGCCCGGCGACCTTCGCCTGCCAGCTGCCTGGCTGTGTGTAGCGCCCACGGTCGATGGCGAAAAGCACGCCACTGGTGCCGGCCTGCACGGTGGTGACCTTGTCGTTCAACGGGTCGACCACCTCGAACAGCGCATCGCCCTTCTCCACCCACTCCCCGGCCTCACGCAGGAAGCTGACCACGCCGTGATGCGGGGCGAACAGGTATTCGGTACCTTCGAGCGGCATGCCTTCACAGCATTCGGCCGGTGCTGCAGGCCAGGTGCCGGAAATGAATCCCTGTTCGGCGAGGAACCCGAGGATGGCTTCGCAATTGGCCTGGGCCTGGTCGACCCGGGTGTCGCCCATGCTGCCCAGCTCCAGGGTGGTCGCCAGGTTGGCCGGTGGAATCGCCGCCGCCGGGAACGCCCTGGCCAGGCGCAGCCATGGCGAAGAACAGGACTCATCGAACGAGCTGCCGCCGGAGTCTTCACACAACAACGCCACGCCGGCCTTCAAGCGCGCCGCCAGGGATTGCCATTGCGGCCAGTGCTGCGGCAATGCGTAGATGTGGATGGCTGCGTCAAAGTCGCAATGCAGGTCGAGGGTGATGTCGGCGTCGCAGGCATGGCGCAGCAACAGGCGGTGCATGGCTTCCAGCTGCGATGGCGCTGCCGGCAAGCCGTCGAGGACCTGGCCCATGGTCTGGCGAATCAGCGCGATGTTGGCCTGGGCATCGCTGCCGAGACGATCACCGATCAACGCGGCCACCGGCGCACTGAGTTCGACGAACGAGCGGTTGAAGTTCTTGCCGCTGCCCAGCTCGAAACGCCCCAAGTGGCTGCCTTGCAAGTGCTGGTCGAGGCCAATGGGATTGGCCACCGGCACCAGCTCGATCACACCCTTCAATTGTCCCTGTTGTTCAAGTTCGGCCAGGCGTTTCTTCAGTTCCCAGGCGGTGCGCATGCCCGGCAATTCGTCGGCGTGCAGGCTGGCCTGGATGTACACCTTGCGCGTACCCGCGCCATAACGAAAAACGCTGAGGGTGCGCTCGCTGCCCAGGTGGCTCCAGGGCAGTTTGTGATCGATGCGTTGCATGGGGGGACTCCTGATGTCTGTACGGTGAGACCTGTGCTGAAAATGATTGCACAAAAAAAATGGCAACCGCGTCTGACGGTTGCCACTTTTCCAAACGGCTGGATTACTCGCCGTAAACGTCAAACTTGAAGTACTTGTCCTGCACTTGCTTGTACTTGCCGTTGGCGCGGATTTCGGTGATAGCGGTGTTGAATTTCTCGGCCAGGGCGGTATCGCCCTTGCGCACGGCAATGCCGGCGCCGCCACCGAAGTATTTCGGATCGTTGTACTCAGGGCCGACGAAGGCAAAACCTTTACCGGCGTCGGTTTTCAGGAAACCGTCATCCAGGTTGACCGAGTCGGCCAGCAGCGCGTCAATGCGGCCGGACACCATGTCCAGGTTGGCTTCCTGCTGGGAGCCGTAGCGCACCAGGACAATCCCTGCCGGTTGCAGCACTTCAGTGGCGAAGCGGTCGTGGGTACTGGCGCGCAACACACCGACTTTCTTGCCCTTGAGTTCGGTCAGCGGGTCCTTGACGTCGCTGCCTTCCTTCATCACGAAGCGCGCCGGGGTGTGGTAGTACTTGATGGTGAAATCGACGTTCTTCTTACGATCGTCAGTGATGGTCATGGACGACAGGATGGCGTCGATTTTCTTGACCTTCAGCGCAGGGATCAGGCCGTCGAACTCTTGCTCGACCCAGGTGCACTTGACTTTCATCTGCTCGCACAGCGCGTCGCCGATATCCACGTCGAAACCGGTGAGTTTGCCGTCAGGGGTTTTCATCGAGAATGGCGGGTAGCCGGCTTCGATACCGATGCGGATCGGCTTGGCGTCTTCGGCCACGGCGGTCAGGGACAACATCGACAGTGCCAGGGCACCGAACATCACTAGCTTCTTCATTTATAACTCCTGTGTGCGGAGGCTTTTATTGGCAGCTTCGATTGGCAGCGTTCGGTCATCGCTTCGTGAGCGGGAACCGAAGTGGCCGGCAGTCTAGAGCGGCTACAGGAGGGTAAATTACGCCGAAGCGACAATTATTTACAGAAAAGTAGCACCTGGAGGGAGGCGTCGAGGTGAGTGCGCCATGACAGTGCAATGTCTGTCAGATATATCGCAATTTCAGACCAGACTTACAGGTTTTACGGCTGCATCCGACAGAACAGGACGACTGGCGATGCCCGGTGTTTTGCGGCACATTGAGCGCCCTTGCGTCCCATCGAGAGTAGCGTGATGCCCACGTTGAACCTGATCCAGCACCACCCCGCCGAAGGTCCGGGCGCCATCGCCATCTGGGCCGAATCCCGAGGGCTGACGCTGAAGGTGTTTCGCGCCGACCTCGGCCAATTGCCGTCCGTCAGCGCCGATCCCGTGATCCTGTTGGGCGGGCCTTATGAATCCAATGCCGGCCCGGCCTGGCTGGAAGCCGAGCGGCAATGGCTCAGAGGCGCTCTCGATCAGGACGCGGCTGTGTTCGCCATTTGCCTGGGGGCACAGTTGCTGGCGTTGAGCCTGGGCGGGAATGTACGGCGGATGGACCAGAGCGAAACCGGATGGACCACCGTGAGCTTTATCGATGGGCAAACGCTGAAGGTGCTGGAGTGGCACGAAGACGCCATCGACCTGCCGCCTGCCGCGCAGCTGTTGGCCGGCAGCGAACACTGCGCGCAGCAGATGTACCGCGCCGGGTCGACGCGGCTGGGGTTGCAGTTTCATCCGGAGTGGAACGCCGAGTCGGTGGCCATGCTCAATGCGCATTTTGGCGATGAGTCGCCGTTGCCACGGGGGCCGCAAGAGACTGAGGCTTACGCAGCAGTGGCCAAGTGGTTAGAGGCGACGCTGGATAAGTGGTGGGCGGCCACTTCCTTTCGCTGAAATACATACCTGTGGCGAGGGGGCTTGCCCCCGTTGGGTTGCGCAGCAACCCCAGAATATCGGTAATAGTCGAGAGTTTTGGGAGCGCTGCGCACTCCAACGGGGGCAAGCCCCCTCGCCACAGGGATCAATGGTGTTTGAAGATCAGCATTCACAACCAAACACTGCACGGGCAGGCCGATGCTCAGTGACACTCAACTCAAACCCTTCATCCAACCACCCGGTCACGCCGCCGATCATCTCCTTGACCGGATACCCCAGGGCCGCCAGTTTCACCGCCGCCTTGTTGGCGCCGTTGCAGTGTGGTCCGGCGCAATACACCACGAACAAGCTGTTCTTCGGATACCCCGCCAAACCTTCGGCGCTCAGCAGGCGCCCGGGAATGTTGATCGCTCCCGGTACGTGCCCGCGTTCGAACGCCAGCGGGCCACGAACATCCACCAGAATGAAATCGACTTCGCCAGCCTGCTGGCTGCCGTGGACGTCGGAACAATCGGTTTCGAAGGTCAGACGGTTGCTGAAATGCATCAGGGCGATGGCCGAGGGGGCGGCGGGAATTTCGCGAACCAGGCTGGTCATGGGCTGTACTCCAAAGAAGCGGTGGGTGTGGGAAGACTTTATCCGCCAGACACAAGCGGCTACAGTGGCGCACAAGACACTCACCGGGAACTTTCCGCCAAATGCAGCCCACCCCAGGAACGGTCGCGATTCTGGCCTACGATGGCCTCTGCACCTTCGAGTTCGGTATTGCCGTGGAGATCTTCGGCCTGCCACGGCCTGAATTCGATTTTCCGTGGTACGAGCATCGTATCGTCGCGGTCGATCAAGGCCCGATGCGTGCCATGGGCGGCATCCAGGTACTGGCCGATGGCGGCATGGAATTGCTCGCCGATGCCCGCACCATCATCATTCCCGGCTGGCGCGACCGCAGCGCCGCAGTGCCGGCGGAACTGATCGCCGCCCTGCGCCAGGCCCATGCCCGGGGGGCGCGGTTGCTGTCGATCTGCTCCGGCGTTTTCGTCCTCGCCGCCACCGGGTTGCTCGACGGCCACGGCGCGACCACGCACTGGCGCTATACCTCGGAACTGGCCGAGCGCTTTCCCGGCATCCTCGTGGACCCGGACGTGCTGTATGTCGATTCCGGCCAATTGATCACCTCCGCTGGCAGCGCGGCAGGTATCGATGCCTGCCTGCATCTGGTGGCGCGGGATTTCGGCACCCAGGTGGCCAATTCAGTGGCGCGACGCCTGGTCATGTCGCCGCAACGCAGCGGTGGCCAGGCGCAATTCATACCGACGCCGGTCAGCCCTACACCGCGCAGCGATCTTTCCCGCGTCATGCAGTGGGCTCGTGAGCGTTTGCACGAACCACTGGAGGTGCGCGACCTGGCCAGCGAAGCCGCCATGAGCGAACGCACCTTCCTGCGTCGCTTCACCGAAGCCAGCGGCCAGTCACCGAAAACCTGGTTGCAGCACGAACGACTGGGCCGCGCCCGCGAACTGCTGGAAAGCAGCGACCAGAACACCGAGCAGATTGCCGAGCGTTGTGGTTATCGCTCGGTGGAAAGCTTTCGGGTGGCCTTTCGAACGGTGGTGGGCGTGCCGCCTTCGGTGTATCGGGAGCGGTTTGGGCGTGGGGGCAATGCTGGTTTTTGAGGTGTTCTCAAGGCTTGCGCAACAAATAAGTATCCATGATCCAGCCATTGGCCAGCCGCGCCGCCTTGCGCACCCGTTCGATTTCATCCGCCACATCCTTGAGTTTGCCGCGGATCAGGATTTCATCCGGCGTCCCCAGATAGGCCCCCCAGTAAATCTCGGTGTCCTGATCCACCACCTGCTGGTAAGCATCCTGGGCATCGAGCATCACCACCAGGCTGTCGGCATCGCTCACCTGCCCTGCCGCAAGGCGCCGGCCGGTGGTGATCTCAACGGAGCGGCCAATCTGGTTGAGCGGCACCTTGTGTCGGGCCGCCAACGCCTGGACGCTGGTAATGCCGGGGATCACCTCGAACTCGAACCCACAGGCGCCCGAGGCCTGGATCGCCTGAAGGATACGGATGGTGCTGTCGTACAACGCAGGGTCGCCCCACACTAGGAAACCACCACACTGGCTGTCGGACAGTTCTTCATTGATCAGCCGTTCGAAGGTCTGTTGTTTGGCCAGGTTCAAGTCGTCGACACTGGTCTTGTAGTCCACCTCACCGCGCTCGCGCTCAGGGCTGTGGGCTTCGACAAAACGGTAATCGCGGCCGGTGATGTAGCGTTCGCAGATTTCACGGCGCAGATCGATGAGTTTGTCTTTGCTCTGGCCCTTGTCCATGAGAAAAAAAACATCGACCTGATTCAGCGCCTTCACCGCTTGCATCGTGATGTAGTCGGGGTTGCCGGCACCAATCCCGATGACCAGGAGTTTTTTCATCACAGCAAGTCCTCGGGGTCGGTGCCCGGCAAGCGCAGCCGCCAGCGGCCATGGAACCGCAACTCGACAGCCGACAGGGGCTCGACGTCGATCAGGCTGGACGATGCCCCCTGCAAAACCTGCGTCAACGCGGCGCGGATGACAAAGGGATGGGTAATGGCCACGATGTGCCCCGGCGTTGACTGCACCGCTGTCAACCACGCACTCACCCGCTCGCCCAGTTGCAGCAACGACTCACCACCGTGGGGCGCCGAAGCCGGGTTCTCCAGCCAATCCTGAAGCACCTGGGCTTGAGTCTTTTGCAAATCGCCGATGCGTTCACCGCCCCAACGCCCGAAGTCGCAGTCCCTCAAGGCGTCGACAATTTCCGGCGCGCTGCCGAACAGTTCAGCGGTTTGCCGGGTGCGCAACTCCGGGCCGCAGACAAGGCGTGGAGCGCCCTTGAACTGGTTGCAACGGGAAAGCCTGAGCGCTTGCCAATCCATCTCCAGAGGTTCATCCAGAGGAAAACGCGCCAATTTCTGTGCGACGGTTCGCGCATGGCACATCAGGGTTAAACGGGTTGCCTGCACCAGCAATGACTCCAGGGATGGAAAGGAACAACGGCGTCAGGTGACCGCCATCGCGCAATTGTGCCGCAAGAAAGCAGGCCCGGGTGTTGTTTAATTTTCCAGCTGGAAACGGATTCCTTCAGTCATTTCCTGCCAGATTTTCTGTCATGGCTGACCGCAACGCAGGCAATCACCTACAAGACTTTACGACATCGGCGTAGCCCCGTGGGGCAGGCACTTTGCCCCTTTTTCGGGCACGAGCAGACCACACGAAAATTCACTAGACAGGCAGTACGCGATAATTAAATACTCCTTTCAACGGACTGTTAAAACACTTGCCACGCTCATCCAGCAGGAGCCCGGATGCCTTTTGTCGAACACCCGATCAACGCGTCTGGCCAGGCATCGCCTGCGGCCGAACCACCCGCTCCTCGTTTAATGCGGTCCATCCCGGGAATCATCCGATAAGAAAAAGAGTGGCGCCTGACAACGTTCAGATGACCACCGATTTAATGTGCGGAAAAACCGACAGTGATAGTCAGATTCGGCTCCAATCGCCGAATCGTTTGATACAGGAGTGTCTCCATGCTGGTCTTGCGTCCAGTCGAGTTGGCCGACCTGCCCCAGTTGCAGAGGCTCGCCCGTGAAAGCCTCGTGGGCGTCACCTCCCTGCCCGACGACAGCGAACGGTTACGCGAAAAAATCCTCGATTCCTGTGCCTCGTTCGAAAAGGACGTGCAGGCTCATGGCCCGGAAAACTATTTCTTTGTGCTCGAAGACCTGACGACACGGCAACTGACCGGCTGCTCGGAAATCCTCGCCACGGCCGGGTACAACGAGCCGTTCTACAGCCTGCGCAACCGGCACTTCACCAGTGCCTCGCGGGAACTGAACATCGAGCACGGCGTACCGGCCTTGTCGTTGTGTCAGGACCTCAGTGGCCACACCTTGTTGCGGGGCTTCCATATCGACGCCGCGCGGGTACGTAGCGCGCATTCCGAACTGCTGTCGCGGGCGCGCCTGTTGTTCATCGCCGCCCACGCCCGGCGTTTTTCCGACACGGTGATCACCGAGATCGTCGGCTACAGCAGTGATGAAGGCCACTCGCCATTTTGGGACGCCGTGGGCAAGCATTTCTTCGACTTGCCCTACGTCGAGGCCGAACGGCTTTGCGGCCTGCAGAGCCGCACCTTTCTCGCCGAACTGATGCCGCAGTATCCGATCTACGTGCCCATGTTGCCCCAGGCGGCACAGGACTGCATCGGCAGCATCCACCCCGATGGCCAGGAAGCCTTCGATATCCTCGAACGGGAAGGCTTCGAAACCAACAGTTACATCGATCTGTTCGATGGCGGCCCGACCCTCTATGCGCGCACCTCGGGCATTCGCTCCATCGCCCACAGCCAGTGCGACGTAGCGCAGCCTGGACCGGTGATCGATGCCCGTGGCAGCTTTCTGGTGAGCAACGAGTCCTTGACGGATTATCGGGCCATCGTCGCTGATCTTGATTACATCCCCGGGCAACCCGTGACGCTGGACGCCGCCATGTGCGAGGCGCTGAAGGTGACCGAGGGCAGCACGATCAGGCTGGTTGCCCTGTGAACGCTCACCAGATTCAACGCCAGAGCACACGCGCACAAGGAACAGCCGCATGATTGTCCGTCCGGTTCAGATCACCGACCTGCCCGCCCTGTTCGCGCTGGTGCGCCAGGCCGTTCCGGGGCTTACCAGCCTGCCGGCCGATGAAGAACGCCTGGCCCACCGGATTCGCTGGGCCCAACGCACCTTCGCCGGGCAGGTCGACCGGGCCGATGCCGATTACCTGTTCGTGCTCGAGGACGACGAGCAGCAAGTGGTGGGCGTCAGCGCCCTGACGGGGGGCGTCGGTCTGCGCGAGCCCTGGTACAACTACCGGGTCGGACTGACAGTCAGCGCTTCGGCGGACCTGGGTATCCAGCGCCAGATCCCGACCCTGTTCCTGAGCAATGAATTGACCGGGCAATCGGAAGTCTGCTCGTTGTACCTGCGCCCCGATCAGCGCCAGGGCAGCAACGGCCGTTTGCTTTCCCTCGCACGCCTGTTGTTCGTGGCCGAGTTTACCCAGCTGTTCGGCAACCGGCTCATCGCCGAATTACGCGGCAGCGCTGACGAACGAGGTGGCTCGCCGTTCTGGGACAGCCTCGGCCGGCACTTTTTCAAGATGGATTTCAGCCACGCCGATCACTTGTCCGGGCTGGGCAACAAATCCTTCATCGCCGAACTGATGCCGCGCCAGCCGCTGTACACCTGCCTGCTCACCGAACAGGCCCAGGCGGTGATCGGCAAGGCCCACCCCAATACCGAACCGGCCCTGAAAATCCTCAGCGCCGAGGGTTTTGCCCACAAGGGCTACATCGATATCTTCGACGGCGGGCCGGTCATTGAAGCCCCGGTTTCCGGGATCCGTACCGTGCGCGACAGCCAACCCTTGTCACTGGCCATCGGCTCGCCGGACGAGAAAGCGCCCCTCTGGCTGATTCACAACCGCCGCCTGGAAAACTGTCGCATCACCTGCGCCCCGGCCCGACAGGTGGGCAACAGCCTGATGGTTGATCGCCTGACCGCCAAGCGCCTGCAGCTGCAACCCGGTGATTCGGTGCGCGCCGTGCCGCTGCTTGATCAGCGGCAACAGGCCGTGGCGGCGTGACCTATCAGTTCCATCGCTGCGACGTCAATCGGCCTAACCCAGCAAATTCGTCATCATTCTCCCCCGGCGCGCGTGATAGCCTTTTATTTCTTCGGCGTTGACACTTTTGCTCAAGCCCTTCCATTCCATTGGTGGAACTCATATGTCCAGGCTTTCCCATCAAGATTTGCGCCGCAATTTTCGCCAACTGTTCGCCTCCAACACCTGCTACCACACGGCCTCGGTGTTCGACCCGATGTCCGCCCGCATCGCCGCCGACCTGGGTTTCGAAGTCGGGATCCTTGGGGGTTCGGTCGCCTCGCTGCAAGTGTTGGGCGCCCCCGACTTTGCGCTGATCACCCTCAGCGAATTCGCTGAGCAGGCCACCCGCATCGGCCGAGTCGCCCAGCTGCCGGTGATCGCCGACGCCGACCACGGCTACGGCAACGCGCTCAATGTCATGCGTACGATTGTCGAACTCGAACGGGCCGGCGTCGCTGCGCTGACCATCGAAGACACCCTGCTGCCCGCGCAGTTCGGCCGCAAATCCACCGACCTGATCACGGTCGCCGAAGGCGTCGGCAAGATCCGCGCGGCGCTCGAAGCCCGCTGCGATTCGGAAATGGCAATCATCGCCCGCACCCACGCCGGGATTCTGCCGGTGCAGGAAATCATCAGCCGCACCCGGCAATACCAGAGCGCCGGGGCCGACGGGATCTGCATGGTGGGCATCAAGGACTTCGACCATCTGGAGCAGATCGCCGAGCACCTGAGCGTGCCGCTGATGTTGGTGACCTATGGCAACCCGCTGCTACGCGATGACAAGCGCCTGGCCGAACTGGGTGTGCGCGTGACCATCGACGGCCATGGCGCGTACTTCGCCGCGATCAAGGCGACCTACGACAGCCTGCGCGAGCAACGCCAGATCCTCACCCAGACCTCGGACCTGAGCGCCACCGAGCTGACGCACACCTACACGCAACCCGAGGAATACATCCGCTTTGCGGAAGAGTTCATGAGCGTGAAGGAGTGACGGTTTAACCGACACACCGCCTTCGCGAGCGCGTTCGCAGTTTAGCGGTGGACAGTCACACCGAGTCGAGCAGTTCGCGATAGGGTTTCCCGTTACCGCAGCAGATCACTCGATTGCGCCCGGTAGTCTTGGCTTCGTACAACGCATGATCGGCGTCATTGAGCCAGAGCGTCGCGTCGGTGTGGGCCGGGTTGAAGGACGCCATTCCAATGCTCAGGCTGACTTTCAGCGCCGGGTTCTGCTCGTAGCCCAAGGTGGCGAAGCGATCGCGCAGGGCATCCATGACGGCGACGGCACGGTTCAGGGGCAGGTCCGGAAGGATCACGCAGAACTCGTCACCGCCGTAGCGCCCTGCTACATCGGTCGCTCGCAGGTTCTGCTTGAGCATTTTGCTCAACTGACGCAAGACGATGTCGCCGGCAACATGGCCGTAGGTGTCGTTGATGGCTTTGAAATGGTCGATGTCGATCAGGGCGATCGCCCCACCTTTTTGCTGGCGTTTGCAGCGCTGGAACTCGATCTCCAACTGGTCCTTCCAGGTGCCATGGTTCAGCAGGCCTGTCAGGCTGTCGGTGCGGCTCAGTGCCAGCAGTTCACGCTTCTGACAGCCGAGGGTATGGGCCTGGCGGAAGCAGATCCAGCCCAGCGCCAGCGGATACAGGCACAGCAACGGCAAACAGGCATAGAGCTGCACCGCGCTGGTGGCAGGAATGAACGCCGGGGCGAAAATCTGCAGGCCAACGCCCACGCCCAGGATTTGCGCGGCTGTCCCGGCCAGCAGGAAGCGCAAGCCGCCTATGGCCACGTTGTTCATGGCCATCATGGAAATGGTGGTTGCGCTGGGCAGTGGATTGAATTGCATCGCGGCAATCCAGAAGCCGCCGAGAAAGGCATCGATCAGCAGATTGCGGTGTTCGGCATGATAGGGTGTCTTGGCCCGACGCGCCCATTGGTAAGCCAGATGCGGCCAGACCAGGCCATTGAACCACATGAAACCCCAGACCCAGGGCGCCGGATCGAGTGGATACATCGCCGCGCTCACGCACACCAACCCCAGGGCCAACCCCAGGGTCCGCGATGTATAGAGCCTCCTGGCCAATGAAAATCCTTTTCCTCCCGTTTTTGTCATAGGGCCTCTGTGCCACTCGACGGAATGCGATTACAGCCTGTGCCTGTGCGCTGGAGTCTATCAGGGTGAGATTAAATAGCCATCACCGGCTGACGGGCTGAATATCGCGACATCACACTCACATAAAAGCAAAAGCCTCGCCCCGGAAACGGCTATACATGAAAGAAGGGGTTGATCGATGACCATAAGAGGAGGCCCATGCAGACCTTTCAAGTATTGATCATCGGCAGCGGGTTTGGCGGCCAATGTGCAGCAATCAATTTGCTCAAGGCCGGCATCGATGATTTTCGCCTGCTGGAGCGGCGGGATTTCTTCGGCGGCACCTGGTGCCAGAACACCTATCCCGGCGCGGCAGTCGACGTGCCCTCGCCACTGTACTCCCTGTCTTTCGCCCCGTATCGCTGGACGCAAATGTTCGCCGAACAGGCCGAACTGCACCGCTACACCCGCCACGTGGTGGAACACTTCGGCCTGCGGGACAAGGTGGAACTGGACGCTAATGTCGAGCGCGTCGAATGGGACGACACCAACAAACGCTGGACGGTGTACACCGCCGATAAAGGCACCTTTTGCGCACAGTTCCTGATCAATGCGACCGGGCCGCTGAGTCAACCGGTGGTCCCTCGCTTCGACGGACAGGAACGCTTCCAGGGCAAGACGTTCCACACCAACAACTGGGATCACCACTACGACTACCGGCAAAAACGCGTGGCCATCGTCGGCAGCGGCGCCAGTGCGGCCCAGGTGATTCCGGCCATCGCCCCGGACGTCGGGCACTTGCATGTGTTCCAGCGCACGCCCCACTGGGTCTTGCCCCGGGCTGACCGCCGCTTTGGCCGTTTCCAGCGCTGGCTGCTGGGGTTCAAGCCGGCCTACAAGCTGCTGCGCTGGGGGATTTACTGGCAGTTCGAAACCCGCGTGATTGCCTTCAAGTATTCGAAACCGGCCGTGCACATGGTCCAGCGCCAGGCCCTGCGCTTTCTCAAACGCCAGGTGCCGGACGCCGAACTGCGGCGCAAGCTGACGCCGGACTACACCATCGGCTGCAAACGGGTAATCCTGTCCAGCACGCTGTACCCGGCACTGGCGCGCAGTAACGTGACCCTGCACAGCCGCGAGCAAGGCATCGCGTCCATCGATGAAACCGGCATCGTTACCCTGGACGGCCAGCACATCGACCTGGACCTGATCGTCTGGTCCACCGGCTACGATGCCACCGACGGGGTGATTTCCTACCCGGTAACGGGCAAGAACGGCACCCGTCTCAAGGAGGTCTGGGCGCAGTACCCACGGGCCTACCTCGGCACCGCCCTGCCCGACTTCCCCAACCTGTTCATCGTCACCGGGCCGAACACCGGCATCGGCCACACCTCGGCCCTGTTCATCATCGAATCCCAGATGAATTACATCCTCGATTGCATTCGCACCTTGAAGACTCAAGGTTTACGCAGCATCGAAGTTCGCCATGAGGCGGAACGTACCTACACTGAAATGATCCACCGGGAAATGGAACGCACCGTGTGGAAGTCCGGTGGTTGCCACAGTTGGTATCAAAGCAAGAGCGGTCATGTGATTGCCATGTTTCCGGGATTCAGCTTCAGCTTTCATCGCTTGACCCGAGCGCTGAAACCCGCCGATCACATTTTGTCCTGAGCAGATAGAAGGGAGACGCGTGATGCTTTTGTTGTTCGTCGTTCTCGCAGTGTTCGTTGCCTGGAGCTGGCTGACCTACCCGGCCATCGGCTACTGGCTCTATGACTTGAGCATGGCGGCCGAGGCCAAGTTGTACCGGCTGCACAAGATCGTCGTGCCCATCCCCGAGATGACCGTCTCGACCTGGCAAGGCGGGCCGTACGAGGCCACCAGCAGTGTGCTGATGCTCCATGGCTTCAGCGCCGACAAGAACCTCTGGCTGCGTTTCGCCCGGCACTTTGTCGGCAGCCATCGGGTGATCATCCCGGACATCGCCGGCCATGGCGAAACCGGCTTCAAGGCGGGCGGCGGCTACGACATCCCGCTGCAGGCCAAGCGCATGATCCAGCTGCTGGACGTGTGCGGGGTCGAGAAAGTCCATGTCATCGGCAACTCCATGGGCGGCTACATGGCGGCCTGGCTCGCGGCCACGTATCCGGAGCGCATTGTGTCCGTGGCCCTGATCGACCCGGCCGGGGTCACCGCGCCCGAACCCAGTGACCTTGAGCGGCATCTGGCCAAGGGCCACAACCCGTTCCTGATTCATTCGCGGGAAGAATTCCAGCGTTTCTACGCCATGACCATGGCTTCGCCGCCCTGGGTACCGAAGCTGATACTCGATGCCGTCGCCCAGCGCTATGAACAGTCCCGGGAGGAGCTGGAAGAAATCTTCCGCGAATTTCGCGCCAGCCCGCCGATGGAACCGCACCTGCCCGACATCACCGCCCCGGCGCTGTTGCTGTGGGGGCGCAAGGACCGGCTGATCGATGTCAGCAGCGTGGCAGTCTGGAGCAAGGGCATCGCCGACCTGCGCGTGTATATCTGGGACGCCATCGGGCACATGCCCATGGTGGAAGCGCCATACGGTTCGGCGCGCCTGTATCGCGAGTTTTTGGCATCGCTGCGCTCGGAGAGCCCACAGGATCAACGACTTCACTAGACATTCAGTCTTTTGCAGAATGAAGTTCGTCAGAAACTTCGTTTGTCGGCGTCGCTGAAGGCTGCGATCTTTTGTCCATCCTTTACGTCACCGCGCCAGGAATCCTGTTCATGAACCACCCGAACTTCGTCAGCCCTGACCTGATCCGCCAACGCTTCTCCAAAGCGATGTCCGACATGTACCGCGAGGAAGTGCCGTTGTACGGCGCATTGATGGAGCTAGTGGAACAGACCAACCGTCACGTGCTGGACAGCGATGGGCAAATCCTGCGGCAGCTCACCAGCACCGGCGAAATCGAACGCCTGGACCTGGAACGCCATGGAGCGATCCGCGTCGGTACGGCCGATGAACTGGCGACCCTCGCCCGCCTGTTCGCGGTGATGGGTATGCAACCGGTGGGTTACTACGACCTGACTCCAGCCGGCGTGCCGGTGCATTCCACGGCGTTTCGCGCGGTGCATGAAGCGTCGCTGCAGGTCAGCCCGTTCCGGGTATTCACCTCACTGTTGCGTCTGGAACTGATCGAAGACCTGGAGCTGCGCGCGTTCGCCCAGTCGATGCTCGACCAGCGTTCGATCTTCACCCCAACGGCCCTGACGCTCATCGAACGTGCCGAATCCCGGGGTGGCCTGACCGAACAGGAAGCCCAGGCGTTCGTCGAACAGGCACTGGAAACGTTCCGCTGGCACCACAGCGCCACCGTCACCGCCGAACAGTATCAACAGCTCAGCGCCCAGCATCGCCTGATCGCCGACGTGGTGGCATTCAAGGGCCCACACATCAACCACCTGACACCGCGGACCCTGGACATCGACATCGTCCAGGCGCAGATGCCGGCCCATGGCATCACCCCCAAAGCGGTGATCGAAGGCCCGCCTCGCCGCCAGTGCCCGATCCTGCTGCGCCAGACCAGCTTCAAGGCCCTGGACGAGCCGATTGCCTTCACCGATCAAAGCGAGGCGCGCGGCAGCCACAGTGCCCGTTTCGGCGAGATCGAACAGCGCGGTGCCGCCCTCACGCCCAAAGGCCGCGCACTCTACGACCGCTTGCTCAATGCCGCACGGGACGAACTCAAGGACTTCCCCAACGAAGCCAACGCCGCGCGCTACAACGCCCTGATGGCGCAGCATTTCAGCGAGTTCCCTGACAACTGGGAAGGCATGCGCCAACAGGGCCTGGCTTACTTCCGCTACTTCGTGACGGAACAAGGCCTGGCGGCGGGCGACCTGAAAAACGCCTCTCTGGAGGAACTGATCAGCAGCGATTGCCTACGGGTTGAACCACTGGTGTACGAAGACTTCCTGCCCGTCAGTGCGGCGGGGATTTTTCAGTCAAACCTGGGGGACGCGGCGCAAACCCGTTACGGCGCCCATGCCAACCAGCAGGCCTTCGAACAAGCTCTGGGGCGTTCGACGATCGATGAGCTGGAACTGTACGCCGAGAGCCAGCGGCGTTCGATCGAACAGTGTTTCGCCGCACTGACCGATTAAAAAGAATGACTGAATGACTTGTTACAACTCAATAAAAAAGGGCGACCTGCAGGTCGCCCTTTTTTATATCCAAAACTTTCAATGCAGCAAACAAAGTGTTCGCCCAGTGCAATGGCCTCGGCAATCCATGCACTGGTAAAGAGCCCTGACACTGGGCGAACGGAAAGTATTTTAGTAGAAGCGGATTAATATGTCCGTGCCGCAAAGATGAAATTTATCGACACAATGTTTAACAAGATGTCGATTTAAATACTATGCAACACGGCAGCTCAAACTCACCAGTTCGACCATTATGGGCTGATTATTCCTATACAAAACTTGCACAAAAACAATCAGCCCATATAGAGCTATTACTCGGTATCAGTGCTTGCTGGTCACCGTCAATATGTCGGTATAAACCACGTTGACGCTTTGTCCGACTTTCAAGTCCTTGAGTTTGGCCTGGACTTCAGGTCGCTTGACGTCGACGGTCTTGGACTTGCCTTCCGGGTTTTCGAAGGTCACCTGGTGTTTCTTCAGGTCGATGTGGGTGATTTTCAGCTGCACTTTCACCTGGCGATAAGCTTCGCCGCCCGGGTTGGCGCTACCTGGCGCTGCGCGCACTTCGCCGGTGGCTTCCGCGGTGCCGGGCAGGCCTTTGTCGACATCAGTGTCGAGGTAGGCTGCAACGGCGCTGGTAACCCTGATGTCGACCGAGTCGCCGGCCTTCAGATTTTTGAGGTTTTTCGCCTTTTCGGTCAGTTGCACAGGGAATTCATTACCCTGCGGGCCTTTCAGGACCACTATATGGTTCGCGGTATCTACCGAAACGACTTTGGTGGCGACCTGATCAACCACCACAACTTCGGACAACGGTAGTTCGGCGGCAACCGCGCCGAAACTGGCGGCAGACAGCAAGGTTGCGAGGGCGATGGCTTTGGTCAGTGCGTGGCGTTTCATAGGCAGAACATTCCCTGTGATAGATGGCAACAGACGGCGTTGAAACCGGGCTCAACGCCATGTGTGCGAGTGAGCATAGACGCTGTTCTGCGAGTGGTCGCGCCGCAGCGGTGATTTTCCTTGCACGAGCGCCTAGTACCCGGTCATTTCCAGATAGCCCTGCCCTGCATGGCTGCCACTGAGGCGCACCGGGCCTTCCCAGTACGGAATGCGCAAGTCCATCCAGGCCTGGGGATTGAGTGCGGTAATGGTTATATCGAGGTGTCTGGCGGGGATCTTGATCGACCAGCGAATGGGCATCGCGCGCCCGGCAACACGGGCGGTGTCTTGCGGTGTGAGGCTGATGTCGCCAGCGTGCAGCAATTGTGTCTGCCCCCCGGCGTCGATCCAGGTGCCGGTGAGATAAGGCTCACCGTCCTTTTGCCGCATGCGATACAGCATCACCTGCTCGCCGCTGTCCAGGTGCAGGGAGAACCAGTCCCATCCGGTCTGGTTGCTCGTCAAAGGCTGGCTGCTCCATTCCCGGTCGAGCCAGGCCGGGCCTCTGACCTGAAAGGTCTTGCCGTCGATTTCCAGGGTGCCGCTGGCCTGGAAAAACGGCTGGCTGTAGTAGTAGGAGGCCTGGCCCTGTTCGGATTTCTGGCTGAAGCCCCGGTCCCCCTGAAGCACCAGCGGCCCTGTCGAGGTCAACCGCAGCCGGTAGCCGAAACGCCGGTCGCGGGCACTGAGTAGTACGTCGGCCAACGGATCGTCGGCAGTCGCCTGGCTGCGCAATTGCCAGTCGTCGATCCATGCATTGAACGGCGCGACGCTGACACCGGCCTGACCGACGCCGCCACGGGCATAACGTTCGGCCGCATGATGCGCCGTCGCCGACGTCACCGCCGCGTGACCGAGCCAGATCGTCTGATTCTGCCAACCCGCCACCTCGGGGCTGGCTTTCAACGCGCTGCGGAACAAGGTCCATTGCGCGCCAAACTCATTGCCCTGATCGTCCTTCAGGTTGGCCGTGACGTACCACCATTCGATGCGAAAGCCGTCGTGAGGGCCATGATCCGCCGGGAAGCTGAACACCCGACCGGGTACCACCGGGGTGAACGCGGCGGCCTGGTTGCCCAGTCCGGCAAAGCCCTTTTGCTCCGGTGCCGGTTGATCGCAACCGCTCGCCAGCAGCGCCAGGAGCAACACGCCGACTTTAATCTTCATGGGCAAATGTCCGCAGCAGGTCCGCCGGTTGCGTGCGGTACAAACGGTACAACGGCCAGGCCGAAGCCAGTAACGTCGCCACCAGCGCCAGCCCCATCAATTGCAACAGTTGCCATGGAAACACCCGCAACGGCAGGCGCCAGCCAAAGGCCTGCACGTTGATCACCGTGTCCAGGCACCACGCCAGGGCGATGCCCAGCGGCAACGCCAGCACCAGGGTCAAGATCGCCAGCAGCCAGGTTTGCCCGAGGTTGAGCAACATCAGGTGCCGACGGGTCACGCCCAGCGCCCACAGCGGCGCCAGTTGCCCCAGACGGCTCTGGCTTTGGGTCAACAGGCTGATGAACAGCGCCACCCCGGCCACGCACAACGTCAGGCTGTTGAGGGCGGCGGTGGCGGCGAAGGTGCGTTCGAAGACTTGCGTGGACCAACCCTTGAGCCGCGCCTGATCGACGATGCGGCTGTCGTCCAGGGCAAAACGCGCCTGCAGCGCCGTGACGAACGCCGGGATCGCCCCCGGCTCGATACGCAGGTTGAAGCGGCTCGGTGCCAGATGCGGCCAACCGCGCAGCAGGTGGTTGATGTTCACCAGAATGTGGCCCTTGGGATTGCCGTAGTCGGCGTAGATGCCGACGATCCGCGGCGACCACGGGCCGGTGGGGGTCGGCAGTGTCAGGTGATCGCCCAGTTGCACGTGCAGGCGCCGGGCCAGTTGTTCGCTGAGCATCACCGCATCGTCCTTGGCCAGTCGCTCCCAAGGGGTATCGCCCAAGGCTTCGAGCAGCGGCCAGTGCTGGCTATAGGTCGGGTGGTCAATGATCCCCGACAGGTCCGTCGGCCAACCCTGCAACTGGATCGAAACCTGCCAGTTGGGCAGTACCGCCGCCAGTTGCGGCTGCTGGTCGAGCCAGCTGTGCAGCTCCCGGGCCTGGGCCGGGTTCTGTGGATTGAGGTAAAGCTCGGCCGTCAGCCGTTGTTCGAGCCAGTCGCTGAAGGTCTGGCGAAAGCCCGCGGTCATGCTGCCGGCACCGATGTTCGCCGCCATGGCCAACAGCAGCGCCATCAACGCCAGGCTGAGGGCCGGCAGTTGCTGGCGACAATCGGCGACAAACCACTGGCCGAGCACCGAGCGACTGCGCAGCGAAACGAGACTGAGCAGCGCACTGAGCAGCACCGGCAAGGCCAGCGCGGCACCGATCAACAGCGCCGCTGTCAACACGAAGCCACTGACCAGGCTGTCGCCGAAGATCAACGCCAGCAGCGCGATTACCCCGGTCAATGCCGCCACCCAACCCTGGCGCCGCAACCAGCGTGCATGGGCCTGATGCCAGGCCTGCGGGTCAGCCAGCGCCAGCAATGGCAGACGCGCCGCCCGCAGCAGGCTGTTGGTCCCGGCCAGCAACGCGCCGATCAGACTCAGGCCGATACCACTGAACCACCACGACAGACTGAGGCTCAACTGCCCCGCCACTTCGGCGCCGTACAAGCCACGCAGGCTGGCGGCGACATCGGGCAACAGCACGCCGGCCAGCAGGTAGCCGCTGACCAACCCTGCCACACCGCCGATCAGGGCCAACCCACCCAATTCGACGGCGAGACAAGCGATCAGCATCCGCGCACTCACTCCGCAGGCACGCAGGGTTCGCAGCAGGCCTCGCCGTTGCTCCAGCGCCAGCCCGATGGCGGCGTGCACGATAAACAGCCCGACCACGAACGACAGCACCCCCAGGGCATCGAGGTTCAGGTGGAAGCTTTCGGTCAGGCGCGTCAGGTTGTTTTCTTCGCTGGCGCGTTTGAGTTGCAGTTGCCCCTTGTACGGCTCCGGCAACGGCGCGGTGAAATCCTTCGGCAACAGCAGCCGCGACAGTTGCTCCGGCAATCCCAGAATCTGCTGGGCAAAACCGATGTCCACCAGCAGCACGCCGGGCGCCATGTCGTCCTGCACCTGCAGCGGCGGCAGTGCCACGCCCGCCAGGTTCTGTGGCCGGTCTCCCTCGTGCAAACTCAGTGCCTGCAAGGTCTGGGGCGATATCCAGGTACTGCCCGGCGGACTGAAGAAGCCGACCACCTGTTCAATCGCCTGGGCCTGCCCGGCCACCGCCGCGCCCGCCGGCAGCGACACCGGCTCGATGCCCATCAACTGCAAGCGCTGCTCTTCGTGCCCCTTGAGCGTGACCCGGCCTTGCAGCACCGGTGACACCGGCCACCCCGCGCGGCGCAGATCGATAAACCACTGCTGGGGGAACGTACCGCCACCGGGCGCACCAAGGCTGGCCTGGGGTTCGCCGCCGATCAACTGACTGGCGCGGGCATAGCTGTCGCGGGCCTGGCTGTTGAGTGCCTGGACGCCGGTCAACAGACCGGTGGCCAGCCATAACCCGGTCAGCACACTGAAAAACTGCACCGGGTGCCGCCGCCAGTGGCTGAGCAGCGCGCGCAGGGTTTCGCCAAAGATGCGCATGTCAGCGGTCGCCCGCACCGGCCAGACGACCGCCGCACAGCATGGCTTTTTCCGCCAGCCGTGCCGCCACGCCGGGACTGTGGGTGACCATCAACAGGCTGGTGGGACTGTCGTCGAGCAATTCCAGCAGCAGCTGCAACACCTCGGCGCCGGTGGTTTCATCGAGGCTGCCGGTGGGCTCGTCGGCCAGCAGCAATTGGGGGCGCGATGCCAGCGCCCGGCCCAGCGCAACCCGTTGCTGCTGGCCGCCGGACAGTTGCTCCGGGTAACGCCGCAGCAACTCCCCCAGGCCCAGGCGTTGCACCAGATGCGCCTGCCAGCGTGGGTCATGGCGCCCCGCCAGGCGTGCCTGAATCGCCAGGTTGTCTTCGATCCGCAGACTGCCGATCAGGTTGAATTGCTGGAACACCAGGCCGATTTCCGTACGGCGCCAGTTCGCCAGTTGCCCTTCATTCATCTGTTCCAGGCGATGCTCGCCACTGCGGATGCTGCCGCGATCGACCTTGTCCAGCCCGGCGATCAGGTGCAGCAAGGTGCTTTTGCCACTGCCCGATTCACCCATCAGCGCCAGGCTGCTACCGGGCCTGAGTGTCAGGTCGACGCCTTGCAACACCGGCAGCGGTCCCTGCGGGGTGGGGTAGCTTTTGAAAACGCCATGGACTTCAAGCATGGGTCAACCTGCTGGATATGCCTGGCCCAAGGATAGCGGCCCTGAATGGTTTTTGTCCGCTGACGATCATGGCCCCGACCGGCCATCGCCCTACCCTCGAAGCTGATCTGACCATAACGATAAAAAGCGGAGACGCCATGCCTCGTTTCACCTTGAGCCCTCGTGGGCTGCTCGCTTGCCTGATCACTGCCTGCCTTGCGCAATCGGTGGTTGCCGCCGATGCACCGGTCGCGGCCAGCCCGCAAACCACGGCCAGTAACGCCGCGGTGCTGCAACAGCTGCCCTTCACCGACCGCACCGACTACGAGTCGGTCACCAAGGGCCTGATCGCGCCGTTCAAGGGCCAGGTCAAGGACGCCTCGGGCAAGGTCATCTGGGATATCCAGGCCTATGACTTCCTCGCCAAGGATAAGGCTCCGGAGTCGGTCAACCCGAGCCTCTGGCGCCTGGCCCAGCTCAACGCCCATGCCGGGTTGTTCGAAGTCAGCCCTCGGTTGTATCAGGTGCGCGGCCTTGACCTGGCGAACATGACCATCATCGAAGGCGACGACGGGCTGATCATCATCGACCCGCTGACCATGGCCGAAACCGCCAAGGCAGCGCTGGACCTGTACTACCAGAACCGTCCGCACAAACCGGTGGTGGCGGTGATCTACAGCCACACCCACGTCGACCACTTCGGTGGCGTGCGCGGGGTCATCGACGAAGCCGACGTCAAGGCCGGCAAGGTCAGGGTGTTCGCCCCCGCCGGGTTCATGGAACACGTGATGAGCGAGAACGTCTATGCCGGCACCGCCATGAGCCGCCGCGCGCAGTTCCAGTTCGGCAGCCTGCTGCCCCGTGGTGATCACGGCCAGGTAGACGCGGGACTGGGCAAAAGCTCGCCAAGCGGCGGCACCGTCACCCTGATCCCGCCCACCGACCTGATCGACAAGGAACTGGAAACCCGCACCATCGCCGGCCTCGACGTGGAATTCCAGTTGACCCCGGGCACCGAGGCGCCGGCGGAGATGAACCTGTACCTGCCGCAGTTGCGCGCCTTGTGCATGGCGGAAAACGCCACGCAAATGATGCACAACATCCTCACCCCCCGCGGCGCCCAAGTGCGTGACGCCAAGGCCTGGGCCGAGTACCTGGACGGCAGCCTGGCGCGTTACGGCGACAAGAGTGACGTGTTATTCGCCCAGCACAACTGGCCGACCTGGGGTGGCGAACGCATCCGCACCTTCCTCGCCGACCAGCGCGACATGTACGCCTTCCTCAATGACCGCACCCTGCACCTGCTGAACCAGGGCCTGACACCGCTGGAAATCGCCGACGAGATCAAGAAACTGCCCGGCAGCCTCGACCAGAAGTGGTACACCCGTGGCTACTACGGCTCACTGAGTTTCAACACCCGGGCGGTGTATCAGCGCTACATGGGGTTCTATGACGGTAACCCGGCCAACCTCAATCCGCTGCCACCCGTGGAAACGGCCAAGCGTTCGGTCGAAGCCATGGGCGGCGAAGCGGCGGTGCTGGGAAAAATGCAGGCGGCAATGGCCAAGGGTGAATACCGCTGGGCCGCGCAACTGGGCAATCAGGTGCTGTTCGCCAACCCGGACAACGGCGACGCCCGCAAAGCCCAGGCCCAGGCGCTGGAGCAAATGGGTTATCAAAGTGAAAACGCCACCTGGCGCAACATGTACCTGACCGGTGCCATGGAACTGCGCAACGGTGTGCCACCCAACGCGGGCACGTCGGTATCCGTGGACATGGTGCGGGCGATGAGCCCGCAGATGTTCTTCGACTTCCTGGCGGTGCGCCTGGACAGTGAAAAGGCCGTAGGCCATGACCTGACCCTGAACTGGACCTTCGATGACCTGAACAAGGACTTCAACCTGACCCTGCGCAATGGCGTGCTGACCCACCGTGCTGGGCTCAACGCTCAGGCAGATGCCAGCGTGACCATGAGCAAGGCCACCCTGGAACAGATCAGCCTCAAGCAACTGGATATCCCGACGGCGATGCAGAAAGGCCTGATCAAGTTGCAGGGCAATGGCAAGAAGCTCGGGGAGTTGATGAGCAGCCTCGATACGTTTGCGCCGCAGTTCAATATCGTCACCCCTTGACCGGATGACGCGGGAAACCGCGTCGCCTTCTTCGCGAGCAGGCTCGCTCCTACACTGGATTTGTGTCGTTCACACATGCTGTGAACAGCCTGGTTCCCTGTGGGAGCGAGCTTGCTCGCGATGGCTTTGTGTCGGGCGATGATTTTTTTGTGGGTGTACATATCCGTTGCTGCGGTAACGGCCGCTATTGGTTCCGCCCTTACGGCCAGCCCTTTCAAGGTCTTCGTTTAAACTCCCCCCAAAACTCCAGTCAGGGTGACGAAAACGATGTGGGCAGAAGTTCTAGCGCGGTTTGAAAAAAAGACACCGGCCAGTGTCATGACTAAATTGATACTGGAGCAGGCTGTTCCTGCCGAATGGGTTGATCAGGTGTTTGAAGAACACCGTCAACGCCAATACCCGCGTGAGCTTTTGTTTTCGACCATCGTTGAGCTGATGTCCCTTGTTTCATTGGGTTTGCGCCCTTCTTTGCATGCCGCTGCCCGGCAAATGGAGGGGCTACCGGTTACCTTGGCGGCGCTCTATGACAAGGTCAGCCGCACAGAGCCCGCGTTGCTGCGGGCGTTGGTTACAGGAAGCGCCGAGCGCTTGGCTCCGACGATAAAAGAGTTGGGCTGTTCAGCCATTTTGCCCGGCTGGCAGCTGCGCATCGTTGACGGCAATCACCTGCCATCTACCGAAAAACGCTTGGGGGCCTTGCGGCGTGAGCGAGGTGCGGCGCGACCAGGGTTTTCAGTAGTGGTCTACGACCCGGACCGGGATCAGATTGTCGACTTGCAGCCATGCGAGGATGCCTACGCGAGTGAGCGCGTCAGCGTGCTGCCGTTGTTGGCCTGCGCCACTAAGGGCCAGCTGTGGATGGCTGATCGGTTGTACTGCACGCTGCCCGTCATGCAAGCCTGCGAGGAAGCGGGCGCTTCTTTCATTATTCGCCAGCAAAGCAAGCATCCACGGTTGATTGAGGAAGGCGGCTGGCAAGAATCTGTGGCCATCGAATCCGGAACGGTGCGCGAGCAAATCATCGAACTCAAAGGTGGTCACCGCTGGCGCCGAGTTGAACTGAACCTACAGGCACCTACTGACTCAGGCGACACTGTGATGTGGTTCTGGAGCAACTTGCCAGACACCGTCAGCGCCGGGCAGATCGCCGAGTTATACCGTCGTCGCTGGAGTATCGAAGGGATGTTCCAGCGCCTGGAATCGGTGCTGGACAGTGAAATCGAAAGCCTTGGCGCTCCGCGGGCGGCGTTGCTGGGTTTTGCTTCAGCGATCTTGGCCTACAACGTCCTGGCAGTGCTCAAACGCAGCGTGGAGCAGGCTCATCGCGAGACATTGCCCGAAGGCTGGGAAGCTTCGATCTTCCATCTGACGGTACAAGTACGCAGCGGTTATGAGGGCATGCAGATCGCGTTGCCCTCGGACTATCTATCACTCCAAACGACCTCGGAAACGCTGGCGGAGCGTCTGTTGGCGCTGGCCAGGAACATCAAGCCCAAACAGGTCGCCAAAAGCATACGTGGTCCCAAAATCGCCAAACCCAAGGAGTGGCTGGACGGCAAAGCTGCGCATGCTCATGTGTCGACCGACCGGGTGCTCAAAGCCCATAAAGGGAAAACACCTTGAAAGGGCTGGCCCTTACGGCGGGTCACTTTGGAAAAGCCCCAAAGTAACCAAAGGGCTCTTGCCCCTGACATTCGGTGCCTCGCCGTGGCTCGGCATGCCCTCGCTCCGGTCCTGCTCCGTGGGCCCGTCGCCATCGGCCATCCATGGCCGGGGGCGACTAACCCGGCATCCATGCCGGGTTGCCCACTGCGCAGAACCTGCGCTCGGCCTCACGAGGGGGCGTGTACCGCAACAGCGCCCGAGGCGGCCTACCGGCCGGCCTGGTTCTCTAGTCCGTACACATTTCAAAACTGTGGGAGCGGGCTTGCTCGCGAAGGGGGCGTCAGACTCGACATCATCATTGACTGACATACCGCTTTCGCGGGCAAGCCCGCTCCCACAGGATCCCGGTCGAGCACAAGTACTTTGACCGATACAAATCCCCTGCTCGCGATGCGGTCAGGCAGACACCAGTTCAACCACCGGCATTTGCCAACGTTGATTAACCACCTGTTGCCCGGGCCCATATAGGCGCAGGACCAGGCTGAACGCCCCGCTCGCCGGTGTCGGCAACCAGTTGCTCTGTTCTGTCGGAGCTATGTTTTGCAGGATCAACGTCAACCCGCCGTCCGAATCTTTTTGCAACTGATCCCGGCTGCTCAGACAGTAGCGATTGATCGGGTTGGCCACCAGTTGCCGGTCTGGCAAGTCATACAAGGTCAGCGACCAGAACTCGCTGGCCGGCGGCCATTGACCCGGTGCGAAATGCAGGCGATAGCTCCGCCCACCCTGCAAGGGTTGCCCCTGATTATCCAGGCGAGTGCCGGTGTAGAACGCCTCCTCCACGCTGTTGCCGTAGATGCCGACATTCGCCGCGACGGCGCGGTTGAGGTAATTGCCGTTCAGCGCTTCGCGAGTGCCGAACAGGCCGAGGGTGGTGCGTACTTGGCTCACCGCGGTTTGCAGTTGCGCCTGGGCGTCTTGAATCCCGGCGAGCAGTGCCTGGTGCGTTGCAGGCGGCAACTTCGCCGGGTCGAAAGCCTGGCCGGGCACGATGCCGATCCGTGCAAAGCGTGCGCGCAAGGCTTGTTCGGACGGTTGCGTGGGGCACAGGCTGAGGATCTGATTCAGCGCCGGGATAAACTCCAGCCCCAACCCGGTCTTGCTGTCCCAGGGTCGCCAGTCAATCGCCGGCGCAGCCACGGGCGGCGCACTGCCGATGAATTCATGCAACGAGCGCAAACCGTATTGCTGCTGCAAGGCCCGCACCGCCGGCAGGTCCTTGGCGTTTTTCAGGCCCGTTCTTCCAAGCACCATGACGATTTCGGTTTCACTGCGCAGCACCGCCTTGACGCCGTCGGGTGTCGGGCCTTGCCAGTCGGGCCCGACGATCAGGTAATTGCCCGCATCGCGACCGGTGCTGAGCACGCCGACATAGGCAAAGTTGTGGGTGTACTGGTCGACCAGTTGAAACACGTAATAGCGCTCGTCATCGACCGCCGGCACGCTCAACACCTGGGGTTCGCTGCGCAGGTCAAGCCAGGCCCAGGAGTACGGCGTGTCGTTGTTCGGCGTGACAATGTCGCGGTTGTTCGGGGTGAACAACTCGCTGTAATGACGAAAGCGGTTGAAGCCGCCGACGTACTCCGGCGCGGCCGGTTTGAGTGCCTGTTTTTCCATGGTCTGGTAATGCATGAGCATGGGGTAGGCGTAAATCCATGCCTCTTTGGCAATCTGCCGCGGGTCATCGGAATCAGCGGCCAGCAACCAGCGTGGAAACATCAGGCTGCCGCCCATTACCCCCATGCTGCCCAGCACCCGGCGGCGACTGAAAATCAGGTTCATGATTCGATCCTCGTTATCGTCGGCAACTGATAACTCCCGTCCAATGCCCCGCCCTTGGGCAGGTACAGGCGCAACAGCAGGTTGAACGGACCCTGCGGCGTCGGCAGCCAGTTGCCCTGCGGTGCAGCCTTGGGCGCATCGGCTTGCAGGATCAGGGTCAAGCCGCCGTCGGCATCGTATTGTAGACCAGGGCTGCGATCGCCCAGGGCGTAACGCTGGATCGGGTTGGCCACCAGCAACTGGGTTTTGCCGTCATACAGGGTCAGCGACCAGAACGCATTCACCGGCGGCAATTGCCCGGCGGGAAAATGCAGGCGATAGGCGTGTTGGCCATCAAGCGCCTGCCCATGGGCGTCGTGCAATGCCATCGGGTACAGCGCTTCCACCGCATCGTTGGCGTAGATGTAGCGCCAGGCGACCGCGGCACGAGTCAGGTCATCGTCGCCAAACTTGCCGACGTTAGACGGCGACGGCAACCAGCCCTGCCGTTCCACCGACAGCTGGCTGGAGGCTGCGCGGACCTGTTCGCGACCGGCTTCGGCACCTTGGGCGACGGCTTCGCTCAAGTCCGCCGGGGCCTGGAATTCGGTCCCCGGTTTCACGCCGATGGCGGCGAAACGGGCCAGCTTCTTTTGTTCGCTGGCGGTCCATTGGTGCAAGGGGGCCAGCGCGTTGAAGGTGTTGAACAGTGCCTGTGCCGGCCCTTGTTTCGTGTCCGTGTAGGCTGGCAGTTGCAGCGGTACCTGCGGTTCAGGCGCCGCGCCGCCATTCACTTTGGACAGCGGTTGCAAGGCGTAGCCCTTCAGCACTTGCGCGGCGTCTTTCTGATCCGCGTCGCCCTTGACCTCGGTCCGTCCCAACAGAAAGACTAGCCGGCTCGGTGAGCGAATCACCGCGTTGAAACCCGATGGCACCTGCCCCTTCCAGTCCGGCCCGACGATCAGGTAGCGCCCCGCTTGATCGCCCGTGGCGCGGGTGCCGATGTAGTCGAGGTTGTCGGTGCGCATGTCGACCAGTTGGAAGCTGTAGTAGCGACCTTGCACGGGCGGCACGTCCAGCACCATCGGTTCACTGCGCAGATCGAGCAACGCGCGGGAATAGAAGGTGTCGTTGTTGGGCGATACCACTTTGTTGTCTTGCGGGCCGAGCAGGCGCGGTTCGCTGTAGAGGCGGTTGAACGGCAGTTTCGCGGCGATGGCGCTGAGCACCTTGTCGTGTTCGACGGTGGCGTAGGCGAACACGTAGGCCTCCTGCGCCAGGGCTTTCGCTTGCTGTTGATCCAGGGTTGCGGCGTGAACAGTGCCCAGGCTCGCGCCCAGGGCCAGAGCGGATATCCAGTAGCGCATGGCAGATCTCCTGTAGCAAAACATCGGCACACATAGATCCCTGTGGGAGCGAGCTTGCTCGCGATGAAGCCGGAACAGCCAACATCAATGTCGTCTGATACGCCGCCATCGCGAGCAAGCTCGCTCCCACAGGGGGATTACGGTACCTCCCGGTTTACTTGGCCCAGCGCCGCAGGTCCGACGGGGTATAGTCGTCGGTCTTGGCGGCGAAGCCCACGCGCATCGGTTCGGTCTCTTCGTTGGCCAGGCCGCCGGCGTAGTAGCGTCCGGAGATCAGGTCATAGGAGGTTTCCAGCACGTTGTAGGTGAAGCCGTGATCGTACTGCTGGATCGCGTGCAGTTCACCGCTGCGCCACAGTTCGCCGCGGCTGTCGTACTGGTCCGACTGGGCGATCTGCCAGCTGTCTTCATCCACATAGAAGCGGCGCTTGGCATAGATATGCCGCGCATCAGGCTTGAGGGTCGCTTCGACCACCCACACGCGGTGCTTCTCGTAACGAGCCAGGTCCTGGTTGACGTGGTTGGGCTTGATCACGGCGTCGTACTTGAGGTCGCGGCTGCCGATCTTGTAGCTGTTGTAAGGGATGAACAGCTCTTGCTTGCCCACCAGTTTCCAGTCGAAACGGTCCGGCGCGCCGTTGTAGCCGTCGATGTTGTCGGCGGTGATCAGGCCGTTGCTGTAACGGGCGCTGTTGTCGTAGGCGATCATCGGCGCACGACGCACGCGACGTTGTCCCGGCAGGTATTGCCAGGCCGAACGCGGTTCGGCGACCTGGTCGATCGGCTCGTGCACCAGCACCGCCTCGCCGGACAGACGCGCCGGTTCCAGCACCCGGCTCTTGAACATGAACAGGATGTTCGAGCCCGGTTCCAGTCCACCCACGGTGTCGGCAAAGTTGATCAACGACTGGTTGCGCACGTAGCTGGTGGCGCCGTTTTCGCGCACCAGCGCCGAGCTGCTGATGCGCTCGTAGCTGCCGCCACGGTAACGGGTCATGTGGTTCCACATCACCTCCAGGCCTTCGGTGGGCAACGGAAACGGAATGCCCCTGGCGTAGTCATGCAGGCCGTTGCCGCCGTCGGCCATGCTGGTTTTGGCGACGTTCTCACGACTGGCCGCCAGCACATCCTTGGGCAGGTTGGCGCTGCGATGGCTCGGGTAGATGTTCATCTTGTAGGTGTCGGGAAACCGCTTGAACAACGCGATTTGCCCAGGGCTGAGAAACTTTTCGTACTGCGCCACGTTCTTTGCCGTGACCGTGAACAAGGGTTTCTCGGCGGCAAACGGATCGCTGTAGCCACCCTTGCTGTCGACGGTACCGGCGTTGGCGGCAAGCCCTCCGGTCCAGGCCGGAATGCTGCCGTCGGCATTGGCTGCCATTTCCGAGCCCATGGGGGTCAGGGTCTTGCCCAGTGCCGCCGAATCGGTGCCTTTGGCCTGAGCCAGGCCGACGGTGCAGGCCAGGGCCAGCACGCACAATTGCATACGCATAACGGTTCTCCTTAGAAGTCTGCCTTGAAGCTGACGGATGCGAAGTCGCGGTCGTCGAGGGTGCTGTAGTCGTTGGAACCGAAGAACGCGTTGTAGGCCAGTTCAACGCTGTAATCGTTCATGTAGACGCCGGTCAGGCTCACGCCGAGGGCTTGCTGGCCTTCCTGGAACGGCCCTTGCGGATCGTAGGAATAGCCCTCGACGTCATGCCGCCAGTTGACGGCCGGAATCAGGTTGATGCCCGGCAACACATCGCTGTATTCGAGGCTGGCGCGCAGGCGATAACCCCACGACCAATCGGTGGCAAAGCCCTTGTCGGTGCAGTACTGGTTGGTCACACCTGAAGCCACGGTGTTGCACAGCGTGCCGTTGCGCGGGGCGCTGCGGCCGAACGCGGCGTTACGGCCCAGGCGCTCATCCCCGAGGTCTTCGATGTGCACGACCCCGGCTTCACCGAACAGGCTCAGGCGCGTGGCACCCAGCACGTTATCGATGGCCTGGGTGGCCGAACCGGTCAGTTGCCAGACACCCTTGCGCTCCCACGCATCGAACTGGCTGCCATTGGTGGTGCTGAAACCAGGCGGCAACTGCACCCAGGAACTGCCCCCGGGCCCGGAAATCACGGCGACGTTGACGTCGGGCGCGTTGATCGCGATCGGCATGTTCGGCCGATAGCTCAATTCACTGGCCAGGGAAATCCCGGTGACCGGCTCGACGCCGTTGAGGCTGATGCCGTACAGGTGAATGTTTTCCGGGAAAGCCGCCGCATAGCTCGGCCCCTGGATGCCACCGGGGAAGGTGCCGGGCAAGGCTGTGTTCCTGGCGTTAATGGTGAAATACGGCAACCGCGAGTGATAGTTGATGTAGTAGATCGCCGCTTCCGCATCGTTAAGTGCGGGGATCATCTGGCGCAGGGCGAAGCCGAACTGGCCATTGTCCGACGGCGACTCGTTGCCCCGGGACGTGGCGAACAATCCAGCGGCCTGCATCTGTTGATCGGTCTGTACCTGGCTCAGAAACAGCGGCCCGCAACCCGGCTGGATCACATCGCTGCTGGCGAAGAAAGTGCCACAACCGTCGAGTACGCTGGGGCGCCAGTTGTACTGGTAGAAACCTTCGAGGTTGGTGGTGTCGCTCAGGCCGAAGCTGAAGGAGACCATCTCCACCGGCAACTGGCCTTCCTTGATTTCCACGCCGGGACGGTTGAACGCCGAGATGTCCAGCGGGTTGATCACGTTGATGCCGTTCTGGATCAGCAGCGCCTCGCCCCAGGACAACACCTGGTTGCCGACCTTCACGCTCAACGGATGCTCGGCCACCTGGAAGTCTTTCCAGACGTAGGCATCGAGCACCTCGAAGCCCTTGAATTTGGCCAGGTCGTCCCAGCCCGAATCATCGAAATCCTTGAAGCGACCATTGCCGGTTTCATAGGCGTGGTCGTACCAGTATTTGAAGCGAATGAACGCGCCCTGGCCCTGGCCATCGAGACTGACATCGGTGAGGCCCTTGAAGAGTTGCGAGATGGGGTCGCCCTTCTCGAAGTTCAGCCGGTTGTCGTCGGCGCTGATGCTGGTGCCATTGGCGTTCACGCCCTGGGCCTGCAAGGCGTTGGCGCGGGTCATCAGGCTTTTGTCAGGGTTTTGCGTCGACCAGCTGCTGCCCAGGCTCAGGCTGGTCTTGGTCGACAGGCTCCAGTCTTCGTTGATGTCAAAAGTGGTGGCATAGGTCGGCCCCGTCAATACGGCAAGAATCGCCAGCGCAAGGGGTTGCGGGCGGGTATGGCCAAGCCGGTGAAGTCGTTGGCGGACTCCGGCTGTGGCCGAGCGTTTTTTTATCATTATTGGGCTCCGGTCAGGTTTGCTCAGCCCGGACACGGTGCCCAACTATCGGGCGCGACACGCAAGCGATGGCCGACAAAAAATAATCATCGGGGTGGCTGCGTGGCAGGCGATGAGTGTTTTGTGGGTGTACATATCCGTTGCTGCGGTAACGGCCACTTAGGGTTCCGCCCTTACGGCGGGTCACTTGGAAAAGCCCCAAGTAACCAAGGGCTCTTGCCCCTGACATTCGGCCTCACGAGGGGGCGTGTACCGCAACAGCATCCGAGGCGGCCTACCGGCCGGCCTGGTTTTTGGGGTCGTTCGTCTGTGAGGTACATGGTGGCTGGCAGGCCGTCATCGCGAGCAGGCTCGCTCCCACAATTGATCCGGGTATGTCTGCAAGAAACTGGTCGGCTGGCAGGTCGCCATCGCGAGCAAGTTCGCTCACACAGAAAAGCAAAGGCAGAGCAGCCCACACCACCGCGTCGCTCCTCACCACTCATCAGGCCGAGCGTTAGCTCGCCTGCAGCTCTTGATCTTGATCCACCCGCCCCCTCGGAAGGCTGAGTGGAGGTGTTCATCCGGGGATGGGCGCGCAGCGCCGTTCGACGCAGTCGAACACATTGCATGTAGGTCGAAGCGAAGCCGACCGGAGGGCAATGCCCCCGGATGAATACCGGAGCGAAGGAACGCCGAGCCTCAGCGAGGGGCCGGACGCAAGGGGCGAGACCTTTGGTTCCTTTGGGGCGTTTGCCAAAGGGACTCGCCGTAAGGGCGAAACCGCCAGCCGCCGTTACCGCAGCAACGGATATGTACACGGTCAACCAAAGACAGGTCAGCTACCAGGCCGCCTTCGCGAGCAGGCTCGCTCCCACAATTGGACCGGGTACATCTGGCGGAAATGTGTTAGCTGTCCAAACCCGCCCCCAAGGTTCAAGGCTGCAATGCCTGGGGCCCGGTGGACTGTTCTTTCGGCGGTCCCCCGGCGCCATCGAAGACGACTTTCTCGGCCACGAACTGCCAATCCTTATAGCTGGCCAGACCCTTGAAGTCCGACCACTGGCTGGGAAAGTTCTCTTGCTTGAGCGGCTTCTGTTCGGACGGGCAGTACACACCGCTGATCCGCCCGTTCAAATCGCGCATCAGTTCCCACTCGCCCCCCGTCATCGGCTCCGGGTACAACTGCCGCAGATGGTGCCTGGCCGTCGGGAAACGCTCGTCCTGCAACAGGTCCGTGAGTTCTTTCGGGTACTGGGCCATACCGGGCGAACTGCGGTAATAGCTGCGCAACGCCTGGGCATATTGCGTACCGGCCCAGAGCAACTGGATTTCGCGATCCCGGCGCGAAGCGGTGGCCCACAACTCGCCGGCACTGGCCAGGCCCATGCCCAGCACGACGATCAGAAACAGCACCCCAAGGTAAGTGAAGCCATCCTGGTTCGAAGGTTTACCACTCGGAATAAAGGCTGCCATCTCGCGCCCTCCCGCTGGCTCCACTCTTGATATCGGCGACCCCGCCCGCCACGCCATCCGGCGGCGCGACCATGACCCAGGTGTCCTTGCGCTCGGCAATCGGGTCCAGCGGCTGGTTGCGCAGGTAACGCAGTTCGACCAGTTGCTCGAGGGAGTCGGGATAACGCCCTGTGTCCCCGTAGTAGTGATCCAGTGCCTCGCGCATGGACGACAGGCTCTGGTGCAAGGTGGTCTCTTTGGAAGCTTCCAGGCTGCTGAAGTAGCGTGGCAAGGCGATCGTCATCAGGGTCGCGATGATCGCCATGACCACCATCAGTTCAATCAGGGTAAAACCCTTTTGCCGACGCATATGCTCACCACTCCCGGTAGGTGATGCCGTTGAGACCCTTGCCCCGGGCCTTGGAGTAGACGTCAAAGACGTCCTGGCCCTCGCGCGGGTTCTCGGCCGAACTGTCATAGGAGCGCAGGCCCCAGCCGCCCTCGTCGTCACGCTTGACGATGGCCAGCGGATCACGGGGGATGCGCCGCAGGAAGTAGAACTTGGCGCCCTTGGGGCTGCGCACGTCACGCACACCCTCGACCAGCACTTTCAGGTTTGGCGGGTAGCCGCTGCTGTCGAGCGTCTTCTCGATGTAGCCGGCGTCGAATGCTTGTTTGTAGGCGTCGATGGCATCGCGGATCTGGTACAGCGCGGTCCTCAGGTCCTGCTCCTTGCCCCGCCGCACCACCGTCTCGGTCAGCGGTGCGGCCATGCCGGCCAGCAGGCCGACCAGGGCCAGCGTCACCACGACTTCGATCAGGGTAAAACCGCGTTGCGGGGCGTTCATGATCAAGGCTTCCCGACAGTAACGGTGGTAGCGATCGGTGCGCTCATGGGATCGCTCACGGGAGCGGCCTGAACCGTCGTGCTCATTGAACGATCCGGTGACTGGATGTGCATGCTGGTTTCGGTGCCGGTCGAGAATTCCATGTCCGACGGGCTCTGGTACGGCAGGTTGCGCACGATCCGCGGGGTGATCGACAGCACCAGTTCGGATTTGCTGACGTCATCCTTGTTGCTGCCGAACAGGCGGCCCAGGCCGGGAATGTCGCCAAGGCCAGGGATCTTGTTACCGCTGGCGCCGTGGTCGTTACGCACCAGACCGGCGAGGATCTGGGTTTCGCCATCATGCAGACGCAATGTGGTCTGGGCGTTGCGGGTATCGACCTGGACCGGAATGGTGCCCTGAGCGGTCGGCGACAGCGGCGTGGCGTTACTGACTTCCAGCGCGATCTTGATCGCCACTTCGTTGTTCAGGTGCACGATGGGCTGCACTTCAAGCTTCAGACCGACGTCGAGGTAGGTCACGCTTTCGGTGATCACCGGGCCCTGAGTCGAAGGCACCGAAGTGGCGCTGATGATCGGCACGCGCTGACCGATGTGGATGCGCGCCTGTTCGCGGTTGCTCACCCGGATCACCGGGCTGGCCAGGGTGTTGATGTCTTTGTCCTGGGCATTGATCTTGGCCTGTGGCGATGGCGTGATGGAAATCCGGCTGGAATCGATGCCTTTGAGCTGGTCAAGAATCGACACCGCCGAGCCATCGCTGTTGATTACACCGAAGGTATTGGGCCATTGCAGGCCAAGGTCGAGAATGCGTTGGCGGGCGACTTCCATCACTTCCACTTCCAGCACCACTTCCGGATTGGACTGGTCCTGCGATTGCAGGAGCTTTTCCGCCATGCGCACTGCGTCACCGGTATCGCGCATGGTCAAGGTGTTGAGGCGTTCATCGACAAACACGTCGCGGGTCTTGAGCATGGTCTTGATCATGTTCAGCGCGGTGTTGGCATCGATGCTGGTCAGGTAGAAGGTGCGCATCACCAGCTCCTGGTAATCCTTGAGCTTCTGCGGCGAGTCGGGGTAGATCAGCACGGTGTTTTCATTCACCACTTTCTGATGCAACTGGTTCTGTTGCAGCAGCAGTTCCACGGCGTCTTCGATACGCACGTCACGCACGAAGATGGTGGCTTTCATGTCCGGACGCAGGTCCTTGTCGAAGATGAAGTTCAGGCCGGCGACCTGGGACAGCACTTCGAAAATGGTTTTGAGGTTGGCATCGCGAAATTCCAGGGTCACCGGCCGGTCCAGGCGTGTGCGCAATTGTGGGTACGGCACCACGTTGCGGCTCTGTACCAGGCGGATGTTGTCCTGCAGCTCCAGCGCCCCCTCGTTCTTCGGGTCCAGTTCGAGGATCTGTTTGACCTGGCGGTCGGCACCGTAGATGTCACCGCGACGCAGGTCGCCACGGGCCAGTTCGAGTTTCTCGTCCATAGTGCGCAGGTAGTCCAGCTGGTGCAGGGAGTCCTGGGCACGACGGTTGTTCGGCTCGATGGTCAAGACCCGGCCGTACGTCATGCGGGCCCCGGCGAAATTACGCTGGGCCCGGTCCATGTCGGCCTGGGCCAGCAGCGCCTTCACGGCAAGGGCCCGTCCGCTGTTGAGAGCCATGTGCAGTTCGGTATCGCGAGGATTTTCCCGCAATCCCTCTTCGATTCGCGCCAGACCGGCTTCGTACTGGCCCGATTCGATCAGGGCCGAAGCTTCATCCCTGGCGACCTGCGCGGTACTGCATGCGGCCAGCCCTGCGCAGAGACAAAGGCTCATCAACAAACGGGATTTGTTCATTCCGTACTCCCCACAGACAAGGTCTGCGCTAAATGCAGAGGCAGGTAGACCAGGCTCAGTTCCTTATCGGAAATCCGCACGATCCGCCAGGTTTCGTCGATGACATCCCCTTTGCGCACGACGTATATTTTTTCGCCGCTCTGCAGGAACACCTGCAGATCGGAACGGTCATCCAGTCTGCCGACAAACTGGAATGGCAACGGTGGTGCAGTGGGGACTTGCACCACAGGAGTAACGACTGCCTGTTGTTCAGCGACGGTGCCAGGGGCCGGCGCCGCTATCCAGCTGCGGGCGGCGAACAGGTCGCCTGCCGGGCTCAGGTCCTTGATCGGCGTTAGCGCCACGGCGCTCGATGCAGCCGTCGATGCGCCTGGGGTCTTGCCCTTGGCTGGCATAGCCACGGTGGCCACCGCAGGGTTGCTGTCGTCGGCCTGATTGAAGAGTTCGGGAAGCCAGGCGAGCGCTGCCGCTACACCGAAGAACGCCACCCAACCCACCACTCGTTTGGTATTCATCATGACCTCGACAGGTAAAGGGTCATGCGGATCCGCCCGGTCAGGTCGGTTTCGGCGATATTCTTGCGCGAAAGCTCCACATCCTCGAGCACCACCGCCGGCAACTGGCCGAGCAAGGCGTGCAGGAAACGCCGCAGTTGCGGGTAGCTGCCACGTACCGGCAGCAGAATCTGATAACGGGCCAGGTGGGTCTTGGGGTCCACACCCAGGGAGTATTCACCCCGGGACAAGGTGATGTGTTCCTGGGCGGCCAGGGCGTAGATCTTGTCGATGGCCACGGTGGCCTGGGGCTGGGACGGCAACTTGCTGCGGAAATCGTCGAGCTGGCGCTGCGGCACCACCGGCGCCGCCACTGTGCCGTCTTCGACCTTGGCCAGGTACTCGGTGGCTTCGCGGGTCTGCTGGCTGAGGCTTTGCAGTGATTCCCAGTCCGGCAGCAACCCCACCAGGCCATAGCTCAGCGCCAGCACCAGCATGGTCATCCCTGCCAGCCCCGGAACGCCCAGGCCTTGCAGGTATTCGTGGACGATCAGTTTATGGATTTGCATCGCCGATCTCCCAGGTAGCCGACAGGTTGAACTGCACCGGGTGTTCCGGCACGTTGGCGACAATTTCGTGGCTCAGCAGCGACACGTCGGACAGCTCGTCGCTGGCCTCGAGGCGGCGGTGGAAATCGAGCATGGCTTCCAGGTCCAGCGCCTCGGCGCTGATCCGCAGCTGGCCCTTGCGGGCGTCCGGGGTCAGGGTCAGCAGGGCGATGTTGTCCCGCGGCATGGCTTCGAGGGTGGCGAACAGACGCTCCCAAGGGCGGCGCAACTGTTGGGAGACCTTGCGCATTTCCGCCAGGTTCTGCGCCTGCTCGCGAATTTGCGCCGGGGTCAGGCTGAGCTTGCTGCCGGTATCGCCGGTGAGCACCCGCTGTGTGGTTTGCAGATGACCTTGCTGTTGGTCGGCCTCATTGCTCAGGTGCTGTTGCACCATGAGGCAAGTCAATGTCAGCACCACGCCACCGGCCAGCAGGCTCCAGCCCAAAGGGCCTGCACGGCGGCGCGGCTGAAAGTCGAGCATCAGGGGGCGCATGTCAGGCCACCGCCCGAGACATGACGTACAGGCTATCGCGTACGGCGGTCCGGTCTTCTTCGAGGGTGCGCAGATGCACACCGGGCACGTCAGGGTGCGAATCGATACGCGCCGGTGCATGCAGGTAGACATTCAACGGCCGTTCGCTGGTGCAAGCCTGCAACTGGTGTTCACGACCGATCAGCGCGGTCAGCGCGGCATCGCTGTCGCTGCTGCCCACCGAACGCACCGAGGTCCAGCGCCCTTCCCGGGCCAGCAGCAACACGCTGCGTACCGGTTCGGCGACCACGAACAGGAAGTCCCCGGCCTCAAAGCTTTTATCAAAATGGTTGAACGCCGCCATCAGGTACGGCTGCACCGAACGCAGGCGCAAACCGCGAGCACTGACCAGGGCGCGCAGGCGTTCGAGCAAGTCCTGTGGCAGCGCGGTGGCGATGCGGTCGTAACCGGCGGGTTCAGCCGAGAGCACCAGGCTCCAGGGCTGCGTCGGGGCACCGTAGAGGTCTTCGAAACACAGTTGGGCAAAGCCCTGCAATTCAGCCGGGCTGCTGATCTGCTCACTCCAGGGCACCAGGCAATAACGGCTGAAGTGCCCGGAGATCACCACGGTCAGTTCCGCCCTGGCAACGCTGTGTTCGGCGAGCAAACGGTCGAGGGTATCGAGGGCCACCGTCCAGGCCTGGAAGCCTTCGTCGATGTAGCCGACGCTGCCCAGCCAACGGGTTGCATTGCCTTGGCGTTGCCCCAGGCCAACACCGCTGGCGCCGAGCACGGCGACAAATTGCTCACGAGATAAAAGTGACACGATTGATCTCCTCGAGAGTCGTCCGGCCCTGTTCCACCATCTCCAGCGCCGACTCGCGCAACAGGCGCAAGCCACGCTTGCAGGCGTGCGCCTTGATTTTCGAAATGGGTTGGCGCTCGACGATCATTTGTCGCAATTCGTCGTCCAGGTGCAACAGCTCGGCAATCGCGCTACGCCCGCGATAACCGGTGCCCCGGCAATGCCCGCAGCCCTTGCCGTGGACGAACTGGTAGTGAGCGACATTTTGCGGATCCAGCCCCGAGACCTCCAGCTCTTCTTGCGTCGGGCTGTAAGGGCTGCTGCAACTGGTACAGACCAGGCGGATCAAACGCTGGGCCAGCACCGCATTGAGTGCCGAGACCAGGCTGTAGGGATCGATTTCCATCTGGGTAAAACGACCGATGACGTCGAACACGTTGTTGGCGTGAATGGTGGTGAACACCAGGTGACCGGTGAGCGCCGATTGCACGGCGATCTGTGCGGTGTCCGGGTCACGGATTTCACCGACCATGATCTTGTCCGGGTCATGGCGCAGGATCGAGCGCAGGCCCCGGGCGAAGGTCAGGCCTTTCTTCTCGTTGACGGGGATCTGCAGCACGCCCGGTAACTGGTACTCCACCGGGTCTTCAATGGTGATGATCTTGTCCACGCCGTGGTTGATCTCGGTGATCATCGCGTACAGGGTGGTGGTCTTGCCGCTACCGGTCGGCCCGGTCACCAGCACCATGCCGTAGGGTTCGGCAGCCAGCCGGCGCAGCTGGCGCAGGGTTTCTTCCTCAAAGCCCAGGGCCTGCAGTTGCACGCCGCAGACCTTGTCGGCCAGGTCCTGTTTGTCGAGGACCCGCAGCACCGCGTCTTCCCCGAAAATGCTCGGCATGATCGACACCCGGAAGTCGATCTGCCGGCCGCTGATACCGATCTTGAAGCGACCATCCTGAGGCACGCGTTTTTCGCCGATATCCAGTTCGGCCATGACCTTGACCCGGGAAATCACTTGCTCGGCGAATTCGTTGCCCTGGATCTTGCTGATGTTGTTGAGCACACCGTCGATCCGGTACTTGATCACCAGGCCGCTGCCGGTGGTGCCGAGGTGGATGTCACTGGCGTGCATTTTCAGCGCGTCGTACAGGGTCGAGTTGACCAGTTTGACCACGACGCTGGAGTCTTCGCTGATGCTGGTCAGGGACAGGCTTTGCAGGTTATCGATTTCGGCACCGGCGTCGCTCTGGGCGTTTAGCGACTCCACTGCATGGAAGCTTTCTTCGTGACGCGCCAGGTAGGCCTTCAGGTCATCGGCATGCACCAGGTACAGCGGCGCGCCTTGCAGGCATTCATCGATCCAGGCCAGGCGCGCACTGTCAAAGGGGTCGGCGAACACACCGATGACCGCATCGTTATGACGCAGCAGGATGAATTCGCGCTTGAGGCATTGGGCCAGGGTCACCCGGTCGAACACCGGGGTGGAATTGAACAGGCTGTCGGTGTCGAGCACCGGGTAGTGCAGGGTTACACCGAGGCATTGAATGAAAGGCATGGGAGCCAGTTCGCACAGCCCCCCGAGGGCGTCCAGCATCCGCTCGCCGGAACTGGTGGCCAGGGCTCGGGCCTGGGCCAGTTGTTCACTGCTGAAACGAGTCGGTGCACGTTCCGGTTGCGCCGGTTCTACGGCAAGGGATAGACGGTCCATGGCTTACTCTCCAACGCCCGGGGCTTTGGGCCCTGTCGGCGCGGCGAGCCATTTCGGCGGAAGCCGAAACGTCTTGTCGCGCCACTACTCCCCGGTAAGCAATTGTTCGTCGTCTGGCGCCTTGGAGGCCGATGTACTTTTTCGGCGATCTGCCAGCACCCAACTACCGTCGTACAACTGCAGCGGGAAACTCTCGGTCCTGCTCTGGCGTCGTTCGACGAAGCCTTCGGAAGTGCTCACTCCCGCTTTGGGTTCGCGTTGCCTGCCCAGAAGATCAAGCACTGCACGGGCCAATTCCGCCAATGGAAACGGTTTGAACAGGATATGGCTGACGCCCAGTTGCCGGGCCCGCTCGCAAACCTCTGCGGTTGGATGCCCTGTGATCAGCACGAAATGACACTTCCTGTTCTGGCGGACGGTATCGAGCAGCTGAAAGCCTTCCATATCGGGCAAGCGGTAATCGAACACCATCACATCGGGCGCGAAATCGTCAGCTTCAGCGATTCCTTGCGCACCGTCGTGGGCAATCCGGACTTCCAGTGCTTGCGCCTGCAGGTACCCCTGGAGGTTCTCCGCCAGCAACTGTTCGTCATCAACAACCAGTACTTTGTTTAACAAGGTGGACTCCTTGAAACCGCAGGTCCGGGTTTTGAACCTGACGGAGTGCGCGCCCTGACAGGGGTAACGCACACTTCATGCCAGGCTGGGCGCCGGTAATTTTAGGTCTTCATGTCCTTGAATTTAAAAAACAATGCCTTTTCGTACCGCAATTCCATCCCCCAAAAACGGGGAAAGCGACCGGATTGACATTGAATTTCTCCCCCCACTGTTGGGGAACCCCTATTGATCGTAAATCCCCTCGACTCGTTGCGCGAGCGCAATGGCGCCGATGCCCTCATTGCGGTTAAGCGTAGCCCCGCGGTTTCGCCAGTGGAAGCGTCTGCACCGGGCGCTACCTTGATCAGGATATGCCGGGTGGCATCGAGTTTCATGATCGACCTCCGGTCAGGGCGTTGCAGCAATGGGTTTATAGGGCGCGACCAGGTAGAAACGCTGGTCCGGCAGATCCACCGTGACGATATGGGCACCGCTCAAGCCCAGGCGCCGGCCCGGACCAAAGCTCATCAGTGGCGTCAGCCCGGTATCGAAGTCATGCAGGCCTTCCAGGGCACTGACCAACTTCTCGCGACTGGCATCGCGCCCGGCCTGCTTCATGCCTTCGCCGAGCAGCATCATCGAACTGAACGCGCCCACTTGCAGCACCGCGTGCTGGCCGCCGAGGCCCTGGTGTTCGCGCAACTGGGTCAAAGCCAGGCGCCCGGCCAGGGTCCAGTCACTGGGCACGAACGGAAAGGCCAGGAACACCCGCCGGGAAAATCCGCTGGGCACCTGCGTCAGATTGCCCGCCACCTGGTTCGAGGCGGCGAACAGGTAAGGCACCTGCCCCGCCGTTTGCAAGCGCTCGGCCAGATGACTGAAGCCGCTGCTGCTGCCCAGGTAGAACACCGAGCGCGACCCCAAGGGAAACTCATCACCGGCCGGGTCGTAGGTTTGCAGGCGCACCTTTTGCCAGGCGTGCCCCTGCAGGTACTTGCCGAGTTCCTGCGCCGCCAGCCGTTGACCGGGTTCGTCCGGGTAGGCGATCAGCGTCGGCCCCTGAAGCACCCGCAGGCTGGCCCTGGCGTAGTCGGCCAGGGCGATCAATTGCTCGCGAAGGCCCGGCAGCGGTTCGAATATCTGCGGGCTGGCGTGGGGCGCCCCCTGCAGGGACAGCGGCCCGATCAGGGGAATTCCGGCCTGTTCCAGACGCTCGGCGAAGCCCACGTCCAATGCCGGCGCCAGCGGTGCGATCAGGGCAAACACCTGCTCTTCATCGATCAACCGGTCCAGCGCCTTTTCGGCACTGGCGCGGTCGGCGCCGGGGTCGAGGATGGTCAGGCGCAACTGCCGGCCATGAATTCCGCCCGCCTCGTTGATGCGCGCCACGCAGCCGTTGAGCACCGCCGCCACCGTGACGCCCTCCTCGCCCAAGGGTCCGGAACCCGGCAACAACGTGCCCAGGTGCAGACTGTCGGGGGCCAGTCCCGGAACGCGGTCTTCGGCCAGGTGCTTGAGGTACGCCATGAGGTTGCGTTGATCGGTCATCGACAACACGAACCGTGGCATCGTCGGATCGAGCCGATTGTTGCCCGGGTCGCGACCCTCCTGTACCGCCCGTGCCAGGCTGCTTTCGCTGTAGGCCGGATAACTTCGCCCGTTGATGTGCTGCTGGCCCTGGCTGCTGGCCAGTCGCGACCAGCGCAGGTCCGGCGGTCGCACCTCGCCTTCGGCGCGCCCGAGGCCACCTTCGCCATGACAACTGGCGCACGGCAGGCGGGTGGCCGGCACCGGCATGCCCGCTGCGCCGACCCGGACCATGACCGGTTCGCCGCTGGCCGACACGCCTTCGTGATACAGCCGTTTACCGGCACTTTCGCTGAAGCTCAGCGGCTGTGCATGGGCGGTGAGCGCGATGCCGCCGAAGAGCAGCAGGCCAAGAACGAGGGCAATATTCATGGCCGTGGCTCAGCGACAGGCCGAGGGCATTGTCAGCAACTGCAAGCGCTGGGCAATGGCGGCGGCCGGGGCGGCGGGACGGATTTTGCTCCAGCACTTGTTCGCCACGTCACTGACTATCAACCGGGTGGAGTGTTGCGCGGGGGTCGGCACGATCTGGTCGATGTGGCCCCATACAAGGTCCATTTGCACCTTGTCGTCGATAAGAAAAAACCAGTGGGGCCCATCGATGCCCTGTTTCAAGGTGCAAGCCTTGAGTACCGCCGGCGTGTTGCGCAGCGGATCACTGGTAAGGGAGATTAAGGTGCTGCCGCTCTGGTCCTGCAAGGGTGTGTTGGTGAAGCAGGTTTTCCCGTCGATGGCGCTCATGGCTGATGCTCCATGGCGATGGCGGTGTGTTTGGCGTGGGCATTGCGTTCGCCCCTGAGCCTCTCGACGGCCCGGGCCAGTTCCGTCGGGTCGGTGAGACCGTAGTAGCGGGTCCAGGAACGGTTGTTGCCGTCCCCCACCAGAATCATCGGCGGGTGGTTCTCGAAGCCACCGCTATAGGCGCCCAGGCCCTTGAGGGTGGCATCGACCGACTGCGGCGAACCGGTCAGCCAGCTCCAGCCCGGCCCCTTCTGGAAGGTGCGGGCGTAGTCGCTCAGGCGTTGGGGATCATCACGCTGCGGGTCGATGCTGATCGACACCAGTTGCACCTCGGTGCCGACCCGCGCGCCCAACTGTTTTTGCACCCTGCCCATTATTGAGGACACCACCGGGCAGACCGTGGTGCAGTTGGTGTAGATGAACCCCATGACCACGATCTTGTTGCTCACCAGGTCTTTTTCCAGGCTGACGACCTTGCCGTCCTGGTCCAGCAGGGCCACGTCGGCAAACCTGATCCGGGCGGTCTCCGGGCTGGCGGTGCTGGCCGTCATGTCATGCCCTGTGTGCTCGTCCGCCGAGTGAGCCAGCGTCTGGTCGATACCGAAGGCCAACAGGCAGAACGTCAGCAGGCCGCGATGCGCGAATCGGTCCATGTCAGTTTCCTCTTGGTGGTGTATCGCCACTTCTCGACAAATCGACCGGAGCAATCCGCGTGCCACAAAAAAATACGTTATTAATCAGTTGGTTATAATCAAGACTTGATAGGTCGGGGGATATTCCCCACCCAATCCCCCCCCTTTCTCGCCGGGGCCACCATTCCCCACTATTGGGGAAAATTTCCCCGGGGGGTTCGATCACAGCGGCGAATCCGCGGGCAACCCCTGTAAACGCCGATACTGGTTCAGCACATTGGGCACATAACGCTGGGTCTCGGCGAACGGCGGGACCACGTTGCCCCGGCTGAGCACCGCTTGCGGGCCGGCGTTATAGGCCGCCACGGCGAGGCGGATATCGTTGTCGAACATCGTCATCAGGCGCTTGAGATAGCGGGCGCCGCCCTGGATGTTGGCCTTGGGGTCGTAGACATTGGTCACACCCATTTCGCGGGCGGTGGCGGGCATCAACTGCATCAGTCCGCGAGCGCCCTTGGGTGAGGTGGCGCGGGCGTTGTATCTCGATTCGGTCTTGATCACTGCGTGAATCAGCGCCGCCGGCAGTTCGTTGGCCATGGCCGCCGCCGCCACCAGATCGGCATAGGGTTGCGCGGCGATCATCTGTGGTTGCTGATCGAGGCTGACCACCGCCGCATCGGGCTCACGAATCACCCGTTCATAGTGGCGTCCGGGCCGGTGGACATTGGACAGGACGTAGCTGCCATTGGCGTCCACGGAAACAAAAACATCGGCCTGCGCGGTGCCGGCCAGCACAAGCAGACCCAGCAACCCGGTGGTGAGTGTTTTCATTGTTATACCTCCCCTTCCGGCCCCGAAAATTGGGGGTATTGCCCCAATGGCCAGTCGTGCAGCAGCCATACGCAAGCACTGTGCCGTAAGCGAGAAGGCCCGTAGTACAGGGGGTGCGCAAGGGTCGGCAATCGTGAGCATGGCAATTGCATGCTGCTACATAGCAACGACATAGCAACTACATGGCAACTCTGCTGCCGACTCTTATGAGGTCATCATGAATCAGCGACTGTGTTATGCCCGGCGACCCCAAAGCGGGTTCACCTTGCTCGAACTGTTGGTGGTGCTGGTGGTACTGGGGCTGCTGGCCGGCATCGTGGCGCCGAAGTATTTCGCCCAACTGGGCCGTTCCGAAGTGAAAGTGGCCAAGGCGCAAATAGAAGGCTTGAGCAAAGCCCTGGACCTTTACCGCCTGGAGGTCGGCCATTACCCGTCCACCGAACAAGGCTTGCAGGCGCTGGTCACCGCCCCTGCCGACGAACCGCGCTGGACCGGCCCGTACTTGCAGAAAAAACTCCCGCAAGACCCCTGGGGCCACAACTACGCCTATCGCTATCCCGGTGAAAACAGCGAGTACGACCTGTTGTCCATGGGCAAGGACGGGCAGCCCGGTGGCGAAGGCGAGAACGCCGAAGTCACCAACTGGAACTGACGGAAATGGCGACCATACGTTTTCATCTCAAGGCCGTTGGCAAGGCCGGTGTCGTCTCGATGACCGTCGAGGCACCGGGGCACAGCGAAGCCAGGCGCATCGCCGAAGACCAGGGCCTGCGGGTAGTCAGCCTGCATGCCGAGCGCCATTGGCGCGCGTTGCGCCTGCACAGGCGCGAGACGTTCAACCTGGTGTTGTTCAGCCAGGAACTGACCACCCTGCTCAACGCCGGCCTGCCGTTGATCGATGCGCTGGAAAGCCTGGCGGAAAAGGAAAGCGCGCCACAGGCCCGCAAAACCTTGAACGAGCTGGTCCGCCTGCTTTACGAGGGCAAATCGTTTTCCCAGGCCTTGAGCCAGCTGTCAGCCGTGTTCCCCCCGCTGTACGTGGCGCTGGTCCAGTCCAGTGAAAAGACCGGCGCCGTGGGCGAAGCCCTGGGCCGCTATGTCAGCTATCGCCAGCGCATGGATGAGGTTCGCCAGAAGATCATCAGCGCGTCGATCTACCCCTTGCTGTTGCTGGTGGTGGGCGGTGGTGTGGTGTTGTTTCTGATGGGGTATGTCGTACCGCGCTTCAGCCTGGTGTTTGAAGGGCTGGGGTCGAACCTGCCGTGGATGTCGCAGATCCTGATGAGCAGCGGCATGTTCCTGCACACCCACCAGGGCGAATTCTTCGGGGGATTGCTGGCCATCATCGTCACCCTCACCCTGCTCCAGCGCCAGCCGGCCTTTCGTCGGGGGCTGGACCGCCTGATCGAAAAACTCCCTGCGGTGCACCAGCGCATCTTCATGTATGAACTGGCGCGCTTCTACCGTTCGCTGGGGATTCTGCTGCAAGGCGGCATCCCCCTGGTCACCGCCATGGGCATGGTCCGTGGCCTGCTCACCGTCGCCTCCCGCACGCGCCTGGACCTGGCCTGCGACCGGGTGCGCGAGGGGCAATCACTCTCTGCCGCGCTGGAACTCAATCATCTGGTGACCCCCGTGTCCCTGCGCCTGCTGCGTGCCGGCGAACAGTCCGGCAACCTCGGGCAGATGATGGAGCGCAGCGCCGACTTCTACGACGAAGAAATCAGCCGCTGGATCGAATGGTTCGTGCGGCTGTTCGAACCCTTGCTCATGACCTTCATCGGCCTGTTGATCGGGGTGATCGTGATCCTGATGTACATCCCGATTTTCGAGTTGGCCTCAAGCATTCACTGACCCTTTGGAGCTGCCCCTTTAGAAGCGAGCCCGACTGTACGTCGCTTTTTCAACGTTCCAGCCGAATAAATCGGTTCGCTGAACTGTTCATCAAGTTCCCACGGGAAAAAAAAGCAGCACATTGCAAAGTTCATCAACGTTCCAATCTGAATAAAAAGACGGAGAACGACATGCTCATCAATAAGCTTTTACTGGCAGTAGCTATTGGCGCGGTTCTGTCGGCGTCTACCGTATTGATTCCGGACAGCCTGTCCGGAGTTTCCAGTGCTCAGGCCAAGGATGGGGGTAGTGGCGGCGGCGGTGGTGGTGGCGGAAGTGGCGGTGGTGGCGGCGGCGGCAGCGGCGGAGGTGGTGGCAGCGGCGGTGGCGGCGGCGGTGGTAGCGGTGGTGGCGGCGGCAGTGGAGGCGGCAGTGGAGGCGGCAGCGGCGGTGGCGGCAGTGGTGGCAACAGCGGCAGCGGCCATAGTGGCGACCATGGCAGCAACAGCGGCCATGGCAGTGCCAACAGCGGCTCGAGTCATTCCGGAACGGCCTCGTCCTCAGGACGCAGCGGCACCCATGATGAACCCGGGGATGATCGTGGCGTCCACGCCAATGGAGAGCCCGGCGATGACCGTGGCGTCCATGCCAATGGCGAACCCGGCGATGACCGTGGCGTCCATGCCAATGGCGAGCCGGGCGATGACCGCGGTGTCCATGCCAATGGCGAGCCCGGGGATGACCGTGGTGTCCATGCCGAGCCCGGTGATGACAAAAGGAGCTGATTTACGCTGATTCCCATACAACACAAAACCCTGTGGGAGCGGGCTTGCTCGCTCCCACAGGTTCGTTTGAGTCGGGCACTCCGCGTTTCTACAAGCCACCTTCAACCCGATCCAGCCGCTCGCGCAAGAACTCAACCAGCGCCTGCACCGGCCGCGAACTTTGCCGGTGTTGCGGATAGACCGCCGACAACGTCAGCGGCTCGGGGCGCAAATCCTCCAGCACCTCCACCAGCCGCCCATCCTTCAACGCCGAGCCGACGATGAACGTCGGTAAATACGTAATCCCCAGCCCGGCGATCGCCGCATCCTTGAGTAACTCACCGTTGTTGACCCGCATCCGCCCGCTGACATTGACGCTCAATGGCTTGCCCTGCCCCGCAAACCGCCATTGCACCTGTCGACCATGGCCGTACGGCAGGCAGTCGTGACCGTGCAAGTCTTCAGGCTTGAGCGGCGTGCCGCGTTCGTTGAGGTACGCGGGGCTTGCGCAGTACACCCGTTCAATGGAGGCAATGCGTCGGGCGATCAGTGTCGAGTCTTCCAGTGTGCCGATGCGCAGCGCCAGGTCGTAGCCCTCACCGAGCAAATCCACGGGCCGATCGCTCAAATCCATCTCCACCGTCACGTCGCGATAGCGCTGCAAAAACACCGGCAACAGGCAACCCAGATGCGCCAGTGCGAACGACAGCGGCGCACTCACACGAATGGTCCCCCGTGGCTCGGTGGTCTGGCCGGCGATGCCCTGCTCCACTTGTTCGACTTCGCTGAGCAGGCGCAAGGCTGACTCGTAATAGCTCTGCCCCAGCGGTGTGACGTCCAGGCGCCGGGTCGAGCGATTGAGCAAGCGCACGCCCAGGCGCTCTTCGAGTTGCATCAAGCGGCGGCTGACAAACTGCTTGGACAGCCCCAGTTGATCGGCGGCCGCCGTGAAGCTGCCGGAGTCCATGACCTGGCAAAAAATACGCATATCTTCGAAGGGGTTCATTGTCACTTCCAGGTTGACAGTTAAACACTTTATAGCCGCTTTTTCCCTTTCAGGCATCCTATTAATCTGTGTTCACGGTGTTGCTCAAGCCTGAATCACAGGGCCGGCAGCGACCTCATCTCAAAAATCTCAATGCCATCGGTTAAAAAGGATTTACCCATGAACCTCGTCCAGAAAACCCTGACTGCATCCCTCCTCGCCCTTTCCGTAGGCAACGCTTTTGCCGCGGGCAGCCCGGGTGTCGAACACAACACCCAGGCCTTCCTCGAAGCCCTTGCCGCCGGTGGTGGCAAACCGCTTGAACAGCTGAGCCCGACAGACGCCCGCGGGGTGCTGACCGGTGCCCAGGCGTCGGTGAAGGTTGACCTGTCCGGCGTGGAAGTCAGCGACAAGGCAATCAAGGTTGACGGTCAGACGATCAACCTCAAAGTGGTGTGCCCGGCCAAGGTCAAAGGCGAGTTGCCGGTGTTCATGTTCTTCCACGGTGGTGGTTGGGTACTGGGCGACTTCCCGACTCACCAACGCCTGATTCGTGACCTGGTGGTGGGTTCCGGCGCGGTCGCGGTGTACGTCGATTACACGCCGTCGCCGGAAGCGCATTACCCGACCGCGATCAACCAGGCCTATGCCGCGACCCGCTGGGTGGCCGAACACGGCCAGCAGATCGGCGTCGATGGTCAGCGCCTGGCCGTGGCCGGCAACAGTGTCGGCGGCAACATGGCGGCGGTCGTGGCCTTGATGGCCAAGGAGCAGAAAGCCCCGGCCCTGCGTTTTCAACTGCTGATGTGGCCGGTGACCAACGCGCAGTTCGATAACGCGTCGTACCAGCAATTTGCCGACGGCCACTTCCTGACGCAAAACATGATGAAGTGGTTCTGGGACAACTACACCACCGACGCCGGCGAGCGTGCGCAGATTCATGCCTCACCGCTCAACGCCAGCACCGAACAGCTCAAAGGCTTGCCGGCCGCTCTGGTGCAGACCGCTGAATTCGACGTGCTGCGTGACGAAGGCGAAGGTTATGCCCGCCACCTCGACGCGGCGGGCGTGCCGGTGACCTCGGTACGCTACAACGGTATGATCCACGACTTCGGCTTGCTCAACCCGCTGAGCCAGATTCCTGAAGTCAAGGCGGCGGTGCGCCAGGCTGCGCTCGAACTCAAGACTCACTTGAAATAAGCCCTGCAGAAAGCCTGCCTCCCCGGCAGGCTTTTTTCTGTCTGCCTTTTTGAAAACGGAGTTTCCCCATGTCCTTTCTCCTCGGTCACCTGCTCTCCCTGAGCACCCTGCTGCTGGCCATCGACGCCCTGCTCTGGCACCTCGCGCCATTCAAGCATCGCGTCAGCCGGGTCGGTGTGCGCCTGGCGCTGTTTGTGCTGTTCAGCGCGGTGCTCATCAACGCCGGCGTCAGCCCGTTGCAGGCGCCGTTGTTTGCCGATGATCCCGTGGCGCAATTGGGGGCCACGGCGCTGGGGATTCTCTGGTGGCTGTACGCCGCGCGGGTGCTCACCGAAGTGATCGGCCTGGCCCTGATGCGGCGCATCGGCCACAGCGGCCGGCTGTTGCAGGATGTCATCGGCGCACTGGTGTTCCTGATTGCCGTGGTGGCCGCCGCCGGCTACGTGCTGGAGCTGCCGGTGAAAGGTTTGCTGGCGACCTCCGGCGTCGTCGCCATCGTGGTGGGCCTGGCATTGCAGAGCACCTTGAGCGACGTGTTCTCCGGCATCGTGCTCAACACCACCAAGCCGTACCAGGTCGATGACCGGGTTTCCATCGACGGCATTGAAGGCAAGGTGCTGGACATCAACTGGCGTGCCACCCACCTGCTGACCAGCGCCGGCAGCACGGCGGTGGTGCCGAACTCGGTGGCGGCCAAGGCAAAGATCGTCAACCTCAGCCGTCCGTTCAACGTGCACGGCGTGTCGATCAGCATTCAGGTGCCCAACCACATCCGCCCGCGTCGGGTACTCGATGCCCTGGACCGCACCCTTCAGGGCAGCAGCAGCCTGCTGCTCGATCCGGCGCCGAAAGCCGTGCTCAAGGAAGCCGGCGAAACCATGTCCGAATACGTGGCCAGCGGCTTCATCGCCGAACTGGGCAAAAAGGGTGAAGTGCGCAATCAACTGTTCGACCTGGCCCATCGGCACCTCGAAGCGGCAGGCATTTCCCGGCAACCCGATGGCGTGATCGAACCGTCGACCCGCGCACGGGCCTTGCTCGATGAAGTGAAAATCTTCCGCTCCCTGAGCGCCGAGGAACGTGATCGCCTGGCCCAGAACATGGTGGCGCAGCAATACGCGGCCGGTGATGTGGTGCTGGATCTGGATGAAGTGCCGGACAGCCTGTTCGTCATCGCAACCGGCGTGGTCAGCGCCACCGTCCCCGACGGCAGCACTCAGATCGAAGCCGGGCGCATGGGGCCGAGCGAAGTCATGGGCGAACAGAGCATCCTCGCCGATACGCCATCCCAGGCACGGTTCACCGCCATGACCTCAAGCATCATCTACCGGCTCGACAAATCCCTGACCCGCAGTTGCATGACGCAACGACGGGAAGTCGACCGGGCCTTGAACAAGCTGCAAGCGGTGCGCCAGCAGAACAGCCGGATGGCGTTGATGGCCAAGCCGGTGGCGGTCAGGAAAGGTGGGTTTTTGAGTTGGTTGCAAAAGCGTTGAAAGAAAAAGATCGCAGCCTTCGGCAGCTCCTACAGGGAAACACATTCCGAAGTAGGAGCTGCCGAAGGCTGCGATCTTTTAAAGGCTGCTGGCCAAAGCCAGCAGCCACAACCATTACTTCGCAGTAAATTTCATGTAGCTGTTGATCAGGTTGCGATAGTTCGGCAGACGCTCGGACAGCAGGTTGGCCAGGCCTTCCATGTCGTTGCGCCAGTCGCCTTGCAGCTCGCAGGCCACGGAGAACCAGTTCAGCAGGTGCGCACCGGCGGCCGACATGCGTGCCCAGGCCGCTTGTTGCACGGTGGTGTTGAAGGTGCCGGAAGCGTCGGTCACCACAAACACCTCAAAGCCTTCGGCAATGGCCGACAGGGTCGGGAATGCCACGCACACGTCGGTCACCACACCGGCGATGATCAGTTGCTTGCGACCGGTAGCCTTGATCGCCTTGACGAAGTCTTCGTTGTCCCAGGCGTTGATCTGGCCCGGGCGTGCAATGAACGGCGCGTCCGGGAACTGCGCCTTGAGTTCCGGCACGATCGGGCCGTTAGGACCGCTGTCGAAACTGGTGGTGAGGATGGTCGGCAGCTTGAAGAACTTGGCGATGTCGCCCAGCGCCAGCACGTTGTTCTTGAACTCGTTGGGCGAGAAATCCTGTACCAGCGAGATCAGACCGGTCTGATGGTCGACCAGCAATACCACGGCATCGTCTTTGTTCAGGCGTTTGTACGGAACGTTGCTCATTGGAAACTCCTTGGTGGATGGTTGTCGCAGTCAACGCCGACCTGATGGGCCGGCGTTTTTTTAAATGGGTCAGAAGGCAAAACACGAGCAGCCAAAGGCGCCCCAGAAACCGGCGAAATCGCTGACCGGCGCGTTCGACAGGCGCGCCCGTTCATGACTGTGGGAATGCACCGCACATGGGCCGCTGCAATGGTGAACCTGGACCTGCATCGGCGACGTCGGGCGCCAGTGGCCCGGCACCTTCACCACCGGCGACCAGTCCGGCAGCACCGGCACGCTGGCCGGCCCGAGCTTCTGGAAGTCACCGGCGCCGTACACCACTTTGCCGCCGACCACGGTCAGCACCGACTCGATCCACTTGATCGCCTCTTCATCGACGCTGAAGAAATCCGCGCTGAGGGCGGCGACGTCGGCCAATTGCCCGACCTTGATCTGGCCCTTCTTGCCTTGCTCCGACGAGAACCAGGCGCTGCCGTGGGTGAACAGTTCCAGCGCCGTCAGGCGTGAAAGGCCTTCGGCGTGCAACTCCATGCCGCCGACGGTGCGGCCGCTGACCATCCAGTACAGCGAGGTCCATGGGTTGTAGCTCGACACCCGCGTCGCGTCGGTACCGGCGCCCACCGGCACACCTTCGGCCAGCATGCGCTTGATCGGCGGCGTGGCTTCGGCCGCTTTCGCGCCGTAACGCTCGACGAAATATTCACCCTGGAACGCCATGCGATCCTGAATCGCAATGCCGCCACCCAGCGCCCTCACCCGCTCGATGTTCTGTGGGGTGATGGTTTCGGCATGGTCGAAGAACCACGGCAAGCCGTTGAACGGAATGTCGCGGTTGACCTTCTCGAACACGTCGAGCATGCGGCTGATGGATTCGTTGTAGGTGGCGTGCAAACGGAACGGCCAGCGTTGCTCGACGAGGTGGCGCACCACCGGCTCCAGTTCGGCTTCCATGGTTTGCGGCAGGTCCGGGCGCGGTTCGAGGAAGTCTTCGAAGTCCGCCGCCGAGAACACCAGCATTTCCCCGGCGCCGTTGTGCCGCAGGTAATCGTCGCCCTGGTGCAGCTTCACGCTGCTGGTCCAGTTCTTGAAGTCGGTCAACTCGTCCTTGGGCTTCTGGGTGAACAGGTTGTAGGCGATGCGCACGGTGAGTTGCCCGTCCTTCGCCAACTGCTCGATCACCTGGTAATCATCCGGGTAATTCTGGAAACCGCCGCCGGCATCGATGGCGCTGGTCAGGCCCAGGCGATTGAGTTCGCGCATGAACTGACGGGTCGAGTTGACCTGATACTCCAGCGGCAGCTTCGGCCCCTTGGCCAGGGTCGAGTACAGAATCATCGCGTTGGGCCGCGCCACCAGCATGCCGGTCGGCTCGCCATTGGCGTCACGCACGATCTCGCCACCCGGCGGGTTCGGCGTGTCGCGGGTGTAACCGGCGACGCGCAACGCGGCGCGGTTGAGCAAGGCGCGGTCGTACAGGTGCAGCACGAACACTGGCGTGTCCGGTGCCGCCTGGTTGAGCTCTGCCAGGGTCGGCATGCGCTTTTCGGCGAACTGGAATTCGTTCCAGCCACCGACCACCCGCACCCACTGTGGCGTCGGCGTGCGGTCGGCCTGATCCTTGAGCATGCGCAAGGCATCGGCCAGGGACGGCACGCCTTCCCAGCGCAGTTCCAGGTTGTAGTTCAAGCCACCACGGATCAGGTGCAGGTGCGAGTCGTTGAGCCCGGGGATCACGCAGCGACCCTTGAGGTCGATCACTTGCGTGCCTGAACCGCGCAGGGCCATGGCCTCGGCATCGCTGCCGACCGCGACAAAACGCCCATCGCTGATCGCCACGGCGCTGGCGTGCGGGTTTTCGCGGTCGACGGTATGGAATTGACCATTGAACAGAATCAGATCGGCGTTCATCACGGTTCCTCGTGCAAAGTAGCGGGAGACAGCCAGGGCGCGAACAGGCGCGTCGCCATGGGCATGAAGATGTAAACCACCGACAGCACGATGGTCAGGGTGATCAGGAACGTGGCCACCACGTAATTGGAGAGCAAGGCGTTGAGCCGTAGCAGTGGCCCCCAGAGCAGCGGCACCAGCAAGGTGTGCGGCAGGATCACCAGCAGCGTCACCACCGCCTGCTTCCAGCGCGGCGGTGGCGTACCAGCCTCGGCCTGGGGCGAGAACCAGAACTCGTTGACCGGATTGACCTCGGTCTGGTCGCCATCGGCCAGCATCGGCGCGGCTTCGTCGACCAATTCCTGGCGTTTCGGAGAATCGAGCCAGCGCTGCATCGCCTCGGTCGAGCAAAAGCGCAGCACACTGGTGTAGGTGTCGAGGCCGGCGCTCTTGCCACGCACCACATCCACGCCTAAATGCCCGACGTTCTGCGAGGCCACCTTGACGATGTTGCGCAGCCAGGCTTCATAAGGCACTTCGAAACCGGCCTTGACCCGGTGCTTGACGATCAGGGTCACCACCTCATCAGGCCCGGGACTTACCGGCTCACGGCGATTGAGATCAGACATAACGCAAGGCTCCGGCAAAACGGACATTGAGCGCCAGCCGTCCCGGCCCGGCGATGAGAATGCTGGTGAACACGATCAACAACAGCCAGCCGAACTGGCCTTCGAAGAGCGTCCACTGCGGGTGCACGATCAACATCGACACCCACAGCAGAAACAGAATAGGCAAACATGCCAGACGCGCCAGCAACCCGGCGACGATCAGCAGCGGACACACCACCTCGGCGAAAATCGCCAGCAGCAGCGTCAGGTTTGCGCCCAGGTGGAATGGGTCTTCGATGTTTTGCAGTTCGGCACTGTAGTGAAGCAGCTTGGGCAAACCGTGCACCCACAACAGGAACAACCCGCCGCTGACCCGCAGGAACAGCAACCCCCAGTCTTGCGCCCGATCATCGCGTCGCAAAGCGTCCATGGCCTACCCGCACAAATGAAAAACCACCGGCGTCGATGCGCCGGGACTGGATTCGATAGTGCCGGGACGGGGGGAGGAAAAATTGAATGTACGTGCTCTGTTTTCGAGTGCGACAAAGACGCGCAACTCGCCTGCAAAGCGCAGTCCCCTGTGGCGAGGGGGCTTGCCCCCGCTCGGCTGCGCAGCAGTCGTAAACCGGTTAACACGGTATGCCTGAAGCATCACGGTTGCTGGTTTTGGGGCCGCTTCGCTGCCCAACGGGGGCAAGCCCCCTCGCCACAGGGATCAGTGGTTAGCCTTGCGGGTCGAGATTATCCAGCGCCCGGTTCACCGCCAGCTCACCAAGCATGATGATCTGCGCAATGCCCAGCAGTGAATTGCGATGAGGACTTTCCAGAAATCCCGCAAGGTCACTGGCCATGATGCTGGCCGAGGCCAGGGATTCGCAGGCGTGGGCCAAAAGCGTTTCAGTGTTGATGCCGGGGGCGATGACAAACATCGTGCTGGGATTGTGCGATGGAGCCGGATCTTTTGCGGGGTTCAGGTAGTGATCCAGTGCGCGGTCGGCGGCCTCGTGGAGCTTTTTGGAGTCGAGCGAATCGTAGGGGGAAACGTCTTCGGATTGCGGGGGATTGGGGGTTGGTTTGAACATGGTCAAGCTCCTTGATCAATGGAGCCGCCACAGGTCGCTGCTAAACGAATCGGGTGGCGGCTGTACGCGGGTTAGCAGACCAGGGATCAAGGAACCCGGCGCACCGAAGTGCCCCACGCACAGCCACCAAATTGCAGACCGAAATGATCTTGAGGTGACACTGGCGAGCCTTGAAATTTACCGAGCTGCTAAACCCGATCGCTGAATGGGCAGCGACGCGGAGAACGTTAGAGATCAGGGTCAAGACGCACAAGCCGGCGGATTCTGGCGTAGTTGTAGGCAACGACGCAAGGCAGTGTGGCTTTCAGGAATAGAGGCTGACGGCTTTTAAACAGGGCTGCCAGAACACTGCATATTCCCTGTGTGCGAGCTTGCTCGCGAAGGCGGCATCACATACGGCACTGGTGTTGACTGATACACCGCTATCGCGAGCAGGCTCGCTCCTACAGTTGGGCTGGGTACATTCGAAAGAAACTGGTCGGCTGGCAGGCCGCCATCGCGAGCAAGCTCGCTCCCACAGAAAAGCAAAAGCACAGCAGAACAGACCACCCCGTCGCTTCTCACCACTCATCAGGCCGAGCGTTAGCTCGCCTGCAGCTCTTGATCTTGATCCACCCGCCCCCTCGGCAGGCTGAGTGGAGGTGTTCATCCGGGGATTGGCGCGCAGCGCCGTTCGACGCAGTCGAACTCATTGCATGTAGGTCGAAGCGAAGCCGACCGGAGGGCAATGCCCCCGGATGAATGCCGCAGCGAAGGAACGCCGAGCCTAAGCGAGGGGCCGTACGTAAGGGGCGAGACCTTTGGTTCCTTTGGGGCGTTTGCCAAAGGGACTCGCCGTAAGGGCCAGCCCTTTCAAGGTGTTTTCCCTTTATGGGCTTTGAGCACCCGGTCGGTCGACACATGAGCATGCGCAGCTTTGCCGTCCAGCCACTCCTTGGGTTTGGCGATTTTGGGACCACGTATGCTTTTGGCGACCTGTTTGGGCTTGATGTTCCTGGCCAGCGCCAACAGACGCTCCGCCAGCGTTTCCGAGGTCGTTTGGAGTGATAGATAGTCCGAGGGCAACGCGATCTGCATGCCCTCATAACCGCTGCGTACTTGTACCGTCAGATGGAAGATCGAAGCTTCCCAGCCTTCGGGCAATGTCTCGCGATGAGCCTGCTCCACGCTGCGTTTGAGCACTGCCAGGACGTTGTAGGCCAAGATCGCTGAAGCAAAACCCAGCAACGCCGCCCGCGGAGCGCCAAGGCTTTCGATTTCACTGTCCAGCACCGATTCCAGGCGCTGGAACATCCCTTCGATACTCCAGCGACGACGGTATAACTCGGCGATCTGCCCGGCGCTGACGGTGTCTGGCAAGTTGCTCCAGAACCACATCACAGTGTCGCCTGAGTCAGTAGGTGTCTGTAGGTTCAGTTCAACTCGGCGCCAGCGGTGACCACCTTTGAGTTCGATGATTTGCTCGCGCACCGTTCCGGATTCGATGGCCACAGATTCTTGCCAGCCGCCTTCCTCAATCAACCGTGGATGCTTGCTTTGCTGGCGAATAATGAAAGAAGCGCCCGCTTCCTCGCAGGCTTGCATGACGGGCAGCGTGCAGTACAACCGATCAGCCATCCACAGCTGGCCCTTAGTGGCGCAGGCCAACAACGGCAGCACGCTGACGCGCTCACTCGCGTAGGCATCCTCGCATGGCTGCAAGTCGACAATCTGATCCCGGTCCGGGTCGTAGACCACTACTGAAAACCCTGGTCGCGCCGCACCTCGCTCACGCCGCAAGGCCCCCAAGCGTTTTTCGGTAGATGGCAGGTGATTGCCGTCAACGATGCGCAGCTGCCAGCCGGGCAAAATGGCTGAACAGCCCAACTCTTTTATCGTCGGAGCCAAGCGCTCGGCGCTTCCTGTAACCAACGCCCGCAGCAACGCGGGCTCTGTGCGGCTGACCTTGTCATAGAGCGCCGCCAAGGTAACCGGTAGCCCCTCCATTTGCCGGGCAGCGGCATGCAAAGAAGGGCGCAAACCTAATGAAACAAGGGACATCAGCTCAACGATGGTCGAAAACAAAAGCTCACGCGGGTATTGGCGTTGACGGTGTTCTTCAAACACCTGATCAACCCATTCGGCAGGAACAGCCTGCTCCAGTATCAATTTAGTCATGACACTGGCCGGTGTCTTTTTTTCAAACCGCGCTAGAACTTCTGCCCACATCGTTTTCGTCACCCTGACTGGAGTTTTGGGGGGAGTTTAAACGAAGACCTTGAAAGGGCTGGCCGTAAGGGCGAAACCATAAGTCGCCGTTACCGAAGAAATGGATATGTACTCAGTCAGGAGGAAACATCCAAAGCCAAAGACATGAACTGACCGATCCGCGACCGCAACCACCGCTCCGCCGGATCATTGTCATGCACCCCGCTCCAGGCCATCGACAACTGCGCCGCCTCAATCTCGAACGGCGGATCCTCAGCCCGCAACCCACACCCCTCGACCAACGCACACGCCGCATAATCCGGCACAGTGGCAATCATCTCGGTACCAGCGAGCAACGCCCGCAACCCACTGAACTGCGGCACCCCCAGCACCACACGACGACAACGCCCGACCTTCGCCAGATCCAGATCGATATTGCCGCTCAAGTCCCCCGAGAACGACACCATCGCATGGGGCCGCTCGCAGTACTCATCCAGGGTCAACGTCCCCGGCCGGGTGTCGCCGCGCAGCACCTTGCAGGGAATATCGCGCAGCTTCTTGCGCTTGGCATTGGCCGGCAGATCCGTGGTGTAACTCACGCCCACCGAGATTTCCCCCGAGGCCAGCAGCGTCGGCATCAACAGGTAATTGGCCCGCCGCACGACCACGACGATGCCCGGCGCTTCCTCTTGCAACTGACGCAGCAACGGCGGAAACAAACCGAACTCGGCATCGTCCGACAGCCCGATACGGAACACATCGCAACTGGTCGCCGGATCGAATTCCTTGGCCCGGCTGACCGCGCCGGAAATGGTGTCCATCGCCGGTTGCAGTTCCTTGAGAATCGCCAGCGCCCGCGCCGTCGGTTCCATGCCGCGACCGTTGCGCAACAGCAACGGGTCGTCGAACAGATCGCGCAGACGCCCCAGCGCGGCGCTCACCGCCGGTTGGCCCATGAACAGTTTTTCCGCGACGCGGGTCAGGTTCTTTTCGAACATCAGGGCTTCGAAAATCACCAGCAGGTTCATGTCGACGCGACGCAGATCGTTACGGTTCATAGGCTCGGGTTCCTTGTGTGGTCGGCCAGGCGCGAGAGCTGCCGACTTTACTCGATCAACGGCACGTTTGCCGCTCGTTTGTACGGCCCGTACTCCACCGGCACCCACTGGAAATGCTTGCCTTCGGCGGTGATGTGACCGATGCCGGGGAATGGCAGGTGCGCCGCCGTCACCCAGGTCTTGCTGGCGGCAGCGGCACTGAACACCTGGTTGCGGCTTTTGATCGCATGCTGGCTGTCGACGTCGAAACCGATCGACACCTCAGGGTGCAAGAACTGCACGGCGAGGTTGTGCACCAGGTCGCCCATGAACAGGATGCTTTGCCCTTGAGACGTGAAACGGTACGTGGTGCTCCCCGGCGTGTGCCCGGCTTCCAGTTGCGCCTCGACCACACCCGGCAACGGTGACTGGCCGGGGGTGAAGGTCTTGAAACGGCCAGCGGCAACGTAAGGCGCGGTGGAGTCCTGGGCCACCTTGAAGAAGCCCTTGGCCGCTTCCGGCGCCTTGGCCAATGCCTGCGGATCGAGCCAGTAGTCGGCCTCGGCCTTGGCGGCATACACCGTGGCGTTGGCGAACAGCGGTTGCTGTTGGCCGTCCACCAGACCGCAGACGTGATCCAGGTGCAGGTGGGTGATCAGGATGGCGTCCACCTGCTCCGGTTTGTAGCCGGCCGCCTGCAGGTTGGCCGGCAACTGGCCGGCGGTAGGACCGATGCACTGCCCTGCCCCGGTGTCGATCAGGATCAGCTGTTTACCGGTGTTGACCAGAAAAGCGTTGAAGGCGGTCTGCACACCTGGGGTTTCAATCGAACGACGGGCCAGCAGAGCGCGGATCTGCCCCTGGTTCATGCCTTGCAGCAGCTTGGGCGACAGATCGTTGTAGCCGTCGAACAGCGCCGTCACTTCGTAATCCCCCAGCGCCAGGCGGAAGTATCCGGGTACTTGCGTGCCCACCTGCGCGGGCGCCTGGGCCTGTGCGCCAGCGGAGATCAGAACCAGGCCGATGGCGCCGAGCGTTCCCTGCAATGTCCATTTCATCTAATTACCTTTCCAGGCCACGCGGCGGTCCGTTATAGCCCGCTCCATTGTGCGCATCTTGTGCCAATCGACGCTGCCCGCACTTGCAGCGATGTGCTGTGTTAACACCCTCGGGCATGGAATTAACAACGTTTAACTCGTCAGCCGCAGCGGGCGCCTCCAACAATGAAGCCCTCAGCGCAGAACTGTTTTTTCCAGAGTAACGGTGCTGATCGCTCGAACCGGGCGCCAGCGCTTTTCCTCCCCGACCGGACAATGGCCATGGCTTACCCACAGCACACCACTGCCAGCGAACCTCGCAAGGCCCACACCGGCGGCCTCAGCCCGCAACGCGAAAAACTGGTTAAACAACTGATCCTCGAGCGTCTGGGCGACAGCCTGGAAGTCACTGAACTGGCACAGGCTTGCGCCCTCTCGCGCAGTCATTTCTCTCGTGCGTTCAAGTGCAGCACCGGCCTCTCGCCACAGGACTGGATTCGCCAGCAGCGCATTGCCCTGGCCAAGCAATTGATCCAGTACACCGGCCTGAGCCTCACGCAGATCAGCCTCGAATGCGGCTTCTGCGATCAGGCGCACTTCTGCCATATCTTCACCCGCAGCGAAGGCATCAATCCGTTTGCCTGGCGCTGCCAAGTGGTGCATGGCCTTAAAAGCAAAAGATCGCAGCCTTCGCCAGCGCCTGCGGGCATGCACGCTAGCGTGTAGGAGCTGGCGAAGCCTGCGATCTTTTGATCCGGCTTTTTAACCTTTCAAGAACGCCAGCAGGTCGGCGTTGAGCTGGTCCTTGTGGGTGTCCGTCAAACCGTGAGGGGCGCCCGGGTAAATCTTCAGCGTCGAACCCTTCACCAGTTTGGCGGAGGAGACGCCCGCCGCTTCGTATGGCACGACCTGATCCGCGTCGCCATGCACCACCAGGGTCGGCACGTCGAACTTCTTCAGGTCTTCGGTGAAGTCGGTTTCCGAGAATGCCTTGATGCAGTCATAGGCGTTCTTGTGACCGGCCATCATGCCCTGCATCCAGAACCAGTCGATCATGCCCTGGGACGGTTTCGCATCGGGTTTGTTGAAGCCGAAGAACTGGCCGCTGGCGAGGTCGATGTACAGCTGCGAACGGTCGGCCAGCGAGGCCTGGCGGATGCCGTCGAACACTTCCAGCGGCAGGCCGCCGGGGTTGGCTTCGGTCTTGAGCATCTGCGGCGGCACTGCGGAAATCAGCCCGGCCTTGGCCACGCGCCCGGTGCCGTGACGACCGATGTAACGCGCCACTTCGCCACCGCCGGTGGAGAAGCCGAACAGCACGGCGTTTTGCAGATCGAGCAGTTCGATCAACTGCGCCAGATCGTCGGCGTAATGGTCCATGTCATTGCCCGACCACGGCTGGCTGGAGCGCCCATGACCGCGACGGTCGTGGGCGATGACCCGGTAGCCCTTGGAGGCCAGGAAGATCATCTGCGATTCCCAGCTGTCGGCGTTCAGCGGCCAGCCGTGGCTGAAGACAACCGGCTGACCGGTGCCCCAGTCCTTGTAGTAGATCTCGACGCCGTCGCGGGTAGTGAAGGTGCTCATGGGTGATGTCTCCTTAACGAGGGTTGGGGGTGAATCAATTCGGTAATGGCTTCAGGCGATCGGCCAGGCGCGCCACCCGCTCGCCCAGGTGGGCGGCGGTGCAGCGATCCTCGGGGGGTGGTGCATCGTCGGGGGATTGCTCGACATTCGACTGGGCCATGGCGCCCAGTGAGCTGCCCAGGCGATTGAGTTGGCCGTTGAACGCGCCGGTGCTGGAGCGTGCCGGCAGCAGATCGAGGCCGACCCAGATCATCGAGTGCTGGGCGGCGAACACCGCGATCTGCAGCAAGGTGTTGAGCTTGTCGCCGCACAGGCAGCCGGAATTGGTGAAGCCCGCCGCGAGTTTGTCGCGCCAGGGTTGGGCCAGGTAGAACGCCGCCGTGGCCTCCATGAACGCCTTGAAGGCCGCCGAGGCACTGCCCATGTAGGTCGGCGCGCCGAAGATGATGGCGTCGGCGTTGTGCAGCCGCTCCCAGTGCTCGTCCACTTCCTCGACCGGGATCAACTGGCAGGTGCTGCCCAGGTGCCGTTCCACGCCCGTAGCCACGGCTTCGGCCATGACCCGGGTGTGCCCGTAGCCACTGTGATAGACCACCACCACGTTGCTCATTGCTCTGTCCTTGCGATGAGTTGAGTCCTCTTGTAGGAGCGAGTTTTGGCGTAGACCGGACGCGCGACGAGTTAAACGTTGTTAATTTTCCCTGGCGCGCAAAAAGCCCCGGCATGTCCTGTCCATCTGTCGCACCCAATGTTTTCGGGACCGACAGCCGCTGGCCGATACGCTAGAGTCAATGCCTGCCCCTTCAGTCACCCAGGCGGCGCATTGCGCTACGTAGAAAACCTGAGGAATATGCTCGGAAACCGCGTACTAGACGGATGCAGCAGGAGCGACTCGTTGACCCTTTCCCCCGAACAGGCTGTGCATTTCGGCCCCTACCGGGTCTACCCCGGACAACGCCTGGTGATGGAGGCCGACCAGCCTTTGCGCTTGGGTCGGCGCGCCATGGACATCCTGTTGATCCTGCTTGAGCACGCCGGCAACGTGGTCAGCAAGCAACAACTGATCGCCCGGGTCTGGCCCGACAGCGTGGTCGAAGACATCAACCTGCGGGTGCACATGGCCGCATTGCGCAAGGCGCTCGGCGACGGCCAGGCCGGCCAGCGCTACATCGTCACCGTGGCCCAGCGCGGGTACAGCTTCGTCGCACCGCACTCACTGGAGCAGGCCGAGCAACCGCCAGCGCCCGTGGCTTGCACGCCGAGCCGGCATAACCTGCCGGTGCGCCATACACGCATGATCGGCCGGCGGACGCTGGTCGACAATCTGGTGGTGCAACTGCCACGCCAGCGCTTCATCACCCTCGTCGGCCCCGGCGGCATCGGCAAGACCACCGTGGCTTTGCGGGTCGCCGAACAAATGATCGGTCTCTACCGGGACGGCATTCGCCTGCTGGACCTGGCCCCGATCAACTGCCCGCTGATGATCGACGGTCACCTGGCGACCTTGCTCGAACTGGCCCTGCACGACGACCAGCCCCTGAGCGGTCTTGCCGACTGTCTGCGCGACAGGCAAATGCTGTTGGTCATCGACAACTGCGAACACCTGGTCGATGCCATCGCCCAGCTCTGCGAAAACATTCTGCGCAGTGCGCCGCACGTGCACATTCTCGCCACCAGCCGCGAGAGCCTGCGGGCCGAAGGGGAATTCGTCCAGCGCCTGGAATCACTCGACTGCCCGCCGCCCATCGCCGTCCTCGACCGCGCCCAGGCCATGACCTTTTCCGCCCTGCAACTGTTCGTCGAACGGGCCATGGCCAGCCATGACAGTTTTGAACTGACGGACGATGAGCTGCCGCTGTTGATCGACATCTGCCACCGACTGGACGGCATTCCACTGGCCATCGAACTGGCGGCGGCGCAAGTGGGCAACTTCGGGTTGCCCGGCTTGCTGGCGCACCTGCAAAGCAGCTTCCGGGTGTTGACCCAGCCCTGCCAGACACCCCTGGCACGCCATCAGACCCTGCGCGCGACACTGGACTGGAGCTTCGAGCTGCTCAACGCCTGCGAAAAGACCTGCCTGCGCCGACTGAGTGTGTTTCGCGGCGGCTTCACCCTGGCGTCGGCAGCGGCGGTGATTGTCGGCGAACACATCGAACCCCGCGGGGTGTTCGGCTCGATCACGCAACTGGTTGCCAAGTCCCTGTTGAACGTGGAGGTGGGCGACGAGGATGTTTACTACCGCCTGCTCGATACCACCCGCAGCTATGCCCTGGAAAAACTCGCGCAAACCACCGACCTGCCCGGCACTCGGGAGCGGCATGCCGAGCGTTGCCTGGCGCTGATGCAACAAGCGCAGGACGACTGGGAGAAAACCCCGACCGGCTTGTGGCTCGAGCGCTATGGCCGGGCCCTGGAGGACATCCGCGCGGCCCTCGATTGGGGGTTGCACGCGCAAGGGCCACAGGCACTGGCGATACGCCTGGCCGCGACGTCCACGCCCCTGTGGCAGGAGCTGTCACTGCTCAAGGAACACGGCGGTTATGTGCGCAAGGCTCTGGCCTTGCTCGAGCAGTCTGCCGAACCTTGCCCGCGCTTGCAGATGGCCCTCAAGCTGGCCCTGGGCAGTGCCTGTTACCACGCTCAAGGCGCCAGCACTGAAACCATTGGCGCTTTTGTCAGCGCCAGAGCCCTGGCCAGCCAACTCAACGATGTGGCCGGTCAGTTGCGGGCGATTTCCGGGCACCTGGCAGTCAATCTCAGCTGCGGCCATTACCAGATGGCCTTGGAACAGAGCCGGCAATTCGATCGACTGGGGCTGCATGACGACGCCCTGATGTCCCTGAGCATGCATCGATTGCGGGTGCTCGCCCTGCATTTCTGCGGCGACCAGCGACAGGCTGGGGAGCATGCCGAACAGGTGCTGCAACGCATGGCCCACAGTGGTCATCTCAACCGTTTCACCCATGGCTTTGGTGTGCAGTACGACCAGAGCGTCGCGGCGCTAACCATCCACGCGCGCATCCTCTGGCTGCAAGGCCAACCGGAACAGGCCTGGCGCGCAGCCCGGCAGGCGCTGGACATCGCGCTGCAAATCAACCACGGCACGTCGATCTGCTACACCCTGGCGCTCGCCGGCTGCCTGATCGCCCACTACAACGGCGACACCCGCAGCGCCCGCGAACTCCTGCGCTTGCTGCTGGAACAGTCGCAGAAACACTCGGTTCCACTGTTCTATCACTGGGCGCAACACTACGCGCAGGTGATCGGCGGCACCGATGTTCGGCCAACCGACCGCCAATGTGTCGGTTTGATCAAGGACATCATGGTCACGCTGGATTCAACCTGTGTCGATGATGAACTGCTCGAGCGTGCGCAAAGCGACGTTTCGGACTGGAGCACGGCTGAGATTCTGCGGGCCAGGGCCGAGACGTTGCTGGCAACCGATTGCCCGTTAAAAGCCGCGACGGCCGAAACGGTATTGCTCAAGGCACTCAACGTGGCAAAGGCCCAGGGTGCCCTGGCCTGGGAACTGCGTAGCGCCACCTCGCTGGCGCAACTGTGGAAGCGTCAGGGCCACAGCCAAAGGGCGTATGACCTGCTGGCCCCGATCTACCAGCGCTACACCGAAGGTTTCGCCACGCCCGACTTGATGACCGTTCGCCGGCTACTCGACGAGTTGCAATGTCACCTGCCCACCTGAAGGCCGGCACGTTTGACTGACGTAACCGGCATAACGGGTTTCAAGGGTGCGCAATTCGCCACTGAGTTCGAGTTTCTCCAGCGCATAGGTGCGGGTGGTGTTGAGGAAGCGGTAACGGGTCACACCACCGCCCTGCTCCTGGGACAGCAGTGATTTGAGTGTGAGGTTGTCCAGCACCTCGATCAGCTCGGCGACCGGCAACGCGTCGCAACTGATCACGCCTATCGCGGCGTCTTGGGTGAAGGCCATCTTGAACACCGCCAGTTGCTGCAACACGGATTGTTCCAGCGGATTCAACCGTTCGTAGCTCCAGTCCAGCGCAGCCTTGAGCGTCTGGTGCCGGGGCACGGCCGTGCGGCGGCCCTGGGACAGCAACTGAAAACAGTTATCGAGTTGCGCTTGCAACCCCACCAGCGCCAGCGCATCGATTTGCGCCGCCGCCAATTCAATCGCCAGGGGCAGGCCGTCGAGGCGCCGGCAGATTTCCCGTACGGTCTTGAGGTCTTGCTCGCGCAGGGTGAACCCTTGTTGACGAGTTCGGGCACGGCTGACGAACAATTGCACAGCGGAATAGCCCATGACCTCGGCAACACTGCGCAGCGCTGACGCCGGCGGCACCGCCAGCGGTGGCAGACGCAATACGGTTTCGCCCGATGCCTTGAGCGGCTCGCGGCTGGTGGCGAGGATCGACAGCCGCGGCAGCGAAGCCAGCAGCGTTTCGATCAACGTCCGGCAGCGTTCGAGCAGGTGTTCGCAGTTGTCCAGGACCACCAAGGCATGCCGCTGCGCCAGCGTCTCCAGCGTGGTGCCGACCTCCAGCCCAAGGGTTCGTGTGAGGTGATCGGTCACTTGCGCCGGGTCATCGATCGCCGCCAGGTCCACCAGCCACACGCCATGCCGATAGTGCTGCAACAACAGCTCGGCCACGCGCAGCGCCACGGTGGTCTTGCCGATACCGCAAGGCCCGACCAGGGTCATGAATCGGCGCACCGGCAACTGCCGCACCAGGCTGCCGACAATTGCATCGCGCCCGGTGATCGGCGTGAGCCGCGCCGGCAGGTTGTGCAGAGGCTTTTTTACGGTCTCGCCCGGGAACGCTACGGGTTGCGGCGAATGCTGTACCGGGGCGACAAAACTGTAGCCGCGCTGGGGAATGTTGACGATGTAGCACTGGCCGTTCTGCCCGTCGCCCAAGGCTCGGCGCAAGGCGGCAATGTGCACGCGCAGGTTGATCTCTTCGACCACGGAGCGCGGCCAGACCTGCGCAATCAACTCTTCCTTGCTGACCACCGAGCCTGCGTGCTCGACCAGCACCTGCAACACGTCAAGAGCGCGGCCGCCCAGGCGCAGCGGGCGATCGCCCTCCAGCACCAGTCGCTGACTGAGGTGGAAAGCGTAGGGTCCGAATTGCAGCACCGCTTCGCTGTTCAAATCTCTGAGGCTGTTCATGCGCTGTCACCCTCTGGAAACCTGATCTGGCACGTGAGTCCATCCAGGCTCCGCACCTTCCTTGCAATGCGTTCAGCGGTATCTTGGCAGGCCTCGGTGACGGTACAACTGCCACGGGGGGAGCGTCACGGCCATTGCGGTGCGCATGACGGACATGCGCGCTAGCTGAACTGCTCGCGGTATTGGGTCGGGGTCAGGCCAAGCTTTTCACCGAACAGAAAACGCATGTGTCGCACACTGCCAAAGCCGCTTTTGAAGGCCACGGTCTTGAGTGGCAACTCGGTGGTTTCCAGCAGATTCCTGGCGCAATCGATGCGTGCGCTTTGCAGAAACTCCATCGGCGTCATGTTCACCTCCCGGGCGAACACCCTGGCGAAATGCCGCGGGCTCATGTTGGCCAGGCCGGCCATGCGCTCGATGCTGTAGGTTTCATCGAGGTGATCAAGCACATGGTTCTGCACCCGGGTAATCGCCGTTTCGTGGGGGGCCACCGCCGCCATCAACGGGCTGAACTGCGCCTGCCCGCCCTGGCGCTTCATGACCACCAGCAACACCTTGGCCACGTCCTGGGCGACTTTCTTGCCATGGTCCTGGGCCACCACCGACAAAGCCAGGTCGATCCCGGCGGTGACGCCACCAGACGTGATCAGGTTGCGGTCCTGGACGAAGATCTGATCGGTCTCGACGGTCGCCTTCGGAAAGCCCTTGATCAGCCGCTCGGTGTAGTGCCAGTGGGTGGTGACGCGATAGCCGTCGAGCAAACCCGCATGGCCCAACACGAACGCCCCGGTGCAGATCGAGCCATAAGCGGCGGACCGGCCGACGTTGTGCCTGAGCCAGTCGAGCAATGGCGGATGCCTTTCGTTGTAGGCGCCGGGGCCGCCGGGCACCAATAGCAAGTCAAAACCTTCGCAGGCCTGGTCGATGTGCCGGTCAGCGTGCACGCTCACCCCGTTGGACGCCCGCAGTGCGCCGGGCTCGGTGCCGATGGTCGACAGCACATAGTGATCGACGGGTTTCAGATATCGATTGGCGATGGAAAACACTTCCATAGGGCCGGCCATGTCGAGCAGGAGAAAGTCGGGAAACAGCACCATTGCCACGGTTTTCATGGATTGGAATTCACTGGGATCAATAGGGTCGGCACACCAATCCCTGTGGGAGCGGGCTTGCTCGCGAAGGCAGTGTGTCATTCACCATTATGTGGCCTGACACGACGCCTTCACGCTCCCACAGGATTCTTGCTATGCATTATGGCCAAGTACGACGCAAAGGTCGGAAAAGAATAGTTGAATCGCCCCTGCAAACTGTCAACCTGATAGAGACAGTATTTCAATTTTCATCTACTTATTGAACCATTCAGTAACCATTAACCTTCTCCTCACTCGGACGAATTCACGTCCCCACAGGAGATTTCATCATGCTGACTCTTCGCAAAGCCTCGGATCGTGGCCTGGCCAATCACGGCTGGTTGAAGTCGTTCCATACCTTTTCCTTCGCCAACTATCGCAACCCGAAAGAGCAGGGTTTTTCCGACCTGTTGGTGATCAACGACGACCGCGTCGCCGCTGGCAAGGGCTTCGGCCAACACCCGCACCGCGACATGGAGATTTTCTCCTATGTGCTTGAAGGTGCCCTGGAACACAAGGACACCCTGGGCACCGGTTCGGTGATCCGCCCCGGCGACGTGCAACTGATGAGCGCAGGCAGCGGCGTGGCCCACAGTGAGTTCAACCACTCCAGCACGCGGGCGGTGCACTTCCTGCAAATCTGGATCGTGCCCGACGTCAGCGGCGCCAAACCGCGTTATCAGCAAGAGCATTTCAGCACCCAGAAGAAACGCGGGCGCCTGCAACTGATCATCTCGCCGGACGGCGCCAAGGGTTCGCTGAAGGTGCGTCAGGATGCACGGGTATATGCCGGCTTGATCGACGGCAAGGAAAGCGCCACGCTGGAGCTGGCCGCCAACCGCTACGCCTATGTGCACGTGGCCCGGGGCAGCGTCGAACTCAACGGTGTGTTGTTGCAGGAAGGCGACGGTGTACGGGTTCGTGATGAACAGGCGCTGACCTTGAGCAACGGCGTGGATGCTGAAGTATTGGTCTTTGACCTGCGCCCACAGGAACTACCGGAAATGCCATGACAAAACCCTGTAGGAGCGAGCTTGCTCGCGATGTGTTGTGTCATTCAACAGTGATGTCGTCTGACACTCCGCCATCGCGAGCAAGCTCGCTCCCACAGGATTTGTGCCACCTGGGATTACTCGCCAGTCCCGGCGAACCCCGCGACAATTTCATCGATCACCGCCCGGACCCTGGCCGTATGCCGCAGGTCCGCGTGGGTCACCAGCCAGATGTCATAGGGCAGCGGCCGCGAGCGTTCCGGCCACAGCCTGACCAGCCCCTCTTTCTCCCCGATGTACACCGGAATCTCCCCGACCCCGATCCCCGCCGCAATCGAGCGACGCACCAGCAGGCTGGAACTGAGGCTCGCGACAATCCGCCCGCGCGCCACCGGTTCCGAGACCAGCGTCATGTCCTTGTTGCCCTGCAAGTACGGTTGATACACCACCAGGTCATGCCCGGAGAACGCCGAGCCCGGCTCCGGCACGCCGTGGGCATCGACATAGGCATGCGAGGCAAACAGCCCCACCGGCCAGCGGGCGATGCGCCGGGCGATCAGGTCAGGGTTTTCCGGCCGGGTGTTGCGTACGGCGATGTCCGCTTCGCGTTTTGCCAGGCTGAGGATCTGCGTGGTGGCGTCCAGTTGCACCCGTACATCCGGGTGTTGCCGATGCAGACGGGCAATCGCCGGGATCAGGAAATCAATCGCCAGGGAGTCGGTGGTGCTGACGCGAACCGTGCCGGTCAAGCGATCGTCCAGGCCCTGGATCTGGCGTTCCAGTTCCAGCGCCGAATGCTCCATTTTCTCCACCGCCTTGAGTGCCGCTTCGCCGACAGCCGTCAGCGCATAACCTTCGGAGGTGCGCAGGAACAAGGTTGCACTCAATGACTTTTCCAGTGCCGTGATGCGCCGACCGACCGTGGCCTGGTCGACTCCCAACACCCGCGCCGCCCCGCGCAACGTGGATTCCCGGCAAACCGCGAGAAATACCCGGGCGTCATCCCAATTCATCACGCTCTCCTGGCGATGCATTTACGCATCAGCATAGCGCGTAATCGCTGCATTAATGCTTCGTAAAACCTCGATATGCTGAAGGCCTGAGTGACTTTACAGGACAATGCACATGCACAGTTCATCGCCTCACCCTACCCCGGCGCCCGGTGCGATCTGGCTGCCGATCTTCGCCGGCCTCTGCGCCAGCCTGGTCAGCATCGGCCTGGCGCGCTTCGCCTACACGCCGTTGATTCCCTCGCTGATCCAGGCCCACTGGTTTTCCGCAAGCGACGTGGTGTACCTCGGCGCCGCCAATCTGGTTGGGTACCTGATCGGTGCACTGATCGGCCATCCGCTGGCACGCCGGACCTCGAACAAGACCGCCCTGCGCCTGATGATGCTGGCGGTGACCCTGGCGTTCTTCGCCTGCGGCTTTCCGTTGTCGGTGAGCTGGTTCTTCGGCTGGCGCCTGCTGTCGGGGATTGCCGGTGGCGCGATCATGGTGCTGGTGGCGGCCACCGTATTGCCCCAGGTTCCGGCGGCCCGCAAAGGCCTGGCCAGCGGCGCGATATTCCTGGGTATCGGCCTCGGTATTGCCGGGTCGGGGACGATCGTGCCGCCGCTGCTGAGTCTCGGCTTGCAGCAAACCTGGTTCGGCCTGGGCTTGCTGGCCCTGATCCTCACCGCTGCCAGTTGGTTTGGCTGGCCAACCACTGCGCACCCGGCCGCCGCAGCGCCGTCGAATGCATCGTCGCCCACCCCCACCGACCCGAACGTTTACCTGTTGTTCGCCCAATACGCGTTCATGGCGGCCGGGCTGGTGCCGGCCATGGTGTTCCTGGTGGATTACGTCGCCCGCGGGCTCAATGCCGGGGGACATGTCGGCGCACTGATCTGGGTGATGTATGGCCTGGGCGCGATTGTCGGGCCGGTGAGCTACGGCTTCCTGGCCGACCGGCTGGGCGCGAAAACGGGGATCCGCATCGTGCTGGTGCTGCAAGCGCTGGCGGTCGGCCTTCTATCGATCAGCAGTTCGTTCGCGGCGCTGGCTTTACTGGCGGTGATCCTCGGCTCCTTCCCGCCAGGCATCGTGCCGCTTGCCTTGGCGCGGGTGCATGAGCTGATCCCCGGGCATCATCAGCAACAGGTTGCCTGGAGCCGCGCCACGGTGTCGTTCGCTACTTTCCAGGCGCTCTCGGGGTTCGCTTATTCGGCGCTGTTCAACGCCAATGGCGGCCATCATGCCTTGATGTTCGTGATTGCCACCGGCGCCATCGTTGTAGCGCTGTTGCTGGAACTGGGCAGTCGACTGCTCAGTCGTTCGACCGAATCCTTAACACTCAATACAGGTAACTGAAATGACACTCCCGCAGACCATGACCCTGATCGAAATCACCGAACCCGGTGGTCCTGAAGTCCTGCAACCGCGCCAAGTGCCCGTGCCCGTTGCAGGGGCCGGCGAGATTCTGATCCGCGTGCACGCCGCCGGGGTCAATCGCCCGGACGCGCTGCAACGGGCCGGCCAGTACCCGATGAAGCCCGGCATGAACCCGAACCCGGGGCTGGAAGTGGCCGGGGAAGTGGTGGCGATTGGCGCGGGCGTCAGCGAGTTTGCACCGGGCGACAAGGTCTGCGCCCTGACCAATGGCGGCGGGTACGCGCAATACTGCGTGGTCCCGGCCAGTCAGGCCCTGCCGATCCCCGAAGGCATGGACTGGGTGCAGGCGGCGGCCCTCCCGGAAACCTTCTTCACGGTGTGGGCCAACCTGTTCGGCCTTGGCGCTGCCCGACAGGGTCAGCGCGCCTTGATCCACGGCGGCACCAGCGGCATCGGCACCACTGCGCTGATGTTATGCCGCGAACTTGGCATCGAAGCGTTCGCCACCGCCGGCAGCGAAGAAAAATGCGCGGCGATCCGCGAATTGGGCGCCGAGGCGATCAACTATCGCGACCAGGATTTTGTGCAGGTCATCGCGGAAAAAACCGCGGGCCAGGGCGTCAACGTGATTCTCGACATCATGGGCGGCTCGTACCTCAACAACAATGTGGCCGCCCTGGCCATGGAAGGTCGCCTGGTGATGCTCGGTTTCCTCGGTGGCGCCCATGCCAGGGATGTCGACTTGCTGACGATCATGGCCAAACGCGCCGTCATCACCGGCTCCCTGTTGCGTTCGAGGACCCGGGAAGAAAAAGCCGCCATCGCCCGACAATTGCACGAGCACGTATGGCCAGTGCTGAGCGCCGGACGCTGCCTGCCGATGATCGACCGGGTTTATTCGCTCACGGAAGCGGCACAGGCCCATGCCCGGATGGAAGCGGGGGATCACATCGGCAAGATTGTTCTGCGGGTGGATAGTTGATGGCTCAGGGCTCGCACGATGCCTCAAGGTTGGCGACCTCTGCGCCCTGCTCTCCCTGATAACGGGCCCGATAACGCCCGGGGCTTTCCCCGGTCCACTTCTTGAATGCCCGGTGGAAGGCGCTGGGCTCCTGGAATCCCAGTTGCTCGGCGATATCGCTGATGCTCGCGTCGCTCTGACGCAGTTGCTCAAAGGCCACGCCACGGCGTACTTCGTCCTTGATCTCCTGATAGGAACAGCCTTCACGCTCCAGTTTGCGGCGGAAGGTGCTGGGGCTCAGGTGCTGTTCCAGGGCGAAGGCCTGCAACGTCGGCCACTCGCTGTAATGACTGCCGCGCAAGCGCTGGTGAACCTGGGATGCCAAACCGTGCTGGTTACGGAAGCGAATCACCAGCCATTGCGGCGCGGTACGCAGAAACACTTTCAGCGACGCCAGGTCCTGAGCCACGGGCAGGCGCAAGTAGTGACTGGCAAATTCGATTTCGGTGCGCTCGGCACCAAAGGTCAGGTTGGGGCCCCAAAGCAGGCGGTCGTCACCCAGCGACAGGCGCGAATGGCGGAAGTCCGCGCGGTCGATGGGAATGCGCCGCCCGCCCAGCCAGCACAGCAGACTGATCATCAACACCAGAAAGGTTTCTTCACCGAACCGACTGGCATCGTTGTCCGTCGAACGGGTTTCCAGGCTGATCACCGCACGCTTGCCACGCACCGCCAGCGAGCCGCGAAAGTCGCGCAGGAACAAGCCGAAGTTGGCCAGGCACTGACGCATGGCCTTGTGCAGATCGGGCTCCTGAATCAGGGCGCGGCAAATCAGGGCGAAACTGCCCGGCGGCATGCCGTGGGAGTCGAGCCCGAAAAATTCATCATCGAGCTCGCGGATCTGGATCAGCCACAACGCCGCAAACGCGTTGGCCGGCACCCGCGCCGTGGGTTGGTGGATGACCGCCGGATCAATGCCCGCCTGTTCGAGCACAGCCATCACACGCTGCGGATCATCCCTCAGCCCATGGATCATTGCCTGCACGAAATAGGCGGCAACCGAGTCCTTTTCCCGCATTGGTTCGTTTCTCTCTCATCACCCGAATGGCAAAAAACATCAGTGCCGTTGAACAGTTTTGGCATAGGACAACCGCCCTGCCGGCTCTAGACTCGCGGCAATAGTACGCCTTCGGCCGCCGTCGCGGCCAAGGTATCGCAGGGTTTGATCGAAGGATGGGAAGATGAATCTGCAAAACATCGGGGTGATCGGTGCGGGCACCATGGGCAACGGCATCGCACAAGTCTGTGCCATGGCCGGTTTCAACGTGACCTTGCTCGACATTTCCGAAAGCGCTTTGCAAAAAGCCGTCGCAACGGTCGGCAAGAACCTGGACCGGCAGATCGCCAAGCAAACCCTGACGGTGGAGCAGAAACAGGCCACCCTCGACAAAATTCGCATCAGCACCGATTACAGCGTCCTGGGTGACGCGCAACTGGTCATCGAAGCGGCCACAGAAAATCTCGACCTGAAACTGCGTGTGCTGCAACAGATCGCCGCGCAGGTCAGCAACGAATGCGTGATTGCCTCCAATACCTCGTCGCTGTCGATCACCCAACTCGCCGCCAGTGTCAGCCAGCCTGAGCGCTTCATCGGCCTGCATTTCTTCAACCCGGTGCCGGTGATGGGCCTGATCGAAGTGATCCGTGGCCTGCAAACCAGTGACGCGACCCACCAACTGGCGCTGGACATGGCAACCACCCTCGGCAAAACCGCGATTACCGCGGGTAACCGTCCGGGGTTCGTGGTCAACCGGATCCTGGTGCCGATGATCAACGAAGCGATCCTGGTGTTCCAGGAAGGCCTGGCCAGCGCACAAGACATCGACGCGGGCATGCGCCTGGGCTGCAATCAGCCTATCGGCCCGTTGGCCCTGGCGGACCTGATTGGCCTGGACACCCTGTTGTCGATTCTCGAAGCCTTCTATGACGGTTTCAACGACAGCAAATATCGCCCGGCGCCGTTGCTCAAGGAAATGGTTGCCGCCGGTTACCTGGGACGCAAAACGGGGCGCGGCTTCCATGCCTATGCCTGAGCGTTGCTCGCGCTTTGCCGAGTACCGGGACAAGGTTCTGGAGCTGTTTGCCTGCAAGGGGTTCGGCCAGGTCGGCATGCGTGAGCTCGCGACGTGCCTGGGGCTCTCCCCAGGCTCGCTGTATCACCATTACCCCAGCAAACAGCATTTGCTGCTCGATCTGATCGAGGAGTTCTACGAGGAGTTGCTGGCCACGCTGGGGCGTATCCAGCAAAAAGCTCCGGGCAAGCGCGACAAGCTCAACAGCCTGATCCGCGCCCATCTGAACCTGCATCGGGAGATGCCCTGGCATTTCCGCCTGGTGGAGCGCGACAGCGGTTGCCTGAACGAAGAGCAACAGGCTCGGGTCAGGCAATTGCGCGAGCAGTACGAGCGCACGTTGCTGAGGATGCTGGGCGCAAAGTCGCGTTTCAGCGAACAAGGCCTGCTGGCGGCCGGGCATGCCATTGGCGCCCTGCTCAACAGCGCTCCCAGCTGGTTGACGCCACATGTGTTGGACGAGCAGGAACGTGATGAGCTTCTCGAGAGCATGGTCAGCGGCGCCATCGAACGGGTGCTGGCACCACGGCGTGTGCCGGAGGCGATAAGCCTCGCGCGTCCTATCGAAAAAACATCTAAAGAAACACAAGCACCAACAAAGATTTAGCGCTTTGCTTGTCGGCTCGACACAATCGGAATTCGCCGAAAAAACCGGCGTCCAAACCGATGTATGTACTCGAGCACCTGGAGCCGACCATGAAAATCAATCCCTACCTTATCTTCAACGGCGACTGCAAAGACGCCTTCACGTTCTATGCGCAGTGCCTGCAAGGCAAGATCGAAGCCATGTTGACCTTCGGCGAAACCCCTGCAGGTGAGCATGTCCCCAAGGATCTGCACAACCTGATCATTCATACCCGCCTGATCGTGGGCGATCAGGCGATCATGGGGTCGGACACCACACCGGATCGCGTCGTGGATAAAATGAGTGCCTGTTCGATTTCACTCAACGTCGACAGCATTGCCGAGGCCGAGCGGGTCTTCAATGCACTGGCGGACGGTGGCTCTGTGCAGATGCCACTGGAGACCACGTTCTGGGCGGCGCGATTTGGCATGCTGGTGGACCGTTTTGGTGTGTCGTGGATGGTCAACTGCGAAAAGGATCAGTGAAAACCCTTGGTTGATCGACAGTATTGAAGGCACAAAAAAGCCCAACCTGAAAAGGTTGGGCTTTCTGGCAACTCCCGGCCTGTCTGCTACCGTCAACTAGCCACATGGGTAGCAGCGAACCAGAGGAGCAAACCCCCTATGCCGGCCCACGACCTGTCCTGGCCCTCCCGTTTCAAATGCTTGCTACTGGCCGGTGGTCTGATCACCAGCCTGCTGACCCTCAATGGCTGCGCCACTGTCGATGCGCAGACCACCGCCTATGTCGGCGTAGAACATCCGGCACCGACATCGCCGGACCAGGTTGTCGTGCTGCGTTCGGAGCCTGCGCGTCCGCATGTTCGCCTGGGTGAAGTGCTGATCGACGCCAGCGTCGACCCTGCCCCGCCGATTACCGAAGTCGAACAGAAGCTGCGGGAAGAATCCGCCAAACTCGGTGGCGACGCCGTGGTGGTCGTCTATGACCACATTCAGGCGGTGGGTGCCTATGCCAGCGGGCCGCTGTGGGCTCGCGACGTGACGACCATCGAGGGACGCAAACTCAAGGGCATCGTGATCAAGTACCAGTAGATTTCTCCCCCCACGGAAGACAGCGTCAACGGAGGTTGAATTTGAATGACGTGGTGATCGCCCTCATCGTTTTCGCCTGCCTGTCCGCCAGCGCACTACTGGGCTCGTACGTAAGGGAGCGATTACCGAGCCATCACCTGAGCGACGACTCCGTGACCGTGGTGAAACTGGCCACCGGCCTCATCGCAACGATGTCGGCGCTGGTCCTCGGCCTGCTGGTTTCCTCTGCCAAAGGCACATTCGATACGGCCAATGCCGAACTGGAGGGCGCGGCAGCGAAAGTGGTTCAATTCGACCGCTTGCTGGCCCGCTACGGCACCGACACCCAGGGTATCCGCACCGAACTCAAGCACAACTACGCCGAAGTCACGAAAGTACTCGCCTCTCGCGATCGCCGTCAGATTGCAACGCTCGATAGCCCCGAAGTCATCCATCGTTCTGAAGGCCTGCAACGCCAGGTCGAGTCACTGACGCCCGGCAATGATGATCAACGCTCGCTCAAAGCCAAGGCATTGCAAGACATGGACACCGTGTTTGCCGCCCGCTGGCTGACCCTGCTGCAGGCCAATCAATCGATTCCACCGGTGATGCTGGTGATCCTGGTTACGTGGCTGGGGATTATCTTCGGTTCGTTCGGCCTGTTTGCACCCTGCAACGGCACCATTGTCGCCGTATTGCTGATGTGTGCCCTGTCGACGGGGGCAACCATCCTGCTGGTAGAGGAGCTCAATCGACCGCTTGATGGTTTTATCTGTGTGTCGCTGGAACCCCTGGAGCACACGCTGGAGCGGTTGGGGCTGTAATTTCGCGTTCCTGCGGACAAAAACAAAACCCCTACCTGCATACGCAGATAGGGGTTTCGGAATTTAATCTTGACGATGACCTACTCTCACATGGGGAAACCCCACACTACCATCGGCGATGCATCGTTTCACTGCTGAGTTCGGGATGGGATCAGGTGGTTCCAACGCTCTATGGTCGTCAAGAAATTCGGGTACTGAGTCGTGACCGGCTGGCCTCGCTTCAGCAAATTGGGGATGTGATAGCTTTCGGTGTTTTGTGCTGCTTTTGTGAGTACAGCCGAACTTTCGGTTCGTTTCGTCTTCACACACCGCAATCTGGCCTTTCGACGCAAATTGCTTGGGTGTTATATGGTCAAGCCTCACGGGCAATTAGTATTGGTTAGCTCAACGCCTCACAGCGCTTACACACCCAACCTATCAACGTCGTAGTCTTCGACGGCCCTTCAGGGGACTCAAGGTCCCAGTGAGATCTCATCTTGAGGCAAGTTTCCCGCTTAGATGCTTTCAGCGGTTATCTTTTCCGAACATAGCTACCCGGCAATGCCACTGGCGTGACAACCGGAACACCAGAGGTTCGTCCACTCCGGTCCTCTCGTACTAGGAGCAGCCCCTCTCAAATCTCAAACGTCCACGGCAGATAGGGACCGAACTGTCTCACGACGTTCTAAACCCAGCTCGCGTACCACTTTAAATGGCGAACAGCCATACCCTTGGGACCGGCTTCAGCCCCAGGATGTGATGAGCCGACATCGAGGTGCCAAACACCGCCGTCGATATGAACTCTTGGGCGGTATCAGCCTGTTATCCCCGGAGTACCTTTTATCCGTTGAGCGATGGCCCTTCCATACAGAACCACCGGATCACTAAGACCTACTTTCGTACCTGCTCGACGTGTCTGTCTCGCAGTCAAGCGCGCTTTTGCCTTTATACTCTACGACCGATTTCCGACCGGTCTGAGCGCACCTTCGTACTCCTCCGTTACTCTTTAGGAGGAGACCGCCCCAGTCAAACTACCCACCATACACTGTCCTCGATCCGGATAACGGACCTGAGTTAGAACCTCAAAGTTGCCAGGGTGGTATTTCAAGGTTGGCTCCACGCGAACTGGCGTCCACGCTTCAAAGCCTCCCACCTATCCTACACAAGCAAATTCAAAGTCCAGTGCAAAGCTATAGTAAAGGTTCACGGGGTCTTTCCGTCTAGCCGCGGATACACTGCATCTTCACAGCGATTTCAATTTCACTGAGTCTCGGGTGGAGACAGCGCCGCCATCGTTACGCCATTCGTGCAGGTCGGAACTTACCCGACAAGGAATTTCGCTACCTTAGGACCGTTATAGTTACGGCCGCCGTTTACCGGGGCTTCGATCAAGAGCTTCGCGTTAGCTAACCCCATCAATTAACCTTCCGGCACCGGGCAGGCGTCACACCCTATACGTCCACTTTCGTGTTTGCAGAGTGCTGTGTTTTTAATAAACAGTCGCAGCGGCCTGGTATCTTCGACCGGCGTGGGCTTACGGAGCAAGTCCTTCACCCTCACCGGCGCACCTTCTCCCGAAGTTACGGTGCCATTTTGCCTAGTTCCTTCACCCGAGTTCTCTCAAGCGCCTTGGTATTCTCTACCCAACCACCTGTGTCGGTTTGGGGTACGGTTTCTGGTTACCTGAAGCTTAGAAGCTTTTCTTGGAAGCATGGCATCAACCACTTCGTGTTCTAAAAGAACACTCGTCATCAGCTCTCGGCCTTAGAATCCCGGATTTACCTAAGATTCCAGCCTACCACCTTAAACTTGGACAACCAACGCCAAGCTGGCCTAGCCTTCTCCGTCCCTCCATCGCAATAACCAGAAGTACAGGAATATTAACCTGTTTTCCATCGACTACGCTTTTCAGCCTCGCCTTAGGGACCGACTAACCCTGCGTCGATTAACGTTGCGCAGGAAACCTTGGTCTTTCGGCGTGGGTGTTTTTCACACCCATTGTCGTTACTCATGTCAGCATTCGCACTTCTGATACCTCCAGCAAGCTTCTCAACTCACCTTCACAGGCTTACAGAACGCTCCTCTACCGCATCATCCGAAGATGATACCCGTAGCTTCGGTGTATGGTTTGAGCCCCGTTACATCTTCCGCGCAGGCCGACTCGACTAGTGAGCTATTACGCTTTCTTTAAAGGGTGGCTGCTTCTAAGCCAACCTCCTAGCTGTCTAAGCCTTCCCACATCGTTTCCCACTTAACCATAACTTTGGGACCTTAGCTGACGGTCTGGGTTGTTTCCCTTTTCACGACGGACGTTAGCACCCGCCGTGTGTCTCCCATGCTCGGCACTTGTAGGTATTCGGAGTTTGCATCGGTTTGGTAAGTCGGGATGACCCCCTAGCCGAAACAGTGCTCTACCCCCTACAGTGATACATGAGGCGCTACCTAAATAGCTTTCGAGGAGAACCAGCTATCTCCGAGCTTGATTAGCCTTTCACTCCGATCCACAGGTCATCCGCTAACTTTTCAACGGTAGTCGGTTCGGTCCTCCAGTTAGTGTTACCCAACCTTCAACCTGCCCATGGATAGATCGCCCGGTTTCGGGTCTATTCCCAGCGACTAGACGCCCTATTAAGACTCGCTTTCGCTACGCCTCCCCTATTCGGTTAAGCTCGCCACTGAAAATAAGTCGCTGACCCATTATACAAAAGGTACGCAGTCACCCAACAAAGTGGGCTCCCACTGCTTGTACGCATACGGTTTCAGGATCTATTTCACTCCCCTCTCCGGGGTTCTTTTCGCCTTTCCCTCACGGTACTAGTTCACTATCGGTCAGTCAGTAGTATTTAGCCTTGGAGGATGGTCCCCCCATATTCAGACAAAGTTTCTCGTGCTCCGTCCTACTCGATTTCATGACTAAGAGATTTTCGCGTACAGGGCTATCACCCACTATGGCCGCACTTTCCAGAGCGTTCCGCTAATCTCAAAGCCACTTAAGGGCTGGTCCCCGTTCGCTCGCCACTACTAAGGGAATCTCGGTTGATTTCTTTTCCTCAGGGTACTTAGATGTTTCAGTTCCCCTGGTTCGCCTCTTGCACCTATGTATTCAGTACAAGATAACCATCTTATGATGGCTGGGTTCCCCCATTCAGACATCTCCGGATCAAAGTCTGTTTGCCGACTCCCCGAAGCTTTTCGCAGGCTACCACGTCTTTCATCGCCTCTGACTGCCAAGGCATCCACCGTATGCGCTTCTTCACTTGACCATATAACCCCAAGCAATCTGGTTATACTGTGAAGACGACATTCGCCGAAAATTCGATTGAGCTCCTAAGAGCAACTCACAAATTTTACCTTAGCCTGATCCGTCACCAGTGAAAGTAACGTTCAGTCTATCTTTCTATCACATACCCAAATTTTTAAAGAACGAACTAGTCAAAGACTAGAAATCAACATTCACCATCGTCTCGATGGAATGCTCATTTCTAAGCTTTATACAATCAGAAGCAGTTAGTGGTGGAGCCAAACGGGATCGAACCGTTGACCTCCTGCGTGCAAGGCAGGCGCTCTCCCAGCTGAGCTATGGCCCCGTATTTCTACAGGCGTTTCCCACACAAAATTGGTGGGTCTGGGCAGATTCGAACTGCCGACCTCACCCTTATCAGGGGTGCGCTCTAACCAACTGAGCTACAGACCCAATTTCGGGCTGCTTCTATATCGTCTTCTTCAATGAATCAAGCAATTCGTGTGGGAACTTATGGAGCAGCTGAGTCGTCGATTAAGGAGGTGATCCAGCCGCAGGTTCCCCTACGGCTACCTTGTTACGACTTCACCCCAGTCATGAATCACACCGTGGTAACCGTCCTCCCGAAGGTTAGACTAGCTACTTCTGGTGCAACCCACTCCCATGGTGTGACGGGCGGTGTGTACAAGGCCCGGGAACGTATTCACCGCGACATTCTGATTCGCGATTACTAGCGATTCCGACTTCACGCAGTCGAGTTGCAGACTGCGATCCGGACTACGATCGGTTTTGTGGGATTAGCTCCACCTCGCGGCTTGGCAACCCTCTGTACCGACCATTGTAGCACGTGTGTAGCCCAGGCCGTAAGGGCCATGATGACTTGACGTCATCCCCACCTTCCTCCGGTTTGTCACCGGCAGTCTCCTTAGAGTGCCCACCATTACGTGCTGGTAACTAAGGACAAGGGTTGCGCTCGTTACGGGACTTAACCCAACATCTCACGACACGAGCTGACGACAGCCATGCAGCACCTGTCTCAATGTTCCCGAAGGCACCAATCCATCTCTGGAAAGTTCATTGGATGTCAAGGCCTGGTAAGGTTCTTCGCGTTGCTTCGAATTAAACCACATGCTCCACCGCTTGTGCGGGCCCCCGTCAATTCATTTGAGTTTTAACCTTGCGGCCGTACTCCCCAGGCGGTCAACTTAATGCGTTAGCTGCGCCACTAAGAGCTCAAGGCTCCCAACGGCTAGTTGACATCGTTTACGGCGTGGACTACCAGGGTATCTAATCCTGTTTGCTCCCCACGCTTTCGCACCTCAGTGTCAGTATCAGTCCAGGTGGTCGCCTTCGCCACTGGTGTTCCTTCCTATATCTACGCATTTCACCGCTACACAGGAAATTCCACCACCCTCTACCATACTCTAGCTCGTCAGTTTTGAATGCAGTTCCCAGGTTGAGCCCGGGGCTTTCACATCCAACTTAACGAACCACCTACGCGCGCTTTACGCCCAGTAATTCCGATTAACGCTTGCACCCTCTGTATTACCGCGGCTGCTGGCACAGAGTTAGCCGGTGCTTATTCTGTCGGTAACGTCAAAACACTAACGTATTAGGTTAATGCCCTTCCTCCCAACTTAAAGTGCTTTACAATCCGAAGACCTTCTTCACACACGCGGCATGGCTGGATCAGGCTTTCGCCCATTGTCCAATATTCCCCACTGCTGCCTCCCGTAGGAGTCTGGACCGTGTCTCAGTTCCAGTGTGACTGATCATCCTCTCAGACCAGTTACGGATCGTCGCCTTGGTGAGCCATTACCTCACCAACTAGCTAATCCGACCTAGGCTCATCTGATAGCGCAAGGCCCGAAGGTCCCCTGCTTTCTCCCGTAGGACGTATGCGGTATTAGCGTTCCTTTCGAAACGTTGTCCCCCACTACCAGGCAGATTCCTAGGCATTACTCACCCGTCCGCCGCTGAATTCAGGAGCAAGCTCCTGTCATCCGCTCGACTTGCATGTGTTAGGCCTGCCGCCAGCGTTCAATCTGAGCCATGATCAAACTCTTCAGTTCAAACATCTTTGGGTTTTGAGAAAACCCTAAACTTGGCTCAGCAATCGTTGGTTACATCTTTGATTTCTCGCAGAGTAACTTGTGATGCTGATAATCTGTTGACTAGCAGTCTGACTCCACAAGCACCCACACGAATTGCTTGATTCAGTTGTTAAAGAGCGGTTGGTTAAGATCTTTCATCTCAACCGAGGCGCGCATTCTACAGCAGCCTCATTTGCTGTCAAGTGATTATTTTCAGAAGTTTTCAAAGTTTCGCTTGGAAATCCTTAACAACTTCAACCACTTGCGCTTCAGATCTCTCGTCAGCGGGAGGCGAATTCTACAGCGTTACACGCTGCTGTCAACACCTCTTTTTCAACCCCTTTCGGCTTCGATGAACTGAAGCAACCTGCTGCCGAAAACTGCGTAACTCTTTGTTTACCAAGGAGTTTTCCGTTTCGACTGCGCCGGAAGTGGGCGAATTATAGACATCTATAATCTGCCGTCAAGCACTGATTCGAGTTTTCTATCAACAACCTGCAAATCGCCCAAAGGATGCCTATATGGAAGGATCAAAACGCCCCTCTATATAGAAGAGCGTCCTCATAGGCAGCCACACCTCATGCCATAACCAAAAAACAAAAAAGCACCCAAGGTGCTTTTTTTGTTATCGCTATCAGCTGAACAAGGCCGCCACCCTCGCCCGCGCCGTGTGCAGCTTTTTATAGCTGTCGATCAGGCGAAGGTGCCTGTCGAGCCCTTCCAGCTTCATGCTCGTCGGCGTCAGACCGTAGAAACGTACGCTGCCATCCACGGACCCTATCGCCGCGTCCATCCGCTCGTTGCCGAACATCCGGCGGAAGTTGACCTCGTAGTCGCTCAGTTCCAGATCATCGTCCAACTGCATTTCCAGCACGACGTTCACGGCTTGATAAAACAAACCGCGCTCGACGGTGTTGTCGTTGTATTGCAAGAAGGCTTCCACCAGATCCTTGGCCTGGTCAAACTTCTGCAAGGCGAGATAAATCAGCAGCCTCAGCTCCAGGATCGTCAACTTGCCCCAAGGCGTGTTGTCGTCGAACTCGATGCCGATCAAGGTGGTGATGTCGGTGTAATCATCCAGCTCGCTGTTTTCCAGCCCCTTGGCCAGCGTTCTCAGGCCGACTTTGCTCAGGCTGTGCAGATTCAGGATGTCAGCGCGGAACTGCAGTGCTTTGTTGGTGTTATCCCAGATCAAATCTTCTACCGGATAAATTTCCGAGTAATCCGGCACCAGAATGCGGCAGGCCTTGGCGCCGATGTGCTCATAGACCGCCATGTACACTTCTTTGCCCATGTCTTCGAGAATGCCGAACAAGGTCGCGGCCTCGTCGACATTGGAGTTTTCGCCTTGACCGGAGAAATCCCACTCGACGAATTCGAAATCCGGCTTGGCACTGAAGAAACGCCACGAGACCACACCGCTGGAGTCGATAAAGTGCTCGACGAAGTTGTTCGGTTCAGTCACCGCCTGACCTTCGAAGGTCGGCTGTGGCAGATCGTTCAGGCCTTCGAAACTGCGGCCTTGAAGCAGTTCCGTCAGGCTGCGCTCCAGCGCCACTTCCAGGCTTGGATGTGCGCCGAACGAGGCAAACACGCCACCGGTACGCGGGTTCATCAAGGTGACGCACATCACCGGGAACTCCCCGCCCAGCGATGCATCCTTGACCAGCACCGGGAAGCCCTGCTCTTCCAGGGCCTGGATACCGGCCAGGATGCCCGGGTATTTCGCCAGCACTTCCTGCGGCACATCCGGCAGAGCCATTTCGCCTTCGAGGATTTCGCGCTTGACCGCGCGCTCGAAGATCTCCGACAGGCACTGCACCTGGGCTTCGGCCAGCGTGTTGCCGGCACTCATGCCATTGCTCAGGAACAGGTTTTCGATCAGGTTGGAGGGGAAATACACCACCTCATTGTCCGACTGGCGCACAAACGGCAGTGAACAGATGCCGCGCTGGGTGTTGCCGGAGTTGGTGTCGTACAGGTGCGAGCCACGCAACTCGCCATCACGGTCGTAAACCTTCAGGCAGTATTCGTCGAGGATTTCAGTCGGCAGTTCGTCCTTCGGGCCAGGCTTGAACCAGCGCTCGTCCGGGTAATGCACAAACGCCGCGTTGGCGATGTCCTCGCCCCAGAACTGGTCGTTGTAGAAGAAGTTGCAGTTGAGCCGCTCGATAAACTCGCCCAGAGCCGATGCCAGCGCGCCTTCCTTGGTCGCGCCTTTGCCGTTGGTAAAACACATCGGCGAGTGCGCATCGCGGATGTGCAGCGACCACACATTGGGAACGATATTGCGCCACGAAGCGATTTCAATCTTCATGCCCAGGTCGGCCAGGATGCCTGACATGTTGGCGATGGTTTGTTCCAGCGGCAGGTCCTTGCCCACAATGTAGGTGCCCGCTTCGCCAGTCGAGTGCGGCATCAGCAACGCCTGGGCATCGGCGTCGAGGTTTTCGACCTCTTCAATCACAAACTCAGGCCCGGTTTGCACCACCTTCTTTACCGTGCAACGGTCGATGGAGCGCAAGATCCCCTGACGGTCCTTGGCGGAGATGTCCGCGGGCAATTCGACCTGAATCTTGAAAATCTGGTTGTAGCGGTTTTCCGGATCAACAATGTTGTTCTGCGACAGGCGGATATTTTCGGTGGGGATATTGCGGGTTTCGCAATACAACTTCACGAAGTACGCCGCACACAACGCCGACGAAGCCAGGAAGTAATCGAACGGCCCCGGTGCCGAGCCATCGCCCTTGTAGCGAATGGGTTGATCGGCAATCACCGTGAAGTCGTCGAACTTGGCCTCAAGTCGAAGGTTGTCGAGAAAGTTGACCTTGATTTCCATGTGCGATTACCAGAATAACGAGCTAAACGATTTGGCCGCCATTATCCGGTTTTTCGGCACTGACCGTTAACTTTCCACTATTTATCGATCAACGCCACACCGCGTTCCTCAAGCAAGCGCACGAACATCGTCAGGCTTCGCGACACCGTCCCCCTGCGCCACACCAGCCAGGTGCGCAGATAGCGGAACGATTCCGACAAAGGCCAGACGCTGACCGTCGTGCACCCTGGCATGCTTTCGAGCATGCTGCGGGGCATCAACGCCAGGCCGGCACCGGCGCTGACGCAGGCCAGCATGCCGTGGTAGGACTCCATTTCGAAAATCTTGCCGGGCACCGCCGCGCCATTGGCGAACCAGCTTTCGAAATGATGGCGATAGGAGCAGTTGGAGCGGAAGGCATAGATGTTTTCGCCATTCACATCCTTGGCCCGATGAATCGGCTCATGGTTGAGCGGTGCGATCAAGACCATTTCCTCCTCGAATGCAGGCACGCCCTCCAGTGCCGGATGCAACACCGGACCATCGACGAATGCAGCGGCCAGTCGCCCCGACAGCACCCCGTCGATCATGGTCCCGGAGGGCCCGGTGGACAGGTCCAGTTCGACCTTGGCGTGCTTCTGGTTATAGGCGGCCAATAGTTCTGGAATACGTACCGCGGCAGTACTTTCCAGCGAACCCAGAGCGAAGGCTCCCTGGGGTTCTTCACCCGCCACGGTGGCGCGTGCCTCCTGAACCAGGTCGAGAATACGTCGAGCGTAATCCAGAAAACTCCAGCCGGCCGGCGACAGGCGCAAGCGACTCTTCTCGCGTATAAACAGGTCCACCCCCAGGTCCAGTTCAAGCTGCTTGATTCTGGTGGTGAGATTCGATGGCACCCGGTGGATATGCTGGGCGGCCACACTGATGCTGCCGTGCTCGGCGACAGCCTTGAAGATTTCGAGCTGAACCAGATCCAAGCCATTCTCCAAACGTGAACGTTATGCTCAGTATTATTCAGTTTCCAGAAAACATATAGCCCCATAACCTGAGCACATTCCTACCTCGCAGGACGGTGCCATGACCAACGTATCCAGCCTTACCCATGCCATTTCGATCAACCCGACCACGGGCGAGCAAATCGGCCATTACCCTTTCGAATCCGATTCGGCACTGCAGGCCGCACTGACGCGGGCCGCTACCGGGTTTCGCGCCTGGCGCGGCAAACCGGTTGAGCAGCGCGCGCAACTGTTGATCAACCTCGGCCAGGCCTTGCGCAATAACGCAGAAACCATGGCGAACATGATCACCCAGGAGATGGGCAAGCCGATTGCCCAGGCCCGCGGCGAAATTGAAAAATGCGCGCAGCTCTGTGAGTGGTACGCCGAACACGGCCCCGCCATGCTGAGCCCGGAACCGACCCAGGTGGAAGGTGGCAAGGCACGCATTGAATATCGCCCCCTGGGCCCGATTCTCGCCGTGATGCCGTGGAACTTCCCCATCTGGCAAGTCCTGCGCGGCGCGGTCCCCACCCTGCTCGCCGGCAATACTTTCGTGCTCAAGCACGCGCCCAACGTCATGGGCAGCGCCTACCTGCTGCTGGAGGCCTTCAAGCAAGCGGACTTCCCCGAAGGTGTTTTCGAGGTCATCAACGTCACCCCGGAAGGTGTATCCAAAGCTATTGCCGATCCACGCATCGCGGCCGTCACCCTCACCGGTAGCGTGCGTGCGGGCATGGCCATCGGTGCTCAGGCGGGAGCGGCACTGAAGAAATGCGTATTGGAACTGGGTGGCTCCGACCCCTTTATCGTGCTCGACGATGCGGACCTCGATGAGGCGGTGAAAGCCGCCGTTATCGGGCGCTATCAAAACACCGGACAAGTCTGCGCCGCCGCCAAACGCCTGATTGTCGAGCAAGGCATTGTCGAGGAATTCACCCGCAAGTTCGTCGAAGCCACCCAAAAACTGGTTGTCGGTGATCCATTGGCTACCACCACCTATATCGGCCCGATGGCTCGCTTCGACCTGCGCGACGAACTGGACCAACAGGTGCGCGACACACTGGAAGAAGGCGCGACGCTGCTGCTGGGTGGAAACAAGGCTGAAGGCCACGGCAACTACTATGAGCCCACCGTACTCGGAGACGTGACCGATCAGATGACCGCCTTCAAACAGGAGCTGTTTGGTCCTGTGGCTTCAATCATCACGGCCCGTGACGCAGCCCATGCGCTGGAGCTGGCCAATGACAGCGAGTTCGGCCTCACCGCCACCCTCTACACGGGCAATACCGAACTTGCCCGGCAGATGGCAGGCGAACTTGAAACCGGCGGCGTGTTCATCAACGGCTATAGCGCCAGCGATCCGCGAGTCAGTTTTGGTGGTGTAAAGAAAAGCGGCTTTGGCCGGGAGCTCTCGCACTTCGGGGTGCGCGAATTCTGTAATGCGCAGACGGTTTGGCTAGATCGGCGTTGAGGGCAATGTAGTGCTCCGAACTGGCTCAACTTGCCAGCTGCTTCTCTGGAGCTCCGTTTGGTGATCTTTGCCTCGAGCGCACCGACCGCCCGCCTCAACTATGCGATCAACAAATCGTGTTGATCTCAATAAAGAACCCGGCTCGCTGGCCGGGTTCTGTTTTCACTCTTGAATGGGAGGGTCAGCTCGCAATTCCTGCATGGTGAGCAATCCCAGTTTTCTGGGATTGCCACACATCCAACAGGAACATACCTTCCCATGGTTTGCAAAAAGCCCGGCGTTTTTCTCGCTGGTTGACCAGCATTCATAAGCCTTTTGCTTTGAATAGAAGCGAGCCTTTATGCGGCGCGTATCGTGTCGTCGTTGAGCTCTAGACATGTTTTTCTCCTAAGCCGAATGCGACGAAGCCCCGGCAGATTTCTCTGGCGAGGCTTTGTTCGGCTCATTCCTAAACACATAGAAATGACAGGATTAAATTAATCTTGCTCATCCGCTCATTGATGTCAACAGGCATTCAAGCGGTCTCCAGAATCTCCCCACAGCATGCATTTGCGCATCGTAGTGCAACAAGCTGCGCACCCTGGGTGAAAAGCTGACGACACCACAGGCCCAGCAGATTGCCGCAAAGTACCAGATCGAGCTGCCAGAAGGCGGGAAGCTGAGAGAGCTACCGTGTTGTCATAATTATCTCTATAATTTAAAATAATGGCGGATTGCCGGTAGTGGTGAGGCCCACCAATAACCGCCGATTTGATCTTACAGGGAAGAAAAATGCACAAGTACAAATTGAGCTATGAGCACATCAACGCACCAAAAACCAAAACCGGCGAAGCTCCTGAGCGAATAGATGCCCATGAATTGCTGCTGGAAGTGCTGGGAGTGGGCGGTAAAGATGGCCCAGTAATCTTCGGGACAAAGTCGCTCAAGGAATCGCTCGAACTCATGAAATTCAAAAACGTCCGAGTTACCTGGCTGTAGCATAGTCGGCCACGAACAGTGTCCGAACCACGCCGCCAGTTGAAGTATCCCGCATCGAAGCCATCTCGACTGACTCAACCGCGGTGGCGCCCATATCCATCGCGGTCATTGCGTGATCCGAACCGCTACCTATGACGTACAGCCTTTCGAGCCAGATTGGCGTTTTGCAAAGGCCATCCTTCTCGCTGTACGCGGCATGGCAAGGTTTCTCGCCGTCGAACACTCAAAGCCGAACACTCAACCGTTCCAGAGACGGGCTCGCCGAACGGCGCAGATCGCACCGAGCGAACGTGTCGCGACACTTGCCACTCGGCGATGAACACCAGGAACGCGCCTACACTGAGATGTACAACGATTGAGAGGACATGGAGCTCCACTCATGCGGACTAGCGCCCTTGTGATACTCCTCATCAGCTATGCCGTGCTGATGGTGGTTTTTTTCAAGCTGAATGCTCGAAACAATCGACGCCGCAGAGAAGGTCTTTACGAAGCCTTTGAAACCACAATGCGAGAGCATGGGATCAAGACCTTCGAGATCCTCAAGGAAAGTATTTATATCGGTAACAACTTTCGGTCATCAGAACTGCACCGGATATTGTTAGACGATTCCGGGCACTACTTTCTTTATTTCCAGGCCAGTGGAACACAGCCAGTTTTCATGCCACTGACCGAAGAGCTCGCGTTAGAAGCTGCACAGGGTGACATAGGCATTCAGGCATAGATCATCGCATCCGCTGATGCTGACCTGTGCCAGGGACACATGCAGTCTGCCGATGAGCGGCGAGCAGTCACCGGCACCACTGTTTCTCACAAGGGACCCCGTCGTAGTCGCCATCCATTTCCATTCCTGGGCAATTTTGCAGAAAGTTTGTGGCCTCTGCACATGAGGTCATTTGCGAACAATATTTGCGCCCATCGCATTTCACTGGGGCCGAAACAGGCTTTGGCGCAATCAAGACCGCAGAGATTCTTTGGGGACTCGATGGCCGAACCTCAACCCAGGACTGTAATTCAGGGGAAAACTTCCAAGCCAACAGACCAACAACAAGCAAAACCAAAATCAGTTTCATCTTGATCCATCCGTGATGAGAGACCGCTTGTGTTCTCACGCTGCCTGCTTCCAGCATAATCCACCAATCCATATACTGCCTGCCACCTCCAGCAGCATGCACTGCTGCTTGTACATCTCCTACCGCGGGGGGCAGGCCGATAGAAAAGGCTCCGTCGTCGATGAGGTCGTTCATTTCCAGCGCTCGAAAGGTCGGCGCGGATGCCATTTGCTGTGGGACCAAGTCGCCCTGGATGAACAGGCGCTTTGCCATCAGCACGTATATGTGATAAAAACCACTGGGGCCAAAGCAGACAAGGATGTGTTAGTGAGTACGATAGTGAGTCAGCTATAACTTCTCTTTCTACGCGAAAGCATTGCGCGCGGACTGCAGTTAGATAGCCTACATAAAACAAACTATTTAAGCGAATAGCTTTGATGTAGCTTACGAACAGGCAATCATCAAGAAGGCAATATCACCAACCCCCACAGAACCATACAAATAATATCCACTATTTTCATATCTAAATTCGTGCAACCCCCGGTCACGAATAGAGACTCCATCCGCGCAAGCAAAACATAATCAAGCCAAACCTATATGCTTTCAGAAAAAAACAATGTTATTTTTGTGCACATACCAAAGTGCGGTGGAACATCAGTCGAATCGGCAATATGGGAAGATCATGAAAAGACTGAAGAAAACCTCTGGATGGGCTTTCTAGACAAATACCACAACAAATACCAAACCGGCGGCTTGCAGCACCTCAAAGCAATTCAAATCAGGCAACACATTGGGCGTTCAAAGTTTGATAAGTTCTTCAAATTTTCCATCGTAAGAAACCCATTTGCCAGAATCGTGTCGCAATACCTGTACATGGAGTCCAGACCTGACCTCAGAGACTACATAGACATGAGCGCCGATGACAACCTCATAACATACCTTCATAAAATTCAAAAAAGAAGCCATGTCCAATGGGAGCAGCAAGTCTCATTTCTCTATGATTACAAAGGCAACCTACTAGTTGACAAGGTTATCCAACTGGAACAAATAAACAACTTGCCAGAAATACTAAAAAATAACACCTCAATCAGCATTGAAGGAATACCCAGAACCAACACTCACAAACTTAAGTATAACTACAAAGACTACCTGTGCACTGATTCAATCAGCATAATCAGCGATCTTTACTTCGAAGATTTTGAGGCTTTTGGATATTCAATTTCTCCTTAAAATTTCGATAAATCAAACCTGACGACATATGGCTTTCCCACGGCAGGGACGCCAGCGAGGAAATGACGAAAAACTACTGGCGCGACCACCCAGAGGTGGTCTGGTCCGACGCTGTTCTGGACCTCGATTCAGCCAATTCGCGGGATAGTTTAGCGCAAGCCAGAAACGACAAAGGGGACCAGCACCGTAAGTGACTGATCCCCTTATCAAAATATGGTCGGGACGGAGTGATTCGAACACTCGACCCCTAGCACCCCATCTCCTTTTTCATACTTCTTGAAAGCTTCCAAAATTTTACTCTGGATTTTTCCAAGCTAGCATTTACTTGAGCTCCAGCGATGTTCTGCTCTACGAGAGTCCAGTAACGTCCATCAAGAGCCGACGTTTTTGTGGGGGTAAAAGTAGGGGGAGCCCATTTCATGGCCAAAATTACCATCAAAGAACTCGAGTCGCTGACTCCCAACGATGCCGGCCGAATCCTCCGAGAGGATGGCAATCTGGCCGGTCGAATCTCTGTCCGCAAGGACGATGTGTCGGTCAGTTTTTTCTATTGTTATCGCTGGGGCGACCAGAACAAAGAGCACGCCTGCGGAACCTGGCCGCGCAAATCCCTAACGGACATCCGCAAGGCGCGTAATCAGGCCAGGGCGCTCATTGATGAGCAGATCAATCCCAACGAGCAAAAGAAAACCGCCAAGGCAAAAGCATACGCCGCTGCTAACGTAGAGGCCGAACAAGTAAACACGACGAAGGTGAAAACGCTGACTGTCCAAGATCTAGCCAAGGCGTGGCTGTTGGATGGCGTGGCGCGGAAAGATGGCAATGCTGAATTGCAGCGCCGTTTTAACAAAGACCTTTTTCCGGCACTCGGCAAGACCGCGGTGAGCAGCGTCTCCGAACACGATGTTCGGGCGCTGATCCGCACCGTGGTCAACCGCGGCGCTCACCGGCAAGCCATCAGCTTCTTCGCCGACCTCAATCAGATGTTCAGCTGGGCCAGAAAGCGTCAGCCCTGGCGGGCCTTATTGATCGAGAGCGATCCGACTGAACTGGTCGACATCTCCCCCCTGATCTCTGCCGACTACGAGGCCGAAAGAAGCCGCATCCTTTCCCCGGCTGAGCTGTTGGAACTGCACAACCGCTTCCAGCAAATGACCGCCGATTACAACGCCCTGCCCGCCGGGTAAAAATACGACGGCATACGGCCGCTAAAGAAAGAAACCCAACTCGCACTCTGGATCAGCCTGGGTACGCTGTGCCGGATTGGCGAGTTGCTCCAGGCCGAATGGAAGAATGTCGATCTGGACCGGCAGACCTGGTTCCTCCCCAGTGAAAACGTGTATGGACCGGAGAGATGGTGGACGCATGTGCGGGGACATGGTGGACGCATTATGAACCGTAATCAGGTCTATTTACGTCGATGGTCCGCAATAGGTGATGGCAAAAATAGACATTGAACAAGTCCTCGCCGACGGCCAGAACGGTGACTGGACGCCGCATGACCTGCGCCGCACCGGCGCGACCATGATGCAGGCCTTAGGCGTTAGCTTGGATGTTATCGATCGCTGTCAAAACCATGTGCTGGCTGGCTCCCGGGTGAGACGCCACTACCTGCATCACGATTATGCCGAAGAGAAGAAGCTCGCCTGGAACCTGTTGGGCGATCGACTCAGTGCTGTCTTGTCCTCAACCTACGAGCATTCTCCGGCCGAATCGATGATGTCTTTTCCTGCGTATACCGCGACTGGCTCTTTACCGCCTTCTTAAGTCGCCGTCTTTAGCGTGGAGTCCTCATAGTTGCCCAAACATCGCCAAGCACGTTCTTCAGCTTGATTTCGGCTTCATCACCGGCAGAGATCGGCCAATAGCAGCCCTTGATGATTGGCTGCTATTGGCAAAAAGGCAGCACAAGCCGACACCGACCTACGGCGAGTGTCAGCAATGGGCCGCAAGATTTACTTCGTGACCACCAGTGCCGGTGGCTGCCAGCTGCCGTCGCCAGCGGGAAGAATCGAAGGCGGTGCGGTCTTTGGCCAGTAGAGGCGCATTACCAGAAAGACCGTGTCGTCGGGCGCGGGCAACCAGTTGGCTTCCTTAGCCTTGCCGGGGGAATCTTTCTGAATGTACAGCGTCAGTGAACCATCCGTGTTTTTCTTCATCGCCGACAGCATCGGCGAGTTGATCAGGTAACGGTTGAGCGGATTCTTGATCAGCAGCTGGCTCTTGCCGTCGTACATGGTCACCGACCAGAAGGCATTAACTGGCGGCAGTTTTCCGGCCGGGAAAGTCAGCGTGTACTTGCGCTTGCTGGTATCCAGCGTCTGGCCGGTGCCGTCGGTGCGCGTGTTGGGATACATCGCCTCGACGGCGTCGTTACCGTAGAGGCCGCCTTTCGCGGCACCGGCACGCTTCAGCCAGTCGGCCTTGTAGAACGTTTGGTCGCCGAAGTACGCGCCTACGTTCCAGCCGTTGATTATCTTCGTCCCGCTCGCGAGGAACTTGTCGACCTTCTCGTCACCGGCCTTCATCCCGAGCAAGACCACGGCCTTGTGCTCGAGCGAGAGGTCCTTAAATTCGAAGGTGCGACCGGGTCCCACCCCAATGCTCGCCAGCTTGGCCCGGATCTCCTGGTCGTCAGCCGATGGCGGCACATACTCCATCGCGGCCGACAGGTACTCGAAGAAGTTGGCCTTGATGCCTTCCGTCGTAGCCGGCACGAAATCAATCTTCGGCGCAGTGGGCGGCGCGGGTTGATGGAGGAAGGCGGACAGCGGCTGGACCTTGTAGCCCGCTTGCACCTTCTCGACATTCGGCATGTCCTTGGCATTGTAGAGCTGAGTCCGAATGGCGCTCACGGCGAAGGGAGTGGTCGAGGTGAAGACTTTTTTGATACCGGGAGGGGGCGCGCCTTTCCAATCGGGACCGACCACCATGTATTGGCCTGGCTCGTTGCCGGTGGCACGGCTGCCGATGTAACCGTAGTTGTAAGTGTTGCCGTCGATCATCTGCACCGAGTAATAACGCCGCTTGTCCACTGCCGGCACCGAGATCACCATCGGTTCCGCGCGCAGGTCCAGCCAGACAAACGAGTACGGGGTGTCGCTGTTCGGAGTGATGATGGCCGTGTCTTGGTAGGTGTAGACGCGAGGCTCGTTCTTGATCTGGTTGAACGGCGCCTTGTATTGCGGGCCGCCCTTGTCCACAGCATATTCGTGCATTACGGCGTAGTTCATGACCAGCGGTAAGCCGTAAATAAAGCCTTCCTCGGCGATCGCCTTGGTCTGCTCGAGACTCGGCGCGGGTACGCCCTTGGTCACATCCGTCTTGTCTGCCTGCGTGATCGGATCGTTCTTGCTCGCACACCCCGCAAAAAGCGTTGAACCTACGACGACGAGTGCCGCAGCCATTGTCCAGCCCCGGTTTGACTTCCTGTTCATTTCCACCTCGTTAGTTTTGAGCAAGCTGGCACCGTGGGCGTTCATGGCCACGGTGAAATAATTTGAATGCTTGAAACCCTCCCGACTTTTTCAGTAGTGCCAGGTCGTGTGGGCGATCAGGGCTTCAATCCTGGTGTTGTCGAACTAGCCTGATACACGATTGCCAGACAAGGTTTTTTGCTGATCGACAGGCATGCCCCCACCCAGACCGCGACTCACTGAAACTCAGGTCTATCTCTTTACTTAGCGACTGAGTAAATCTTGTGGCGAAGCGTCTACTCACAGCTCAGGGAGTGTAGATCACAATAGGCCAGCATCCCCTTGCGCAGCTGAGCAGCTCAGATTCAGTTCCGTAATATTTACGCGCCGCCGTTACGGACCATTTGGCTTCGAGAACAGCCAATCGTGATCAGCAGCCAAAAAGCGGATAGTCAGAGATTAACTCTTGAGGTCCGCCAAAGACCGCTATGGGTCGCCCCCCCCTTCGTGACAGCCATTAGCAGCCCTTCACAAATGGCTGTAAAAACGAAGGTTCAATGTTCAGCTAATCCGTACTGGCGCCCGCCTCTTATGCCGATTTCTTTCTCAATCCGTAGTCAGCGACTCGGGTCGATTTCAGTCTGACGTGGCAGATAGCATTTGGCCGGTAGCGAGAGAAGCAACGAAAGGTAAAGTGGAGCGCATAGCTGAACCTCTGCTGCGCGGCAATCAACCGCTTGTAAAACTAAAGAGCTGAGATGTTGGCTATGACGGCGAACGAGGATCTGACTGATTGGAATGGCCGCTGGCGTATCTCTAACAGCGTGGTGTCTTGCAGAACGCTTCCAACTTGCAAGCCAACGTAGGGAGAGGAGCCTGAGGGAGTGCCCAGAGGCTAACCTCAAAAGCCCACGCCTTTTAAGCAGGAGCAATGCGCCGCCTGGCTCTGTAAACTGAAAATCAGCAAGCCTTTGAAACGCATCAAGTCGACAAGGCAACCCGTCCTATCCCGGCAAACTCAACTTCCACTTGCACCCCGGCCGACGCCCAGTAGATACCGGTCCAGCTACCACAAGCCACTAGGTCACCGGCTCGCAAGGGGCTGCCCAGTGCTGCAGCGTGACGCGCCAGCCACGGCAGCGAACTCAGCGGTTCACCGAATGGATGGCTGCCAACGCCGACGAATTCAGGCACCCCGGCCACCCGCAACGCCACCTGTTGTCTTGACCAAACCGGCATTTCCCCCAGCGTTTGCGGTGCCCCGAGTACCAGCGCGCGGTTGAGTTGCTGGTCGGCCAGCCGAAGCAGTGGCGCGGCCTGATCGCCCTGCAGCCAGCGCGTGCCACACAGTTCGATGCCCGGCATCCACACATCGACCGCCGCACAGGCCATGGCCAGGTCAGTGTGCTGGTCGAGGTCGCGCGACAGGCGCACGATCAGTTCTCCCTCGATCCCGAAACCGAAGGCATCGCCCGGCGGAACCTGCCAACCCGATGGGTGTACCGCCATTGCCGGTACCCCGGCGGCGCTGATCAGCCCTCCCGGAGCGCCGCCCAGTTTCCAGGCCACTGGCGGCCCGGAGGCGAACCAGCCGAGGGCATCCGCTACCTGGTGCTGCACGGCATAGGCTTCGGCTTCGCTAGCCAGTTCCAGGGTTGGCAACGGTTGTTGGCGCCCCTCACGCCAACCCCGAATCAGGATGGCGGCCACCTGCGCGACCGCACTCACAATGCCAACTCAGTCTTACGTCGGCGCAGTTGCGCGGGCGCCGGGCGCTCGCACGGCAGAAACCGGCCGCGACCAGCCTCAGCGCGCGGCTCGCCGTCCCAGACCACCTCACCGCGAGACAGGGTCATGGCCGGCCAGGCGCTCAGCGTCATGCCGGTGTAAGGCGTGTAATCGACGTTGTGGTGCAGCATTTCGTTGCACAGGTGCACCGCCTCACCTTCGTTCCAGATCACCAGGTCGGCATCAGCACCAATAGCGATGCTGCCCTTGCGCGGATACAACCCATACATCTTGGCGGCATTAGTTGAGGTCAGCGCAACAAAGCTTTGCGCGGTGATGCGCCCACTGCGCACGCCTTCGGACCAGAGCAGTGCCATGCGGGTTTCGACACCGGGAATGCCGTTGGCGATCTGGTCGAACGACACCTCTTCACCGTGGGCCTTCTTGCCATTCGGGCCATCGAAGCGAAAGGGTGCGTGGTCTGACGAGAAAATCTCGAACGAGCCGTTCTCCAGGCCATCCCAGATCACCTGCTGGTTTGCGGCATCGCGCGGCGGCGGGCTGCAGATGCACTTGGCACCTTCGAAGCTGTCGTCACACCCCAGCGAGTCGGCGGTCAGGAACAGGTACTGCGGGCAGGTTTCGGCGTACACCTTCAACCCCTGGCTCTGGGCCCAACGAATCTGCTCCACGGCCTCGCGACCCGACACATGCACGATCAGGATCGGCACGTCCACCAGCTCGGCAAGGGCGATGGCACGATGGGTCGCTTCGCGCTCCACCAGCATCGGCCGCGACGCGGTGTGGTAGCGCGGCGCAGTCAGCCCGGCCGCCAGTAGTCGCTCGGTAAGCCAGGCGATGCAATCGCTGTTCTCGGCGTGGAGCATCACCATGGCGCCCTCACGGCGCGCGACCGACAACGTCTCGAGAATCTCCCGGTCGCCCAGCTTCAGCGCATCGTAGGTCATGTAGATCTTGAACGATGTATAGCCTTCAGCAATCAAGGCCGGCAGTTCTTCACGCAGCACCTGCGGGGTGGGGTCGGTGACGATCAGGTGGAAGGCATAATCGATCACCGGCTTGTTACCTGCCCGACGATGGTAGTCATCGACGGCAGAGCGCAGGCTTTCGCCCTTCTGCTGGCAGGCGAACGGGATGACGGTGGTGGTGCCGCCGCAGGCCGCCGAGACCGTGCCGCTGAAGAAGTCATCGGCCATCACCGAGCCGTCGCCAGTCGGCTGGTCGAGGTGCACGTGGCTGTCGATGCCACCGGGGGTGACATGCCGGCCTGCCGCGTCGATTTCCTGGTGACCTTGCGTCAGGTCCAGGCCAAGGGAGACGATGCGCCCATCACGAATACCGATATCGCTGGTGAACGTGTCCGCGGCGGTTACCACGCGGGCGTTGCGAATCACCGTATCAAAAGGTTGCATATCAGGCCTCTTCCAGAAGTAACCGGCCCCAGCCGGTCAGGCGGCGCGTGTCTACGCTCGTGGTTTTCAACATGTCCCAGACCACTGTGGTAACGGTGTCGAATACCGGCTTAGTTAACCATCACCTCGTCCAGTGCCTGCTCGAGGGTGCTGACCGTGCGCTCGATATTGTGCAGCTTTTCGAGTCCGAACAGACCGATGCGGAAGGTCTGGAAGTCGGCCGGCTCGTCGCATTGCAACGGCACTCCGGCGGCGATCTGTAGGCCGTGGCTGGCAAATTTCTTACCGCTCTTGATGTCAGCATCATCGGTGTAGCTCACCACTACGCCAGGGGCCTGAAAGCCGGCTGCGGCCACGCTTTTGATGCCTTTGCCGGTCAACATTGCGCGCACCCGATCGCCCAGAGCCTGTTGTTCGCCGCGGACCTTGTCGAAACCGTAGGCTTGCGTCTCTTTCATCACTTCGTTAAACCGCGCGAGGGAATCGCTGGGCATGGTCGCATGGTAGGCATGTCCGCCCTGTTCGTAGGCCTGCATGATCTGAAGCCACTTTTTCAGGTCGCAGGCGAAGCTGCTGCTATGCGTCTGCTCGATGCGCTCGAGGGCCAAAGCACTGAACATCACCAGGGCGCAGCACGGGGAGGCGCTCCAGCCTTTCTGCGGTGCGCTGATCAGCAGGTCGACTGCGCATTTGTGCATATCGACCCAAATCGTGCCTGAGGCGATGCAGTCCAGCACCAACAGGCCACCGACCGCATGCACGGCGTCGCCGACGGCCCGCAGGTAGTCGTCGGGCAGGATAATTCCTGATGAGGTTTCAACGTGGGGGGAGAAGACAATCTGCGGCCTCGAAGCCGCAATGGCTGCCAGCACTTCGTCCAGAGGGGGTGGGGCGTAGGCAGCCTGGCGACCGGTGTCGACCGGTCGGGCTTTCAGCACCGTGGTGGCCGCCGGGATGTTGCCCATCTCAAGGATCTGGCTCCAGCGATAACTGAACCAGCCGTTGCGTATCACCAGGCATTGCTGGTCGGTGGCAAACTGTCGCGCCACCGCTTCCATGCCGAATGTGCCACTGCCCGGGACCACCGCAACAGCCTGGGCGTTGTAGACCTGTTTCAGCGTCCTGGAAATGTTCTTCATCACGCCTTGAAATGACTGCGACATGTGGTTGAGCGAGCGGTCGGTGTAGACCACTGAGTACTCAACCAGCCCCTCAGGATCGATACTGGGATATAGCTTTGACATGGGGTGACTCCTTTGGCAGAGATGTCAGTGGTATCGACTTAACCCTAAGCCTTGGCCAATGATTGCCACGCAATCAAGTTCGTTCAAGCCAGGCACGGGCGATTTCTTCGCGCGTAGCAAACCAGACACCGCCTTGTTGCTTGGCATACTCGATGAATTGCTTGATCGCCCTGACCCGCCCGGGACGGCCCACCATACGTGGGTGCAGTCCAATCGACATCATGCGGGGTCCTTCAGCCGACTCCTCATAAAGGACCTCAAAGCTTTCTTTCATGTACTCGAAAAAGTCAGATGCCTGGGATAACCCCGGCGAGTTCCAGTAGCGAAAATCGTTCACGTCGGCGGTATAAGGCACCACGAGGTGACGCTGCCCCTCAACCTCGACAAAGTAGGGAACATCGTCGTTGTAGGCATCGGAATCGTAGAGAAAGCCGCCCTCTTGCGCGACCAGTCGGCGGGTGTTGACGCTGGCGCCATACCGGCAATACCAGCCAACGGGACGCTTGCCACAGGTACGTTCGAATGATTCGATGGCCAAGCGCATGTGTTCACGCTCCTGCTCTTCAGTCAGGCGAAACACTTCCTCCCAGCGATACCCGTGACTGCAAATTTCATGACCACCTGCGACTGCAGCGCGTGCAACATCAGGGTTCTGCTCAAAGGCCACTGCGCAAGCATGAAACGTCGCCCGAACCGATTGCTGATCGAGAATATCCAGAATTCGCCAGATCCCCACGCGCGAGCCGTACTCGTACATCGATTCCATCGCGAGATTGCGTGTGCCGTCGGGTATTGAATAGCTGCCCCATTCGGTCATTGATTCCTGGTCCGGGTCGCCCATGGCGAGCGAGCGCTCGGAGCCTTCTTCGTAGTTGATCACCAGGCTGATGGCCAAACGTGCGCCATTCGGCCAGGTGCCTTGCGGGCGTTGTCTACCGTAACCCACTAAATCGCGTGCAGGTGAAACCATCGGGATATTCTCCTGAAGTGACTGGTTAAATAAGTACGTGGCGAAAGTAGAGACTTAGCAGTCGATATCTTTCAGCCGGTCATGGCTGAAGGTGCTGTCCGATTGCCACTCGCTGAAGGCCAGCCCCATGGCTAGGGTTTGTGCAATGCAGAACGAAGCCGTGAGCGAACGAAAGCCCAGTAACTCGGCGTCGTTGACCTCAATGACCGTATCGGCCATCTGCCCGATCGGGCTCAGAACGCTGTCAGTGATCGCAACCAGCGTCACCCCCGCTTCCCTCGCCTGACGGCAGGCCTCAACAGTGTCATGGGCGTACGGCGGAAAGCTGACGGCGATCAACAGATCATCATCGGCAATGGCACTGACCTGTTCGTGCAACGTGCCGCCTGCGCCGCTGATGTGCACGGTGCGCTGACCGACGCGGCTCAATGCATAACTGAGGTACGCCGCCACCGGAAAAGCGCGGCGCATGCCGATGACGAAGGTGGTCCGAGCGACTTGCAAGTGGGCGATAGCCGCTTCGATATTGGCCTGTTCACCGCCCTCCGCCAGATGCTCCAGAGAAACGATATTGGCCTGGCTGAACTCACGCAGAATCCCGCCGACGTCACTCGGGTCCTCCAGCAATGTCTCACCGCCATAGTGCCGAATACGTTCGCTGTGGGTGTCGGCAGCCTGTTGCAGCGGTGCTCGGAAAAGGCGCTGCAAATCCTTGAAACCTGCAAAGCCAAGGGCCTGAGCCAGCCGAATATAGGCTGAAGGCGCAATGCTTGAGCGCTTACCCAGTTCGGCCACCGTATTGAGTGCAATCTCATGCGGGTTGTCGATCAGGAATCGGGCAGCATCGCGCAGGCGACCTGTCAGTTTTTCGTGCTGGGCCGCGATACAGTCACGCAGCTCTGCAAGGGTTTCAGGTAAGGCCATAATGAAGGCTCGTAAAATTAGAAGTGTGTACGCCGGTCAACGCAACGCATTGATGGCTTGATCCAGCGCAGTGATGAGGCGGTCGACTTCTTCCAGCGTGTTGTAATGCGCCAACGACACCCGCACGACCCCGCCAAACTGATCAAGCCCAAGGGCTTCGATAAGTCGCCTTGCATAGAAGTCACCAAAACGAATGCCAATCCGGTGCTCATCGACCCTGCGCACAATAGCCTCTGACTGAACGCCATCCACCACGAAACTGATCGTTGGCACTCGATTTCGCGTATCCGCTTTGCCAATGATCCGAACGCCTTCGCGCTGCCGCAAAAATTCCAGCAGACGCTCGGCGAGCAAATCTTCCTGCACCTCGAAGGCATCGAACGCAGCCTGCATGCACTCGCGCTCGCTGCCTTGCGCTCCAAGCCGGGTGCTGATGTCGAGCAAATAGTCGGTAATGCCGATGCAACCGAATGACAACTCGTAGTTGACGTTGCCCGGCTGCAATTTGTAAGGCACCACATCCTGACCGATAAAGAAGTGGTTAAGGCTCGGCAATTCCAGCAACAGATAGCGACGTCCCCAGAGCACGGCAAAGTGCGGGCCGAACGTTTTATAGAAGCTATAGACGTAGAAGTCGGCGCCGCTCGCCTGCACATCCACCAAACGGTGTGGCGCATAAGCGACGGCGTCCACGCACAGTTTCGCACCCACCGCATGGACACGCCGCGCAACTTCGGCGACAGGATTGACCGAGCCGAGAATATTCGAGGTGTGGGTCATGGCCACATAACGGGTTTTGTCATTGAGCAAGACCTGCAGGTCATCCAGCTCCAGCTCACAACTGTCGAGATTGACCTGCCACACGCGCAAGGTCGCCCCACGGCTTTCGCAAAGCTTGACCCAGGGTCCGATGTTGGCCTCATGATCGCAATTGGTGACGATGATTTCATCGCCTGGAACGATTGACGGGGCGATGGCGCGACACAGTATTTGCAACAAGTGGGTGGTCGAGCCGCCCATGATCACTTCTTCGGGGTGCTCGGCGTTGATCAACTGCATGACCGAGTGGCGCGCCTGCATCACTCGCTCGCCAGCGACAACGGAAGGTTTGTAGGACGCCCCCAATTGCACACTGTTGTTCAGCAGGTAATCACAGACCCGCTCGGCCACGGTGTTCAGTACCATCGAACCTCCGGCGTTATCCATGTAGGCATAACCATCGGCCAGAGCTGGAAACTGCTTGCGAACAAAATCGATATCGAGAGGATTCACTCTACTTTCTCCAGCCTGAGTCAATGGTGCAAGATGGCCTGCAGGAACGCTTGTGTGCGAGGTTCCTTAGGTGCGGTAAAAAAGGGTTCAGGGATGTTCTGCTCAACAATGCGTCCGCTTTCCATGAAGATCACCCGGTCGGCGACCCGACGGGCAAAACCCATTTCGTGAGTCACCACGACCATCGTGACGCCGGAGCGAGCAAGGTTCTGCATGACATCGAGTACTTCGCCAACCATTTCCGGGTCCAGTGCCGAAGTCGGTTCGTCGAACAGAATTGCGCGAGGTTCCATGGCCATGGTGCGGGCAATAGCAACACGCTGCTGTTGGCCGCCAGACAATTGGCTCGGGTATTTATGAGCGTGATCGCCCATGCCGACCTTCACCAATAGTTCCTTGGCCCTGGCGTGAGCATCACGCCGACTCAGCCCGCGAACACGGATCGGCGCCAGCGACACGTTGTCGAGAACAGTGAGGTGTGGATAGAGGTTGAAGCTCTGAAACACCATACCTACTTCACTACGGATGGCGCTCAGTCGCGGACCGTTTTCAACCCGCTCCCCCCCCACGCGAATATCGCCCTGCTGGTAGTCTTCAAGCAGATTGATGCAGCGAATCAAGGTCGATTTTCCCGAACCGGACGGGCCAAGAATGACCACCACTTCACCCTCTTCAACCTGCAAATTGATATTGCTTAACGCCTTGAAGCTGCCGTAGTACTTGTCGAGCTTTTCGATGTCAATCAACGTACTCATGCGGTTTTTCCTCCAGAGGCGTTACGACGTTCAACCCAGCTGACCATTTGTACCAGCGGCAGCAATAACAACAGGTACAGCAAGGCTGCGCCCACCAGTGGCGTCGGATTGGCAGCCAGTGCCTGTGCCTGGGTTGCCTGCTTCAACAAGTCGGGCATGGCGACGACTGAAGCGAGCGCCGTGTCTTTCATGACGTTGATGCAGTTGCTGGTCATAGGGGGCATTACGATGCGGATGGCCTGGGGTAAAACGACGTCACGCATGGTATTGAAGAAACTCATGCCTTGAGAGGCCGATGCTTCGAACTGGCCACGGGGAATGGCCTCGATGCCCGAACGAAAAATCTCCGCACTGTAGGCGCAGGAGACAAGCGAGAGCGCACTGGCAGCGGCCGCAAAAGACGACAGTCGAATGCCGACAAAAGGCAGCGCGTAATAGATGAGTACCAGTAAAACCAGCAGTGGAATAGAGCGCATGATATCGATGTAGATACGCGCAAGCGCTCGAACAGGTGCGTAGGAGTACAACCGCAGCAATGCCAGCAACAGCCCGCCCACCAGGCCCAGGGCAATGCTCACCACCCCAAGCAAAATGGTCACGCCCAAACCGCGCATCATCAGCGGAAGCGAATCGACGAGCACGTTCCAGTTGAAGAATGTCTGCAAAAGATCCATGGGATACCTCGGTCAATACAAGTGGCGAACAGGCGTCGCCACTTAAATGCATCAGCAGCAGGGCTTACTTGAGGACGGCGGTCACTTTCAGGGTGCTCGAGTCTTTATCGGCTTCGGCGCCGAACCACTGTTTGTGGATTTTTCCGAGGGTGCCGTCTTCTTTCATCTTGCTGATGATGTCGTTGACCTGATCGCTCATCGCCCAGCCTTTGGCGTGCATCAGCGAGTAGCGTTCACCGGTGGGAATACGCGCCACGATGGAATATTGCGGCTTGTCCTTGATGTAGTAGAGCACCGCAGGAATGTCGCTGATGTAGCCATCGATTCGTCCGGAAGCCAGATCGAGCATGGCCGGCGATAGCCCTTCATAACGCGAGACATCGGCGAACTTGTACTCGTCCTTGTGTTGGCCGATCCACATGTCGCCGGTAGAGCCAGTGTCGACACCAACCACCTTGTCGTTCATGTCGGCCAGGCTTTTGACCTTGGAAGTGGTCAGTGTGGTGAGCGACTGGTCGCTGTCGAAGTAAGGCTGCGCAAAGGCTACCGACTCCAGACGTTTCGGAGTGATGGTGATGGATGAAATAGCGATGTCGACGCGTTTGGATTGCACGGCACTGAACAGGCCGTTGAAAGGAATGTTGACGAACTCGACGCTTTTTCCGGCGCGTTTGGCCACCTCATTTACAACATCGACTTCGAAGCCGACAAACTCACCTTTGGAATCCTGAAATTCCCAAGGCACGTTGCCAACGTTAGCACCTACGGTCCAGTCCGCGGCCCAGGCTGGCAGTGAAACTGCGGCCGTCATGAACAATCCCAACATCACTTTTGCTTTCATGTTTGCTCCCGATTGTTTGTTTTTTTAGGTGCTAACAGCGGTTGATCTCACACAACGTGGAATCGAGACTAAATCAACGGAGCATTTATTTCAACACCGCCTGTCTGTGAATTTTTTACTCCGCATCCATCTTCAGTTTTCCTTAAACGTCACGTCCAAAGGGCAAGTTACGGTCAGAACCGACCAAGGTGGCCGCGCGCAGCAGCCTTCGCGGCAGGCAGAAAACGGCCAACTGCTACCAGTCCTCTACAAAGCGCACGCGCTCAACGGTCAACCCAAACCTGCGACAATGCTGCCTCTTCGGGCTTCGTAACTTGCGTGGCAACCGTTCAGGTATTTGAATAACAAATTCACGGGGAGCAGCCACATTGGAATTGAGACAACTACGCTATTTCGTAAAAATCATCGAGCTTGGCAGCCTGGGGCGTGCGGCACTTGAACTGGACGTTGGTGTGTCAGCCCTCAGTCAGCAAATCTCCAAGCTGGAAAGCGAACTGTGCACCCGCCTCCTGAATCGAACCTCCACCGGCGTGACGCCCACTAGCGCCGGATTTGCGTTTCTACACCATGCCCAACTGACGCTACGCCAGGCGGAAAATGCCATCATGGCCGCCCATCGCGGGCGAATGAGCGGTTATGTCAGCGTCGGCTTACCACCGACTACCGCGACGGTACTCGCGTTGCCGTTGATCAACGCAATGCGTGCGCGTTATCCGGACATACAACTGCATTTGGTGGAAATGCTTTCCGGCCACTTGGCGGCGCAGCTCAACGCACGGCAAATTGATCTGGCCATCCTGTTCCAGCTCGAAGGGGGTAAACGCTGGAGCGTGACTCCGCTGCTGGATGAAAAGCTGTTTGTCATCGCCTCGCCCAGCCTGCCTCAAGCGCCTTCTGGTGATAGCGTGCAGTTAGCGGACCTCGGCGGCCTGCCGCTGGTGATGCCCAGTGCGCAACATGGACTGCGCTCGGCATTGATGAGCGCGTTCGAGCGGGTCGGGCTAACACCCAATGTCATTATGGAAGTCGACGGTCTCGCTGTTTTGATGAACGCCGTTCGGGCCGGTCATGCGGCAACGATACAACCGGGGGCGGCCGCAGCATTGAAAGACGGGTCCGGGCTTTCACTGATCAAGATTGCCGATCCCCATGTGGGCCGGCGTAATCTTCTGGCGACGCTGGCAGACGACGAACTCTCTCCGGCGGCGCTGGCAACGCGGTTGGTCATCGTCGATGTGGCGCGACAGTTGGTCGTCGACAAACAGTGGCCTGGAGCTACGTGGATAGAAGGGGTAGACGCGTAATCCTCCTTCAACCCCGGACACATAAGTCTCTCCTGACGACAAGGCCTTTAGAAAAACTAAACACCCCGCGTCAAAAGCAGCCTTTCGGCCACTCCTTCCCCACCTTATCGTTCTCCCCACTCGCAAGGAGCACTTCGTTCCCGCTTCCTTGCAAATCGAGGAGCGATAATGATCGATGTCTTAATCATAGGGGGTGGCAATGCTGCCTTGTGCGCCGCTCTGATGGCGCGAGAAGCGGGCGCCAGCGTGATGCTGCTGGAAGCCTCTCCGAAAATCTGGCGCGGTGGCAACTCCCAACACACCCGTAACCTGCGGTGCATGCACGACGAACCGCAGGACGTGCTGATCGATGCCTATCCGGAAGAAGAATACTGGCAAGACCTGTTGAAGGTTACCGGTGGCCTCACGGATGAAAAGCTTGCACGCATTGCCATTCGGGCATCGTCTTCTTGCCGCGATTGGATGCGTTCACACGGCGTGCATTTCCAGCCACCGCTGTCCGGCGCGCTGCACGTGGCGCGGACCAATGCATTTTTTATGGGCGGCGGCAAAGCGCTGGTCAATGCGTATTTCCGCAGCGCCGAGCGCCTGGGTGTAAAAGTTCGATACAACACGCAAGTGACCGACATCGAGTTGGATGAGGGGAAATTCGTTGCCGCCCATGTGGGCGAACATGAGGTCGATGGTCAGCGTTTCGCCGCCGAACGCATTGAAGCCCGAGCCTGCGTGTTGGCGGCCGGCGGCTTCGAATCCAACCGTGAATGGCTGCGCGAAGCCTGGGGTCAGAACGAACGCGGTGAATGGCCATCGGACAATTTCCTGATCCGGGGCACCCGATTCAACACCGGCATTTTGCTACGGCGCATGCTCGACCTTGGCGCAGATGTGATCGGCGATCCGACGCAAGCACACATGGTCGCGATTGATGCCCGTGCGCCACTCTACGACGGCGGCATCTGCACCCGAATCGACTGCGTATCGCTGGGTGTGGTGGTCAATCGTGATGGCGAACGCTTCTACGACGAAGGTGAGGATTTCTGGCCAAAACGTTATGCGATCTGGGGGCGTCTGGTGGCCGGACAACCCGGTCAGCAGGCGTATTCGATCATCGATCAACAAGCCATCGGCCGCTTCATGCCGCCGGTCTTTCCCGGAACCACCGCCAATACTCTGCAAGACCTTGCCCGCCAGTTGAAGCTGCCTCAAGAAAAATTCGTCAAGACTGTCGAGGACTACAACTGCGCCTGCCGCGTTGGCACGTTCGATCACACGGCGTTGGACGACTGCCACACCCAAGGACTGATGCCCGCCAAAACCCATTGGGCGCGGCCATTGGTGAAACCACCTTTCTACGCCTACCCGCTTAAACCGGGTGTCACGTTCACCTACCTCGGCCTCGCCACCGACGAAACCGCTGCCGTGCATTTCAACGGCAAAGCGAGCCCCAACCTGTTCGTCGCGGGAGAAATGATGGCCGGCAATGTTCTGGGCAAGGGCTACACCGCCGGCATCGGCATGGCCATCGGTACCGCGTTTGGCCGCATCGCCGGTGTGCAGGCGGCCGCTTCGGTGGGCTTTGGCGTTTCATCTGCAAGCACGGAGCCTCGACATGCAACTGTTTGATCCCCAAGCGTCGGGCGGGTTGATCCCGGTTTTGAATCTTGACGAAAGTGAAGTCCAGCGGCAGATGACCATCTGCAATTCCTGCCGTTATTGCGAAGGCTTTTGCGCGGTATTTCCGGCGATGACCCGGCGCTTGGAATTCACTCAGGCCGACATCCATTACCTGGCGAACTTGTGCCATAACTGCGGCGCGTGCCTGCACGCCTGTCAGTACGCCGCCCCACACGAATTCGACGTCAACATACCCAAAGCCATGGCCAAAGTGCGCCTGGATACTTACGCCGAATACGCCTGGCCGCAAGTGATGGGCAGGTTGTATCAGCGCAACGGCCTGACCCTGGCGCTGGCTTCCGGTGGGGGACTGGCCTTGTTTTTATGCCTGACCCTGATGCTCATGGGCAACCTGTTCACGGCCATTCCCGGGGGCAACTTCTACAAGATTTTCCCGCATAACACCCTGGCGCTGATGTTCGGCACAGTGTTCGGCTTTGCGGTACTTGCCCTGACCATGGGTGTACGGCGCTTCTGGCGCAACGTTTCACCGGTCGCAGCGCCACTGCCGTTGAAAACGTCCGCTGCATTGGAGGCTACGGCCAACGTCGCGAAGCTCAAATACCTGGACGGCGGCCATGGCAAGGGCTGCAACAACGCTGACGATCAATTCACCTTGTGGCGACGCCGATTCCACCACCTCACCTTCTACGGCTTCATGCTGTGCTTCGCCGCCACCGGCGTCGCCACGCTCTTTCACTATCTGCTGAAGTGGTCGGCGCCTTATCCGATCTTCAGCTTGCCGGTGATGTTGGGGATTGCCGGTGGCATCGGCCTGCTGATCGGCCCGGCCGGTCTTCTTTGGCTGAACCTGCGTCGCAACCCTGCACACGGCGATGAGAACCAAAAACCCATGGATCGCGGCTTCATCGCACTGCTGTTCCTGGTCAGCGCAAGCGGCCTGGCGCTTCTGGCTTTGCGTGAAACCAGCGCCCTGGGCTTGATGTTGGCTATCCATCTAGGCCTGGTCATGGCGTTTTTCCTGACCATGCCCTACAGCAAATTCGCCCATGGAATATTCCGCAGCGCAGCGCTGCTCAAACACGCCATCGAGAAGCGTCAACCCAACCCGATCAACGCCGGCAGCGACTGACGGTTAAAGCACTCATTCCAAAAACAATAGTGAGCATAACGGTAGCCATGATGAAAACGACAACGGCAACAACCCAAGCCAAGGGGTCCAAATTGGGCGCCATTTTGCGGGTCACCAGTGGTAATTTTCTCGAGCAGTTCGACTTCTTTCTGTTCGGGTTCTACGCGACCTACATCTCCCAGACCTTCTTTCCAGCCACCAGCGAGTTTGCCTCGCTAATGATGACCTTCGCGGTATTCGGCTCCGGATTCCTGATGCGTCCGTTAGGCGCTATTGTGCTGGGGGCATACATCGACAAGGTGGGCCGTCGCAAGGGACTGATCGTAACGCTGTCGATCATGGCCGCCGGTACCGTATTGATCGCCCTGGTGCCGGGCTATGCCGCCATCGGCCTGGCGGCACCGATTCTGGTGTTGTTGGGCAGGCTGCTACAGGGCTTCTCCGCCGGCGCGGAAATGGGCGGTGTTTCCGTGTACCTGGCGGAAATTTCCACCCCCGGTCACACCGGTTTCTACACCAGTTGGCAATCGGCCAGCCAACAGGTGGCAATCGTCGTCGCGGCCGCGTTGGGCTACACGATCAACGCCACGATGCAAGCCGCAGAAATCGCCGATTGGGGATGGCGTATTCCGTTCTTTATTGGCTGCGTGATCATCCCGTTCATTTTCATTATTCGCCGCTCACTGGAAGAAACTGCTGCCTTCACTGCTCGCAGCCATCGTCCAACAACTCGCGAAGTTTTTCGCTCGATGCGTGACAACTGGCGCACCGTACTGGCGGGCGGCTTGATGGCGTCCATGACCACGACCACGTTCTATCTTATTACGGTCTACACACCGACGTTTGGCAGGACAGTACTGAACCTGAGCACCACCGACAGCCTGGTGGTCACACTGCTGGTCGGCATCAGCAACTTTATCTGGCTACCTATCGGCGGCGCCCTCTCCGACCGCATTGGCCGGCGGCCACTCTTGCTGGCGATATCGTTGCTGTGCACCTTCACCGCCTATCCCGCCATGCACTGGCTGGCAGAGGCCGCGAGTTTCGAACGTCTGCTCGCCGTGCTGCTGTACTTCTCATTCTTCTTTGGCATTTACAACGGCGCCATGGTCGCGGCACTGACCGAAGTCATGCCACAGAACGTGCGGGTGGTCGGGTTTTCTCTGGCCTTCAGTTTGGCCACCGCGGTGTTTGGCGGTTTTACGCCGGCAATCTCGACGCTGCTTGTCCAGGCCACGGGGGACAAGGCATCACCTGCCTATTGGCTGATGTTCGCGGCGGTGTGCGGGTTCACGGCGACGACGATTCTGTATCGTCGGCAAAAAGGTTTGGCAGTCAGAACTGTTTAGTTTCTTGATCGCTGACACTTACCACGCGTCGATCCACGGCGGGACCGAATTAGAGTGGCATGAGGTCGATTACTGTCTTTCGTCAAGATAATACTCGGCCTAATGACCAATCTCCTCCGAAAGAGGTGGGGATTCCACCGAGAGCCAGTCATTTTGTAGGGGTAAAAAACTCTACAAATAAAAAGGGGTCGCGAGATAAAATCTCGCAACCCCTTGAATTATATGGTCGGGACGGAGTGATTCGAACACTCGACCCCTAGCACCCCATCTCCTTTTTCATACTTCTTGAAAGCCTCCAAAATTTTACTCTGGATTTTTCCAAGCGAGTATTTACTTGAGCTCCAGCGGTGTTCTCCTCTACGAGAGTCCATCAACGTCCAACAAGAGCCGAGGTTTTTGTGGGGGTAAAAGTAGGGGGAGTCCGTTTCAGGGCCAAAACATCACCATCAAAGAACTCGAGTCGCTGACCGCCAATGATGCCGGACGAATCCTCCGGGAGGATGGCAATCTCGCCGGTCGAATCTCCATCCGTAAGGACGGTGTGTCGGTCAGCTTTTCTATCGTTATCGGTGGGGCGAGCGGAACAAAGAGTACGCCTGCGGGTCTTGGCCGCGCAAATCCCTAACGGACATCCGCGAGGCCCGCAACCAGGCCCGAGCTCTCATCGATGAGAAGATTAATCCCAACGAGCACAAGAAAACCGCCAAGGCACAGGCACACGCCGCTGCTAACGTAGAGGCCAAACACGAAAAGACGCGCAAGGTCCAAACGCTGACCATCCAGGATCTGGCGAAGGCCTGGCTGTTGGATGGCGGGGCGCGCAATGACGGCAATGCCGAGCTGCTGCGCCGTTTTGACAAGGACCTGTATCCTGCACTCAGCAAGACGTCAATCAGTAGTGTGGACGCCGCATGACCTACGCCGCACCGGCGCGACCATGACGTAGGCTTTTCGCCGCTTCAGTTGACGCTTTTTTGACAGGACGGATCTTGAACCAGATGGAGTACATCGCTGGCAGGAACACCAGCGTCATGATGGTTCCGACGAACGTGCCTCCGATCAGCGTGTAAGCCAGCGTCCCCCAGAAGACGGAGTGTGTCAGCGGAATGAACGCCAGGATTGCTGCCAGCGCTGTCAGCAGTACTGGGCGGGCGCGTTGTACCGTGGCTTCGACCACTGCGTGAAATGGGTCCAGTCCTTCTTGTGCGTTGTGATGGATTTGCCCAATCAGAATCAGCGTATTGCGCATCAGAATGCCCGAAAGAGCGATTAGACCGACCAGAGCGTTGATACCAAACGGCTGCTGGAAAATAAGCAGTGTCGGCACCACACCAATCAACCCCAGTGGCGAGGTGAGGAACACCATGATCATCGCCGAGATAGAACGAACCTGCAGAATGATGACCAGCAGCGTCATGGCAATCATGATCGGGAACAGCGGCAACATCGCTTTGCCGGCCTTGCCCGACTCCTCGATTGCACCCGCCTGCTCAATCCGGTACCCGCCAGGCAGCTTGTCGATGACGGGCTGCAACTCCTTCATGATCACGCTCGAGACGTCCGGTGGCTGCAGACCTTCGGCAATGTCACCGCGCACGGTGATGGTCGGTGTGCGGTCACGACGCCGGAGGATCGGATCTTCCATACGCACATCGACCGCTCCCACCTGGGACAACGGAATCCGCTGACCCGCCGTACCTACCAACGTAAAGCCTTCTATCTTGGCGGGATCGAGCCGAATATCACCCGCTGCGCGACCCACCACCTGCACCGAACGAATGTCCTCACGAACCGCGGTGATCGGTACGCCCGCCAGCAGGAACTGCAGTTGTTGCGCGACTGAACTTGATGTCAACCCAACCGCCTCCAAGCGATCCTGATCCAGAGCGAAATGCAGCGTCGGCGTCAGAGGCCCCCAATCGATGTTGACAGTTCTCATCATCGAGCTCGACTGCAACACGTCCTGTACCTGGCCCGCAATCTCGCGCAACGTTGACGGATCAGGCCCCATTACCCGGTAGGCAACAGGGAATGGCGAATACGGACCAAACACAAGCTGAGTCACCCTGACACGCGCTTCGGGGGCAAGTCCCTCAGCAGCCGCCTCGCGGATACGGAACTTGAGGGCCTCGCGCTCCTCTTGGCTGTCCGTCAGCACCACAATCTTCGCGAAAGACGGATCGGGGAGTTCCGGCGCCATCGCCAGATAGAAGCGCGGCGCGCCTTGCCCGATATAAGCGGTGACGATTTTTGCCTCACCCTGCTTTTGCAGCCAGGCCTCTATCTTGGCGGTGGTGGCGCTGGTCTGCTCAATGGAGGTGCCATAAGGCATTTGCACTTCAATCAATACCTCTGGACGGTCCGAGGTCGGGAAGAACTGCTTCTTGACCAGGCTCATGCCGAGGATCGCCACCACAAACGAAGCGATGACAGTACCGGCCACCAGCCATTTGCGAGCGATGACCCGCGTCAAAACCTGGCGGAAGCGGTTGTAGTTAGGGGTGTTGTAGATGGCCGCGTGACCACCCTCGACCTTCTTGATGTTCGGCAACATCTTCACCCCCAGGTACGGGGTAAAAGCTACCGCGACCACCCAGGAGGCAATCAGGGCAATGCCCACGATCCAGAACATGTTGCTGGTGTACTCGCCGGCGGTCGATTGCGCGAAGCCGTTGGGCATAAAGCCGATAGCCGTCACTAGCGTACCGGAAAGCATCGGCGCGGCCGTATGACTCCAGGCGTACGCGGAAGCTTTGATGCGGTCGTAGCCCTCTTCCATTTTCACCACCATCATTTCGATAGCAATGATGGCGTCGTCCACCAGCAGTCCAAGCGCCAGAATCAACGAGCCAAGGGTGATGCGGTCAAAGTTCTTTCCAGTGGCCGCCATCACCACAAACACCACGGCCAACGTCAACGGCACAGCCGCAGCGACCACAACGCCTACACGCCAGCCCATGCTGAGAAAGCAGACAAGCATCACCACAAGCAGCGCGACGAAAAATTTGACCATGAACTCGCCGACGGCCGAACTGATATTTACAGATTGATCGGTGACCTTGGAGAGCGTCATGCCCAAAGGCATGCCTTCATTTATCTTGGTCGTCTCGGCGTCCAACGCCTTGCCCAGGTCGAGACCGTTCCAGCCCTCACGCATCACGATCCCAAGCAACAAAGCCTCTTCACCGTTATTGCGCACAAGAAAGGTTGCGGGATCTTCATAACCACGCTCGATCGTCGCCACGTCAGAGAGTTTGAGCGTGCGCCCCTGAATCGCAAGGGGCGTATCACGAATTTTCTCCAACTTATCGAAGGCGCCGTCTACCCGGAGGAAGACCTGCGGCCCGTCGGTTTCGATCGAACCGGCGGGCGTGAGCACGTTCTGGCTGTTCAGAGCGGCGAAGATATCCTGGGGGGATACGCCCAAGGTGGCCAGTCGATCATGGGAAAAGGAAACAAAGATACGCTCGGGCTGTTCCCCAATGATGTTGACCTTCTTCACGCCCGGCACGTGCAACAGGCGCTGGCGCAAAGATTCAGCATCACGCACCAACAGTCGCTGCGGCTCGCCTTTGGCTTTCAGGGCGAAAAGCGCAAATGTCACGTCCGAAAATTCGTCGTTAACCATTGGCCCGATGACTCCCGCTGGCAGCTTCCGGGCCTCATCGTCGAGCTTTTTACGCGCCTGATAGAACTCCTCCTGCACTTGTGAAGGCGGCGTGCTATCGAGCAGTGACACCATCGTGAAGGCCAGGCCAGGACGGGTGTAGGTTTCCGTGCGGTCGTACCATTTCAGTTCTTGCAGGCGTTTTTCAAGTGGCTCTGCTACCTGATCCTGCATCTCCTGCGCCGTGGCGCCCGGCCAAGCGGTAATGACCGTTAACTGCTTGACCGTAAACGGAGGATCTTCCGCGCGCCCCAGTTGAAAGAACGACAAGATGCCCGCAACGGCAATCAGGAAGATCAGAAACACCGTGATGGAGCGCTCACGAACGGCGATCGCGGAAAGATTGAAGCGACCCTCGCTCATGGACGACCTCCGGCAACTTTGGCGTCATCCTGTTGAGGCGATCTCACTTCTTCACCCTCTCGCAACAGATGTGCGCCTAACGCTACGATCTGCTCACCGACCTTGAGATCGCCCGCGACTCGGGCTGAGTCGTCGCTCAGACCCAAGACTTGAACAGGTCGCCAGGCCACCTTCGCAGGATTACCGACGATGACCCATACGCCAGTGCCTTTGCCTGGGTCATAAACGGCTGCGATCGGCACTTGCATCGCTTGCCCTTGCGCGGTGCCTTCAGCGATCCGAAGCGTGACGGTCGAACCTATCGGTGCATTGGCCAGCGCGCCCTCAAGCACATACCGCGCCTCAAAGGTGCGCGTCATACGGTCGGCCGAGTCAGAAAGCAATCTCAGCTTCGCTGTAACAGCACCCGTGGTATTGCCATAAAGCGTCGCCTGCGCGGTGGATCCTGCTGCGGGACGCAACGTCTCGGGCAGGTGCACGATCGCTTCGCGCTGGCCGGCCCGCGCCAGTCGAACCACGGGCTGTCCCGGGCTGACAACTTGTCCGGGCTCGGCGAGCGTCTCCACCACAACGCCGTCGGAATCGGCAAACAGCACCGCATAACCAGAAGCATTGCGGGCTACATCAGCCTGCGCTTCAGCGGCGCTAAGCTGCGCCTTTGCGGTATCCGCTGCGGCTTTGATCTGGTCGTAGGCCGATGCAGAAATAGCGCCTGCGGCGACCAGGTTGCGATATCGAGCCTCGTCATCCGCTGTCTGCTTGGCTCGGGCCCGAGCGGCTATGACCGACTCTTGCTGTGCACGCGCCTGCAACCCCAGGTCGATGGGATCGAGGCGCATAAGTGGCTGACCACGTTTAACGGTTTGACCGGTGTCGACCAGACGCTCAAGCACCTTGCCTGATACCCGAAAACCCAGGTCGCCCTGGACGCGGGCAGCCACTACACCTGTGAAGGAACGCGAGACGTCGGACGAAGCCTGAACCGCAGAGACCCTCACCAGTGGGGCAAGCGTACGCGGATCCTCAACGGTGGATGAGTCGCCACACGCCGTCAGGACGAGAGGCAACAAGCAAGCGGCAATGGGGAAAGGTCGAAGCCGGCGCATAGGTTCCCTTACTTAAAAATAGGACGAGCGCCATATTCTCAGCCTAGTGACCATATGTGTCAATGGTCACGACCCATGAAGCGTCCAGCTTCTCCCTGCGACAATAGAAACCGCACATAACATTGAAAATAGGCGAGCAAAGCTCAAATTACGTCAATTGACAGAATGTGACCATTACGTAATATGGTCACAAACACCCTCTATTGAAGGAATCTCAATGCCTCCCCTCCGTCCAATTACTCTTTTGGTCAGCGCCGGCTTAATGGCAGGCTGCGCGGTCGGTCCGGACTACCATCGTCCAGACGCTCCGCTTTCGGATCGTTACTTGGGTCAGCCTTCTGTCGAACAGCGGCGTGGAGCGACACCGACCAGCCTTGTAGCCTGGTGGGAAGGCTTTGGTGATCCAGTGCTGACCGACTTCATCTCCAAGGCGCTTGAGCAGAATCTGGACCTGGCGCAAGCGTCGGCGCGAGTCACGCAGGCGCGGGCCGGACTAGGTGCTGCAAATGCCGCTCTACTCCCCTCAGGGAACCTCAGCGGACAGGCCGCGCGCTCCTACCAGTCAATCGAGACGCCGCTTGGCCAGGTGTTGAACTCAACGCCTGGCTATGATCGGTACGCAAGCTCCTACGAGGCCAACCTCGATGCCAGCTGGGAGGTAGATGTCTTTGGCGGATTGCGCCGCGGACGCGAGGCTGCTTTGGCCGAGTACCAGGCTTCCCAGGCGGGCGTCGCTGCCACACGATTGGCCATCGCCGCGCAGACCGCTGACATCTACATCACTATCCGCGGACTGCAAACCCGGCTGGACATTGCGAATAGGCAAGTCAAGACGCAGCAGGATTTGTTAGAGAAAGTCCAATTGCTCTACAGCAAGGGGCTCGCCGCCAATTATCAGGTTCGCCAGACCGAGGGGGAGCTATCGCAGGTCCAAGCGACAGTGCCGGTCCTGCAGAGCGGTCTGGATGCTGCCATGAATGCGCTGGATGTAATGCTCGGCACGCCACCAGGCACTCACCGCACGCAACTGGCAAGTGCGGGGAGCATTCCTGTAGCGCCGCAGATAAAGGCGATGGGAACGCCGGCCGATTTGCTGCGCCGCCGGCCAGATCTCATTGTGGCTGAGCGCCGTCTTGCGGCTTCAAACGCACGCATCGGGGAAGCGATTGCCGAGTACTACCCGAAATTCTCCCTTAGCGCATTGCTGGGCAGTGCCACGGCTGTATCCGCAGGCAACCTTTTTACCGGCGGCGCCAGCCAGTCGGCGGGCGTATTGGGACTGCGCTGGAGACTCTTCGACTTCGGTCGCATAAACGCCGAAATCGACCAGGCCAAGGGACAGGAAGCCGAAACCCTGGCCGCTTACCGTCAGTCCGTGCTGCGCGCCACCGAGGATGTCGAGAACGCGTTGTCCTCACTGGTGAATCGGGAAGCTCAAGCAACCATCCTCACCGCCGGAGAGGCGTCTCTGACACAGGCGCGCCAATCGTCGTTCATTGCCTATGAGAAAGGCACGGCCAGCCTGATCGATGTCCTGCACGCTGACGAGACGATGCTGCAGGCTTCTGATGCCCGAGCGCAAGCACGAACGGAATCGGCACGAGCGGCGGTTGCGGCATTCAAGTCGCTAGGTGGTGGCTGGCAACCTCCTGAAGCCCAGGCTGTTGCGACACGATGAGCTGATAAGGTGACGTGCTCTTAAAGGTCGGGAGGTAACGCGTGCTCCCGACCGGACACTCATCGTGTAACGGCATTCAACTAGAAGCGGTAACTGACGGAAGCACCGAGCCCGCTCGCACTGTTCTTGTATTTGGCACCGTATGCACCTCTGGTCGGCGAGGTCTGGTTGACCTGCACGCTCTCCTCCCACAGGTAGGAATAAGCAACATCGATCGTGACGTTGTCCGCCGGAGTCCAGCCAGCACCGAAGCTGACAACCTTCCGGTCGCCTGTAGGAATGCGTGGCCCCCGGTTTGTGTTGTTGGTGGGCGACTGATCAACCGAAAAACCTGCGCGAAGTACCCATTGGTTGTTCAGTTGATACGCCGCACCGATAGCGTGAGCCCACGTATCGTGCCAATTCTGCTCTTCGGTAATGGTGCCCAGCGCGCCGCTCAACGCAGGGGGTAAACCCGTGTTCTCGATGGTTAACTCTTTGAAGCGACTCCAGCGAGTCCAGGTGCTCCCCAAGTAGACGGTCCAGTCGTTATTGAGCTGATGAGTCACCGAGAAATCCACTGACTCTGGGGTATCCACATCCAGCGAAGCGTCATAACTCTGGCCGCTGACCCCCAACACGCTAAAGATGCCGTCAGTGACCTTTGTCTTGGCATCCAATTTATAACTGACCTTGGAATGGTAGGTCATGCCCAAACGGGTTCGGTCTGTAGCCTGCACCAGGATACCGGCGTTGAAACCGAGGGCCGTGTCGTCACCCGTGCTTTTGAGTTTTCCGTCATTGCGACCAGGGCTAAGTGGATTGGGCACCATACCGGACAGCTCACCGCTGATTCGGTTGATGGTCGGACCGAACCCGATCGAAACTCTGTCGTTGAAGGCATAGCTGATAGTGGGCTGGAACGTAAGGGTCGTGACCTCGCTTTTGTTAGCGTAATAACGCCCGGCGAAACCGCTGCCATAGTCAGTCATCAGACCAAAAGGTACATAAAAACCTACACCGAACGCCCAATGCTCATCGATAGGTTTGACGTAGTAACCCATAGGCACGGTGGTGGTTGGCACCATGTCGCCATCTTCCTGGCCGCCGAATGTACTGCGGGTCTGGCTTATGTCGGACTTGGCAAACAGGGTCGCAGCCCCCACGCTGACCTGCTCTCTTTTCAAGCGAGACATTCCCGCGGGATTACCGAATACCGTACTCGCATCTTCAGCAGAAGAGGAACGACCGGCAAACCCCGATCCCATCCCACTGATGCTCTGTTCATTAAGAGCGAAGCCGCTTGCAAAAACGTTTGAGGATGCGAGCACGACAGCAAGGCCAAATGGGGTCTTGAGCACTATTTTTTTCATTGTTTGAACTCTATGGGTATCACTGAGATGAAACAGTAGAAGCGACGCATCACCATATTTGTTCATATGACCAATTCAGTCAATAGTCACTACGCAGATAAATAAAATGCCCTTCGACGGATGGAAGAAGGGCAAAGTGAGAGCCGTTTTGGTGATCTGTCGCTTACCCGGGTATGCCGTAAACCTTTAGCCGAAGGTCAAGGCATGAGGCTACGCAAGATGAGGTTGGAAGTGAGCATGGGCGCTTCCTCGACGAAATCGAGGTTGTACTGCAGCAGCAAAGGGTTGACGAATGGTCGCAGCGCGAGATGTATCGCTTCTACTGTCTCGTCCAGCGGAGTCTTGCGTTCAAATTCGCCAATCTCTCGCCCCTCTCGCACGATTTGCAACACGAAGCGTTTGATCTGTGCGTCATAAGCCTGCGTACTGGGCCAGCTTTCCGACGCCGCGAACGCTGCAATGTCATAGAGTTTTCGGTCGTTAAAGAACAGATTCACACCTGTGGCGATCACTGCTTTGACCAGACGTCGAAAGCGCTCCGTCGGCGACAGGTCTTCTACATTGATAGCCTGCTCCACAGCCGCGACGATTTCTGCCAGACAATTTGCGCAGATTGCTTCACCGATCGCCTGCTTGGAATCAAAAAATTTGTAGATGTAGGCCTTTGAAAACCCGATGGCCTTGGCCAGGTCGGAAACCGTGGTTTTGCCATAGCCGTATTGACTGAAGTGTTCGTTTGCCGCCGCGACAATCTGATCGCGAATGTCGTGATCAACTGGGCCACGTGAGCTGGGCGAAGATATTGATGGCTGATTCATGGAAATAGCTTACTCACCCTTTCGAGGACTTAAAAATTGTGACCAGTGATATATATAGTCACAAATCGAACGTTTGGAAACCACAGTTGATCAGATTTGAAACGGGCTGACGTTTTGAGTAATCGCACATGGCGGATTAGCGTTCCAAAAGTTCATTGTCGCTAACGCTAGACGGTTCCATCCCCTTCTCCTCGTGCTGGTGACGAAGCTCAGCCCAGTCTATCAGGGCAGTCATAGCCGGGCCCAGTGCATGACCCAGCACCGTCAGCGCGTACTCCACCCGCGGCGGCACCTCTGGGTATACGGTGCGTTGAACGATGTCATCCTGCTGAAGCCCTTTCAACTGCTGAATGAGCATCTTCTGCGTGACATCGGGAATGAGCTTTTCCAGTTCGGAGAACCGAAGCGGCCGGCCTTTAGCGGCCATCAGCTCATTGATGATCACAATTTTCCATTTGCCCTCCAAAACGCGAAGCGTAGCGTTTATAGCGGCTGACCAGGCCTGCCGTCGTAAAGGGTTCCCACATTCCCACTCGCGCTCCATTGATACTTACCTTTTGGTGGGTTACAGACTAAAACGTAGGTTCTTGCGGATATTGCAGTGCTGATACTAACGTATCTGGACTTTGAATCCCTGGAGGCACTATGAAAATTGCGATCGTTGGTATTGGATCTATCGGCGGAACCCTTACCCGAAAGCTTGTCACTGCTGGCCACGAAGTCAGTGTGGCCAACTCTCGGGGAAAAGAGGCGGTGAGCGCCTTTGCCAAGGAAGCAGGTGCCGTTCCTTGTGACTTGAAAGATGTCTTCGACAGCGCCGATGCTGTAATTATTTCCATTCCCCAACCGGCCATGGCGGCGCTTCCCAAGAACCTTTTGGCCGCATTGCCATCCTCGGTTCCAGTGGTCGACACGAGTAATTACTACCCGGGCCTGAGAGACGAGCGCATCGCCGCTTTGGAAAATGGTCAAACCGAGAGCGTCTGGGTCAGCGAGCAGCTTGGCCGACCGGTAATCAAGGCCTTCAACAATATTCTTGCTTATTCGCTGGAGAATCTTGGTAAGCCAAAAGACGCCGAAGGCCGCCTGGGCGTAGCCGTTGCGGGGGACGATGAAAGTCATAAGCGTCTCGTGATGCAACTTGTCGATGACGTTGGATTCGAGCCAGTCGACAGTGACAGCCTGGAGGATTCATGGCGTCAACAACCCTGTACGCCAGCGTACTGCTGCGATTACACCGCTGATGAGATGCGTCCGGCGCTGAATGCCGCAGTCAAGGGAGCCGCAGCACAGAAGCGCGAAGCGTTCAATACGCAACTCCCTGCCCTGTTCGCCAAAAATCCCTCTCATCATGACGTAGTTGAATTTAATCGGAGCTTCAACACGGCAAGCTGAATTCGTCGTCACCGATCTAACCAGAAGCCACGCTTGCCAGAGCTTGGCACGCTACTGACTTATTGGAAGACAGTATCTGATAGTGCTTCTGTGCTGAGTGCCGACTTAGCTCGCCGATATTGCCGCCTGCCCATAGGTATCCGCTTTGAGGTGATAGCTGCCTTTAATACCGGCGGCTCTCGGCCAGAGGTGGTCTGTTACGTATCCGCGCGGATCGCCCCGATACCGCAGCAGCCGATCATAAAAAAGAACCGAAAACGCGCAAATTGCGTCCTTGATATCCATCGAAGATTCCACCCAGAGCCAGTGGTTTTGTGGGGGTAAAAACGCCAAATAATAAAAAGGGGTCGCGAGATAAAATCTCGCAACCCCTTGAATTATATGGTCGGGACGGAGTGATTCGAACACTCTACCCCTAGCACCCCATGCGCTTACTGCGTGTAATTCCATGGATGCTAGTAGCTCCTAGCGGAAAGCCTAAACCTAGTAAATGCAAGGTATTCAGCCTATATTGACGTCTATCACGATCCATATACATCCACCGGTAGCCGGGCGATTCGGTGGGGCAAAAGTGGGGCAAAATTCCAAAGCAGTGGAATCAGGCATGGGGTAGACAGTGGCAAAACTAACGGCGAAGCAACTGGAGGTGCTCACCTCCGCGGATGACGGTAGGACGTTGCGCGAAGACGGTGGCCTGACAGCCAAAGTACGCGCGGGTGTACGCGGCGTTACTGTACTGTTTCGCTACGAGTTCAAACTGCACGGAATCAAACGCGATCACCGACTGGGCAGTTGGCCCAAAAAATCGCTGGCGCAGATCCGTGCCGAGCGTGACGAAATGAGAGTGAGCGTCACTAAAGGCGTAGACCCCAGCATCGCCCGCAAGGCCGCCAGGATCGAGGCCCAAGCAGCCATCATCGCCACCATTGCCAACGCCGAACGCGAGTCCGCCGAGAACAAGACAGTCACTGATCTTTTCGAGGAGTGGATGCGCGACGGCGTGTCCCGCCAGGACGGCAACACCGAACTGCGCCGCAGCTTTACCAAAGATGTGTTACCAATCATTGGCAATAAGCCGCTGCGTAACCTCACCGAGAAAGATCTGCTCACCGTCCTGCGCTCGGTCAAAGCCCGCGGCCTGAACCGCGCCGTTGTGATTCGTAGTAAGGACATCGGCCAGATGCTACGCTGGGCCGAGAAACGCAAGCCGTGGCGCGCCCTAATGGTCGATGGAAATCCGGCCGACTTGATAGACGTCAACAAACTGCTCGATCACGACTACCAAGAACAACGCGACCGCCTCCTTTCCATCGACGAAATCCGCGAACTGCGCGATATCTTCGCCCGCCTGGAGCGCGACTACGACGCCCTACCCGCCGGCCAGAAATATTCAGGCATCCGACCGGTGAATCCACGCGTGCAATGCGCCGTCTGGATCTGCCTCAGTACGCTCTGCCGCATTGGCGAACTGCTCAAGTCCGAGTGGCGCCATGTCGATCTGGAAAAAGGCACATGGCTCATCCCGGCCAACGCCACCAAAGGACACAAAGGCAAACGGCAGGATCATCATGTTTTCCTGTCATCATTCGCTGTGAAGCAGTTCAAGCGCCTGAAAGAAAAATCCGGGCACACCCCTTTTTGCTTTCCTAGCAAAGATGAAAGCAACCACGTCGATACGAAGACCGTAAGCAAGCTGATCGGCGACCGGCAGTGCTCTTTCAAGAACCGTAAAAACCCGCTATCCGGTCGCCATCATGATGACTCGCTAGTGCTAAGCCAAGGAAACAGCCGGGAATGGACACCGCATGACTTGCGTCGTACGGGAGCGACCATGATGCAGGAACTGGGTGTACCGCTGGACATCATCGACCGCTGCCAGAACCACTTGCTGGGTGGCTCAAAAGTCCGCCGGCATTATCTGCACTATGACTATGCCAAGGAGAAAAATGAGGCATGGAACATACTGGGGCAGCATCTCGAGACGATCTTCGCTTGCCCAAGCCATCGGCGCTGATTGAAAACTGATCCAGCCTTTACTGGGTTAGTTTTAGATCAGCGGCAACACCCCCATCAGCAGTCGCTGATTCAGAGCTGCCTTCTCCCACAGGAAACTCCAGGTCGCCTTCATCCGCGTTATGTCCTTCAGTTCCTATGCCATCAGAAGCTAGAAGGTGCGAGAGAACTCGATTTGCTCGCCAAGCACGCAACGAAATCGTGGATCCGAGTCGGCCGAAAAAGACGGCAATATCGCAATGCCCGCTTCTGTGGCTGTGGCCTGCTGCTGGGTAAGGATGCTGGTACTGCGTAGTGCAATATGTCGTGATTCACGTATGTAATTCAGGCGCATCAACTCCTTGCTATCAGGAGATCCTCGATATGGCTGACGAAACAGTAATGACGAAGGTCGTCGCGATGACGGATCGGTGGATGCCGCTCGAAGTAGTCAACCGATGTATACAGTTTGAGCACGTATTCGGTGAGCTTGGTGATGATAAAAGGCGGCAGAAAAGCCTGGATATGTTTCTCCGGCTCGTTATCGAAGATACCCATGAATTGATCAGAGCAAAAGTGATACTTATCACCTTTGTATTCCTCCTCCCGATGGCATATTAAAGCGGGGTCATCCGGCTCAGTAAATACCGTTGGCAACTAGCAGCACTGACAGAGTTTGGCCAGGCCGAAGTTCTTGAGGGTTCAACCTCGCACTTACTGCGTTTGAGCAGCGGCGCACTGAATCGTGTCTCGATGTCGGAACCCCGTTTACTGACGGCCGATGGCGCGATGAATGCCCGCTCTTTGGCGCGTGCAATGGTGCTCTCTTCGAAAATCCGAATGAACAGGTGCAAAGTCAAATGATCCAGGTGCTGCATCATGTCCATCCCTCAAGTCGCATCGTGCCACGAACCAAACGTTGCTCTTCGCTTCCAATTGATCGACGCGCGCTCAGGACCAACGCCTCCTCACTACCAGCCCCAGCAATTCTCGATGTCCGCTGACTCCCACCTTTCGATAAAGCCGCTTTATGTAGGTAGCGGCGCTTGAGCGCTGGATGCCCATCAGGGGCGCTATCTCTTCCGCCCCCAGGCCATTGAGCAAATGCCTTAGCAGCTCACGGTCCCGACGAGTCAGTTCAGGATAGAGCTGCTCGACGCGTTGACTTAGCACGGACGGCATCTGGTTGGCTTCGACATAAGCGCGATAGTGCAATCGCGTGACTTGAATCAGTAGCGGCGCAACCGACTCGATAAATTCAATGTCGCGCTGATTGAAGTTACCGTGCTCACGACCTCGATAGAAGTTGATCGACAGCCAAGCCCCGCCCTCTTCCTGATGATTGAGCAAGGCCATGCGCTGAGATATTTGCGGTTGCTCGTAGCAGACCCGCCGATAGTCACGATGGGTGATGTCTTCAACTGATTGAAGCTGAGCCAGGATTCGCGCGTCGCCGTATTTTGCCCGATGGCCGAGCATCGCTTGGCGGTTGCCGTCCAGGCTGTGAAAACGCTCGACGTAGTCCCGGGAGATGCGCGATATCTGCACGAGTCTTGCCTGATCGGAGCACGACAACACCTGCGGCTCCTGGCCTTGCGGATAAGCGAAAATTGTACATTGAGCCAGCGGCATTTCACCCCGTACCAGGGTCAGTAACTCTGCCGCCAACCAGGTTCGGCAGTCCTCGCCTACCCGAGCCAATAGATGAGCAATTTCCCCCGTCGTCAATGGGCTCTGATGGTAAACGTTGGTAAGCAGCCAGTGGTTCATTCAGGTATGAGTTCACGTGATGAAAATTGGCGTTCATGGGGTAGCGTGCGCACCAGCATTGCAGCCACCAGTAACAGCAGCGCAGCGTACAGACAACCGGCGGTATAGGTATGGGTAAGGTCTTTCAGCCAGCCGACCACTAAGGGGTTAAGGGCAGACCCCAGATTACCCACTGCATTGATCACCGCGATGCCCACCGCCCTGGCTTGAAAACTTAATGAGCGATCCGGCAGGGTCCAGAAAATCGACATGGCCGTATAGGAACCCGTCGCCGCCATGCAGACCCCGGCCAGCTGCACGATCGGCTCACTCGACAGGGCCGTGCAACACCAGCCTGTTGCAGCCAGCAGCATTGGAAGCGCCAGGTGCCAACGCCGCTCCTGGGTCAGGTCCGAGTGTCGGCCCCAGAGGATCATGCCAATGATGGTGCATATTTGCGGAATTGCCGACAACAATCCGATCAGCGTATTGCTCTGGCCAGTGCTGAAGCTCTTGACGATCAACGGCGTCCAGACTGCGATCATCGCTAAGGTGTTGACCAGGCAAAAGTACACCAGACAGAACAGAATCACCGATGGCGACAGCAACTCACGTCCCCAGTGAGCGTGAGGGGAAGGTGCCTGACGGTCACGCTCGATCAACTCGGCCAACTGCAGCTTCTCATCGTCGCTCAACCAGTGTGCCTTGCGCGGCTGATCATCCAGATAACCGTACACCGCCAGACCGAGTACGACGCTGGGTAGTCCTTCAAGAAGAAACAGCCATTGCCAGCCTGCCAGGCCCCAGTGGCCATCCAGCCCCAAAATGGCGCCGGACAAGACCGAGCCAAAGCCCGCGGTAAACGGCATGGCGATCATGAACAGCGCATTGGCACGAGCCCGGTACGCAGCTGGAAACCAGAACGTCATGTACAACAGCACCCCGGGCAGAAATCCTGCCTCGGTGATACCTACCAACGCACGCAACCAATACAGACTGGCTGCGTCATGCGCAAACAGGGTGGCTGTCGACGCGAGTCCCCAAGCAATCATCAGGCTGCCAATCCAGCGACGGGCGCCGAGTTTCGCCAGGACCATGTTGCTGGGGATGCCGCAGGCGATGTAGGCCAGGTAAAAAATCGTCGTTGCCATACCGAACTGGGTACTGCTCAAACCCAGATCGTCCATCATAGTCAGCCCGGCGAAGCCGATGTTGATACGGTCCAGAAATGAAAAAACGAAGCAGATGAAAAGAAACCACAGCAGGCGTTTCGAAACCTTGGCAATGACCGGCGGTTGAGCGCCGGTCTCCACGCCAGGGGTCACAGCAGGACGGGATGGCATAGGGATGATCCTGTTCTTGTAATTATTGGCTGGCGCGAAGCTTTACAGGTCTTGTCCGGCGCATTCGATCAGTGCGTCGAAGCGCTCGGCATCGTTCAGTGCCTCGGCCGCCAGTAGTGCCAGCTTGACCAGAAACAACTCGCTGTCGTTACCCGTACGATCAATCGCCTCGGCAAGTCGGTCATAGGCGCGTTCGAGGTCTGTTACGTTCATTGACTGGCTCATGGGTGGTCACTCCCGTTGTGGCCAAGGGCCTGGTTCAATCCATGGCGCAAACGCTCGCCATCCAAATGCAGCCAGCGGGCGCAGACGTGCTGGTCCGGGCGTGCCAGATAGGCGGCGCCTGCATGCTGCACGCCATAACGCGTGCTGAACAGATCGTCGCAATCGGCCAGGGTCAGGTCGGCGTGTTGCACCTGAAGGACTCCATTCATGGCGATCGCGATCACTTGAATCGGCACTCCCTGACGGCGTAGCGCCTGGACTTGGGCAACGACTTCGACATCGAGTGCCGCCGCGTCAGTGAAGCAAATCAAATGATAAGCGGGCGCCAACTCATCGAAGAGATAGTGCTGCTCTGCCAGACGTACATTCAGCAACGGTGCACCGTTGCGCGGCCCGCCGGTAAACAATTGATTATCGTCGTTCACCGCGTTGAGTTGCGAATCGGCATAATCGTGAGCCCTTGAAGTCCGCCAGTGATAGAGCGGGCGCACGAACTCGCGGGTCAATGACAGCGACAGCACCGCGTCGCGTAATAACCGATAGCCACGACTGGGTGGCGCCATGAACCGCGTGCTCTTACCAGCCTCTTCAATGATTTCCCGAGCGGCCTTCACCCGTTCGTCACTGTAGGATGCCAGCAGTCCGGCACCGGCCAGGCCTTTGATGTGCAGGGCCAGTTTCCAGCCAAGGTCGTGGCAGTCCTGGAAGCCGGTATTGGCCCCGCGCACGCCGAAAATCGGTAACAGGTGCGCCGCGTCTCCGGCGAAAATCACGCGGTGGTTGATGTACTCCGCCAGGGTCAGCGCCCGGGCCGAGTACACCGAACTCCAATCCAGTTCCCATACCGGGTTCTCGACGCCGAGCATCGCCAGTTGCGCATCGATGCGCTCACGCAAGGAGTCGGGGTGCAGCGCCTGCTCGGGCGTTTCGTCCACGGGCAACTGGTAATCGATGCGCCAGATATCCCCGGGCTCGCGGTGCATCAACACGGTATTGCCGGGATTCCAGGCGGGATCGAAAAATGCCAGGCGTTCGGTCGGCAGATCGAGCTTGATGCGGATGTCGGCAATCACGAACCGCCCTTCATAGGACGCCCCTTCAAGCTTGAGACCCAGCAACGAGCGAAGTCCGGAGCGGGCGCCATCAGCAGCCACCACCCAATCGGCCTGCAGGGTATAGGTATCGCCCGGGGTATCGACTTGCAACACCGCACCGTCGACGCCTTGCTCGATATCGATGACTTTGTTGCCCCAACGCAATTCGATCAGCGGTTGTGCTTGGGCGGCCTCTACCAGATGTTGCTCGAGGTACTGCTGTTGCAGGTTGGTCATCGGCGCAAAACGATCGTGCTCGTCGACCGGGGCTTCCATGCGAAAAACTCGCTGGCCGCGGTAGTACGAATTGCCGAAACGCCAGGGCAGACCCTGTTCGGACACCACCCCGGACACCCCCACTTGCTGGAAAATCTCCATGGAGCGACGGGTGAAAACAATTGCGCGACTACCTTCACAGACTTGCTGTTGAGCGGCTAGAACAGTGTTTCTGATACCGAAGCGCGCCAGTTCGAGCGCCAGCGTCAAGCCAATAGGTCCGGCCCCCACAATCGCCACAGACGATTGATTGTCGACGCCTGGGTACGGCACGAAAGCAGGATAAACCTGATAAGGGAAATAAAGAGATTGATGGGGTACGACTTGAGGCTGATGCATGGTTCCGGTAGCTCCCGGTTTATTGTTATCGGGGACAGGTTTTCTGGAGCCACTCTAAATCCAGGCGCTCAAGGGGATGTCCCCTGCAGAGGACATCTTGCTGACGCTCGCCAATCATATCCCTCTGGTGCGTCGCGTTATCGGCGCTCCACCGCTCTGATGCCCTCGCGACCCCCTCCTCCCGTCTTGCGTATGGCATCCCCGGCCGCGAGCGCTGGGCCTCGTCCTGGTCAGGATCGACGGTAATGCGCACCGGCACACGCTGTGCCAGCTTGACGAAGTTGTCGGTGGCATTGTCCGATTGCGGCAGGGCAAATTCGGGACCGGTGACGGCGAGATACGCTGCACATGACCGCGCAATTGCTGGTGGTCGAGGGCATCGACGGAAAAAGTCACCGGCTGGCCGATACGGACTTAATCCATTTGGGTACCTTTCATGTTTGCGATCACCCAAAGCGTATTGGGTACCAGTAGTTCAAGCGCCTGAAAGAAGAGACCGGCAATATCCCTTTTTGCTTTCCCAGTAAGGAGGAAAGCAACCACGTTGATACAAAGAAAGCTGATCGGCGACCGGCAGTGCTCTTTCAAGCACCGCCGAAACCCGCTATCCGGTCGCCATCACGATGACTCGCTAGCGCTAAGCCGCGGCAACAGCCGGGAATGGACACCGCATGACTTGCGTCGAACGGGAGCGACCATGATGAAGCAACTTAGTGTTCCGCTGGATATCATCGATCGCTGCCAGAACTATTGGTGGGTGGCTCAAAGGTCCGCCGGCATTATCTGACTATGCCAAAGAGAAAAATGAGGCATGGAACATGCTGGGGCAGTATCTCACGACGGTCTTCGCAAGCTAAATTCATGTGCGAAAGTGCCCAACCGCAGCATTCAACTCTCCATCCACCTGCTGGAGTTCGAGCGTCAACCGCTGCAATTTCACACTTTCTTGGGCGCTCTCCTCTGCCACTTCGCGCACTCGAACGATGTTCTGGCTAGCCTGTTCCGCCAAAAACCGCTGTTGCTCCGCGGCCCCGGAGATTTGTTTGTTCATCCGTTCAATGCTTGATACGGCGCGAGTAATTCGTGTCAATGCCTGAGATGCCTGACCAGCAAGGATCACTGTTTCACCTGTCAGCGCATGGCTAGCCTGTAGCCGCTCAGTTGCCTGCTGGGCGACGCCACGCAGGCGACTGATCAAGTCCTCGATTTCAGCGGTAGAACTCTGCGTGCGGCGTGCCAGACCACGAACTTCGTCAGCTACTACGGCGAATCCACGACCGTTTTCACCTGCTCGAGCTGCTTCTATAGCCGCATTTAATGCCAGTAAATTAGTTTGTTCTGCTACAGCTTTAATCACATCAAGAATGCCGCCAATAGCCGTACTTTCTGCCAGTAACGATTGCATTGCTTCATCGCAGCCTGTCATTTCCAAAGCCAGTTGGTTGATCTTGGAGCCCGCTTGGCGTGCCAAATCGTCACCTTCGCGCGCCTGGTCATCAGCAAGAGCTACTGCCGCGCTAGCGTCCTTGACGTTACGTGCGACTTCGCCGGCCATCATAGTCATCTGTTGCATTGCGGTAGCGGCGATTTCAGTCTCCTGTCGTTGTCTCTCAACTCCCTGGCTGCTGCGCTGAATGACTTCTGCCAGGCTTCCTGCCGTTCCATTGAGCAGGCCTACCCCGGTACCAATTCGACCAACCAATCCTCTCAGGCTACCCAGCATGCTATTGACAGTATCCAATAGTTGCCCAAGCTCATCGTGCCGAACGCTTACACCATCAGGCGCACAACTCAGGTCACCTGCAGCAACCTGTCGAGCCAAATGAACAGCCCGACGCAACGGCTGCAGTATCAAATGACGTATTAATAGACTCGCACCAATACCCAGCGCTAACGCCAGCAAGCTAATAAGGCCAAGCTGACTGTACGCGTTGCGACCATCGCGTTGAATCGCCTGGCTCTGAAATTGGTTGGCCTTATCCAACAACTCGCTGACTTGCTGGGTTTGCGCGTTCATCGCTTCGCTACTAAGAGCGCTTTGCTTGCGGCTGGCAACGAACTGTTCGAAGGCTTTTCGATAATCAGCCAGTGCATGACTTGCAGTCTGAAGCGAAACCTTTTCCTGATCATCGAGATTGAGCACCTGCATTGAAGACAGTAGGTCGCTCATGCGCATCTCCCAATCGCTACGGAAGCGCTCCTCAGCATCCAACGAATAATAAAGCTCGCTATCACGGAGCTTGGCCAGCTTGTCACGTAGAGCAGTGGTCTGCTCCAGTAACAACAGTTGCCCGCTGTCCGGAGAAGTACCTCGTTCCTGCTGTGCACTCATTGCATCAAGCTGATCGAGAAATACCAAGGTGAAGCTTTCTCCCGCTGTCTGCGCGAGTGTTTGCATGCGCAAGCGAGCCTCTCGTGCTTGCTGAAGAGACTCCGCATAACTTAGGAACTGCTTTAAATAGTCGCTGGACGCCTCCCGCATCGCGATGTCGGCGTTATTTTTTTGCGGGAGGCCATCAAAATGCCGAGTGAGCTGCTCAACTGCACCTCGCACTTGATCCTGTGCCTGAGGAGAAAGACTAAGTGCATATTCTTTTTCCGCGATACGAGCCTGCAGGACCAACGTTTGAATCCAGTCCTCGGTACGAAGTTGTTCACCACGACGCCCTAACAGACTCAAAGAATGGAAAGCGGTAATTCCCACCCCGAGAGTGAATAGCAACACCAACCCGAAACCGATCGACAGCTTGGCTCCTACCGAGAGATTACCCAGTAGTCGACTCACCAAAGACATACAAATATCCTCTTCACGCTAGTGGTGATGCAACCAGGAACAGGAAAACATGCCCACTGTCGGAGTCACTTATGCTTCGCCGACAAAGGCAGGGAGACTGACGGGATAATCCTGAACCAAGTCCAGGATTATCCGGGCGCTACATGCACCCACCGCAGGTGTGATGAAACCCTAATACGCCAATCAGGCGTTGGCACTGCACAGACGCAGTGAATGACCTGGAGTGGATTGTTCACTCAATGTCATCGGGTTGGCGACCTTGCTGCCAGAAGCATCACTGCGCAGTGTGGAAGGCAAGAGGAAGTAAGCCAGTGCCGGCAGTAATAGAAGCGCCCCCACCATGTTCCAGACAAACATGAACGCCAGGAGCACACCCATGTCGGCCTGGAACTTGATTGGGGAAAATATCCAGGTACCCACACCTATCGCCAAGGTTATCCCTGTGAGCATTACAACCTTGCCCGTGGAGACCAGGGCGCGGTAGTAAGCTTCGGAGAGGCTTTTACCTTCGCGCAAGAACCCCAGCATGATGGTCATTACATACAGCGCGTAATCAACGCCGATACCTACACCTAGAGCGATTACCGGCAGGGTCGCCACTTTCACACCGATACCTAAACCGACCATCAGTGCCTCACACAGAATCGACGTGAGCATGAGCGGAATCACTGCACACAGAGTGGCTCGCCAGGACCTGAAGGTGACGAGGCAGAGCAAAATGACTGCGCCATACACCCAGAACAGCATCTCGCGATTGGCCTCTTTGACCACAATGTTGGTCGCTGCCTCAATTCCCGCATTGCCGGCGGCAAGTTGGAATTTGACCTCATCAGTGTCATTTGCTGCTGCAAAAGCCTCGACGTGATTCACCAACCGCGTAAGGGTGTCGGCCTTATGGTCTTTGAGAAAAACGTACAGCGTCAGCAAGCTGCAGGACTCATTGTAAAGTCCCCGCGGTGCGCTGGCGGTAATCATGTTAAGCATGGCCTGGTTGTTTTGCAGCTCGTACCACTTGGAGTTGCCCTCAGACAGTCCTACCAACATACGACGATTTAACAACGCCATGGAGTTCGTTGAGTCTACCCCGGGTAAACTGCGCAACTGCCAATCCAGATCGTCGACCTTACGCAAGATGTCGTAGCTTGAGCAGGCACTCTTAGGTGTCTTCACCATTATGGCGAACAGGTCACTGCTGGCTCCGTAGCTGCGCGTCATGAAGGCATCATCGAGGTTGTAACGCGAATCCGGACGTAACTCTGGCGCACCAGCATCCAGATCGCCAATTGCCAGATGCAAGCTGACCATAAAGCCCAGCACAGCAGCCACCAGGCTGACAACTACGCTGATCAAGGCCCATGGTTTTCGAGTAAATAGATCAAGGAATCGCCAAAAAACGTGTCGCGCTTGACCACTCTGCTCGGCCCGTTCGCTCTTGAGGCTTAGCTCGGCTGCGCAGCGATTGACGCCGACATAGGAGAGCAGGACGGGTAGCAAAATGAGGTTGGTGAAAATCAGCACCGCAACGCCGATGCTAGCGATAATGGCCAAGTCTTGAATGACTTTGATCTGAATGATCATTAACACGGCGAATCCCACCGCATCACAAAGCAGTGCAGTCAGACCGGCGAGAAACAGGCGACGAAACGTGAAGCGCGCGGCAACCACTCGGTGCATGCCGCGACCAATATCCTGCATGATGCCGTTCATTTTCTGGGCGCCATGACTCATGCCAATGGCAAACACCAGAAAGGGCACCAGGACCGAATATGGGTCAAGCTCATACCCCAGCAACGGCAGCAAACCAAGCTGCCAGACAACCGCCACTACCGAGCAAAGCACGACCAGAAATGTGCTCCGCAGGCATCGGGTGTAGCCATAGAGCACTACTGTCGTGATAGCAATGGCGGCGGCAAAGAACAGCATGATTTGCCCCAGCCCATCTATCAGGTCCCCTACCTTCTTTGCGAACCCCGTGATGTGAATGTCAATGTTGTCGCTTTGAAACTCGGCGCGAAGCGCTTCCAACTGAACAGAAAGTTTGGCGTAGTCGAGGGGCTGGCCGTCCGGCGTGCGTGACAGCAAAGGAATGGAAATGATGCTGGACCGCTGGTCGAAGGCTACCAGTTGGCCTATCTCGTTGGACAACTGCACATTGCTTCGTAACTCAGCGAGGGATGCGGGGCTACCGTCGTACTTGTCAGGAATGACCGGCCCACCATCGAGCCCATCCTCCGTCACCGAAACCCAGCGTGTGGAAGGCGTCCATAGCGACTTCATGTACACGCGGTCCACGCCTGGCAGCAAAAAGATACGATCGTTCATGGACTGCAAAGTACGCAGGTAATCAGTGTCGTAGATATCCCCCTTCTTGTTGGCAACCGCGATACGCACCGTATTACCTAGTCCGGAGAGCTCCTTTTGATTGGCTAGATAATTGGCAATATAGGGATGACCAGTCGGGATCATCTTCTCGAAACTAGCGTTCAATCCCAGTCGAGTGGATTGCCAGCCGAGCAGGACCGTCGTCAGCAGACATAGCAGAAGCACCCAGTGGCGATGGTTGAATAGAGCACGCTCAACCAAGGTCCCTGACCTTGGATCAAATATGCCTGACTCAGGCAGGGAAGGATGACGAGCGGAATTCATATGCTCACTCCGAAACTTCAGTGGCGGGATGTGAAAAACGTGACAAACCAGCAAAACCGGAGGTAATCAGACTACCGTCGACCGCCTCAACAATGCTGCTCACGGGAATTCCCAGCGGATTGCCCACCGGGTTAAGTGCTAAACCATTTGAGGCGGAGCTACTGAACAAATCACCAGTTTGATTGGCTAGCAATACACTTCCATCTGGCAATCGAGCGGAACTACTGATTGAACTCGGCCTAGACACCTTCAATTGATTAAAGCTGGCACCATCATCAGATGACAAATAGGCATGGCCTTTAAGTCCCGCGATCAGCAGAGCTCCGTCACCACGTATATTCGCAGTGAAAAAGCTACCGTTATATGGGCTTGGCAAATGTGTGAAAGACTTTCCGTCATCTGTTGAGCGAGCTACATAACCTTGTTCACCGGCAAGGAACCAAAGGTGGTCTTTCCGAGCGATCGCGTAGATGTGCACAAGCGACGGATTTTCGATGCTGCCTATCAGCGATTGCCATGTTGCCCCACCATCCTGAGTAGAAAAAACCATTCCGTAGGAGCCGGCTACGAGGCCGTGGTTGGCATCAAGAAAATGCAGGGCCAGGAATGGTTTATCCGGCCCATCTGCTACCAGGCGTTCGGCATTGGAAATGCGCATATCAGCCGCGTCGGCATCGACTGCATTAGCTTTTATATCTTGAGCTGCCTTCAACTCAATCTCTGCAGCCTGTATACCCGTAAGCTGGAGGCTCCAGCGCTCACCACCGTCCGCAGTGGCCAACACTGTGCCACCGTGTCCGACTGCCCAGCCATGTTCGTCATCGATGAACTGAACCGCAACCAGACTGACTGAGACCGGTACCTGCACCTGTCTCCAGGACTGGCCATTGTCATCGGAAAGTACAATGACGCCTCTTTCACCAACCGCAATCAGTCGATCACCAGCACGTGCCAAATCAATCAGAACAGCATGAGCGGGTGTGGCGATTTGCATCGCCGATGAGCTCAGGACAGAGCCTACGGCTCCACCCTCAGCACAAGCAAGCGAAGCTAAAGCAGACAAAGCCAAAGCTAACGCCAAGGCACTTAAACGACTGTTTATTATCATTTTTATTATCTCTTGAACCGCGTGTCGCAAAAGCACCGACAACTGAGATTGTCGGTGCTTTTCAGAGAGTCTTAGCGTTAACGCACACCCTGCCCCGCCATTACTGTTGGCGAGAAGTCAGACTTCTTGAAACGCTCGACAATCCCCCATTGCGAGGACTGTCCAGTGAGCAGGTCAAGTACAAACCAAGTACCGGACATAAAGTCATAGAACCCCGACGAGACAGAAGCCTGGGCAGGAATATCTGGCATGACTGCCGGTAGCGCCCACAGCGTTTTGGCCAATTGACCACTTGCATCCCAACGATCGCCCAACAGCGCTTGCCAGGTATCTTCATCCAGGTAGTAACGGCTCTTAACCATTTGATGGCGCTCGCCAGGCTTCAGATTTGCCTCGACAACCCACACACGATGCAGTTCCCAGCGCAAGACGTCTGGATTAAGATGCCGCTTACCAAGTACGTCTTCCGGTTTGCCTGCGGTAAAGAATTTATTGGTGTTATAGGGAATATAAAGTTCCTTTTTACCTACCAACTTCCAATTGAACCGGTTGAGCCGCCCTTTATAAACGGACAGTTCGTCGTAGGCCATCACGCCTGCTGTTGAAGGCGCTGGCGTGTCGCAGCAGGAGTTAGGTACCTTGCGCACTCGCCGTTGGCCGGCAAGGTAGATATGCGTCTGTGATTTATCGGCATTGAGATTGGCCCGATCCATCGCCTGCTCACCAGCACGAATCGGTGGGCCAATATTAAGCAGGCGAATCATCCAGTAATCGCCATCGAAAGTCTGCGCCGAGCCATCCTGAAAGTAATACGGCATCTCTTGGATAGCCTTACCATCGGTAGTCATTACCTGTTGACCATCGGCAGTCATCAAATAAAAGCGAGCGTCCCGCGTAATGGAGGTACCGCTCCAACTCAGCAGATGGTTCCACATCGCCTCGTCACCATTTTTCGGAATCGGAAACGGGATACCGCCATAAGCCCCTTCGGGCATTGGACCCGCGCTACCCTCTACCAGCGTGGCATTAACCGCATTCTTGGCTGTATTGTCATATACCCACTGCGGAGCCGCTGCTGTTCGACGTGTTGGGTAGATATCCATTCGATAGGTGTCTGGATACCGTTTGAACATTTCTTTAACACCATCGCTCAACTTATCTGCGTATTGAGCCATGTTCTTCGAAGTAATGCTGAACAGTGGTTTATCCGCGGCGAAAGGATCGCCACGCTTACCACCCTTCTGATAAGACGGATCAACGGTGGTATATCCACCCTCCCATGCCGGGATAGTTTTATCCGCGTTACCAGCCCGCTCAGCGCCAAAGGGGGTCAGGCTTTTGCCTAAATCATCTACTCCGGTAGCCAACGCGGACGCGCTAAAAGCAATAGCACTCATTATAAAAAAATAAGCAGCACTGAATTTAATTCGAGAAATCATGTTCAAGTCCTCTTAGAAAGTGCTCTTGATAGAGAAGGCCAGGTAATCCCGATCTTTAAATGATTGCTTATAATTAAACTGGCTGGCCTCATTGAGCGTAGTGTCAGATGGACCGTAATAATGTGTGTACGTCAAACCACAAGTGACACGATCAAGGTAGGTGGCGGTTACACCGATATTGAAATCACCACCTTTATCAGGACCGAAAGCGCCAACTACAGCGGACTTACCCATAGGGAAGTAGCTGACACCTAGCGGAACACCAAGATCGATACCCGGGAATACCTGACGATAAGTTGGTGTATACACCAACTTGAGCCCTACCCCGTCATCTGTAGCATTCGGATCCAGTGCTGATCGGTTTTCAGTAACCTTCAACAAACGGTTCCAGGCAATCTCACCGATAAAGCTGGCCTCATTGGATATGAAAGTTGGCTCGAGAGATGCGAGCACGTTCAAATTCACGTGGGCAGTCCGCCCGACCGCGTAAAGTGGATGATTGTCATTGTCAGCGTCTACATCTGGCAGTACGACCTGACCATTCGATACCAGGGGCATATTCCAGCGCATAGACGCTTCCCCGGCAAAGTTATACTCACCCACTGACGTGGTAAAACTTGCGCCCAGTGCGCGTATATCCTCCGGATACACCCAGAAGAACTCACCTACTTGTCCGGTTGCAAAATTAGGGGCGCCTACGCCAGGACGGAGGTACAACTGCGGGGTTTTATCATGGTATTGGATAGCATAAAGCCCGTAATCGACAGTTTCAGCTGCATAGCGTAACTGCAGGCCACCCTGTCCAGAACTCCGGGCTTTTTTGTCCTTACCATGAAAAAAGGCCGCAGGGCTGATTGGATTACCACCGAGAAAATCGGGGAATGGCTCCCCGACAATCAGGCGCTCAGCCCCCTCTCCCATCATGTCGAGCGTGGAAAAATAGCTACCCGCCGCAGGTAATCGTGTTTCTTCCCACTCAAACTGATAGAACGCACCCAACGAAAGCGCATCAGTAAGTTGGTAGGAAGTAGACAACTGACTAACTGGTCTGGTGATTTCCTTGAACTGGGTGTTGGGTACTGAAATAGCCTTTACCACGTCCACCGGAGCCATTCCGCCAGCAATCCCATTGGCCCCGAAAAACAGACTTTCCCCCCAAATTAGGCCATGCCGACCCAAACGAAAGGACAAAGCTCGATCCGCAACTTCACCATTCCAATAGACGAATGCATCTAATAACTCACCATCACCGCCGTGCAGATGTCGAGTGTCATCAGTGAATTCGTCATAGGCAACCGACACCTGATTCGCGCGCGCGGGGTTGTTGTTATCGTTGTCCTTCTGGTATTCGGTGTCGAACCAGGCTGCTCCGCTTAGACGACCACCAAAATTACGGTAACCGATATCCATTTCCGAGAGCAGGTCAAAACGGTTAGAGATAAGGCCCTTATCAAAAGCACGGTCACCGTCATCCTGGTTCAGGCTGACTTCGCTTTTCGAAAGCTTGCTGCTTGGGTCCTTCAGACGCCATGCAGAACTGTACTTGAGGGTGTTATCCCAGCGTGCACTAAGATCATTGTCGCCCGTATCAATTTGAAATGCACTGGCACTCATCGATATCACACTCAGCGCACCTCCTGCTAGAACGCATGATAGGAACTTTGGCCGCCCTGAAGGCGACGGACATGAGTACGTAGTAGACTTTATTACACGCATATACGAACCTCTTTTGTTTTTGTATTAGGCTTCGCTAAACTTGAAATTTGACGCTACTTAACCGCTCCTTCCGAAAACGCATATACCTATCCGGGTCTCACCGAGCACCAGCGATATGACCATTCCCATTAAATTTAACAATACGGGACGTTTCGTATACTTACAGCTATCAACCAGGCCTGTCAAGCCCGGGGTGATGTGTTTTGCCTACGGATCCCTGTTGGGGGGCTGGCATACCGTGACCCTGGCAGCGTCTAAATCCGAGGATCCACCAACAGAAAGCCCTGTAAGACAGATAGTTGTGATTTTTTGACGTTTGAAAGTTGCAGCCGCTTTTCCTGCCGGGTGAACAGACAACGCGCAAGCGCAATCTCACCTTTCATCTGCTAAGCGGCAACAATCATAAGCAAAACGGAACGTACCGTTTATTACATTTCCATTTGTTATGTTCTGCAAGCTAAATGCGAGAAAAGTTAAGGTTTAGAGTTCAACCTGAAAGGCATAAAATAGCGCCATGTATCGCTTCTCTATGCCTAAGAATCGATACGCGCTGAATGGCAGATGGCGTCAAGGGCAGTAAAGCCAAATCGCCACAATGATTTTATTAAAAAAACGCTTGCACTAGAAGCCAAGCGTAAAATTGCAGCACCTAATTAAAATTTAAACATTCCATTGAGCATCACTGTGTCGCCTTCCGAAGTATTTCGAGCATAAACATCTTTTTGATAGCCGAGTACTACTCCAAAATCCCGACTTGCGTAGCCCACTTGCGGGCCGACCTTTATGGATCTTGTTCGATTACCTACATCATCCCCGTGGGACTGGTCATCATTCAACTGAGTCGACAAATATCCACCAATACCTGCCAGCCAGTTCTGGGTCAGCCGATAGTTAAATCCATAGTCTGCAACGACCTGCACTCCAGATTTATAGTCAGTCTTTGGATTTTCGTAACTATAGTTGACACTGATCTTCGAGCTGACCTCAACTTGCGGCATTGGAAACCACGTAAAGGCGTAAGCAGCATAAATTGCCTTACTATTGTTTCCTGGATTAATCAAGGCGTGTTCATCATATTTCCCCCAAGGCGCTACAAAATCCAACTCCAGGTTATGAAGATAGGTTGGAGACTGCCAGCTGACCAAGGCACCGAATAATGGGTCGCCCATTCCATTCGAGGAGTCTCTACCAAATGCTCCCAATGCAGGAATATCCAGGTGACCAGCAACGTAAGGAACTGCGAGCTGCAATGAAACGTTCCCGCCAAGTAGTGATGGCCCATCAAGCGTGTGTACTAATCTCAAAGCATGCGAGTGAACTCTTCCTTTAGCCTTTTGAAATACCTTATTTCCTTGCCCATCTCGAATTGAATCTATGGCAACGGTTTTATTGTATGTATAGGCATGGGTTTCACCTGGAGCACCTACTGCCCCACTCATGACAGTTACAATACCCAATGGATAACTGGAAGCACCTCCTTCAAGCGCCATCGATTTGGCGGCAAACAGCAATACACCAAAAAAAATCACCAGGCGAAAATCAGCTGGAGTCTTCATCACACGTTCCTTTCTTGTTTTTGTTTTTGGCAATGGAAATTGACGCAGTCAAATAACATAAGGATCTGCCAAAAATCCTCTGGATGCTACTCTTCCATTAAAAATATTTCTTTCATCTCAGTAATTTCCAAACTCACAGGTGTCAAACGCAAGCCAATACAGGGTCCTTTTATGCACAAACCCGAACTAATTTCAAACAACGCACCATGACCACTACAAACGATATGACTGGACTCGCTGTCGAGATAACGATTCTTGCGAACTGGCATAGTTGAACCGGGCCAATGGGGACAAGAATTTTTATAGCCATAGATATTTCCGCAGTCATTGACTAAAAAAATGTCGTCGGGACCTGTGCTTTCCTTCCTGAACCCCAAAGATTGGCCTGGCGCAATTTGCTCGAGATGGCAAAGCCTGCGGCGATCAGATTTTGCCATCTTCAACCTACCCCCCTTATTAATCAGGCTTGCCGCCAGGAGCCCATTTTTCACGCCATTGGAACAGGAACACCTGGGAGTTATCCATGATTGCAGGGGCTACGCGCGGCGACCAGTCATCGTCGTGCTGATCCATATCGGCGTCGTACTCGATGTGGCAGCCCAATGGGGTGTTGAAGTACCAGAACCAGTTAGACCCAAACTTATGTCGCCCCGGCCCCCAATATGACTCATAACCTTTAGCTGCAAACGCATAGCCGGCTTGCAGTACTTCCTGAGGCCCCCCCATATGGAAGGTAAAGTGCTCGCATCCCTGCAAATGCGGCGGGGTTTGAATGAAGAAAAGGGTGTGGTGGTCGAAAGTACCCGCAGGACGCAGAAATGGACCCATCCCGACAAATTTGTCGGTGAGTTTGAAACCCAAACGATCCGCATAGAAGCGCTCGGCCTTTTCGATATCTGGAACGAAATAAACAACGTGGGAGAGCGTTCGTGGCTTGGGAGCGAGCTCGGAACTTTCATCCACACCGGTTTTGTTCGCAGGACGGTGAATATCTCCCGGCGCGTTTACGCGCTCGGCGGGCAGTTTGTGCGGCTTTCTGATCGAAACTTGAAAGCCCAGAGCGAATCCGAGATCGTCCACTAACTCCAGTGAACCATCGGCCAGAACCTTGACTTCACGCTCGCCCTCGAACTCCTTCCGGATGCTCGCGAGAGTCGCGATGTCTTTTACGCCATACATTGTCTTGCGCAACATGTTTGCGGTCGGCAAATTCCAGGCAGGGAGCGACGGATCGTCACGATGCTTGATAACTACACCAGTTCCATCCAATGCTTCAAAGCGTCCACCCCCTACCGGCTCAAGGCCGTAATCTTCCAAGAAGCGCTCACTGAGCGCGACATCGTCAACACCAAAATACAAAGTGTCCGGTCCAAGGATGTTCATTTCAACACCTATCAAAGAATGCGTTTTTCTTATGTCAGGCCAGAACCATTGCCGGGCCTGAGATCTCTGATGCGCGCGTGAGTTTCAAATACACGTCACATGAATGGCTTGCGCTCTTCAGGCCACCATAGACCGGAAATAGGTTGTCCCATCTTGTTGCGCAGAGTTCCGACGCCATCAACGATAATTTCGACGACATCACCGGGCTGGAGCCTACGATCGAGCTCCAAAGCTGAACCACCGCCCATCGTACCCGAGCCGATTACATCGCCCGGCACGATGGCTTCACCAAGGCTAGCCCAGGCAATCAGCTCGCCAATTGTCCAAAGTTTATTGGAGCTGTCACCCTTACCCCAAGTCTCGCCATTGACGCGGACTTCCATGCCGATCCGGTCCAAATCTTTGAATTCATCGACGGTGGTAATCCAAGGCCCGATACCGTAGGCGAAGTCTTTACACTTGGTGGGACCCATCCCAATTGGCATTTCGACCGCCTGACAATCGCGGGCGCTAAAGTCATTGAAGATGGTGATACCGAACAGGTGATCAAGCGCGTTTTCAGGGCGCAGACTTTCTCCACGCTTTCCGATGACGTAACCAAGCTCCAGTTCGTAGTCCATGTGCTGGATGTATCCTGGCCACGGAACTTCCGCTTCATGCCCAATCACCGTATGCGGCGTACCTTTGAAATAGCCGGGCACCTTCAGAAGATTTGGAGTGGGCGGCTGGCCAATTTTTTCATGGAAGCCTTTGATGTGGCCCACGAATGTCAGTCCATCTCGCACCACAGAAGGATCCGAGGCTGGCAACCACTGCACGCTATCGAATGAGATTGAATGTGCATCTGGCCGCTTAGCATTGATCTTTTCTGCTGCCTCGATAAACGGCGTGCCCAATGCAATTGCCGCCGACATGCTGCCAGGGAAAACAGCATTTGCGTATTGCAGAGCGCTTTCCCGGGAAGAACCGCCCTTGACCAACTGCTCATGGAGCGCGCGCTTCAGGTCGATGACCCGATGCTCCTCTGGAACTACCAGCACCAAGCGGGCTTCCGCACCGTCGGGCCCGTTAACAGAAATTCGGCCTAGCTTCATGTGATTTCCCTCTTTTTATTGACTTGAACGAGCCTGAATCAGCTTTGCAAGACTCAAAGCTAAACGACACGCACCGTTTTGTAAAGGGCAAAAATCGGTACAATTTAGAAGATTTCGCTGATACGCCAAGCCGTGGCGTAGACAGATCAGCAGGAGCCGGGAACTGAAGCCGTCGGATTGATAATTTTGGCAGACAACAAATATACTAATCGTATCGTTTTGTTTCGTTTATAAGTTCGTGCAATGAATCATTGTCAGACCATCTCAAGACCGCAGCGCCAAGGAACACATCAATGCAGGTTAAGAAAACCTCAATGCCTACTGGACGCCCCCGTAGTGAAGCGACACGCCGACTGATCCTGGATGCTGCTATCAGCCTCCTCCAGGACAAATCGATTCAAGCAATCTCTATCGAAGCGATAGCACGAGAGGCAGGAGTGAGTAAGGCGACCATTTATCGATGGTGGGAATCCAAGGCTTCCGTCGTGATCGATGCGTTTATCGAGCAACACTTGGTTAAAACAACGCTTCCTCGAGGCATGCGCCCACGCGAGGCCATAACGCACCATTTCCGTTCTTTCGTAACGCAGTATTCAGGATGGCCCGGCCGGCTCGTCGCTCAAATTGTTGCTGAAGGTCAATCTGATCCAACCATCCATCGCGTCTTCCGTGAGCGATTTCATTACGGTCGAAGAGCAGTCGTCAGAGAGATGCTTGAAGAGTGGAAAAACAGCGGCGACATTTCAAAAGGTGCAGATGTCGAAGTACTCATGGATTTGATCTATGGGCCGGTTTATATGCGCCTGATGATAGGTCATGCCCCTCTGGACGAGTCCTTTGCTGAATCACATATCAATTACATATGCGAATTGCTGGGCTCTAGATCCTGAAAATCGCGATGATTACCATACTAAAAAGCCGGCCTTATGGCCGGCTTGTGTATTTCACAATACAGGGTGGGCCGTCTCTGGATGACCCTTATGAATACCGAATTAGAAAGCAGTATTTGTCTTTCCTTTCAACGCGAGTATTTCCCTTGCCTCTTGAGGTGTAGCAATTTCAAACCCCAACTGTTCCACGATACTTCGGATTTTCCGCACTTGTGCGGCATTAGAAACCGCCAACTCACCGCGCCCGATGTACAAGCTATCTTCAAGACCCACTCTGACGTTGCCGCCCATAATGGCCGCGAGAGTCGCTAGCGACATCTGGTCTTTACCTGCGCCCAATACTGACCAGTGATACTGATCACCAAATAGACGATCTGCGGTTCGCTTCTGATGCATCACATCTTCGATATGAGCCCCCATGGCACCACGCAATCCAAAAATTGTCTGGATGAACAATGGCGGCTTAACCAGTCCTTTATCCAGGAAATACTTCAGCGTGTACAAGTGGCTGACGTCGTAACACTCGAACTCAAAGCGGGTACCGGTATCACCAATGGTTCGCAGGATCCATTCGATATCGGAAAAAGTATTGCGGAAGACCAGATCCTTTGTGGCATTAAGATGCTCCACTTCCCAGCTGTAACGCCACTCTCGATCCTTGCTGGCCATTTCGGAAAGGTTGAGGTTTATAGACCCCATGTTCAGGGAGCACATTTCCGGCTGTAGCGCTACACCCGCCGCCGCACGCTCGCTAATTGCCATTCCCGGGCCACCACCGCCCGTAGAAATGTTCACGATGGCATCCGTTTCGGCCTTAATTCTCGAGACGAATTGACGAAAGATTTCAGGGTCGCCAGTGGGACGACCATCCTCAGGGTTTCGGGCGTGAAGATGAACGATCGCCGCTCCCGCTTTTACCGCTTCGATCGCCTGATCGCCAATCTCCTGAGGAGTAACCGGGAGATGAGGAGACATCGACGGCGTATGTGCCCCGCCCGTGATAGCGGCGGTTATTATAATTTTTCTCACAGTTCTTCTCCTTCTTTCAGCGCTAACAGGACGAACAGCATTCGACAGTTACGCCCGGAACGATTCGACCAACTGTGGTTGGTTGCGCGCTGTACCAGTACGTCTCCTGGCCGCATAACGGTCTCACCGTGATCCATCATCGCGACAATCTCGCCCTCGAGTACCACGGCGTAATCAAGGGATTGCGTTTTGTGGAACCAGAAATGTCGAGGCTTTTTCTTGTCGCGCACACCTTCACTATCAAGAAATTCGACCAACTTTTCCTGGTCATAAACTTCATCTGGCGGGAAGTCGACTATTCGAAGAAGCGAACCCTCATCAGAATGAAAACCAAATTTGTGTCCGGCTGGCGCTGGATCCAAACCGCCCGCACGCCCAACACCCGTTGCCCAGACGACCTGTGCAACCGGCTTACCAGCTTGTGCCAGAACATTTGGTGTATTGGCGTCACTGGTGATAATCGACTCACCAGCTTCGTTGTGACCAGTGACAATCCTCCGTACTGGCTTATAAGCCACTTCGGTAATGTTATTCATCATGCAACCTCAAAAACGGTTCGTTTAGTTTCGTTATTAATCAAATTTTTTGAGTCATACCGCCTTTAGGCGACTCACTGGCATAACCACAAATGTTGCTGACGAACTGGCGATCAGCACTTCTCGCTGAGGGTCATGAAGTTCGGCCCTGGCGAACGCAATTTGACGACCCACACGTTCAACTGTTGCCTTTGCTTTCAACAACGATGGCTTCGCAGCCGCCTGCATATTCACCGTAATGCTGGTAGTGGCACAGGTTTGCCCACAGGGCAGCGTGCTGAGTACTGCAAAAGCCATGGCATAGTCGAGCATGGTCATCAATGTGCCACCGGATACAACGCCATTTCCCTGAAGGGATGTTAATGGCGCTTCGAAACTAAGTTCGACAATGCCAAGGCCGCCATTAATCAACCTCGCGCCAAGTGCACTTAATCCAGCAGTCAATTCAAACGGGATGTCAAATTGGGCCTCTGAAATAGCACGCTCCAAAAAAGCTCGGTCTGGGTTGTCAATGATTTTTTGCACAAGACGTTACCTCAACCTGAATGACTGATGCAGTTCTGCCGTTGCGCACCCAGTCCGGCAATTGTGCCAACCATAATGTCGCCGTCGCGCAAGAAACGATTGTAATGAGTTCCATTACCTGCAGGGGAGCCTGTACAAATCACATCGCCGGGCAATAGCTTTGCGTACTTCGAGATGTATGCGATTTGTTGTTCAATCCCAAAAAGCATATCTGCCGTCGTCTCATCCTGCATTGTTTTGCCGGACACTGTCAGTTGCATCGAGAGGTTGTGGGGATCTTCAACGAACTGCTTGGGAACCAGATACGGACCAAGCGGAAGAAAGCCTGGCTGCCCTTTCGATCTGAGCCAGTCAGTACCGAGCATCTTGTAATCAGTGCGTGGAATGAGGTCGCGAGCCGAAATGTCATTGACGATTGTGTAACCGGCTACATAATCCATGGCATCTTCCACACGGATATTGTACCCCTCCTTGCCTATCACTACGGCCAACTCAAGCTCCCAGTCAGGCTTGCTGGTAGTGGGAGGAAGAACCAAGTCGTCATAGGCTCCCGAAATGGCAGAGACGGGCTTGGTGAATACATAGGGTTCTCCATTAGCGACCCTGTCATCCATCATGTCTTCAGCCCAAGTCCTCAATTCTTCCTTGCTTAGCCCTTCTGGACCGACATTTGAATCGACGGTCAAATCCACTACATGCTTTCGATAGTTTGCGCCTGTGCAGAACACTTGACGCGGCAGATCAACTGCAGGGCGAAACGTGAGTTGATTTTCATCATACCAGGACGACGTAATGACTTTATTGACAATCGATTCGAGCGCGGCGTAACTGGCATCCCAGTTTTCAAGTAGCGACAGCACACTTTTTTCTCGGAGAATATCAACTCCGAACTCCTCAGCCACGCGACTGACTGGGATAACCTTTGCGTCAATAACCAGGCCAGCAAAGCGTTGCTGTGGATTGGCTTTTAAAGAAAATGTACCGAGCGAGAACTTCTTCAAGTGTACCTCCGAATTATTGTAAGAATGAGCCGTCGACAATTTGCTCATAGGTAAAATCCGCGCCGGGCAACCCTAGCAAAGCCCTCTGCCCAATAAGAAGCTCAAGACCCTCGCGAGAAGGCATCAGCGTTTCAGGAAATGTATTCACCATTGCTTTTACTGCTTCGACAGGCATGCCAAGCAGCTCCAAAGCCTCTGTCAGCTTTACCGTGTCGCCAGGCATGGTCGTAAGTGTTGCGCTGAGGATGCGTACCCACGCTTTCAGTGCGTCATTCGCCTGACTCGCCGACTTCCTCACGACCAGTCCTTGACCAGGAAAATTGGTAAATACACCCTGAATCGTTGCAATAGTCTTGAGTCCCCGCTGAACCGCCATGGTGTCGAACGGAGGCCCGAGCAAGGTCGCATCACCCTCCCCCGCAACAAGAGCCGCAAACCGCTCACGCACCCCGCCAACGGGTGTCAGGCGATAATCGTCGGCGCGGAGCCCTGCTTCCTTGAGTAGCGCTCGAAGGGCAATGACAAAACCGTTCTCGGGGGCGTCCACCAGAATGTTGGCACCGCGCAAATCTGCAGGAGCGGATAGGGCCGAGGAACCGACCAGTTGTAACGGCGTGGTGGTTTCAATCTGAGCAATCACCACGAAGTCTTGTGGACCTTGCCGGCGGTTCCAGTGCAAAACGTTGTCGATTGACGTTACGACCGCGTCGACCTCTCCTGCACAGAGTGACGAGTACTGCTCATCAGACGATTGAGTCATCGAAGACTCGATACGCAAATCCGCCGGCGTTTGCCACGAGGCTGATACCGCAATAGCAGGAGGGACAAACCACATCACTCGAAGAGAGTCGTTGGACATTTTTTATTCTCGTTGAAATTACCCCATATATAAAACTATACGTACCGTATTGTCAACGAGGCGACCATCGCTTGATTAAGCCGTCAGAAGGGGGGTATTACAGGTCTAACACCATACGAGGTGTCTTGCTTCCCGAGCAGCAGACAAAGAGCGTCTTGCCTGCCTGCTTTTCCGCCTCGCTCAGAATTGAATCGCGATGGTCTGGCGTGCCCTCCAGCACCCGCACTTCACAAGCACCACAGATGCCTTCGCGACAGGAATGCATCATCTCAACACCGTTTTCAATCAGCGCATCGAGTATGCTTTTGCCCTGCTCCATCCTGAGAGTCTTCCCGGTCCTCGCCAGTACGATCTCATACCCACCCGACGTCGCGGCTTCCTGCAGCGGTATAAAGCTCTCGAAGTGAACCCTGCCATCAGAGATGGACAGCGCCTTTGCTTGCTCGGAATAGACCTGAATCATCCCAGCCGGCCCACAACAATAGTAATGTCGGGTTCCATCATCACCACGGAAAACCTCCTGAATGTGAGCGACGGTAGCCTCCACGTCGTACCCCAACAGCAACTGGACCTTGTCCTGGGTGATGTGGCCTTGCATCGCGTCGATCAACGCGGCGTGGTTAACACTACGAGCGAAGTAATGCAGCTCCCAGTCCATTTTTTTGCTATTCAAGTACTGCGCCATACACCAAAGCGGCGTAACCCCTATCCCACCCGCGATCAGCACAGAACGGTGCTCGCCTTCAGCAAGGGGGAACAGGTTTCTTGGCTCACTGACCTGCAACCTGTCCCCAGGACGCAAGCGTTCGTGAATCATGATCGATCCACCACGACTTTTAGGGTCTTTGGCTACCGCTATGACGTAACGATTTCTCTCGGAAGGATCGTTCAGCAAGGAGTAACTACGCAGAGGAATACCCTCTGCAATGACGTCAATGTGCGCCCCTGGAGTAAATGCAGGAAGCGTCACACCCTCCAGCCCTTTTAACTCATACGCCAGTACCCCATCTGCCTCATGGGTGACTGATTTGATGTACACCTGGAATGTGTTTGGCATTTCGCAACCTAGCCCGAACCATGGATTGTTAGTGGAGCGTTCGGCCGCCAGCTCATCGAGCTGACGGCCTGACGGGCTCAGAGATAAGTCATTCTGCGTTCTTGACGCTTCTGCTCCGTGTAGTCCTGAATGACGGTCCCAACAGGAATCATGTCAGCCAACGCTCTCAATGAACGGTAGTCGCTCGCCTGCGCCTGGACGCTGTCTTCATTGGCTTCCGATTGACGAATCCGCTCCATCAATTCACGCCGTAAACGGACAATTGCGAGATCCCCGCTACCCAGGAACTCTCGCGTCCGATCGACAATGGGAATGCTCTCGGCAACGGCGTAATCCTCAAAAATAACGCCCGGAACGCCTGTCCAGCTCCGACCGGCACGCATTGCTTCGCGATCTTGCCCATAGTTGAGAAGACCTTGGCGGGACGCTGCGAAGTTGTCGTCGGATTCATCAGTACCATCCAGCGCGAAATCCGGGAGGTTTTCATCGATAGGTTGGCGCGAATCCCAATAGACATACCACTGAAGACTGCGCGTATTGTTAACCGGCACTACGATGATCAGAAATCCCGCTTCTTGTTCGGTGGTACCAATGAACGCGCTCGCCGGTGCTACAAACTCGGTCACCCGAAGGTAGTCCTGCTCCTGACCCGTGGTGCGCAACGAATACGACCGTAAGCCATACGGCTTGCTCTCGAGCGTGTACTTGGGGGTGTCGTTGCCAGTGACGAGCTGGAGCCCGGCCTGGGGAAGCTCCGGGTTCGCCGTGGTGTCATGGTGCAGCAGTCCGATATGGGCCGAGTCCATTAACGTTTCGACGTTTTGCAACCAGTTCGCTTCGTTATAGGAAGCCCGCGGTCTGGCGTGCTTACGATCAAAATAGGTGAATGCATAATCAGTGAAGGCCGGCGCTTCGCCCTCACCCAAGTACACCCAGACAATACCGCCACCCTCTCGCACCTCGAACCCTTGCCCCTTTACCTTTTTGCAAAAAGCCTGGTCCTTCTCGGTTGGCATTTTGGTGCAGTTGCCCTGCGTGTCAAAACTCCAGCCGTGGAAGATGCAAGTCAGGCGGTTTCCTTCATTTCTACCGAGCGCGAGCGAAACGCCGCGATGGGGGCATGCCTCATGGAGGAATCCGACATGACCATCATCCGCGCGAAAGGCGACATATTTTTCGCATAGCAATTCGACACGTTGTGGCGTTCCTCCCGGCTCAAGCGCCTCACTGCGCAGCGCAGGAATCCATTGTCTTTTCCAATACCTGTGCAGAGGTGTGCCAGGGGAAACGTCCGTCAGCAGGCGGTTCTGTTCAGCGGTCAGCATAGCGAGCCCCGTTCTTGTTTTTTAGAAGAGCCGCAGCTAGGCGGCCAAAACTATCTTAATAACAAAGTATCTCAGTCTTTAAGATAGTTTTAGGCTATTCTCGCTTTTAGAGCTCGTCAAGAAAATTCGTTAGCATGTTAACGCTTTGCCGTGAGCGCTCCGTCGACTCCCGTGCACTGAGGTTCATCGCCTCAATGACAGCCCTGGCAGCGCCATAGCTGCAGGGCACACCCGGTTCACACTGAGGTATGATCACCTCAAAGCCACCTGATGGATTTTGCATGAGCGATTTATTGTTTCCTGCCGCCAGCCCTGAGGCCGTTGCGCAAGCATGGCGTAACGAACGTCCGGATCTGGATCACCATGGATTGGCGATTACACTCCGAATCCGAAGCCTCGCCATGTTGATCGATCACCACATAGAGGTAATCGCGGACGACCTTGAACTGGGGATGAAGGATCTCATGCTGCTGTTCGCTTTACGGCGAAGCGGCCCGCCTTACTGCATGCGCCCTACCGATGTCTTTCGTCTGCTGAAGGTGACGTCGGGCGCCGCCACCTATCGAGCGGACAAATTGGTAGAACGCGGCGTCGCCAACCGTATTCCCGATCCACGTGATCGCCGAGGCCAATTGATTCAATTGAGTGAGGAAGGAATGCGTTTGGTAGATGTCGCTATCACCCGTCTGGCGGAATCGAGTTCAAAATGCCTCGATTCGCTCGATAGCAAAGAAGGTGAGCTTGATCAGATTGGCCATCTGTTGCATTCGTTGGAGGCCGGGTGGATGGAGATTACCCCCCTTAGTGAAAACCCGCTCGCACGCTCTGACGATTCTGGTCTGTGATGAGCAGTCCAAAACGGTGGATGAGTGGATGTCGCCGATTGGAAAAGCAGACACCCCTTTCAGGGCTTGATCTTTTTAAGATCTTCGAGTAATTCGAGCAGTTTCTGCAATTTTTTCTCACCAAACTGCCGCTGGATCTCGAGGTAATTGCGCTCCATCCCTTCGCTCATCGACAAAAAGCATTCATACCCTTGCTCGGTCAGATTGAGGAAAATGCGGCGCTGATCTTCAGCCGATTTCCTGCGAATGACCAGTCCATCGCGCTCCAGGCGCTTGAGCACACCACTCATGCTGGGCTTTAGAATACAAGCCTGATGTGCCAACTGATGACTTTCCAGTTCGCCCTGTTGGCGAAGAATTCGAATGACTCGCCACTGCTGCTCGGTCAAGTCATGATCGTTCAGGCCAGGACGGAAAAACGTCATAACCGCTTCGCGAGCCTGGAGCAAAGTGAGTGTCAGGGAAGGTCTGGGATTGGGCATATTGAGTGGACTATGTGAACCAGCCAACAGCTTACGGTTGGTGCTTCAGTAGCGCAACCGGCTGGAGGTCGCCGCGCACCTGTCCCCAGAAACAACCCCGCTGCAGTCACCCGAAATACAGGTCATTAGCGAAACCCCGAATGTCGCAGGCGATACTCTCCTGGCGTTATTTGTGCGTTGCGTTGGAAAAAACGATTGAAATACGCCGGATCCCTGAAACCCAGCAGGTAGCAGATTTCATTTGCCGAGCTGCCCGTGAACAACAGCAAACGCTTGGCTTCCTGCATGACCCTTTCGAACACCAGGCGTTTGGACGGCAAATCGGCAATACGCCTACAGACATCGTTAAGCCGAGCTTCGGTAACGCCAATGGCCTGCGCATAACGGCCAAGCGCCCAGTGCTCCAGATAATGCTCTTCAATCAGTGCATTGAATCGATGAAAGATCTGCAAGTCTTCACGTCGCGTAGGCGTCGCTTCGAGAGGGTTTGCGCACAGCCTTAATACGCTGACCATGATCAGTCGAGTCAGGCTTAGCACCGCTGCGCTGTGACCGGCGGCCCCACTGTTCATCTCCCCTCGCAGCTCTTCGAATAAAAATGCCAGACGCCGCGATTCGCTTTGCTGCTCAGGCTTGAGGTGATCAAGCGCCACACAGGCTGCGGGAAGTTGCGGCCCCAATGCCAGCCCAGGATCGCTTTCGATCAATTGCCAGATCAACTGCTGGCGAACGGTGAGCACGTGGCCATCGCTGTCCGCCTCCGTCACGAAGGAATGGGGAATCGTCGGTGGGGTGAGAAAAAACATGGGGCCAGACTCGACGTACTGCTGATCATCGAGATAAACCCTCACCGTTCCGCTCTTGACGTAATGCACCTGAAAAAATCGATCGTGGCGGTGCACTGGCATGTTGCGACCAAAGAAACCCGCCAGGTTGCCGAGCTTGTCGTAATGCACTTCGCTATCGCTGTAACGCTGATCGTAGACCTGGCCGATGTTGATGTTAGGAATTGGATACCGATCGTTCATCACACATTTCTCATTTTTCTTGTCCCGACATCCCCCGCCCCCATGGTGCACTCGTTGCGAGTAAATCGCCATGAACGATAAGGCGCTTGACGATCATTAACATATTAATTATAACGATAACATGTTAACAATAATTAGGCCGGACACCTCCCGTCCCGCCACTGCCAGGAGAGAAGCATGAGCCATGCCTTGCATGACATCGCGACCGGCACCTTGCTCGGTGTAGCGCTGAACTACCAGGGATTGCTGCTGAAGCGCCTTTCTGAATTCGAGCAATCGCCGTACCAAAAGCTGCCCGTCAAACCGGTTCTGTTCATCAAGACGCCCAATACGCGCAACGTACATGGCGGCGCCGTGGTGCATCCTGGTGCAGGAATTTCATTGCAGCCTGGGCCGGCTCTGGGGGTGGTGATTGGCAAAGATGCGAGTCGAGTCAGCGCTGACGAGGCTCTGGATCATGTTGCTGGCTATACCATCGTCAACGAATTCAGCCTTCCGGAACAGAGTTACTACCGCCCTGCCGTGAAAGCAAAATGTCGCGATGGTTTCTGTGCCATCGGCCCGGAGTTCGTACCGCGTGAACAGCTTGCCAATCCGCACGACTTGTCCCTGCAACTACGAGTCAATGGCGAGCTTCGACAAGAAGACTCCACCGCAAACTTCGTACGCAAGATTCCTCAGTTAATCGCCGAAATCAGCGAGTTCATGACCTTGTATGCCGGAGATGTGTTGATCACCGGCACACCTTTGGGTCGTGTCGATGTCCTGCCTGGTGACCGCGTAGACGTAGAAATCCAAGGTCTGGGATGCCTGACCAATGTCATCGTTGCCGAGCAGGAGGGCACCGTATGAAACACGCTCGTATCCGATTCGAAAGTCAAATACATTCCGTCACGGTCGATGCAGACAACATCGTGCATCTGAGCGACGGCCGCTCCCTCGGCGAAGACCAGGTCGAGTGGCTGCCACCGGCCAATGGCACCATGTTTGCCCTCGGCCTGAACTATGCCGATCACGCTGCCGAACTCGCCTTCGCGCCGCCAACCGAACCGTTGGTGTTCGTTAAATCTACGGGCACCTATACCGGCCACAATCAGATCACCTGGAGACCTGACAACGTTGCCTACATGCACTACGAGTGCGAACTGGTTGCGGTCATCGGCAAGCCTGCGCGCAACGTCAAGCGTGAAGATGCGCTGAGCTATCTGGCGGGTTACACCGTATGCAACGACTACGCGATCCGCGATTTCCTGGAAAACTACTACCGCCCTAATTTGCGGGTAAAAAACCGTGACGCCACGACCCCGGTCGGTCCATGGATTGTCGATGTTGCAGATGTCCCCGAACCAGGCAATCTGAAACTGCGCACTTGGATCAATGGTGAGCTTCGCCAGGAAGGCTCGACCAAAGACATGATCTTCGATATCCCTTACCTGATCGAATACCTGTCCAGTTTCATGACCCTGCAGCCAGGCGACATGATCGCCACCGGTACGCCCGAAGGCCTTGCAGATGTAGTTCCGGGTGATGAGGTGATCGTGGAAGTCGAAGGCGTTGGACGCCTCGTCAATCGAATTGTCAGCGAAGCGGATTTTTTCTCCGCGCGTAAAGAGGCTTGAACATTATGATCAAACATTGGATCAATGGCCGTGAGGTCGAAAGCAAAGACACCTTCACCAACTACAATCCGGCCACCGGCGAAGCGATTGGTGAAGTGGCCAGTGGCGGTGCCGAAGAAGTCGCACAAGCGGTGGCGGCGGCCAAGGAAGCCTTTCCTAAATGGGCCAATACCCCAGCCAAAGAGCGTGCACGACTCATGCGCAAACTTGGCGAGCTGATTGAGCAAAACGTTCCTCATCTGGCCGAGCTGGAGACCTTGGACACGGGCCTGCCGATCCATCAGACCAAAAACGTGTTGATCCCCCGAGCTTCGCACAACTTCGATTTTTTCGCCGAAGTCTGCACCCGCATGGACGGCCACAGCTACCCGGTCGACGACCAGATGCTCAACTATACCTTGTACCAGCCGGTGGGCGTTTGCGGCCTGGTGTCCCCCTGGAACGTGCCGTTCATGACGGCGACCTGGAAGACCGCGCCGTGCCTGGCACTGGGCAACACTGCCGTGCTTAAAATGTCCGAGCTGTCGCCGCTGACGGCCAACGAGCTGGGTCGTCTGGCTGTCGAAGCCGGTATTCCGAACGGTGTGCTCAACGTCATACAGGGCTATGGTGCGACTGCCGGTGACGCGCTGGTTAGGCACCCGGACGTACGAGCGATCTCCTTCACCGGCGGCACCGCCACCGGCAAGAAAATCATGCAATCCGCCGGCCTGAAAAAGTATTCCATGGAGCTGGGCGGCAAGTCCCCGGTGCTGATCTTCGAAGATGCCGATCTAGAGCGTGCCCTCGACGCGGCGCTGTTCACCATCTTCTCGCTCAATGGCGAGCGCTGCACCGCCGGTAGCCGTATCTTCATTCAGGAAAGTGTTTACCCGCAGTTCGTGGCTGAGTTCGCGGCACGTGCCAAACGCTTGATCGTCGGGGATCCGCAAGACCCGAAAACCCAGGTCGGCTCGATGATCACCCAGGCCCACTACGACAAGGTCACCGGCTACATCAAGATCGGCATCGAAGAAGGCGCCACCCTCCTCGCCGGCGGCCTGGAGCGTCCAGCCAACCTGCCAGCCCACTTGAGCAAAGGTCAGTTTATCCAGCCGACTGTGTTCGCCGACGTGAACAATAAAATGCGAATTGCCCAGGAAGAAATCTTCGGTCCGGTGGTGTGCCTGATTCCGTTCAAGGATGAAGCCGAGGCCCTGCAATTGGCTAACGACACTGAATACGGACTAGCGTCCTACATCTGGACCCAGGACATCGGTAAGGCGCACCGAATAGCCTACGGCATCGAAGCCGGCATGGTATTCATCAACAGCCAGAATGTGCGCGATCTACGTCAGCCGTTCGGTGGAGTGAAAGGTTCCGGTACTGGGCGCGAAGGTGGCCAATACAGCTTCGAAGTGTTCGCCGAAATCAAGAACGTCTGCATTTCCATGGGCAATCATCACATCCCTCGCTGGGGACTCTGAGCAGCCGATAGCCGCTGCTGAAGACCGCGATGAGGCGCGCATCGGCTCATCGCAGTTTTCACTGGCCGCGTAATTGAACCGACAAAAATACTTTCAGGAGAATCATCATGGGCGAAGTCGTCCTGGCAGCAAAAGTCTGCCATGTGCCGTCGATGTACTTGTCCGAACTACCGGGCAAACACCACGGTTGTCGTGCTGCAGCTATCGAAGGCCATAAGGAAATAGGTCGGCGCGCGCGTGAGTTAGGTGCTGATACCGCCGTCGTCTTCGACGTGCACTGGCTGGTGAACAGCGGCTACCACGTGAACAACGGTGAGCATTTCAGCGGCGTTTACACAAGCAATGAACTTCCGCACTTCATCAAGGACATGGTTTACCACTACCCAGGCTGCCCGGAGCTCGGACAACTGATCGCCGAAGAAGCCAACGCGGCCGGTGTGCGCACGCTGTCGCATAACATCCCGAGTCTGGAACTGGAATACGGCACCCTGGTGCCCATGCGCTATATGCACATGGATGTACCTGCAGCCGAAAAACTCAAGGTGATTTCCATCGCGGCCTGGTGTGCCTGGCATCGTCTCGAAGACAGCTTCGCTTTCGGCGCCGCCGTACGCCGCGCAATCGAGAAGAGTGACCGCAAAGTCCTGGTGCTGGCCTCCGGCTCTCTTTCACACCGTTTCTCTGACGATCGCGAAGCGGAAGCCAATATCCACAACTGGACGCGCGAATTCGACAAGCAGGTCGACATGCACGTGGTCAAGCTGTGGCGCGAAGGTCGATTCAGAGAGTTCTGCGCGATGCTTCCTGACTACGCCGAGCACTGCTTCGGCGAGGGCAAAATGCACGACACTGCAATGCTCTTGGGCCTGCTGGGTGGGCCGGATTACAACAAGCCGGTCGAAGTTCTCACGGAGCCCTTTGGCAGCTCCGGGACCGGCCAGATCAACGCCATTTTCCCGCTCTGAATTTCGCTCAAGCGGCAGGGGCTCGCCCGCCGCTCGGCACAACGACCTACCAGGAGGGCACGATGCCGCATTTTATTGCCGAGTACACCGACAACATCGAGCAACAGGCCGACCTGCCGGGCCTTTTTGAAAAAGTCCACACGACACTGGGGGCCAGCGGTGTGTTTCCGCTGGGAGGTATCCGTAGCCGCGGCGTTCGACTGGATACGTGGCGTATGGCCGACGGCAAACACAATTACGCCTTTGTCCACATGACGCTGAAGGTTGGCCACGGCCGCGACCTGGCGACACGTCGACGGGTCGCTGAAAAACTGTTCGAAGTCATCACCGCCCACTTTGCACCGCTGCAGGCAGAACGTTTGCTGGCTCTGTCGTTTGAGATGATCGAGCTCCACCCCGAGCTTAATTTCAAGCTCAACAACGTGCATGCCTTCCTCAATCAGCAGGCGAACTAGAACCTTCCTCTTCCCTCGGCCACTCTCACAAAAAGTACAAAATCATGAGCATAGCCACTTCCGCTGCACAGCCTTTGAGCGATGCCGCAACATCGACCCACCGTACAGTGACCTTGCGGCTGATGCCACTGCTGCTGGTGTGCTACCTGTTTGCCCATCTTGATCGGATAAACATCGGTTTCGCGAAGATGCAGATGGGCGCCGACCTGCAATTCAGCGATACCGTCTACGGTTTCGGTGCAGGCTTGTTCTTTGTTGCCTACGCGATGTTCGGAGTACCCAGCAACATCGCCCTGGATCGCATTGGGCCACGACGCTGGATCGCTTTGTTGATGGTTGTCTGGGGGACTCTGTCGACCAGCATGCTATTGATCGAAAACGCTGAAGGTTTCTACGCGTTGCGCTTCTTGCTCGGCGTCGCCGAGGCCGGATTTTTCCCGGGCATTCTGGTCTATCTGAACCGCTGGTATCCGGCCAGCAGGCGCGCCCAGGTTACCGCGTTGTTTGCCATTGCCGTGCCGCTGGCCGGGGTTGTCGGTGGCCCTCTATCGGGCGGTATCCTGCAAGGCTTTCATGATGTTGGGGGCCTGCGTGGGTGGCAGTGGATGTTCCTGATTGAAGGCGCGCCAGTCGTACTACTCGGTTTGCTGGTACTCAAGGTGTTGCCTGACAACTTCGAGTCAGTCAGTTGGCTGAGCAGTGAGCAGAAAGAGCAACTGCGCAAGCAACTGGCTAGCGAAGAACAACGCAAACCCATCATTTCGTTTGGCGGAATACTGCGAGATCCTCAGGTCTGGCTGCTGGTGGGCATCTATTGCGCAGTCATGCTGGCGGTCAATACGCTTGCTTTCTGGATGCCTACCCTGATTCACAGCTCCGGGATTGGCAGCGATGGCAAGGTCGGCCTGCTCAGTGCCCTGCCCTACCTGGCCGGCTGCGGCTTCATGATCGCCTGCGGACGGTCATCGGATCGTCGCCGTGAACGTCGGTGGCACTTGAGTGTGCCATTGCTCATGTCGGCCCTCGGTATCGCCGTAGCCGGCCTTTTGCCTGACGACCCCTTCATGGTAATCGGCGGATTGGTGATTGCGGGTATGGGCGCGAGCGCCGCACTGCCGATGTTTTGGCAGCTACCACCCGCATTCCTGTCAAACAGCACCCAGGCGGCGGGCATCGCCCTGATCAGTTCTCTGGGAAGCATTGCCTCGTTTCTGACACCCAATCTGATTGGCTGGATGCGTGACACGACCCACAGCGCCAGTCTTGCCCTCTACGTCCTCGCGGCATTGATCGTCGCAGGCGCCTTCCTGGTGCTGCGCACGCCCGCCGCCATCGTCAATCCTCATTAAGAGATCCAAGTCATGCTCGATCAAGAATTCATCCAGCAAGCCGCTGCACAACTGGACAACGCCGAACGCTCCCGTAAGCAAGTCGGGCAGTTCTCCCTCGCGCATCCACAGATCACCATCGAAGATGCCTATGCCATTCAGCGAGCCTGGGTGGCACAGAAAATAAAGAACGGTCGTAAGCTGGTGGGGCACAAGATTGGCCTGACCTCTCGGGCCATGCAGGTCTCATCTAACATTACAGAACCGGATTACGGGGCGTTGCTTGACGACATGCTGTTCGACGAAGGCACCGACATCCCCTTCAACCGTTTTATCGTGCCGCGCGTCGAAGTGGAGTTGGCATTCATCCTCGGCAAGCCGCTCAAAGGCCCGAATGTCACTATTTTCGATGTGCTGGAGGCTACCGAATGGGTGATCCCGGCCCTGGAAATCATTGACGCGCGTATCCAGCAGATCGATCCGGAGACCAAAGCCACGCGCAAGGTCTTCGACACCATTTCCGACAATGCGGCGAACGCAGGGGTGGTAATGGGCGGCCGTGCTGTGCGCCCTCACGAGGTCGACCTGCGCAAGGTGCCCGCTGTCTTGTACCGCAATGGCGTGATCGAGGAATCAGGGGTCTCTGCCGCCGTGCTCAATCACCCGGCGAAAGGTGTCGCCTGGCTGGCGAACAAGCTCGCCCCATACGATGTCACGTTGCAACCGGGGCAAATTATTCTGGGCGGGTCGTTTACCCGTCCGGTGGCTGCGAACCCAGGCGATACCTTCCATGTCGACTACGACATGCTGGGTTCCATCTCCTGCCGCTTCGTCTGATTTCTTGAGGACCGTTTCATGGATATGCCAATCAACACATTCAAACAACGCCTGAAAAGTGGCAAGGCTCAAATCGGCCTTTGGCTCGGTCTGGCCAACCCTTACTGCGCAGAGCTGGCAGCCAATGCCGACTTTGATTGGCTATTGATCGACGGCGAGCATGCGCCCAATGATATACGCAGCATGCTTGGCCAATTGCAGGCGATAGCGCCCTACACCAGTCATCCAGTGATCCGCCCTGTCGCTGGCGACACAACGTTGATCAAACAGATTTTGGACATCGGCACCCAGACCTTACTGGTGCCGATGGTCGAAAGCGCCGAACAAGCGCGAGAGCTGGTGCGTGCCGTGCACTATCCGCCCAGTGGCGTGCGCGGTGTAGGCAGCGCGTTGGCGCGGGCGTCGCGCTGGAACAGCGTGCCCGGCTACCTGGACAAGGCTGACGAGCAAATATGCCTGCTGGTGCAGATTGAAAGCCTGAAAGGCCTGGAGAATCTGGATGCCATCGTCAACGTCGAAGGCGTTGACGGGGTGTTTATCGGCCCTGCCGACCTCAGCGCTGCGATGGGCCATCGCGGTAACCCGGGCCATCCCGAAGTTCAAGCAGTAATTGAAGACACCATCATACGAATCCGCGATGCCGGCAAAGCGCCCGGCATTCTCAGCGCCGACGAAAGATTGGCCAGACGCTACATCGAGCTCGGCGCGGCATTCGTAGCGGTCGGCGTCGACACCTCCGTACTGATGCAAGGCCTGCAAGCACTGACAAGCAAGTTCAGAAATACCCCGGCCACGATCAGTACCGGCGGTGTTTACTGATTTCAGGTTAATTGCAAATGCTCGCCGCTGGCAGACATCAATGCCAGCGGTGACCATTCCGCCTCAACGCTTCAGTGTCTTCAACTCATTGAGCAACACCAACAACGTCTGCAACTTCTCCGCGCCGTAGCGCTCCTGCAAGCGCTCATAGTTCTCTTCCATGCGCCCGCTCATACTTTCAAAGCAACGCTCTCCGGCAGCGGTCAGTTTCACCAGCACTCGGCGCTGGTCGTGTTCTGAGCGCCGTCGTTCGACCAACTCTGCGGTCTCCATCCGCGCCAGTACGCCAGTCATGCTGGGCTTGAGAATACATGCCAAGTCCGCCAAGCGATTGATCTCCAGTTCGCCCTGCTGACTGAGAATCCGCACTACCCGCCATTGTTGCTCAGTGAGGCCTATATCTTTCAGAGAAGGCCGGAAAAAGCTCATGGCCACTTCCCGGGCCTGGAGCAGGTTGAGTGTCAGAGACTGTCGGTGCTTGGGCATTTAGAAACGGCTCAAAAATCAGTTAGCATGTTAATTATCTTATCACGCCGAAATAGCGATGACGTTTCTAGCGTCCATAAAAAAACGGCGCATTTAGGCGCCGTCCATTTAATCGCTAACCAGAGCACGTCAGAGCCTGATAACCGCTTTCAACACAGTCTTGAAGGTTTCCAATTGATCGTCACTGAATTGACTGAAGACTTTTTCCTGCTGTTCTCGGGCTATTGTCCATAATCCTTCTGTTTCATCGATACCTTTAACGGTCAGACGCAAGCGCTTATCTTCTTCACAGACCAGCCCCTTACGAGTGAGATTGGCGACGGCCTCTTCGATTTCCCGCTCGGGCATCGCCACCTCCCGTTGCAGATCCGTGAGGCTCAACCCTGCATCGTTCTCCAGCACCATCAACATACGCGCCTCACTTGTCCGCAAACCTGTCGACAATTGCCGCGGCTGATAGCTTGCCTGATACGCGCGCAATGCTTGGGTCATGAGGTAGTACAAATTGTGGCTCAGCCTTCCTTGGAAGTGGCTGCTAGGCGGCTGACCTTCAGCACTTTTTGTCATGCGCGTGTGGGGCAACACCATGGAGTATGCGCCCTGGTGGTACAGCAACGGCGAACGACCAAAATCATCGAAAGCCACTACCTTACCGATCATGATCCAATGATCACCACCGTCCACCTGCTGATATTTTTCGCACTGAAAACGCGCGGAGCAATCAGCAAGAATGGGCGCCCCTCCGTGACCTGACTCGTATTCGATGCCAGCAAAACGATCGTCTTTCGGACGAGCGAAATTGTTCGACAAATCAATTTGATCTGCAGCAAGCACATTCACGGCAAAGTGGGTAGCGGCAGCAAATACATCATGACTGGTTGATCGCTTATCGATACTCCAGAGAATCAACGGCGGATCGAGCGACACCGAGTTGAAGCTATTGGCCGTCACCCCCACTTTTCGGCCATCGTGATCGGCGGCTGTCACCACTGTCACACCGGTGGCGAAGTTACCTAAGGCGCGGCGAAATGCACGCGAATCGAAGGCAGAAGAAGCTGCAATTTCATTAATATCGGACATGCAAGACTCCCGAGCACGCCCCCTGGGCGCGCTCTGATTATTTTTATGAGGGGCTTGTGGCTTGAGGGCGAACGGCCTTAGGCCATTGAGGGATCGGGCTCAAGACCCATCAGTTCGCGACCAAGTATCTGTGCACAAACGTCATAGTCGGTATAGGCGTGCGCCCCCGTAAGATGTGCGTCGCGGAAAAGGCGTTGCAACTCGTTGGTTTCAAACCAGGCGCCGCCGCCGGCCGCTTCCATCAGACGGTCCACAGCCTGGATACACATTTTCGTGGCATAGCCTTGATTGGTACGCCAGAACGTGAGCGTGGTGCGGCTAGGGTACTCGTGGCGCTCGCTGTATTCGGCAATCTCCTCCCAGCTTTTTTCCAGCAACGCTCGGGCAGCCGCAACTTGATGCGTGGATTCGGCCAGGCGCATCAATGCCGGGGTGGCTGCGCCGACAGCGGCACCGGTGTAGGCACGGACGCGGTTGCGGGTTTTCTCGCGAAAGACATCCAGCATGCGCTCGGCAATACCCAGGCTGACAGTCGAAAAACCGCTGGCGAAATAAGGCCGATAAGGGGCGAAGAAAATCTTGCTGTCCGGATACAAACCAAAGCCCGCCGACTTGCCTTCGATCATGTCCTTGGCTTTCTGGATTCGGTGCTCGGGCACGAAAGCATTCTTGACGATCAGGGTTTTGCTACCGCTGCCACGCATACCAACGGCAAACCAGTCATCACGAATTTCGTAGTCACTGCTTGGCAGCACCGCGAAACAATAATCCCGAGTGCCTTCGGCATTCTCACGAAAGAACCCCATGATGGCCCATTCGGCATGATCACAGCCTGAACTCCATCCCATCTCACCACTGAAAGTGACGCCTCCCTCCACCTCCTCGGTGCGCCCAAAAGGCGCGATGCTGCTACTGGCAGTAGCATCGGGGTCATTTCCCCACATCTCATCCTGCAGCTTGCTGGAAAACATTGCGATTTGATGACTGTGAGTACATAGAAGGCTCATGGCCCAGGCCGTGCTGGCACAGGAACCGGCCAACAATGCGATGCAGTCGGCAAACTGAGGCAGAGAGATCTCCATGCCGCCGTACTTTTTCGGCTGCAACGCATGGTGCATACCAATACCTTTGAGCAAAGCGATATTTTCGGCGGGAACACAACGCGCGCGTTCGGCCTCGAAGGCATTAGCCGCGATAGTAGGCAGAACACCTTTCAGGTCTTCCAGCAGCGGGTTTGGAGTTTTCATGGGCGGTCTCTTTATTATTGGATAGTGGCGCTCCGCTTGGCAGACGCTTGCGAACATCGCCAGAAGGCACCGTACGCTAGATGGCAAGCGGGTAAGCGCGTCAGCACCCGGTCAGTATGAGGTGCTGGGGCACTACGAAAAATGCACGTTACAAATAGAAGATTGCACTTTTCATAGAGTCTTTAAGCAACGAACAAAACGCGAAGAAGAATGGACCTGAAAGTGATGTTCATCGCTGACTGTTTAAAGATGGCCGCTGCCCTTCCCTCCTGACTTGCCCCCCGCGCCGCCGACTTACCGACAACAGATCCGAGCGAAAAACCTCATATAAACGAAACGCAATGACTTGTAGAGTGTCGACCAAGCGAAGCAATTTTCACTGCAACAAAGCCTTCTGCTTGAGCACCCTAGCCCGCGCTAAAAACAACAAAACAAGCTTATTACGAGCGAACATTTTCCTGCTGGATTGAGCACAGCCAAGGTAGAATTTTTCACGCACAGGCAATATACTGAACACTGCGTATACTAATTATTTCCTTGACGAGAGCCATCCTGGGCTTTTGTTTTTTAGAAACAAATGCACCTGGGTAAGGGATCTTGAAAATGTCGACTAACAAACCTGTATCGACCACCAAATCGATAGTGGGTCGCCCACGAAGCGAAGCTACACGCCGTCAGATCCTGGATGCCACCATCAGGCTGCTGCAGGAAAAATCCATTCAAGCCATCTCAATCGAGGCGATAGCACGAGAAGCTGGCGTTAGTAAATCAACCATATACCGGTGGTGGGACTCCAAAGCGTTAGTCGTTATCGACGCGTTCATAGAGAACCAAATGTTGAAGACAGCCTTGCCACGAGAACTGGGTCCGAGAGAGGCAATTGCTCAGCACTTCCGCTCCCTCGTAGACCAATACTCTGGTTGGGCCGGTCGACTGGTCGCACAAATACTCGCGGAAGGTCAGTCAGATCCCTCTACTTTGAGAGATTTTCGAGAGCGGTTTCATTATGGAAGGCGCGCGATAATTCGAGAAACGCTAGAGGAATGGAGGGTGAGCGGCGAGATATCTCCCGATACGGATATCGAGATACTGATGGACTTGATTTACGGGGCCGTTTACATGCGACTCATGATTGGACACGCCCCACTTAACCAAGCGTTTGCCGAGTCGCACATAAACTTTGTGTACCACTTACTGGGTGTCAAGAGCACTGACCCCGAGGCCTAGTCGTTATTGGTCAAGTTCAGTGCGCAGGCGTTGAGTTGATCGGATACCGACGTCGAGCCATTGGAAACGAACACCCCGCTCATCTCGCTATAAGACTGATCGAAATGCTCGCCCCAATTGGGTCATTTCTTTTGCGTAGCGCGGACGAGCTTATCGGCAACGCCCATCAGCACATTGTTACCGGCTACCCAGACGCCCAGGTTCTGAACCGGACTGGAACGTTTGGCTTTCGGATCCTCGCGTCCCATCTCCGGGTTTTTATGACAGGCAACCGGCGCGTTGAGTACCAGCCTGCGTAAACAGGAATTGGCATGGTCGCACCACACGATCTCAGCCTCACGACCTTCGATTACCTTCAACGCATAATCAGGGTCGGCCAGCATCTGTCGTGCCAGCATGCTTGCATCGACATCGCCGTCCCAAATAGCCGCCGCCGCTTGCCGGGGATCTGGAGTACTGGAAAGGAACAGGAGCACCCCGCTACCCAGTGCCTTGCGGAAGGCCTGCGGCTCCCCGTGGTTCAGCATGTTGCCGGAAGTACTCGGCACATTGTCACGCATCGACTCGTAGTTGCCCTCGCTTAGCGAGATGAAGTCTAGGCCGACCTCGGCGATGTGCACTGCGACCTCAGCGTAACCCTCCGGCCCCTGGCCGTCGGGCATATGGTCATTCACACTCATACGCACCCCCACCGGATAATCCGGGCCGACTTCGGCGCGCACTGCTGCAACCACATCGCGCAAGGCTCTAGCGCGATTCGCAACCGAACCACCGTATTCATCGGTGCGTTGATTGGCCAGCGGGGACAAAAAGGACGAGTAGAAGTAGCACATGTGTGCGCCAATCTCGACGCCATCGAAACCACTAGCCTTGGCCCGGCGTGCACCGGCGACGACGCTCGCCTCGATGTCCTTGATCTCCTGGATGCTGGCCTCGTGTGGCACTGGTGTTATTCGGCCACCGGGGATAAAGAGATGGTTGGGCAAGCCGCCAGCCCCCAGGTTCACCGGCTTCGGGCTGGCCGCCAAAATCCACTGACCGTTGCGCGGCACGCCCATGCGGCCGAAGCTCGGAAACAGCTGCGCGAACACTGCTGCACCACATTCATGTACAGCATCGGACACACGCTTGAGGTCATCGACGAAAGCGTCTTTGTCAAAGCGAAGGTTTGGCGAAAACGGCGACTCATTCCAGGCTCGTTCGCTGCATACCGATCCACCAACGATGACCAGGCCCACCCCGCCCTGCGCACGACGCTTGAGGAACGCGATGGTCTGCTCACTTGGGCGGCCGTCCTCGGTCGGGCGAAGTACCGCCATCGGCCCAAGGATAATGCGGTTTTTAATCTGCAATCCATTGATCTGCAGCGGGCTTGCCAGCACCTTGGCTGCATTGCTTGTATTCATCGAAATGTTGGTCATGGTCAAAACTACTCTTGCCTGTATAGGGTCGGCTTGCCGGGTTCAATCAACTGAATCCGAATCGACTTACATGATTGAGCTGGCGCCACCGTCCACGGGAATATTGATCCCAGTGACCCATTTAGACTCATCAGAGGTCAGGTAAAGGCCTGCCCAAGCGACAGCGATCGGCTCGCCCGGCTTACCCGTCAGGGTGCGCTCCACGATCGGGGCCACGGGTGCCTTGTCGCCAAACTCCCGATACATCGCCTGAACCGGCGGGGTGTTCATTACACCAGGGCTGACCGAGTTAACCCGTACACCAACAGCGACGCCTTCTGCGGCCAGTTGGCGCGTCAAGGCAAGGACCGCCCCCTTCGCCGCGGCATGCGCAGCCTGCGGCAACGTTCTCGCTCCCTGCATGCCAGCACCGGAGCCGATGTTGACGATGGCACCTTTGGACTTCACCAGATATGGCCAGGCAAGCTGGCAAGCACGCCAGACGAGATCGAGCTCATTCTGAATAGTGAAGACATAATCGGCGTCGCTCTGCATCGCAAAAGGCGCAAAACGCGGCAGGCTGGCATTATTGTAAAGCGCGTCAATGCGGCCATGCCGAGCAGCAGCACCATCGATCCAACGCGCTACATCGTCGCGGTCGCTGAGGTCAACAGGAGCAACCACATCGATGGAATGACCATCGCTTTCTACCAGTTTTGCGGTTTCTGCGGCCGTCTGCGGATTGATGTCACAGCCGACAACGATTGCGCCTTCACTGGCGAACAGTCGAGCTGTCTCGCGCCCCATCCCACTGCCAATGCCGGTCAGTAAAACCACCTTGTCCTGCAATCGCTTGCTCATACCAACCCTCTCGTAAGGGACTTCATATTTTTGTTGTTTTACATCACGCCTTACGGGTACCTAGACGAAAGCAGAGGGCGGACAAAAGCCCCAACGCCAATGCCGCCCAGCCCAAGCTGCCATAGCCAACATGCAGGGCGAGCACGCCCCCCAGGAGTGGGCCAGTAGCCGAACCCGCCATGACCATCACCGGAGTGGCTGCGACCACGCGACCGGACGGATCCAGTCGCGCAAGTACCCCGAATGCGAACACATGGGTGAATGTGACGACGGCGATGAGAACTGAGGTCGCTACGATGTAAACCCCGTAACCACTAAACTGGGTCACAGCAACTGCTGCAGTGGCTTGTATCAGAGGTCCCGCCATGACTACGCCCGAGGCCGGCAAGCGGCGTTCAAGGAGATTGGAAAGGGCGACAGGTACGAGATTCACGACGCCACTGATGACAAGCACCGTGGTGATCTGCGCCGCGCTGAATCCGTGCCAGCCTCCTACACGCTCGATGAATCCGAAGACCATCGAATGGCTCACCATCAATAGACTCACGCCAGTGATGCCGAACCATACTCGCGTAGGCAACTTGGCGAGCTTGGATCGATCGTGCTGGATCGCACGGGCGACCTTCGGAAAAGCCAGCAGTGCGGCGAGTGCGGCAGCAAACATGATGCCCGACATTGTGTAGAAGAATATGTTCGGGCCGTTCTTGCCCACTAGCGGAGGCAGCGTCGCCATCACCAGGATGGACAGTAGGCTCAGCGAGCTAAATGCCATTGCCGCTGTGCGGTGCGGATTAGCAGTGCCACCCATCGTCCCGTGAACGATCGACAGGCCGCAGCCGACCGCCAGACCTGCCACGACATGCGCCGAAGCCAAAAGGGTATAGCTACCACTTACGCTTGGCATGCTGGCGAAGGCCATACCCGCCACGGCATAAGCCGCCGACGTTATGCGCTTGCGGTTGAGTCGGGATAGTTTTGGTGCAATACACAGGCTGCTGAGCACGACCGACCCGAGGAACAGAGTCAGAAGGAACCCGGCACGCTGCGGATCAAGTGCCAGTTGCCCGATCAGGACGATTCCAACCCAGATCGGCAAAGTGGTGATATCCATCAGGCCAGCGCAATGCCCGATGACGAGCGCCGCGGTACCGTAGCGGGCTTCCTTCCGGTTGCCAGCAGCCTTCGTCAGAGAGTCAGAAACAGAATGTGAGCTCATTGGTCTTTAGCCTTTAGGTAGTCGACAAGCAATTCAAGGTCGGCGTCGGTTATTTCGGTTTTACGAAATGCCGGCATGATCAGTACGCCGTTGCGAACGAAATACTTGATGAAGGCCGGGGGCATGTCAGTGCGCTCTTCCAATGCAGCCGGTAAGCTGCGGCCATACTTGGCCGCCAGCGAAGCTGTGCCAGGCATGCGTGAAGCTGCGGCGTGACAGATCGCACACCACTGATCGAAAACCTGCTTGCCACGCTGACCCGGTTCGACGTCCCTGGCCGGTTCGGAGGCGACTGCCAGACCTGCCAGCATCATCAGCACGATGAAACTGTTCGTTTTCATTTGGTGCCCTTCCTCAAATGCTTGGGCCAGATGCCGTAGCGGCCCGGCGAAAGAGTTCCGTTAGGATCGATGGCGTCCTTGATGACCTCGTTCAAGCGCAGCAGGCTGTTGTTGTTGTACGAATACAGGCCCATGGCCTGGTCCTGGAATTCCGGGTGGCAACGATATTCGCCCCAGCCATGCTGTGCGCCAATATCGAGCAGCGTCCGATACGCCTTGATGGAGGCTTTGTTCATCGCCGTATCATCGGTAATCGGGAAGCCCACGATGAAAAGGAAAGCGCGCTCGAAAAACGGCGCAGGCAACGCAAAAGGCCTGAGGTTCCAGATCGGCACATTCTGCAGCGCAGGCATGGTGCGGTGCGCTTCTTCGAAGACACGGTTGGCTTCGAGGATGCCTTGCGCAGTCTGTGGAATGACTGGAGAGAACCACATATGGCCGCGCATTGGGTGCGGGTTGCCTCCGGCACGCGTGCCCATACCGAAGAAGTCCATGTTTGGTACACCCACATCCTGTGGGTAAACCGTCCACTCAGCGGAAGCCTTGCGCGGATCGGTCTGAATCTGGCCAGCCTGAAAGCGCACTCCCTTGATCGACTTTGCGGCCAGCTCCTGTACCGCCTCCCACTGGGCCTGGATCACCTTCGGTGGTCCGTAGAACTTCAGGTTAAGCACCCAGTAAGGAATGTTGTTGTCCTGTCCATACTTCTGCAACTCTGCCGAAAAGCCGACGCTGGCTTTCGCAACCAGCTCGGCATGCGGCTTCTGCAACTGCGGCGGGCCATCATAAAATGCGTCGACAAGGTGTTTCGTGTAATTGCTGACACCCAGCAGCGGGCTACCCATTTCCGGAGCACCAGGGGCTAACCCAGTGTTCTCGACGTACTTGAGCAATTCCACTACCGCGTGCAGGTCGTCATAACGCGCGGCCATCACCATGCCATGCATGAAGGCTTCTGGTGCCGGCATCAACCAAATGCCCATCTTGGTGACAACGCCGAAATTGGACTGGGAAAAAATGCCATCCAGGATCGGCCCCATGCCCATCTTGAATTGCCCCCACGTCTGGGAACCGGGAAGCGCTCCCATTCCTGTTCGAACCACCTCCCCATTTGCCAGCACCACCTCCATTCCGCAGTGCGAATCGAAATGGTTGCGAAAGCGCGACAGCGTGTGACCTACTCCATGGTCAAGCGCATTGCCAACCACACTGCCCCAGCCGGGGTCGGCGACATCCAACCACACTTTCAGGCCACGTTCCTGGATGTAGTTATACAGATCGAAATAGCTGACGCCGGGCTCCACGATTGCGTAGCCATTGCTTTCGTTGACCTCAATGATGCGGTTCATCCGCTTCAGATCCAGCACAACACTGCCGCCATGATTGGGCGCTGAACCGCCGTAGCCGAGGTTTTTGCCGGTGGAAATCGTATAAAGCGGTATGCGGTGCTTATCGGCAATGCGCACGACCGCCTGCACCTCTTCAACCGAACCGGGCGCCACGGCAGCTGATGCGCTTCGATCCTCGGGCGTGTCGCGCAGCGGGGAATAAGAATCACGGTAGGGAAACAGATCCTCGTCCTCAACGAAGACCCATTCTTTTCCGACTACACCAGCAAACGCCTGTAGCGCGACGGAAAAAACTTCGGGGGAAACATTCGGGGGTGTTCTCATAATTCACGCGATGATCCATGAAACCAAAGGATTGGGTTGGCTCGCCGGTACGTCGTACTGATGCAGCACAACAGTACGGCGCGACTGGCTGCGTGCTTGTTCTGCAAGGCAATGCCAAACCTCGCGCGTGGTGAGTCCGGCGACAGCGCCACCTTGCTCACGCCAAAACGGTACGAGCGATTCCTGCCAAAGCCTCGTGAGTCCATTCGTGACTTCAAGCCGCGCACTGCCTTTTTTGGCATGCTCAATGGCGAAAGCCAGGCTTTGCGGCAATCGGCGGTCCGTCACGACAAAGCGAACGTCAAACTGACTGGGGTCGAATGGTTCTCGAGCGATCTCTCCGGATGGCTTCGCGAGCACCGGTAGCGCCCCCAGCATGGCGAGCGTCGCGGCACTTGCGGTGGACACGAGAAACTGGCGCCGCCCAAATCCGAGATTGGAAATATTGGGGATCGACATGCTCACTCCCCGAAAATGTTGAGGAATGTAGCGGAGCTCTGAACCCCGATTAAGAGACTGAGATCGGCGTCGAGGATCGAGCCGTTGGTATCGCGCGTCGAAGCAGCGTTGACGGGGAAGTTTTGGAAATCAGCGGACGCGAATTGCTTGTCGCGTTCAGCCACCTGTTCACTGGTCGAGTGCCAGATGCGGCCCACAATGGTAACGGTCGCAACATCGCCTTTCAGGCTCGAACCCTGATGCATGTTTGTTTCCTCCGCGCGTTCTTGTTGTTGTGCCCGTGACAGGCTTCATATGCGCGAAACAAAAATATACGATCCGTACCGTTTTGTGCAAGCTTACTTTTTTCGGTTTCGTCAGCTGGCAGCCTTCACCTGCCTACGGAGTCAGCCCTCATGGGCCTTCCACACTCGCCAAGCCAAGCCCAAAGCGTTTTTTTACATTGCTTCTTGAGTGGTCTGTTGGCTACGATCAGAAACGCCTCAGCTTGATTTCAGCAGGCAGCCGCCCACGCCGCAGAGTGAGCACATGCAGCTTTACGCTCCTGTTAAAATTAGTCATTTATTAAGGAATACTTTATGCAGGAGAAGTCTTTAGGACGACCACGCAGCGAAGCTACTCGACTGCAAATACTGAATTCGACCATCAAGTTGCTACACGAGAACTCTATTCAGGCCATCTCGATTGAGGCAATTGCAAAGGAAGCCGGTGTCAGCAAAGCAACGATCTACAGATGGTGGGACTCTAAAGCATTGCTCGTGATTGACGCATTCATTGAAAACCATCTTCTCAAGACCCCACTGCCAATTGAACTCGGTCCCAAAAAGGCCATCGCTGCTCATTTCCGCACACTGGTAGAGCAGTTTTCTGGTTGGCCAGGCCGAATACTTGCTCAAATCATAGCCGAGGGACAATCTGACCCTTCAGTATTACGAGCCTTTCGAGAGAGATTCCACTATGGGCGACGCGCGATAGTTAAAGAAACACTTGAAGAATGGAAACGCAGCGGCGAGATCCCAAGCGACACCGATGTCGAGTCGCTTATGGACATCATCTACTCAGCAGTCTACATGCGCTTGTTGGTTGGCCACGCCCCATTGAACGAGGAGTTTGCCAAGTCGCATATCGACTACATATACCACTTGCTGGGAGTAACGAACTCAGAAAACTGAACAGCACTGTTTGGCTGCTGATCGTTATAAAGTATGAGTTGACTCAGTCCCGATTCACCCTGAGAGGTGAATCGGGACTTTTTGACAGATAACGTCAACCTGGTGCTTTAGATAGGCTGCCCCAAGTATTGATAGGTTTTCAGCAATAGAGCCGCCGACTGCTCTCTATTTTTCAGTGGGTCTTCCTGCTCATAGCGACAAAGTTGTAATGAAGCTTCGCAAATGATTTTGCACCGTTCAAATCGGCGCTCGCTATACATCGCCAATGCCTCGTTAACAGATTGGGTCTTGGATATGCAGTCTGCAAGCACGACGGCATCTTCGATGGCCATGCCACCTCCAGACGTCATATGCGGTGTTGGTGAATGTGCAGCATCGCCGATGAGCACTACGCGGCCGCGGTACCAAGGTGCCGGCACCAGCGTGATATCCAGCGGACGGAAGATAACCTGCCTGGCATCGGTCACCTGCTCAAGAGCTTCCAATACAGCGGGCGCGGTATATTCGGCAAGGCGTTCGCGAATCATCGCGCTCGCTTGATCCTCTGGTACCCGCAGAGGCTCCACACTGTTCTCGAGATAAAACAGGTAGCAGCTGTTCTCCGATGTCGGGAAAGAACCCACCGTTTTCCCTGTCGGGCTGCGGTACAGACAGAACCCATCAATCTGAGCCGGACGCGGCGCGTTGAAACGCCAGACACTCTGACCTGCAAAATGCGGCCTGCACTCAGTACCGAAAACCTGATCGCGGAGCTTGGAGTAGGCTCCATCCGCAGCCACTACCAAGTCATAGGTAGCCTCGCGACCATCCGAGAATTTAACTTCGACGCAGTCCCCACGGTCGTCGAGATGTTCGATCGTCAACCCTTTATCCAGAACCGCCCCAGCCCCTTGCGCTGCCGACTCCAGGATTCGAGCAAGTTCTGGCCGACGGATGCCACAGCTGGGGGGTGCAGGGTCCGATCGCAGGAGTTGACCTGAGGAATCGAATTGCCGAAACGCGTCGAATCGCATACCACTGTCGAGACAAGGCTCCGCCAATCCGATCATGTCCAATGCTCGGACCGTGTTGTGTAACAGGCAAATGCCAGACCCTGCCGAGGGAATCCCCGGCTTGATATCAATACAGTGGACGTCCACTCCCGCCCTGCGCAGTGCATAAGCTGCGGTGGCACCGCCGATTCCGCTGCCTACAATCAAAACGCGTTTAACTTGACTCATTCTTGTCTCCTCTCCGCTTCTATGGCGGGTGGTAGCTGCTACTCAATTACACAGCTTGTTTGCCAATTCCGGTACATCGAAGTACGCCTCGGCAAGAGACATCCGCGACCGGGTATAGCCCTCGTATAGTCATCTGCGGCAAGCCTTCAGGCGTCGCGCAGTACTGCTTCAATTGCAGCGACGAGCAAATCCACTGGGCAGGACTGTCCAAGCCTTCAACTACCCTCGCATCCCGCGCTTCATGCCGCTCACCAGACATCGGCGTTGCTAAGAACAAACCAAATCTATACGTTCCGTTTTGTTTCCGCAACCATGCCGAGTAAAACCTAGATTTACGCAATAGAGCCATTGACAACGCCAATCTCAGACAACAATACTTTGTATACGCATCGTTTTGTTAGTGCTACCTTCAATTAGATAGCTATTCATAGCCGGAGCGCGGCTTACGTAGGCCGCCTCGCGTTTACTTCAACTCTCTCTGCCGTTTCGGAGCTCGACGCATGACCGCTAATTCCCAGTCTCCCGTGTTCGTTTCAAGCGCTGCCGCGCAGGCCGTTTTCCGTTGGAAAGATGCGATTGCCGCGCTTCAGGCCGCTTATGGGCAACATTTGCCAGCCAGGGCTACCCCGCCTCGTACCGTTGCAAGTCTTGAAAAAACCTGGCTTCGCACCTTGCCGGCAATTCCGGCAAGTGGACGCTACTTCGGCGCCAAGCTGATGGGGTCGAACATGGGCGATGCGCCACCGGGGATCGAATACGTCATCGTTCTGTTTGACCGAACGACCAATCGCATTGCCGCTTTCATTGACGCAAATCTGATGACTGGATTCCGGACTGCTGCTACGTCGGCAGCAGCCCTTGACCGCCTCGCCCCACAGAAACCTGTTCGTCTAGCCGTCATTGGAAGTGGGTTGGAAGCCTCGATGCACACCCGTGCCTTCGCAAGTGTCCGCGAACTGACCGAAATAACCGTCTACAGCCCGACGCCTGAACGGCGCGAAGCGTTTGCCACAGCGGCGACGCGAGATCTCGGTGTACCCGCTCGCGGAGTTGGTTCGGCACAAGAGGCCGTGGAAGGCGCCGACATCGTGCTGACTGCCGCACGCTCACGCGATGAAAAGCCGATTTTGTTCGGCGAGTGGTTGAAGCCGGACGCCATTGTCGTTTCGATCGGTTCGACCATCCCGGAGCAGCGTGAAATAGACATTTCCGTCGTAGAGCGCAGTGACTTGATCATCTGCGACACCCTGGAAGAAGTGCTGGAAGAGACAGGAGACATGCTTGCTGCCCATACCGCCGGGATCGAATTTCGACACAAAGCCTTCAGCCTGTCTGACCTGATGAGTGGCGCCTGCAGTGAACAGTTGAAGCAAGCCAAGGCCCCGATGTTTAAGTCAGTCGGCGGTGGTCTTCAAGACATTGTGGTAGCGGAACTCATCCTGACCAAGGCACTTGAAGCAGGGCTCGCAACACCACTGCCAATCGATTTTGAAACAAAGCGCTGAGCGAACAGCGACGACTATCACCAACCCTGACTAACAGGAGCCTTACATGGCCAATTACAATAAGAAAGACGCTCGAGACTGGGCACGCGAAAAACTCGTTGGGGTCGCCAACGTTACGATTCCAACAATGACCTCCGACTTCAAACGCATCAATGAGAAAGCCGTTCGCCACGACGTAGAACTGGCAATCAAGCATGGCTTCGTCGGTTCGCTGTCCTGCTCGGAGGTAGCCATCACCCAAGAGCAGTACGGTGAGTTCTGTCAAATCATGGCCGATCAAGCAGCCGGCCGTCTCGTGATCGTTCACCACGCGGTGTTCAACACGCTGGAAGATAACATTGAGGCCGTGAAGCGAGCCGAAGCTGCCGGCGCCGACCTTGTACTGCTTGGCTATCCTCCGTTCTTCTATCCGAAGTCCTATGACGAAGTATTCGAGTACACCAAGGCGATCTGCGACGCGACGAACCTGGGCGTAATCATCTTCCCGCTGCCCGCCTGGGGTTTCAGCCGCTTGCACCCTGCCGATATTCCGCTGGCGGTGCTGCGTCGCATGGTCGACGAGATCCCCAACGTCGTTGCAATCAAAGCCGAAGGCGGACTGCCTTACATCATGTCGGCGATCGAAGTTCACCGCGAATTCCATGAAGAAGTCGTTATCTCATCTCCGCTTGAGTATGAGTACGTGCCTTTGGCACAAGTGATGGACATCCCATTCTGCGGAACCAACTACTCCTCTTACTACGGCCCATTGCTACCACAGATCCACAAGTTGATCCGTGCGGGCAACTACGATGAGGCAACTCAGCTCTGGTACAAAATGGATCCGGCACGTAAAGCGTTTGCAAGCCTCCCAATGGCGGCAAACGGGCTTCTCAATCGCATGATGTGGAAATACCAAGGCTGGTTGCAGGGTTACAACGGTGGTCCTATGCCGCACCCGACCCAACGTGTGTACCAGCGCGACATGGCTGTGCTACGTAAAGGGCTGGAAGCTGCTGGACTGAACCCGACCACCGACCTCGATGAAGCCTTCTTCATCGGTCGTAACTCCATTTGAGGTCTGCCCGATGAATAGCACCGCAACCTTGAATCTGAAAGACCCCGACCTGCTGCGTCAGGCAATGTTGATCGACGGCGAATGGGTCCAGGCAGACAGTGGCCAGACAATCGAGATCCGCAATCCAGCCACTGGTGAATGGGTAGCGCGCGTACCAAACGGTGGAGAGTCCGAGACTCGCCGCGCAATCGCAGCGGCCGAACGCGCCATGCAGGGATGGCGCAAGACGCTGCCAAAGGAGCGTGCAAAGGTCCTGCGCAAGCTCTATGAGCTAATGCTTGAAAACATCGAGGACCTGGCGGTCATCCTGACGGCCGAACAGGGTAAGCCCTTGGTGGAATCCCGTGGCGAAATCCTTTACGCCGCAAGCTTCATCGAATGGTTCGGGGAAGAGGCGAAGCGCGTGAATGGCGACATCATTCCGCAGAATGTAGACGGTCGGCGCATTCTCGTGCAGAAAGCCCCTATCGGTGTTTTTGCAGCCATCACACCGTGGAACTTCCCCTCCGCGATGATTACACGCAAAGCCGGTCCGGGCTGGGCGGTTGGTTGCGCTGGAGTTATCAAGCCGGCCAGTCAGACCCCCCTTTCGGCACTGGCTTTGGCCGTACTCGCCGAGCGCGCCGGTCTGCCGCCTGGTGTGTGCAACGTCGTCACGGGCTCGGCCCGCGCAATCGGCGGGGAGCTCACCGCAAACCCGGTCGTTCGGAAGTTGTCTTTCACAGGTTCGACCGAAGTTGGATCGCTGCTGCTGGCCCAGTGCGCTCCGACCATCAAAAAGGCGAGTATGGAACTGGGCGGCAACGCGCCGTTCATCGTCTTTGACGATGCTGATATCGATGCCGCAGTGAAAGGTGCAATTGCCGCCAAGTACCGCAACACAGGTCAAGCCTGCGTTGCCGCCAACCGCATGCTCGTTCAATCGGGTGTTTACGATCAGTTTGCGAAGAAGCTCGCGGATGCAGCCGCTGCGCTCAGGGTTGGTAATGGCATGGATGACGGTGTGGTACTGGGTCCGCTCATCAATGGGGATGCAGTGCAAAAGGTCGAAGAGCACATTGCCGATGCGGTGAAAAAAGGTGCACGCATTGCTACCGGAGGCAAGCGTCACCCCTTGGGCGGTAGTTACTTCGAGCCAACAGTGCTCACCGATGTGTCACGCGATGCACTGATCTTCAATGATGAAACCTTCGGCCCTGTCGCTCCCCTCTTCCGTTTCGAGACTGAGGACGAGGCAATTGCGATGGCCAACGACACACCTTTTGGCTTGGCAGCCTATGTGTACGCACGTGACGTCGGTCTGATCTTCCGTGTCGTCGACAATCTTGAGTTCGGCATGGTGGGCGTCAACGAGGGGATGATCTCCACAGAAGTTGCACCCTTCGGCGGCGTGAAGACCTCCGGACTTGGCCGGGAAGGCTCAAAATACGGGATCGACGACTACCTGGAAATCAAGTACGTCGCACTGGGCGGCTTGTAAGCCGGCGATAGTGGGTGAGGTGGTGTATGTCTATAAAACATGCGCCCTCACCTACACGCATTCATCACGGCGCTGTAAATTTTGCTCAATGGCCTCACTGATAAGACGTATCAGTGGGGCTCCAAACCCTCGTCTCGCTCTACGAGATCGACACAAGTTACGCATCTGATACCACGGCCAAAAGCAGACACTCACTAGGCAATCTGATGAGATGCGGCGTGTAATGACATCCAGTTCAATAATTGAAGTCATGCCCCAACTCCGCCTGCATCCACTCCAGAAATCTTCTGACCCTTGGGAAGTTGGAATGCGCTTTCGGGAAAACCAGGTGGTGTGCAGTGATTGCCGCACTCAACTGCGGCACTACCTCGACCAACGTTCCACGCGCTAGATAATCCTGCGCAAGCAGTGTGCTTTCCAGGGCAAATCCAAGCCCGTGGCTGGCTGCCTCCAGCGTCATGTAGGAACGGTCAAAACTCAGTGTGTAAGGCTTTTCAGGGCGCGATAAACCATGTTGTGCAAACAACTGTGGCCACTTGATCAGCGTCGCCTCCGACAGAATCAGGTTGCAGTCCAGCAAATCCGCAATGGCATGAATGGGTCGTTTTTCCAGGAGTTTGGGAGAAGCCATGACCGCGATTTTTTCATTGCGCACCGTGCGCACTTCGAAACTGGGCCAGTTGGGCATTCCGTGGCGGATGTCCACGTCGATCTTGTCCCGGCTGAAGTGCAGTGACTCATAGGAACACGAAAGGTTGAGCTGGATGTCAGGATGACTCTGGCGGAATTGCTCCAGACGCGGCATCAGCCACAGCAGTCCGAAACTGGGCGATGAGTGCAAGCGCAGGCAATCGAGGCTGAAGTCACTGGTCGCGCGCTCGGTCGCCACGGCAAGGCTGTGCAGGATGCCGGACACCTCGGTCAGGTACTGCTCGCCCACCGGCGTCAGGGTCACGCCTCTGGTGGTTCGGAAAAACAGCTGTCGCCCGATCATCGCCTCAAGCTTGGCCAATTGGTGGCTGACCGCCGAAGGCGTTAAGTCCAGCAATTCGGCAGCGCGGGCGACATTGCCAAAGCGCGCTGTCTGCTCAAAGGCCTGAATGGCTTTCAGGGGTGGCAGTGTCGGGGGTACTTCGCCGGTTGAACGCATGGTGATGGTTTTTCCGCTGTAAACAGCCTGAGCCGGGCATCGAGCCATTCAACCATCCAACTGCAAAAATGACGAGTGCTGAATTTTTTTCAGTACCCAGTGAAGTTCGCGTTATTGCTCAGGAACGGGGTGGAGCACAAGCTGAGTCATCGATTCGCTACGGATCGACCCAATAGCACTCTCCAATAAGAACAATGAGGTACTCCCATGCTTCTCCAAGGCAAAGTCGCGATCATCACCGGTGCAGCCTCCGCACGTGGCATTGGCCGCGCGACAGCGACCACCTTCGCGCAACAGGGCGCACAGGTTGTGATCCTCGACTTGGATGAATCCACCGCCCGCGATGCCGCCGCCTCCCTGGGCGAAGGCCATCTGGGTCTGGCCGCCAACGTCGCTGATGAATCACAGGTTCAGCAGGCCGTCGCGAAAATCATCGAGCATTTCGGTCGCATCGACATTCTGGTCAACAATGCTGGCATCACCCAGCCTCTCAAAACCCTGGATATTCGCCCTTCGGACTACGACAAGGTGCTGGACGTAAGCCTGCGCGGCACCCTGCTCATGTCCCAGGCAGTGATTCCGCTGATGCGCCAGCAGTCCGGCGGCAGCATCGTCTGCATGTCGTCGGTCTCCGCTCAACGCGGCGGCGGCATTTTCGGTGGCCCGCATTACAGCGCCGCCAAGGCCGGCGTGCTGGGCCTGGCCAAGGCCATGGCGCGGGAACTGGGGCCGGACAAGGTTCGCGTCAACTCCATCGCCCCCGGTTTGATCCACACCGACATCACCGGTGGCCTGATGCAGGACGAACGCCGTCACGCGATCATCGACGGCATCCCGTTGGGACGCCTGGGCGAGGCGCAGGATGTGGCCAATGCGGCGCTATTTCTGGCCAGCGACCTATCCTCCTACCTGACCGGCATCACCCTGGATGTGAACGGCGGCATGCTGATTCACTGAATACACCTGGGCGGGCCTGCCCGGCCCGTGCGGTTCTGGATCGACGATGCAGCCGGGCCTCGGGCCCTGGCGGTCAATAAAAACAAGAGATCGAACCATCATGACAACCCTGTCGCTCGAAGCGGTTTCGACCGTGCGCTCCTCCGCCTACCGTAAAACGGCCTGGCGCCTGATGCCGTTCCTGATGCTGTGCTATCTGTGCGCGTATCTGGACCGGGTCAACGTCGGCTTCGCCAAGCTGCAAATGATGAACGACCTGGCCCTCAGCGAAACAGTCTATGGACTGGGCGCGGGCATGTTCTTCATCGGTTACTTCCTCTGCGAGGTGCCGAGCAACATCATCCTGCACAAGGTCGGCGCTCGGGTCTGGATCGCCCGCATCATGATCACCTGGGGCATCGTCTCGGCCCTGTTCGCCTTCGTCGAAACTGCCTGGCAATTCTATGCCTTGCGCTTTTTGCTTGGCATTGCCGAAGCGGGTCTTGCGCCGGGTCTGCTGCTGTACCTGACCTACTGGTTTCCGTCCTATCGGCGTGCGCGCATGACCGTGTTGTGGTTTATCGCCATTCCGCTGTCGGGCATGGTCGGTGGCCCGATCTCCGGCTGGATCATGAATCACTTCGCCGGCATGCATGGCTGGGCCGGCTGGCAGTGGATGTTCGTGCTCGAAGCTGTGCCCACCGTTCTTATCGGCTTGCTGGTACTGAGCTATCTCAAGGATGGCGTACACCAGGCCAATTGGCTGGATGACGACGAAAAAGCACTGATCCGCCGCGAGCTGGCCGAGGATGACCAGCAGAAAATCACCCATGCGTCGGTGGGCGAGTTTATTCGCGACCGTCGTCTGTGGTTGCTCGCAGGCATCTACTTCTGCGTTGTAATGGGCCAGTACGCGATCACCTTCTGGCTACCGACACTGGTACGCAACGCCGGGGTTTCCGATCCGCTGCACATCGGCTTTCTGACCAGCCTGCCCTACCTCTGCGCCATCGTGGCAATGCTGCTGGTCGGTCGCAGTGGCGACAAACACCGCGAGCGACGCTGGCACCTGATCGCCCCGATGATTGCCGGCGCACTCGGCCTGACCCTCGCCGCATTGCTGGGCGGCAATATCGTCCTGTCCATCCTGAGCCTGTGCCTGGCGGCGTCCGGCATTCTGTCGGCGACGTCGCTGTTCTGGATGCTGCCCACCACATTGCTCGGGGGCGTTTCCGCCGCCGCGGGCATTGCGGCAATCAACAGCTTCGCCAACCTCGCCGGGTTCTGCTCGCCTTACCTGATCGGCTGGATCACCACACAGACCGGCTCCAGCGCCATCGGCATGTACCTGATCACCGGTGTGCTGGTGAGCGGCGCCCTGCTGGTCCTGCGCATTCCCGCCGCCCTGGTCAATCGTTGAGTTAACGGAGTTTCATCATGACAACCCAGTCTTCACACGCTTCAAGCAAGAGTCTGGCGCAGCGCGCCCACAATATTCGTCGTCACTCGCTGCGCATGGGGCAAGTCCAGGGCCAGGGTTATGTCGGCCAGGCCCTCGGGGCGGCCGACCTGCTGGCCGTGTCCTACTTCCATGCGTTGAATCTTAAGCCTGAGGACCCGGAATGGGAGGAACGTGATCGCTTCTACCTCTCCATCGGTCACTACGCCATTGCGCTGTATGCCGCCCTGATCGAAGCCAAAATCATCCCGCTCGATGAACTGGAAACCTACGGTTCGGACGACAGCCGCCTGCCGATGTCGGGCATGGCCGCCTACACCCCGGGCATGGAAATCACCGGGGGCTCGCTGGGTCAGGGCCTGGGCATCGCTGTCGGTGCCTGCCTGGGTCTCAAGCGCAAAGGCTCGGCCTCCTTCGTCTACAACCTGCTGTCGGACGGCGAGCTGAATGAAGGCTCGACCTGGGAAGCCGTGATGTCGGCGGCGCACTGGAAGCTCGACAACCTGATCGCCATCGTCGACGTCAACAATCAGCAAGCCGATGGCTATTCGAGCGAAATCCTGTCGTTCGAACCCATTGTCGATCGCTGGCAAGCGTTCGGCTGGTTCACCCAGCGCGTCGATGGCAACGACATCGATGCACTGGTCGCGGCATTCGATGCCGCTCGCCATCATCCCGGCGCCCAGCCACGAGTGATCATCTGCGACACCAAAATGGGCAAGGGCGTGCCCTTCCTGGAAACCCGCGAGAAGACGCACTTCATTCGCGTGGAAGAGCACGAATGGGATCTGGCACTGAACAATCTTGAAGAAGGAAAAAACCAATGAGCAATGCCGCAAACACTCCGACTTCGACTGCCGAGCCGATCAAGAAGCGTCTGACTACCTCGGCGATGATCGCCTCCATTGCTTCGGAAGGCCAAGCCACCAAGTCGGCGCCTTTCGGACATGCATTAGCCGCGCTTGCCGATCAGCGTCAGGACATCGTCGGGCTGTCCGCCGATCTGTCCAAGTACACCGACCTGCACATCTTCGCCAAGGCCCATCCCGACCGTTTCTATCAAATGGGCATGGCCGAGCAATTGCTGATGAGCGCGGCCGCCGGCATGGCCCGAGAAGGCTTCGTGCCGTTTGCCACCACCTACGCGGTGTTCGCTTCGCGCCGTGCCTATGACTTCATCTGCATGGCCATCGCCGAGGAAAACCTCAACGTCAAGATCGTCTGCGGCCTGCCCGGCCTAACCACCGGTTACGGCCCAAGCCACCAGGCTACGGACGACCTGGCGATCTTCCGCGCCATGCCTAACTTGATGATCGTCGATCCGTGCGATGCACTCGAAATCGAACAGGCCGTGCCCGCCATCGCCGCGCATCAGGGGCCGGTGTACATGCGTTTGCTGCGCGGCAATGTGCCGCTGGTGCTGGACGAGTACGGCTACAAGTTCGAGATCGGCAAAGCCAAGACCCTGCGCACCGGTAACGACGTTCTGATCATCTCCACCGGCCTGATGACCATGCGCGCACTGGAAGCCGCCAAGGCACTGCAAACCGACGGCGTCGATGTCGCCGTGCTGCACGTACCGACGATCAAACCCCTGGATGTGCAAACCATTCTTGCCGAGGCAAGGAAGCCAGGTCGGCTGGTGGTCACAGCAGAAAACAGTTCGATCATTGGCGGTCTTGGCGAGGCCGTTGCAGGGGTGCTGCTGCGTAACGGAGTGACGCCAACTTTCAGGCAGATTGCTTTGCCCGACGCGTTCCTTGACGCAGGTGCCCTGCCGACGTTGCATGATCGTTACGGAATCTCAACTCAAGCCGTTTGCGCACAGATTAAAGGTTGGCTGTAACCGCACTCCAAAGGCACCTGCCCCCAGGTGCCGTTCAACTCGATGCAAGTTAGTAAACTTCCTCAGCCTCTAACGTCATGACTATGAAACCAGACGGGCTTCCTGATTCGGTAGCTCAAAGCAATCACCTGCAACGAGAGTCAACCGCCAACGCCCCTTGCCGTACCAGCACCCCGTTTATGAAATTGACGGCAGCGGCGAGCGCCTCACGCCCCTCGGAGAGCACCGGCGCATATGCCTGCCAGACATGAAACATACCGGGCCATACCTCCAGCCTGGTGTCCACGCCCGCTGATCCAGCGTTTCTCGCCAGACGTACTGCATCATCAAGAAGGATTTCACACTCCCCCACTTGAATCATCATTGGCGGCACCCCCTGCAGGTCAGCCTCCAAGATAGCAGTCTCGACCTGATCTCCCAGGTAGGCGTCAGCACTGGCTTGCAACTTCTGAGGTGTAAGAAAGCAGTCCACTGCAATCTTGGTATGGATGCTTTCTCCGGTAAGAGCCAGATCCAGCCAAGGAGAAAACAGCACCACGCAACCTGGCATTTCCATTCCCATGGTCCTGGCGTGAATCAGGGCGGCCATGATCAAATGGCCTCCCGCCGAATCCCCCACCAATGCAATATCGTTTGCTCCTTCGCAATTAGCGAGTAACGCCGCATACGCAGTCAGAACATCTTGCTGTGCAGCAGGGTATGCATGTTCAGGTGTCAGTCGATAATCAACCACGTAAGCCGTGGAAGATGTACCGGCAGCAAGCGTGCCGGCGATTCCCTCAAAACCTTCAGCGCTGCCCACCATGAAACCACCACCGTGGACATAGAGCAAAGAGCGCTGGGAATCCACACAGGTTAACTTCCGCACAGGAACTCCACCGAGTGTCGACGCCGTGGAGCTGCAATCAGGCGGAGGCGAAAAACGCTTGCACAAGTGGTCAAAACCTATACGAGCCTGCTGCAGCGACCCAGGAGGATTTTCTCTTCGAGAGAGCAGTTCATTACGAATAGCATTCAGTTCACAACTACTCATTCTTGCCTACCAATCAAAGAGTGACGTGGAGTGTCAGTCAGATATCAAGCACCAGCCTTGATGACTTGGCACGTGAAACACACTGCAGAATGACCGCATTGGAAGCACGCTCCTCATCGCTGAGGACATAGTCCCTATGATCAACTTCACCCGCTAGCACCCGGCACTCACAGGTACGGCAAAGGCCCTCCCGGCAGGAATAAGGCACCATTATCCCCACCTCTTCGAGTGCATCTAGAAGGCTGGTATCAGCTGGCACGGTTAACTCCATGCCACTGCGAGCAAGTTCCACTACGAAGCTTTTGTTCTGTTCCTTTTCAGGTGCATTCGACTCAGGTGCACTAAACAACTCGAAATGCACCTGGCCGGAAGGCAGGTAAGCCTGTGCGGCATCCCGTACCGCATTCATGAGCGGTGACGGCCCACAGCAATAGAGGTGGTCCGTTGCCTTTGCTTGTCGAGTAAACGCCTGCAGATCGGGACGACCGGCCATTTCGTCATCCGAGTGAAATACTAATTTTCCGCCACGAGGAAGATGCTCGATGTAAGCAGCCCGGGACCGGGATCGGACGCAATAGAGAAGTTGCCATGGTTTGTCATTCGCATCGCACCAACGAATCATGCTAAGAATCGGCGTAATGCCGATACCGCCGGCGATAAATAAATAGGTGCTTGCGTCGTGTGCCAGCGGAAAGTTATTGCGAACCGCGCTAATTTCGAGCAGGTCGCCAACTCGCAGATGTGCATGAATGAACGCTGAGCCACCCCGTGACGGCTCAGACAATCCGACCCCAATTGAGTAGCTTCCGTCCGAAGGATCGTACCGGTGAACGGAGTACTGCCTGATCAGACCATTTGGCAGGCGAACATCAATGTGCGAGCCCGCGTCGGCCACAGGAAGAGGTTGACAGTCCAAGGCCAGCAAGCGGATATCCATAATGGCGTCAGCAGCTTTCACGATCGCCATCACTCGAACGCGGTTCCAGTCGCTCATCTCAGACCTCCTGGATCTTGACGGGATTGCTTATCGCCTGCTCAGCCTTATAAGCATTCGCCACCAGCCACCTGAAATACGAAAGAGCAGCATCAGCTCCGATCGGAATCATTTTGAAATCGGAAGTCAACTTCAACATGCGATCTTGCGCATGAATCATATCGCTGTCCTCCTGGAACGCTGTGACGACCTGGTTGTGGATTGCCAGCGTCACCTCGGGGTCATCAATGGCGAAATTATGAGGCTGCGAAAAGAAGTAGTGCGTGGATTCGTCCGTTTCCGGAGTCAGTGCCTGAGTGCTACGGAACTCTGCCGCATTGACGCGATTTCCCGCCTTGGCATTTTGCCCACTGGGCTGCATTCCCGAATCCATCAGGAAGATGCTCGGCAGCAGGAAGTCATAGATATTCCAACGATCGACAGACCCCGGATAATTTTTGACTTTCTGCACAAAAGGTGCGGGCTTGATTCCTTCACCCCAACGCGTTACTCGCACGCCGTTTTCCAGCTTTTCGACCGTAGGTATGCAGGCCGCATACGCCTCGTCACCGCCCAGCGTGTTCGGATGAACGTAGGGCAAATGTGCGAGGTCAAGCAGGTTGTCAGCGATCAGCAGGTAGTTGGTGGTGTAATAGGTGTAACCCTCCAGGCTTCGCCACTCGGGGTCATCCAGCCAATGTGTATCAGGGATCAGGGACGGATCCGCCAGGCTGGCATCACCCACCCAGATCCAGATCCACTTGTGCTTCTCTACAATTGGGAATGTGCGCACCTTAGCCTGCGGAGGAATGCGCTCTTGTCCGGGTATTTCGACGCAGCGCCCCACCGTATCAAATAGGAGACCATGGTACATGCACCGAAGCTGATCGCCTTCTAGGCGCCCTTTCGACAGTGGAGCGCCTCGGTGACAGCAACGGTCTTCGAAAGCCACCACTTTTCCGTTGGTATCACGCCATAGCACCACTGGCACGTTGAGAATCGTTCTTGCGAGAAGTTTATCGACCGGGATCTCACTCGACCAAGCAGCTACATACCAAGCGTTACGAAGGAGCATGACGTCGACCTCATTTCTTGTTTTTGGTGTTGAAATTATCTTGCTGACGCCATGCTAGCGGTGGATCATCTATGCGCATAGATCATGGAGCTAATACAGAATATGCGCAGTACTCATGGTAAAAAATTCGATTTGAATCTCTTGCTAGCGTTCGATGCGCTTCTGAAAGAGCGCAATGTATCTCGAGCAGGAGAGCATCTTGGTTTGACGCAGAGCGCCATGAGCCATGCACTACGACGTCTCCGGGAGTTTTATGAAGACCCCCTCTTCGTCCGTATTGGCGATGCGATGAAGCCGACGCCTTTCGCAGAGGAGATGGGGGATTCAGTTCTGGAGATCGTATCCGCCGTACAGCACAGGCTGTTGGCGCAGGCCAGTTTCAGCCCTATGTCTTCCACCAGGGTCTTCAGCCTTTGTATGACGGATATGGGCGAGTTGGTATTTTTGCCCCGGCTGATTTCAGAACTTCAGAAGGTGGCCCCTCATTGCCGAATACGAACATCGCAACTACCCACCGAGCATATAGCTAACTCACTGGAGAGAGGTGATACAGACCTGGCTATAGGGTCACACTACATCCAGGACCCTAACCTTTTTCAACAAGAACTGTTTAAACACTCTTTTTGCTCTATCGTCAGTACCATGTACCCTGGTAACGAAGTAGACCTTGAACAATTCCTGAGCATGAAACATGTTTCCGTCGTTCTGTCAGACAGTAGTACACGCTACGACCAGTTTATCGACGAATTGGGGCATCAACGAGAAATTTACCTTACAACCCCACACTTTATAACGGTCCCGATGATACTGGAGAAAAACCCGAATCTAATCGCAACCGTGCCCGGTGACCTGGGGCAAACATTCCGACGCTACAATGCGGTCAAGGTAATTAAAACCCCGATCAAGTCCCCCAGCTTGCACCTGCGACAGTATTGGCACCCGCGCCATCATCATGACCCCGGAAATATATGGCTTCGCCAGTTGGTCAAGCTTCTTTTCGACAAGTATATGAGTTGATGGGCGTGATATTGGCGCAACCTAATCATTCCCTCACTTCAATGATTGCGGCAATTTACGAGGATAAACCTACGCTTATTGAATAAGGGAAATGATGAAATTTCACCGCTATGATATTAGAATTTATCGCTATCCAAATATGTGAATAGCGATCGTAAACGCTTCCCCTTAGCTAGAAACAGAGCGTCCACTCAGCTTTTTGGTGGTGTGTGCTTTCTTTAGGATTCGGCGTGCAGAGGAAGCATAAGACATTAAATATGCCGCCGGCCGTTGCGTGGGAACGCGCGATGAAAAATCGCTTGCCCCCCGAAAAAATTTCCGAAGAATATCTGGATATATTATGCCGAGGCGTTACCGAAGCATGTACAAGTTCAGCGGATTGATCGGTCGCACGCGATCGCCCTTAGCATAGACCTAACGAGACTTGATTCTGTCTTTTCCAGCGTACGTGGCGACAGCGACGTCGCCACCTTCATGGGATCAACCAACTCGTGCAATTCCACAGCATCTCGGACGTCAGAGTTGTGCGGCTCCCCTTAAAGATCAGATCACTCCTCTAGCTTTGAATGCCGAGATCTGTCCATCTGAATAGCCCAGTTCCTGCAAAACACTGACACTGTGCTCCCCCAAACCCGGCGAGGGTTTTTCTTCGACCATTTCGGTGTAGGGCATATGCACCGGATGCTTGACGTAGCAGTTTCCCGATTGGGCCGGCACCTCGACAATCATGCCGCGATGTTGCACCTGCGGATCGGCGATTGCCTCGGCGACCGTGTTGATCGGGCTGCAGGGTACGTCGGCCTCCTGAAGCGACTTCATCCAGTACTCACGGCCGCGCTCTTGTAATCTCGAAGTCATCAAGGACTCCAGATGAGCGTGATTCTGCGCGCGCAGCGGACCGTCACGCAGCAGCTGATCATCTATCCACTCAGGTCGCTGCATCGCGATGCACATCCGTTGCCACTGCTCTTCGGTATCAACACAGATGGCAATCGGTTCGTCGGCGGTAGCGAAAGCCTGGAACGGCGCGATCAGCGCGTGGCGACTGCCCAGACGGCGCGGAAGATCACCCACCTGCAGGAAGCGTGCAACAGCGTTTTCCATCATTGCCAGCTGGCAATCGAGCATCGAAATATCGATAAACGCCCCCTTTCCGCCCTCCTGCCCCCTGCCCACCAGCGCTGCCAGCACACCGACGGTGGTGAATAAGCCAGACCCGATATCGCCTAGCGAAATGCCCACGCGTGCAGGTGGTCCGAACTCTTCACCGGTAATGCTCATCATGCCGGACATCGCCTGTGCGACCACGTCAAAAGATGGCAAATGTTTATAAGGGCCATCCTGCCCAAAACCTGAAATTGCGGCGTAAACCAATTGCGGGTTCAACTCACTCACGGCTTCATAACCGAACCCCAATCGTTCCATCGCCCCCGCCCGGTTGTTTTCAATGAACACGTCAGCCGTCGTCAGTAACTGGCGAAGAACAGCTTTGCCCTCCTCCTCTTTCAAGTTCAGCGCGACGCTGCGTTTGTTCCGGTTGACGCTATTGAAGTAGATACTTTCCTCGTCTTTGAACGGCGCAACGCTGCGGGTGTAGTCCCCGCCTTGCGGCCGCTCAATCTTGATGACATCAGCCCCGAGCATCGCGAGCAGCCAAGTTGAATAAGGCCCTGCCAACATATGAGTCGCATCAATTACACGTATACCGCTTAGAGGCCCTTTGTTGGGTATTTCAGATTTAATCGACATGACTTCACCCTGCCCGGCAACTGAGGTTGCCAGCGAACAAATAATATTTAAATTCGAGAAAGCGTCTGTTCATCCAAGCGTCAGAGCTTTCTATTCTCGGAAACGCGACAACATCAGTGTTTCATTACACCGCAAAGTTGTTCTAAAGCCCTTTCCACGCTGGTGGACGTTTTTGCTGAAACGCTGCAACGCCTTCACGAAAATCAGCAGAGTGATAGCAACGCAACAACACATCCTCATCCTCGACACTTGCTACTTGCGCGTCTCGAAGTCGCCGCAACGTAGTTTTGGTGGCCCATAGCGTCAGTGGCGCAAGCTGCACCAAATGCTCCGATACGCGCTCGGCCGCAGCTTCCAACGCGTCTTCGTCCACCAACTCCCTGAACGCCCCGCTTGCCATAAGCGCCGAGGCGTCCAGCAGACGTGCGCTGAACACCATTTCTTTTGTCATTGCTGTGCCGAACAAATCGACAAGACGCTGATAGTTCAGGGCGCTGAGGCAGTTGCCAACCGTTCGTGCAATGGGAAATCCAAATCTGGCTGAACGGCTGATGATGCGCACGTCACAAGCTGCCGCGATAAGTGCCCCCCCACCCACACACGGACCCGCGATGGCGGCAACGGTTGGAAATGTCAGCGCTTCAAGAGAATGGATGAGCGTTTCACTGTGACCTTCGAGTTCAAGAAACTCAGCTGTCGTTTTCGCATCCTCCAGAGCGCCGAAATCTGCCCCCGCCATGAAGGAGGGGCGCGCGCCCGTTGCGCCGGTCAGAACCAGCGCCTTGACTGATGCATCGAGTGTCAGCTCTTGAAAAATCCCGGTCAACGCCTCTTCCATTCCAGGCGACATCGCGTTCAAGGCGTGAGGTCGATTGAAGATGACCCATTCAACACTCCCTCGTCGTAACCGAAAAATTTCGGCGCTCTCTTCGATTTTCATAGTTGAATCCTGTCTGGCCATTTAATAAGTGCTCACAGTTCGACGACCGCTGCCGCCATGCTGGTTTAACTGTTAACCCGTTCCCCGGATTGCAGCAGGTGGCAATCCTGTTCTGGCAGATGCAGCAGTACGACCTGCCCCACCCGATAGTCGACCGTGGGGGGCGTAAAGGCGCGCATCGAAAGGCCAGCGCCGATGTCTACCAATACGTCGCAGTACTCTCCGAGGTACGCGGTGCGCAGCACCGTACCGGGCAGCACATTGGTCACGCCTGAATTTGGCCCAACGATCCGCACTTTGGACGGACGGATACACAGGGTGATCTCTGCACCAGGACCAGCACCACTGCGGTCCATCCCCACCAGTGATTGCTCTCCAAAGCGCAATGTGCCGGCCCCCGTTAACACGCCCTTGATCACGTTATTGCTGCCAATGAACGCAGCGACGAACGCGTTGGCCGGCAGCTCGAAAATCTCTCTCGGCGAACCCAGTTGTTGCACACTGCCTCCATTCATGACCGCCACCTGATTGGCCGTCACCAATGCCTCTCCCTGATCGTGAGTGACGTAGACAGTCGTCAGTCCAAGCAAGTCATGCACTCGACGGATTTCGAAGCGCATTTCTTCCCGAAGGTGGGCATCAAGGTTCGACAGCGGTTCGTCGAGCAATAGAATGCTCGGCTCGACAATAAGAGCTCGCGCCAGCGCCACCCGTTGCTGTTGCCCACCCGACAACTCGGAGGGATAGCGGTCAGCCAAGTGGTCAAGGTGCACAGTCTTCAGGGTTTTAGTGAGCTTTTCTTCCAGCAAAGCACGCGGCACCTTGCGTATCTGCAAGCCAAACGCCACGTTCTCCGCCACGGTTTTGTGCGGCCACACCGCATAGTTTTGAAAGACCAGCGATATATCCCGGCGCTCCGGAGGCACCACGCCCTGCGAGCTGGAAATGACCCGGTCATTGACGCGGATTTCGCCTGCGGTCGGTGCTTCGAAACCGGCTAGCAACTGCAGTGTGGTTGACTTGCCACATCCGGATGGACCAAGCAACGCCAGCAATGTTCCATCCTCCACAGTCAGGTCAATACCTTTTAGCGCCTGGAACTGGCCGAAGCTTTTTTGCAAATTACGGATCTGGATCTGGCTCATTGGGCGACTCCGAGTTCAACACTGGCACGTTTATGTTTCGCCAACTTCACGCTGAGCGTCTGAGCGATCGCCACCACCACCATGGTGACAACCAAAAGTAATACGCTAGCGGCAGCCACCGCCTCGTAATTTCCGCCATCCTTGTAGTTGTAAATCAACGTCGTCATGACGTTAGTGCTGGGTGTTATCAAGAACACCGCAGCTGATAGTTCGCGCATCACTGGGATAAACACCAACAGCCATCCTGAAATCAGTCCGGATCTCATCAGCGGAGCTGTGATACTGATGAATGTCTTCGACTCACTGGCACCCAGGATCCGGGCGACCCGCTCCAGGTCCGGACTGATACCCTTGAGCATTGCCCCGCCATGCGAATAGGCGATAGGCAGGAACGTCGCGACGAACGCCGCAATGATGATCGCCGAGGTCCCGTAAAGACTTAGGGGTGGCTGGGTATAGGCTGCGAAGAAGCCCACCGACAATACAATTCCGGGAATGATGATCGGTAGATTGGTCAACGCCGCAATGATGGTCGTTCCCGCAACCAAGCGGCGCTCGACGATGTAAGCGATCAAAGTGCCGAGCAGTACGCAAAGACTGGCGCCGATGGCGCCATAGGCCAATGAGTTGATAATCGCCGCCTGAGTTTCAGCGTTCTCCAGGACTGCCCATCGATACCAGTGAAACGTCAGATTGCTCAGCGATGGCCCCTGACCCCAGGCTTTGCAGAGAGAAACGACGATCAAGGCGAAGTAAGGCAGGATCACCGCCGTCACCGGGACAATCAGCGCGAACAACAACCCGGCCCAGCGCCACCCTTTCAGATCAATGCTGCGGCCCGCCCGGCTCTTGCCACCGATCATTACAAAACGTCTGCGGCCAAGAATTTTTTTGCGTACCCAGAACAACCCACCGGTGAGCAAAAGGAGCGGCATGCAATACGCTGCCGCCATGTACAACTCGGGCGGGAACAACTGATAGAACTCGGCCAGTTTGGTGGTGACAACCGATGTTCCTGAGGGCGTGAGCAGAAAGGCGGGAACGCCGAACAGGGTCATCCCCTGAATGAAGGACAAAATGAAACCCACGATGACCGAAGGCATCACCATCGGAATGGTCACGCTGAACATTGTGCGTAGTACGCTGGCGCCGAGCGTCGTCGCCGCGTCTTCAAGCTCGACCGCCATTTCATCGAGGGCGCTGGCGACAATGGTGAAGGTATACGGGACGGTATAGATGGCGCAGACAAAGATCGCGCCACCCATCGAGTAGATGTTGAACAGAGCCAAATCGCTGCCCGACATTTGTCGATAGAACGTATTCAGCCAGCCGGCATTAGGTGCCGCAAGTAGAATCCAGCCCAGTGCACCGATGAACGACGGGGTCACGAAAGCCCCCAACGTGAGCATCCTGATGAGTCCCCGGCCGGGCATGTTGGTACGCGCCACCAACCAGGCCAGCGGAACACCCAGCAGCGTTGAGATCGCTGCGGTTGAAAACGCCAGAATAATCGAATTGATAATCGGCTGGAGCATGCCTTTGGCAGTCACCAGACGCACGTAATTGTTCAGCGTCCATTGTTGCGTGGTGTCATCGTGCATGCTGTTGAACAGAATCCAGCCGACCGGTTGCGCAACCAACAAGAACAGCGCCGCCAGAACCACGCTCACTACGGTCCAACGCACCCAAGGTCGGTGTCGTCGAATCTCGGCGCCAACGGTCGCCGAGGAAGTGCCTATCGCAAAAACGCCCATAAAGGGGTCACTCCTGAGTCTGCCGTCGCCAGGCCGCCAGGGCCTGGCGGGTATTGTTTCAACCAATGATGTCCTTCCACTTGGCGATACCTTCAGCGACTTCGGCCGCCAGGTCTTCAGGTGGATTGCGGTACCAGGTTATCTGGGACAGGCTGCGGTCCTCGGCCCATGGAACATCAGTGCGCAATGTCGGCCAGAAATTGGCCGCCAGGATTTGCGAGACTTCAGGGTCATACAAAAAGTCGGAGAACAGCTTCGCCGCGTTCGGGTGCGGAGCTTTCAGTGGAATGGCACTCAAGCCCAGGTTGAGGATGGTGCCGTCGGTTGGGGTAACCACGTTTATCGGGTTGCCAGCCGCTTTCTGCGTCAGCGAATAACTGAATGGCGCACCCAGACCCACGAGGCGCTCGCCTGAAAGAATGTCGGTAACAGTATCCACGTTCGATTGGCCGACCTTGGGGTTCAGCTTTGCCAGTTCTTTGAGGTAATGGTCGCCGTACTTTTTACGGATCGCCACCACCCAGGAAGCAACATCACCGGAGAAGGACGGGCTGCCGACCGTCAGCTTGTTGGCCCATTGAGCGTCCAGTGCAGCCTCCCATGAAGCAGGTGCTGTGGTGACTTTGTCTGACTGATAATTTAGGCTGGTCAGGCTAATGGCGCCGACCTGGAAGGTGTCGTCCTTGTCCAGCCCCTGGAATTCCTGCGGCAGAAACGCCGTACCCGCCGGTTTGTAGGGCATTAATGCGCCGATCTTTTTCAGCTCCAGGTAGTGAAGTATGTTGGTACTGCCCAGCGAGTCGCAGTTGGGCGCATTATTCTGCAGCTCGAGACGTAATCGGGTGTAGATGGTTTGCGATGCCTGACGCAGCAGGTTGACCTTGATCCCAGGGTAGCGACGGGTGAACGCGTCGCGGATGGCTTCGATGGTCCTTTGTTCATAGGACCCCCAGTAAAGGTTGAGTGCACCTTCTTTCTGCGCAGCTGCGTACAGCGATTCGTCGGCAGCGAACGAGGGACGAATCAATCCCGCTGCTAAACCTGCACCCGCGATGCCACTCGCTTGCAAAAATCTGCGCCGTGTAAATTCGACCATATCGCTGCCCCTTCGCCTGTTGCTGCTTGATTATTGTGAGTGGAAAGCAGTGTTTCAGTGGTTCAGTAATCGCCTGTCGTTGCGCCGCCATCGACAATGAGAACTTGCCCGCTCATGTAACTGGCGTCGTCGGAGGCGAGGAACGCCACCACGGAGGCAATTTCTGCAGGTTGTGCGGGCCGGCCCAGTGGCATTCTTGCGATCCAGCGCGCCCTGATCTCCTCTGGAACACTCGCGAGAATAGATGTCTCTACGATCCCGGGGGCTACGGCGTTGACCAATACACCGTGGCGCGCCGCTTCCAGGGCGACGGTGTGAGTCAATCCCACCACGCCCGCCTTCGCCGATGAATAATTCGATTGACCGTAGGTGCCCAGGATCGCAGTGGAAGCGATATTGATGATCCTGCCCCAACCGCGCCCAACCATGGCCGCCAACCCGAATTGACACCCCATCCAGGAGCCACGCAGGTTGACGTCAATCACGGTTTCCCAGTCTTCATCAGTCATCTTCATCAAGGTTCTATCACGCACGATGCCTGCCACGTTCACCAGAATGTCGACGGCTTTGAAGGCTGGCGGCAGATCAACCATGACCGCGGTCCAACTAGCGCGGCTCGAAACGTCGAGAGTGACCGCTGCCGCCTGATAACCCTGGGAGGTCAGTGAGCAAGCCAGTTCGACTGCACCGGGGCCGAGGTCGGCAATGATGACCGCTGCGCCCTCTTGCGCCAGGCGCTGACAGATAGCCGAGCCAATGCCGCCCGCACCGCCCGTGATCAACGCGACATGCCCGTCCAAGCGAGTGTTCATGATTCGCTCCCTGTGCGGCATGCGACCGCAAATACGTCTTCGCCTTCCTGCACCACTTCACCGCTCTGATTGAGCAGGCGCAGCCTGACTCTGACAATGCCCCGCGAAGGGTTTGAATTGCTTTTGCGCAAGTCTTCGATTTCAGCCACGTAATGCAGCGTGTCACCCGCGAAAACCGGTGCGACGAATCGGCGATGGGTCTCAAGAAAGGCAATGATTGCCCAGTCATCAACACTCGAGCGCAGCCCGGTACTCATGGAGTGAGCCAACATGCCATGGGCGATTCGCCGCCCGAAGGGGCCTCGACGCGCAGATTCCTCATCCATATGAATCGGGTTGAAATCCCCAGACAATCCTGCAAACAGGACGATGTGCGCTTCTGTCAGTGTGATGCGCGACGACACCAACGACTGTGTGGCTACCAGGTCGTCAAAGTATTGAGTGGAACTCATGGGTGGCTCCTTGGGCGGAAAACCGGCAACGAGGTGGATGAATCCGTTTCGATGAACGCAACCGAAACGTCCATACCGATGGTGATCTCGTCGAACGCAATGCCGTGAAGTTGCGACAGCATCAGCGGACCTTCTGCTAGCTCGACGAGGGCGCACACATAAGGTGTCTCCAGCCGTGAGTGCCCACGATGGATAACCGAATAGGTAAACAGCGTGCCGCGCCCGCTGACTTGCACCCATTCGGGCTTTATCGCCAGATCGTCCAGGCAATGGTCCCGTGGGTACCACTGCCATGCACCGGACACAGGGTTGCGTTGAACGAGCAAGCGTCCTTCCCGAAGAGCGGCCCACCAGGGTGCCGACATGGCGTCGGTGACAACAGGACTCAAAGTGGTCATATCGCTGGCTCCTCAGACGGTCAAAATGACAGTGGCTGCGGCACAGAACGTTCCGCCCAACCCATGAACCAACGCGACCTCCGCGTCTTTCACCTGCACCCCTGGCCCTTCACCGCGCAACTGCCGGACGCCCTCAATCAAAGCCAGCAGACCGCGCTTGCCCGGATGGTTCGACGCCAGTCCACCACCGTCGGTGTTGCAGGGCAGAGAGCCACTGATGCTCAAATGGCCGTCCGCCACGAACCGCCCGCTTTCGCCCCGAGGACAGAATCCAAGGTCCTCAAGCGCCAACATCGGCGTGATCGTAAAGGCATCGTAGAGCTGCACCACGTCGACATCACCAGGCGTCAACCCGGCCATTTCAAATGCTCGGGGACCAGTACGAGCAGCAGGCGTGATGAGTTCGCGGGACATCTGGCTGATTTGAGTGCGCTGTGTGGCCATGCCAAAGCCGCTCACGCAGACCGGCCGGGCTCGGCAATCAAGGGCTCGTTCCCGGCTGGTCATCACGATAGCGCCGCCGCCGTCCGTCACGACGCAGCAATCGAGCCGGTGCAAAGGTGAAGCGATCATCGAGGAATTGAGCACGTCTTCGACGGTAATCGATTTTCGGCCCAGAAAGGCATCCGGATTTTCAGCCGCGTGTTGCCGGAATGTCACCGCCACCTGAGCTAGCTGCTCTACCGTGGTGCCATAGAGGTGCATATGACGCTGGGCGTACATCGCATACGTAGAAATGAGCGTCGGTGCGAAGGGCAACTCGAATTGACCAGGCCCCGCCGGAAGGACGAAAGGGTCGAATGACGGAGTCTTCAACGGCCACCAGCGCGGTGAGGCGGCGTAACTGATAACCACGACATCCGCCAGCCCGGCAGCAATCGCCACCGCCGCCTGTGCGGTATGCACCAGATAGGAACAACCCCCCACGTCGGTGCTGTCGAACCAGCGCGGCTCAATGCCCAGGTACTCGGCCATTTCGGTAACGCTGTTGACACCGCCCCCCTCGGCCCAGTCGCCGGAAGCCACACATAAGCCGTCTACGTCTCCGAGCGTCAGCCCGGCCTGGGCCAGCGCTGCCTGGATGCATTCCACCTGGATCGCGAAAGGATGGACATTGGGCGCATCCCTTCGTGGTGACTCATAGGCGCCGACAATGGCGGCGCGTTCGGAAACGTTCAAGGCATACTCCTGAAAAGATCGAAAGCCGTGGCCCACAAATTCCATCATCGGGAGGCATGCGAACAAGCAGTTAGAAAACGCCAAATTGGTGCATTTAATGCACCCATTCTTTGGCATAAGACTTGCGTTTGTCGTTAACTCTCGACGCCTGGAGTACCTATGAATAGACGACTGCCGCCGCTACTCGCTGTACGCGCCTTCGAAGGATTCAGTCGTTGTGGAAGCGTGCGGCAGTGCGCCGAAGAACTATCGGTTTCGCATACCGTTATCTCCCGACATATACAGAATCTGGAAGTCGCCGTTGGTACAAAACTGGTCAAGAAATCAGGTCGCGGACTTGAGATGACGCGTGAAGGCCAGCGCTACGCGGCACAGCTTCGACGGGCGCTGGACATCATCGCTGACGCCAGCAGCGATCTGCGTCAAGGCGAAGACGCGCTGCACGTCTGCTGTATGGCTGGCCTCGCGTCCAGGCGGTTGCTGGGAAGACTGGGCGAATTGGAAGAAGCACTCAATGGTCGTGAGCTGACACTTGAACCGACCAGTACACGCCCCGACTTCAGTCGCAATGAAGCGGATGCCGAGATTGTCTATCTGGAGGAGCTCAATCTCGGCGAGGAACTGTGCGCAGAGCTTTTCGCCCGGCCCTTGATTCGTGCAGTGGCCAGCCCCGCGTTTTGCAACCGCTTCGCCGAAGTGACCTGTGCCGAAGATTTGCTGGGTTTGCCATTGATCCATGAGCGTAACACCCAGCGCTGGTCGCAATGGTTCAGCATTGCCGGTGTTACAGATATTCCCAGGTTGCGCGGGCCTCGACTGTGGCACGGTCACCTCACGCTCGAAGCGGCCTGTATGGGCCAGGGTGTGGCACTGGTCAGCGAGCTGCTGGCCGACGAAAAAATTGCCGCTGGCGAGCTCATCGATGTGATGCCGATGACGATTCGTCTAGGCGGGTATTACTTCATCGCCCCCACTCGAAAATGGAACGATCAAGCCATTGTCCGGCTGCGGCAATGGCTGCATTCCGTGTTCCCCGGCGAACTGGAAAAAGGCGACATTTATGCACCAGTCAGGATCCCAACTTCCGCTTCTGCACCGTAATAGTACTTTTCATAAATGAGGAGCCAGGCAATGAACATCCCCCTACCGAATGGCAGACCTTACGAGAAAGCGCTGGTCAAAAGCGAATGGATTGACCTCTATGGCCATATGAATATGGCGTATTACGTCATGCTTCTCGATGATCTGGGCCATCGCATTCTGGAACAGTTCGGGCTGGGTAAAGGGTACACACTTGAGCTTAATTGCGGGCTCTTTACCGTTGAGGCCAATCTGAAATACCTCAGGGAGGTCTGCGCGGGAGATCCACTGCGCGTGGAACTGACGCCCCTGAGCTTCGACGAAAAACGCTTGGTCACTCAGGTGGAGCTTTACCATGACGAACAAAACTATCTCAGTGCGACCATGCGGCAGACGGCGGTGCATGTGAATCTCGACACCCGTAAAGTATGCCCATTTGGCGACGAAGGTCGGCAACGACTGCAAAGGATGATGGACGCATACACCTCCAAAGACTTCGACCTGTCGAGCCGGGTGTCTTCGGATTAGATACCCTGCACGTCTTAGCAAACCAGTGGAATGCATGTATCTTTAACACTGATATTTTACGACAAACCAGCCTGCTCAAGTCAGGCGTAACTGTTCGTTGAAATCAGCTTCAGTTGCATCATCCAGGGAGTCGTGAAACGCATCATGACGCACCCAATCTCGGAAAAGTCGGCGAGTTTTTGGCGTGCTATGGCGAATACGCCACTTAGCTTCGAAAAAACGCGAGATAGGTTTTTTCGTTCCCGCCCAGGCCAGCGAGGAACATTGCTTGAAAGCGAATTTCTCGGCGGCGTAAGGGAACTGGCTTCCTAAGGAGAAGCCTCGACCACTTCGTCAAAATGGCTGTTGGAACATCATCTCCAACAGGAATAAGCAGATCGTGCCGTAAACTCTGTGAATCATCAGATGAACATGGTCAAACTCCCCATGCATCGTGCATCTGGTATAAATCGCGCCACTAAATACAAGTACGGATCGCTAGCATCGAACAGCACCCTGCCCAGGGTGACCTCACTGCGTAATCAGGCCTCCCCTGGTACTGCAAATTGTAATAAGCCGTTACCAGCCCAGTTGCTTGTTAAAACCAAGGGCATCGTAGTAGTCATGCTGCGTGAGAATTTTGCCGTTCTTGAGGTGTATGAAACTAACACCCTTAAAGCTGAGGGGGCGCTGAGTAGCTGGGGTCTCGGCACTCCAGGGGCCGGTATTGGTGCCCTTGAACTCCCATTCAAAGGCAATGCTCTCGCCATTGACAATCGGCTCGCCGAACATTTTCCATTCCAAATCCGGCACCGCCTGCATGAACACCTGAATTACTTGGGACTTGGCGTTTTCGCGGCCAACTTGAGGGGTGCCCACCGAGGCATCGAGAAACTCAACGTTATCAGAAAAGTACTCGGCCGCCGCATCCGCATTGTGGGCATTCCAAGCCTTCATATAGTCATGGATCACGCCGAGGGTATCGTTTTGGCCTGCCGCAAAACTTGCATGACTGGCCAGAACCAGAAACAGCCCGAACAGTAGTGAGTGGATTCGAGACGTCATAGCCTTCAACCTTATTGTCAGAAGATCGGTTTGCCTGCCGCGCTTAGTGGCAGGCATTGATGTCAATTAACGGTTTTTCCAGGCATCCGAAGCTGGGGCCTTGCCCTTTTCATAGGGACGAAACAGGGTCATGTATAGGACACCGACAAGGATGACGATGGCACCGACAAGTGCGATGCCGTAGTTCAAATACCAAGGCGCATCCGGGGTACGCGGCCAGGACATATTGATGATCGCGAACATGCCGTAGCAGAGGGCAGCAATGTTCACGATCCAACCCCAACGTCCCATGGTGAACTGGCCCTTGGGTTTCCACCCACGGATACGGGCATACAGCGCACCGCCAACAATCATCTGGAACGCCAGGTAGATACCGATGGCGGCAAAGCTCACCACCAGAGCAATAGCGTTCTGAAGGTAGAAGCCCACACACACAATGATCGCAGGCAGCACGCCACACACCACCAGAGCTGCGGTCGGGACGTGTGTCGTAGGCGAGAGTTTTTTCAGCATATTACTGCCCATGAGCATTTCGTCTCGAGCATAGGCATAGAGCAGACGACTGGCGGATGCCTGCAAACTCAGCACGCAGGAAACGAACGAAACCGTAATGACCGCCATAACTACCCGAGAGCCCACAGGACCGAACGCGCTGCCGAATATGGTCGACATCGGGTCTTTGTCTTGCCCGGAAATGACCGCAGCCATATCTGGAACTGCAAGGATCAACGCCAGGGCCGCAAAGATCGAGGCGGCGCCGCCGATCCAGATAGTCATCCGCATCGCCTTTGGAACCTGGCGGCTAGGATTTGGGGTTTCCTCGGCAACATCGCCGCAAGCTTCAAAGCCGTAGTAGAGAAACATCCCCGCCAATGAGGCCGTGAGAAACGCAGGCCAATAGGCCCCATCAATGGAAATATCAAAAGTATTGAACAATACGCTCAAAGGCTGGTGGCGCTCGAAGATCAGCAGGTATCCACCGATAAACAAAGCCCCGACTAGTTCGCAGAGAAAACCGAACATCGCCACCCGCGCCAATAGTTTGGTACCACTGAGATTCAAGACCGTCGCCACCGCCGTCAAAAATAGCGCGACCAACGTGTTAGTTACCGGCGACGACTCGAAACCTAGAAGGTTTGCGATGTAGGGGCCAGCCCCCAGCGCGACGGCGGCAATGGTGACACATAGGGAGATGGCATAAATCCACCCGACCATCCATGCCCACTTCTTGCCAACCAGACGACGGGCCCAAGGATAGACGCCGCCGGAAATCGGGTACTGAGATACCACTTCGCAAAAAATCAGACACACCAGCATCTGGCCGAACCCCACCAGCAGGTAGGACCAGAACATCGGTGGCCCGCCGGCGGCCAAGCACAGGCCGAACAAGGTGTAGACCCCTACTACCGGGGACAGATAGGTGAATCCAAGGGCAAAGTTCTGCCACAGACTCATACTACGTTCGAAATTTGAGGTGTACCCAAGGGCACGGAGTTGCTCCGCGTCTTGATCTACAGCTACCTTGGAGCTAATTGAGCTGTTCATTGCAACATCCTTCAAAAAGGAATTTGTTTTAATAGGCGTTGATCGGACGGTGCCATCCCATCCGTTGCGCGATTAACCATAGTTGACTCAGAGTTGTATCCAGGTGGCCTTAATCTCCGTGTACTTATCAAAGGCATGCAGAGATTTGTCACGACCATTACCGGACTGTTTAAAGCCGCCGAACGGCGCCATCATGTCACCGCCGTCATAAAGATTGACCCAAACACTGCCTGCACGAAGTGCGCGGGAAATGTTGTGGGCTCGAGACAGGTCAGACGTCCAGACAGCTGCGGCCAGACCGTAAGGGGTGTCATTGGCGATGCGTACAGCATCTTCTGCTTCGTCGAATTCGATGACTGACAGTACGGGACCGAATATTTCTTCCCGGGCGATTTTCATCGAGTTGCTGACGTTGTCGAACAGGGTTGGCTCTACATAACTGCCACCGGCCTCTACCCGTGCAACGCGCCCCCCGAGCAAGAGCCGCGCACCTTGCGCTTGACCTTCTTCGATGTACTGCATCACCCCATCCAGATGACGGCCATCAACCATTGCGCCGACGTTGGTATCAGGGTCGAGAGGATGCCCCGGCTTCCAGCCCTTCATGGCCTCGACAACCATCGGTACAAAACGCTCTTTGATCGATGCCTGCACCAGCAAACGTGAACCGGCAGTGCAAACCTCACCTTGGTTGAAGGCGATGGCTGCCGCTGCTGCTTCGGCCGCCACCTGCAGATCGGGAGCATCAGCAAATACTATGTTGGGACTTTTGCCGCCGGCCTCGAGCCAGACCCGCTTCATATTCGACTCACCCGCATAAACCAGTAGTTGCTTGGCCACTTGGGTCGACCCGGTAAACGCCAAAGTATCAACATCACCGTGCAGGGCCAACGCCTTGCCCACGGTGTGGCCATAGCCCGGCAGAACATTGAGCACACCCGCTGGAAGACCCGCCTCCAGAGCAAGCTGTGCGATGCGGATAGCCGTCAGCGGAGAACGCTCCGAGGGTTTGAGGACAACTGAGTTACCGGCAGCCAGCGCCGGCCCCAACTTCCAAGACGCCATCATCAGTGGGAAATTCCACGGCACGATAGTCGCAACCACCCCAACCGGCTCCCGGGTAACCAGCCCGAGCTGATCAACCGAGGTCGCTGCCACCTCATCGTAGATTTTGTCTATTGCCTCACCGCACCAACGGATACTGTCAATGCTCCCCGGAAGGTCGACCGAAAGCGAATCGGAAATCGGCTTGCCCATGTCCAATGTTTCCAGCAGAGCCAGCTCTTCGGAATGGGCCTGCAACAATTCGGAAAAACGCACCATCACTGCCTTGCGCATTGCAGGTGCTTGGCGTGACCAGACACCAGACTCGAACGCAGACCGGGCACTGGCTACCGCCAAATTCGCATCCGCCGCATCGCAACTGGCGACCAAGGCAAGCACACGCCCGTCGATAGGACTAATGCACTCAAAGGTTGCACCTGAGCTGGCCGACACATATTTGCCATTGATGAAGGCTCGCCCCTCGATGCTCAGCGCCTTGGCTCTGGCTTCCCACTCTGATCGGGTCAACTGACTCATGGTTAAAACTGCTCCTGGGTTCGGATGGATGCGATCTCAAATCGCCTTAAACATATGGAACCATATCTTTTAACCCTTGAGAACCCCGGAAAAGCTAATGCGATGTGATTTTTTTGACTTTTTATGCGTTAAAACTCTAGAATCCCCCCACAAACACGTACAAAAATAATATTAAATATGAAATAGAATTTTAAAAGAAACACACATCCGGACGCGCTTGACGCTATATCGGACTATTGCCACAGGCGTAAAACGGCGCCGCCCATGAATGAATCAACCATGAGCCCTACTTCAAGCCTCATACGCCTTAACCAAGAAGGTAAAACGGAGTCTGTTACCCGTCGCCTGATAGAAATGATCGATCTGGGGTTGTTCACAGAAGGCGAACAGCTCCCCAATGAAAGTGCCCTGGCCACCCAACTCGGCGTTGCCACGGTTACGCTGAGGGACGCGCTGGCGGGCTTGCGAGAGCGCGGGGTTATCGAAACCCGGCGTGGACGCAGCGGAGGGAGCTTCATCTGCGCCGCGCCGCAAACCTCAGATCAGTCACTGTTCGATCAACTACGTGAATTCAGCACGCTTGAACTCCGTGACCTCGCCGATGAACACGCTGCCATTTCAGGCGCCGCCGCCCGACTGGCGGCTCAGCGCACTGGACCTGAGCAACATGCAAGACTGAGCAGCCTTGTCGACGCCCTAGCCAACGCTCAAGAGCGGCGAGAGCGACGCCGAGCAGACGCCAGATTCCATATCGAAATAGCCGTGGCAGCACAGTCTGTGCGCCTGACTCACAGCGAAGCGCGTCTGCAGGCGGAGCTTGGGGAACTGCTATGGCTGCCGTTTGCCGGCCAACCAGACCCTCAGGCCATCGAGCGGGAGCATAGAGCTATCCTGGAAGCCATCGTAGCGAACGATGCCAATCTGGCCGGCGCACTGGCAGAAGCACATGTAACACGAGGCGTTCGCCGCCTAAGCACCTTACGACTACAACAAATGGCAGAAGGCGACTAATGAATGGAACGAAACTTGCTGAATTATTCGCTCGCTATGCAGCTCGGTGTCGCATACCCCGTCGACTGCAGGCACCGAATTGTCTTCTCTGAGTCATGAGGTAGAGCCATGGCTAACGAAATGTCAGCAAACGAGCTGTCCCAATGTGCCACGTTAATCAATGCTTCCGTAAGTAACGTATTCAAGGGGCTCAACGATATGAGCGCCGCGGCATTGAGCATTTGGGAGCATACGTGTAGCAAAAAGGAGCGCCCCTGCCAAGGCGACCTGAAGCCATTGCTGCCGATTATTCGACAAATCCTGAACTCGGAAAACCTCAAGTTTCATGGTGCCGGCGTGGTATTCGCTCCTGGTGAGCTGGAAGGCCGCGAAATGCATCTGGAATGGTGGTGCCGAACCCAAAAAGAAGAAATTAAGCCTCTGACGCTGAACTTTAATAGCCGTAGCGAACGTTTTTACGATTACCTGCACATGCCTTGGTACACCCTCCCCCAGCAAACCCGGCAGCCCTCCATAGACGGCCCGTTTGTGGATTTGTACGGCACGGAGCAGTACATCATTGCGTTCTCGGTTCCTATTTTTTTCGCAGATCGCTTCATTGGTGTAGCTGCTGCCGATATTTCTCTGCACTCCTTGGAGCCCTTGCTCGTGCGCAGCCTTATGCGAGTCAGTAATGAGGCGTTGTTACTCAACGCCGAAGGTAGGGTGCTGGCGGCTAACACACCGAGTTGGCTGGCCGGTGATTTGATCCGAGGCACCCTGAGTCTGGACAAAGAACAGGGTCGCGTCCTGAGCCTTATCGACACATCGTCATATTGGAGAGTCGTAGAGCGGCCTGTCCCAAGGTTTTGATCAAGACTCCATCTTGGTTTGAGAAACCAAATCTAAACCCAGGCGCATCAGGAAAAGTCCTATCGAATGAAAGCTCCTGCCATGGATGGCTGGAGGTCGCCATGCACTCCGCTACCGAAAGTGGCCCCCATTCTAGCCGCCTATTCCATCAGGCAATTGCACAAAAATCATCTCAACCGAGTTGACGAAGCTGTGCACTCTCACCGCGACACTGGAAGATCACAACCTTTAGAAGGAGCCGCAGTGGGTCGCACAGCCACTGGGTTCTTCACGAAGTCCGTGAACGACTGAAACAAGTACTTTGACGCCTCATTCCACACGTTTCCTGCCTGTCGAGCCCGACTAAAACCCGCGTTGCGGTCAGATCACTTTTCGAAATTTGGAGCTAGAGGGGACGCACTCAAATAGAGGCGGCTGTAGTGGAAATGAATACAGCTTTTGACCTGGAGGTTAGCCAGCACCCGGAACAACAGGCCGACCTAGAGACATTGTGAGCCGGATTCGTTGGTCAACTCAAACCGATTAATTAAAAAGATATAAATCATGGTTATCAAACAGAGGGTGTACGGCTACCGGGACAGCGAGCTCTTTTTCATGAAGATCAAGCGCGCCTTTCCCGGTAATCCGTGAAGAATCATTTTTACTCACGAAACTAAAATGGTGGCGCGACCAGTACTCGGGCCGCGCCGATGATCGATACACCTTCATGACACCGAGACGCGCTATCAGGAGTTGTGTGTGTAGCCCTCCCACTGATGCCACATGCTTTGGTTGACACCCAGACCAAACCAACGGTCAGTGTCGTCGAGTGCACGGCTGAATGTATCAACCACAAACTGTATTTCTTCTGTCGTGGATATCAGTGGTGGACAGAATGCGATCGAGTCTCCCATCGCCCTTGTGATCATGCCGTACTCCTGCGCACGTCCCGCCAGGTAGCGCCCCAGCTTCCCAACCGTATCCAGCGGCTCCTTTGTCCGACGATCCGCAACGAGCTCCACAGCGGCGATCAGTCCACAGCCCCTGACCTCCCCTACCAACGGATGATCAGCAAATTGAGCCAGTCCGGCCTGAAGTTGTTCGCCCAACTCGCAGGCGCGCTCGATAAGCCGATCTTCCTGGATGATTTTTATGTTTTCCAGCGCAACTGCAGTCGCAACCGGGTGGCCGCTGCCGGTGAAGCCATGGCCCAGAGTACCGAAGGTGTGGCTCTGATCGGCGATCCCCTCGAAGACCTTATCGTTGATCAGGACTGCCGCGATCGGTTGATACGAAGAAGATAGTTGCTTGGAAACCACCATGACATCCGGCTTGATGCCGAAGGTTTCGCAGCCAAACATTTTACCGGTACGACCAAAGCCGCAAATCACTTCATCCGCAACGACCAGCACGTCATATTTGCGGCACACCGCTTGAACCTTGTCCCAATACGTGCGCGGAGGCACGATCACGCCGCCCGCCCCCATCAGCGGTTCGCCGTAAAAAGCGGCTACGGTTTCCGGGCCCTCCCGGAGAATGACATCTTCGAGTTCGGTTGCCAGGCGATCAGCAAATTGTTCCTCGGTCTCGCCAGGTTTGGCATTGCGATAGTGGTGCGGACAGGCAACGTGAAAGAAGCCCGGCAGCGGCACGTCAAAACCACGTTGGTTCACCTGCAGCCCGGTTAAACTGGCGCTGACAGCAGTAATGCCGTGATACGCATTATGACGGCTGATGAACTTCTTTTTGCCAGGCTTGCCGATGGCATTGTTGCGATACCAGATCATCTTGACGACGGTGTCGTTGGCTTCAGAGCCTGAGTTAGTGAAGAAGACTTTGCTCATCGGCACCGGGGCGAGTTCGATCAGCTTCTCGGCCAATTCGATACTGGGTGTGTGAGCCTTGTGGCTGAAGAGGTGATAAAAGGGCAGTTTGCGTAGCTGTTGCTCTGCCGCCTTGATCAGACGCTCATTACTGAAACCCAGCGCCACACTCCAAAGACCCGACATCGCTTCAAGATAACGCTTGCCCTGATTGTCATAGACGTAAACGCCTTCGCCACGCTCGATAATCAGCGGGCCTACTTCCTGGTGCAGTCGCGCATCCGTGTAGGGGTGCAGTTGATGCTGAACATCCTTTTCGGCGAGCGAAAGATTCGAGCGATTCATGTTAAGGAACTCCGGGGAATGACAGCCATATGGCATTGTTACAGGCTTTGGTGGGTGTTCATTTCCACCACACTTGACGCTTGATGAATGTCCGCCGTAATTACACGCCGATACAGAGGTATTTGATTTCCAAGTAGTCCTCAATGCCGTACTTGGAGCCTTCACGGCCCAGCCCCGAAGCCTTGATGCCACCGAACGGCGCGACTTCGTTGGAGATGATCCCGGTGTTGACGCCGACAATGCCGTATTCCAGTGCTTCGCCCACACGGAACACCCGGCTCAAGTCGCGAGCATAGAAGTAGGACGCCAGACCGAATTCGGTATCGTTGGCCATGGCGATCACATCGGCTTCATCCTTGAAGCGGAACAGCGGTGCCAGCGGACCGAAAGTTTCTTCCTTGGCAACGGCGGCGTTGCGCGGAACATCAACCAGCACGGTCGGCTCGAAGAAGGTCCCGCCCAGGGCATGCGGCTTGCCGCCGGCAACCACGCGAGCGCCTTTGCTCACAGCGTCTTCAATTTGCTCCTGAACCTTGGCCATGGCTTTGGCATCGATCAGGGGGCCAGTGGTGATGCCGCTTTCCAGGCCATTACCGATGTTCAGCTTGGCCACCGCCGCGGTGAGTTTTTCGACGAAGGCGTCGTAGATGCCGTCCTGGATATACAGACGGTTGGCGCAGACGCAGGTCTGGCCGTTGTTGCGGTACTTCGAGATCAACGCCCCCTCGATAGCGGCGTCCAGGTCGGCGTCATCGAAGACGATGAAGGGTGCATTGCCGCCCAGTTCCAGCGACACCTTCTTGATGTCCTTGGCGCACTCGATCATCAGCTGGCGACCGATTTCGGTGGAGCCGGTGAAGGTCAGCTTGCGCACGAGCGGGTTACCGGTCAGCTCGCTGCCGACTTCGCCGGCACTGCCGGTGACCACGCTGAACACGCCTTTCGGAATGCCGGCGCGCTCGGCCAGCTCGGCCAAGGCCAGGGCCGAGTAAGGCGTTTGCGAGGCCGGCTTGAGGACCATGGTGCAGCCGGCGGCCAGGGCCGGACCGGCCTTGCGGGTGATCATCGCCGAAGGGAAGTTCCACGGAGTGATGGCGGCGGTGACACCGATCGGCTGCTTGAGCACCATCAGGCGCTTGTCGACCTGGTGACCGGGGATCATGTCGCCATATACGCGCTTGGCCTCTTCGCCGAACCACTCCAGAAAGGAAGCGGCATAAGCGATTTCGCCACGGGACTCGGTTAGTGGCTTGCCTTGCTCCAGGGTCATCAGGCGGGCCAGGTCTTCCTGGTTGGCCATCATCAGGTCGAACCACTTGCGAAGCTTGTTGGCGCGCTCCTTGGCGGTCAGGGCGCGCCAGGCCGGTAGCGCCTTGTCAGCGGCTTCAATGGCACGACAGGTTTCGGTCGCCCCCATCTTCGGCACGCTGCCAATGATTTCACCAGTGGCCGGGTTGTTGACCATGAGGGTCTGGCCATTGTCAGCATCTGCCCAGGCACCGTCGATATAGGCTTGCTGGCGAAACAGTTTCTGATCGTTGAGTTGCACGCGAAATTCCTCATTAGCGGGTTGCGCCGGAAGCCGCCATCGGGGCGGTCCGAGTGGAGTTGGCGGGTTTGACAAAACTGACACCGGCACTTGCTAGTTGCTCACGGACCTTGTCGACGATGTATGCGCCGATCGGGATGGCGGAGGTCGCTGCAGGCGACGGGGCGTTGCAGACGCTGACGCTACGGGCAGTGTTGACGAACAGGAAATCGTCGATCAACTTGCCGTCAAGCGAGACCGCCTGTGCGCGCACACCGGCCGGGTAGGCGGTGAGGTCGCTCTTGTTGATGCTCGGGCAGTACTTCTGCACTTCCTTCAGGTAGCCGCCCTTGAACAGTGAGTTTTTCATCTCGATCAGACCGGGACGCAGGTTCTTCATCAGCACCTTCAGAATGCCCGGGGTGGTCAGGGTTTCGAACATGTCCGACAGCGAAAAGTCGGTCTTGCGATAGCCTTCGCGCTTCATCGCCAGCACTGCGTTGGGGCCGACAGTGACGGTGCCGTCGATCATGCGGGTCAGGTGCACGCCGAGAAATGGCATGGACGGATCCGGGATCGGATAGATCAGGTGGTTGACGATCTGATTATGCTGTTTGGGCAGCAGGTAATACTCGCCGCGGAACGGGCAGATGATGAAGTTGGGCTTGATCCCGAGCATGCGCACCACGCGGTCAGCCATCAGGCCCGAGCAGGTGATCAGGAAGCGCCCGTGGTGCTCCAGCGTGTCGGTGCGAACCACGACTTCATCGGGACGCTCGTCGATGGCGACGACTTCGCTGTTGTAGCGGATCTCACCACCGGCGGCTTCGAATTCTCGGCCCATGGCCGCGGTGACTTCGGCGTAGTTCACAATGCCGCTCGACGGCACAAAGATACCGCCCAGGCCGACGATGTTCGGCTCGCGCTCGCGCAGCTCGGCGGCCGACAGCCATCCACGCCTCAGCCCATTGGCTTCGGTACGGTCCCACAACGCGCTCATGCGCTGCATTTCCAGCTCATTGGTGGCCACCAGCAGCTTGCCGCACTCGTCGTAACGGATGCCGTGCTTGTCGCAGAAGGCCTTGGTGGCCTTGTTGCCCTCCAGGCAGAAGCGCGCCTTCAGGCTGCCCGGGGTGTAGTAGACGCCGGCATGGATTACGCCACTGTTGTGGCCGGTCTGGTGCTTGGCCGGGCCGGACTCTTTCTCCAGCAGGAGGATTTTTGCGTCCGGGTAAACCTGGGCCAGTTGCATGGCCGTGGACATACCCACAATGCCGCCACCGATGATGATGAAGTCGTACACAGCCATTAGCTTGCACCCACCTGTATTACGTTTTTGTTAGAAGCGCGATAAGGGCCACATGAGGTGGCCCTCGTCACTTCAGCGTTTGCCAAACCTTACTGGCCGCGCTGGTACATGGTTTTTTGGTAGCTGATGTAGCCGCGCTGACGCATCAGCTCACGACGCAGGCCCGGGTGGGCGGTGAAGCGGTCACGGCCGTGCAGCCAGAACATGTTGTTGACGAGCACGAAGCTTCCGACCGGCACCGGTACCGAAACCTTCTCCTGACTGCCTTCCAGGGATTCGCTCATGGCGGTCAGCCAAATGCCTTCCTCGAAGTCCTTGGGCTGCACGAACTGGTCGATGTAGCGCATTGTCGGGCGGCCTTCGGCGTCGTTGTCGAACACCGCATGGAACACGTCTTCACGCACGTTCTTGCTCGGTGGCGCGGTGAAGCGCATTTCACGGCGGGCCAGCGGATGCGTGTAGTAGTGGTTCAGGTCTCCCCAATCGTCCAGGTGCAGCAGCAGGGTGTTGCCACCCTCCATGTTCTGCTCGTCGATCTTCATCATCAGCACATAGTCAGTGCGCTCCTGAACAAATGTGCCGTCGTTGTGCAGTTCCATGACCCGGTGTGGCTGGCGCAGGTAGCTGTCGGAGTTGTCGGTGTTGACCACTGCAAAGCGCGCGTAGAACTGGCCGCTCATGGCATCGAAGTTGGAGCGACCGATCAAGTGCGCGACGGCCGAGGAAAACTTGACCATGTCATCGGCCTGGGACACTTCGTTCAACCCCTCCGGCGTGATCAGCATGCCGCCGGTGGCGCGGTCGAGAATGGTGTTGATCAACACCGGGCGCAGGGTGCCTTCGCACAGCTCGTCAAGTATCTGGCCAACCCGGAAGCGCAGGAACGATTTGTACTCCAGAGCCTGGACCGGCCATTGCGTCACCGCCTTTATGAACGCGTCGACGGTTTGCTTGGCAAATTTCAGCTCAAGCAGGCGCGGTGACTGGCTGGAAGGGGTGAGAGTGAAACCCTTGCACTCCGATGGCAGTGGCATCACAAGGTCCTGAATTTGCGTAAAGGCGTTCATGGCAGTTCCTGGGCAGAAGGTAGGGATTGGCCCCTCCAGCATTGATGCGGATCAGGCTCAGAGCAAAAATATCGCCATAAATTTAAAATGTCTACATTTTTATTTATAGTCGATAAAACACCGTTTCGTCTTATGTTTTTCGTATGACAGATGTTTAGGTATGATTGGACCTTGTCGTTTTCAGGAGCAGTACCTTTGGATAGCCTCACCCCCAAGCAGAACTCTGCATTCAGCGGGTATGAGCGACTCAAACAGGACATCATTCGCGGGGTCTTCAAGCCCGGAGAGAAGCTCCTCATGAGCGGGCTCAAGGAGCGTTATGACTTGGGGGTTGGCCCGCTGCGAGAGGCGCTTTCGCAATTGGTGGCCGAACATCTGGTGGTGGTGATCAGCCAGAAGGGCTACCGGGTCGCGCCCATGTCGTTGAAAGAAATGCAGGACATCTACGATGCCCGCGCCAACCTCGAGGCGATGATCGTAGGCTTGGCCATTGAGCGCGGTGACGACGCTTGGGAGGCGCAGATCCTTGCCCAGTCCCATACCCTCTCGAAAGTTATGGATGTCAAAACCCGAGAGCAGGTCTTGGATGTCTGGGACGAACGGCACAAGGCCTTCCACACGGCTATTGCCACCGGTTGTGGTTCAAAACACCTGTTACAGGCACGTGGCTATCTATTTGATCAGGCCGAACGCTACCGCCACCTTTGGCTGACCCAGACGGTTTTCTCCGAAGAAGCCCTGGCGTTGAAGCGCAAGGAACATGCTGCGCTGGTTGAAGCTATTCTGGCGCGCGATGCGCCACGGGCCAGCACCATGATGCGCACTCACCTGATGACGCCGGTACCGATCATCGCCGAGATTATGTTGGTGCAAGGAATGGGCAGTGCCGCGTGAGTTTGGGGTTGAACGGGGCGGCTAAAGCGAGCATATCCGCCCACTCTAGTGTCCTGAGCAGTTAATTCATTGATCTACCGGTAACGATATACTGTGCGTTTAAGTACATAAGGCGAAGCCGAGCGTTATTAACATTGAATTAATTGATTAACAGCTCAGCTCACTAACTAAGCTGTGCGCTTATAAGCATATTCGCGAATCTGTATCAGGCACTTGGCAAAAAACAATGGAGGCAGACACTCACAAAGAAGCCATAGAGTTCGCCCAGCTACAGATTGATTATCTCTATCACTGAGCCAGCAAATGTACTAGATTGAGACAGAAATCGGCGACTTTCACTTATGCTGAGGCAGGAGTAACCCTGCCCCAGCATAAACGACTATTTGATCACTACCGGATTGACCGGTGATCCGGCAGCGCGATGTACTTTTAGCGGGGCTGCCACATAAAGGAAAGTATACTGCCTGTCTTTAGCGCAACTTTCGGCTAGTTTTTCCAGGTCGCAGATCTCCGTAAAGGCGATACCAAGATTACGCATCAAAGCGCAGTGTAGTGGCAGAGCCACACCTGATACTGGATCTGTCGTGACCTCATTGGCGATGGTATCGGTGACAAGGTTTGGAATTTCCTTGTCATGGAACCATCGAACAAGCTCCTCCGAATATGTAAGGCCTGGCTCGCAGAATCCGTCGTAAAACGCCTCGCCCTGCTCATAGAAAGCTTGAAGGAAGTTAGTCCTGATAATCAGGATATCGTGGGGCTCGATCGTATGGCCCTGAGCCTCTGCGCACGCCATAAGATCCATGTGAGTGAATGTCTCACCTTTATCCAGCATACGCTTGCCACGATGCCGTGCCATATCCAGTAATACGCCGCGCCCGACCACTCCTCGCTCGCCGATAGGTGCGACACTGGCCTTGTCGAGGCCACCCACAGTTGTTCGCGCGTCGTAGCCGTTCCATATTTTCCCGCCGTACCAGAGGTGGCCAAGCGCATCATATTGCGTGGAGCCTTGCAGGAACGCGTCGATCTTGTCATCAGCGTAGTGCAACCCGCCGGGATAACATGGGCCATGATCATTGTCCCAGCTTGACTCATCGAGAACCATAGTACGTTCCGCCGGGGTACGGCCTGGCCAAACCGGATCGCCTGCGGGATCACCGATCATACGCTGTAAAGTAAATACGCTTCCCGTCTTAATATGCGCAACCCCGCGCATGACTTCTTGCGTGGTCAGGTAATTCAGAGAGCCAACTTCATCTTCCGCGCCCCACTTGCCCCAGTTAGAAGGAGCGTCCTTCAAAAAATCATCCATCTTAGGAACTGCAGCAGTCATGATGTTTTCCTTTTCAGTCACGGTGGTTATTGAAGCGCACGACTAATGCGCCTTGCGTCCTTACCGCTCAGGACATACAAAATATTGAAATGAAAGTGCTCGCTTAATGACAAACGAGCGGCGGCTACAAAAGTCTGTAGCCGCTGGCGTAGCGTGCGATCTGTTTAGCGGTATTAAAGTGCCGAGAAGGGGTAGTTGATAATCAGACGGTTCTCGTCGAACTCCAGGCTGCTGTAATCGCGACGCAGGGTGCTGTTGCGCCATTTCAGCGACAGGTTTTTCAGGCTGCCACTCTGGATCACATAGGCCAACTCACTCTCCCGGCCCCACTCCTTGCCGTCACTCACAGTCGCGGTGTGTACGTCTTCACCGCTGATGTAGCGGTTCATCAGGGTCAACCCGGGAATGCCCACACCAACGAAGTTGAAGTCGTGACGCAACTGCCAGGACCGCTCCTTGGCATTGTCATAACTGGAGTTGTAGCTGTCGTTGGCCAGGGTGCCGCCGCTGGTGCCATTGACCCGCATCCAGGCGTTGTCGCCGCTGATTTTCTGCAAGCCCAGGTAAAAGGTGCTGCTGCCATACTTGGCCGAGAACATGGCGGAGGCGGTTTTGTTGTCCAGCTCCCCTGCCCGCTCGCTGCCGCTCTCCTTGCCGATGAAGTAGCCAAGATTGGCGCCCAATACCCAGCTACCCACTGTTTGGCTGTGCACCAGGTTGATGAACTGCTGGTTGTAGATGTCCTTGAGCTCGGCATTCCACAGGCCAATCATGGTTTGCTTGCTGTTGAAGCTGTACTCGCCCCCGGCAAAGTTGAAGCGATCGGAGGTAACCCCGCCCCTCCCGGTCATCGACATATCGTCCATGCTCGCGTCGTTGCGTGGACTGTTGCCGCGGAACTGCCCACCGTACAGGGTCAAACCGTCGATATCCTGGGAAGTCACCTGGCCCCCGCGGAAGGTTTGCGGCAGGGCGCGGCCGTCATCGGAACGCAGGATCGGCAGTACCGGCATCCATTCGCCGACCTTCAGCTCAGTTTTTGCCAGCCGAGCCTTCAACGCCACGCCCAGTCGCCCGAAATCATCGGCTGGACGGCCATTGTCATGCACTGGCAGCAACTGGGTGTTGGCGGTACCGCGACCACCATCGAGTTTGAGCGCATACAGCCCCAGCACGTCCACACCAAAACCCACGGTGCCCTGGGTGAAGCCGGACTTGGCGTCGAGGATAAAACTCTGAGTCCACTCCTCGGCCTTGCTCTGCGGGTAAGCCGGGTTGGTAAAGTTGCGGTTGATGTAGAAGTTGCGCGAGGTAAGGTTCGCCTTGGCGTTTTCGAGAAAGCCCTCGGCAACGGCCGGAAAGGCAGACGCGGCCAGCGCCAGCCCTAAGACATAGGTACCGACGACAGGTGCCAACATGCGGCTGTTTTTATTGCAGCAGTTCATTATTTTTATACTCATTGTTAAAAAAGCACACAAAACCCTCCCCTCCGCGTTGGCAGACGAGGTGAATAAAGGGAGGGACAAATGGATACACACTGTCGAATCAGAGCGCGTATCCCTTCGGCGCACCGCACGCTAATGGGCGATGCGCGTCAGTCGGTTAGAAGATGCTGCGGTAGAGGGCTTCTACGTCCTGCTCGGTCATGTCCCTGGGATTGCTGTCGATCAGGCGACGCAGGTTCACCACCACCGAGTTGGCCATTTCGGTGAGGGCGGGTTCGTCCACTCCCAGTTTCGACAGCCGGGTTTCCAGGCCACTGTCGGCCACCAGCACTTCAATTGCCTGAACAAAGGCTTCGGCGGCCTCGGCTTCGTGCTCGAAATGGCGGCCCGGCAACAGGTACGTCGCGAGCTCCGCATATTGGCTTTGCGCCGCGCTTAGGTTGAAACGCAGTACCGGCGCCATCACCAGGGCATTGGCGTGGCCGTGGGGAATGTGAAAGCGTGCCCCTAGCGGATAGGCCAACCCATGAATCGCCGCCACCGAGGCGTTGACGAAGGCCATGCCCGCCATCAGCGAGCCTTGCAGCATCGCCGTACGCGCCACCACGTCCTGACCGTTGGCCAATACTTTGCGCAGGTTGGCGCTCAGCAATCCCAAGGCGGTGGTGGCCAAGCCATCGGCAATCGGGTTCTTGCGTGTGCGACTGGTGTAGGCCTCGACTGCATGCACCATGGCATCCAAACCGGTGGCGGCGGTGACCCTGGCCGGCAGTCCGAGTGTCAGTTGCGGGTCGAGCACCGCCACGTCCGGCATCAGTTGCGACGAATACACCGCTTGCTTGCGCTGTTGCTCGTCAGTGATGACGGAGACCCAAGTCACTTCAGAGCCGGTGCCTGCCGTGGTCGGCACCAACACCAGCGGCACCCGCTGCCCCAGGGCTTTGTCGGTTCCATACAACTCCTCCAAAGGCTGTTCGCTGTTGATCAGCAACGCCACCAGTTTGGCGGCGTCCAAGGAACTGCCGCCGCCGAGGCCCAGCACGCCATCGGCCTTGAATTGTCGGGCCTGCTCGGCGGCCTCTTTGACCACGGCGGACGAAGGGTCGGGAACCACTTGGTCGAACACTGTGACTGCGCAGCCAGCCACCTCAAGCGAGGCCTGGGCCTTAACTGCAAAACCCAGGCTGACAATGCCAGGATCGCACACCAGCATCACCCGTTGCGCACCGAGATCCTTGAACACCTTACCCACGCTGTGCAACGCGCCCGCTTCGCAGACTATGCGCGGCACGCTTCTGAATTCATAATTCATCGGTCAGTCCTTTTTGTTTACAGCACCGAGGCATAGATGGCGCGGGCATCTTGGCGTGTTACCGGGCGCGGATTATTGATAAGCAGGCGCTCGACCTTCATCGCGTCATCGGTCAGGCGATCCAGGTCGTCGGCAGTCACGCCCACATCCCGTAGCCGCTGGGCAAACGGCATGCGTCCCACCAACCGGGTCATGAACTCAACAAAGGCATCGCAGGCCAACGCCTCGCTGGCAAAGCGCTGCCCTGGCAGCACTGCCGCCGCCAGTTGCGCATACAGCGCCTCGGCTGCCGGACGATTGAAGTTCAGCACCGGCACTAGCACCAAGGCGTTGCTCAAGCCGTGGGGCACATGGAAGTGGCCGCCCAATGGGTACGCCAGGGCATGCACCGCCGCCACCGGCGAGTTGGCAAAGGCCATGCCCGCTAGCATCGAGCCGAGAAGCATGTCGGAGCGAGCCGGTAAATCCCCAGGCGTCGCCAGGACCCGATCCAGATTACCCGCCAGCAGGCGCAACGCCTGCATTGCCAGGCCATCGGACAGCACATTCTTCTTGTGCACGCTGGTGTAAGCCTCGATGGCATGGACCATGGCATCGATACCGGTCATGGCACTGACAGCTGCAGGCAGGCCGACGGTCAGTCGGGCGTCCAGCAGCGCGATATCCGGATACAGCAATGGGCTGACAACGCCCTTTTTCTCATGGCTGGGAGTGGTGACAATTGCTACCGCCGTCACTTCCGAGCCCGTCCCTGCCGTGGTCGGCACCTGGATCAATGGCAAACGCGGGCCTTGGGCCAGGTTGATACCGTAGATCGACTCCAGCGCCTGCTCGCGACCACAGAGCAAGGCTACCAACTTCGCGGTGTCCAGGGAGCTGCCACCGCCCAGGCCGATCACTGCTTGGGCACGGCAGTTACGGGCGGCATCCACCGCGTGCTGTACCGATTCCGACGGTGGATCGGCCTGAACATCGCTGTACAGTGTCGCTTCGACCCCGGCTTCGTGCAGGGCTCGCAAGGGTGCATCGAGCAAACCGGCGCGCAACAACCCCGGATCGCTGACCAGCAATACCCGCTCGGCCTTTAGCTCGCGGCATAAGCTGCCCAGGCGCAACGCGCCATCGATCTCACAGATCACACGTGGCGTGGTTTCAAAGTTAAATGTCGACATACATCTGCCCTACCCTGCTGTCACGCTGCCGCGCTCGATGCGAAACAACGCATCGACCAGGTCGGCAGAATGTGTGTCATCGGATTCAGAGATCAACACGCACAGGCCTTCCTGGCCCAGCTTGGCAATCACCTCGCTTAAACGCCGGGACAGGACCGGCGCTACGCCCTCGAAAGGTTCGTCCAGAATCAACAGTTGATTGCCCGGCATCAGTGCCCGGGCCATGGCCACCAGCTTCTGCTGACCACCGGACAACTGCATCGCCTTGCGGTCACGGAACTGGGCGATCTCTGGAATCAGGCTATAGACCCAGTCCAAACGCTGTTTGCTGTCGGCCAGTTTGTTGGCCCACACTGGCAGCATGATGTTCTCTTCCACGGTCAGGGACGGAATCAGGCGTCTGTCTTCGGGCAAGTAGCTGATACCCGCTGCTGCGCGAGTAAAAGCCGGCTGCGCGCGCAGGTCCTGTCCGCCAAAAAACATCTCGCCGCGGTCCGTGGGCAACAAACCCATGATGGCGCGAATCAAGGTGGTCTTACCGGCACCGTTGTGGCCGATCAGACCGACCATTTGCCCGGGGGCGATGGACAGCGAGACGTCATTGAGGATCGGTATACCTTCAATCGATACATTGAGATTGCGAATTTCCAGGCTCATTTCACGGCACTCCTTTGCGCCTTGTCGTGGGCTTTGGCGCCGCCAGTGACGAACTCCTGCACCCGGGCATTGGCCAAGACGTCTTCCGGGGCGCCGTCGGCCAGGACTTCACCGCTGTAGAACGCGAGAATGCGCGACACATAGCGACGTACCACGTCCATGTCATGCTCGACGAACAGCACGGTTACTTGATGCTCGGCAACGACGCGCATCACGGTGTCCATCAGCGCGGTTTTCTCTTCGGCGCTAACGCCGCTGGTGGGTTCGTCGAGCAGCAACATCTGCGGATCACCAATCAACGCCATGGCAATATCGATGAGTTTGCGCACCCCCTGCGGTACCGCGGTGACCAGAGTGTCACGCCATTGCGGTATGCCGAACTCGACAAGAATGGCGTCGGCACGGGCAATCCGTGAGGCGCTGCGCATAGGCACAAGCAGCGCTGGAAACGGGCTTTCGGCCGCCGCCACCGCAATCAGCAGGTTGTCTAGCACGCTCAATTGCGGAAACAGTTGGGCGACCTGGAACGAGCGGGCCATGCCCGAGCGGGTAATCGCTCGAGGCGTGCGACCAATGATCGACTGGTTATTGAACAGGATCTCGCCCCGACTCGGCTTCAAGTAACCTGTGACCATATTGATAAAAGTGGTCTTGCCGGCACCATTGGAGCCGATCACACCGACCACTTCCCCTTTGTTGATCCGCACATTGACGTCCTTGGCTGCAGTGACGGCGCCGAACTCCTTGCACAGACCCTGGGTTTCGAGAATGCAGGTCATGCTTTAGCCCTCCTAGCGTTACCGGTAAACAGGCTCCACAAGCCCTTGGGTAGGAACACGATGATCGCCAGTAAGGTGAAGCCCAGAATCATCTGCCAGCTATGGGGCACCAGTTCGATGGCGTAAGTGCGCACCACGGCAAACACGATGGCGGCGATAAAGGGTGCCGCCACGTGGGCGGTGCCGCCGAGTAAGGCGATGAACACGAACTCACCGGAGGTGATCCAGTAGGCCATTTCCGGATCGATATGCCCGGCGGACAAGGCCATGAAACCACCGCCCAATGCCGAAACGGCTGCGGCGGCTACGTAGTTCATGTACAGCACCCAGCGTGGGGACTGCCCGAGGTATTCGACACGCACTTCGTTTTCACGAATTGCTTCACACATCATCCCGGCATTGCTGCGGCTATAGCGATGCAGCAACACAGCCAGCACCGTCGAACTGGCAACAATGATCATGAACAAAACCAGCGGTCCTTGCCCTGCGGCTGGCGACCAGCCAAACAGGGTCCAGGCCTTGACGTTGAAGCCGTCAGTACTGCCCAGGGCCGAGCTTTTCACCAGCACGCCATAGAGGATCATCGAGAACGCCAACGACAGCATGGCGAAGAAAATCTCCCGATAGCGGGTCATCAGCAGGCCTAGAATCATCGCCAATAAAACCGCGACGCCAACGCCGATCACTAGCAACACGACTAGGTCGGTGATATTTAGGAAATGCCCACTCATGCCCACGGCATAGCCGCCAACGCAGAAGAACAAGCCCTGGCCAAAGGTCACCAGACCGGCGCGCATCTGCATCACCACGCCTTGCACTACCATGGCCTTGGCCAACGCCATGGTCAGCAAAAACACCAGCCATTGCGGAGCAATCCAGCCACCGGCGGCCAGCAGCGCTGCAACCGCCAGCAGAATCAGTTCTGTTTTATCCATGCGCATCAGATTTTCCTCGCTAACACGCGGCCGAACAGGCCTTGCGGACGTACCGCCAGAACCAGCGCCATGACGCCGTAAATCACAAAGAGTTCGAATTCCGGCGCATAGTGCACCGCCGCCGCACGGCTCAGCCCTACTAGCAAGGCGCCTACCGCTGCTCCTTCGATACTGCCCATGCCACCAATCACCACCACGGCGAAGGCCAGGACGATAATTTCCACGCCGATACCCGGCGCTACGGAAATAGCCGGAGCGGTCAAGGCACCGGCCAAGGTGCCGAGCATGGTGCCCAACACAAAGACCAGGGTGAACATGCGCTTGACGTTGACGCCCATGGCCATAGCCACTTCACGGTCGTGGATCACAGCCCGCAGGACCTTGCCCTGGTTGGTGCGTTCCAGCCACAGGTACAAGCCGAGTCCAAGCACCAGCGAAACGCCTACCAGCATCAGGTCGTAATTGGAAACCTTCAGCCCGGCCAAGGCGCTACGGCCCATTTCGGCATAGGGTTGATAGGCGAAATAGGGGTTCACGCCCCAGATCATTTTCATGGTGTCTTCCAACACCAGCAGCAGCGCGTAGGTGATGATCACCATCAGCACTTCGTCTCGGCCGTACATAAACTTGAGCAGCCCGCGCTCGATAATCAGGCCAACGATCAGCCCAGCAACCAGGGCACAGCCAAGCATCAGTAGGTAACCGGCCCAGACCGGGCCAATACCGTTATTGAAATACCAGCCCACCAGCGAAGCTGCGGTGTAGGCGCCAATGGCATAAAAACTGCCATGGGCCATGTTCAGGATCCGCATGACCCCGTAGATCACCGTCAACCCTGCCGCGACCAAAAACAGCCACGAGGCATAGATGGTGCCGTCAATCAGCACCGCGAAAAGACTCATCATAGAGGTCCTACCTTGGCATAAAGGTGGCGACGCCGAACGGGCCGCCACTTCGGAACAATCAAGCGAGATTGATCAGTTGCACTGGGCACCGGGGAAGCCAGCCTTGATCCATTCCAGGGCGGGAGTGCCGTCTGGTGGAGTCACGCATTCGCCGGAGAAGGCGATGACGTTTTGCACGCTGCCTGTCTTGCTCGCCTTGTCGAATTGGTACTCGCCATAGGAAATGCCCTGCATCGCCTGATGCCCCCCGGCGCGAGCCATTTGCACCGTGCCGGACACCGACTCAAAGGTCGCGCCCTTGAACGCCTTGGCGATCTCCTGCGGCGCGGGGATCTTGCCCTGTTCAACCTTGGCGCTTTCCGCTGCGTGCTTGAGGCCGAGAATGGCTTGGGCCATTTTGCTCGCCGGGTAAGTTGGCGCGGAGTTGTACGCGGTTTGGTACTTGTCCTTGAACCAGCGATTGAGTTCGTTATCTGGCGCGAACGCACCAAACGGGCCACGGCCACCTATGACCATGCCGTTGGGAGCCTGGTCCTTGTAGCGGTCCAGGGCGGACTCGCCGCAGGTCAGGACCGCGGTGGCGTCTTCCAACAATCCACGGGCATTGGCTTGCAACACAAGCGCTTCCATGTCGCCGCCCCAGAAGCTGGAGTGGATGATGTCTGGGCGCTTGACCGACAGAGCGGAAATCTCGGCGCCGTATTGACCCTGGAAGACCTTGGGCATCTGCGACTCGACCACCTTGGCCTTGGGCATCAACTGCTCCATGGAGTGGGTGAAGTCTTTCCAGCTGTCTTGTCCAAAGGCGTAGTTCTGCTGGATGCCGGCAACTTTCTGCGCGTCGGGGCGGGTCTTGGTCAGGTAACGGGCGGCACCGATATTGTCCACGACCGCATCAAGGCCGGTGCGGAACACAAACTGCGGTGTCTTGTCTTCATTGAACAGCTGAGAAGTGCCGCAATCGTAAAACACGGTCATGGCCCCCAGCTCTTCGGCCACAGGCGCAATGGCCAGGCAGTCACCGGAGGAAATGTAGCCCACCACTGCATCGACCTTCTGGCGCTGCACCAGGTTACGGAACTCTTCGACCTGTTTAGCCGCGCCTCCCGCTTCGTCGATGATCACCACCTCGATTTCGGCACCGTTGATACCAATGGTGTTGTAAGGCGCCGGGAGCTTGCCTTGGTTTAGCCCTTCCACCAGCAATTTGGCGGCGTTCGCGGACGGCTCACCGAACGGCCCGGCTGCTGGGCCCGATAGGAAAGTCACCACGCCGATACGAAACTTACCGTTCTCGGCAGCCATGGCCGAGGAGCCCATGGACAGGGCCACGCCAGCGGTAATAGCGAGGGTCAAACGGTGCTTCAGTATGTTTTTCTTATAATTGTTCATCTGTGCTTCCACTTTCGATTGATGAATTGACTAGGGACTCTCGGGACGACTCTTTTTCGAGTTAGGGCTTTCAGCGTTCATTCGACGCTTGATGGTTGCGCTGTTCTGCTGCAGTTCCTGGGCGGAATACACCACCCAATTACCCAGCATCACCTTGGCGGGCGGGTAATCGTTGTTGAGCACCGGAGTGCCAATTGCCTGGGTCTGCTGGATTTGGTGGGTTAGCGGATCGATCCTTGAGACGAACCCGGGCGGATCTTCTGGCAAGGCAATTTCCAAGCCTTCCAAGGCATGTATCAACTCCTGGGAGTCGACACTGCCCAGCGCTTTTTCATAGGCTTTGGCTAACACCATGACACCGGTGTAGGCACCTTCGGCAGCGTAGGTCGGGTAGCGACCGTTGATGGCCTGGAAGCGCTCGACAAAGGAACGATTGCGCGGCGTATCCGGCCAGTTGTTATGGTGCCGTGCCGAGAGGATCAGCCCCGGAAGCGCCTGGTCGCCCAGGGACACCAGGAAATCGTAGTTACCACCGGTGTCGAAATTGGCGAGGCGCGAGGTGGCGAACAACCGGGTGCTTGCTGCCTGCTTGACGAAGGCCTGGAAGTCACCGCCCCACAGGGCCGAGACAATGATGTCGGGTTTAGCTTGTTCCAGAGCAGCGATATAGGCGGAGTAGTCAGGCTCATACAGGCGTGGCCAGAGTTCGGTGACGTCCTCGAACTTGACACCCAGTTGGGCAAAGGCCTCGTGCAAGTCATCGCGGGACACGTGGCCGTATTCGTAATCCGGGCCTATGAACGCCAGGCGTTTCCATCCGGTTTGTTGTTGCAGGGCTTGCAGGTAGCGGGCACCGGCGGCCATCGAGGTCCAAGTGTCATTGGTGACTCGGAAATAGTACGGGTGGCCGTTTTCCAGGGTCATGCGCGAGGACGCATGGTCGGTGCCGATCATCAGTACTTTCTCGCGCTTGGCCAACTGACTGACCGCCAGCCCCACGCCGGACGAGACCATACCGCACAGCACTTGCACACCGTCCTGATGAATGAAGTTTTTCGCCAGGCCTACGCCATAGGAAGCCTTGGACTGATCGTCATCGATGATCACGCGCAGACGTGGCACTTGCTGGCCAGCCTCGCGCTGCGCCTGCAACTCACCTAGGGCAATCTGGATCCCGGCGATGCTGTCCTGGCCGTAGATCGCTGCGCGCTCGGTCATCGGGTAAAGGCAGCCCATCGTCAGGTCCGCCTGAGAGGCGGCAGCGCCCAACTCCACGCGGCCGACCTGAGCTGAAGCAACAACGCTCAGCAAAAGACTGCACACTGTGAACGAGCAATAAAACCATGGACGTGGCAGTGACATAAGTATCCTTTAGGGCGTTGGCAACGCCTCTTGTTAGTTCGCCAGAGGGATAGAGCAAAGGGTGTGCCAGAAAGGCTGAAAAGCTTGTAGGAGTTGCCTAGGCAAGTGGCTGCGATCGGACGCATAGCGGCCGCCAGCTTGGAAATGCAGTCTGCCAGGCATACCTGGGCGCCCGGGGTGAGCGCACTTGAAATTGATCGCAGCCACGTGCCTCGGCAGCGGCTACTGAGATTTGCGACGATTGCATTGAGCGCTTAGCGCTCAACCTGCGCGCATTGTTGAGCGGTTACCGCTCGGTCGAGCGATCCAGTCCCAGGCGATGCAGACGGCGCTTGAGCGCGTGCCGGGAAATCCCCAACAGGCTTGCTGCCAGGCCCTTATGGCCCGATGCGCGGCTCAGAGCATCGGTGACCAGATCACGCTCGGCGAGTTCGAGCTGCTCGCCCAGTACCAGTGGCTCGATCTGCAGGCCTTGCAACGCTGAAGGCAACATCGCCACGCTAATCGCCTGCCCTGGTGACAGTATGGTCAAGCGCTCTACCAGGTTTTTAAGCTCGCGTACATTCCCCGGCCAGCGGTGACGGGCCAATGCCTGGGCACTGTCCGGCGGGAAGCGGATCGGTTCGACCCCTTCCTCCACAGCCTGGCGCCGGGCGAAATGCTCGGCCAGCAACAGCACGTCTTCACCGCGCTCGCGCAGTGAAGGAATATCCAGTGTGATCACGTTCAGGCGATAGAACAGGTCCTCACGAAACCGTCCCGATTGCACGTCATCGGCCAGATCCCGATTGGTCGCCGCCACCACCCGCACATCCGCGCTACTCGCGGCATTGGCGCCCACGGCTCGGTAGCTGCCGTTCTCAAGAAAATGCAAGAGCTTGGCTTGAAGTGCCAGCGGCAATTCGCCGATCTCATCGAGAAACAGCGTGCCGCCATTTGCCTGACTGACCAGCCCGGCACGCTTTTGGTGAGCGCCGGTATACGCGCCTTTTTCCGAACCAAACAACTCTGCCTCGATCAACTGCTCCGGCAATGCCGCACAGTTGACCTCGATAAACGGTTGCCCGCCCCGCCCGCTATGGTTGTGCAGGGCTTGGGCGACCAAAGTCTTCCCTGTGCCGGATTCTCCAAGCAACAAAATCCGCGTTGCGGAACTACGGGCAATGCGCCCCACCGCTGCGTGCAAGGTGCTCATCGCCGGGCTATGGCCAAGCAGGCCAGCGGCCAGTTCATCACTCACCGCCACTGCGGGTTCTTCGCATCTGGCCAATGGCAAGGTGCTGGTGATGGTCGCCAGCAGGTCGTCGAGTTCAAAAGGTTTTGTAAGGTAGTCAGTGGCGCCGCTTTTCACTGCCTGTACGGCGGCGCGGGTATCACCGTGAGCGGAAATCATGATCACCGGCAGTCGTGCGTGAAGCTGGCGTATACCGTCCAACGTGGCTAGGCCATCGATGCCCGGTAAACCGAGGTCGAGCAGCACGATATCGATGCCGGTGGTCTCCTCCGCCAACAGCTCCAGTGCTGCCTCACCACTGCCGGCCGTGCTGATGCGCATTCCTTCACCGCGCAGGGCATAGCTGAGGGAGCGCACCAGCGCCTCTTCGTCATCTACTATCAAAACGTGAATGTCAGACATCGGTGGTTTACTTCGCCTCGTTCCCTGGGGGCGCGGGAAAGTCCAGGATCACCTGAGTCCCTACGCCAAGCGTACTGATAATGTCCATGCGCGCACCGTTGGCATCCAGCAGTTGCTGACTGATGCTCAGCCCCAGCCCGGTACCCCGCGCCTTGGAGGTAAAAAACGGTTGGCGGATGCGCTGCAAGTCCGCCTCGGAGATACCGCATCCCTGGTCAATGACCATGACTCGCACCTGCCCGCCCCATACTTGGGCGCACAGGCGCACAGGGTTCTGGTTGTCGCAGGCCTGGAAGGCATTCAAACAAAGGTTGACCAGGATCTGCCGGATCTGGTCCGGGTCGACGTAAAGCTGCAAGCCTGGTTCTGTTTCGCACAGCAATTGCGGGTCGTCCGGCCCTGCCAGCCGGACGATCTGCTCGAACAACGACGCGACGGCAACCACCTCGGGTTGAGCCGGGTGAGGCCTCCCATATTCCAACAGATCGCTGGTGACATGGGATAAGCGGTCGATTTCCTTGCCCAGGTCGGTCAGCAAGTGGCGTCGCTCGGGTTCTTCTTCTCGGCGCAGCAAGGCTTGCACTGTAGTTTTCATGGTTGTTAGGGGATTGCGCACCTCATGGGCCACGCCCGTGGCAAAGGCCCCCAGTACCGCGAGATTTTCTGTCCGCACAGTGTTTTCCAACATGTCCGCCAAGCGCGCGGCCATTACATTGAACGCCCGCGCTACATGGTTGATTTCGTCGTCACGGGGCTGTTCAGCCAGGCGATAACTGAGGTCGCCCATGGACAACTGATGAGCGCCCTGTAACAAGGTGCTGACCCGCGAGCGCAACTGTCGCGACAGAGTAAAAAAAACTATGAGGATAAACACGATAAAACCAGCAGCTATCCAGTACAACCACCAGCGTGCATCGTTCAACGGCTTAAGGATGGCCCCAGGCTGCACTCTGAACACCAGTTGCCAACCGGGAATTATCTGGGGGCCGTCACGCCACTGATTCGGCGCCTCGACCGCGCGCCCGGTGGGGTCGATAAAGGCACCGCCTGGCACCCGCAGCAACGGCGCAACCACCCCGCTCATCCCGGCACTGACGAGCAACTCGGTGAGTGATGCAAGGCGCAGGTGCAAGGCGATGCGCACACGGTGATCGGTGCGACCATTGCGGATGGTCTTGCGGATCAAGAAGCCACCCGAGCGCCCGGGTTCAGCCAGCAATGGCCCGATCACTTCGATATCACCTACCCACTGGATCGGCAGTCCGGCGATAGACCAATGAGTGTTGGTCCAATAGGGCTCACCAGAGGCGGCTTGCCCCGGCAGCACGTTGACCAAATGATCCTGTTCATCGAAAAACAGCACGCCATACAGGAACGGAAAATCCGCTTCGATCTTGAGCAAAGACTCCACGTCACTGCCGGGCGCGGACTGATCGGCAATAAACCCCGGCATGTTCGGGTGATTGGACAATGCCGAGACCTGGTAAAAGCGATCATCGAGAAATGAAGACAAGCGGTTCGCCGTGGACAAGGCCTGGGCGTCCAGACGTTCACCAGTCAAGCGATTGAGCAAATCTTTGGCCAATTGCTCATAGAGCACTGCCAGCATAATGAGGGCGATGCTCATCACAAAGACGGACAGCAAGGTATAGCGTGCCACCAGGCTGCCGTGCGGCCGGGCGAGCCACTTGCGCAGCAAGCAGAAGTAAGCAGTACGGTTCATGGCTTTTTTTGATTGTTTTTATAAAGTCGCTGCCAGCATAGAGACGACAGCTTGTATCTGTCTATTCGTCTCGGTGGAAGTACGACTGCGAATTGTCGGAGATACCCTCCTCCCCGCATATTCTGCGACACACTTGACGCTAACAGCTTCACGATCGCAGAAACCCGACCACCATCGCTAACCTGGAAGGTATCGCTCGCATGGCGAAGGCAAGGCGAACTTTCTTTCGTGGGGCATGGCTGGAGTTAGCCCGTGGCTCCTCCCACAAATGGATGAGTGTTGATCACAGATGACGTGATCAATACAAAACCTGTGGGAGGAAGCTCACCGCAATAGTGTCAGATTGAGCGACTCAGGCCTGTCAGTCAGCCATAGCCTCTTCTGCTACCTTCTTAGTAGTCTTGGGCGACTCAGCACCTTTGGCCGGCTTGGTATCCGCCGCCTTCAGATCCTTGGCAAATGTCCCATCCACCTCGCCTTTGAAGAAGTTTTTGCCGTAGATCAGCAAACACAACACAACGCCAATCCCGAATGCCCAGCTCGCACCCTTGATCGCCAGTACCGCGCCGATCACGCCCGCGATACCCAAGTCGCGCTGGCTACGAGCTTCAAGGATGCCCAGACGCACACTCACATAACCCTGGATCAGCAACGTCAGCGACAGGGCAACACCGAGAATAGGCTGTACCAGAGTCACTACCGGCAACAACAGCAGACCGGTGTTGGTCCCCCAACGGAACGACCCGACACCGCCGATGATCGATTTCATCGCCTTCGGCCCACCTTTAAAACGCTCGATCACCACCACCAGCATCGCCGCCCATTTTGGGCCGCACATGGCGACATCCGGGCCAAAGATACTCATGAACGCATTACGCGCGCCGAAGATCAGGTGAGAGCGATCGGCGTTGTAGTCGACGACTTCATCAGTGCGGACAGTTTCTGCCTCATCGAGGAGCGATTTCGCACTGAGCACATCGCCGAAGACAATGATGTACACCGCCAGCATGGTCGGCAGCGCGGAGATGAACATCGACAGTGGCGGCATGCCCAGACCGAACACAGTGTAGTTGCTCCACAGCCCGGCGAAATCCGGTTTGCTGATGCCCCACTGAATGGTTGGCCATGGCGCCTCACCGAACAGCGGCGCAATCACCACTGCCAACAGAATGATCGGCAAGATGCCGAGCTTGGCGAAGTTCCACCAGAAGCGGTTGCGCTGTTTCAGTTCGTTGAAGTGCTGGGAGAAGATCAGATAGAAGGCGATGCCGACCGCAATGGAAATGGTCCAGGGCAGCACATTGAATTTACCGCCAACCTGGAACACCGCGATCACCGCACTCAAGCCGGCACCGACGATAATCCCGGATTTGATCGCCGAGGGCACATATTCCACAACCTTCTTCGCCATCCCGGTCGCCCCTAGGGCAATTGAAAAAACCCCCAACATCAACTGGAAGGCAATCAAGGCGTGGACACGCTCCGGGCCCACTGGAAATTGAGCACAGTAAGCCATCAACAGGGGTACCGCCGGGGTGATCCAGCCAGGTACGGTCGGGTCACCGAGCAAATGGTGCACGAGGTAAAGCAAGCCGTTGAGCATCACGACGGCCAGTGCGACCTCAAATGGCATGCCGAGCAGTTCGGTCATCAGCGGAATGGCGGCCAGATCCACGGCACACATCAGCAAGCCTTGAAGGTAGTCCGGAAGCTCGATTTTGTAGTGAACAAACGGCAACCGAACCTTGAAAGGACCCAGCGGGATGTACGGGCTTTCGCTCCGTTGCGCAGTAGTGTTGGACATTGAGTGCACCTGTTTTATTGGTCTTGTAATGGCAGACGCCCGAACCGGCAGGCTGGGGCGTCGCGGCTTTTCGGGATCAGTAGGCTGCGCGGTAGATTTTCTCAATATCGGTGGCGGTCAACTTGCGCGGGTTGTTGCGCATCAAGCGGTCGATCTTACTGGCCTCTTCGGCCATCGCCGGGATGGCATCCTCAGGCACGTTGAAACTGCGCATACCGATTGGGATATCCACCGCGGCACATAGATCCGCCATGGCTTTGACAGCCTGATCCGCCGCATCCTTGTCGTTCAGGTCGGCGACACGCACGCCCATGGCTTCGGCAATGTCACGGAAGCGCTCGACGCAGGCCATCTTGTTCCACTCCATCACGTACGGCAGCAGCAGGGCATTGCTGACACCATGGGCGATGTTGAACCGGCCGCCCAACGGGTACGCCAGCGCATGCACTGCGCCTACCCCTGCGTTACCGAAGGCCATGCCGGCCATCAGGCTGGCGGTGGCCATGTCTTCCCGGGCTTGGAGGTTGGACGGATTGGCATAAGTCTTGGGCAGCGCCTTGGCGATCAGCTTGATCGCACCCAGCGCAATGGCATCAGTGATGGGCGAAGCATTCACCGAAAGATAGGACTCGACCGCATGCACCAGCGCGTCGACACCGCTGGCCGCCGTCACACTGCGTGGACAAGTCAGGGTCATGATCGGGCTGACCAACGCTACGTCAGGCAGCAGGTAGTCGCTGACAATGCCTTTCTTCAGCTTCGCTTGCTTATCAGAAAAGATGGCCACGTTGGTCACTTCCGAACCGGTGCCAGCGGTCGTCGGAATGGCAATCAGCACGGGGCCTTTGCGTTTCACCTGATCGACACCGAACAGTTCGGCCAGCGGGCCTTCATGTCCGGCAAACGCCGCGACGCCTTTGGCGATGTCGATTGCACTGCCGCCACCCACAGCAATCAACCCGTCGTGACTGCCCTCGCGATAGGTGCGGGTACAGTCCTCAACAATGGCAATTTCAGGTTCCGGTTTGACCTGATCGAAAATGCCGTAACAGCGCCCCCCCAACTGTGCCAGCGCCAAGTCCACAGTGCCGGACTGGACCAGAACGGCGTCTGTCACGATCAGCGGGTTTTTGACATTGAGGCGATTCAGTTCAGTGGCAAGCTGCTCGATAGCAGCCGGTCCAGTGATCAGTTTGTTGGCGATTTTGAAAGCAGAGATGTTCATAGTGCTCGTCCAGTGGATGTTGTTTTATTGGAAGACGTGCCATATGAGATAGCGAAAGACGTGCCAATACCCGCAAAGCCCTGTGGCGTGGGCCTTTGCGCGATTCACACGAAAAAAGAGGGTTTTTTACCGGTCAGTCCCGATTAGTTTTCTGATCGATTAATTCGGGGCTGATTAAAATCCTAATCAGAATGTTCCCAGCGTTTCATTTTCTGCACCACAGTCGCCTGACTCACGCCCAACGCCTTGGCCGCCAGGCGCGTGGTCTTGTGCACACGCAGCGCGGCACGAATCGCACTGCGCTCGGCGTTTTCCAACACCTTGCGCAGCGGTAAGCGGCTGTCATCGGTATTCAGCGGGTTGAGGTTGAGGATCTCCTCAGGCATGTCCAGCGCCTCAATAGTCCCGGTTTGATTGGTCACCACCAACCGTTCGACGATGTTGATCAACTCACGGATGTTGCCAGGCCAGGTGTAGTCGCACATCAGGTCGAGGGTTTCGAGACTCCATTGAACCTGGCGTTCATAACGGACATTGAATCTATCGAGGTAGTAGTTTAGAAGCGGCAGAATCTCCTCACGACGCTCGCGCAGTGCTGGAATGTTGATCGGCACCACGTTGAGCCGGTAATACAGATCAGCCCGAAAACGACCGTCTGCCACCAGACGCTTGAGGTCGTGGTGGGTGGCACTAATGATGCGCACATCGACCTCCTTCAACTCCAGGCCGCCGACAGGAATGAAGCGATTTTCTTCGATAACCTTGAGTAACTTGACCTGCACCGGCAGTGGCAAATCACCAATTTCGTCGAGAAACAATGTTCCGTGATGCGCCAATTCCAACAGGCCGCGCTTGCCTTTGGGGCCTGCGCCTGTGAACGCTCCAGGCGCATAACCAAACAGCTCGGCTTCAATCAGATTCTCGGGCAGTGCACCGCAGTTGAGCGCGAGAAATGGTTCACTGGCCCGTGGACTGGCGTTGTGGATGAATTGCGCTACAAGGGTCTTTCCGACGCCGGTTTCTCCCTGAAGCAGAACCTTCACCGAGCTACTGGCAACCTGCCGGGCCAGCGAGAAGACGCGGCCTGAAACCTCCTGATCGGCCATAAGCGGAGAACGCAAAAGATTGTCTCGTTGGCCAGCATGAAGTTTGGCGGTGCTGTTGCGCAGTTGTTTAAGCTGTTGCAACTCATCGCGCTCGTGTTTCATGCGCAGCAGTTCGGTCATGTCGCGTACGGTACTGACAACATATGAAATCCGGTTATCAGCGTCGAGAATCGGCGTGGCGCTGACTAGCAATTTCTTGCCCTGACTCAGGCTCTGCATCACCGACACCGGCCGACCTTCATGCAATACACGCAGTGTGGCCGATTGCGAGAGGACGCCCTCCTTCACCAGCTCCTGCATGGATCGGCCGATGAGATCAGCACCACTGAGCCCGGTCTGGCGCTCATAGGCTTGATTGACCTTCAGCGTCTTGCCGTCGCCATCAGTGATGTAGACGCCGTCATGCAAAGCGTTGAGCAGTTCTTCGAAACTGGCGTCGTTGACGTTCACCGGGGAGATTCCTTCGAGAGTACGGAGCCGTTAAGTGTAAACGTTGTGTTGAGGGATGGAGAGTGACGGGAAGACAAGAGAGCAATTGAAGCCTTGAAGTGGTCCCATGCAGCCAAGGGCATGGGGCCTAATCCAATAGAAGCGTGTGACGCCGGCGTTGACTCAAGGGCTGGCTGGAACAGGTCACCGTCCGACAAGTGAAAAGAGTCATCACTTACCTCCCCTCTCACGAACTGCTCCCACACCACCCGCCCACCTGGAAGAACAGCAAAGACACTAACTTCAGAACAACCCGCACGAGCAGTTAGCTTGCTACAACAAGCAAAACGCTCAATGCAACAAGCCATTTGCCAACTGGCACCTGTGCATTGAAGGTGTAGCATTGAGCGAATAACACGAAACCAACTTCCCCTGCAAAAAAGCATTCAAAGGATGAAATAATGAAAACAACATTTTCTCACTTTGCCGCAGTAGGTTTCATTGCACTTGGCACTCAGGCTGTCGCTGCACCGCTGCTACAGGAGTACAACTTCAAGCAGGACGTAAATGCAACAATATCCCAAACAAACGCCTGGTTAGAGATCAGTAAATCTGCTTTCAAGCAAAATATAGAATTCGTAAAAAGCAGATTATCGAAAGGCAGTAGCTTGTGCGCCGTGATGAAAGCAGATGCTTATGGCCACGGCATCGCATTATTGATTCCGACGATCATGGAAGCGGGCATTAATTGCATCGGCATTGCGAGTAATGAAGAAGCGCGAATTGCCAGAAAAGAGGGCTACACAGGAAAAATAATTCGCGTTCGGCAAGCCACGGAGGGAGAAATCGTCAGCGCATTGCCTTATGACATTGAAGAGCTTATCGGCAATGCACAGGTAGCCCAAGCCATCAGCACGCTGGCAGAACACAATGGCAAGCCCATCAAAATTCATCTCGTTACCAATGCGGGCGCCATGAGTAGGAATGGCTTGGAGCTTGCCACCGAGCAGGGCAAAAAAGACGTGCTGGAAATCACCTCAATGAAGGGACTGAAGGTCACCGGGATCATGACGCACTTCGCCGTCGAGGATAAGGCCTTCGTCATGGAGGCCTATGACAAGTTCATGTCGGAGCAGGACTGGATCATCAAGACAGCACACTTGAACCGTGACGAAATTACCGTTCATTGTGCCAACTCGTTCGCAACGCTTGACGTCCCGGCAACCCACTTGGACATGGTGCGCGTGGGCGGAGCACTTTACGGCGATTTGATCGGCCGCGCCGAGCTGAAACGCGTCATGTCACTTAAAAGCAAGGTTGCTGCGGTCAACACCTATCCTGCCGGAAACACAGTGGGTTATGACCGCACGCTCACACTGACTCGAGACTCCAGGCTCGCCAACATCCCAGTAGGTTACTCAGATGGCTACCGCCGAGTGTTTACCAACAAGTCTTTTGTCGTTATCAATGGCGTGAAAGTGCCCACGGTCGGAAAAATCTCGATGAACACAGTTATGGTAGATGTGACCGACATAAAAAACGTCAAGCCCGGCGATACCGTAACGCTCTATGGCAAACAAGGCGATGCCGAGATTACACAAGCTGAATTGGAAGACATCAATAACGGTGCACTGCTCGCCGATGTTTACACCATGTGGGGCACCTCAAACATTCGAATACTGGTCGACTAAAGCAAGAGGCCCATAGCATGTGATGAAAAGCCACCTCATCAGGGTGGCTTTTCATTGCGCAGTTGCACTGATCCGCCAGTTGGCCAAAAACCGCACCAGAGTTCAGTTGGCAACGGAGCTTCGGCCTGGGCAGCGGTCATGGTTTTTTCAGGACGTCTGTTCCGTCTTTCAGCTGGCGGCATTTTTATCCGATGCACGCTGCGGCGTTAGGGCATAAGCACCATCGCCACACAGCGCGATAGCAATCAGCACCGCCGTCCAGAATGCCGGGTACTCCCAGCCCCCGCCGGTACTGCTGAACAGCCAGCCATTACCCGAGTGCGCCCAGGTGGCACCCAATAAAACAGGAATGGCCGCCAAGGCCGCATAGCGAGTTTTAAAGCCCAGCACCAGCATTGCACCCGTGGTGACCTCAACTCCGAGAACCAGCCACGCCAACACACCCGGCAAGCCAATCGACTCAAAAAAACTTGAAGTACCTGACATTGTAAAAACGAAAACCTTTAAATACAGAGAGTGCGCAAGCAACGCAATACCAGCTGTCAGGCGAAGCAATAAAACACCATAGGATATACCTTTAAAATCGTCCATACAACTTCCAAAATAACACTGACAGCGCACGTTGCGCTGCCTTCCGAATATATTGTTGCGAGTAATCAGCAACCCTACAATCTGCAATTTAGCTATTACGGACTGCATATATGCACACTTGGGACTGGGACGATCTGCGCCTGATACTTGCCGTTGCCGAACACAAGTCTTTTGCCGCCGCCGGACGCGCACTTCATCTTAATCACACCACCGTGCTGAGGCGTATCAATGCCTTCGAAAAACTTCATGCATTTCGACTATTTGATCGCCTCTCGACCGGCTACACAATGACTGACGCCGGAGAAGAATTACTGCAGACAGCACAAATCATGAATATCGCCGTCAGCGAACTGTCCCGCAAACTCGAAGGCAAGGATCTGCGATTGGAGGGCATACTCCGCATTACCACCTGCGATACTTTAATGGCATCCATTTTACCGGAGGCACTTGGAGGATTCAGTGAACTCCATCCCGAGATATCACTTGAAGTCACCACCGGCAATTTCATCAGCGATCTGGCCCAACGGCATGCAGATGTAGCAATACGAACCAGTGACAGTCCTCCCGACGCATTGATCGGTAGGCGTATCGCCGATGTCGGGTTTGCCGTTTACGCTGCCAGGGGATTTTCTCAGCGTCATGGGAGCGTTGATCCAGCGCACTTCAATCGATGGCTTGCCCCGGATCTCGCACTTGGTCAAATGGATATTGCAAAATGGCTGCGTGCCAGCGTTCCTGCAACGTCCATTGTTTTCAAGGCCGACTCTTTGGTCACCCTTAGGCAAGCAGCGCTGGGGGGCTTGGGAATAGCCGCACTTCCCTGCTATTTGGGCGATTCAACCCCCGGGCTAGAGCGGGTCCCGTTCGTAGGACTCAACGCCCTCAAAACGGGACTGTGGGTCCTCACCCATCAGGACCTGAGACATACCGCTCGGGTGCAAGCCTTCACCCGCTTTTTGAATGAAGCACTTCAACGTTCCTGGCCTGGACCGACAACCACATGACCGTTGAGCAGAGTGACGTATTTCAGATGGAACGTAACCTTGCGTACCGTTCAATTGCGATTTTTTCCGGACAGTTACTTTCTTTATTCATGGGGGGCTTGCCGGGGAGGCAATCCCTGGTTTTCACCAGTGCCGCGATCATTGCGCTGGTGACTGTGCTGCTCCTGTCTCTCACTCACAAATGCTACTGGATCGGGTAAGTACTGCACCTGATCTCAACCAGCTCAAACCAGAAATTGTTCAACTAACCGAACCCAGTAACTAGCCCCCGTCCCCAGGCAGTCATCGTTGAAGTCGTACCCAGGGTTATGCACCATGCACCCCCCTTCCCCATCACCATTACCGATAAAGAGATAGCTGCCAGGACAATGCTCAAGCATCACTGCAAAATCTTCACTGGCAGCAATAGGTGCCATGTCTTGAATCACCCCCTCTTCACCCAACCAATCAACAGCGACCTGTCGGGCAAACGCAGTAAGCTGAGGATCATTGATCAAGGGTGGCAATGATTCTTCCCTATCAACCTCCACACTGACACTGGCACCGAAGCTAAGCGCTTGAGCTTGGGCAACCTGGACAATCCGCTTGAGAAGGTCGGCACGAACGTTAGGCTTCAAGGCGCGCACACATAGTTGGAGTACTGCATGCCCCGGAATGACATTGGGCGCCTCACCAGAATGAAAGGAGCCCACAGTGATCACCGCCGTCTCCAGAGGATCCGTATTGCGCGACACAATACTCTGCAGTGCCATGACAATTGCCCCTCCAGTAAGTATGGGGTCAATGGCTTTATGTGGCATTCCGCCATGCCCGCCCGTACCATCAATTCGAATTTCAACCGTATCGGTGGAGGCCATGAACGGTCCGGCCCGAAAACCCAACTTCCCTACTGGCAACCCAGGCATGTTGTGCATACCGAACAACGCATTACAGGGAAATCGCTCCAGGAGACCATCATCCAGCATTTTCTGCGCGCCCCCATCGCTTTCTTCGGCGGGCTGAAAGATGACCACCAGCGTACCGTCGAACTGCCGGCTGTTGGCTAGGTGCTGCGCGGCAGCCAGCAGCATTGCAGTATGGCCGTCATGACCACAGGCATGCATGGCGCCTGGATGCTGGCTCGCATAAGGCAATCCGGTCTGCTCCTGAATCGGCAGTGCATCCATATCTGCCCGAATACCAATGACCTTACTTCCACAACCTTGCTGAAAACGCCCTACAACACCAGTCCCCCCAAAACCACGATGCACCTCAAACCCCCACGACTCGAGCTTGGCAGCAACCAGATCTGAGGTTTTGAACTCCTTAAGGCTGAGCTCCGGATAAGCATGAAGCTGACGGCGCAACTCAATCATTTCAGCTTCAATGGCACGGATACCCGGCAGCATGGGTCGAACGGTCATGGACTTCACCTGTTTCATGTAAGGGAGGCTCGCCTGCAAAGTGCGAGGATATAAAGCTCATCAACGTTAAGTGCTGCAAACTCTGCTCAATCACTGGCAGGCAGCTGTATTGTCTAGCGAGTCGTGAAACGCATCATGACGCGCCCACCTCGAGCGAGTTTGTAGCGCACAATGGCAAATACCTGAGCCGTCGCTGGTTGATCTGGGAGGTACGTTTCGCGCCTGCTATACACGGCCAAGAATGTTTCTTGTAGCAAGTCCTCGATATCACTTGGTTGACACTGAAGTCTATTACGCAGAAATTCACGCGCATGAACACTTAGCTCCGACAAAAACGTGAGATAGGCTTTTCGTTTCCGCCCAGGCCTGCGAGGAACGATGCTTGTAGGTGAATCACCCGATTGAGAAAGGCAGCATTATGTGTAGTTCGTTCCATCGTTAACCCGGGTCACGTAAAGGTCGGATATTGTTGATCGAGTGATTGAATTTTAATGCCTCGAAGTAGTTCGATTTGCTCATAGCTTTTTGAGTTGGCCTCGTTTAAGGCAAGGAGATACATCCGAAACGCGATGCGATTCAGTTTGCTCAATGGGCCCTCAGTATCAAGAACTCGGGGTTCCCACTGAGCAGGAAAAACTATTAATAATCAACAGCGTTCGATGTATTCAACTTAAGTACGGAAGCTATCCACCAGATGTTTGAGTCGGCTGGCTTGTTGCTCAAGGTCATCACAGGCGAGCAAGGTGGCCTGGAGATTCTCCACGCCTTCTTGGTTGAGGGATTTGATCTCGGTGATGTCCATATTCAACGAGTCGATTACAGCGGTCTGCTCTTCAGTAGCAGTGGCTACAGACTGATTTATGCCATCAATTTCGCCAATACGCTGAGTAACGCTCCCTAGTCGCTCGCCAGCCTGGTTGGCGATAACCACACCTTCATGGCTATAGCGCTCGCTTTCGCTCATGGTGCAAACCGCCTCACGAGCGCCGACCTGAAGCTCCTCAATCATCGTATGAATTTCTTGTGCCGATATCTGAGTGCGGTAGGCAAGACTGCGTACTTCATCCGCCACCACAGCGAAACCGCGACCTGCCTCGCCCGCCCGCGCAGCCTCGATAGCGGCGTTGAGCGCTAGTAGGTTGGTCTGTTCGGAAATGCCCTTGATCACTTCAAGGATCCGACCAATGCTCACCGTCTTACCATTAAGCGTCTCTATGTTGCTGCAGGATGCACGAATTTTTCCTGACAACTCGTTCATGGCGTTGATCGTCTGAGCTACCACTTGCCGGCCACCCTCAGCCTGAAGGCGTGCATCTGACGCCTGAAGTGAGGCATCACCGGCATTACACGCGATTTCCTGAGCGGCTGCACCCAGCTCGTTGATCGCTGCTGCAATGCTGTTGGTGCGATTGGCCTGTTCGTCGGAATTTGCTATGGATGAGCTGGAGGCAAACATCACTCGCTTTGCCACTTCGTTGACTTGTTCGGTCGCTGATGAGACTTCGCGTATTGAATGTTGGATTCGCTCCACGAAAAGGTTGAAGTCGCTGGCCAATTCTCCAAACTCATCTTGAGAATGCACGGCCAAACGTCGGGTCAGGTCCCCCTCCCCCTGGGCTATATCGCGCATGGCTTTGCCCATTAACCTCAGAGGTTGCATCAGTACGCGGATTAGCATGCCCAGTAGAAGCAACGTGATTAGCACGGCAATCAGAGTGGCGAAAATAGCTGAAGCACGGAAATCGCCTAACGCCTGGTAGGCTTTTTTCTTGTCGATGGACAAACCGATATACCAGTTGACCGAGGGCAGCCCCTTGATCGGCGAGAACATCAGAATATAAGGAACACCCGCCTGCTCAGTCTCACTGAAATGGGTGCTGATAGCGGGTGTGTCTTGCGGATAGATATCGATAAGATTTTTCATCACCAAGTCTTTATCCGGGTGAGCAAGTATCTTGCCGTCGGCACTGACCAGGAAGGCATAACCGATGCCGCCCAGATCGAGCGAACTGACAATTTTCGCCAGGGTATCCAAAGTCAGGTCACCACCGACCACACCGAGAGGTTGGTTTCCATGGTGAACCGGAGTAGCGATGGTCATCATCAACTGGCCAGTGGATGCATCCAGGTACGGCTCAGTCAAAGTCGTACCACCAGCTGCCATCGCATCCTTGTACCAAGGCCGGGTACGCGGGTCATAATCGGCGGGCAATTCGTCTTTTGGTCGCATCGCAAAGCTGCCGTCGATACCCCCAAGATAGGTGAAGTTAAATGTTGAAAGCAGCGTCTTCTGTTCCAGCAGGCGCACCACACTGTCCGGCGTATTGTCGCTGGCAACAGTCTGAGCGACGGTGTCTATCAGCAAAACACGTCCAGACAGCCAAGCTTGGACATTGCTTGCAGCAATTTTGCTCATCCCCTCAAGGTGGCTTTCGAGGTTTGTATGTATAGCGTCACGCTGAAAATAATCGTTGTACAGTGTGAATAATGAGAATGCTGCAATGACTACGAGCGATGCGGCGAGCAGAACTTTGTGGCTGAACCTTAAGTGGACAGTCATTGGAAATTTACCCGAGATTAAAAATTTCTGTTTTTATTATTTAACTCCAACCGCAGGCCATTAAGACCTGCGCCAGTTCATCTCATGCGTAGCCCGTATCTTTTACACTACACCGCTAGTCGTGGTGTGTGGACGAATGTTTAACAACAGCCAATTCAGGGTAGGCAACCAGTTTGTCGATACACAGGTCCTCATTCTCCAACCAAACTTCCGTAAGCGCACGATAGTGCTTCATATCTGTACAGTGCATACGCAGGCTGTAGTCGAACGGACCACTGATAAGATGGCATTCCAAGACCTGAGAACAGCTATCTACACATGCTTCGAAGGCTTTTTGTGCAGTGCGCCGATTCTGGCTCGATATAGCGACCAATACCTGTAGTGACAATCCCGGTGAGACCTTTTGCACATCGATGAACGCACCATAACCGCGAATCACCCCTAGCCTCTCCAACTTGCGTACGCGTTCCTGGCAAGGGCTTGCGGTCAGGTGCACAAGTGTTGCTAGTTTCTGGTACGTGATGCGCCCGTCATGGCGTAATACGTCAATGATAGCCTCATCAATACGCCCCAATGTTCGTGAAAAATCGGGATTTTTTTCCTTCCTTTTCATTGTTAACTCTATTCACTTCAGTCCATTAGACAGAAATTGTTGAAGGCGCTCGCTGCGCGGGTTATCCAGAATCTCTGCCCCACCCTGCTCCTCGACTCGGCCTTGATGCAGAAACAGTAACTGGCTCGACACCTTGCGGGCAAAGCTCATTTCGTGGGTCACCATGATCATGGTCCGGCCTTCTTCGGCCAGGCCCTGAATCACCTTTAGTACTTCGCCCACCAGTTCAGGATCCAGCGCCGACGTCGGTTCGTCGAACAGCAGAACTTCCGGCTCCATCGCTAATGCTCGTGCAATCGCCACTCGCTGTTGCTGACCGCCAGAGAGAAATGCTGGAAACTGCTCCGCAACGCGCGCTGGCAGCCCCACCTTGTCCAGATAACGTCGGGCACGATCTTCGGCATCTTTTTTGCTGACACCCAGCACCCGGCGCGGGGCCATCGTGATGTTTTCCAGAACGGTCATGTGGCCCCACAGATTGAAGTGCTGGAAGACCATGGCTAGACGGGTGCGCAGCCTTTGCAACTCAGCGGCATCGGCCACCTGCATGCCATGATGGTTTTTGACCATGCGAATCTGCTTGCCGTCCAGGCTCATGGCTCCGTCATTGGGTGTTTCGAGAAAGTTGATGCAGCGCAGGAAGGTACTTTTGCCTGACCCACTGGCGCCGATCAAACTGATCACATCACCAGTTTTGGCTTTCAGAGATACGCCCTTGAGTACTTCGTGGTTACCGTAACTCTTGTGCAGTTCTTCAACAGTCAATTTGTACATGTGCGCAATCATCCTCTAAGGGAAAATGTGGCGTCGCTGTGCAGCTGTGACAGCCGGCGACAAAGCCCGAGGCCTAATGAGCGGCCATATGGAGTACCAAGCCCTAATGAGCCGGACCAAGGAAAGCCAACCAACGGCGCTCGGCGATGCGGAATAGTCCGACAAGCGCGAAGGTAACCACCAAGTAAATCAGCGCAGTAATACCGAACGAATGAAAGGTCAGAAAGGTCGCCGAGTTGGCGTCGCGAGCAACTTTCAGAATGTCCGGGACGGTTGCAGTGAAGGCCACGGTGGTCGAATGCAGCATCAGAATTACTTCGTTGCTGTAGTACGGCAACGAGCGACGTAGCGCCGATGGCATGATCACGTAGGCATAGAGCTTCCAACCTGTCAGGCCATAGGCCTTCGCAGCTTCGACTTCGCCATGGGCCATGTTGCGAATTGCTCCGGCGAAAATCTCCGTGGTGTAAGCGCAGGTGTTCAGCGCAAACGCAAGGATGGTGCAGTTCATCGCGTCGCGAAAAAATGCATCGAGCACCGGTTGTGCACGAACTGCAGCCAGGCTGTAGATCCCGGTGTAGCAAATCAGCAACTGGATATAGAGCGGCGTTCCCCGAAACAGGTAGGTGTAGAACTGTACGGGCCAGCGTAGGTAACACTTGGATGAAACCCGGGCAATGGATAACGGGACCGACACCAAAAATCCGATGAAGATTGAGGCACTGAGCAACCACAAAGTCATGGCTAGCCCCGTGATCTGGTGGCCGTCGCTATAGAGAAAAGGCTTCCAGTAATCCTGCAAGAGTTCGATCATCGTACAGCCTCCCGGGAACCTGCCGCATAACGCCGTTCCAACCAACGCAAGACATAGTTTGAAGTACTGGTAATCACCAAATAAATAAGCGCTGCCAAGACCAGAAAATAGAACAATTGATAGGTGCTTTTACCAGCGTCCTGGGCTGCCTTTACCAAGTCAGCAAGGCCTATGATCGACACCAGTGCAGTGGCTTTGAGGATGACCATCCAGTTATTACCAATACCCGGTAAAGCAAAACGCATCATTTGCGGGAAGACCACAAAGCGAAAGCGCTGAGTGCGACTTAAGCCATAGGCGGTGGCCGCTTCCACCTGTCCACGGGGCACGGCTAGCATCGCCCCGCGAAAAGTCTCAGTGAAATAGGCCCCGTAGATAAACCCCAGCGTGATGATCCCGGCAACAAACGGATTGATCTCTATGTATTCCCAATCCAGTGCCTGCGTGATCCCGGTCAACCAGGTTTGCAGGCTGTAAAAGATCAGTAGCATCAGCACTAGGTCCGGCACCCCGCGAATCAGGGTAGTGTAGAGCTGTGCTGGGATTCGCAGGAGTTTGACACTGGAAAGTTTGGCACTGGCCCCGATAAGACCAAGCAGCACGCTCAACAGCAGCGAGAGTATTGACAACTTGACGGTCATCCAGGCGCCCTCCAGCAACAGAGGACCGAACCCTTTCATGCTGTATATGGAGAGCCCGAGGGCCTGCAACAGTATTTCGAACATAATTCAGGAACCTATCGCGATAATAAAGCGCCCGCCCCAAGGACGGGCACCCGGGCCTTACTTGCCGCTATAGAGATTCAGATCACCGAAGTGTTTTTTCTGGATTAAGTCATAGGTACCGTCATCGTGTAACGCTTGGATGCCCTTATCCAAAAAGGCCTTGAGGTCTTTGTTACCTTTAGAGATACCAATAGCTGTTTTGGCTGGCAGTAACTCGCTGTCAACGGGCTTGCTGACTTCATAACCAGTGCCTTGGGGGGAATTCAAAAAACCCAGCTGAGCTTGCAGCATGTCCTGGATCGCCGCATCGAGGCGACCGGAAACCAGGTCGTAGTAAACCTGATCCTGGTTCTGATAGGCCTGAGTTTTGACACCAGCCTTATCCAGAACCGCTTTGGCATAGGCTTCCTGGATACTTCCTTGCAAATAGCCTACGGTCTTGCCCTTAAGGGAAGTAACCTCTTCGCTCAGACCAGAGTTTTTCTTGAACACATAAGAGGTTGCGCCGGAGAACAGCTCATTTGAGAAGTCAATGACTTTCTCGCGGGCTGGGGTCACCGTCATGGAAGAGAGAATGCCATCGAATTTGTTGGCCTTCAGGCCAGGAATCGTGCCGTCGAAATCGCTCTCGACCCACGTACATTTGACCTTCAATTTGGCACAGATTGCATTACCCAGATCGATATCAAACCCCGTAAGACTACCATCTGCGGCTTTAGATTCGAATGGTGCGTAAGAAGCATCAACGCCAAAACGCAGTTCTTTGTACTCCTTGGCCAGAGCGACATTTGCGCAAAGTGGGAAAAGTGCTAACACGAAGAGCTTTCGAAGCGAAATCATATGAGAATCCCTAGATGTTGTAGTTTGATTAAGGGCAGTGAACGATTTGACGACTTTAACGATTCTTCTTTCGGCAACTACATTTCGGATATAAACCCCCGCAATAGTTGCATTACTGCACACCCATTTAAGAGCTGTGGCAAGCGTTACGCAATCAACGGCAATAGAAATTTAGCTATACACCTCCTAAGCAATTTTATATTCACTCATAATCAAGACCTCATGTCCTGGTACTGGACACTGATAGTACGCCGATGGCTCGCTCATCCAAATATGGCAAACAGATCAATGTTATGAGCAAACCGCTCGTAACAGAGAGCAATCTGCTTGACTGAAAACCTGCTTTGCAAAGGTAAACAAAAAATCAGCGCATGAACCCCCTCAGGAAATGCTGAGGCGTCACTCCAACTCTTATCATTTATTTTCTAACCGAAACAGAAAAAATCAAGCTGAAGCCAGCTTCATCATTAGAAGACCGCTGACAATTAAGACAGCTGCGACAACTCGCATAAGGCTGGCAGGTTCCCCTAGAAAGATGATACCCACTGCAAACGCGCCAACAGCACCAATGCCAGTCCAAATTGTATAAGCAGTACCAAGCGGTAGACTTCTCATGGAAAATGATAGGAGCGCAAAACTTGCCATTAGCATGACCAAGGTAACAACAGACGGCCCAAGCTTGGTCATACCTTCAGATTGCTTCATGGAGAAAGCCCAAACAACTTCAAGTACCCCTGCAAATATTAAACATATCCAAGCCATGATAAGCCTCCATTGAAAGATCCGTCACGACCAAGACGAATACAACCTACAAGTATTGGGGCCGCGCCCCTGAAAATAAAAACAATGGATCGGGCTCTTAAAAAAGCCCCCGCTGGTACGGGGGCAAAGGAGGGTTACCGACCAGACCATATTTTGAGCAATGCCGTACATCCAACGCTAAAGGTGCCACCAATTTTTTTGCGTTCAGATCATTTGAATGTCTCGTCCAAGGCCAGGGAAATATCTTTGATCAAATCGTCCGGATCTTCGAGCCCCACCGAAAACCGAAGGTGACCGTAGGTACGGAACTCTTCAGGGTACTTGTCAAAGCCGCCTCGGCCTTCCGCACCCACATGAACGATGAGGGACTCATCGTGCCCGAGGGATACTGCAGAAGTGATGATGCGCAGATTCGAAACGAACCGATTCTGAGTATCCGGATCGCCCTTTACTGCAAAAGCCATCATCGCCCCATATCCCTTGCCTGCAAATTGCCGACGGGCTAGTTCATGCTGCGGGTGGGACGGAAGCCCCGGATAGTAGATATAGGCTATACGATCATCCGAATTGAGAAACTCAGCCAATTTTTCAGCCGTATTTAGAAGTTGTTTCAGTCGCAGAGGCAGCGTGACTGAACCGCGCATTATCATCCAGGCGTTAAATGGAGAGATGGTCGCGCCGAGGTCAACAAGAGCGTCATTCTTGATCTTGGTAATCATCTGAGTGGAACCGATAACCACCCCGCCCATGGCATCACCATGGCCATTGATATACTTCGTCAGAGAGTGGACGACCAGGTCGACCCCGTGCTGACTGGCACGGAAAAACGGAGGTGGAGTGAAAGTAGCATCGACGGAAATCAGTGCCCCGTGTGCATGGGCAATTTCAGCCAGCGCAGCGATATCTGCAACCTTAGTGGTTGGATTAGCAATCGTCTCGGTATGGATCAGTTTGGTATTAGGGCGGATCGCTTGGCGAACAGCCTCTAGGTCACCTACGTCGACAAATGTGGCTTCAATGCCATAACGCTCAGGCAAAAGCTCCGCGAAAAGACGCCATACAGCCTGATACGTAATATCACTGACAATGACGTGGTCACCGCTTTTCAAGAAAGAGAAAAACACTGAATGCAAAGCGGCTACGCCGGTAGCAAATACAACCGCAGCCTCGCAGCCTTCGAGTGCAGCAAGTTTCTTTTCAAGGCATACCTGGTTATGCCCCTGGTTCCGCGTGTACACAAGGCCGTCTGGGCTAGACCAGTCCATCGTGGCCGGATCTTCAGGCAAGAGATAAGAGTTAGCCATTACCAGCGGAGTGCGAACAGCACCAGTAGTGGTGTCGGTTACGTTACCACCATGAACTGCGAGTGTAGCCGCCGAAAGTGTGGACAGATTCTTTTTGTCAGGACGCATGTCTATTTCCTCCAAAGTTATTTTTTGTTGGGTGTCATTGATTCTGAAGGTGAGTGAAAGAAGGACGGTTGGTCTGATCTGCTCGGACCAATTCTTGATTTTCGTCAAAGACTAATTCACCACTCTCAATTGCACGAACACGGCCACGAACCATGTACCAACCAACAACAAGGGCGGTGGCATAAAACGGCAGCGAAGCAATCGAGTACGTACCTACGGGATAATCGAATGCGATAAGAACCAGAACCAAACCGAAGAACCCCAAAGTCGCGTAACCACTGTAAGGCGCAAACGGCATTCGAAACCCCGGACGCTCCAGATCACCTTGCTGGGAGTATTTGAAGAGCTTGATCTGACACAGGACGATTGTTGACCACGAACCGATCAACATAACGGCAGTGAGTGTCAGCGCGATTTCAAAGGCTTCCCCCGGAACAATGGCGTTAAGTACGACACCAATTAGTGAAGCAACGGTCGTCAGCATGATGCCAGCGAACGGAACACCTTGACGGTTCATCTTGGCCAGGAAGCTAGGGGCTGATCCGTTGATTGCCAGCGAGCGAAGCACCCGGCCAGTGGAGTAAATGCCAGCGTTCAGAGAAGACACGGCCGCGGTAATCAAGACCATGTTCATAATCGCGTCTGCACCCTTGATCCCCAGCGAGCCGAAGAAAGTCACAAACGGGCTTACCCCCGCCGAGTACGCTGTGTGGGGGAGCAGCATTGCCAACAGCAATACAGAACCAACGTAAAAAACAATAATGCGGAAAACAACTGCCCGAATGGCTTTCGGCATGACTGTAGCGACGTCTTGGGCTTCGCCAGCTGCAGTACCAACCAACTCCACACTGCCATACGCAAATATCACCCCCTGGATCATGATTACGGCGGGCAAGAGGCCTGATGGGAACCAACCGCCATTGTCAGAAATCAGTTTGAATCCGACCTCATGGCCTGGCAGCGGAGTGCCGAACAGCACCATGTAAATGCCGATCCCAAGGAAGGTCGTTAATGCAGCCACCTTGATCAGGGCAAACCAGAATTCGAGTTCACCAAAAATTTTTACCGAGACAAGGTTAATCGCAGTAACAAAACCCAATGCTCCCAGTGCCAAGGACCATTGAGGGATGTCGCCCATGAAAGGGACATAGGCTTTGAAGAAATTCAGGTAGAGCGCTGTCGCTGTGAGATCTGCAATGGCAACCATTACCCAGTCAGTCCAGTACATCCATCCCACGGCAAAAGCCCATTTCTCACCGTAGAACTCTCGAGCATAGGAGACGAACGAGCCCGAGGATGGGCGATACATCACCAGTTCGCCCATAGCCCGAATGATGAACCACGCAAAAAAGCCACAGATTGCATAGACAAACACAAGCGAGGGTCCGGCTTCGGCGAGTCGTGCGCCTGCGCCCATGAATAGACCACTTCCGATTGCCCCCCCTATGGCAATCATCTGAACCTGGCGAGGCTTGAGCACCTTTTGATAGCCCGCATCTTCTGCGCTGAAGTCTCTCTTTCGAGTTACACCAGACGATGGCACGCGTGTGGGATTAAGATCATTCACACTCATTTTGTTACCTTTTATTGTTGTATTGGGCAAGGCTCTACCGACCAGAAGAGCCTTGCCGAGGACCCGATTTAATCCTAGGGATTCACATCGATCCTTTAATCAACTTCCGCCAACACCGTTTAAGCAGATCACTTTTGGTTGCGTCATATCTTCATACGCGAAACGCACACCTTCACGCCCCATGCTGCCGTATTTTGAACCACCAAATGGCATTGCATCAAAACGATAGTCAGATGAGTCATTAATCATGACGCCGCCGGCTTCGAGTCGTTTAGCTGCTTTCATGGCGACATTCAAATTGCTGGTGAAAATACCCGCATGCAAACTGTATTCTGGTTCATTAGCCAGTGTCAGCGCCTCATCAAGCGAGGCCACGCGTTGAAGAATGACAACCGGACTAAATACTTCCTCACACCAAACTTTACAGCTTTGGCTAACATTCTCCAGGACCGTCGGAGAGTAAAGCGAGCCTTGGCGTATATTACCAAATAACAGGTTAGCCCCTTTATCCATTGCCTCGATAACTACTTCTTCAGTGCGTTTTGCAGCAGCTTCAGTAATCATTGGCCCAACATCCGTGCTTTCGTCAGCAGGATTTCCCACGACTAAAGCACTTGTCTTCACAACGAATTTCTTTTTGAACTCCTCATATATTGTCTCTTCAACAAGAATTCGTTGGGTACCGATACAATTTTGCCCGGCCGCCCAAAAAGCGCCTGATACACAGGACTCAACGGCTTCATTCAGATCACAATCGCCCATGACGATAACCGGGGCATTGCCCCCCAAATCCATCGCCAGTTTTTTAAGGCCTGCATTGCGAGAGATCTGCTCACCGGTAACAAAACCGCCCGTGAAGGAAACCATACGTACCGCTCGATGAGCGACCAGTGCCTTGCCCAGCGCAGCCCCCCCAGTTGCAATGGACACGACCGCAGGAGGGAGACCCGCAGCGTTCAGGCAAGCCACCAGCTTAATGGCAGATAACGGAGAGAGCTCAGAGGGTTTGAGTACAACAGCATTACCGCCAGCGATCGCAGGCCCCAACTTGTGAGCGACCAAGTTGAGTGGGTCGTTGTATGGGGTAATTGCAACAATTACCCCCAAAGGCTCCCGAGTAAACCATCCCTGACGGGACTCAGATCCTACATAGGAGTCAAACGGAATCACTTCGCCAGCATTACGCTTGGCCTCCTCAGCGGACAGTTTCAGCGTATTGACGCAGCGTAAAACCTCCTTTCTCGCCTGCTTGATCGTTTTTCCCGACTCGGCAACAATCAGACTGGCAAACGCCTCCTTGTCGCTCTCAACCAAAGCAGCGGTTTTTTCCAGTATGCGAGCACGTTCGTGCCTTGGAAGTTCTTTGGCAATCAGCGCACCAAGCTTCGCCGTATCAATGATCGCAGTGGCAAATGAAGCGGGTATGTCCGTCACCTCTCCAACTGCAGCGCCATCATACGGACTCAAAACTGTTATGGTTTTATAATCAACAGCGAGCGAAAGACTCAAGCTATTCATGATCACTTACCTATCTTAGTTTTGTTCTTGTGAATGCTGACGATATCCGAGAGTAAGGCGAATGCTGTTTCAAACCGACCTGCACCCGCTCCGACAACCGTTACCGGGCCCAGAACATTTGTATTAAATGTAATTGCATTCGTTGCACCACTCACACCGGCCAGTGCGTCCCCCTGAGGCAACAATTGAGGACTAACAGATGCAGTGATGGAGCCATTGCTCATTTTTTCCGCGCTGCCAATTAGTTTCCACCGGGCATTGGCTTTCGTTGCTTCGGCGATATCTTTTGACGTGATCCCCGAGATGCCTTTGCAAAGGACATCGCTCGGAGTCAACTTCGCCCCCAGAAGCTCATTCGCCAAAATGACTACTTTAAGACGAACATCATGCCCTTCCACGTCTGCAGTGGGGTCAGCTTCTGCGTAACCGAGTTCCTGAGCCTTGGCGACTGCATCAGAGAAGTCGAGACCTTCTTCCATGCTAGAAAGTACGAAATTGGACGTACCATTCAAGATGCCCTTAAACCCGCTGATTTCCGAGCCGGCCAGCGACTCTTTAGCCAGACGAATGACGGGGGTGCCGCTCATTACCGAGCCTTCAAACTCGAATTGGGCACCGGTGCTTCTGGCCAATGCTTTCAGGCTTTCAGCGTGCAACGCCACCGGCCCTTTGTTGGTGGTGACCACACTGATACCTTTTTCCAGAGCCCAGCGACAGAAAGTCGTAGCTGGCTCTCCGTCTACAGGGTTGGTGAACGTCGCCTCGGCGATAAGATCGGCCCCCGAGAAACGGATAACCGTCTCATTTGCAGGCTCAGCACTGCCCGCTGGCAATGTTCTAAACCCCCCTTTTACAGCAGGAACTGCGGCCAATTCGTGGGCATCCAACCCGTTCTTGTTGATGATGGAGCCAAAGTAAAGATCACTGACACCAACAATTTTTAGCTTAAAACCAAATTCATTAGCCCAGTGCTCGTTCTTATCTGCAATGAGCTGCGTCAACGCACGGTTTACACCACCAAAACCAAGCAAAGCAATTTTATATTCAGTCACGACATGGGCCTCATTGTTATGTTTTCGGTACTGAAATACTAAACTGCAGCAGTGCTCATACGAATATGGCAAACCGATCATTGTTGCGAGCAAAATGCTCGCAGGAGAGAGCGTTTTGATTTCCTAGCAACCTACTTCGTGCAAGACAATACAAAAGACGTAACCGTATTCAGAACTCCTGGCAACGTGGATATGTCGCTCCAGACCCGATGAATACAATCCGAACTTGCCGCTTCAACTGTCACTACGATATCCAGGTCACCACTCATTACATTGCAGGACACGACCTCAGGCATTGAGACAATTGAACGCACTACTTCAGCACCACGCATTCGGTCTTTTCGATACACAAAAATAAGGGCATTAATTGGCGCAACCTCGGAAGGTGGCCCACCTTTGATTATGGTATAACCCCTGATATATCCGTCCCGCTCCAACCGTTCAATCCTGAGCCTGACAGCATTCCTAGACAAATTAACTTTCATGGCAATGTCGTTATGCGCAAGTCGAGCATTACGAGTAAGCTCTTCCAGTATTTTTTCATCCGTCTTATCTAAAACGCGCTTCATCTCTAACTCCAGGATTATAGCGAGCGAGACTTCGTGTCTTGGGATATCGTCTTGATGAGTTCCGTAAGGATGCCAACATCATTGGAAATTGAAATGCATTCGTCATTAGAGAAGGGGTGAGCACTCACCACACTCATTGGAGATTGAACATCGGCTTCAGCCAGAACTGAGGCAGAGCTTGAAGGATGCGTCGTGGCCAAGCAGATCATTGGTGTCAGTAAGCTACGCCTGTTAATTCGCGCAGCTCGTAATCCAATCGCGGTATTAGGACTGATCAAGTAACCACTTTTAACAAAGACTTCATGAATACAGGAAAATGCCTCTGCATCCTCTACCGCCAAAGAATCAAATAGCTTTCGCGCCTCTAACCACTCATCCTGTTCCAGTTGAATTTGGCCATCCGTCTCTAGTAGCTCCATATTTCTAGCCACTTTATCACTGCACCTATTGAGAATGCTCCATTGCAGCCGCTCGAAATTAGAGGCTAACGACACATTCATGCAAGGCGTGTTGGTAATACGAATCTCATTACGCCTATAGAGGTTAGACTGAAGAAAGTCATGCAAACCCGCATTGGTATTCGTTGCTACAATTAGCTGCCTGATGGGCAACCCCATTTCCCTTGCAATATAGCCTGCATAGAGAGCACCAAAATTTCCGGTAGGCACACTGAACGCCACCTCTCTTTTAGGCGCACCTAATTGAAGCGACGAGTAGAAGTAGAAGGACAGATGCGCCAGCACCCTCACCCAACTCACCGAATTGAAAGATATTAATTGTTGACCTGTTTCGTTAATGCCTCTGTGAAATTTTTCGCACAGCTGATGACAATCGGCGTAATCACCCTCAACCAAGATATTTACAACATTTTCTTCGGCAGCGCCTAATAAGCGACGCCGATGTTCATCTGTTATTCCTCTGGAAGGATGCAGAACAATCACAGTCACACCTTCCATGCCATTGAAGGCTTTGATGGCCGCGACACCGGTGTCTCCACCAGTGCAGCCAACGACAAGCGCTTTCTTTCCGGACTTTAGTAAAGAGTATTCAACCAGACGAGACATCAATTGGAGACCGAAGTCTTGATAGACCCCTGCCGGACCATGGAATAGTTCTAATACCCACTCATTGGTAGCCGTCTGATAGAGCGGCGCAACGGCGTTACTTTTAAAACGGTCAAATGTCTCCTCAAGAATTCGAGACAGTTCATTTTGAGGGATATAGTCACCTAGGAACGGCTCGATCACATGACGTGCCAGTTCGTGAAATGGTAGCCATTCAAGCTTCAGGAGATCATCGCTTTTGAAGCGAGGAACCTTGCTAGGAACGAAAAGCCCACCATCCGGTGCGTACGCCCCCATGAGGACCTCGCTGAACTCGAATTCTTTACCAGGCGTCCGTGTGCTGACGTACTTCATGATTTGAGACACCCTCTCGCCTTTTCTGAGCCTTCCACCCGTAAGGCGGCGCCCTGCTGAAATTCAGTGCTGCAGTGAGCCTTTCCTGTGAAATGTGAGGCCTTCTTCTGAAGCGTTGAGCGAGATCATCGTCATCTGCAAACGCAGATGGTGAGGGGTCGCACATCACCCGCGCCAGGCCAATCACCCATCACTCAGCTACCACACGGCCACTTTCGTCGCTTGCCGTTCAAGCTACCAACTATTGACTAAAAAAGTCAATATAGTGACTATCCCATCTATCCGACCGTGCACGGCTATCCCCCCTGCGGGAAGGAGCCCTATCCGCATTCCCATCAGAAGGTCCAGGGCAGCCAGAAAATTAGAAATCCAGGAGAACGCCATGAGTGCCACGAACCTTCTTCATTCGCTTTACAAATACAAGGCATGGTCTGAGGAGGAACTGTTCAAGTGCTTGAAAGCCCCCGCGGCAAAAAAATTTCCAACCGAAATGGAGGAAGCACTCTACTGGCTAGCCCATATCAATATTGTTGACCAACTGTTCATTGCCAGACTGCAGGGAAAACCGGATGAATTTGACTCCATCCTGACCGAACAGAAACAAGACCTAGGTCGACTGGAAGAGTGCTTTTCTTCAGCGAATCAATGGTTTGTGAACTACACCCAGTCGATCACTGCAATCGAACTGTCTGATCCGGTTGCGTTTATTTTCAAGGATGGAAAACCAGGCAACATGACGAAAGAGCAGGTTCTTGCACACGTGCTATCACACGGATTGCAGCATCGAGGAAGTGTGGCGACTATCTTGCCTCGTGAGCTCCTGCTGGATCACAAGGACCATTTCACAACGTTTTTGAAGCTCTAGGCACTGATGGGCCGGCCCATGTATGGCGATGATACGTAATAGGAAATCTTTCGATGTTCTGCATACCCGATCAAGCACCAGTTGCCCCCAATATGACGAGCGCTGGATGCATAAAAGGAACCTGAGACAATTCCGCTCAAATGTCGAACGAGGCTTCGGTGTGATTCAAACTGAGTAAGCCGGCCTGCCGGCCCGAAGCAGCGATCTCAAAAAAATGCCTCAGCAAGCCACCTTCTGCTGAGGCGTCCTCACTGCAAAGAAAATTCATAAGTGCCTACGATTTTTATGAGGAGCGTGTCACGAATAGAAATGCTCCTTTATTTCAGTAGGCGCCTTTTTGTAAGTGGGAAGGAAGATGCTAAATGTCTTTATTATCAGCGCACTCAAGCATGGCTAATCCAATTCCTCGCTCATTACGCGAGACCAAAGCATCGCCAGCACCTCGGATATCACGGGCTTCCTCATCCTGACCGAGCTTGAATTTCCCCACCAGCCTCGTGATTTCGATCTCGACCCCTACAATTTTTTTCAGCATGGCATCTATGTACTCCTTGGGACTATCGGTCATTTTCCAAGGTGTGGGCTGAGTTGCTTCATGAGACTTGGTCAGCTTTGCTACGACACGACGCACGTACTGTGCATCATCGTGAAACGTCACACGACCAAATGCGTGCACGACCCGGTAGTTCCAAGTGGGGACTTGCTGATGGAAATCCTGTTTGCTCGGATACCATTGCGGCGATATATACGCATCTTGAGCTCGAAATATCACCAACACCTCACTGCCCTGGGCGACTTCATGCCATAGGGGGTTATTCCGCGCCACATGCGCCTGCAGCACCCCAAGCGCTCCGCTGCGGAGTACAAGTTCAAAAGGTAGGTGATTGGCGTCAATCCCATCACCCGAACAAGTGACAAGTGACCCAAGCGGATTTCGCATAATGACTTCTTGCAAAACGCCAACACGAGACTCTTCAAACTGAGGGGGGATGTACATTTACTTTGCTCCTATAACTGATCTGCTCGCTCAACATTAGGGCCACTGCGCCGGTCAAAGCCGACTAAACATCGGCCCTACCGCGCCTGCTGAGCTGTATCATTGTAAAGATGCAGCTTGGCGTTTCGGATGCATTCGCAGCACTTACTGCTCAGCTCAGTTCGAGCTCGTCGATCACCGCAGCAATTTGCTGACGCCCTGCTCCACTGATGGTTCTGAGTGGCAATGGCAAGCTCGGAGAGTGGGTGAATCCACGAAGCTCGGCCGCCGTTGCAACAACGCGCAAGCTTCCCCCAAATTGTGTAAAGAGGGCCCATAGAGGCTTCAAAGATTCGGAAAGGCGAGTCGCTTCTTTGGCGTTACCCGACAACGCAGCACGCGTGATTGCCAGGGCTGTTTTCGGGAACAAGCCCCCAATGACGGAGTACCAGACCTGACAGCCTGCGTTCAATCCAGTAGCAGCAAATACATCCCCGCTTACCCCGATCGTTACGTGCTCCGGAATCAGTGCCCGAAGGCGATCGACTCGTGCCTTGGCCTGATCTGGTGCTTCAGGAACGCCAGGGATCTTGATCGAGTGCACATTCGGCAGGTGGGCAATGCGCCCGTGAAGCTCATCAGTAAATTCGAAATGGGTGGTGCCGGGGTTGTCATAGACGCATAGCGGGACGGAGATATTGGCGGTGACCGTTTCGTACAGGGAAAAAACATCTTCAGCTGTTAGCTTCTGATAGGAAACGGGTGGCAGCAACAATGCCTTGACTCCCACCTTCTGCGCATCCTCTGCCAGCAACAGCACATCACGCGTCCGCAGCGACCCAATACTTACCATGACGGGAACATTCCCGGCTGCCTCTACTGCCAACTGCGTAACTCGTGAGCGTTCAATCCGAGAAAGGTACGCATAGCTTCCTGTAGATCCGAGCGCACCGATAGAATCCACTTTTGCAGCCACCAGTTGCTCCACAAGGCGAGCAAATGCTCCTTCATCCACACCCTGCTCATTCATTGGCGTCAAAGGAAATGCACTAAGACCGGTAAACATAGTTCAGGACTCCATTGTGCGATTCTGCAATTAGATCACCACAGGACGGACGGACTCCGAAGCATACATCGCTCAATAATCGACACCATGCGCCATGGAGATTTCTTCGATTCAGCTGCAGGCTTTTTCAAGGTGATGTGGGGGGGCATGAATGCCACCGATAAAAAGGCTGCGTGCGAGGCGAAATTGGACATAACCCCGTATGCATCCACACAAGCAGCCCGTACCCTCTCGCTTATGTACTAATTGGCACCTGGACCGATAAGCACACTCTCAATCTGAGCGCCTGGCATCATCAGTTGCAGGCCTTCTATCAGCTTGTCACCCGCTTCAGTCAATGCCTCGAGCGGCATTGTCGGCAGACTTTCCAGAATGAACCACATGTGCTTCGCGTCTGCACTGAGCCGTGTTCTGACACCCTGTCGCCAATTCCAACGACGGCAAGTCACCCCTTTATCGTCCCGCCAAACAACCTCGCCAGAATCAGGATATTCGTGGGCTGGAGCGCCTTCTTTCATGGTGTCGAAAGGTTCCGATCCATCAGCAACAGCGAGTCGCGGCGAGCCCACATAGGCTTCGACGTTCTCACCGCCGACCGGAACTGCGTATTCAATGCTGATGGCGTTATAGAGATCAACCACTGGATCGATACTCGGCAGACTGCCGTCACGCAGGACCCGTTTGCGAAGAGCTTCAGCTGAGCAAGGGGTGCGCTGCGGCTTGGCACCGAATTTTCGGAAGAGATCCGCCCAAGCGGTCAGGTGAGCGTCTGCCCACAGTGCACCACCCGCCGTGACTGATTGACAGGCTCGAGCCAAAGCGTCCTTGCCAATATCTGGATTGGCGATTGGTGCAGCTTCGACCACAATGCTGAGCGCTCTGAACTCAGGTGCCAAATTGATTACGTCTTGGTCGATTGACGGCAGTACGGACAGCATCAGAGAATCCCTTTAATCCTAAATTTCACTTCATACTAGCGATCAATGACCAAAATAGTCAATATACCGACCAACACCGGGGCCGACGTTCAAACCGTTAGCGAGGCAGTTTCCCGTAGGCTCAAACAGGAACGGAAGAAGCGGAAAATCACTCTCGACGAGCTTTCCCGTCGCTCCGGTGTCAGCAAGGGCATGGTGGTCGAGATAGAGAAATGCACGGCTAACCCAAGCATCGCGATCCTGTGCAAAATCGCTGCTGCTTTGGGCCTTTCAGTTGCTGATGTCGTAAACGTGTCCGACGCCCCATCTGCCCACCTCATCGAGAGCAAGGATATTCCCACACTCTGGACAGGAAACATGGGAGGGACGGCTCGGCTCCTGGCTGGAACCAGTGGTCCGAACATGATTGAGCTTTGGCGCTGGGAAATGTTTCCCGGCGAAAACTTTGCCTCCTCAGGGCACCCTCACGGCACAACTGAGCTACTTCACGTGGAGAAAGGGACACTCCACTTCATAGTAGGAGATACCGAACTGAGCGTTTCTGCGGGTTGCTCAGCCGTAGCAAAAACAGATGTACCTCATGTCTACTCGAATAAAGGCAAATCAAAACTGATATTCACCATGTCTGTAACGGAGATCCACCAATCCGGGCGTGAAATTTAACGTTCAGACAGCATCGCGCTGAAGCTTACAGAGGAGTCCGCCGGGTTGGCTCTTATGGTCGGCCATCATCGCCCCGTCATAGGGCTCCTAATAACGGAGCCGCTGACTGGCATAGAACTTCGTTAAGGGGCTTTTAATGTCATTTGATTACCACCATCTCTTCCTCGTATTCACGGCCTATATTGTTGGAGCGGCGAGTCCTGGACCGAGCAACATGCGAATAATGGGCGTCGCGATGCACCAAGGCAGGCAGCCTGCGCTCCTGCTAGCGGCAGGTGTGATCAGTGGTTCGATTTTCTGGGGATCGATGGCAGCCACGGGCGTCTCAGCCGTCCTGGCGCAGTATGCGCAGGCGCTGGGTGTCTTAAAAACGGTTGGCGGTGCTTACCTGCTCTTCCTTGCCATCAAAGCAGGCCGCTCTGCTCTAACGTCCAATGAGCGACTCGTGAAAGAGATAGCTGCCGCGCCAAAAGTCTCGGGCTTCAGTCTTTATCAGCGCGGCTTGTTCATGCATCTCACAAACCCTAAGGCGCTGCTCGGCTGGATCGCTACCATGACCCTTGGCTTGGGTCCGCACGCTTCGCCAAAAACGGTCGGGATTATTCTGGCCGGTTGCGCCGTGCTTAGCGTCACTATCTTCTGTGGCTATGCGATCATCTTCTCCACCGCGCCCATGATTCGGGGATATCGCCGAGCACGCCGATGGATCGAAGGTACCCTTGCGCTAGTTTTCGGAGCGGCTGGAGTAAAGCTGATGTTCTCCCACTCCTAGCCCGGATCTGGGCTGTTTATGCATGTAGAGTCTATTGATTGTGTAAGCCACTTGACCGCGCCTTGGGTAACGTTCAGACCCAGCGCCGACTGGCTGAAACTGCGATTCCGTGCGACTTCTTCAAAGACTCGCAGCATGTTGAGCGAGGGCATTTGACGCATGAAAGGATGACTCCGCACCAGCCTCAGTTGTTACGTGGGGCAGGTTTATTGTTTTTCTTGGGGTAGTGATTGTTCTGTAGGGCCTATCTGACTATCAGTGGATGGGCTGATGCACGTGTTGTTTGGACTGACGAATTAGCGAGCGGGCTCGCTCCCACAGATTATGCGCTAAACCTGTGGGAGCGAGCCCGCTCGCGAAAAGGACATTAGGGCTGTTGCCAAAAAATCCGGATCAGAAGTAATACCCGATGTTCATGTACAACTGGTTTTCCCACTGGTTACTACCACCAGCCCCCAGACTCTGGGTGAGGCTGCCGCCACCGATGACCGGATCATTCTTGCCGTACAACCATTCCGTGGCGATCCATAGTTTGCTGAGGGAGAACGAGGTGCCGAAAATCATCCGTTGCGAGGTCTTGAAATCGTCCGCAGATTTATCGAAGGCGCTGTAGTTGGCGTACAGCTTCACACCGCTGATCTGATCGAACAGATACTTGCCGCTGACGTCATAGCTTACATCCGCCACGTACAAGTTGCCGCGACTGGCGACGTTGAAGGTGGCGTCGTAACTGCCGAAAGTCACCAGTTCATCGGTGCCGGGGTTGCGCGGGGACATCTGCTGTCGCGCGGCTTGCAGTTGCACGCCCCATGGGCCGTTCTTGCCGATGTAGTGCACCGCCATGGCATTGCGCCGGCCATCGTTGTTGGTGTCGCGGTTCTCCAGGGACGAGGTCAGGCCGGAGATCCCGACTTCGGACTTCCACGGTCCCAGGTCCAGCGCCTTGGCCACCCGAAGGACCACTGTGTTGCGTTCCTGGTTGTTGCTACCGTCGATGACATAGCTGTCCGCTTCGGAGACCACGGTGGAGTAGGTTTCACCATTGCTAGTGCCTTTACCCTGCCAAGCGGGGCGCAGGTAGTAACCGGCCTGAATATTCCAGTCGCCGCTTTGCTGGATGTACTTGGCGCCGACTTCTTCCACGTCTTCCAGTCCTATGACGCTGCCCAGGGTTTGGTAGAACGTGCTGCCGAAGTACGGCTGCAAACCGAACGGCAGCTGGTTCAGGCCGACTTGAACCTGCTGGTCGGGGTTGAACTTGTAGCCGATCCACGCCAATTCGGCGAACTGGACGTCACCGACATTCTCTGTGTACTCGTAAGGGTAGGCTCGACCGTAGAAACGGTATTGGGCCTCGCCGATCCAGGTATCTGAGTTGTACTTGGCGCTGAGGATCGCGGTGTCGAAGTTGAACTTCTGGATGTCGCGATCCGGGTCATAGTCCCAACGCGCCCGGACGGCACCGCCGAGATCGAGGTTGTCGGTGACCTGGATCGCCATCGCAGGGGTGGAAAGGGCCCCCAACAGCGCCAGCGGGGTCAATGAGCGCAAGGCCCGGGTGGTGTTCAAGTTCATGGTCGCTCCGTCTCTTGTTTATTTTATTGTTGGCAACACTCATCCCGGCCACGGCAAAAGCGCGGTCTGGATGAAAGGGGTAGGGCCCACCAGAACGAAGGCTGCAAACAGCGTCCAAGTGAGGGCCGGGGGGGTCAGCCGCCGGCGGCCAGCCGGGTCTGGGTGTAGCTATGCCGAGCCTGCACACCGCACCTCTTCACCAAGGCTGGGAGGTGCCTGACAAGCCGCGGTCATTCACACTCCCGCGTCAGCTGCGTTGCAGTTCTTCAACCACAGCGGCACAAGCACGGAAGGTATTCAACGTCCACTCTGCATTGATAAAGTCCGGCCAACTGGAAAGCTTTACGATTGTCACTTCAGAAGCCGGATCCCAATAGATACTCTGCCCAAATACTCCGCGCGCCGAATAGGTACCCTGTTCACTGTCCAGCACCCAGCACTGATTGCTATAGGCGGCGTCAGGAAAGTGTTTGACATAGAAGCCATAGAGGACTTCAAAAGCCGGTGTGGAACCACGGCCGCATGCACGCACAAACTCCTCTGGAACAATCTGTTGGCCGTTGAAATGTCCACCCTGCAGATACATCTGGGCAAAGCGCCCCAGATCACGCAGCGTGGCGCTCATCCCGCCATCGGCCAATGCAGTTCCAACGCAATCGAGGGTGATATTCGCGTCTTGTTCTGCCCCCAGTCTTGACCAGATTTCCCGGCTCAGTAAAACGGGAAGCCGTTCGCCGCAGGCCCGCTCACAGACCCAGGCCAACATATCGGTATCCACTGAGCGATACTCAAAGAACTGGCCATGTTCACGGTCTTTACTCAGCGACTTCAACAAACCATAAATGCTGTCAGGTGACTCTCGCTCTCCCCGTTCACGCCAACCCGAGGCGATATCCAACTGGATGAATTCAGCATCCGGATCGGTGTAGTCCTCCCTGAATCTCACTCCCGTGCGCATATCCAGAAGATCCTGTACCCGGGCGTCGCCATAACCGCTTGCCGAAAGCTCGGGCACATAGTCGCTGACACGCGCTTGGGGATCGATTCTGCCCTGGCCGATCAATCTGCCGACCAGGCTACCGACGACGGTCTTGGATACCGATTGCAACAGATGCAACGTGTGCGGTTGCATACCGTTGAAATACTGCTCCGAAACCACCTTGCCTTGATGAAGCACCAAAAAACCATCGGTGTAACTATCGGTCAAGAAGGTCGCCAGATCGGTTTGTCCGCCGTCGACCCGCTGGAAACGCACGTCGTCCAGTGAGCGTTCGTTGCGCTCAAGTTCGGTGACCGGCCCGGGACTGCGATGAATAGCGGCCACCGGAAACAACTGGCTCATGTGCTGGAACGACCAGCGGTTATAGGGCGGACTGTCCCAATTATGCAGGCCAACTTGCTTTTCCCGGGACGGCGGATAGCCCTGCATCAGCCTTAAGTCCTGATAACCAATGCCGGGAGCGGTCATGTCTTTTTTATTGTACATAGGGGTTCAGTTCTCATCGTTTAGAGGGTGGTGGCAAGAAAAGCGGTGGCCGTGATCCTGGGTCTCGGCTGGCACCTCTCGGCGACAACGCTCACTGGCCCGCGGACAACGGGGCGCGAAGTGGCACCCGGCAGGCCGGTTCAAGGGGCTGGGGATCTCGCCACTCAGGATTTGCAACTGGTCACGGCGTTCCGGGTCGATGGAGGGCACTGAATTGAGCAGCGCACGAGTGTAGGGATGACGCGGTCGGCCAAACACCTGCTCCACAGGCCCGGCCTCGACGATGCGCCCCAAGTACATCACCAGCACCTGCTGCGCCAGATACTCGACCGTCGCAAGGTCGTGGCTGATAAACAGGTAGCTCAGGCCATTGTCGGTCTGCAGCGTCTTGAGCAGTTGCAGCACCTGGGCCTGGACCGACACGTCGAGCGCCGCCGTAGGCTCATCGAGGATCAGCAGTTTTGACTCCAGCGCCAGCGCCCGGGCGATAGCGATACGCTGCAACTGGCCACCGGAGAATTCATGGGGATAGCGTTCCATGTGCTCCTCGCCCATCCCCACATTTCCCAACAGCGTGAGAATGCGCGCATGCAAGGCGCTACCGCGCAAACCAAAGGCAACCTTCAGCGGCTCGGCAACAATCGCCTTGATCGTCATTTTCGGGTTCAGCGAGGCGTACGGGTTCTGGAACACCATACTCAAGCTCCTGCCCCGCTCCCTGGCATCCGTGGGCAGCGGCCGACCTTCAACCAGAATTTGCCCACTATCGGCTGGCAGCAGACCGAGTAAGGTCGCGGCCACCGTACTTTTGCCACAACCGGATTCCCCCACCAGCGCGACCGTCTCACCGACCTGCACCTCCAGGCTGATGTGGTCAATGGCCGTCACCAGGCCATCGCGGCTGGCGTAGGTCTTGTGCAGCTGATTGACGCTCAGCAGTGCGGGCTGTTTGTTGTTATTCATAGCCGTTTACCTTTCAAAGAAGCCTCACACCTTGACCAATATGTTGTGGCAAGCTGCCCAGTGCTCCTTGCCGATGACAACCCTAGGCGCAGCGTGATTGCAGCGTCCGGTGGCGCGTTCACAACGTGGGTTGAAGGCACAGCCAGCCGGGGGAGCCGCCATGTTCGGCACCTGCCCCGGGATGAAGCCCAGAGCTTGGGGTCCCTGCCCCAACTTGGGCACGGTGCCCATCAACTTCAGGGTGTAGGGGTGTGCAGGTCGCTTGAACACCTCGCCCACCGGACCGCTCTCCACCACTTCGCCGGCATACATCACCGCCACCCGGTCACAGAGCGAAGCCACTACCCCCAGGTTGTGGGTGATAAACAGAATCGCCAGGTCCTGCTCCCGTGCCAGCTTGCGCAGCAGCGCGATGATCTGCGCCTGCACGGTGACGTCCAGCGCCGTGGTCGGCTCATCGGCGATCAGCAGTTTCGGCCGACAGGCCAGCGCCATGGCAATCACCACTCGCTGCAACTGACCGCCAGACATCTGGTGCGGGTACTTGGCTAGCGCCAGAGGGGGGTCGGGCATGCTCACCGCTTCCAGCGAGCTCAGCGCCTCGGCGCGGATTTGTGCCTTACTCAGTTGCCGATGGCAGCCGATGACGTCGAACATCTGCCGCCCGATGGTGAAGAACGGGTTGAGCGCCTTCATCGGATTCTGGAAGATCATCGCCGCGCCACCGCCACGCAAAGCCGCCAGCTGCGATGCCGAGGCGCCGTTGACCTGTTGTCCGGCGACCCTGACACTGCCTTCCAGCCGAGCGGCTTCAGGCATCAATCCAAGGCAAGACATGGCCGTCATAGACTTGCCCGAGCCCGACTCCCCCACCAACCCGAGGATCTCACCGCGCCTTACCTTAAGGTCGATGCCGCGTACGGCCTTTACGGTCTTGAACAAACCAGGGAAAGACACCGTCAGCCCTTCCACTTCCAGCACCAGGTCTTGAGCTGCGTCGTTATTCGAAGCGGCGAGACGCTCGAAAGCAGAATATTGCAAGGATTCGTCGATCATCAGCGCGTCCCCTTCTTTGGATCGAGCACATCGCGCAGCCCGTCACCTACCAGGTTGACGGCCAGCACCAGGACAAAAATCGCCACTCCGGGAAACAGCACCGTCCAGGGATTCTCGAGTAACTGCGAGCGCGACGCTGCGGCCATCAGCCCCCATTCGATCATGGGCGGCTTGGCCCCCAGCCCGATAAAGCTCAGCGAGGCAGCGGCGAGAATGGTGTAACCAAAGTCCATGGAGCCCTGCACGATCACAGGCGTGGTGGCATTGGGTAGTACATGGCGAAGCAAAATACGGCAGTGACTGACACCCATGGAACGGGCGGCATGGATATAGGTTTCTGACCGAACCCGTACTACCGCACCGCGCATGATCCTCGCGTACCAGGGAAACCAGGAGACAGCGAGCGCTAACATGGCGTTGGCCAATCCTGATCCCAGCGCAGCGGTGATAGCGATCGGCAACAACAGCGGCGGAAAGGCCAGAAACACATCTGATAAACGCATCAGCAGCGTATCAACTCGACCACCGAAGTAACCGGAAACAAGCCCAATCGGAATCCCGATCAGCATCGCAATCAGAGTCACGCTTACTCCGATGATCAGCGAGGTGCGTGCGCCATAAAGCACCCGTGAAAGAATGTCGCGACCAAACTCGTCGGTGCCCATCCAGTGTGCCCAGTTGGGTGCCAGCAATTTCTGGGAAAAGACAATCTTGTTCGGCTCATAAGGTGCAAGCCAGGGGGCGAAGACTGCCGCCAGGATGATCAGCAGCAATAACAGCGCGCCGAATACAAACAACTTGTTATCGCTGGCAAACGCCAGGGCCTTGATACGCCATGATGGGGCTCGCGAGGGCATGGACAGGGATACGTCTTGGATACTCATTGGACTCGCAACCTCGGATCAACAAGGTGATACAAGAGATCAACGATCAGGTTGATCGACAGATACGTCGTGGCCAGCACCAGGGTGGCGCCCATCACAGCGGGGAAATCATTCTGGGCAATCGAAAACACCACGAAGCCGCCCAGGCCAGGCCAATCGAAAATGAACTCAACGACTACCGCACCACCGAGCAGGTAACCGAAGGTCAGGCCCACCACTGTCAGGAGCGGAATCATTGTCGCCTTCAGGGCATAGGCGTAATGGATACGCCACTTGGGTACACCGTAAGAAACGGCCGTACGGATGTACTCCTCGGATAGCACCTCCACCATCATGTTTCGGGTGATCCGGGTGACAGTGGCCAAGGTCACGATGACCAGGGTGAGCACGGGTAGCGTCAGGTGTTTGATGGCGCTCCACAGTGCTACGAAATTACCGGCCAGCAGCGTGTCAATCAGGTAAAAGCCTGTTACACGCTCAAAAGGGCTATCGAGAAGAATGGAAGCATCGATACGTCCTTGTAGTGGCAGCCAGTTGAGCTTGCCGTAGAACAGTAACTGCAAGCCCATGGCCAGGATGAAAACTGGAAACGCCGTCCCGGCGATGGACCCAGCTCGTGCCGCATTGTCGACCACTGAGTTTTGCCGCGCCGCTGAGATGACACCGATCGGCACCCCTAGCACCACCACCCAGAACATCGCCAGGAATGTCAGTTCAAAAGTCGCACCAACCCGCCTGACCACTTCCTCCACCACCGGCCGCCCGGTGCGCAGACTAATGCCAAAATCACCTCGGAGAAGATCACCGATGTAATTGAAGTATTGGATCGGCAGAGGCTTATCCAACCCCAGTTTTTCCCGTGCGACGGCAATCTGCTCCACCGTGGGGTGGTTTCCCAGCATCATTTCTACCGGAGAACCCGGAAGAGCTCGGCTCAGAACGAAGGTGATGGTCAACACTCCCAAAAGAATGAAGAACATCACTATCAATCGCTGAGCTATATACTTCGCCATTTGGAATACCCCTTGTGGCTAAAAAACTTGACCCTGACTTCTTACGCCCTACTAAAAACCCCAAAAGCGGATTAACCCTTGAGGGAATGACCAGGCAAATTAACTAACTGCCTGGTTATCGATTTACATGGCAAATCAGGTATTACACGTACCACTTCATCAAAGACGACTCAGCATTCAGCGATTCAGGTTGTAATAGAGAATCGCCTCATAAGCAGGATTCAGGCTCTTTTCCATACCCTTGATGTCTTTGCGGGAGACACGTATCTGCTGCACGTCGGCGTACCAGATCGCAGGAGCGTCCTTGGCCAGTATCTGCTGGGCCTGCACGTACTTTTCAGTGGACTTGGCCCGATCACTGCCCTCTAACGCCGCCGCCTCTTCGATCAACTGATCAAAGTTTGGGTTGCTGTAGTGAGACAGATTGAATAGCGTGGTTTTTTCTGTATGGAACTCACTGAAAAGCCAATCACTGGGTGTCGGATACGTCGGCCACCAAGCCATAGATTGCATGTTGGGAGCGGTATCCAGCTTCTTTGCCTTATCCCAGATCACACCCCACTCGCCGGGGAGTAACTCCACCTCAACGCCAACCTGAGAAGCCGTGGCCTGGAATAGTTCAGCAGCGTTTGCATAGATGCCACTGATGTACTGCATCGAGACCTTCCAGTCCTGCTTAGGTATACCGGAGGCTTCCAACAATTGTCGGGCTTTATCCAGATCGTAAGAGGCCATAGGCACGCTGGCATGCCCCCATATACTGGTGGGCAAAGGCCCCTTGGAAACGCTGCCGTAGCCATGCAAAATATCTTTGGTGACACTTTCATAGTCCCAGAGGTACTGCAGCGCCTGACGAAATGCTAGGTTGTTCGTAGGGTACTTCTGGGTATTGATCAAAAATTGAAAGTTCTTCCACGAAGGCGCGGTGCTCACCTTGATGGAGGGGTTCTCTCCCAACACCTTGAGCTGATCAAGAGGGATATCCCAAGCGACACCGGCCTCGCCATTTTTGATCATCTGGGTACGAGTGGCGGCTTCGGACACGACCTTCACGATGACCCGATCAAATTGCCCTTCTTTCCAACCTCCCCAGTAGCCTTCGAATCGCTCAAGCACCACTTGCTGGCCCTGTTCGACCTGTCCAAGTTTGTAGGGACCGGTACCGATGGCGTTGGGAGCCATCATCCAGTCATGACCTTTCTCCACCGCCGCCGGGGCAATGATGTAAGCCGCATACTGACCTGCCGCGATCAGATTTGCCGGAGTGGGACTCTTAAACTTGAGCACTACCGTATCGTCAGCGAGGGCCTCGACGGCATCCAGACCGTTCCATACAAATGCAGCGCCCTGTTTCAGCTCCTTGACGTAATCAATGGACTTTTTGACCGCTGCGGCATTAAAGGCCGAACCGTCATGAAATTTAACGCCGTGCCGCAGCTTGAAGGTCCAGGTCTTGCCGTTGTCGCTGCTTTCCCAGGACGTGGCAAGCCCAGGGGAAAACTCCTCAGCACTGCCTGGCGCGTTATATACCACTAGTGTCTCGTAGATATTGCCCAGTACCCGCACTTCCTCCGAAAAGGCCGAGGCTGGATCCCAATCCTTGAAAGAGGCTCGATCAGCGACAACCAAGGTATTATTTGCCGCATACACCAGACCACTGATCAATGGCGCAGTAATGGACAGCGCCATCAACCCCGCCATCAATGTTCTTTTGAATTTCATCGGTGTTCCTCTTATTTTTATGGCGAGCGCAGCGGATCACTTATAGAAACAGGCACTCATTCAACTGGAATGGATGATGTGATTGGCCGTTAACGAAACTGACATTTGAGTGGTGTATGGCATTATCGATCTGCCGTACGGCCAGCTCAATTTCGCGAGCACGAATAAAAAAACGCCAAGTGACGCCCCAAAGCGTCACCTAGCGTCAATTTTAAAAAAAGATTAAAACAGCGGAGGGACGAGGTTGAACTCACCTTCTGATGGATGTACCAGCAGCCGCGACCTCACCTCGTCGGGAATCTCAGGGGCATCAATCGGAAAACAGCTGCAACTGGTGAGAGCGTTACGCAGGTCGATCGACTCGCCTAGGTGCTCAAATACAATATGGGCACCAAAAGGACGGCGAAAATTGTCACCCGAAACGCCGATTACCAAGCCGTTGAGAAAACGGAAACGACTGCGGTAGGAGGGATAAAGCGCTGACCAGATATAGCCCCGGGACGAGAGGTACTCGCGCTCCACGATGTAAATCAGATCCGATGAGGCAAAGCAGAACCCACGATATTTATTGATGCCGAAACTGTTCAACTGGTCATCGCCCAGCCTCATCCGCTCGTAGGTTTTACTCAGGATTTTTTCGCCGGAGCGGGTCAAGCGGGTAATCGACTTGATCACCTCCCCCGGCGCGGCAGGCGACATCAAATAGACAAAGTAGTAACCCTGGTACTTCGACAACTCCTGCGCGGAGCTCGGGAAAAAATCGGCTGGTACCGCACTGTCCGGCTCTCGCGCCGCGCGTTGCCTGTTGAGCAGAGCGCGGAAGGATTCATGCTCGGAGAATATTTCCTCCTCATCCACCCCAAAAAAAGTGCAGATCTTGCGCAGGGTAAAGGACGAGGGAGTCGCTTGCGCCCCCAAGTATTTGTTGAACTGCTGGCGGTTGATATCAAGGGAGCGGCACACCTTAGCCACCGACTTATAATATCCGCAGAGAAGGCGCAAGTTTTGACTGAAGTCTTGCATCGACTGGGATGAACTGGAACTGACCATAAAGAGTATTCCTAACGCCAGAATTGACAACATGCTGAACTGATCGTCGCTTGGGGTTACGGCTTCAAAAGCTCCGTGCAAGACAATGCCTGAAAGTGGCGCAGAAGCTCGGTATTGCCAACCCGTGATCGACGCGAGCATCGAGCCCGACCATAGCGTCTCAACAAATACACAAACTTATCCAGCGATTCCTGACGCCTCGGTAGAATTACCATCGGCTGCATATTTGTAATTCGCCCCTATTACTACCCAAGATGTCACCGCTGTGGTCTTCATTAGCACCACCGGTGCGGGCGAGGCCGGGGTTGGCACGTTGCTCCAGACACCTGCATTGGTGCGGCAGCAGCCGCGCATCATTGGCTAGGCATACGACGCGATCGAGCCCATGCCAGGATGCGGCAGCCGATGCGTGGATCACTGGCACGCGCTCATGTGTTGGCGTCGGTCAGCACGCTGCACTCAAGCCTTTAGAGGTCCAGAGATCCAGCGATTAAGGAACTGTCGGAAAAATTAGCCTTTGATCGCAAAGCGCTGAGGCAAACGGGGTATGGGCCAATGTATGGGCTGGTTTTTTTTCAGAAACGAAGAATCGAGTAGGAGGCGGATTTACATCCGCCGTCCTCTCACACCACCATACGTACGGTTCCGTATACGGCGGTTCAGGTTATGCGGCTAAGCCGGTTTATCGTATCCAGTATCGAAACCAGTCCCAAGTTGTCCCACAGCTTCTTTGGAAACGCCCGATTCATATGGGATGCTCCCGAGTTCCACCATGGGCCTCGACCATTGAACGCTGATTTGTAGGCGCGTGCTTCGCTAAGTCCCAAGCGCATCAGGTTGCGAGCCCTCGTGGAGGACTGCTTCCATTGGCGCCACGTGACGCAACGAAGTTTGCGCCTCACCCAGCCGTCCAGCTCTTCAAGGGGCTGCTTGCTCTGACTGAGCTTGAAGTAGCCGGCCCAGCCGCGCAGCACAGGGTTTATCCGCTTGATGACGGACGTCACCTTGCACCCCGCGCTCCGCGCAGCAGGTCTTTAAGCCGGTTGCGCAGGCGCCCTAGGCTCATTGCCGCCACTTTTAGCCTCGGCTGTTTACTCCAGCTCATCCCGTATCCCAAGTAATCACAGACCCAAGGCCGAGCAACACGGCTCTTTTCCCGGTTCAGCGTCAGCTTCAGGCGTTGAGTCAAGAAGCGCTCAACCTCGGCTAACACTCGTTCGCCAGCACGATGACTACCTGTGACGATATTGGAAGCCCTGCATGAGCTGACAAGTGATCGCTTGGAAGTACTAGAACGGTGCCCTCGACAGGCGCCAGCTCATCCAAAAGAGTGAGGATTCCATACAGAGCCAGTGGTTTTGTGGGGGTAAAAACGACAAAAAATAAAAAAGGGTCGCGAGATAAAATCTCGCAACCCTTTGAATTATATGGTCGGGACGGAGTGATTCGAACACTCGACCCCTAGCACCCCATCTCCTTTTTCATACTTCTTGAAAGACTCCGAAATTTCACTCTGGATTTTTCTAAGCTAGTATTTACTTGAGCTCCAGCGGTGTTCTGCTCTACGAGAGTCCAGTAACGTCCATCAAGAGCCGACGTTTTTGTGGGGGTAAAAGTAGGGGGAGTCCATTTCATGGCCAAAATCACCATCAAAGAACTCGAGTCGCTGACCGCCAATGATGCCGGCCGGATCCTCCGGGAGTTCTGCTCTACGAGAGTCCAGTAACGTCCATCAAGAGCCGACGTTTTTGTGGGGGTAAAAGTAGGGGGAGTCCATTTCATGGCCAAAATCACCATCAAAGAACTCGAGTCGCTGACCGCCAATGATGCCGGCCGGATCCTCCGGGAGGATGGCAATCTCGCGGGTCGAATTTCCCTGCGTAAGGACGGCGTGTCGGTCAGCTTTTTCTATCGGTATCGCTGGGGCGACCAGAACAAAGAGTACGCCTGCGGGTCTTGGCCACGCAAATCCCTGACCGACATCCGCAAGGCACGCAACCAGGCTAGGGCGCTCATCGATGAGCAGATCAATCCCAACGAGCAGAAGAAAACCACCAAGGCACAGGCCTACGCCGCAGCTAACGTAGAGGCCGAACAGGTAAAAACGACGAAGGTGCAAACGCTGACCGTCCAGAATCTGGCCAGCGCCTGGCTGTTGGATGGCGTGGCGCGCAAAGATGGCAATGCCGAGTTGCAGCGCCGTTTTAACAAGGACCTTTTGCCGGCACTTGGCAGGACCGCGGTGAACAATGTTTCCGAACACGATGTTCGGGCGCTGATCCGCACCGTGGTCAACCGCGGCGCTCACCGTCAAGCCATCAGCTTCTTCGCCGACCTCACCCAGATGTTCAGCTGGGCTAGAAAGCGCCAACCTTGGCGGGCGTTACTGGTTGAGGGTGATCCGACTGAGCTGGTCGACATCTCCCCCCTGATCCCTGCCGACTACGAAGCGGAAAGAAGCCGGATCCTTTCCCCGGCGGAGCTGTTGGAACTGCACAACCGCTTCCAGCAAATGACCGCCGATTACGACGCCCTCCCCGCGGGCCAAAAATACGACGGTATTCGGCCGCTAAAGAAGGAAACGCAGCTCGCGCTCTGGATCAGCCTGGGCACCTTGTGCCGGATTGGCGAGTTGCTGCAGGCCGAATGGAAAAATGTCGATCTGGACCAGCAGACCTGGTTCCTCCCCAGTGAAAACGTCAAGGGCACCCGGGGCAAGAAGCAGGACCACCATGTCTTCCTCTCCCCCTTTGCCCTTCATTTCTTTCAGGAGCTCAAAACCCTGACGGGAGACTCCCAATGGTGCTTTCCGAACAAGCAGGATGACGGGCATGTGGACGTAAAGGTGGTGAGTAAACAGGTCGGCGATCGCCAGGCCCGGTTCAAAAACCGCAAGGCCCTTTCAAGACGGCGTCACGACGACACCCTAGTTCTTGCCGACGGCCAGAACGGCGACTGGACGCCACACGACCTGCGCCGCACGGGCGCGACCATGATGCAGGCTTTGGGGGTCAGCCTGGACGTCATCGACCGCTGCCAAAACCATGTGCTGGCCGGCTCGCGGGTGAGACGCCACTACCTCCATCACGACTATGCCGAAGAGAAGAAGCACGCCTGGAACTTGTTGGGCGATCGACTGAGTGCCGTATTGTCGTCCACCTACGAGCATCCTCCGGTCGAGTCGATGCTGTCTTTTCCTGCGAATACCGCGACTGGCTCTTTACCACCTTCTTAAGTCGGCGTCTTTAGTGGTGAGCAGAGGCTTCCGGGCTCAGATTTTGCGTAGCAACGCACAAAAAAGGCGTTTTCAGCGGTTAGTATGTCGGCAGTCTGGAAGAACCGATTTTTGCAACAGAATCGGCCGAATTCGATCACTCGTGGCTGGCAGGAACCCACAGCGGAGTACCTCGACTCTCGATTATCCCTCATGATCTCTAAGCCAATCGAAAATCAGGATCTTGAGCCGTTCACCTGAGAAACTCGGGAAGTGCCCTCCGTGTACTGTGCGCACTGGCAGCCTATGTAGGCGCTCAAGGCTTTGACGATATTGGTTCAAGTTCGAGTGGTATGCATCTACTATGAGTGGTCCGTCATAGATCACATCACCGCTGAAAAGAGTCTGGGTGGAGTGCTCCCACAAGCTGATTCCGCCTGGGGAGTGCCCGGGGGTATGTATCACTTCGAGCACCCGGTCCCCGAGGTCTATGACATCCCCGTCTTCAACGATTCGACTCGCCGGTGCAGACTTCACTCGATACTCGGCATAGCAAATCTCGCAGTCTGGGTGGGCGTCAAACATCTCGTCTGAGACGAACATCGTGGCCAATGTATTATCCCCATCGGGGTGGGCCAGGATATGTGCTTCGTCGGAATGAACCACACGCTCGCTAAACTCATAGTGACCCGCCATGTGATCGAAATGAGTGTGACTGGCTATTGCACAGACAGGTTTTTCCGTGAGCAAGGGAATCTGCTCACGCAGACTGACAAGGCCCGAGCCTGTATCGATCAACGCCCCCTTGTCGCGTCCATGAACGTACCAAAGGTTGCAGCGATAAAAGGGCCGTATGTAGGGCTCATGGATCAGGCTGATATTGTCAGCTTGATGCTGGACATCAAACCATTTGTCTTTGGTCACAATCTTCATGGTGATTCCAGATGTTCTTTTCCTATGAAATTGTACTTGTACAGCTCTACTGCAACCCTAGCTCCAGACCCATCTCTCGCCCGCGTTCGGCAGCAGCATGAAGTGCGCGTATGAAAGCCGCTTGCACTCTGTCGGTGTCCATTGAGTTGATAGCTGCATGCGTCGTACCGCCCTTCGAAGTCACCCGTTCGCGCAGTGTGGCAAGAGACTCTGATGAATGGGCGACCAGCGCCGTTGCGCCGCGAAAGGTTTCCAGAGCTAGCGTTCGACCCTGCTCCGCGTTCAAGCCAAGCTCCAGGGCTGCGTACTCCATTGCCTCCATGAAATAAAAAATGTAGGCCGGGCCGCTGCCTGACAATGCCGTGACAGCGTCAATTTGGTCATCGCTCTCAACCCAAATGCACCGCCCCACAGCCTCCATCACGGCCGTTGCAATGTTTCGGTCCTGTTCACAGATCTCGGGGGTTGCTGCCAACCCCGTCATTCCCGATCGAACGAGTGCTGGCGTATTGGGCATGGCACGTACCAGAAGCATTTGCCCTAGCCAGCGTTGCAAGTCATGCAGACGCGCTCCTGCCACTACGCTGATGACCAGACTCTCAAGACCAGCACTGTTCAGAAAAGGTTTCAGCGAGGCGATTGCGTCGCGAAGCTGTTGGGGTTTAACGGCCAATACAATGACATCGCAGTTGGCAAATGTTGCGTCCGGAGTTTCGGTCGCATGTACACCCAGACGTGTTGCCAGGCGATTACGTGAGTTTTCAGACGGTACCGCGACACAAATAGATGTTGCCGGCACACCGCGTGAGATCAGGCCTTCCATCAAGGCGGAAGCCATGTTGCCTCCCCCAAGGAATCCAAAGGTAAGCGAGTCAAGAATGTTCTCGTTGTACGCCATCTACGTGAAACCTCTTTCGTGAACTTGATGCAGAAAGTCGAAGCGTTAGCGCTCAGGAGGAATCGGTTGCGCGCCTGATCTCATAGTTCCAATGCCGACCCATCGACAGACGAAGTCGTTCCACCACGTCGTTTCGCGATCAGCGTGTCCAACCAATCGCTGCGCATTTGCGGTACGGATTCGAGTAATTTTGAGGTGTATGGATGGCGCGTATTTGAGTCGAAAACCTCAGCGATAGGTCCACTGTCAACAGCTTTGCCTTTCTGCATCACGACAACCCTGTCACCCAATCGGCGGGCGGCATCAATATCGTGGGTAATAAATAGAATGGCGATCCCGGTTTCCCGTTGTACCTCACGCAGAAGCTCCAGCGTATGGGCCGCGACTATAGGATCTAGTGCAGCCGTCACCTCGTCGCAAATCAAAAGGTCAGGCTGGGCTGCAAGCGCGCGGGCAATGCAAACACGCTGTTTTTGCCCCCCCGACAATTGTGCTGGGAGTCGGTCTGCGCAATCGGCTGGCAAATACACGCGCTCCAGAAGCTGCATTACTTGCAGGCATGCTTGCTGATGAGAAACACCAAAATAGAAGCTCAGTGGCCGAGCAAGAATATCGCGTATTTTTTGCTGCGGATTGAGAGCCGTATCGGGAATCTGATGCACCATCTGGATGCGACGCAATTCATCACGGCTGCGCCGCAAGGCAAAGGGTGCAAGCGGTTCGTTACACAGATGGATAGAGCCCGCTGTCGGTGCCAGTTGGCCAACAATTGACTTGGCCAGTGTACTTTTACCACTGCCAGACTCGCCCACGACCACCAGGGTTTCTCCCGGCGCGATCGATAGGCTGACGTTATCCAACACTCGCATACGACCGTAGCTCACACTCAGATCGTTCACCACCAGCGTCACGTCATCCGCTCTGGGCGTACCGATAGTCGTCATGTGAGGTCTCATCTGTACGCTGACCAATTCGCGTGTGTACGGTGCCTGCGGTGCATGGAGGATTTTTTCCGCTGCTCCCGTCTCTTCTACGCGCCCCTTTCTCATGACCATGATGCGATCTGCGGTCTGCGCGACCACGGACAAGTCATGAGTAATGTGAAGCGCCGCAGTACCACGCTCACGGATCAACTTGCGCAACGTTTCCAGAACTTCTACCTGAGTAGTAACGTCCAGTGCCGTTGTCGGTTCGTCCAGAACCAGGATATCCGGCTCTCCTGCCATCGTCATCGCTGCCATTGCTCGTTGAAGTTGGCCGCCAGACACCTCATGGGGATATCGGTCGCCGAATGTGTTCGGAGAAGGAAGATCAATGGTCCGGAACAGCTCAATGGCTCGGCGCCGTGCCTCTTGGCGGGAGCATAGCCCGTGCCGAACCGGTACATCGCACACTTGATCCATGATTGGCCGTGATGGATTGAAAGCGGCCGTCGCACTCTGCGCGTAATAGGCAATCCGACGACCACGCAACTTCTGTCTTTGCTCGAGCGACAAGGCAAACAGATCCATGCCGTCGAAAAAAACATGTCCGCCAGCGATGTGACATCCGGGGCGCACGTAGCCCAAAGCGGTCAAGCCGAGCGTCGACTTACCAGCTCCGGACTCGCCAATAAGTCCGAGAACCTCACCAGGTCGTAGTTCCAGATTAATACCGTCGAGCAGCGTTACCTCTTCACCGCTATCTCGACGGGCAACGATGGACAGCTGTTCTATCCGCAGGATCGCGGGCTCTGAAAAACGGGAGCTCATTGTTCTTCTCCTACGGCAGGGCTGTTGCGAGAGATCAGCCAATCAGCAATCAAGTTGACGCCAATCGTCAGAAGCGCGATGGCAATTGCGGGAATTAACGGAGCTATCACGCCATAGGTAATGGCCTGCGCATTGTCACGCACCATACTGCCCCAATCCGCATTGGGTGGACGGATACCCAGCCCCAGGAAGCTCAATGCCGCGATGAACTGAAAGGCAAAACAAAAGCGCAGACCGAACTCCGCGATAATCGGCGGTAAAGAGTTGACCAACACTTCGCGCCGGATAATCCACCAAAGTCCCTCGCCTCGCAGCCTCGCTACCTGAACGAAATCCAGCGCGGCTACACCCATCGCGACAGAGCGTGTGATGCGAAACACGCGGGTTGATTCAAGAATGGCGATAGTGCCAATCAAAACCGGTATCGATGTGCCGAGCGCCGTCAGAATAATCAATGCGAGAACGAGTTGCGGCAACGACATGAGCAGATCAACCAAACGCGACAGAACCGCGTCGAGCCAGCCACCGGCAACGGCTGCCGCGATGCCAGAGGAAACACCAATCAGAAAGGAAATTGCAGTGATGGCAAGCGCTAATCCGATGGTTGTCCGTCCGCCATCGAGAAGGCGGGCCAACATATCTCGCCCAAGGTTATCGAGTCCGAGTGGATAAAACAGGCTGGGCGCATCCCACGTATCACCAACGATCTCATTGGGGCCATGACTCATGAACACTGGACCGAATGCGACGGCAAGGATGATGAATAGGGTGATGCCCATTCCCGCAAACGCGCGCGTTGGCACATATTGATTGGCAATGATCATTTGAGCGCTCCGCGCAAACGAGGGTTAGTGATAATGACAAGTAGGTCGGCTAACAAATTGATGAGCACGTAGGTCGCGCCGAAGATAAGCCCGCAGGCCTGGACGGTGGGGATGTCGCGCTTGCCGACTGCATCCACCATGTACTGGCCGATACCCGGATAGACGAAGATGGTTTCTACAACGATCACCCCTACGATCAGATAAGCCAGGTTAAGCGCCACAACGCTGATGAGCGGCGCCATCGCGTTGGGTAGTGCCTGTCGCAGCACAATGCTGCTGCGCGGTTCGCCCTTGAGAATGGCCATTTCTATATAGGGTTGCGACATGACGGACAGCACGGCGGTGCGGGTCATGCGCATCGTATAAGCCCAGACCATGGGTGCGAGCGTGAACGCCGGCAAGATGACGACCGACAACCGCTGCGTCAGATCCATGTCGGGCAAAACCATGGATATTGCGGAAAACCATCCCAGTTGCGTCGAGAAGACCAGAATCAGCAGATAACCGAACAGGAACTCTGGAATAGAGATCGCCGCAAGAGCGCCGATGTTGAGGAATGATCCGACACGCCCCTGGCTTTTTATCGCCGAAACGATGCCCAGAACAACCGCTAGGGGGATGGAAATAATCGCCGCCACCGCCGCCAATAGCAGTGTGTTCTCTAACCGGAAACGGATCTGGTCAATGATTGGCGCGCCGTTGGCCAGTGACAGGCCAAAGTCCCCATGCAACGCGTTGGACAGCCAGCTGAAATAGCGCAGTAACGCAGGTTGGTCGAGCCCTAATGTTTGCCGAAAGGCTCTGAGCGCCTCTTCGGTTGCGTCACGGCCCAACACTGCCGAGGCAACATCGCCGGGCAGGATCTGCGTGCTGGCAAAAACGACGGCCGAAAGAGCCAGCAGCGTGAGCAGACCGAGGCAGAACCTGCGTCCCAGCAAAGAGAGAAGCTGCGAATGAGCTCTTGGCTGTTTACCGTTCTCGAAAGGCTTGTTCGTGCTGTGACACGCAGGCGGCAACGGGGCTTCGTCGGATCTTGTTTTTTTCACACCCGTGTTCCTCATTTGAAGATATTATTGGACTTGTAAACTTTAACGATATAAACATTGTTTCATTGCTCACGCAAGAACCTGATCGACCCAAGAACATCGGCCCATATGAAATCCAAGAACAAGAGGAACTGACGATGAACGACAAACGGCGTGTGGATGAGTATTTGGAAGGGATGACCCGGCGAGGCGTACTCAAAGGCGCCGCAGTGCTTGGCCTGGGCCTTGGCCTTAATCTCTCCCTGCCATTCGCCCGGGCTGCGGAGCCGAAAAAGGGCGGGACCTTCCGGCTAGGCATGATTGAAGGTGAAACCACCGATACCCTCGACCCGCGGCTGACAGGCACGACCTATGCTGCCCATGTGAGCCTGCAGCTTCGCAACTGTCTGGTGGAAATTGGGCCCGATATGACACTGGTGCCCGAGTTGGCCGAGAGTTTCGAGCCGCAGGACAAGGGCGCAAAATGGGCCTTCAAGCTGCGCAGTGGCGTGACGTTCCACAATGGCAAGGCGATGTCGCCTGTAGATGTTATCTATTCGATGAACCTGCACCGGGGGGAGACCTCAACGTCGGGTGCGAAATCGCTGTTAGCGCAAGTCAAAGAAATCGCCTCCGATGGCGATACCGTGACCTTCACATTGTTCGAGCCCAACGCCGATTTCCCATTCGTTCTGGCCGACTATCACCTCGTGATCGTTCCCGACGGTACGACCAACTTCAAGGACGGCATGGGTACCGGCGGCTATGTTCTGGAATCGTTCCAGCCCGGTGTGTTGACCCGCGTACGGCGCAATCCCGATTACTGGAAACCCAACCGGGCGCATTTCGAATTTGTGGAAACGATCTCTATTCCCGATTCGGTCGGTCGCAACAATGCCCTTCTGGGCGGAGCCGTGGATGCCATCATCCAGACCGATCCCAAGACGGCCAATCTGCTGGCCAGCCGACGCGGCTACCAACTCATCGAAACCAAAGGCACCCAGCATGTCACGCTGGCCATGCGAACGGATCTGGCGCCCTTTGACAATGTTGACCTACGTCTGGCACTCAAACACGGCATTGACCGCGAACAACTGGTCAAGACCCTGCTCAAGGGGCACGGTGTGGTTGGCAATGATCATCCGATAGCCTCAGTCAATCGCTACCATGCCGATCATCTGACCCAACGTAGCTACGACCCAGACAAGGCAAAGTTTCATCTCAAGCGCTCAGGCCTAAGCGATCTGAAACTGACACTCGACGCCTCCGATGCAATTTTGGCTTTTGGTGTCGACATGGCGGCCATCTTCCAGCAAAGCGCGGCAAAAGCGGGTATCAATTTCGACATCCACCGCAACCCCACCGATGGCTACTGGGACAGCGTCTGGCTCGCCAAACCTTGGTTCGAAGGCTTCTGGGCCGGGCGACCAACTGCTGACTGGATGTTCACGCAAGGCTACGCCGCCGATGCGCGCTGGAACGAAGCGAAATGGAAAAATCCACGCTTCAACCAATTGCTTGTGGCCGCACGTGGAGAACTGGATGAAGGCACGCGCGCGCAAATGTACGGGGAAATGCAGGCGCTCTGTTCCGATGACGGAGGTTCGATCATCCCATTTTTTACCAACACCCTTGATGCTGCCACCGACAAGGTGCAGTTCGGGCAATTGTCATCAAACCTCGCTGGCGACGGCGCTCGTTGCGCCGAACGCTGGTGGTTTGCCTGAAGAAACACTTGGCTCGCGCCAATGGCTGGAAAAAATAACAACAGTGAGGACGTAAAAAAATGACACACGCAACTCCGTTAGGGACTGCCATGCTGATCGATCTTGAACAATATCCGATCACTGACCTGAAAAGCCCTGCGGCCCAGGCGCTGATCGCTCGCTGTCGCGAAAGCCTGGCCGCCCGTGGTGCCGTTCGCCTGGACGGATTCGTTCGTGCGGAGGCGATTCAGGTAATGGCCGAAGAGGCCCGAAATTTAGCCGCGAACGCTCATCAGCAGAACGATGATTTCACAGCCTACATCGGCCAAACTCTTCCCGACAGTTTGCCGCCCCATCACCCCTGCCGTAATTTGCAGCGTACAGCTCAGGCTGCCGTTGCCTATGATTTGATCGGCGACAGCACCGCCGTTCGCAGCTTTTATGAATCAGAAGATCTCACGACCTTCATCGGTGCAGTGCTGAGCAAGGAACGTTTTTATCGCAGCGCAGATCCCCTGGCGGCCTGCAATCTGGCTTACATCGGCGAAGGGCAGGAGCTTGGATGGCATTTCGATAGTTCTGAGTCTTCCGTAACACTGCAGATCCAGGCACCTCGTGAAGGCGGCGTATTCGAGTTCGTTCCGAATATTCGCACCGACACACAGGAGAATTTCGATGAGGTCGGTGCTGTTCTCATCGGCGGCGACAAGAATGTCGTGCGCTCTCCTTGCCAAGCTGGCACGCTTTCAATTTTTCGTGGGCATCACGCATTGCATCGTGTCACACCGGTTTTTGGAGAAACCCCAAGGGTTACCGCCGTTCTCACCTATGCAGAAGTACCGGATTTTCGGGTGAGTGACTATTCGCGAAAACTTTTCTACGGTCGTCTTGCTTGACCGAGAAGTGCCGAGCAATTATTTCCAGCAACAGTAAGGGCACCGCTTTGACTGAAAACCCGAGATCTCCCCCAACGTTGAACGATGTAGCGGCCCTGGCGGGGGTTTCCGCTCAGACAGTTTCCAATTATCTGACTGGACGTAACAAGCCGCGTAGCGCAAATCTTCAGCGCTTGGAGGCTGCGATCAAGGAGTTGGGTTACCGACCAAGCGCGGCTGCCCGTGCTTTGCGCCTCAAGCGATCCAATACGATCGCGTTGCTTTTGGAGGACGGCGCCGACAGCGCCGTCGAAAAGGCTCGGCAAAACTGGGAGCCTCTGCACGCCATGTTCCTTTACGGCGCGACGATGAAGGCCCGCGAGTTGGGCTATCGCATCACCATTGTTCTGACAGAGCAAGGGACGACCGAAGCCGAGGCGCAGCGATTGGTGCGTGAAGGCATGACAGATGCCTTGATCTGCAGTACCGAGGCCATGCCGGATGCACAACTGCGTCGACTGCAGAAGCTTGCCAGGACCGAAAACGTTCCCATCGCCATGCTGCAGGAATACCGTGTACATCCCGATATCTGTACCGTGGCTGCGGAAGATGAACATGGTGCGACGATGGTAGCAGAGCATTTTGCCGCCCTCGGTCACAAACGTGTTGCAGTCATGATCGTGCTCCCACTCTGGCCTGGCCCGATCCGGCGCCGCGACGGGTTCGAAATCGCAGCTCGCCGTCTAGGGCTTGAAGTGCAGGTATGGGAGTGTGAGCGCTACGATGCCGAGACGATCCGCACGTACGCGGCTAACCGCCTACAGCGTGAAGACAGCCCCACCGCGGTATTTGCAGTCAACGACATCATTGCGATCAACGTGATGAAGCAAGCAATCGATATGGGGCTAGAGGTCGGTCGGGATATCTCTGTTGTGGGCTTTAACGATCTTGATATCGCCTCGCAGGTCACGCCGCCTCTAACAACAATACGCACCCCGGCAGCCACAATGGGAGCGCGCGCTGTAGAGGTGCTGACCAATGCTCTTGGCGGACAACCACTTCCTCAAAGCACTACCTTGCCTGTCGAGTTCATCATTCGTGGTAGCTCCGGTCCCCCAATTAGACTTCAAGATTAAAAGCCGCTCCCCATCCCCGGAGGGGCATACCCTAGCCGCTGACTTCAAAAAATTAGGCTTCTGAGCGTGGGCTACGGCATTCGCTCAGAGTGGGCCGTTGGTGGTTGCGCCTAAATTCAGGCGAGTTGAAAACCCGACTTTTTCAACAGAATCGGCCGTTAACTGCCTCTCGCGAAAGACGACTTTGGCTCGTTTTCTTGACTATTGGGCTGGCAGCAGCGTCAGCGTGCCTTTGGTATTGGCCGCAACTTCCGACTCTTCGAAGTGCTGCGGCAGGTAGCCACCCTGGATATAGGTTTGCGCCTGATCTGCATAATGTCGATCGAACAGTACACCGCTCTGACCGACCGGATTGATGCCGAGGCTATGCGCCGGGTCGGCAAAGTCGATCAGGCGGCGGGTCGACGGGCCATAGACTACTTGCCAGGGTGCCGGGCCTACACGGGCTGAGAGGTTGTTCGGCGTCTCGTGACCACCAGGGGCGGCGAAGGGGCCAACGTTGAACAGCTTACCCAGCAGCTTTTGCTGGCCGAGCGGGTGACCATGGGTGAGAGTATGGGCCTTACCCCAACTCCAACTGGCCGGGTCATTACCCAGAGTTTGTTTGAGATGTGCGATGCTGGCCTGCCAGGCCTCTTTGACGATATCGGCGCGGCTTTCTATTGTCGGCGTGCTGAGGTTATCCCACCAGAGCGAGTCTGCCTCTGCTGCCAACCGTGGCAAGGCGACGTCAAGCACGCGGGTCGACAGCAGGTTGTCGAAGAAGGCATCACCGAGTTCGTCGTGCATGGCGCAAAAGGTCAGTTGGTACACTAGTTGGTTGAACAACGTGGCGCTGGTCGAGTCGAGTGAGTGGTCGCCTTTCCAGGCCGCCAACTGTTCGAGCAGCGCGCGCTCTTCCGGTGCCGTCACTACCTCACGCAACAACGTCAGCAGCGGCGCGAGCAAGCGTGGACCGTAGCCAGTGGCGGTGTCGAGTTGCAGCGCCTGACTGTTGTCCAGATTCCACTTCACCGAGTTGTCGGCCAACTGTTGGTCGAGACGCTGGCCTCGGTCCGGCAAATTGTAGTAGCCGGGAATTTCCATAGCCGTCGGCGAAACTGGCTGGAAATTGGCGGAGACAATATAGCCACGTGCCGGGTTCTCTTCCTGCGGGTTGTCACTGAATGGATAGAAGCCGTTCTTGTTCGCCTCGGCGGTGCTGCCGTCGAGAATGAAATTCGGGTTCGCCCCGGCCGGGCGTTTGGGCAGTTGCGCGGCCGCCCACCAGCCGATATCCCCTTTGGCATTCGCCCAGACTAAGTTGAGGCCAGGGGCCTGGATTTTCGCTGCGGCGCTGCGCATCTTCGCCAGACTATCGGCGCGATTGATTTGGTAAAAACCGTCGAGCAGCGGGTTCTGGGTTTCGAGGAAGGCCCACCACATAGCAATCGGGGTATTGCCGCCGCTGACGCCAAGGGCGTCGTTGATGATCGGACCGTGGGGCGACTGGCGTAGGGTTAGTTTGACTGGGGCCTCGCCTTTAACGCGGATTTCCTGCTCGGTGGTTTTCAGGTCGACCCACTGGCCATTAAACCAGACCTGATTGGCGTTGGCGGGGTTGACTTTCTCGGCGATCAGATCGAGGTCATCGTTCTGGAACATAGTCATGCTCCAGCCGAAATCCAGGTTATGCCCGAGCGAGGCAAAGGGATTGAGCGCCTGATGGTGACCGTACAGCTCGAAGCCCGGCGCAGACAACTGCGCCTCGTACCAAACCGCTGGGACGGCGAAACGAATATGCGGGTCGCCAGCCAGCAGAGGCTTGCCGCTTTGGCTGCGATTTCCGGCGATGACCCAGGCATTGCTGCCCTCGAACTGCGGGAGGCCAGCCTCGACCAACGCCTGCTGGCTGATCCGGGCGATAGCGTTGAGGTCCTTCCAGTCGCTGGTCGCCAGGTTGACTTGACCGACGACGCCTTGTGGGTGCCAGTCGAGATCAAACACTTTCAGATAGTTGGCGCCCAGTTTATCGCGCACATAGGTCAATACCGGTTCGGTGCGAAAAGCCGCGGCAAAGCTGTAGGCCATGTAACCCACTACGCTGACGCTGTCTTCCGCGGTGAAGGGACGCGACTCAATCCCCAACAGGTCAAACTCTACAGGTTTGGCGTGACTGGCCTGGTATTGGTTGATGCCATCCAGATAGGCCTCCAGGGCTCGCCAGGAAGATGACTGCTTGTCGATCCCGGTTACGTATGCGTCGGCATGCTCGCGGATGCGCAAAGTGCGGAACAGCCGATCAGTCTCGAGCAACTTGGGCCCGAGCACTTCCGCCAGTTCGCCACGCGCCAGACGGCGGAGCATTTCCATCTGGAACAGGCGATCTTGAGCATGTACATAGCCCTGCGCACGGTACATATCGGTTTCGTTCTGAGCCTTGATATGTGGTACGCCGCGTTCGTCGTAACGCACGTTGACCGCCTTCTGAAGATTCGCGATCTGCGCTTGACCGTCTCGGACCGGCTGCTTGCTGTGGACATACCAGGTCCCGCCGGCAGCCACAGCAGTAATCACCACTGCGAGTACAGTTAGGGTGCGTTTCATCGAGTTTTCCTTATTCTTATTGAGCGTGGGCATGCGCAGCAATTGAAAGCGCCCTGCATTCTGCGCAGCCTGGCGCACTGCAACATTGACCGGACACTCGAATCTTGGAAGTATTCGGTCAATAACGGAGTAATCAATGAACTTAGAACAGGCCAGTCACAGCCCTGCGGCGCTGACCCACTCCCCGACCTTGCGACGCTTGTTGTACGAGGCACTGGCCAGCTTGCAACTGGACCCCACCGTCACCTACCGCCGCGCTTACCAAGGTGTGCCGCTGCCTCCTCTCTTGTTAAGCGAGCGGCAGGAGCACGACAACGCGCCATTGTTCTGGCAGGCACTGGCCGGACTGACGGGGGATGTGGACATTGGCCTGCACTTGGGCGAAGTGATGAAGCCACGGCCGCTGGATGTAGTGGGCTACCTTCTGCTCGCCAGTCGAGACATGCGTGAGGCGGTACTGTGCTTTGTGCGCTATCAGCACATTCTCTCTGGCGGTTTTGCTGCGCGCCTGGAGGACGATGGCGAATCTGTACGCCTAGTGCTGGACCTGAACTATCGCGGATATGGCTCGCTACGCCAGCAGATGGAATGCCTGGCGCTGGTACTGATCAAGATGCTCGGCAGCGTCAGCGACGGTGAGTTTGCGCTGCTGGGCATCGACTTCCGCCATCCGGCGCCCAGACGGCTCAGTGAGCATCAGCGCTTGTTCGGTCTGACTCCACGCTTCGGGCAAGCACATGACGCGTTGATCTTCCCGCGCGTGCTGCTCGCGCGGCCGTCGCGTAGTGCCAATCCTCGAATGTTTACCTTGCTCAGTCAGCAGGCGGAACTGGAGTTGGCGGAGTTATCGGAGAACCAACTGTTCAACCGGGTACGCTATTGGCTGACAGGTAATCTTGGGCAACAGGGCTGTAATTTGAAAGCCTGCGCCGTGGCGCTGGATTTGAGCGGCAGCGCCTTGCAGCGTAGCTTGGCAACCCAGGGCAGCAGCTTCCGCGCCTTGCATGAGGAAGTGCGTCGACTGCGCGCGCTGGAACTACTGGATACGGGCCAGGCGATCCGCGAAGTGGCTCGCGCCTGCGGCTTTGCCGAGCTGTCACCGTTCTATCGGGCATTCCGTCGTTGGTTTGGTTGTACCCCACAGGCCTATCGGGTCCGTTGCACAATAGTTGAAGGCTGAAGAACCAAGTTGATGCTGGGCTTGACCGCTAGTGTAAGTGTACGGGGAAGGTTCTTATCTGTAATTGTTCATGAGTAGCGCCAACTTTAGTCGGCACCACCCAATGCTCTTCCTGGCGCTGATGAGGCGATGAACTCTTCCATACTCATAAGAACAATATCCATGCTCTCAACCCGCCTCCGCCCATGCCTGCTGTGCTTAATACTGAAATTTTTGTCGCCTCGTGTGCTGATCCCCTTCAGTTGGACCTCCCACCGGTGCTGTCCTGCTTGAATACCAAACTGATGGAGGCTGCGAATTTTCGACCGCATCCGAACTGTTTGCCATCGCCTATTTCGACAGCTAGCAGGCCGGCAGTGATCTGGCTGACGCCGGGCATACTCAGAGGATGACTGCCCATATCATCGTCAACCAGTTGGCCAGCCATCTCTTTAGCCAACTGCGTGATTTACTTATCCAGATAAGCAAACAGCCAGGTGCTCATGCTTGTAAACGAGCGACAGTTCAGCGCCTGGAAATCCCGAATGTATTGAATCGGGAGTTCGTTGTCCCAGCGTCGACACGTTGGCCAGTTGCATGCGCATGTTTGGCACCAGACTGATTTGCTCCTGACCGACGCCAATCGTGACCTGCAAGCCGTCAAATATGTCTTGCTTGGCAGCGATGGCAATGGCCATCAGGCCCGACGCGCACTGGCGGTTGATCGTCTGCCCGCTTACCGACGTGGGCAAGCCTGACGCCAAGGCCGACAGACGCGCCGGGTTGATTGCCGCAGTGCCGCTCTGCATGGCCGTACCCAGCACCAGATCTTCGATCTAGACCCGGCTCAATGCCAGCACGCTCGACTGCTGCTCGAATAGCAATGGCCGTCATACTGGGCGTCTTGAGGTCATTGAATGCGCCACGCATTGCCTTGGCGATCGGCGTGCGCGCGGTGGAAACAATCACAGCGTCTTTCACGGTTCAAGTTCCTTGTTTTTAGAAGGCAAGCACTCGCTGACCAGCTCACTCAGTGCCAGGCGCAGACGTTCGGGAATCGGCGCCGGGCGACGTTGAAGACGGTCAACAAACACATGCACGAAACGCCCGGTCGCACAGGCCAATGCCTGGCCTTCACGGAATACCGCGAGCTGATAATGCACTGAGCTGTTACCCAATCTGCTCACCGCCAGCGCCACCTCGATGAGCTCCGGGAACGCGATCGGCATGTGGTAATCGCAACCGGAGCTCACCACCAGGCCGATAACCGGACCATCATGAATATCCAGTCCGCCGTGCTCGATCAGCACGCGGTTCACGGCGCTGTCGAAGAAACCGTAAAAGACCACATTGTTGACGTGTCCATACACGTCGTTGTCGTGCCAACGGGTGGTGATTATAGTGAAGTGCCGATAGCTGACGCGCTGCCTGAGGTCGGTCATCAGTAAGCCGCTTCATAGATGGCCAACGCGTCGCCCTCAGTGAGTGCGCGCGGGTTGTTTACGAGCAGGCGCTGCTGTTGCATCGCGTCGCTGGCCAATTGAGCAAGGCTTTCCCCGGGAACCTCGACATCACGCAGCCTTGTCGGCAAGTCGCAACGAGATCCCAATTGCGCCAACTCATGGACGAACTGTTCGGCGTGACTCTGCTGATCACCTGCCTGCAACCTTTCTCCCAGCAACGGCTGCGCGAGTTCGGCGTAGTCCGCCATCGCTACCGGCAGGTTGAAGCGCAGCACATGAGGCAGCACCAGCGAATTCGCCAGCCCATGAGGAATGTGAAAATGCCCGCCCAGCGGGTACGCCAGCGCATGCACCGCCGCCACCGGTGCGTTGGCAAATGCCTGGCCGGCCAGGCAGGCACCCAGCAACATCGCCTGGCGCGCGGCCAGGTTACTGCCGTTGTACACGGCCTGGTCGAGGTTGGCGGCCAAAAGCCGTAACGCCTCTCGCGCCAAGAGGCTGGACAGCGGATTGCGCTTGAGCTTGCTGGTGTAGGCCTCGATCGCGTGCACTATGGCATCAATACCCGTCGCCGCCGTCACGGCTGGCGGCAGGCCTAACGTACAGACGGCGTCGAGTACGGCGAGATCCGGCAGCAACAACGGCGAGACGACGCCCATCTTGGTGGTGTCACCGGTGGTGACGATCGCGATCGGTGTCACCTCCGAGCCGGTCCCGGCAGTCGTCGGCACCTGAATCAGCGGCAAGCGCTGGCCCTTTGCTTTGTCGACGCCATACAACTCGGTGATCGGTTGGTCGCACTGCGGATGCGCCAGCAGCGCGACCAGTTTGGCCACGTCCATCGAACTGCCACCACCGAAGCCGACGATCAGGTCGGCACCGATATGCCGTGCCCGTTCCACGGCGGCGAGCACGCAGGCCTCGCTCGGATCCACCGTCACGTCACTGAAGATCGCCACGGCAACTTTTGCGAGGGTGAAACCAGGCAACACATCGTCGAGCATGCCCAGGCGAGCAATACCCGGGTCGGTGACTATCAATACACGGCGCGCACCGCGTTCACTGCACAGATTGGCAAGGCGCGGCGCGGCGCCGGTTTCGCAGAGAATCTGCGCGGTAGTGGCAAAGCTGAAAGACTGCATGTCAGCGACTCCTGATTTTTGTAATACGTCTGCAATCAGCAACTGAAGTCGCTCGCGGGCATCGCCATCAAACAGTTCGCGCCACCCAACAATGCTTCCCGGTGTGCGCTTGCACGGGGTAATACGCGCCGCCAGTAGAAGTCAGCGGTCTGCAGCTTGGCTTGATAGAAAGCGCTTTCACCGGTGCCGTTAGTCAGGGTTTCACCCGCTCGAACCGCTGCCTGCAGCCAGAGCCCGGCCAGCAGGACGTAAGCCGAATACGCGAGGAACTCCACAGAGACCGCGCCGATTTCCTGCGGGTCCCGCTGGCAGGCCTCGATGATGGTCTTACCCAATGCGCGCCATTCCTCGAGGCGCTGACTGACTGCACCCGCCATTACCTGCAGCCGGGGTTGATGGCCAGCAGCTTCGACGTGCTGAGCCAGCTCATCGACCAACGCGTGCAATTCGGCACCGCCATCGCCCATCAGCTTGCGCCGGACCAAGTCCAGCGCCTGGATACCGTTGGTACCTTCATAGAGCTGGGTGATGCGACTGTCACGCATCAACTGTTCCATACCCCAATCGCGGATGTAGCCATGCCCGCCATAGAGTTGCACGCCCAGGCTGGCGACCTCCTGGCCGACATCGGTGAAGAACCCTTTGACGATCGGGATCAGTAACGCAGCGCGGCGCATGGCTGTGCGACGGTCCTCGGGATCTGGAGCACCGTGCTCGAGATCGAGTTGCCGTGCGATGTAGGTGCCCAGCATCCGGCAGCCTTCGGTGAGGGATTTCTGCGTCAGCAGCATGCGGCGCACATCCGGATGGACAATGATGGGGTCGGCGACTTTTTCCGGCGCCACGGCACCGGCCAGCGAGCGTGACTGCAGGCGTTCACGGGCGTACGCCAGGCCGCCCTGGAAAGCGGCTTCAGCGATCCCCAATCCCTGCAACCCGACCTGGAATCGCGCATCGTTCATCATGGTGAACATGCAGGACAGGCCCTGGTTTGGCTCACCGACCAGCCAGCCCTGGGCACCGTCGAAATTCATGACGCAGGTCGATGCGCCCTTGATGCCCATCTTGTGTTCCAGCGCGCCACAGCTGAGCTCGTTGCGTCGGCCATCGCTGAGGATTTTGGGCACCAGGAACAGGCTGATGCCTTTCACGCCGGCCGGGGCATCGGGCAAGCGTGCCAGCACCAGATGAATGATGTTGTCGGTCAGGTCGTGCTCGCCGCCGCTGATGAAAATCTTGCTGCCGGTGATGAGATAGCTGCCGTCGGCGTGAGGCTGCGCGCGGGTGCGCAGCAACGCCAGGTCGGTGCCGGCCTGAGGCTCGGTAAGGCACATGGTGCCGGTCCATTCGCCACTGACCATCTTGCCCAGCCAGGTTTGCCTGAGCGCTTCGCTGCCATGGCGGTGCACCGCCAGGACCGCGCCTTCGGTCAGCCCTGAATAGATTCGAAACGACAATGACGCCGCCATCAACATCTCGTGGACACAGGCCGACGCCATTTGCGGCAACCCTTGCCCCCCGTAGGCCATCGGCCCGGTCATGCTCGCCCAACCGTTGTCGACGTATTGACGATAGGCCTGGCGAAAGCCATCCGGCGTGCTGACTTCAGTGCCGAGCAATTGGCAGCCTTGCTCGTCGCTGTTGCGGTTGAGCGGGGCTATCACCTCTGCGGTGAAGCGCCCCGCCTCTTCCAGGATGCCGTCAAGGGTGTCGCGGTCCAGGTCCAGACCCAGGTGTTGGCAGTGCCCGGCGACATCGAACATTTCATGCAATACGAAGCGCATATCGCGCAGCGGTGCCTGGTAGTTCATACGCGGCCCTCCACGACATCGGCAAAACGTTTGCCGCTGGCCATCAATCGGGGGATCAGTCGGGCGGGATGCCAATGCTCGCCGAAAAGACCTTGCAGACGTTCCAGTCGAGTTAGCAGGGAATACATGCCCTGCTCATCCGCCCAGCGCATCGGTCCTCCGCTTTCAACCGGAAAGCCATAACCGTTGAGCCAAACCTGATCGATGTCATGGCTGTTGGCCGCAATGCCTTCTTCGAGGATTTTCGCGCCCTCATTGACCAGTGCCAAAAGGCAGCGATCCAGGATTTCCAATGGGTCGATCTCGCGGCGGCGGTAGCCCAGCCCCTGAGACACCTTGAGCACCAATTCGTCCACCAGTGGGTCATGCTCGGCCTGCCGACTGCCGGGAGCATAGCGGTAGTATCCCGCACCGGTTTTCTGACCCAAGCGCCCGAGCTCGCACAAGGCGTTGTCGACTTGCACCAAGGGGGCGTCCATGCCCTCCCCGGCCAGTTGACGCGCGCGCCACTCCAGATCGATGCCGACCACGTCATACATGCGGAACGGGCCCATGGCGAAACCAAATTGCTGCAGCACCTCGTCCACCTGTTGGGGCAATGCGCCCTCCAGGAGTAATTTTCGCGCCTCGGCCACATAGCTGCGCAGCATGCGATTGCCGATGAAACCGGGGCAGTTGCCCGCCACCACCGCTACTTTGCCGGTTCGCCGGGCGAGGCTGCGAGCCACTTCGAGCACTTGGCTGTCGGTGTCCTTGCCACGAACGATCTCCAACAGCTTCATGATGTGGGCAGGGCTGAAGTAATGCAGACCCAACACCTGTCGTGGACGCCCGGTGACTGTCGCAATGGCGTCGATATCCAGCGCCGAGGTGTTGCTGGCCAGAATCGCCGTTGGCTTGAGGTGCACGTCCAGCGCGCGGAAGATTTCCTGCTTGAGCTCCAGGCTTTCGTACACCGCTTCGATCACCAGGTCCGCCTCGGCCAGCGCCGCGTAACTTTGCACCGGGCGTACTCGCTGGAGATTGGCGTCCGCCTCCAACTGAATGATGCGGTGTTTACCCACCTGCTGCGACCAGGTTTGCTCAATCATGGCCAGGCCCGCGTTTTGTGTCTGGGTATTGCTCTCCAGCCACAGCACTGGCAACCCGGCGCTCGCCAGACTGATGACGATGCCCCGGCCCATGGTACCTGCGCCGATCACGGCGACCTGCTGGATATCGAAAGGGGTGCTCACGCGCGGTACTCCTGCATTGGGAAAAATGAACAGCCGTCACCCTAAGCAGGCTTCAAGTATTTTTGAAATTTCATTTTCATATGCCATATATTCTGATCATGAATATTTCAAACTTTGATCTGAACCTGCTGCGCGTGTTCGACATGTTGCTGCGTGAGCAGAATGTCTCGCGCGCGGCGCAACGCCTGGCGTTGACCCAACCCACGGTGAGCAACGCCTTGGCGCGCTTGCGCGATACGTTGGACGACCCCCTGCTTGTGCGCGTCGGTCGGCGCATGTGTCCGACCCCTCGAGCCCTAGCGCTGGAAGGGCCTATTCGCGCTGCCTTGCAACAAATCGAGCAAACACTGTCCACCGATGACGCGTTCGACCCACAGCGCAGCCGTCGTCAATTGAAGATTGCCCTGACCGACTTCGTTGAACAATTGTGCATGCCGTCCTTGCTGGCGAGCCTGAAAACTCAAGCGCCGCACCTACGCATTGATGTTGCTCACCTGACTCCCAACCTGCCCACCGAGGCGCTGGATAGGGGCGAACTGGACATGGTGCTGGGCCGTTTCGATCACGTACCGGCACGTTTCACCCGCCAGCTCTGGCGCAGTGAAACACTGCGAGTCGCAGTCTGTCAGGACCATCCGCGACTGAATGACGGCCTGGACCTGCAGCGCTTCCTGCAATTGCGCCACGTCTGGGTCCATGGTGGCCAGACCCGAGGCATGGTCGACCAATGGCTGGCGGAGCAGAACCTCGTGCGAGAGATCGTCTACACCACGCCCAATTATCTGCAAGCCGCGCATCTGGTGGCTGCGACCGAACTCTGTGTCGTGTTGCCGACGCAACTGGCACTGCAGTTCGCCCGGCTGCTGCCCCTGAAGCTGTATGAACTGCCATTCGCGCTGCCGCCCTTTGATCTGGAGCTGGTACGCCTGACGCATCGCCAGCACGACCCGGCGCTGACCTGGCTTGAGGCGCAGGTCCTGGCGATTCAACCGGGCTGAGCCACCCAATGCGGTGGCTGGCATTCCGCTATGGTATTGGCTACGGACCGAAGTGCTCCCTGCAGTGGATCGCCCAAACAATAACAAGGACTGCCCGGCAGCCATGTAGATCAAACAGGTACGTGCCAAGCTCCTTTTCCAACAATCGAATTTTCCGGCTAAAGGAAGGGCTTTTTCAGTCCACTCTCGCCCTTAGTTCAAGCCGGGCCTCTTGGCCTGGTGCCAGCACTAGACTGTCCTCCAAACATCTCGCAGCCTCGACGCAAAGGAATTCCCTTCCTTCGACCCTACTTACATCACTGAGCGGCATGCTCCCCGGATGCCAAACTACAGTATTCATATTGCTGGCCCCATCAATACGCAAGCGACGTTGCCAAACCGGGTCGCTGAGGTGCATCACTGCGCCTTGTCGGTAAGCTCGATGATGCTCATTCACTATTCTGATGGTTCCCTTCTGGGTAAACGCGTCCTGTGTGAACAGGTCATGCACCTGAGCACCATCAAGGCCATCCAGGGTGACTTCCAGAACATCCGCTACACGCCAGTACGCATGCAAGGCATGGCTCAGAAGACAGGGCTCCGAGTCACGGTGGCTAGTGATGAGTTGCAGATGGAGTTCATCACCCAATACTGCCTTCAGTTCCACTCGCCAATCGTGCAGTTCCAGACACCAATGCAGCTGGACCCCCTGACTGTCTGCTTGTTTTTTGATTAATTGCCAGTCGGTGAGCCGGGCCCAACCATGATGGGGCAAACCACGTTCTACAGGGTGGCGACCAAACCAAGGCCAACAGACTGGTACGCCCCCCCGAATTGCCCCAACTTTAGGCCAGCGTGTGGCACACCATAGCAGCGACCGTTCTCCACGCGGACGGAAATGCAAAAGCTGCCCACCCGTTCGGCTGAACACTGCTTCGCAACGCGGATGCTGAATCAGAAGAAGCTCGCGCCCCTGGTGCTCTGTCCAGCGAAAAAGTTGATGGTTGTTTGATCGCAGTAGTCGGATCAAAGCGTTTTCCCAATCGCACTCAAGCGATGGACCTGTAGGATGAGCGAGACTCACGATAAACTTCCCGCCACATTCACAATGGATACAACCCGCTCATTAAGCACGACTTCTCCCCGTAATTTCTTGCCAAAGCAGCCGCCAAACCTGCATTACTGGATATGACGTGTTGGCGCTGATCGACAATACGCCCATACATTTAAGTAGCTCGATAACACTGCTGAATCACGTCTTTTAAACGACAACCGCACGCTTGCCATGCTTCTTTGAGACAAAAAGACGCTGATTGAACAAAACCACATAGACTTGCACATCATTGTTCTTAATCAGTAACAGCGCGCAGTTCCACGTCAGTTTCGATAGTTTCGGATGATTAAGCGCATCGCCAGACAGATCAGGATCTACCTTTTCAAGCCCCAAAATGGGCACCGTAGGCTACACGCTTGGTATCAGCGATTACCGCTGGTTCGCAGTGCACTCGGCGTGAACTGCTTGCGGTTGAAATCAAGATCAAACTGGTAGGCGTTCTTCTGTTCATTGTAGAGAGCGTTTACCGCATAACGTCCGGACTGCACGTCGTAATGGGTCTCAGCATTAAACAATGGCATCTGCTGGTCATAGAAGAAGCTGGTATGCCCCTCGGAAACGCGCCACAAATTGCCACGACTGTCATACGCATCCGCTTCAGCGGCCTGCCAGCTGTCCTCATCGATGTACAGATCGCGCCGCGAGTAGACATGTCGCTGCCCCGGCTTGAGCGTGGCGGTTACGTGCCAGACTCGGTGCAACTCGTAACGGGTGTGTTCGGGGTTCAAATGACCCGGCTTAATGATGTCGTCATAGCGCAGCTTGGGTGAGCCCAACTGATAGGCATTGTAGGGAATGTACAATTCCTTTTTACCCATCAGCTTCCAGTCGAAGCGGTCAGGGGCGCCGTTGAACATGTCGAAATCATCCGTGGTCCGCATACCTTCGGCACCTGGGCTGTCGTAGGCAACCTGAGGGGCACGCCGTACGCGACGCTGATCAGCGTAATACTGCCAGGCCATTCGCGGCTCCTCGACCTGATTGATCGTCTCATGCACCAATCCTACATTGCCGGCCAGACGCACCGGGGACAGGACCTCCTGACGAAAGAAGTAGAGAATGTTTGCCATCTCACCCGGACTGTAATCGGACAACCCTTGCGGATAGGCCAGTTGCTGCTCGATCAGGCTCGGTGTAAAGCTGCCGTCGACCTGCGGCGATGCTTGCACCACCAGACGCTGAAAGGACTGCCCACGGTAGCGGCCAATATGGTTCCAGACAACCTCCAGACCGTTCTGCGGAATAACGAAGGGCAGTCCGCTGCTGCGATAATTCTGCAAGGCATCGCCATTGTTCTCCAAGTGGGTATCGACTGCATTCAGGCGGGTGCTGTCCAGGTACTTCTGCGGCAGGCTGACCGAACGGCGGCTTGGGTAAACCGGGATGCGATAGCTGTTTGGGTAGCGCTTGAACAAAGCCAACTGCCCAGGAGTCAGCCTGTCTTTATACTGCTCGACGTTCTGCGCTGTGATGATGAGCAGTGGCTTGTCGGCGGCATAGGGATCCGGAAGAAAACCATTGGCGTCGCGCCGACTGACATCCTTGGGTAAACCGCCGGTCCAGGGCGGAATAGTGCCATCGGCATTACCGGTACGCTCGGCGCCGATGGGCGTAAGGTCCTTGTCGAGCCGGCTGATCTGATCGGCCGGCACCGCTGCCAGCGTCTGGGTGACGAGCAGGCTCAAGCCCAGGCCAATGGCCTGAGTCAGTTGGGTACAACTGATCATCAGGGGCTCCTTATCAGGTGTTTAGACGCTGGCACCACGGTTTGAGATTTGATTCACAGCATTGAGATACAGTTCGAACTTCCGAAGCCATTGCTGAATGTGCACCTGGCGCATCGGAATACTGATGAGAACAGAGTTCAAAGTACTAAACCTACACAGCAACTAAGGGACTAAACGGCACCTATTAGTTCCCTTCATTATCTCTGATGGCAAACCACATTATTGAGTACCAATTACTACTTCAAAACCGAATTCAACCATATAAAAAACAGCTGAATTCGGTAGACCCCTCACTTGCTATCGCTGCGAACGTGTGTCATCTGCATCTGGAAAATAAATCCGCCCCTCTTGCTCCGCCTTTAGCTTGGCCGGGGTATCTGCAAGTTGGTCGTTGAATCGGTCCAAGCGGTTAGGTTCAACCAGCCACTGATCGGGAAACGGTGCCGCACCCGGGCCTTCACGATGACGCCGCACCGCACCTCTTGAGTATCTCTCAGTGAACGGCACTACGTGCTTGCCATCGGCATTGGCCATTTGTTCGAACAATGCCTTGCGTAGAGCAGTCTTGGTTTCCAGATAACGTGGTTCATCGATCAGATTGTGCATCTCACGCGGATCACTTTCCAAATCGTAGAGTTCCTCGATATCCCATACACCCTGGTACTGGATGTACTTCATTTGATCGCGCTGGATCGCAAAAGTGGTTGGTGTCATCGGATAGGTCCATTCCCAGTAGTACTCGTAGACAAAGTCCGGGACTTTCCAGTCCCCAACCGGTAGCCGGCCACTAGCTACCTCCAGTACACTTTGTCCTTCAAACTGAGGAGGCGCCTCAATACCAGCGACATCCAGGAGCGTCGGGGCAATATCCAGGTTACGCACCCTGACGGGATTGGTAACTCCCGCAGGAATCAGCCCCGGCGCATACACCACCAGTGGTACCTTTATCGAACCCTCATAAGCATTACGTTTGTCAATCAAACCATGGTCACCGATCAAGTAACCGTTATCACTATAGAACACCACCATAGTGTTCTTTTCGAGGTTATTCTTCCTTAAGTACTCCATAATCCGACCTACACTATCATCCACGGGGGATAACGTGGCGTAGTAATCTTTCAAGTAATCCGTCATCTTCACATTCGAGTGATAGAAAAAGTCCAGACCGTGCCAACTGTTACGCTGGTTCTGCACCCACATCGGTTTGCCGATCTTATTCTCCGGTGTATCGGCTGCGCTATCCGGCAGTTTAAAAGTGGCATTTTTATATTGCCCCTTATAACGCTCCGGCGGCTTCGGAAAGTTATGCACTGCTTTATGGCTAAGATAGAGAAAGAACGGCTTTGAAGTATCGCGCTCTTTCTCCAACCAATTCATCGCATAGTCGGTAAGTTCGTCCGTGATATAGCCCTTCTGAGGAACCAGCTTGCCATCGACATTGAGCGTGTGCACGACCCCACTCTTCATCGCTGCAGGCGACAGGAAGTCAGTCGGGAAATAGTTCCCCTGCCCCTTGAAACTCACCCACTTATCAAAACCTGGGCGCGGCTCGTCGGTTTCCGCCCCCATGTGCCACTTACCGATTAAGGCCGTCTGATATCCCGCCTGCTGCAAGTAACGTGGAAAGAAGGTCAGACCTTCCTCTGATGAATTATTGTTGTCGATCACTCCATGAGTCCGCGCCGTTTGCCCTGTCAAAATCGTCGCGCGGCTCGGAGAGCAAAGCGCCGAAGTGACCACAGCATTGGGAAAATAAGCCCCTCCCTTGGCTAGTTGATCGATGTTGGGAGTCTGCAACTCTGACTGCAAGAAACCCATACCATCAAAACGCAAATCGTCGACCAGAATAAAGACCATATTGCGCGGTGGAGATTTTTTATCTGTTTCCCTTGCCAAGGTCATTGGACTGACACTAAGCATCGTAGCGAAAGCAGCGATAGCTACCCCCAGCAAATGTTTCCGCGGTTTCATGTTTTTTCCTTCTTCCGCCGTAACAACGTATTAGCAATCGAATGGGTTGCGATGCTGACCCAGATAACTACTTGTGTTCGTGCCTCCAGCCGACTCACCGTGAGCCGGCGGAGGGATCAATCGACGAAACGCTGTTCGACCAGGTCTGTCGTTGCCGTCAAAAGTAGCGCCTGCGCAGATTCGCCCAGCGCCACACGATATTCACCCGCATTAACGTGCCACTGATTAGACGCTGTATCGAAACGTGCTAGCAAACGTGGATCTGCCTTGACCGACACCCGACGAGCCTCACCTGGCTCTAGCTCCAATCGCTCGAAACCTAATAGACGAACTCGTTTGTCACCTGCCGCGTCGGTGAGGTAGAGCTGTGGAACATCGATACCCTTACGCTTGCCGGTATTCGTCACGGTGAAACTCGCCGTGATCGTCTCTCCCCCACTGACTTTAAGATCATCGAAAGCGAAACTGGTGTAGCTCAGACCATGACCAAAAGCGAACAGGGGTTTCTCATCCTTCTTTGCAAACCATCGATAGCCCACTTCGGCCCCTTCGGAATAGTTGACCGTCAGCGGGGTGCCGAACGGCGTACCGAAGCCTGGAAGTTCAGGTCGTGGTGTTTGTCCGATATCAGCTGGAAACGTCATCGGGAGATGGCCGGATGGATTGACCTGGCCGGTTAGAACTTCGGCGATCGCCTGCCCTCCCGCCTGCCCTGGGTACCAAGCCTCGACAATTGCTTTAACCTTGGTGTGCCATGGCATGGCCACTGGATTGCCAGTCTGCAGAACAACGATGGTATTGGGATTGGCGCTTGCAACGGCGTCAATCAACGCATCCTGACCAAAAGGCAGGGACAAATCAGGACTATCAAACCCTTCAGCCTCGTGGCGCGTTGCGAACAAGACGACTACATCAGACTGCTTGGCGAGTATGGCGGCCTCCACGGGGAAAGCGCCTGAATCATAGGTGATGCTAGCCTTCGGCATCAGCTTCTGCAGCTCCGACTTTGGTGCCGAAGGGAGGAAGCTCTGTTTGCGTTGGTTCGCCATCAACCCTTGTCCGCCCACAGGTATGACCGTGGCAAAGCCACCCCGCGGGATCACTTGACTCGAACCAGCGCCGGACAGGACTCCGGTGTCTGCCAAACCACCGATCACCGCGATACGCATCGTCTTTTCGCTTTGAAGGGGCAATATTGCTTCGTTTTTCAGCAAAACGATCCCCTGTCTCGCCACCTCAAGTGCAATCTGGTTATGCTGATCCAGATCGATAGGGGTTTCTTTGACCGGCTTATCGACCCCCACTGCGTAAATCGAGCGAAGGATCCTTTGCACCATATCCGAAAGACGCTTATCGGGTAGTTTGCCCTCGGCATGGGCTGCCTGAAGCGGTTCGTTGAACCACTCCTTACCCCAGGCAAGCTTGTCCAACTGGGCCCCGGACTCCTGATCTAGCCCCTTAAGTGCATAGGACCAGTCCTGAACCGCGCCCCAGTCGGACATGACCCAACCCTTATACGCCCAGCTCTTTTTCAACACATCATTCAACAGATGTTCATTACCACAGGAATATTCGCCGTTTACCTTGTTGTAGGCACACATGATCGATCCGGGCTGGGCCAGTTCTATCGCCATCTGGAAAGCCAAAAGATCCGACTCTCGATGTTCAGCCGCATCGATCACGGCATTGAGCCAATGCCGGTTGGTTTCGTTGCCGTTCAGAGAGAGGTGCTTGACCATAGAGATCACCCCTTCGCTCTGGGTACCATTGATCGCACCGGCGGCAATACGCGCACTGAGCAGAGGATCCTCCGAGATGTATTCGAAGTTTCGACCATTGCGCGGATCGCGCGCCAAATTCATGCCTCCACCGAGCAGTACATTAAAACCTTTGGAGCGAGCCTCTCTACCCAGCATGGCTCCTGCTTCTTTAGCAAGTTGCGGATTGAAGGTCGCCCCTAAAGCGAGTCCCGCCGGCAATGCCGTCGCTGAGTCACCGGTTCTGAAGTTGTGGGGATTGGTCACTCCCAAACTGGCATCAGTCATGGATAACGCAGGGACACCCAAGCGCGGCACGCCTGGTACATGGCCCGCACCGACCGGCACCTCATCTGAAACCCGCTTATCCCTCCCTCCGAACACAAGATGGACAGGCATAAGGCTATAGAGGAGCGAATATCGCTCTGCATTGGTCATTTTCTGCTCGGTTTTACGGGCTCGCTCATCCGCTGACGAATCTTGTTGGGCTGAAGCGGCAAGCCCAGCCTGGGTGAACGACAGCAATAGGCTTGCACTGACTGCAAGGCCGGTCTTCTTATTATTTTTCTTCAACATGAACGCTCCCATACTTGATGTATCGATGCGATGAACGCTTTCGATAAGCGAACACCCGACCGTCACCCCCATCCAGGGATGTTCGACCATTTATGAAATGGCCACGCAGCGACCATCCCTTTTTCTCTTCTATTTCTTCAGGCTAGGACGGCGCACGCCAGACACAGCGAAAACCAACATGACAAGTTGAAGTGTCATCGGCTTGCGGAATACGCGCGGCGGGGCGATATCGCTGGCAATAGTTCGGTGCGCAAAGATGCGATCCGCCTTTGACCACCTTGCGACCTATGCGTAGGTTGGGAGTATCGGGGTCGTAGCTGTCCTCTTCCCGACCACCACGCGGATTGCTTGGTACGCAACAATGCGCAGTCGGCGGCAATCCTGCCGAGGGCGATGCAAACCAGTCGGCTGTCCACTCCCATACGTTACCGATCATGTCGAACAGACCGTAGCCGTTGGCCGGGAAGGTCCCTACCGGCGAGGTCCTTTCCCAACCATCTAACAGTTGGTTCTCAACGGGGAAGCGGCCTTGCCAATAGTTTGCAAGCATCCGTCCATCCGGGGCGAGACAGTCACCCCAGGCGAAGTCAAATCCATCGTTGCCACCGCGAGCCGCATATTCCCATTCGGCTTCGGTCGGCAACGCTTTACCAGCCCAGGAAGCGTAAGCTTCAGCATCCACATAGACGATATGTACGACCGGATGGTCTTCCAGTCCTTCAATCGAGCTTCCCGGACCCAGTGGTTCTCGCCACCAGGCGCCGAAACGGAAGATCCACCATTGCGCCGGGCTCACCAGGTTCACGGAAGGCTTCGGCGGCACAAAAACCAGCGAACCAGCTTTAGCCATCTCCAGTGGCATACCGGGATAATCCTCAGGATCCGGCGCGCGCTCGGCGAAGGTCTTGTATCCAGTGGCCTCCACGAAGATGGAGAACTGTCGATTGGTGACCGGTGTAGCATCGATCCAGAATTCATCGACATGCACTTTGCGGACAGGTCGCTCTTCAGGATAGAAGCGATCAGAACCCATTCTGAAAATGCCACCGGACAGAAAAACCATGCCTTCCGGGGGACTGGTGTGCATTACCATGTACTGCCTCTCCTATCTTCATTACGCAATGTCAGGTCCCATTTTTTCAGCGGTTCTTTGCGCTGAGCGAACTCAATGAACTCGTCCGTTTAGATACAGACCTGATGAGCACGTGTCGATGGCTTCGCCAGAGCCTGGCGCATGCCCTGGTCGCTCAGCGAACACCATCTTGGCGCAGCTTCCCAGGCGAGAAATCCGCCGGAGACAAAGATGCATTGAAGTCAAACGGCACCTCCTCGTTAGCCAAGCCGCCGATGTTGTAACGCCCGGAAATCAGGTCATACGTCGCCCCGCCCGTCACCCATACCAAAGGCTGGTCGTAGTAATTGATGGTGTTAGCTTCAGCGACCCGCCAAATTTCGCCGCGATTGTCGTAGTGGTCGGCTACTACGATCTGGTATGTGTCTTCGTCAAGGAACAGATCGCGTTGTTTGTAAATGTGCCGCTGGCCTTCCTTCAGCACACCACGCACATGCCATACCCGGTGTAACTCGTAGCGCAAGAGCTCTGGATTTACATGACCAGGTTTAATGATGTCGCTGTACTTACTCGTCTTGGAAGCAAGGCGGAAACTGTTGTACGGAACATACATTTCCTTTTTGCCAATCAGTTGCCAGTCATAGCGATCAGGCGCCCCGCTGAACATGTCGTTATTATCGATAGTCGTCAGTCCGTCATTCGACGGGTTGTCATACGCAATCTGCGGTGCGCGCCGAACTCGGCGCTGACCTACTGCATAGTTCCATGCCAGGCGTGGCGTATTCACTTGGTTGACGGTGTCATGCACCAGTGTTATTTCACCAGCCTGACGTGCCGGCGCAAGAGTCGACTGCAACGTGTACACCAGAATGTTGCCGTTACTCTTGCTGTTGTCGGTGACATCCTGATTGAACAGAATAATGTCCGACAGTTTTTTCATAACATAGTCGCCGTTGATCTGTGGTTGTGCGCTGGCGAAGTTGCGCTTAATACCCACACCCCGGTAGCGCATCAGATGATTCCAGAGCACCTCCAACCCCGAATGCGGGATAGGAAACGGTACGACATTCTTGGCATCGGCAACACCATTGCCGTCCTCCACAAGTCTGGCGTTGAGTGCATTGAGTTTGACCGCTTCGTACACACTCTCTGGATAGGAAGCCGAACGACGCGTCGGATACACCAACAATTTCCAGGTTTTCGGATAGCGTTTTAGCATTGCCATCTGACCGGGACTGAGCTTGTCGGCGTACCTGTCGGCATTGGCTGCGCTGATCGTAAGCAACGGCTTGTCGGCGACAAAAGGATCCTTGTAGCCCACCACAGAATCGTACGCGTCGACACGCTTGGCCAGACCACCGTCCCATGCAGGGATAGTTCCTTCAGTATTGCCCGCCCTCTCTCCCCCTATCGGGGTGAGATCCTTGCCGAGTCGAGCAGCCTGAACTGCATCTACTTGGGCATATGCCATCGAAGATGCCAGCAAAGCGGAAATCAACACGCCGGTAGACAGAAATTCCAATCTGAACATGATAGGCCCTCAAAAACTATATTTAACATTGAAGGAAAGGTAATCACGATCACCAGTAGCACCGCCGGTGTAGTCGACATACCGAACACCGAAAGAGAGCGCGTCCAGGTAACTCGCGTCGACCGCTACCGAAGTACTCCACGCTCGCTCGCTGAGACCGTTGGTTAAGGTGGGCGCAACACCATTGAATGCTCGAGCATGGCTCAACGACGGAATGACGTTGATCCCCCTGAACACGTCGTTGTAAGTCATTGAGGCACTGGCGGTCGCTCCATAAGCGCTGCTTGTAACATCCCCGTAGGCCAAATCGGTTTCGATTCCCATCACCCGGTTAGCCACCAGTTCGGCGATGTAAGTCGTCGAGTTGGAACCCAGCACTCCACGTCCGGTTCGGATAGTCCCAAGCGAAGCCTGATACATATCCTTCTTTCGGTAGTTCTCGACCCTGGTCCCGAAGGGGGGACCTGCCGGATCAAGCAGCGCCGCCGCTAAAATAGTGCCGGTTGTCAGGCTGATGGGTGCATCGGGCTGATAGCTCACCTCGCCAAAAAGCGATTGCCCACTGAAAATGTTTTCGCCCCCAATGGTGGTATTGAAACTGAGGCCATACAGCTCGCGATTTTCCAGATACTCGGCATAGTAGGTCCCAGTACTAGGAACAGGCTGGCCGCCTAACCTGCGGGAAACGGTCGCGCCAAGCCGCGGTAATTGATCGCTGAAACGCAGGTAATACAGTCCAAACTCAGTGTCATTAAGCTCTGGTGCAAACCATCGCAAGGCGACACCAAACTGCGCAGCCGAGTCCGCTTTAATATCCGGCGCTCGCGGGACGAACAAAAAGGGAGAAGCGCCGGGAACAGAGGGGTTATCGAATGCGCCAACCGCTAGATAATCACAGCCTTCGTCGAAAACATCTGTTGTCGAAAAATAGGAGCCACAGGGGTCAAGCTTGGTTTTATCGTTAGCCCAAGCTGGCTGATAGTAACTTTCAAATGTGAGACTTTCGCTTAACTGATAAGAGGTATAGATCTTGAAGGTCGGCATCAACGACTCTTTTACCTCCGACCCTGGAGCGCGCAGCGCATTGAGGTCGAGGGGATTGCTCGCATTAATACCGTTGCGATAATACAGCCCCTCGCCCCAGTTAATGACTTGACGCCCAACTCGAGCATTGAGACTACGTTCACCGAACATCCAGCTACCGTACACAAACGCATCTAATAACTCTACGTTGGATCCGGCTTCATCTAATCCACCCGCTGTTATTTGCCGATGCCGACGATTGTCGTCCATCAATTCGAAATCGTAGAAAGCACGTCCACGCAAAAAGAGTCCGTACTGATCCTGCCACTTCAATCCTAGCTCTGAGACGACCTTTGCTACTTCAGAAAATAACTCTCCCTTCTTGAAGTTTAAGTCACCATCATCGGAATTGATTCGCTTAGCGTTCGTTCCAGTGCCGCCGTTAGCGGCAGCAATCAACTTCTTGTCCTGTCCCTCGGCGCGGTAGTTGACGCCATAAGAAATGGTTGTATCGAGAGATCCCCCCCAGTCCCCAGAACTGAATTGATAAGCGTGTACAACTGAGAGCGGCAGCGCGACAAGTATCGCCACAACAGCTGTGGCCCAATTTTGGCAATTACCGCTTCGCCGATTTGGAATCGCTCGTATGGAGCCAGAGGACGGCCTGCATCCAATTGCATTCATATTCAAACCTTTTTTCTTGTTGTTGTAATTCCGGCGATTCAGGCACGAACCTGACCCGGTGGCCTCTTGATTGCTCTGCTAGTCCTCGAAGGGACTAAATCAATTACTTGGACGCTTTTAGAATCCGATCGAAACCTGGCTCTGCCTTGGCGACCGACTGCTCGAAATCCGAGGCACTACGCAGGAGACGTTCGACGATGGCTGGCTCATTGGCCGCCTGATCATATTTTTCACCTGGGTCGCGACCCAAGTGGTAAAGGGTCGGTTGGGGAAGCTTTCCATTTCGTCCACCGAAATGTGCACTCGCCTCATAGATATTGAGTTTCCAATCACCGTCTCGCCAGGCCATCAGCTTGCCGCCCAAGTAATAAGGCATCGTGTGGCGCGGACTATCCTTCCCACCTTTGAGAGTCACGGAGAGATCAACACCGTCGAGTTCGGCGACGGGTAACTTGGCGCCGGCCATCGCCACGAATGTGGGGAGCAGATCGTAGGTAGAACCAATGCCATGCACTACAGAAGGCTTGATGGTACCCGGCTGCCAGAACAAAGCCGGTACCCGTACGCCCCCTTCATAAGTGGACTTCTTGCCCTCACGCAGAACACCTGCCGAGCCAGACAGTGCCTCGAACCATAACCAAGGGCCGTTGTCGCTCACGAACACGACCAGCGTATCCTTGTCGTTTCCACCACTTCGCAATGCCTCGAGTACTCGACCGACACTGTGATCAAGTTCCGCGATGGCATCCCCAATACGTCCGCCCTTGCTCTTGCCCTCGAACTCGGGCCCGGCGAAGTGCGGTAAATGCGGCTTTTCGTATCCGACCCAGACGAAAAAGGGCTGATCGTGTTTCTTGCCCACGTAATCGACGACTTGATCTGTCAATCGACGGTTGTAGGTTTTCTGGTCGATAGGACGCTCCAGTTCCTGGTCTTCGTAGCGAGCGTCAGTACCCGTCCCTACCCGCTTGCTGCTGATGAGCGGGGTATTCCACAACTCACTCTTAGGCTGGCTGAAACTCGCAGTTGCCTGGGCAAGGTATTCGCCAAAGATTTTCTTGAGCGGCTCACCGCTCATTGCTCGCTTCCGTAGTTGTTCATTAGTCACGCCGCCAACGAAATAAGCATCGTTGGACATAGGCGTTCCCCACCATTCATCGAATCCAACCCTGGTCGGATAGGCCGCTGCGGCATCTCCCAGATGCCACTTTCCAAACAAGGCAGTGCTATAGCCATTACCCTTCAGCACTTGGGCGATCGTGGCCTCCTTGTCCAGGAAGCTGTTCGGGTCATTCTCGACCACCACCGAATTGCTCACACCATAAAGCCCTGTTCTGGTTTCGACCCGCCCCGTGAGCATGGCACCACGGCTCGGCGAGCAGATCGGCGAACTCACATAGAAGTCGGTCCAGCGCTGGCCCTCTTGCGCCATGCGATCGATATTCGGAGTTTCGAACACTGGGTTGCCGTAGCTGGAGAGATCACCCCAGCCCATGTCGTCGGCAATCAACAGGACAATGTTTTGTCGCGCGGAGCTCGGCGCAGCCGGGGAAGCCTGGGCTTGCATCACCGCACTCAGGGCGCAGAAACCCAATGTTGCGACCACGCAACACCTTTTGCGAAATGGCAGAAGCTCACCTGAGACAGGACGCGAGGGAAATGTGATGTCTTTCATCGCTGGAACCTTTTAATTATGGCGCTAAGCCGCTCAACTGATGCATCACCTGATTGCTCCCTGCAACAGCGTTCAAGCTCTGAAGCAATCGGAACAGATCACGCCTTTTTTGTTGTTATGGTCACTTTCCAGGTCTGCCCTGGCCGTCTACCACGTGCTCCGCTAAGGAACCATGGCTGTCTTGCAAGAATAATTTATCCGACTGGATAAATATGTCGATTGTCGTGTACATTGTCAACATCTGGAATGGCGAGTAAAAACGCTTAGCCAAGGTGAACGACCATCAGAAGGAAAGTCGCAATGCACGTGCCTCGGGTTACAAAACAGGACCGAAGCGAGCAGACTCGCGCACACATCCTGGAAATAGCGCTCGAAGAGTTCTCCTCCCATGGCTTTGAAGCGGTCAGCCTCAGGGACATTGCTGACCAGGCGGGAGTAAATCACGCGATGATTCGCTACTACTTCGGCAGCAAGGATGCGCTCTGGAAGGAAAGCGCTACTTACCTGTTCCAACGTCTTCGTGAAGAGTTGCCTCCGCTCGATCTATCCTCCGGGGATAAAAATCTCGACGACCTCAAGGAATACGTGCGCAACTATGTTCGATACTGCGCACGCCATCCCGAGCACGCGCGGCTGATGGTCCAGGAATCCATCACTGGATCCGAGCGTTTGAAGTGGGTCGCGCAAACCTTCATCCGACCAGCCCATGAAAGCACGCTGCAAATGATTACCGATGCCCAGCAAGGGAACGGTATTGGCAATATCGATCCCTTGATGCTTCTGTACATGATCGTCTCGGTTGTGCAGATGCCTTATCTGCTGACGGCAGAATTGAAGTACACCCACGGTCGCGATGCACTGGCACCAGAAGCCATCGAAGCCCACGCCGATGCTGTGATATGGCTCTTTTTTCGGACCTGAACAGACCCCAAAGTGCCGCTCTGTTTGTAACCATGCCGTGACGCTTCCAAGGCAATTTTTTACAAGCCGAAAGGTAAGCTGTGATTACGGTCAGTGCGACGCTAGCGCTCGTTTTTAGTGTCGACAGAGCAAGCGCGCCAATCTACAGGCTGCTGGAGGCCACCGAATGTTAGCAGTAGAGTTTTTCAATAGTGGTAGTAGCTACCACTTCAACTGTGTTTCAACTATCAAACAACCATAAGAGGGAAGGATCATGAATATTTCCAAAATTACCGGGGCGATGTTGCTTGTTATGGGACTTTCGCTTCAGTCGATGGCGTTCGCCGAAAACACGCCAACGTACAGCACAACGACAACGCCAATAAGCGAATTGCTGGATAATCCCAAGACACGTGTGGTGATGGACCGCTATTTCCCTTCCCTGGCAGATCATCCGCAAGCGAGTATGTTTCGTGGAATGACTTTAAAAGATATTCAGCCGTTTTCCGACGGACGTATCCAGGATAAGCAGCTCGAAGCGGTTGATCATGACTTGGCTAAATTGAAGTAATGGATGAGTTTATCCTCATTGCGCCGTCAACTTTGATGCGTGTGTAAACATCCCACTTTCGATGATGTCCCGATTATGTGGTGCGCCACATAATCGGTGGACGGCACTGACCCAGATGACAACATTGATGCAATGTGCGACGGTAACGGAGCGCCGCGCCTTTATACAAATCAAACTCACCGCGCTCAGCTTCGGACTGGTACGACCCTCGACCACAAGCAGTCACCATCCATCTCTCACCTTCACCGCCACCCTTTAAAACGGACTCACGCAGACTACAAAATCGGGAGACTCCGAACTATGTTTCCCTTGTGATGTGGGCAGTCACGAGCAGACAAGCAGGTTTGAACCTGGATAACAGAGATTTTCGCTACATAACCGACCAAATGCAGGATTTCAACTTATTGAATTTTCTGTTTAAAGAAAGCTGCATGGCTCATAGCCATAGCCATAGCCAATACGCAACAGATTTTTGTACTGTCGTTTCGCTTTCTACAACAATAATAAAACGGACTTGCTTATGATCAAAAAGACGTTGTTCGTACCGCTCACCAGCGGTCTTTTGTCTCTGGCTTGTGTTCAAGCGATCGCAGATCCTTCTCCCTATTCCAATTTTGTCGTGTTCGGTGACAGCCTCAGCAGTTCCGGGCAGATCGTCGATCCCGGCGGTTCCGCAGGAGCGACTTATCGCGCTACCAACCGCACGGGCCCGGTCTACCTGGATGGTAGTGGGGAAGAGTACTCCGCCGTCGCCCCGCAAATATTGGGAGCCAAACTGGGGTTCTCGGACGATCAGCTCGCTGGCTCGACTTCGGCCACCCGCGGCAGCGAAGGTCTGCCTGATGGTAACAACTGGGCGGTCGGCGGTTATCGCACCGACCAGATTCTCGATTCGATTACCACTACCTCGACCGCCGGCGACCGTAGCCGCCCCGGTTATCTGGCGTCCAACAACTTTCGCGCCGACCCGCACGCCCTCTACTATCTGACGGGGGGCGCCAACGACTTCTATCAGGGCGGTGCCACCAGTCTCGATCAAGCCGACGCAGCGGCCGACCGCCTGGTCGACAGCGTGCAAGCTCTGCAACAGGTAGGTGCACGCTACATCATTGTCTGGCTGCTACCGGATCTCAGCCTGACTCCGTTGATCAACGGCAGTCCGCTGCAGGCGTTCACCTCGCAGCTCAGCAACCGATTCAACACCGAGCTGGTTCGGCAGTTGCGGACGGTCGATGCCGAAGTCATCCCGCTCAACATTCCGGCGCTCTTGAAGGAGGGCTTTTCCAATCCGGCACAATTCGGCCTGGCGACCGACCAGAACCTCATGGCCACCTGTTTCAGCGGCAAAGGCTGCATGGAAAACGCCCGCTATGGCATTCACAGCGCCACGCCGGACCCGACCAAGCTGATCTACAACGACTCCGTGCATCCCACCGAAGCCGGGCAGCGCCTGATTGCCGATTACGCGTATTCCCTGCTGGCTGCGCCGTGGGAGCTGACCCTGCTGCCGGAAATGGCCCAGGGCACCGTGCGCGCGCACCAGGATGAATTGCGCAATCAGTGGCTGGCCGATTGGGAAAACTGGCAAGGTGTCGGCCAATGGCGAGCCATTGTTTCCGGCGGCGGACAGCATCAGGACTTTGACGGTCAGGACAGCGTGGCAAGCGCCGATGGCAACGGAGCCAACGTGAACATCGGTGGCAGCTATCGTCTTGACGATGCCTGGCGTGTTGGTCTGGTGGCGGGTTTCTATAACCAGAAACTCGAAGCCGGCAACAATGACTCCGACTACAAGCTCAACACTTACCTGGGCACGGCATTCGCCCAGTATCAGCAAAACCGGGTGTGGGCCGATGCGGCGTTGACGGCCGGGCATCTGGATTACGACAGCCTCAAGCGTAAATTCCAGCTGGGCGTCAACGAACGCGGCGAAAAAGGCGATACCAGCGGCTACGTCGAAGCCTTCAGCGCACGCGTGGGTTACGACATTGCGCAACAAGCCAGCAGCCCCTGGCACCTGTCGCCGTTTGTCAGCGCCGACTTCTCCAAGGTACAAGTCGATGGCTACTCGGAGGACGGAAACAATTCCACGGCGCTGACCTTTGCCGATCAGGAGCGTATTTCCCGGCGCCTGGGCGCTGGCCTGCAGGGCAAATACCAGATCACCCCGCAAACCCAGGTGTTCGGCGAAGCGGCAATCGAGCGCGAGTACAACGACGACACCCAGGATGTAGACATCAACCTCAACAGCCTGCCGAACAACCAGTTCACGCTGGAAGGCTACACCCCGCAAAGTCACTTGCAACGTGTCAACCTGGGGGTGAGCCACAACCTCACCAAGGACCTGGCACTGCGCGCCAGCTACAACATCCGCAAGGACGACGACTTCACCCAACAAGGTATCAATGTCGGAGTCAGCCTCGACTTCTAAACCGCAAAATCGAGGAGGAGGCGGATTTACATCCGCCGTCCTCTCACATATATGGACGCCCCCCGTTTGCCGAGCTTTCAATTCGTGACAACACAGACGGGGTTGAGATTGCAGCCATACATCCGGACTTTGAATGAGGCTCTGCCTCTGTCCCTGATGGAATTCGCTGATCGGGCTCTTATCACCACCACGCGCTCGAAGCGCCTGTGAGAGGGCAGAGTTACCCGATCCCGGTCCGACCTGTCTTGCCATCACGTCATGATTGCCTGGGCAACCTTGGAAGTACTCCTTTCTAACGCATCATCGCTTGACTCCACCGGTCTGGTTACGCGCCTGCGACAGCAGGGGTGTAACCAGACCGGAATCTGCGGTCGTGGGCCAGCAGCGCCCAAGCAATCCGGGCATTCTTGTTGGCCTGCGCAATGACTGCCACATTCGTGTTACGACGCGTCAATAAACCCTTCAGCCAATCCGATGAGGGGTCGGCTTTACCTTCGGCGTAACGAACCACCGCTCGCGCACCGTGAACCAGCAATGTGCGCAAATAGCTATCGCCTCACTTGCTGATACCTAACAGCATGGACTTGCCTCCGCTCGAATGCTGTCGCGGCGGTGAAGCTATCGAGTCGGCCCTGGATCAGCCACAAGCAACTTCGGCCCAGGAAACGCCAGAGCCCTTACCTCCGAACCATGACTTCGACTATCTCGATGACTTGATGGATATGTTGCAAGAGACGGTTGAGCACGAGGATGAGTCGAGCGCTCAAGGACTGAAATCCTCAACTGCGTCACCCCGCGAGGCACCAGGGCTGGCCTTTGTCGACTGGCTACGCGAGGGGATTCAAAGCCATCGCCTGCTCGTCAACGACTGTAAGGCAAAGATTCACACAGTCGACGGCACGTTCTACCTGGTCACACCCGGCATTTTCCAGCGCTACGCTTCGGAGCACCCTGAGCTATCTGCAGGTGACGACAAGACCGATGCATGGCGGCGCACTCAACGTCACTTTGAGCACTTAGGCGTACATCTCAAACGACCAAACGGGCAGAACATATGGACTTGCACAGTGCAGGGCCCCCGCCGGAGGGCTTCCCTCAATGGCTACATGTTGCAAAATGCTGAAACTCTTCTGAGCCCTGTCCCTACTGACAATCCTTTCCTCAATCTTACTTCTTAGCATCGCAAGGGCAGCCCCATGCGCGCGTGGAGTGCCAGCGAAATAGTTCGCTGCCCCGAAAACGACCGTGTCGTTTTTTGGAAAACGGCGAGTGGTTAGGGACTTCATCTTCCAGGCTTAACCGGCAGAACCAGCGATACGCCAGGCTCAAATGGACCTCTTCGCACGACCGACGCTCTGAGCGAATGCCGTAGCAATAGCCCACGATTAGCATGCGGATCATCAGCTCAGGATCAATCGACGGACGCCCAATCGGGCTGTAAAAATCGGCGAAGGAATGGCGCAAGTCGCTCAGATCGAGACACCGATCAATGCTGCGCAGAAGGTGATTGGCGGGGATGTGCTCTTCAAGGTTGAACGAGTAAAACAGCCGTTCCTGCCCACTCGATAACTGTCCCATCATGCTGCGTGCTTCCCTGCTGGCCAATGTAGAGATTTTGCCGCTAGCCAGACAGGGGAGCTACTTTTTCAACAGAATCGGTCGATTGCAGTCCTTCGCGACAGGCAAAAAACGGCCCAGAGTGTGTAAAAACGCCTCCGCGAACCCTTGCTATGATTTCTGAGGATTTCATCGCAGGGATCGCCCATGAAGCGCTTTAGGCGGATCCGCCCGCAACGTCTTACGGTCAGCGGCGTTTTGCAGATGACAATCCTTACACACGGCTTGTAGCGTCGCGCTCTGATGCGCCTGTAGCGTGTAGGCGAGAGCGGAGTTGTCTACAGGTAATGTGAAAGGTTGGTCGCTCCACCAATCGAAACCACGAAATGCGTTGCGAAACTCAGACGTCGTCATAAACTGCATCGCCTGACGGGCTATCGATTGGAATTCGGGATTCACATGATCCACTTCGGTAGAGGGAAGAACGCCACAACGCTCACAGATCGGAAATGCAAGCCTTCGAGCGGATAAAAAGGGCGCTGATGCCAGGCGCAGTGCAGATTGAATCCAGTCGTTTTGATCCCTTGGATCTAAGCACTGAGACCAAGACACCTTATGCCATCTACTTGGATCAAACAGACCATAAAAGTCATAGCCGCCACCAGGTCGATACAGCATGCGGAATTGGCTCGGCCGCAGATCGTGGACAGAGCAGTAGTAGTGTTTTTCGGCGATAAGGTCTGAGATCAAGTCGTCTTGAAAGACCTCCTCAAGCTCCCGCTCTTTCAGTCGTAACCGGATACAGGCTCGTAACTGAGCCTTGGTCATCCCTGCAAAAAAAGCTGCGCCTCGTGGCATGCTCTTGTCTCCTTACCATGATGGCCCACTGTACTTTGACGCACTTGTGACGGCTTAGTAAAGACCGTTTCCGGTTAGCTGCTTGCGGTCTCGATATGTCGGGCGGTAGCGGAAACGCAAGTGTGTTGGCGCGGTCGAGCCAGAGCCAGTATTGTGACGCCCATCTCATTGTCATTTTTTGGATTGCTCTCGATACCGATTTCACGGGGTTTCGAGCAGCGAAGTCCAGTGTTCGTTTTTAGGGGAATCTAATGGAAGCTCTGGGGCAGCAACTTCGGCCGGTCGCCACGCGGATCAGTCAGTACTTCCGCGACTTTTTAGACTCGGATTTCAAGCGTCAACAAGCTCCGCGCCGCCGAATCGTGCTGACCACCGACACCGGATTCAGATCGGGGATGCGTACCTCGCCCTACCCCTCCTTGGATCGCGACCTATGGAATCTATTGGGGCGTCCATCTAGCGAGGACCTGTCACTGACGATCGACCCACGGCGTTATACGCGTCCGATCAGTGATGTGCTTCGCAAAGTGATCCACGAGCAAGTAAACGCCATCCCTGCTTCATCCCTACAAACTGTACATACTTCGGTGGAGGAACTAGCCGCAGAGTCCTACGCAAAAGCGATAGAAGACCCGGAGTTGTGGGTGGAGTCAGTCCAAAACCACTTGGGCAGCAAAGTCGCCGAGCACATCATCAAGCCCCTGATTGCTCACCTGGATGGTCCACTGCGCAATCAGGCGTACTGGGTAATGGACTCATTATTCGCCGCGGAGAAGGACCTCGTTGATCGTGTCTGCGGTGACCTATCCCGAGTCCTCCCAGAGCTGCTGGCCAAGCTGCTCGCCACCCAGGACTCAGCCCCGCTCAAGGAGGCGATCCCACAGTTCCTGACTCTTGAAGGAACTCGTCAGGCGCTGATGGTGTTCTTTGAAGGGTTTGTGGCGGCTGACGCCTACCACGAATTCCGCGATCTTGAGACCTATGTTGCCACCAGCGACGGGATGCAGCTCTACCTATACATCGGTGCAGTGAAGTACGGTGGAAACCAATACCCACTCTTCTTTCTTCCCATTGAGGTACAGAGGGAGGAAAAGGGGGCCGGCTTTAAGTTAAAGCTGCTTAACCAGCTTTATACCAACCGCAAGGCTATCGACTTTATTCTGCAGGAGCTGGCTGCTGGGCTTGAACGCGCATGGGTTTCTCCGATCCCCGAACGAATCCATTACATCAAACCCGAGCAGTCCATATACGAAGAGGCCCGCGTCCTGTTCCAGCGCGTAGCCAATGCCTTGGACCTCGGTGGCAAGATCAGCCTCTCCTCCTCTGCTACCGATACCTCGACAATTGCGGTTGGGCTGTCCAGCTCTCTGTCCCTGGCTGCGTATGAACGTTCGGACGAGGCATTGCTCAACGACTACGAAGAGATCCTCGAAGCACTTAAGCATGGCGGATCGGCCGTGGTTGAACTGTTCGAGGGCATCGTTGGTGGTGTACTGCGCGAGAACCCCAAGTCCATCGCTGCTGCTGTGGAGACCACCTGGGATGCGCTTCCGATGGTGGATCGAATGGTCTTCGACTCACCGATCCCCCTGAACGAAGAGCAACGCAAAGTATTGATTGCCGTGCGACAGCCTGAAGGAAAGATCGTTGTTGTCTCCGGCCCTCCAGGTACCGGCAAGAGCCATACGATCACAGCAATCGCCGCCGATTGCGCCTTTAATCAGCGCTCCTGTCTGGTGTTATCGGATAAGACCGAAGCGCTGGATGTGGTCTACGACAAACTGTCGGAAGCCATGTCACGCGTACGCCACGATCGTGATTTCCCGAATCCGATACTGCGGCTCGGCCAGCAAGCCCATAACTTCCGCAAACTGACCTCGAATCAGGCTGTGACCCAGATCGGGGCCTACGCCAAGGCAATGAAGGCGAATCAGCCCCGGCTCGAAGAGGAGCGAAAAAGTCGGTCGGAGAACCTGAAGGAACAGATCAAGCTGACTGTGGCGACATTAGGCGCCATCGAAATGACCAGCGTACAAGCAATGCTCAAAGACGAAACCGAGCTCGCTGAGCTTGCCCCGTCAGTACTGGAAGTGTTGAAACGCGCAAGTGGAGCCGGTCTGATTTCAGAGCTCGAGAGCATCACCGAGCACCTAACGGGGGTGGAACAGTATCTTCTTGAGGTCTTCTCGGAGGGAGACTTTAACCCACAAAGCCTTTGGAACAGAACGCGAAGGGATGCATTACTGGCAGCCTTCACTCAGGAACATTCTGACGCCCCATGGGATCTGTTCGAGTCGATGTCGTCCTCCCAACTGCGCACGCTTGGCGGACTTCTAGTCAGCTATGGTCAACTGAAGATGCCTCTGTTCGGTTACCTGTTCCGTGGCGCACAGGTGCGCGAAGTTGAACGTCAGCTTAATGCCCTACCCGTCAGCAGCCCCTTGCAGCTCAAGCAACGGCAAGCAATGTTATCCAACCTCGTTGAGGCGGCAAATAAGCTCCGATTGAAGCTTCAGAGCGAAGATCTAGAAGACGAATTCGAGGGTTGTTATCGGCTGCTTACCCGAGGAAAAACGCCAAAACTCAACGCAGGCAATGCGGCAAAAGCCATGGCCATTCTGCGTCGTGTCGATACCAAAATAGTGGATGTACTGCTTGAGCAACCAAAGGATGATGCCCGTCTCTGGCCCCTGTCCGTTCGGTTCCTGCACGGCTGGCTGCGCACTCGGGAGGCCTTCGCATCGGCGCCCCAGTATGATTATGCCGGCACCAAGACCCAGCTCGAGCGCCTCAACACCTCGGTCATGAACGCACACGTAGACACTCGCCTACTGAGTTTCATGGAGAATTACCGCTCAGACGCACGGGCGCTAGCTGGCGTAATCGCTAACCGACAAAAATTTCCAGAAGACAAGTTCACGCACGTACGCGAGAGCTTCCCGGTCATCATCGCCAGTATTCGCGAGTTTGGTGAATACATGCCATTGGCCCCTGACATGTTCGACGTGGTGGTCATCGACGAGGCCTCACAGGTCTCAGTCGCCCAAGCATTACCGGCGCTACTACGCGCGAAGAAGGTCGTCGTGCTGGGCGATGACAAACAATTTTCAAACGTGAAATCGGCGAATGCCAGCATTGAGCAGAATGATAAGTACCGCAATGAGCTGAAAAACTATTTCACGACCCACGTCAGCGGCGCAGCCGACGCCCTACAGCGGCTGTCCATGTTCGACGTTAAACGTTCCATTCTGGAATTCTGCAATCACGCGGCCTCATACTCAGTCATGCTGCGCAAGCACTTCCGCTCTTACCAGGAGCTAATCGGATACTCCTCGGGCACGTTTTATGGGCACCAATTGCAGGCCATCAAAATCCGCGGCATCCCGGTCGACGAAGTCATCCGATTCGACATAGTCGATACGACAGACAAGAGAGTGACACGAGGTACCAATGAAGCGGAGGCGGAGTTCATTCTTGACCGCCTTCTTGAGCTGATCGAGGAGGAATCGCCACCGACCGTAGGCATTATCTCGCCCTTTCGTGAACAGCAGACCCTACTGTCGAAGAAGCTGTTTAATCACCCCCGCGGGGCAGACTTCGAACGTCTGTTGCGGTTGAAGGTTATGACCTTCGACAGCTGCCAGGGAGAGGAACGGCACATCATTTTCTACTCGATGGTAGCGACGGCTGATGAGGATGCGCTCAACTATATCTTCCCGGTTGAACTGAGTGACGCAGAACAGGCAGTGGAGCAAAAACTCAAGGTACAGCGTCTTAACGTCGGCTTTAGCCGCGCTCAGGAAATGATTTGGTTTGTTCACTCCAAGCCACTCAATGAGTTTCGCGGCGCCATCGGACAAGCGCTTAACCACTATGCGAACATTCTTGAGAACGCCAATAGAATACCTTCTGCCGAACACACCGATCAGTCCAGCCCTATGGAAGCCAAGGTTCTGGAGTGGTTTCGCCAGACCAAGTTCTATCAGTCCAATATCGACGCCATCGATGTCTTTGCTCAGTTCGAGATCGGAACTTATCTCAAGCAACTTGACCCGACCTACGAGCATCCAAAATGGCGCGTTGACTTTCTGGTGACGTACCAGTCGAGCAAGGGCCCCATCCAGATCGTGATCGAGTACGACGGCTTCGATTACCATTTTGCCAAGGGCAAACACGTTCACGTGGGCAATCACGAACGCTACCTGAATGAGGCCGACGTGGAACGCCAGCTAACGCTGGAGAGCTACGGTTATCGGTTCCTACGCATCAATCGTTTCAACTTGGGTGACGACCCTGTCGCTACTATTTCAGATCGTCTTTACCAGTTAGTGGAAATTGCCGTGGGTGAGCAGATTTCAGAAGCGGTCAACCATATTCAGTCTCAGGCTCAAGGCCTGGCAAACAAAGAGCTCAAACCGTGCTCGAAATGCGGCCAAATTAGGGAAAAGACGGATTATTACGATCCGGCACTAGGCGGCGGTGCTGGCGGTTTCGGCCGCGTGTGCATGATCTGCAAGGGCAGCAAGGCCAGTTCCCAGACTGGGAAAACAACACAAACCGGTTTTCGCAAAAGCCGTCGCTGGGGATAACGTCTACAGGGCGGCCACAAACGGCTGCCCTGCATTTACGTTGATCGCTGGATGTTCCTTCTGATCGATAGAAATAGGTCGATTGCAACCCTTCTCAGCAGGCAGCAATCGGCCGATTCTGTTGAGAAAGTCGGTCTTGGTTTCTATGGCCAAAAAGTAAGCGTTTGAGATTGAAATATTGAATTGTCGCGAAGACATTCGGACTCGGATTTCACATAGCAGCGTACTAAAAAGGTGCGTTCACCGATCAGTCTCTGGCAATTTGAGAAAACCGACTTTTTCAACAGAAACGTGTCTGAGACCACCGATATCGTTAGCGCAGTTGGTAGTGCAATCTCGGCACTTGCGGCCGGCGTAGCTGCGGCCGGCGTCTGGTACGCACGACACTAGCTAAAGACCAGTCGTGAGATCGCGCAGCTGCAATTCGAAGACGCCTTGGGGAAGGAATATCGCGAATTGGCCGGTGAACTGTCGAAGAAAGCTTTAATGGGCGAGTGCTTAAACGACGACGAATATGAAGAGGCCTTCGACGAACTGTATCGATATGTTGATCTGATCAACGAGCAAGTTTCGCTCCGAGCACGTGGACGCATTGTTTCGGATGTATGGCAAAGTTGGTTGGAGGAAATTGAAGCGAACTTGAATCTACTGGTATTCGCGCAGGCGTGGACCGAGATCAAGAGTAGATCCAAGGGTTTGGAGGAGCTTCGCCGCCTTGAGCGAGAAAAGTTAAAGAGCGACCCAAAGTATTGGCGGTAAGCTCTGAACCGGGCATTTGAGTTACATCGGTACGACCGCCAGGCCGCTACAACATCTCGCCGTCATACCACGCGCCTACTCCGCCTTCCCCCGCACAATCCTTCTCGCCTTCATAACCCGCCAGCTAATTTGTGCCGTTCAATGGAGAACCCTGCGACTCTCTCCAGTCCTGATCCGATCAAGCGCCCGGTTTAACGCGTCCAAGGCATCGAGGAGAGCTTTCGCCTCGGCTTCCCGGCCATCCCCCCATAGGCGTTCAGCCATTTTGTTCAGAGCTTGGATAGAACGCTCAATTTCAGCAGCAGTCACTGCTGCTTTACTGTCCGTCAGCTTCTTCTTCATTGAGTAACCGTTTGCAGGGCATTGCTTGTATTTCAGGATCTAGCGCGAATACGCCCGCCAGAACGCATGGCTATTCAGCCTTCCGGACAATCCTTCCCGCCTTCACCTCATCTGTGTAAGCAGTCAGCCGATCAGCTTGCTCATGCAGCTTTTCGATCGTCTCCATTGCCTCCAGAAGCTCTGTATCCCCGCGCTGTTTTGCAAGCCTGAACATTTCCAGGGCAGCTTCTTCGAGGGAATATGCAGCGGCTTTCAAGTCGCGGCGTAACTCTTGATTGGGTTTGTTAAGTGCCATGACAACCTCCTGCCAATCCCTTCCGCGATCATTGGCAGTGGTCAGCCTTCGCCGGCGGGACTACCTGGCCTGCACCGATTTCTTTAATCCAGCCATCTAACCGATTCTCACCTTGCTGGAAGATTGTGATCATCCTTCGAAGCGCCTCAGCGTCTGGTCCATTACCTGCGTGGCTTAGCCGCTCGGCAATCCGAACTAACTCCACGGCCGACCACTTCAGATCAGAGGCGACACCCTGCAGATCGCGCTTCAGGTCCTGCACTGGTTTGTTGAGCCCCATCATCACCCCTTACAAGTCCCCACAACACTAATCCGATATTCAGCTGCGAAATTGCACTCTACTTGATCACCCGCTTGCATTCGACCTGACCAGTCATTTGCATTCGTTCTGACCACCGATTGCATCGGATTTGACCAGCACGCTTTGTAACCATGATCGGCAGAGAACGGCCAGAAGGTCAGTAGCTCAAAACACTTAAAAACCACTGGTTGCTAAAGTAATCAGGATCCGAAAATAGCTCACTCGGTCGAAGGTACGGATGCTTTGCTGCCCAAGCGGATTAGTTCATTGGAGAAACACAGGCCGACGATGATCAGTGCCGCTCCCGCGTACAGGCTTTCGCGCGGTACTTCATTGAGCGCCACAAACGCCAGCAGGGCGGCGAACAGCGGCTCGGTCAGTTCCAGCGCCTGCACTTGGGATGGCTTGAGATACTCGATGGCCTTGGTGGTGCAGAAGAAGCCCAGGATTGTCGGCAGCGCGGCCAGCGCCAGCAGCGCGGCGATCGCCAGCGGCGACAGCTCGCCGATCACGAAATCATCGGCCGCGGCCGGCATCAGCAGGTACAGGCTGCCAAAGAACAACAATTGTCGGGTGAAGTGCAGTCCCCCCGACACGCCCATCCGCTTCATGGCAACCGAAAACGCCCCATAGCCGCAGCCGGCCATGGAGGCTAGCGCAGCACCTTGCAGGGTAAAGCCCTGCTGCAGGTCGGCGCCGAAGATCACCGCGATCCCGGCGATAGCCAGTGCGGCGCCCACGGTCGCGTTCGCGGTGATGGCATCTTTGAGAAAAATGCGCCCCAGAATGATCGAGGAAATTGAGGCACTGGCCATCAGCACCACCACCACACCTGCCGCAGCGTAGTGTCGATAGGCGGACGTTTCGAAATGGAACAGCACAAAGATGCCAAGGAATGCGCAGATAGCCGCCTGAGTCCATTTGGTCGACGCCGCCGGGCGCTTGAGGACAAATAATAAGATCGAGAGCAGCACGCATCCCAGTACGGTCTTGATGACAGCGACACTGCTAGCGGTGAAACCATTACTCATGAGTACTTTGCTGAGTACACCGATCGTAGCGTTCAGTGCCGCAGCGGAGAGTGCAAATATGACGCCTTTGCTGAAAGTAGATTGCATTGATGACGATCCCTGTCGCTGAATTGTCGTTCGATAGAATGCCGCCCTACATCGACGGCGCAAAGTTTGAGGATACGAAGATCCCATCGACCCCAGTATTTATTGTGGCATAAGCTGGATCGTCCAGTAGGATGCCATTCGCCTTCTTGTCGCCGCCAAGGGAGAAGTCAGAGGGCCTGGCCCTTGGCTATGCAATTTGAGTTGACGAACATTGCAGTGTGCTGCAAAGACTGACGTATATCCGGTTTGGATATTCCATGCATATTGGCAAATTGCTCGACCGCCGCTGTATCAAAACGAGTGGTCTGGATAAAGTCCAAGGCTTCGGGTTTTGTATTCAAAAACCGCGCGACGGGAGGAATACTCAGTAGCAACTTCAACAATCGGAGTGAAATGTAATGCTTGGGAGACTTTAAGCCCAAAGGTTGTGCCACCTGTACCAGGAGTTCTCGCAAGTTCGGTGTTTGGTCATCAAGCGCCAGCAGTTCCTGGCCCACCATGGCAGGATCAAAAGCACAAACCGCCACCAGCTCAACCAGGTAATCCACGGTGACCAGTGGCAGCCAGTGCTCGGCGGTACCGGGCACTGCAGTCAGCTTTCTCTGCACAAGGTTTCGTATCAGCTCCACCAGCGGCTGACCGTCAAGGATATGCCCAGTGCGGCTGTGGCCACAAACCGTCGCGGGGTGGACAACGGTAATCTCCCCGCCCTTGGTGGACATGACCTCCAGGGTCGCAAAATGCGCCTCCAGCTTGCTCCCCTCGTAACCACCGACATGTCGGTAGACGGCAGGCCAATTCGTCAGCTCCGGATAACGAGGATCAATTCCGATGCGTTGCAGATGTTCATGATTTTTCAGCATGTAGCCGCCGATCATCACTAGCCGGCTTTTTTGCTCAGCCGCCAACAGCGCCACGCGCTTTGCCCCTTCCACATTTACCGCACGAGAATGCTCCACTGAAAGCCCCCATGCGAAGTGGGCGCCCAGGTGGAATACGACGCTGGCGTGCCTTAGTACTTCTCGGTCAGCAAGACTCAGCCCGAGGTTGTCCCGTTCCAGATCGCCAGCTACGGCAAATACCCGGGTTGCACACCCTCCCAAATTGTCGACTTGCTCACGCAGTGCAGCTAGTCGCTCCGGGCGACGCATCAACACCCGAATGGTGTGACCTTTTGCACTCAGGTTCGCCACCAAATGTTGACCGATGAAACCGGTACCCCCCGTGACAAAGCACTCCACGCTCATTTCCCTGTTCCTTGTTTAAGGTGAGGAACCAAGCGTAAACTATCAACCCAACTCTATGGTCAAGCGGTGTTTTCATGAAAATCGGCGAACTCGAGGCCCGCAGCGGTGCCAGCCGCCATACGCTACGTTACTACGAACAAATCGGCCTGATCTCACCACAGCGGCGAACTAACAACTATCGCGATTACACAGCGCAAACTCTGCAGGATCTGGACTTTATCCAGCGCGCGCAAAGCATGGGGTTTTCCCTGGGGGAAATAGGCGAGATTCTGGATGCGCAACGGAACAAGCTGATCGATTGTGCTGACGGCGCCAAGCTAATTGAAAAGAAGATGGCGGAAATCAAACAGAAAATCGCCAACCTCCAAAGTATTTATCGGTATCTGGATGAAGAGCGTGCAAACCTCGAAGCCAGTGCTGCCAAACAACTTGAGCTTCAGCAGTTGAACAACTCTTCCAACTGAACGGTCAGCATCTAGAGAGCGGAAGCTGCAGCCTGCTTCAAGTTTCAAGTTTCAAGTTTCAAGTTTCAAGTTTCAAGTCCCCTTATGCATTTTCTAAAGCCTTCTGGCCAGGCCCTGGACAGCAAACGTCCGCCCAACAGACCTTGCGTGGTTAAACGGGCGCCCATCTATGCGGCAGCAACTCGGTAATCTGTATCCGTCCGGCGGTGTCCTCTAGCCCGCCCTGAAAAGCTATGGTATCCGTCCTTTGGGCGAGTCGGCGAAACAGAGTGACTCGTCTTCTCACCTGCTACACCGGAGCACGCTAAACCTAGGTCAGATTCAACCCGCCGTCTGAGAGGAGTATCTCGCCGGTTAAGTAGTCCGACTCGACCAGCATTACAACAGCTTTTGCGATGTCGTCTGGGCTAGCGGCCCTGCGCATAGGTGCACGAGTTCGCCACAACTCTTGAGCACCTGTCCACTCTGCGGTCAGAGGCGTGTCGACCAAGCCAGGCGCCACAGCGTTTACGCGAATTTCTGGCCCCAGCGATACCGCGAGCAAGCGGGTCATGTGATTAAGCGCAGCTTTGCTTACCGCATAGGGAATCGATGCACCCTTAGGACGGATACCGGCATGCGAACTGATGTTTACGACGCAACCTGCTCGACGGTCACGGGCGGCATCGCGTAATGCCGACTCGGCCAATGCGACTAGGTGGAACGGCGCCACGACATTAACCTCGTTAAGTTCGTGCCACACCGTCGAGTTGGCCGAGGCAAGGTCGCAGTGCGGAATGACTCTGCTAATACCGGCGTTATTGACCAATACGTCGAGCTGCCCCCACGCGGCGATCGCCTCGTTAATAAGCCTGACCCTGTCAGCTTCGAAAGCAAGATCAGCTTGCACGTAAATAGCCTGCTTCATTTCGGCAACCATTGCGCGTCCCGCATCCGCAGAATTTCGCGAATGGAGCACCACCGCATAGCCTGCACGGCTTAGTACACGTGCAATGGCTGCGCCGATACCGGAAGTGGATCCTGTAACCAACGCGACGCGTAATACGTTATCGATTGTCGGATTGGGTTTCATATGGATATCTCGAATTGGTTGCTAAAAAGCCATCACCGTAGCACCAAGCGGGCAACGTCGGCGTCTGGCGGTCACGATAGGCAGGTATCCATTTTCAAATCAGGTTGGCGCTTATTCTGCGGCGCAAAGCTACGCTTTTCATTGAGACGTCCGGCTGTACGTATTCTTGGACGACTTGGGCTTTAAAAGGTTTGGGGCAAGAAGTTCTCTGACGCATGGAAATCCTGGCGATAATGGCGAAGGTGTCCACGTACTTTTAAGTGAAAAACACCGCCTTTGTCACAGCTATCGGCTAGGTTTATGCGTCCGACACCACGCCTTGCGTGATGAAACCGGTTGCCACTTATGCGGCAACAATTGATCGACTTCACTCACCCGCTGCGTCGGCAGGCGCGTGAGCACGCCCTTTAAATACGCATACGGTTCATGGATGTTAAGCCGTGCCGACTGGTTCAAACTGATAATCGCAGCCGCACCTTTGCCGCTACGTAAGGAGCCCGGGAATAGCCAGTTTGAAAGCCCAAAAAGCCCATGGCCGGATTTGATTTCCCCATCAGTGAATTGCTCCGGATTTGCTAGACACATAATGTCTGCTTTGGGTTGATTCTGTTGAAAAAGTCGGATTTTCAGCTGGCCTGAACTAAGGCACGACCACCATCGGAGAACCTACTCACCACATCGAGTGGTTTCTCGGCTCTTCGTTGACCTTTGCTGCTCTGTTATTGGGTTAATTTGAGGTTTTTTGCTTCGTGCAGGCGCACCTATCCCGTGGCAGGTGGCCCTTGAGATGTAAATTTGGCCAGCCGTCGCAGGTTCTGCACCGCAGCGGCCAGCGTGAATTCATCAGTCGCGCCACTCATGCCACGTAGTCGCAGGCGATCCAATTTCAGGATGCGCTTGAGGTGGGCAAACAACATTTCGACCTTCTTACGTTCGTGGCGAGAGCGCACGTACCCAGGTGTCGCTGCGATTCGCCGAGCCACATCGCGCGCGGCTTCATGGACGCTGCGGGCGATCTTGCGGCACGCAGTGTTCGGGCAGCACTTGGCTTTCATCAGACAGGCAACGCAGTCGGTCTGCCGGGATCGGAAGATAATGGTGTTGGCTTTGGTGACGTGTGAACGCTCATTTTTGAAGGCTCGCCATTCGCTGCGCAATGGGTTTCCGGCCGGGCAGCGGTATTCCTCAGCCTCTTCATTCCAGTGGAAATCGTTGCTCGAAAAACTGTTGTTCTTGCGCTCGGTTTTGTCCCACACCGGCACATGCGGCTCGATGTCTTTTTCCTCCACCATCCAGGCCAGCATCGGCGCGGTGCCGTAAGCGGTGTCGCCAATAAGGCGCTCCGGCTTGATGTCGAACTGCGCTTCGACCCGTTCGATCATCGTCTTGGTGCTCTCGACTTCTGCGGTTCGATGAGCCGGTGTGGGTTCCACGTCCATGATCACGCCGTGCTCGGTATCGATCAGATAATTCGTGGAATAAGCGTAGAACGCTGGGCCACCTGGAGCTGCGGTCCAGCGGGCTTGAGGATCAGTCAGCGATAGGCGCTTCGGTAGCGTTTCGGCCAGAGCCTCTTCATCGAGTGCCTCAAGATACTCACGCACGGCGCGGGTGCTCAGGGCCGGATCGTTCCAGTTGACCGGTTCATCACCCGGTACACCGCGCTGCCGGCTGGCATCCGCTTTGATGATGCTGGCGTCCACGGCAAAGCCTTCGCCCTTGACCAGGCCGGCGTCCATGCAACGACGCAGCACTTCGTTGAACAGCCAGCGAAACAAATCGCTGTCCCGAAAACGGCCGTGCCTATTTTTGGAAAAGGTCGAGTGATTGGGGACTTCATCTTCAAGGCTTAACCGGCAGAACCAGCGATACGCCAGGTTCAAATGGGCTTCTTCGCACAGCCGACGCTCTGAGCGAATGCCGTAGCAATAGCCCACGATCAGCATGCGGATCATCAACTCAGGGTCAATCGACGGACGCCCAATTGGGCTGTAAAAATCGGCGAGGTAATGGCGCAAGTCGCTCAGATCGAGACACCGATCAATGCTACGCAGAAGGTGATTGGCGGGGATGTGGTCTTCAAGGTTGAACGAGTAAAACAGCCGTTCCTGCCCACTCGATAACTGTCCCATCATGCTGCGTGCTTCCCTGCTGGCCAATGCAGAGATTTTGCCGCAGGCCAGACAGGGGAGCTACTTTTTCAACAGAATCGGCCGATTTCTGCCTGTCGCCACAGTCAACTTTAGGTCGCCCTCTACCGGTCAAAAATTAGGAGCGTGAGCAAGCGCAATTCAGGTGAATGTTGAATGCAAACAGCTAGATAGAACTAGGTAATTAGCCACCAGTCTCAGCCAGCGTGAGATGAGCTAGGCTTCCGGCAACATTTCTCAAGGATGACCGTCATGCTAGATAGCTCAGACTGCAAGATCGCGACGGCTGACGCTCTGACATTGCTACTCCACAATCAACACGCCCTAGGTGCAGCAATAGAAGAAATAACCAAGTGGCTTTTAGAAAATGGGGTTGGCAGTGTTGCCGCTAATGCGATATCGGCCATGGAAACGCTGGACACAAATGCTCAAGCCATCACAGATTCCATAATGAGGATACGCCAGTCTTAGGATCACTCAGTGCAGTCTAAGGCTGCCCTCTGATCTGAATCGGTCCCTGATTTTATAGGCACATTTGACCGATAGTGGAACGAGTAGCGACGGCCTAGCACGACCGTCACAATGAATGGTCAGACTTCCGTCTGCTCCGCCATTTCCAAGGCATCATCGACCTCGACTCCCAGGTACCTAACAGTGCTTTCAAGCTTCGTATGACCTAGTAAGAGTTGGACGGACCTCAGGTTCTTTGCCCTGCGATAGATCAAAGAAGCCTTGGTTCTCCGAAGCGTGTGAGTACCGTACATGGTTGGATCAAGGCCAATGGCTGCCACCCAATCTTTGACTATTCGAGCGTATTGTCTGGTGGAAAGATGGTCTGAGGCGTGCAACCAGCTCGGGCACAAGAAATCCTCGCCGCGAAGGCACTTTTGAGCAGGAAATCAGCGCAGGGGCAATCGTGCCGTTCCCCGCCTATGACCCTGCCCTGCGTACCCGTTATGCCTTCAGCCACCTGAAAGAGCGCTCACTGCCACCCGCGGTAGAGATTTAGAGCCAGTCTCTTACGGGCTCTGCTTGGAGATATGTGGCGGATACGTGGAGGTTCATACCCGAAGAGGAAAACGTTCCTCCCTATTAACGATGCAATCGTGCACGCCTCGCACCCGATGCTCTTGAACACCCCGCGTTGGAGCACTCTACGTTAATTCCCCTCCCTCTCGACCAGCGGATAATCGAAATCCTCAGTGGGGCAAAAAGTGGGGCAAAAATCAGCTCCGCGCAAAAACAATAAATCATAAAAAAATCCAGTCACCGCTAAGTGACTGGATTTCTTTAAGAATAAATGGTCGGGACGGAGTGATTCGAACACTCGACCCCTAGCACCCCATGCTAGTGCGCTACCGGACTGCGCTACGCCCCGACTAGGCGTTAAACTCATCCCTCACCTCGAGGAACGCTCAAGAATATATCGCAAGCTTTTGAAAACTGAAAGTATTTAAAAGCGAAAATTTATTTCTTGAGTACCACCAGAACATCTTCGAGCTCGGCGATCATCTGGCGGATCATTTGCTTGTATTGGGTGGTGTCGTCTTTGGCTTCATCACCGGACAAACGCAGGCGCGCACCGCCGATGGTGAACCCCTGATCATAAAGAAGCGCCCGGATCTGCCGGATCATCAGCACGTCCTGGCGCTGATAATACCGGCGGTTTCCGCGGCGTTTGACAGGGTTGAGTTGAGGAAACTCCTGCTCCCAGTAGCGCAGCACGTGCGGTTTTACCGCACACAGCTCGCTGACTTCACCAATGGTGAAGTAGCGTTTGCCCGGGATGACGGGGAGCTCGTCGTTATGACTTGGTTCCAGCATAAGCCTCAACTCGGGCCTTCAACTTCTGCCCTGGACGAAAGGTGACCACACGGCGAGCCGTGATCGGGATTTCTTCCCCCGTTTTCGGATTGCGGCCAGGCCGCTGGCGTTTGTCCCGAAGGTCGAAATTGCCGAAACCGGACAATTTGACTTGTTCGTTGTCTTCAAGAGCGTGCCTGATTTCTTCAAAAAACAGTTCGACCAATTCCTTGGCCTCCCGTTTGTTCAGGCCCAGCTCTTCATACAGACGTTCCGCCATCTCAGCTTTCGTCAGAGCCCCCATACGTCACTTCCTTAACGTGGCGTTCAACCTTTGTTCGAGCGAGGTGAGGATGTTTTGCGTTGCAGTATTCACCTCATCGTCATTAAGAGTGCGCGATGGATGCTGCCAGGTCAAGCCGACTGCGAGGCTTTTTCTATCAGGATCAATGCCTTTACCCTGATACACGTCAAATAGCCTGAGGTCTGTCAGCCATTCGCCTGCATTTTCACGGATTACGTCCAGTACAGCCGTGGCTGCAACGTCTTTATGCGCAATCAGTGCAAGGTCACGACGCACTTCAGGAAAGCGCGATAACTCGTGGAATTTAGGCATTTTGCCCGACGCCACTTCCGCCAGAACCAGCTCGAAGACGAACACCGGACGGTCGAGACCGAGAGTTTTCGACAATTCAGGGTGGATCGCGCCAATGAAGCCGACCAGACGACCGTCACGTTCGATGCGCGCGGTTTGACCCGGGTGCAGCGCTGGGTGCTTGCCGGGCACGAAAGTGAACGCATCCAGGGCACCGGCGAAGCCCAGCACCGCTTCCACGTCAGCCTTGACGTCGAAGAAGTCGACGGTATCGCGACCCTGCGCCCAGCCTTCCGGCAGACGGCTACCGCAAACAACACCCGCCAACATCGGTTCTTGCTTCAGACCTTCAAGCTGGCCAACGAAACGCAGGCCGCTTTCGAACAGACGCACGCGATCCTGCTGACGGTTCAGGTTGTGCTGAAGCGCCTTGACCAGACCCGGCCACAGCGACGAACGCATGGCGGCCATGTCATTGGAGATCGGATTGGCCAGCAGCAACGGCTCCACACCCGGATTAAACAGCTCGAACTGTTTCGGATCGATGAAGCTGTAGGTAATAGCTTCCTGATATCCACGGGCAACCAGCAGGCGGCGCAGTTCAGGCAGGTCGCTACGGGCTTCTGCCTTGGCTTGCGGCGCCAGACGCGCTTGCGGGTAACGAACCGGCAAACGGTTGTAGCCGTACAGGCGTGCCAGCTCTTCGATCAGGTCGACTTCCAGGCTGATATCGAAGCGATGGCTCGGCACTTCTACACGCCACTGCCCTGCCCCGTCGGCAGTAATGGTCAGGCCCAGGGCATTAAGCAGACGCTCCACTTCAGCCGAGTCCATTTCCATACCCAGCATCTGGGTAATGCGCTGGGCGCGCAGGGTGATCGGAGCAATTTTCGGCAGGTGCTGTTCGCTGACGGTCTCGATGATCGGACCCGCTTCACCACCGGTGATTTCCAGCAGCAAGCCAGTTGCGCGCTCCATGGCTTCGCGGGCCAGCTGCCAGTCCACACCACGCTCATAGCGATGGGATGCATCGGTGTGCAGGCCATAGGAACGGGCCTTGCCCGCTACGGCGATCTGGTCGAAGAAGGCGCTTTCCAGGAACACATCACGGGTGGTCGCGGAAACACCGCTGTGCTCGCCACCCATGACGCCGGCGATTGCCAGTGCGCGGGAGTGGTCGGCAATTACCAGCGTATCGCTACGCAGGGTAACTTCCTGACCGTCGAGCAGCACCAGCTTCTCGCCCTCTTCGGCCATGCGCACACGGATGCCACCGTTGATTTCGGCGAGATCGAAGGCGTGCAGCGGCTGACCCAGTTCGAGCATCACGTAGTTGGTGATGTCGACGGCAGCATCGATGCTGCGCACATCAGCACGACGCAAGCGCTCAACCATCCACAGCGGCGTAGGCCTGGACAGGTCGACGTTACGAATCACACGACCGAGGTAGCGCGGGCACGCGGCGGGCGCCAGCACTTCTACCGAGCGCACTTCGTCGTGGGCGGCAGGAACCGAAGCCACCACCGGACGGACCACAGGAGCGGCGTACAGGGCACCGACTTCACGGGCCAGACCGGCCAGGGACAGGCAGTCGCCGCGGTTCGGGGTCAGATCGACCTCGATGCTGGCGTCTTCCAGGTCCAGATAAACGCGGAAATCCTTGCCTACCGGCGCATCGGCCGGCAGTTCCATCAGGCCGTCATTACCTTCACCGACCTGCAGCTCGGATTGCGAGCACAGCATGCCGTTGGACTCAACGCCACGCAGCTTGGCCTTCTTGATCTTGAAGTCGCCTGGCAGCTCGGCACCGATCATGGCGAAAGGAATCTTCAGGCCCGGGCGCACGTTTGGCGCACCGCAAACAACCTGGAAGGTTTCCGAACCGTTGCTGACCTGGCACACGCGCAGTTTGTCGGCATCCGGGTGCTGCTCGGTGCTCAGCACCTCGCCAACGACCACGCCACTGAAAACACCGGCGGCCGGCGTAACGCTATCGACCTCAAGACCGGCCATCGACAGACGGGCAACCAGCTCGTCGCGACTTACCTGCGGGCTAACCCAGCCACGCAGCCATTGTTCACTGAATTTCATCCTGCTCTCCTAAGAATTCGTTACGACTAGCGAAATTGCGCGAGGAACCGCAAGTCGTTGTCGAAGAACAGACGCAAGTCGTTCACGCCGTAACGCAGCATGGCCAGACGCTCTACGCCCATGCCGAAGGCAAAGCCCGAGAACTCTTCCGGGTCGATCCCGGACATGCGCAGCACGTTCGGGTGAACCATGCCGCAGCCCATCACTTCCAGCCAGCCGGTCTGCTTGCAGACGCGGCAGCCTTTACCGCTGCACATCACGCATTCCATGTCGACTTCAGCGGATGGCTCGGTGAACGGGAAGTAAGAAGGACGGAAACGCACCGCCAGTTCCTTTTCGAAGAACACCCGCAGGAACTCTTCGATGGTGCCTTTGAGGTCGGCGAAATTGATGTCGCGATCGATCAGCAGGCCTTCGACCTGGTGGAACATCGGCGAGTGGGTGATATCGGAGTCGCTGCGGTATACACGGCCTGGGCAGACGATGCGGATCGGCGGCTGTTTCGACTCCATGGTGCGGACCTGTACCGGCGAGGTATGGGTGCGCAACAGCATGTTCGCATTGAAATAGAAGGTGTCATGCATCGACCGGGCCGGGTGGTGGCCTGGGATGTTGAGCGCTTCGAAGTTGTGATAGTCGTCTTCGACCTCAGGGCCTTCGGCGATGCCATAGCCAATGCGGGTGAAGAACTGTTCGACGCGTTCCAGAGTACGGGTAACCGGATGCAGACCACCGGAGGTCTGACCACGGCCAGGCAGGGTCACGTCAATGGACTCGGCGGAGAGTTTGGCAGCCAGATCGGCTTCTTCAAACAATGCCTTGCGCGCATTAAGGACCTCTGTGACACGCTCCTTGGCAACGTTGATCAGCGCACCGACCTGCGGACGCTCTTCTGCCGGCAAATTCCCCAGGGTCTTCATCACCTGAGTCAATTCACCCTTCTTGCCAAGGTAGTGAACCCGGATTTGCTCCAGGGCATTGATATCTTCAGCGCTTTGCACAGCCTCTAGAGCTTGAGAGACGAGCGCATCCAGGTTTTCCATGTACAGACTCCAGATACAAAATAGGGGAAGAGCTTGAAGGCTCTTCCCCTATTTATGACGTTTAACACCTGGCCCCACAGATGCGAGGCCGGGTGACTGTCGGGGGTACTTAAGCCAAGGTGGCTTTAGCTTTCTCGACAATCGCAGCAAACGCCGCTTTTTCGTTCACTGCCAGATCAGCCAGAACCTTACGGTCGATCTCGATGGACGCTTTTTTCAGGCCGGCGATGAAACGGCTGTAGGACAGACCGTTGATACGAGCACCAGCGTTGATACGAGCGATCCACAGAGCGCGGAACTGACGTTTTTTCTGACGACGGTCACGGTAGGCGTATTGGCCTGCCTTGATTACCGCTTGCTTGGCAACACGGAATACGCGGGAGCGTGCGCCGTAGTAGCCTTTAGCAAGTTTCAGAATTTTTTTGTGACGCTTACGGGCAATGACGCCACGCTTTACACGAGCCATGAGTTACTTCCTCTATTCTTGACTAAAATTAACGAAGGCGCAGCATGCGCTCGACTTTTGCCACGTCAGACGGATGCAGCAAGCTGCTACCGCGCAGTTGACGCTTACGCTTGGTCGACATTTTAGTCAGGATGTGGCTCTTGAAAGCGTGCTTGTGCTTGATACCGTTAGCAGTTTTCAGAAACCGCTTAGCAGCACCACTTTTGGTCTTCATTTTTGGCATGTTCGGATACTCCGCATTCAGTTGATAAACATAATCAGAAGGCCTGCCGTGCCCTGTTGATTACTTCTTCTTTTTCGGGGCGATGACCATGATCAGCTGGCGTCCTTCCATCTTAGGATGCTGTTCGACCGAACCGTACTCGAGCAAGTCACCTTCAACTCGCTTGAGGAGTTCCATCCCCAGCTCCTGGTGGGCCATCTCACGGCCGCGGAATCGCAAGGATACCTTGGCCCTGTCCCCATCACTCAGGAAACGTACCAGGTTGCGCAGTTTTACCTGGTAATCCCCTTCCTCCGTCCCTGGACGAAACTTGATTTCTTTAACCTGAATCTGCTTCTGGTTTTTCTTGGCCGCGGCAACCTGTTTCTTCTTCTCGAAGATCGATTTGCCGTAGTCCATCAGTTTGCAAACAGGGGGTACTGCATCGGCGGAAATCTCCACCAGATCCAGCTTGGCCTCTTCAGCCTTAAGAAGCGCGTCTTCAATTGACACAATCCCAAGCTGTTCACCTTCAGCCCCAATTAACCGAACCTCGCGTGCCGAGATATTCTCGTTGATCGGGGCTTTCGGTGCAGCTCGTTTATCTTGTCTCATTTCACGCTTAATAATAATTACTCCGAATCTGGGCGACCACGCCGGGAAACCGCTTGCGCGAGAAACTCAGCGAACTGGGCGACGGGCATCGAGCCCAGGTCAGCACCTTCACGAGTACGCACAGCGACAGTCTGCATCTCGACTTCCCGATCTCCGATAACCAAGAGATAAGGAACCTTGAGCAAAGTATGCTCGCGGATTTTAAAGCCGATCTTTTCATTTCTCAAGTCAGACTTGGCACGAAATCCGCTTTCGTTGAGGGTTTTTTCAACTTCAGCGGCAAAATCGGCCTGTTTATCAGTGATATTCATCACCACTGCCTGGGTCGGCGCCAGCCACGCAGGGAATGCACCCTCGTAGTGCTCGATCAGGATTCCGACGAAACGTTCGAAGGACCCCAGGATCGCCCGGTGCAACATGACCGGGTGCTTGCGGCTGTTGTCTTCGGAGACGTATTCGGCTCCCAGACGGACAGGCAGGTTAAAATCGAGCTGCAGGGTACCACATTGCCAGACCCGACCAAGGCAATCTTTCAGCGAGAACTCGATCTTCGGACCGTAGAACGCACCCTCGCCCGGCTGCAGATCGTACGGCAGGCCCGCGCTATCAAGGGCTGCGGCCAGTGCAGCTTCGGCGCGATCCCAAAGCTCGTCGGAACCAACGCGTTTTTCCGGACGAGTGGACAGCTTCATCTCGACATCTTTAAAGCCGAAATCGGCGTAGACGTCCATGGTCAGCTTGATGAACGCAGCGGACTCGGCCTGCATCTGCTCTTCGGTGCAGAAGATGTGGGCGTCGTCCTGAGTGAACGCGCGCACACGCATGATGCCGTGCAAGGCACCTGATGGCTCGTTACGGTGGCATGCACCGAATTCGGCCAGGCGCATCGGCAACTCGCGGTAGCTTTTCAGGCCCTGGTTGAACACCTGCACGTGGCAAGGGCAGTTCATTGGCTTGATCGCGTAGTCGCGGTTTTCCGACTGGGTGGTGAACATGTTGTCGGCGTAGTTGGCCCAGTGCCCGGATTTCTCCCACAGGCTGCGGTCAACGACTTGCGGTGTCTTGATTTCCAGGTAGCCGTTGTCGCGCTGAACCTTGCGCATGTACTGCTCGAGCACCTGGTACAAAGTCCAGCCGTTCGGGTGCCAGAACACCATGCCCGGCGACTCTTCCTGGGTGTGGAACAGGCCCAGGCGCTTGCCGATCTTGCGGTGGTCGCGCTTTTCGGCTTCTTCAATGCGCTGGATGTAAGCCGCCAGTTGCTTCTTGTCCGCCCATGCGGTGCCGTAGACGCGCTGCAATTGCTCGTTCTTGGCATCGCCGCGCCAGTAGGCGCCGGACAGCTTGGTCAGCTTGAAGGATTTCAGGAAGCGGGTGTTCGGCACGTGCGGACCGCGGCACATGTCGACGTATTCTTCGTGATAGTACAGGCCCATGGCCTGCTCGTTCGGCATGTCTTCGACCAGGCGCAACTTGTAGTCTTCGCCACGGGCCTTGAACACTTCGATCACTTCGGCGCGCGGAGTGACTTTCTTGATCACGTCGTAATCTTTCTCGATCAGCTGCTGCATGCGCTGTTCGATGGCCGCCAGGTCGTCCGGAGTGAAAGGACGCTCGAAGGCGATGTCGTAATAGAAACCCTCATCGATGACCGGACCGATGACCATCTTGGCGGTCGGGTACAGCTGCTTGACCGCGTGGCCAACCAGGTGGGCGCAAGAGTGGCGAATGATCTCCAGCCCCTCTTCATCCTTTGGCGTGATGATTTGCAGCGACGCGTCGCTGTCGATGATGTCACTGGCGTCGACCAGCTTGCCATCGACCTTGCCGGCAACGGTGGCCTTGGCCAGGCCTGCACCGATGGATGCGGCGACCTCGGCTACGGAAACCGGGTGATCGAATGAACGTTGACTGCCGTCGGGAAGAGTAATAGTTGGCATGGCGCCTCCTCTCCTAGTGGTGACCCCTACCAAAGGTCACGTGGGTTGGGATGAGCCAGTACAAGATCCGGTCCAGGCCATTCAATGACGAACGCCTGCCTTACAGCGGCAGGAGCCTTGCGGCCAACCGGAAAACCGAACCAGAGTGACTGGGATTCAAATCAGGGTTAATCGTGCATCTGCCGCCACCGGGACTGAAGGTCCGTCGGAGCCTGCAAACGCCCGAGCGGGGCATGCTAGCACAGATGAACGGTTGTCGACTTGCACGCATTCAGGCCGTGAAGATTTCCTCACTTTTCAGGCGCAGAGTGAACTTGAGATATACGAGCCGCCTCAAATTGACTGAGAATCGCCCCAGATATCGACCCCCAAGGAGTTCCTGTCATGCGCCTTACCCGTCTTTTTGCCATTGCCGCCCCGCTTGCCCTGCTGCTGCCACTGAGCGCCCACGCCGCCTGGCCAGCGGGCTTGAAAGCCAAATACATGACAGATTGCTCAGCGGCTGCCAGCAAAAGCATCAATCCGTCCGAAGCACAGAAGCACTGCGCTTGCGGCGCCGACGTCCTGGACAAGAAATTCACCACGCAAGAGATCTCGCAACTGATGGACCCGAAAACACCGCCGTCAAACGAATTGGCGCAGCGCGCACTGACCGAAATCTCCGTGTGCAAAGCCAAGAAATAACGCGCTCAAGTAGAGATTTTGAAGGTTTCGAAGGCCAAAATCAGCCCGAAAACCGCTGATTCACATAATTTATGCAGCTTTTATGGCTTTTTTTAATCGCCCCTTTTCAGGCGCAAAGCCGCTTAAACCGGGGCCTTCAGCCATTCAGCGCAACGAAAAGTGTGCGATAGCAGAGCAAACAGCTCGCCCGGGGGGCTCCCAAAGCGAACATTTCGACTATGATACCCGGGTGTGCCCAGTTGGCCTGAGCAGCACAGTACTACTGAAAATATATGTTTCTTGGAGATACACCATGTCTAATCGCCAAACCGGCACCGTTAAATGGTTCAACGATGAAAAAGGCTTCGGCTTCATCACTCCTCAAGGTGGCGGTGACGACCTGTTCGTACACTTCAAAGCTATCGAAAGCGACGGTTTCAAAAGCCTGAAAGAAGGCCAGACTGTTTCCTTCGTGGCTGAGAAAGGCCAAAAGGGTATGCAAGCTGCTCAAGTTCGCCCAGAGTAATTTCCAGGCGCACTAAAAAAACCCCGTCCATGTGACGGGGTTTTTTATGGGTGAAACAAAAGCCGAACGATCAGCCGCAGTTGACGCGGGTCACTACCCGGCTGGCATCGGTGTTCAGGTTCAGGCGATCGGAACGGTACTCCAGCGTCACCATATCGGTTGGCAGCAGGAACCGTGCACTTTGCGCCCCTGCGCGGGTACGCGCCTGCTCAAGCAGTTGCGGCGATGCCTGCTTGCCGATGGTGAACTCGGCAGCCTTTGCCTCACAGCGACTGTGACCCGTGTCAGTCGTCGCAACATCCGTTGTTGCCGACTCCGTAGAGGGAGTGCTGCAACCGGCCAGCGTGGCAACGGCCAACAAAGTACCCAATGACGCGAGCTTCCAAGGCATGAAGCCTCCTTATTCAATGATTAAGCTGAGATCGTGCGACAACCAGACTGGCGTTTGGTTTCACAGGGAGCACTAGGGGAGCGTTCTCAATTAGTTTCCCTACCGCACCGGGTCTTAAAGCTGGCCATGCTGCGTTGCAGGCCTTGGAAAGGGAACAACCATTCCCAGCGGCCTACGCCTTGCCTGGCCAGCTTTAAGGCGACAACGCGGTGGGGAAACTAATTGAGAACGCCCCCTAGCACCCTGCCCATGATCCGGACGAGCCGCGATTCTGCCTGAGCGCAGCCCTGCCCTTAATCACTGAATCGTGACTGAATATGAACGACGCTCAATAGACGTCGATGTAGTCGAAAGGCGGATTGGGCCAGTTCTCTTTCAAGGCATTGAAGATTTGCATGACCCAGACTTCATCGCTGGCCGCGACCCGCCCAACATAACCGGAGCCCTTGGCCCAGGTTTCGAGCCGGAACAACAACCCGTCGATATCGGTACCGCCCACGACGCCCGAGGAGATGTAGGCAATGCCGCCTTTGGTGACCCGCAACTGGGTGTGCTCATCGTCACTGGCGCCGGCCAGCAACTGACGCACCGCCTCGAGAGTCAGGCCATCCGGGGAGTTCAAATCGATCTGCACAGCGCGTTCCTTGAGTATTCGTCAGAGACCAAGTGTCGCACAGCCCTCCTTTCATGCCTAAGTCGACGTGTCAAAAGCCCCGCAAAATGGTTAACTCGGCACTCAGACTTCCCCGACCTCACGAGCGCCATCATGACCACCGTAAGCATCGACGCTGACATCAAGGCCAAGTGGCAAGACGGCCACAGCTCCTACAGCCCAAGCAGCACGGAAGAGCTCGCCATTATCGGTATCGACCTTCTGGTCAGGGACCTTGGAACCGAAGCCGCCCAATCGTTCATCGAACAGATTTTCGAAAAACATCTGTCGGACCAGAAGACCTAAGCGGTTAGCGCGAGGGAGTGAAACCCGCAGGCGAGCACCTGCGGGAGATGACGCTTACTTCAGACGGGCCAGGCGCTCGGCCAGCAGATCGAAGAAACCCTGGGCGTCGCCGCTTTCTACCCAGAAGGCGTTCTTTGGCGCATTCATGCCGTCATACCAGTCGACGATGGTCTGTCCAAAGGTCGGTCCTTCGCGGCTGTCGACCACCACGTTGACCGAACGACCGCTGAACAATTGCGGCTTGAGCAGGTAAGCGACAACCGTGGCGTCATGCACCGGGCCGCCTGGAAGGCCGTAGTGTTCCATGTCGCCCTTGATGTACTCATTGAGAATATCGCCCACCAGACGGCTGGCGTTGTTGTTCAGCGCGGCAATCTGGTTCAGGCGCGCTTCGCTGGTAAGGATCTTGTGGGTCACATCCAGCGGCAGATAGGTCAGCTTCACACCACTCTTGAGCACCACTTCGGCCGCGTGCGGATCGGCGAACAGGTTGAACTCGGCCACCGGCGTGATGTTGCCGCCGTTGAAGTGCGCACCACCCATGACCACCACTTCCTTGATGCCCCGAACGATACCCGGCTCCTGGATCAACGCCAGGGCCAGGTTGGTCTGCGGGCCCAGCATGGCGATGGTAATGCTGTGGGGCTCGGCGGATTTCAGGGTATCGATCAGATAGGTGATGGCGCTGCCCTTGGCCAGCCCCTTCTTTGGCTCATGCACGGCAATGCCCGACAACCCTTCCTTGCCATGAATGTCCTCGGCGTAGATGGGTGTGCGCATCAGGGGCCTGGGCGCCCCCGCATAGACCGGAACCTCTTCGCGCCCCGCCCACTCTCGGGCCAGTCGCGCATTGCGCGAGGTCTTGTCCAGGCGAACGTTGCCGGCAACGGTGGTCAATGCCCGAATATTCAGTTCGTCCGGCGACGCCAGGGCGAACAGCAGGGCAACAACGTCGTCAGCCCCCGGGTCGGTGTCGATGATCAGGTCGATCCTTTGCGCCGCATGGGCGTTCGTTACAGTCATCAGGGACAAAAGCAGCAGGCTCCGAAGCAGTGGATGCAGTTTCTGAACATAGCGATACATGGCGCACTCCTTGTGCATGGAAAATCAAAAAACAGACAGCCCGTCAAAACGTAACGCCGGCGACCAGCACAATGTTGCAGTACGGCTGGCATTCGCCTGTACGAACAATCGCCTTCGCTTGTCGGCTCAAGACCTTGAATTGTTCATGGGTGAGCACCTCGCGCCGCCCCAACGCACCCTCGCCGTCCAGCTCTTGCAGCGCGACCAGGGCCGACGGCTGTTTATCGAATACTTCCTGAGCCAGCACATGGCTTTCGACCTGCATCTCACTGAGCACCACCTTCAAGGTGCTGACAAAATCCGGAATGCCATGGGTCAAGGCCAGGTCGATCAATTCAACGCCCGGTGGAACCGGCAACCCCGCATCCCCGATGACGACCAAGTCGCCATGTCCCATTGAAGCGATCAGCCGCGACAGCGCAATGTTGAGCAGGGGTGTCTTTTTCATAGGGTTTTAAACGCCTGTACATCGCCCAAGGCGGGAATCGAAGGTTGCGCGCCAGCACGGGTGACCGACAGCGCCGCAGCCACCTGCCCGAAGCGGATCGCCTGCGCCTCATCCTTCCCCGCGGCCAGTGCCGCAGCGAAACCGCCGACGAATGTATCGCCGGCCGCCGTGGTATCGACAGCCTTCACCACGGGCGCGGGGAAATGTTCGAAGCGTTGGCCATCGGCAAACAGCGAACCTTGCGCACCGAGGGTGATGATCACCTTGCCGGCGCCCAGGGCAATCAGGCGGGTCGCCGCCGCTTGCGCGGTTTCGAGGGAGTCCACCGACACACCGCTCAGGGCCGATGCCTCGCTCTCGTTCGGAATCAGGTAATCGATGGAGGCGTACCAGTCCGATGGCAGCGGACGGCTGACCGGTGCCGGGTTAAGGATGACCGTCTTACCCAGCTCGCGGCCGCGCTTGAGCGCATGGCCAACAGAAGCATCGGGCACTTCCAGCTGACAGATGAGCACGTCCGCCGCGCGTATCACCGAATCAAAACGGTCAATGGCTTCAGCGGTCAACGCCCCGTTGGCGCCGGGGACGATCACGATGGTGTTCTGACTGCTGTCGTCGACCACAATCAACGCCACGCCGCTGGAACCGTCAATGGTGCTGACTGCCTGGCAATCGATCTGTTCGGCCAACAGCGCCCCGCGCAGCGCGTCACCATAAGCGTCATTGCCCACGCAGCCGATCATCGACACTTGGGCTCCCAGCCGCGCCGCAGCCACGGCCTGGTTGGCGCCCTTGCCGCCAGAGACGGTGGTAAACGACTGACCGATCAGTGTTTCACCGCCCTTGGGCAAGCGTGGTGCCCGGGTCACCAGGTCCATGTTCAAACTGCCTATTACCACTACTTTTGCTGGCATACATTGCTACTCATCGATTCTGTTTCGGCGGCGCTTTTGATACAGCGGCTTTCTGTTTTCAACGGCTTTTTGTTTCAACGGCTTTCTGTTTTCAACGGAAGTGGGCAAACACGCCGGCCAGCGGCGCCGTTGACTCACGCATGACGATACTCGGCGTCACGATCCGCTGATCGGTCGCCAGGCCCGGCGTGGCGATTCGCCGTAAAAGCACTTCGGCGGCCATTTCGCCGAGTTGCAGGATCGATTGCCCGACCGTGGTCAACGACGGGTAGACATACCGACTCATCTGGATATCGTCGAAGCCGATCACCGATAACTCGCTTGGTACGCGAATATTGCGCTCGGCGGCGGCCCGCAGCACGCCGATGCCGATCATGTCGTTGGCCGCGAAAATGGCGCTAGGCGGATTGCTTTCCAGCAGAATCGCGGCGGCGCCGTAACCGCCGGTGCTGGTGAAATCGCTTTCCAGCATGCGCCCGGGAGAGACTTCGACGCCCGACTCCTTCAAGGCCCGGCGATAACCCGCCAGACGCATCTGCGCCACGCTGGTGTTTTCCGGCCCGCTGATGGTGGCGATATCCCGGTGCCCCAACTCCAGCAGATGCCGGGTCGCCAGATAGGCGCCGTATTCATGGTCGATGCGTACCAGGTCCGCATCGACACCGTCCAGTCCCCGATCGACGATCACCATGGGTGTACGGACGCCTTTCAGACCTTGTACCAGGCCACTGTCGCCACCGGCCGAGGCGACAATCAGGCCGTCGATGCGTTTTTCCAGCAGCACGCGCAGGTAACTGCGCTGCTTGTCCGGGTTGTCGTCGGAGTTGCACAGGATGACGCAGTAACCGTTTCGTTCGCAGTAATCCTCGATACCCCGGGCCAGTTCGGCGAAGTACGGGTTGAGGCTATTGGGGACCAACAGGCCGATGGTCGCCGTGGTCTTGGCCTTGAGCGAACGGGCCACGGCACTGGGGACGTAGTCGAGGGTCTGGATTGCCGCCTCGACCTTGATCCGGACTTCTTCACTGACCGGACGGGTCTTGTTCACCACATGGGAAACCGTGGTGTAGGAAATGCCGGCAAGGGCTGCCACATCTTTGATAGTCGCCATGACTCAGGTCCGCCGGCTTGCGCGTTGACTGCGATAAGTATCCAGCACCACCGCCACCACGATCACCGCGCCGGTAATGATGCGTTTGGTCGGCTCGGTTGCCCCGATCTGCGCCAGCCCCGCGGCCAGCACGGAAATGATCAGGACGCCAAAAAACGTGCTGATCACCGAACCGCGCCCGCCCATCAGGCTGGTCCCGCCGATCACGACGGCCGCGATCACCTGCAACTCAAGACCGGAGCCGGCATTCGGGTCGGCAGCTTCCAGGCGAGAAATCTGGAACAGCGCGGCAATACCGGCCAGCAACCCCATCAGACTGAAGACCAGGATCTTGTAAGGCTTCGGATTGATCCCCGCCAGCCGCACGGCCTCTTCGTTGGTGCCGATCCCGATCAGGTAGCGACCGAACACCGTGCGGGTCAACACGGCCTGGGCGACGAAAATGATCAGCAACGCAATGATGAACGACGGCGAAATGCCGAAGGCAATCGGATTGGACAACCAGGCGAATGCATCACCGATGTAGGCCGTACGCGAACCGGTCATCTGGTACGCCACCCCACGAGCCATTTCCAGCACGCCCAGGGACACAATGAACGACGGAATCCGCCACGCCACCGTGATCGAGCCGGTGACGGTACCGGCGAGCGCCGCGACGGCCATGCCCAGCAGCGCCGCCGGCAGCACGCCCCAACCCCAGCCAAGAATCGCCACGCTCACGGTCGAGGCCGCCAGCGCCAGCACCGAGCCTACCGACAGGTCGATGCCACCGATGATCAGCACAAAGGTCATGCCGACCGCCAGTACCATCAGGTCCGGAATCTGGTTGGCCAGGGTGCTGAACGTGTCGTAAGACAGGAAATGACTGCTCAGCACCGAGAACAGCACGATCATCGCCAGCAAGGCACCCGCCAGCCCCAGATAGGTGCCCAGGCCGTAGAAGTTGCCACTGCGGTTGCCGGCGAAAGAAGCGGTTTTCATGGAAGATCCCTAGGCGCGGCTTCAAAGAGCTGCGCATCACGTTTTTGGTAGCCGGCGAAAGCAGCGGCGAGCAACTCATCCTGGGTCCAGCTGTCGCGATCGAACGTATCGATCAGGCGCCCGGCCGACAGCACACCGATCCGGTCGCAGATCAGCATCAGCTCGCGCAAATCGCTGGAGACCACCACCAGCGCCTTGCCCTGGCGGGTCAATTCACCCAGCAGGTTGTAGATATCGAACTTGGCGCCGACGTCGATGCCACGGGTCGGCTCGTCGAACAGCAACACCGAGCAATCGCGCTCCAGCCAACGGCCGATGACGACCTTCTGCTGATTGCCGCCGGACAACTCGGACACCAGCTGTGCCGGACCGGAACTGCGAATGCGCATGGCGTCGATCTGACGCTGGGCCAGGGCGTTTTCGCCATCGTTGTCGACAAAGCCCGCGCTGGAGATGCCGGGCATGTTGCCCAAGGCGATATTGGCGCCGATCGACTGCGTCAACAAAAGGCCTTCGCCCTTGCGATCTTCAGTGATCAACGCGATGCCATGCCCGACCGCATCCACCGGCGAGCGCACATTGATGACCTTCGCCGGCGCCCCCAGGGCAATCGTGCCGCTGTCGGCGATATCGGCACCGAAGATCAAACGCAGCAACTCGGTGCGCCCCGCGCCGATCAATCCGGAAATCCCGAAGATCTCTCCGGCACGGACTTCGAACGACACGTCACGAACCTTGTCGGCACGGCTCAGGCCCTTGACCGTCAACACCGGAGCGCCGATCTTGCGCACCCCCATATCGATGTGTTCGCCGAGCTCGCGACCGACCATCAAGGTCACCAGTTGCTCGCTGTTGTAGTTGGCCATCGGCTCGACACAGACCAGGTTGCCATCGCGCAGCACGGCAATGCGCTGCGCGACCCGCGCCAGCTCTTCCAGGCGATGGGAGATGTAGATGATCGATACGCCGCGCGCCTGCAGGCGGGTGATCTGCTCGAACAGCATTTCGACTTCGCGGGCAGTGAGCATCGCAGTCGGCTCGTCGAGAATCAGCACATGACAATCGCCGATCAGGTTGCGGGCGATCTCGACCATTTGCTGGTGGCCGATGCCCAGTTCGCCGACCAGTGTATCCGGGTCAATGGCGTCGAGCCCGACTTGAGCCATGGCCTCGATGGCAGCCTTGCGCAATTGCTTGCGACTGATCCAGCCGCCTTTGCTGGGCAGATTGTCGAGAAACAGGTTTTCCGCCACCGACAAGGTCGGCAGCAGATTGAGTTCCTGCATGACCATGCGGATACCTAGCGCTTCAGCCTGAGCCCGGCTACCTGGGCGATAGTCCTGCCCCTGAAACTGCATCTGGCCGGTGGTCGGTGTGACCAGCCCGCCAATAATCTTCGAAAGCGTGCTTTTGCCTGCACCGTTCTCGCCGGTCAACGCCAGCACTTCCCCACGCATGAGCGTCAGGTCGATGCCGGCCAGGACCGGTTGGGCGTAGGTCTTGCCGATACCGCTGACCGAAAGGACAGCGTCCGGAGCGCAAACTGACATAAAACTCTCCATGCGCCCGTCCGGCTGGACGAGCGCCGTTGCGTCGCCAGAAGGTTACTGTGTGACCGGCTCTTTGGTGACCAACTCTACCGGCGTTTCGATCACGCCATTGGCGCCGCCATCAACCTTCTCGCCCTTGAGAATCTTCAATGCAGTCTCGATGCCGAACACCGCCTGCCTGGCCGCAAACTGGTCCGCGGTGGCCAGCACGCGACCGTCCTTGAGCATTGGCTGGATGGCATTGATGTTGTCGTAGCCGACCACTTGCACCTTGCCGGCCTTGCCCGCGGCGCGCACCGCAGATACCGCACCGACCGCCATGCTGTCGTTGCCGGCCAACAGGGCCTTGGTTTGCGGGTATTCGCTGAGAATCGACGCGGCGACCTTGTTGCCCTTGTCGATCTCCCAGTCACCGGATTGCAGGGACACGACCTTGATCTGCGCCGCCTCCATCGCATCCTTGAAACCTGCGGTCCGCTGCTGGGCATTGGTGGTGGTGGACACACCTTCGATAATGCCGACTTCGTCACCAGCCTTCAGCTGCCTGGCCAGGTAATCCCCCACCAGCCGTGCGCCCTTGCGGTTGTCCGGACCTACGAACGGAACATTGATGTTTTTGCTTTTGACGACGGCGGGGTCCAGCTGGTTGTCGATGTTGATCACGGTGATACCGGCATCGATGGCTTTCTTGATCACCGGGACCATGGCCTTGGAGTCTGCCGGTGCAATCACCAGTGCATTGACCTTCGCCAGGATCATCTGCTCGACGATGCGCGTCTGGCCTGCGGTGTCGGTTTCATCCTTGATGCCGTTGGAGATGAGCTCGAATTCGCCGGAGTGATCTTTCTGGTAAGCCTTGGCGCCGTCCTCCATGGTCAGGAAGAACTCATTGGCCAGGGATTTCATGACCAGTGCGACTTTCGGTTTTTCAGTGGCTTCAGCAAAGGCCGAAGAGACAGGCAGTGCAGCGGATGCGGCAGCCAGCATAGCGACAGCGAGAAGACGTCCAGCGAATGGCAGCTTCATGGGTTCACTCCGATCTTATGATTATTGTGAGCAACGCTTGCGCTGGCGTAAGCTTCACGGCCCACCGCGATGAAAAGCCATCATTGGAGCCGCGCAAACGTTTGCGCGAACCAAACTATGCGAACCCTGCCGAATTTTGTCAACGACCTGAAAAGTGCTTTCACAGATGCGTGGCGAAAAAACGGCATTCAACTCATGCCGTGGTGTTGACCACCGATCCCGTGCCGGAACCCTTGGCCAGTTCCTTGATCAGGCTCGCACCCACTTGCAGGATGGCGCCGTTGGTGTCGGCCACCTGCCCCTGAATGACCGCTACCGCGGTGGTCTTGGCTTCCGGCGTCGGATAGGAAGCCGCCTGGGCTTGCGCCAGTTGCTGCTGTTGCTCGCGCAATTGCTGCTGCAACTCCTTCAGACGCTTGAGCAAGACCTTCACCGCCACGCTGGTGTTATCGCTGGTTTCAGATTCGGCCTGTGCGCCGGCACTCTCCCCCAGACCTACCGGGCCCGTCTTGACCTGGGTGCCGTCGCTTTTCTTTGCACCCAGCGCTTGAGCTGCCGCATCAGCTGCTGCGTCGCTCAAGGCACGAAGGGTAGTGGCCGATTTGCCACCGATGGTGATGCTCGCGGCATTGGGAATGCCAACAGATAACGACATGTGAACTCCTGAAGAAAAAAATCCCTTGAAGGAACATCGACCGGCGCAGGCGTTTCTTTAATCGTTAGTGATGATTTGACCCGTTGAAATCTTAAACAAGACCGCGATCCGTTTCGGAGAGCCGAACACGAAAGCTAAACATGTTCGGCATTCCGGACACCCCTGCCCCGAAACCGTTCCGGACACAAACAGCAATACCGTTACAAATCATTAAGTTAGGCGTGTTTTTCGATTCAGGGTATTACTGGTACAGATCCTGCTTTTCCCTCTTACCCCCGGTGTTCAGATTCGCCCGGGGCGTATCTAGATGAACCTGCATCTGCACCGTCTCACAACTAGAAGAGAAAAATAATGACATCTGCTCTCAAGACCTTTGTTCCGGGCGCCTTGGCCCTGCTGCTGCTTCTGCCTACCGCCCTTCAGGCCAAAGAAGCCGAAACCCAACAGAAACTGGCCAACGTGGTAATCCTGGCCACCGGCGGCACCATTGCCGGCGCAGGGGCCAGCGCCGCCAACAGCGCGACCTATCAAGCGGCGAAAGTCGGCATTGAACAGTTGATCGCCGGCGTTCCTGAACTGAGCCAATTGGCTAACGTTCGCGGCGAACAGGTCATGCAAATCGCCTCCGAAAGCATCACCAACGAAAACCTGCTGCAACTGGGTCGCCGCGTAGCCGAACTGGCCGACAGCAAAGACGTCGATGGCATCGTAATCACCCACGGCACCGACACCCTGGAAGAAACAGCGTACTTCCTGAACCTGGTGGAAAAAACCGAGAAGCCGATCATCGTCGTGGGCTCCATGCGCCCAGGCACCGCGATGTCCGCCGATGGCATGTTGAACCTGTACAACGCCGTAGCTGTGGCCAGCAGCAAAGACGCGCGGGGCAAAGGCGTGCTGGTGACCATGAACGATGAAATCCAGTCGGGTCGCGACGTCAGCAAAATGATCAACATCAAGACCGAAGCGTTTAAAAGCGCCTGGGGTCCGCTGGGCATGGTAGTAGAAGGCAAATCCTACTGGTTCCGTTTGCCAGCCAAGCGCCACACCATGGATTCCGAGTTCGACATCAAGAACATCAAGAGCCTGCCTGACGTCGAGATCGCCTACTCCTACGGCAACGTCAGCGATACCGCCTACAAGGCCCTGGCTCAATCGGGCGCCAAAGCCATCATCCACGCCGGCACCGGCAATGGCTCGGTATCCTCGCGAGTGGTCCCTGCCCTGCAAGCCCTGCGCAAGGACGGCGTGCAGATCATTCGCTCCTCCCATGTCAACGCAGGCGGCTTTGTATTGCGCAACGCCGAACAGCCTGACGACAAATACGACTGGGTCGTGGCCCACGACCTGAACCCGCAGAAGGCCCGGATCCTGGCGATGGTCGCGCTGACCAAGACCAACGACAGCAAAGAGCTGCAACGGATGTTCTGGGAATACTGATTCACCCTCGCCCGACCGGACCCGGTCGGGCACCCCGTGCGCCATTCGCCAGCCTTGGCGAGTGGTTGCCGTTGGATCTTACAAAAAAACTCCCTTCGCCTTACGCCAAACGGAACAAATCGCTGTCAGAGGATTTTCTTGGTTTTTAAGCAGTTGCGAAATGGCCTACAGTTAAATACTGTATGCACGTACAGCTTAATAAGGATAATCCCGTGGACACCACCTCTGCCTCTCCTGACACCTATGTACGCATGGGCCTGCGCGTTCAGAAAATCATCAACTCTCCCACCGCACAAAAGGCCAGGGCAGCGTTGATCTTCCGCCTGCCTGATGAACAAGTGGATGAATGGGAACGCTTGCTGGAAGAAATCGACGAGAACGACAACGTCACCCTCGCCTATCGCGATGATGGCGGCGTGCAGATTTTCTGGGTTGTGCCGAAGGAAGATTGAGTCGATGAGTGTCCGCTGGTTTGCTTTGCTGTTTCTGTTTGTTGTCGTGGGCGCGCAAGCCGACGCGCCGCGCACCTTCACCGAAGCGAAAAAGGTGGCCTGGAAGCTCTATGCGCCCCAGTCCACCGAGTTTTACTGTGGCTGCAAGTACACCGGCAACCGGGTGAACCTTGCCGCCTGCGGTTATGTTCCCCGTAAAAATGCCAAACGCGCATCCCGCATCGAGTGGGAGCATATCGTCCCAGCCTGGCAAATCGGTCACCAACGCCAGTGCTGGCAAGAGGGCGGTCGCAAGAACTGCACCCGCTACGACCCGGTTTACCAGAAGGCCGAAGCAGATTTGCACAACCTGGTGCCCAGCATTGGCGAGGTCAATGGCGATCGCAGCAACTTCAGCTTTGGCTGGCTGCCCGAGCAGTCGGGGCAATATGGTTCCTGCCTGACCCAGGTCGACTTCAAGGCCAAGAAAGTCATGCCCCGCCCTTCCATTCGCGGCATGATCGCCCGGACCTACTTCTACATGAGCAAGCAGTATGGCTTGCGCCTGTCGAAACAGGATCGGCAACTGTACGAAGCCTGGGACAAGACCTATCCGGTGCAGGCCTGGGAGCGCCAACGCAACCAGAGCGTGGGCTGCGTCATGGGGCGCGGCAACGAGTTCGTCGGCCCGGTAGACATGAAGGCCTGCGGCTGAATCCAGAACGGGACACCTGAAACGACAAAGGCCTCGAGGTTAAACACCCGAGGCCTTTTTTGTTTCTTCAACGCCTGCGCTACGCTATTGAGCGGCTGGACGCTCAAGCACCAACAATTCGATGTTCTGTTTCTTCGAGCGAGTGAGCGCGGCGCGAACTTCATCCTGCTTGGCTTCGGCTTCGGCCTTCGAATTGAACGGCCCCATCAGGATTCGGGTATTGCCATTCTCCTTGACCACGCTGGACATGAAACTGTGCTCGATCAGCCAGCCACTCAGATCGCTGACTGCCTGAGGGGTTTCACCTCGCACTTCAAGATCCCATTGCGGGCCGGACACTGGCGCGGGTACGGCAGCCATGGCCGGCTTGGGCTTCGGCGCATCCACAGTGCTGCCCTCGCCACATCCCGCCAGTGCCAATATCGCGATGACCAAAACCATTTTGCGCACGACGCTTCCCTCTAAATGCATAAAGCGGGGATTTTAACACCCATGAATACTTCGCGAGTGCCGTAAAATGGGCTCAAAACAACGAGAATGATGGTTGCGGCCTCTGTATAGTTACGCCTTGGGAATTAATGCCGCATCTGCGCGTCAGAAAGAGGCACCCAAACCGCGAGACTTCGCACTAATCTATACATAACACCGACCTCTGCACTGTCCGAATCAGGTGCCCCACAAAGCAATCAAGGAGAAGACCATGCTGATACTCACCCGCAAAGTCGGTGAAAGCATAAACATAGGTGATGACATTACGATCACCATCCTGGGCGTAAGCGGCCAGCAAGTCAGGATCGGCATCAACGCTCCGAAGGACGTTGCAGTGCATCGTGAAGAAATTTACCAGCGCATTCAGGCCGGCCTGACCGCCCCGGAAAAGCCGCAACCCTGAATCCTGTTGCAGTCAGTAGCCAGCCCGTTCAGTCCGGAATCACGGCTGGCTAAAGATTCAGCATCCCATCGCCCTGCGCTATTGCCCCCACCCAAACCCCAAGGGCCGATACTAGCGGCAAGCTTTACTCTATTGCTGTCAGACTTTTCTGGTTTACCCTAGGGAAGGATGCGTTCACTCTGCGGTCAACCCGGCATCACGCCTCGCGCCATGCCCGTCGCCGCCACCACCATCAGCAGCACCAGCAGCGCCTCTATATGACTGATCCGTGCAAACAGCTTCGCACGGCCGGTATCGATCGCCACTTTACGGGCAAGCGCAATCCGCCACTTGATCAGCGTCACCATAGGTGCGATTTCCAGCAGCACGATCAGGACGAACAGCGTCATCTTCAGATGAAACAACGGCTGATGCAGGTAATAGTCCGTGCCTTTCTCGTACCCGCCAAAGGCTCGCATCCCGCCACTGACCAATAAAACGACAGCTGAAATACCCCAGATATTGTCCGCCATCAGAACACTGCGCACCTCTGCGGCTCCATCAGCCAAACGCCGAAAAGCCGTGCCTCGAACCAACACTGCCCAAAATCCCAAGGCAAATGCCAGAAGATGAACCGCCGCCAGAAACCAGTGAGTCAGCATCGAGAAACTCCTGCCAGGTCGAAGTTGTTTGAGCCTGTCAGTAGTAGCCCATGAAATGGCTGCGTGCACGGTATCCGCGGACAATGCCCGGTACACAATATGACAGACCAACTAGACTCCACTGCGTTGGTACTGAGCGACCATGGCAGTACCCGCCCCAACAGCAACTCACTCCCACCGCATTGAACTGAGTAAACAAAATCATGTGTGAATCATGTGATTCAAGCTCTGCTTCAAACACAACAGGCCGTCGTCGTTTTCTTCAATATGCCGGATTGAGCGCAGGCGCCCTGCTGCTGACCGGCACACTGCCCGGCAAGATCATCCAGGCAGCCGAAAAAGCGACAGCCCCACCCAAACCACAAAACGTAATCAGTCCCGACATGGCGTTGAAAAGGCTGATGGAGGGCAATGCACGATATGTAGGCGGTACTTCCACAACGCACGATTTCAAGGCAGAGCGAGAGGCCCTGGTGTCCGGGCAGAATCCGTTCGTGGCGGTGCTGAGCTGCTCCGACTCGAGGATCGCCCCGGAATATGCGTTCGACACCGCGCGCGGCGATCTTTTCTCCATCCGTGTCGCAGGCAACTTCGTTACGCCGGAAGGCTTGGCCAGTATTGAATATGGGGTTGCCGTGCTGGGCGCCCCGCTGATTCTCGTACTGGGGCATGAGAGCTGCGGCGCCATCGAGGCCGGTATCAAGGCTGTCAAGGATAAGACGATTTTCCCCGGCCACATCCCGAAACTGACTGACGCACTCAAGTCGGCAGTCGAGGCAGTACTCAAGCAGCCCGGGAACTTGATGGAAAACGCCACCGTGCAAAACGTCAAGAATTCGGTCAACAGCCTGAAACAGGCCTCGCCATTGCTGACCGATGCGCAGAGCAAGGGCGCACTCAAGATCGTGGGCGGCATCTATCGCCTGGCGAGCGGCAAGGTAGAGTTGATCGCTTGATCCGCAACGCGCAAGCCCCCCCCAGCATCGGTGCATGACCCCCGCATGCAAAGAGCCCAGCGCGACGGCTGGGCTCTGGTTATCTTCGGTTTTGCATCATTTTATCCGCGAGGGCTCTGGCCCTCTCGATCAGCAGGTTCTGCCTGTCCTCGTGGGTAGCCCCACCCACAATCGGGGCAGTCAGATTGCTTTCGGCAATCAATGCAGCGCAGAAGTATCGATCCCAGACAGCCGTGTCCACAGGTGCCTGCTTGCTCATTTGATCGGCGTTCATAGGCGGCTCCTTTTGATGAGGTCGCATCGCTAGTTTACGCCTGAATAACAGAAAATCCGGGCGATCATTCACAGCGGCTCACCATTCGTCGCCTGCCAGAACACAACGAGGAATTCGCCCATATCCGTGGCTTGAGGCTTGCTAAGATCGCCCGTAGCAGCGCCGGAATGACAGGATTCTGACGCCGCAGCCATTCAATCAATGCTTAAGGACGCCAGCGATACGCTTGGTCAGTCACCGGGAGATGCAACGTGTCAACGCTCAACGAAATCGCAATGAACCACGCGAGAATGGCCAAGGAAAAAGCAGGAACGTCGACCGAACTGAGCGAGCGCCACCTCCAGATCGTAGGGAGCTTCGAAGTACCGTCCATTGAAGTACAACAGAACATCCCATTGCACCTGATCGCGGGAGCACAGGAAGGCCACCATGGCCTTGCAGCGACCTTTGCCCTCTGACATCTATTGAGGCTGGCGACGATCTGAACGATTTACCCGGTAATCATCCGGTATCCGTTCAGCAATCGTCGCGCCTTGATGACTCGGCACTACTTTATTGATCCGGGTATCTCATCTTTCAAATACCGCGAAGTGATTGCCAGCTGGATGCAAGGTTCAGCAAATAACACGCAATGACTTGTGGATTGAAAATCCATGAACTAGACATAACTCCACAGTCAGCTTCCCCAAAGATAGGTAATGATTCCAGGTGCCTACTCACTTGTCAGGCTTGACGGGCCGGGCTCTGTCTCTGTGGTAGATCAGGTACAGCGGATGTAGAATCGATTTCTTTTTGACACCGAGAACCAATGCTCAACTCAATCCAGATACTGAGGGCCTTGGCAGCATGGCTGGTTGTCGGCCATCACTACATGCAACTTTTTTATAACCATAAGCTAGACGGGATCGCACCTCATCTGCTCCGAGACTTCGGCGCCATCGGTGTTGACTTGTTCTTTGTGATCAGCGGCTTTGTTATTTACGGATCCACACTTTCAAAACCAACAACACCAAAATCGTTCGCAGCCAACAGATTAGCCAGGGTTGCTCCGGCCTACTGGCTATTCTCCTCAATTACTGCCATCACGCTAATGTATGCCCCAGACTCAATCCCTCTTACTGCATTCGAGCCAGTATTTTTCCTGAAAAGCCTTTTGTTCATTCCAGCACAAAACCCTTCAGGCGTGGGACTGTACCCTCTAATGACAGTAGGCTGGACATTGAACTATGAGGCATCCTTTTACTTAGTGTTTTTTTCTGCACTATTTCTTCCTGCCGCATATCGAGTGATCGGATTATTTCTAGGCATCATTGCCTTACAGCTAGCAGCGAAGAAAACGAATGGAGCGATTTCCTTCTACGGGAACACGATGGTTTGGGAGTTTTTGTTTGGCGTTGCACTGTCGATTGCCTACAAGCGCGGACTGGTAACTCGGATCCCTCCAATCGCAGGGCTACTCATGATGCTCGGGGCGCTTTTCGCAATCGTCCATTTTGGGCCGGTGACACACAACCCCCTGCGCAGTGGCCTGCCGTGTGCCGCCATACTGTGTGCTTGCTTGTCTCAAGAAAGGTTTTTCCCAAAACACAACTTTATCGCCCGGCTTGGTGATTGGTCTTACTCAACGTATTTGTGCCACGTACTGATCATCTGCGCCGCAATCAAGGTCAACGAGCACTTCGCAACTAATCATGTACTGCTTGCCTTCGGAGTCATCGCTGCAATTACCTTAACGTCCTATGCAAGCTTCACGCTGGTAGAAATGCCAATTTCCCGTGCAGTGAAGAGAATGCAAGCGAGGACGGCAAATGCCAAAGCGGTACCTCAGGCCAATCAATAACTTGAGGAAACCCAGGCTGCTCAACGACTTAATTGAGTTTCAACTGATACTCGGTGAAGGCTTTGAATTGATCAACGTCATCTGGACTCAGCAGCTCCACCAAGAACGCCGCGCAGGGCATCGAGAAGTTCACGGTTTAGGTGGCCGGAGTGTTCAAGCCTGACCGCAAGCAGGTGATGAAAGAGCACGACATCAACAACCATCGGGTCATTCACCAGCGGCTGATGGGGCACACAGACGTGAAGTTGACCAAACACAGACAACAAAAAAGGGCCCACCTTTCGGTGAGCCCTTCTAGACCGCCCAGCAGAGCGGATTTTGTTTGGTAGGCGCGATTGGACTCGAACCAACGACCCCCACCATGTCAAGGTGGTGCTCTAACCAACTGAGCTACGTGCCTGCTGTGAGGCGGCATTCTACGGAATTCCGGAGGGGTGTCAACACCTTTTTTCGCGCTAACCCTATGAATATGCAAAATATTTAATTTTGCCGGTACAAAGAAGATTTTCCGGGTGGCTGGCGGGCGATTTTCAACTCGGGTAGGATCAACGCACTCGTAAAATATATTAAACAGAGGCTGCCGGATGGCTAACACTCCCTACCCCGAGTCCTACTACGCCGCATCGGCCAATGCGGTTCCGCCGCGCCCGGCGTTACAGGATGACGTGGAGACCGATGTCTGTGTGATCGGCGCCGGTTATACGGGGCTGTCCTCTGCCTTGTTTCTGCTGGAGAACGGCTTCAAGGTCACGGTGCTCGAAGCCGCCGGGGTAGGTTTCGGGGCGTCCGGGCGCAATGGCGGCCAGATCGTTAACAGCTATAGCCGCGATATCGATGTCATCGAGCGCACGGTCGGTCCCAAGCAGGCCCAGCTGCTGGGGCAGATGGCGTTCGAGGGTGGACGAATCATTCGTGAGCGGGTCGCCAGGTACGACATTCAGTGCGACTTGAAGGACGGTGGCGTGTTCGCCGCGATGACTGCCAAGCAGATGGGGCATCTCGAGTCCCAGAAGCGCCTGTGGGAGCGTTTCGGTCACACCCAGCTTGAGTTGATGGATCAACGTCGCATTCGCGAAGTAGTGGCTTGTGATCAATACGTCGGCGGGATGCTCGACATGAGTGGCGGCCACATCCATCCGCTTAACCTGGCACTGGGTGAAGCGGCGGCGGTCGAGTCCCTGGGCGGGACGATTTACGAGCAGTCGCCAGCCGTACGCATCGTGCGTGGCGCGAATCCGGTGGTGCACACGCCGCAGGGTAAGGTCCGGGCCAAATTCATCATCGTCGCCGGCAACGCTTATCTGGGCAACCTGGTGCCGGAACTGGCCGCCAAGTCGATGCCCTGCGGCACACAGGTGATTACCACCGAGCCATTGGGTGAAGAACTGGCGAAGACCCTGCTGCCTCAGGATTACTGTGTCGAAGACTGCAATTACTTGCTCGACTACTACCGCCTCAGCGGCGACAAGCGTCTGATCTTCGGTGGTGGCGTGGTGTACGGCGCGCGGGATCCGGCGAACATCGAAGCGATCATCCGGCCGAAGATGCTCAAGGCGTTCCCGCAGCTCAAGGACGTGAAGATCGATTACGCGTGGACCGGTAATTTCCTGCTGACGTTGTCGCGTCTGCCCCAAGTCGGCCGGCTGGGCGACAACATCTACTATTCCCAGGGCTGTAGCGGCCATGGGGTGACCTATACGCATTTGGCGGGTAAGGTCCTGGCCGAGGCATTACGCGGTCAGGCAGAACGTTTTGATGCGTTTGCCGACCTGCCTCACTACCCGTTCCCGGGTGGACAAATGCTGCGTACACCGTTTGCGGCATTGGGTGCGTGGTATTACGGATTGCGGGACAAGTTCGGGTACTGACTTGCTAAAACAAAAGGCCCGCATTGATGCGGGCCTTTTGTTTAGATCAACATCGAAAGATCGCAGCCTGCGGCAGCTCCTACATGGGAATGCGTTCAGCGTAGGAGCTGCCGCAGGCTGCGATCTTTTGATCTTAAAGACGATCCCGTGGGATACCACTGCGAATCCGCAGGATGTCCGCCAGCACCGCCAACGCAATCTCCGCCGGCGTCTTGCTGCCCAGGTTCAATCCGATTGGCGCGTGAATCCGCCCCAACTCGACATCCCCCAGCCCGCCGATGCGCCGTAAGCGTTCGAAGCGCTTTTGCGAGGTCTGCATGGAGCCCATCACACCGATGTAGAACGCCTCGGTGCGCACTGCCTCCATCATCGCCAGGTCATCGATACGTGGGTCGTGGGTCAACGCCACCACCGCCGTGTCGCTGTGGCAACCGCCGTCGGCGATGAACACCGACGGCAGTTGGCGACGAATCTCCACGTTTTCCAGCACGACGCCTTCCAGCACTTCGTCCCGCGGGTCACACAGAATCACCTCGAAGCCCAGACCCACGGCAAACTCCGCACAGGCCTGGGCGACACTGGAATACCCCGCCAGCAACAAACGCTGGGCCGCGCCAACCCGCACGCGCACCCGGTCGATCTCGCGTTCGATACGCACACCCTGCTCACGATCATCGAACAGGCTGCGCGCACCGCTTTGCAGGTCGACTTCGCGGATCAACCGACGTCGGCCCAACAGCGCCGACTCCAGCTCCCGCAGATGCGCTTGCACCTCGCAATCGGCATCAAGCTTCTCGACCAGCACATCCAGCACCCCGCCACACGGCAAGCTGACGCGGGAGCGTGGGTCGTCGCCTTCGCCGTAACGAACAACGCTGACCGGCTCCAGAAACGCGCCCTCGGCGACTCGCTCGAGAAAGTCTTCCTCGACACAGCCACCGGACAGCGAGCCGATCCAGTGCCCATCCGAGTTCACCGCCAGCAGCGAACCCGGCGCGCGCGGCGCCGAACCGTAGGTAGCGAGCACCGTACACAGCCAGATGCGCTGACCGGCCGCCGACCACTCCAGCGCCCGGCGTACGACTTGCAGATCCAGATGCTGCATATCAGTGGGCCTTGTGCTCGAGCGGCGGCGCATCGGCCCGCAGCTTCTGCACGTCGTTCACTGCCAGATCATTCGGCTGACCGCCCCAACCCTGACGCAGGTAGTTCAGCAGATCCGTGAGTTGCTCGTCGCCCAATTTCGCGGCGAACCCTGGCATCGGTTGCATGTGTTCGAAACCGGAGAACTTCTGTTCACCGATACCGTCGTCGATCACCCGTACCAGGTTGCGCGGATCTTCCAGGCGCAGCGTGGTGTTGCCGCGCATGGCCACGGCGATGTGCGGCTTGCCCTCACCTCCCGGCGCATGACAACCGGCGCAGACATTCAAATATTCCTGACGGCCGCGCTGGGCACTTGGGCTCAGCTTGTCCAACGGCATTTCGGTGAGCACCTTCGCCGCAGGCGGCTGATCGCCGAGCAGGAAAGTCGCCATCGCCGCCAGATCCGGATCGCTGAGGCCCTGGGTGCTGTTGTGGAACACCGGGAACATCTCGTTGAACATCGTGCCCTGGGCGCTCATGCCGTGCTTGAGGAACGAGCTCAGGTCCTGGTGATTCCAGCCACGGGCCGCCAGGTCAGTGGCCAGCAGGCTCGGCGCCAGATAGCCATTGAGAATGCCGCCGGTCATGCGCTTGTCCTGCTGCATCGCACCCGGCAAGCCGCGTGGGGTGTGGCACTCGCCACAGTGACCCAGCACGTCGACCATGTACTGGCCGCGCTTCCAGGCTTCGCTCTTGCCCTCGGCAGGCTCCAGCTTCACGTCCTTGCCGTACATCATGTTCCAGCCCATCAGGCCCAGGCGCACATTGAACGGGAAGCTCAGGCTGGTGACCGGTGCTGCGCGTTCGATCGGCTCGACGGTTTTCAGGTAGGCATGAATCGCGTCGGAATCCGCTCGCGGCATCAGGTGATACGAGGTGTAGGGCATCGCCGGATACAGGTTCGCGCCATCACGGCGCTTGCCTTCGGTCAGTGCGGCAAAGAACTCGTCATCGTTATACAGACCGATGCCGTGCTCTTTGCTCGGGGTGATGTTGGTGCCGTAGATCGTGCCGAACGGCGAGACGATCGGCAGACCGCCCGCGTACGGCGCGCCACCCGGTGCGGTGTGGCACGCCATGCAGTCGGCGGCACGGGCGAGGTATTCGCCTTGCTTGACTTGCACATCATCCGCGTGAGCTGCCACCACAGGCGCAGCCAGACCAACCGCCAACGCCAGGCGGCTAAGTAGAAGCTTCATGCTTAACCCTCCTTGACCAGGCCGAGATCGGTCAGCACGTTACGGGTGGCGCTGTAGTAACGCACGTACCCGGTGCAACGGCAGATGTGATGACCGAGGCTGTCCTCGATGACTTTTTCCAGCTGGCTTTTGACGATCGGCTGACGCTGCAGCTTTTCCACCAGCACGGTCGCGGCATTGACGAAGCCCGGCGCGCAGTAGCTGCACTGGAAGGCAAATTCATCAACAAAGCGCTGCTGGATCGGGTTCAGCTCGGTGACCTTGCCCTGCTCGTCGCGGGTCGCATGGCCTTCGATGGTCCGAACCTTCTTGCCCTCGAAATAGTGTGCGCCGGTGATGCAGGTGCGCACTTCTTCGCTGGTGCCGTCCGGGTTGTCGACGATCACCACGCAGGCGTGGCAGATGCCCTGGCCACAGCCCAGGCGCGAACCGGTGAGGTTCTTGTACTCGTGCAGGTAGTCGATCATCGGCAGGTCATCAGGGATGTCCACCGGGCCGACGGATTGACCGTTGAGAGTCAGTTGAAGCGGACGGTTAGCCATTGAGGGCCTCCTTGATGCGTGCAGAAGTGATAGGCAGGTCGCGGACACGTTTACCGATGGCATGGGCCACGGCGTTACCGATGGCACCGACCACCGGGATCATCACCACCTCGGCGATGCCCTTGGACGGGTCGCTCGGCGACAGTGGTGGCAGGATGTCCGCCGTCTGTTTCCACACCGCAACGTGACGCGCCATCGGCAGGCGGTAACGGTTGAAGTTCCAGTCACCCTCCCCCGGACCGCCTTCGTACAGCGGCATTTCTTCCATCAGCGCATGGCCGATGCCCATGGCGATCCCGCCTTCGAGCTGGCCCCTGACCAGTTCTTCCACCAGCACCCGACCGCACTCGACCCACGAGTGATGGTTGAGTACCGACACTTCGTTCGAACCCTTGTTGACCTTCACCTCCACCAGCGTCGCGACCGGGCTGTAGTAAGTCACCGCCGCGTTGTTCAGCTGGGTCGCCGGGTAGGCGATGCCCTGCCGATCCAGCAGATGGAAACCGGCGCTGTTCATCTGCGCCTTCTTCGCCTTCGGTGCACCGTCGCCGTACTTCACGGCCAGGCCGTCGAGCGGCAAGCGCTCACGCACGCCGTCGATGCTGAACTCGGCCTCGGCCCAGCTCCAGCGGTTGAAACCGTGCACGGTCGCGCCGCTCACCAGGCCACGCTCATGAACGCGTTTGGCCAGCATGGCGAATGGCAGTGGCTCCATCCCGTTGGCCGTGAGCTTGCCGTCGACCCAATGGGCGTCTTCGCGGCGCACCACATAAGGGTTGGCCTGACCGCCGTAAGGGCCTTGGTGCCAGATCTCCAGCGCCGCCGGCCACAGGCCGTGGTTGAACAGCACGCGCGCCGCTTCACGGGTGGCGTGGCTGAAGTAGTACGCCGAGTTGGTGGCCGACGAAGCCGAAGCCACCTTGCCGACCCAGCGTGGGTTGCGCAGGAAATTGTCCTGCTCGGCCTGGCTCATGATGTACGGGTTGCCGCCACTGATCAGCTGCAACTCTTTCCACTCGGTTTCGCCGGTCTTCACTTCGTGCGCCGGGATACCGAGGAAATCCGCCACAACCATAGCCTGGGAGGTGGACATGCCAGTGCCGATTTCGATACCGATGTGGCGCAAGCTGATGCGACCTTCGGCAGTGAATTCAATGCTGGCCATCGGCGCTTCGGAACCGGTACCGAAGTCCTTCTGGCAGATGGCGAAACCGATGCCGTACCAGTTGTCGGGATCGGCGGCTTCGCGTTGCTTCTTGATCGCCTCGCGGTTTTTCCAGGTGTCGTGGACCGCCGCCTTGTCGAGAATCTCGTGCAGGCGCAAGGCACCGGCCGGAATAGCACCCTGGGTGTTTTTCATGCCCGAGCGCAGTGCGTTCTTGCGGCGCAGCTCGATGGCATCGACACCCAGGCGGCCGGCGATTTCGTCGACCATCATCTCGGTCGCCGCCATGCTCTGCAGGGTGCCGTAGCCACGCATCGACCCGGCTTCAACGGCGCGGGAGTGATAGGCCGTGACCTGCAGATCGTTCTGCGGCATGTAGTAGATCGACTGTGCCGCCGTGGCGCCCACCGCAGCCACCGACGGGCTGTAGTTGATCCGCCCGCCACCGTCGACGCTCATCTCGGAGCGGAAAATCTTGAAGCTGTGATCGTTCTTGTCCACCGCCAATTGGTAGTGAATGTCGAACGGGTGACGCTTGATGCCGCTCTGGAACTGCTCGTAGCGGTCGTTGGCCAGACGCACCGGCACACCGGCGCCGTACAACGCGGCCAGCGCTGCGTAGTAGACGAAAATGTTGTGGTCTTTGGAGCCGTAACCCACGGTGTAACCCGGGTGCATGTTCAGGTTGGCCAGGCCGAAACGCGACGGCGCGATCATCTTCGCCGTTTCGGTCGCCGCTTCCAGCGGGCACTGAGTGGCGACGACGAAATGCAGAGTCTTGGTGGCCGGGTCGTACCAGCCGTTGCCGTTGTCCGGCTCCAGGGCGGCCGGCTCGATCGACGGGGTCTTGTAGCGCTCGTCGAACACCAGCCAGTTGTCCGGGGGCGTATCGATCTGCTGCTTCATGCGATCGGCGTAGAACAACCCGCGCTCGGTCAGGTTGCCGTGCAGGTTCGGTTGGGAGTTCCACACCGGACGACGGTTTTTCAGCATCGGGAACAGGATCGAATCCTTGAGGCTGGCGAACTCATCTTCGTCCGCCGAGGTCGCGCCGCCGACGCGCACGTAGCGGAAGCTGCCGTACGGATCGCCTTCGTAGAACGGCGCTTTATCGCCGTAGCGGATTGCCTTGTCATTGAATTTGAGCTGGTTCTTGGCCTGACGGAAACGCTCGAAATCGTTCCAGATCAGGATCGCCACCGGGTGGCCGATGAACATCGGCACCTTGCCGGCCGGCAACAGCGGATCCGGGGCGTGCTCCTCAGGGAACACGATACCGTCCTTGATCAGGTCTTCGGCGGTGACGATGCGGTCCGGTTGCAGTTCGGCACCGAGCCACGACAGGTCGATGCCTGCAAAAATGTGGTCGGCCTTGATGGTTTTGAGCAGCATGGCGTGGCCCTGCTGCTGTGGCCAGCCCGGCATGTCCTTGGCGCGGATGTCGCGGGCAAAGACCTTGCTGCCGCAGACCTTGGACAAGGCATCGTTACGGGCGCGCGCCTTGCCGTTATTGCCGAGCCACTGCTCGGACGGCACGGTCACGCTGTTCTCCATCAAGGCGGCCAGCGCCTGGCTGCTCAATGGTGTGAGCGTCACGCTCACGCCCGCTACCAGCCCGCCCTGAAGGAACGAGCGCCGGGATATATCACGGTTGGACATGGATCATCCTCTGGGCGGTTATGGAGTCCACCCTTCTGGTTATGTACTGGAAAATCTCGAGTCTTGCAGAAGCCCCTTTTGACGATACAAAGGGCTGTTGTTGACAGTGCAAAGCTGACCGAAAGGTTAAGTTTATAGGCTTATGGCCTTACGGAAAACCAAAAACTGACCAGCAAATCAAAAAAACGCGACTATTCGACGCAGCACAATAATAGTAGCCGTGAATCTCGGTAGCGCGAGGTCAGGGGGGCCGCTGAACGACGGCGTCGTCAGCACCCAATCGGCCAATCCTGCAAAGAGGTGTGCAGAAAGGTCAGACAGGAAAAAGGCGAGAGAAGAAAAAGCTGAATTCCACAAACAAAAAACCCCGGTCTTTCGACCAGGGTCTTTGCTATCGACTCGAAGTAAACCAGTGGTTTTCTTCGTAGCTCCAAGGCGTTCAGTGGCCTCGGTGCAGATATGGCGCAGCGGACGGGACTCGAACCCGCGACCCCCGGCGTGACAGGCCGGTATTCTAACCGACTGAACTACCGCTGCGTATCGCTTTGGACTTGCGTCCAAGTAACTCGTCTGATTGAAAACTCAGTAGCTTTTCAATCTCGAGCCAGGCATGCCTGACTCGGAAAATATGGCGCAGCGGACGGGACTCGAACCCGCGACCCCCGGCGTGACAGGCCGGTATTCTAACCGACTGAACTACCGCTGCGCGTCGGTGGAGGCATTTCAGCCTACCTCTTGCTTTCGCAAGTATCTCGGAAGTGGTGGGTGATGACGGGATCGAACCGCCGACATTCTGCTTGTAAGGCAGACGCTCTCCCAGCTGAGCTAATCACCCGTTTGCATCTCCGAGGCCGCGAAATTTACGCAGGTAGCGAACCTAAGTCAATAGCAGGATTGAAGTTTTTCTGAAAAAGACAAAATCATTTCATTCCGGCCAGTGTCGGCAACCATCAGCCCGCCTGCTCGCGATGAGGGCGATACATTCAACACCTATATCACTCGCTGTAAATCATCTTTTTGGTCATGCCGCCATCGACCACGAATTCCTGGCCGGTGACAAACCCGGCGCTTCTCGACAGCAGCCAGGCCACCATCGCCGCGACGTCCTCAACCGTCCCTACCCTGCCCGCCGGATGCTGAGCATGATCAGCTTCGCTCAATGGCTCGGCACGTCGTACCGAGGGATCGCGCGCGTCGATCCAGCCAGGGCTGACGGCATTGACCCGGATCTCCGGGCCAAGGCTGATCGCCAACGCATGCGTCAGGGCCAACAGACCACCCTTGCTCGCCGCATAAGCCTCTGTGTCGGGTTCCGACTGCCCGGCGCGGGTCGAGGCCAGATTGACGATGGCACCGCTGTGAGCGCGCAGGTACGGCGCACAGTGCTTGGCCAGCAACATCGGCCCGCTGAGGTTCACCGCCAACACCCGATTCCAGTGAGACAGGTCGAGGCTTTCCAGGGTGATGTTGTGCGGATCGGCAACCGCTGCGTTGCATACCAGCGCATCCAGGCGCCCGAACTGGCCGAGCACCTCGGCCACGCCCAGCGCGACCTGGCCTTCATTCGAGACATCCATGGCGATGAACCAGGCGTTATCGCCCAGCACTTTCGCCACTTTCGAACCGCGCCCCCGGTCCAGGTCCGTCAGCACGACTTGCCAGCCTTCGCTGATCAGCCAGGCCGAGATCCCCAGGCCAATGCCCCGCGCAGCACCAGTCACCAGCGCTACGCGGCCATTTGAGCCGGTGGTCGGTGTAGACAACTCGATCACAACGCAGCCAGACCGCGCGCCAGATCGGCTTGCAGGTCCGCCACGTCTTCCAGGCCGACCGCAACGCGGATCAGGCTGTCACGAATGCCCGCCGCTTCACGCTCCTGCGGCGCCAGGCGACCATGGGAGGTGGTGCTCGGATGGGTGATGGTGGTCTTGCTGTCGCCCAGGTTGGCGGTGATCGAAATCAGGCGCGTGGCATCGATAAAGCGCCAGGCGCCCTCTTTGCCGCCCTTGACCTCAAAACTGACGACCGCACCGAAGCCCTTTTGCTGGCGCAGCGCCAGTTCGTGCTGCGGATGGCTCTTGAGGCCGGCGTAATGGACTTTTTCGATACCTTCCTGCTGCTCCAGCCACTCGGCCAGCTGCTGGGCGTTGGCGCAATGGGCCTTCATCCGCAGATTCAGGGTTTCCAGGCCCTTGAGGAAGATCCAGGCGTTGAACGGGCTCAGGGTCGGCCCGGCGGTACGCAGGAAGCCAACCACCTCTTTCATCTGCTCGCTGCGGCCGGCGACCACGCCGCCCATGCAACGGCCCTGGCCGTCGATGAACTTGGTGGCCGAGTGCACGACGATGTCCGCGCCCATTTTCAGCGGCTGCTGCAAGGCAGGGGTGCAGAAGCAGTTGTCGACCACCAGCATCGCGCCTTTGGCGTGGGCGATTTTCGACAGTTCGGCGATGTCGACCAACTCGGCCAGCGGGTTGGACGGCGACTCGACAAACAGCAATTTGGTGTTGGCCTTGATTGCCGCATCCCAGCCGGACAAGTCCGCCAGGGCCACGTAATCGACTTCAATGCCAAAACGCTTGAAGTACTTCTCGAACAGGCTGATGGTCGAGCCAAACACGCTGCGCGATACCAGAACGTGGTCGCCAGCGCTGCACAGGCTCATCACCACCGCCATGATCGCGGCCATGCCGGTGGCAGTCGCCACGGCTTGCTCAGCGCTTTCCAGGGCGGCAATGCGCTCTTCGAAGGCGCGTACGGTCGGATTGGTGTAGCGCGAGTAAACGTTGCCCGGGACTTCGCCAGCGAAACGCGCAGCGGCGTCGGCGGCGGTACGGAACACGTAGCTGGAGGTAAAGAACATCGGATCACCGTGCTCGCCTTCCGGCGTACGGTGCTGACCGGCACGTACGGCCAGGGTATCGAACGCTACGCCTTCGAGGTCGCTGTCCAGCCGACCGGCATCCCAATCCTGACTCATGCTGTCACTCCTTTCCCTATTCTCGTAAATTAAAAGCCAGATACAAAACCGGCCCCTCAGGGCCGGTAATTACTCAGTTGTTGTACAGATCGATGATCGCACTGACTGCCTGCGTCTTGACCTTGGAGGCATCGTTGCGTGCCTGCTCGATCTTGTTCAGGTAAGCCTCGTCGACGTCGCCGGTGACGTACTGGCCGTCGAACACCGCGCAATCGAACTTGTCGATCTTGATCTTGCCGCCACCGACCGCTTCGATCAAGTCAGGCAGGTCCTGATAGATCAGCCAGTCGGCGCCGATCAGGTCAGCCACGTCCTGGGTCGAACGGTTGTGGGCGATCAGTTCGTGAGCGCTCGGCATGTCGATGCCGTAGACGTTCGGGTAGCGAACCGCTGGCGCCGCTGAGCAGAAGTAGACGTTCTTGGCGCCGGCTTCGCGGGCCATCTGGATGATCTGCTTGCAAGTGGTGCCGCGTACGATGGAGTCATCCACCAGCATCACGTTCTTGCCGCGGAATTCCAGCTCGATGGCGTTGAGCTTCTGGCGTACGGATTTTTTCCGCGCGGCCTGGCCCGGCATGATGAAGGTCCGGCCGATGTAGCGGTTCTTCACGAAGCCTTCACGGAACTTCACGCCCAGGTGGTTCGCCAGCTCCAGCGCAGCGGTGCGGCTGGTATCCGGAATCGGGATGACCACGTCGATGTCGTGATCCGGACGCTCGCGCAGGATCTTCTCGGCCAGTTTCTCACCCATGCGCAGACGGGCCTTGTAGACCGACACGCCGTCGATGATCGAATCCGGACGCGCCAGGTAGACGTGTTCGAAGATGCACGGCGTCAGGGACGGGTTGGTCGCGCACTGACGGGTGTACAGCTTGCCCTCTTCAGTGATGTAGACCGCTTCGCCCGGCGCCAGGTCGCGAATCAGGGTGAAGCCGAGCACGTCCAGGGAAACGCTTTCCGAGGCGATCATGTACTCGACGCCTTCGTCGGTGTGACGCTGGCCGAAAACGATCGGGCGGATGCCGTGCGGGTCGCGGAAGCCGACGATGCCGTAGCCGGTGATCATCGCCACGACAGCATAACCACCGACGCAACGGTTGTGCACGTCGGTGACGGCGGCGAAAACGTCTTCTTCGGTCGGCTGCAACTTGCCGCGCTGGGCCAGTTCGTGCGCGAACACGTTGAGCAGCACTTCCGAATCGGAACTGGTGTTGACGTGGCGCAGGTCAGATTCGTAAATCTCCTTGGCCAGTTGTTCAACGTTGGTCAGGTTACCGTTGTGCGCCAGGGTGATGCCGTAAGGCGAGTTGACGTAAAACGGTTGAGCTTCAGCCGACGTCGAGCTGCCCGCGGTTGGATAACGCACATGGCCAATACCCATGTGACCGACCAGGCGCTGCATGTGACGTTGCTGGAACACGTCACGCACCAGGCCGTTGTCCTTGCGCAGGAATAACCGGCCATCATGGCTGGTCACGATACCGGCAGCGTCCTGGCCGCGGTGCTGGAGGACGGTTAGCGCGTCATACAGCGCCTGATTGACGTTCGACTTACCGACGATACCGACGATGCCACACATGCGACGCAACCCCTACTTAATGGATCTGAACTGAGCACTACTCACTGAGGCGTTTTGGCCGTCGGCAAGAGTTGCTCCTTGAACGGAATATCAGCGGGTACGCTGATTCCGCTGGCAAGCCACTGACTGCTCCACCCGAGGATCAGGTTTTTGGACCAGTCTGCAACCAATAGAAATTTTGGCACGAGCTGTGACTCTTTCCACCACCCGTCCTGCTGTACCGGCCCCAGGCTCAATAGCCCGACGGCGATGACCACCAGCAACCCGCCACGCGCGGCGCCGAAGGCCATGCCGAGGAATCGGTCGGTCCCGGAGAGCCCGGTGACGCGAACCAGTTCGCCGATAAGATAATTGATCATTGCGCCTACGATTAAAGTGGCGACAAACATGATGGCACAGCCCGTGATTATACGTGCCGATGGCGTTTGAATGTACCCGCCGAGGTACTCGGACAGTGAGCCACCGAACATCCAGGCTACGACTCCTGCGATGATCCAGGTCAGCAGCGACAGCGCTTCTTTAACGAAGCCGCGGCTCAGACTGATCAATGCGGAGATGGCGACGATTGCTACGATCGCCCAGTCAACCCAGGTAAATGGCACAGTGCAGCCTACAGACGGATAAGGCGGCGCATTTTAGCAGAGCCCATGCTTATCGGTAAGCTGCGATTGTCAGTGCATTTCATATCGGGGCGATAGTTTTAGCCACGTTCTGGTTGAAAGCGCACCACAAACCCCTTGAGGTTCTGCTGGCGGTTCAACAAGTCACGCAGCCGGTCGGCTTCAGCGCGCTCGATCAGCGGCCCGACAAACACCCGGTTTTTGCCGTCGGCGGTACGGATGTAGGCGTTGTAACCCTGGCTGCGCAGGGTTTTCTGAAGCTTTTCCGCGCTTTCACGGCTGGACAGGCTGGCCAGTTGCACTGACCAGCTGACAGACAAACCATTGGCATCGACACGGCTTTGCGTGGTGTCCGGCTTGCCCGGTGCCGCGGTGATCGGCTGGGCCGGCGCTGTTGCAGGTTTGGCCGCCAAAGCCGGGACCGGCGCGGGCGCGGGCGGTTTGGCTGCTGGCGCTGGAGCCGCAGGCACTGGAACCAACGGCGCAGTTGGCACCGCCGATTCCTGCTGGGCGATTTCGTCATCGCTCGGCACGGGCTCCTGAGGCAGGGCTTGCGGCTCGGGCACCACCACGGGCTCGACCTGTACCTGAGGCATCGCTGGCGCCTGCGGAGCCGCAGGCGCTTCGACCGCCACCTGGCGCTGTTCGTCCTGGCGGGAAAACAGCATCGGCAGAAAAATCACCGCCAGCGCGACCAACACCAGGGCGCCAACCATGCGCTGTTTGTATGCCTTATCCAGCAATGCCATTTGCCGCTTCCTCCGTGGAGCGCCGGGCCAGCCATTCAAGGGCCTCGGCGACACAATAAAATGATCCGAACAACAGGATTTCGTCGTCGCTCGTGGCCTGCGCGCACTGCCCTTCCAGGGCGGCCGCTACGCTGCCGTATGACGTGACCGACGCACCAAGACCTTGCAACGCATCGTGCAAATCCGCAACCGGACGCGCCCGAGGCGAATCCAGCGGTGCAACGGCCCAGTGCTGGACACTAGCATTCAATTCGCCGACAACACCACCCAGGTCTTTGTCCGCCAGCAGCCCGAATACCGCCAGACGCCTGCCGACCGGCGGGCGACTGGCCAGCCGGCGAGCCAGATACTCCGCCGCATGGGGGTTGTGCCCCACATCCAGCAATAGATTCAAGCGCTTGCCTTGCCACTCGAACTCACGGCGATCCAGGCGACCGACCACCTTCGTTGCCCGCAGCGCCTCGATAATCTGCGCATCCACCCAAGGCAAGCCGAGCAGCAGGTACGCCTGCAACGCCAGAGCAGCGTTTTCCATCGGCAGATCGAGCAGTGGCAGGCCGCGCAGCTCAACCGCGCACCCTTGCCCATCGACACCACGCCATTGCCAGTTGTGATCGGTCACACCGAGGTCAAAATCGCGCCCACGCAGGAAAAACGGGCAATTGAGCTCGCGCGCCTTGTCCAGCAAAGGTTGTGGAGGGTTCAGATCGCCGCAGAGCGCAGGCGCGCCCTGACGGAAAATACCGGCCTTCTCGAAGGCCACGGACTCTCGGGTATCACCCAGGTAATCCGCATGATCGACGCCAATACTGGTGACCAGCGCCATGTCGGCGTCCACCACGTTGACCGTGTCCAGACGACCGCCCAGACCGACTTCCAGCACCACCGCATCGAGCCCGGAGCGCTGGAACAGCCAGAATGCCGCCAGGGTGCCCATTTCGAAGTAAGTCAGGGAAGTGTCGCCGCGCCCGGCCTCTACCGCGGCAAAGGCCTCGCACAACTCGGCGTCCGTGGCTTCGACGCCATCGACCGTTACCCGCTCGTTGTAGCGCAGCAGGTGCGGGGAGTTGTAGACCCCCACTTTCAAGCCCTGGGCTCGCAGCAAGGACGCCACGAACGCACAGGTGGAACCCTTGCCGTTGGTCCCGGTGACCGTGATCACCCGAGGCGCCGGCTTGCCCAGTCCCATGCGGGACGCTACCTGCTGCGACCGCTCCAGGCCCATGTCGATGGCCGAAGGGTGCAACTGTTCAAGGTAGGCGAGCCATTCGCCAAGGGTACGTTGGGTCATAGGCTGGCAGGTACCGGTGGAACCACGATCGGCTCGATGGGTGCAGCCACGAACGTCGGCGTCGGCAGGCCCATCATTTGCGCCAGCAGGTTGCCCAGGCGCGGACGCAGCTCCTGACGGTCGACGATCATGTCGATGGCGCCGTGTTCCAGCAGGAACTCGCTGCGCTGGAAGCCTTCCGGCAGTTTTTCACGCACGGTTTGCTCGATCACACGCGGACCGGCAAAACCGATCAACGCCTTCGGCTCGCCGACGATCACGTCGCCCAGCATCGCCAGACTGGCGGAAACGCCGCCGTAGACCGGATCGGTCAACACGGAGATGAACGGGATGCCTTCTTCACGCAGACGAGCCAGCACCGCGGAGGTCTTGGCCATTTGCATCAGGGAAATCAGCGCTTCCTGCATCCGCGCACCACCGGAAGCGGCGAAGCAGATCATCGGGCAACGTTTTTCCAGGGCGTAGTTGGCGGCGCGAACGAAACGCTCACCGACGATGGCGCCCATCGAACCGCCCATGAAGGAAAACTCGAACGCCGAAACCACCACCGGCATGCCCAGCAAAGTACCGCTCATGGAAACCAGCGCGTCTTTTTCGCCGGTCTGCTTTTGTGCAGCGGTCAGGCGATCCTTGTACTTCTTGCCGTCGCGGAATTTCAGACGGTCAACCGGCTCCAGGTCCGCACCCAGCTCGGCACGGCCTTCAACATCGAGGAAGATGTCGATACGGGCACGGGCGCCGATACGCATGTGATGGTTGCACTTGGGGCAAACGTCCAGGGTCTTTTCCAGCTCCGGACGATACAGCACAGCCTCGCAAGACGGGCATTTGTGCCAAAGACCTTCAGGCACCGAGCTCTTCTTGACCTCGGAACGCATGATCGAAGGGATCAGTTTGTCTACTAACCAGTTGCTCATGCTTTCTTTCTCCAGTACCGGCGGCCCGAACGCTCTGGTTCGCGGCCCCGTGTATGCCCTAGCGCTAAATTCATGTGTGCGAAGAGGGTTGATGGACTACCACGGTCAGCGCGAAACATGACCTGCGTGCAACCACAAACCCTCGGATCTGCCTGCTGTGTGCAGTGCATCCGCTTTGTACAGTGCAGTGGACGGCGGCAGTCTGCCAGCCGTCACATCAACAGGTGCTACCGCGTACCGCTTTGATAAATGCCTGGACCTTGGCGTGATCCTTGATGCCCTTGCTCGCCTCTACCCCGCCGCTGACATCCACGGCATAAGGCCGGACGCGCGCAATCGCTTCGGCGACGTTATCCGGCGTCAGACCGCCCGCCAGAATGATCGGCTTGCTCAAGCCTTGCGGTATCAATGACCAGTCAAATGCCTCGCCGGTTCCTCCGGGAACGCCTTCGACATAGGTATCGAGCAGAATCCCGCTGGCGCTGGCATAAGCATCACAGGCCGCGGCGATGTCATCACCCGCCTTGACCCGCAGCGCCTTGATGTACGGGCGGTGCCAGCCTTCACACTCGGCCGCGCTTTCATCGCCGTGAAATTGCAGCAGGTCCAGGGGCACCGCGTCGAGGAGTTCACCCAACTCGCAACGGCTTGCATTGACGAACAAGCCCACGGTGGTCACGAACGGCGGCAGCGCCTTTATGATCGAGCGCGCCTGCTGGAACGTCACCGCACGGGGGCTTTTGGCGTAGAACACGAATCCGATGGCATCCGCCCCGGCCTCGACGGCTGCCAACGCATCCTCTATGCGGGTAATCCCACAGATCTTGCTGCGAACGGCTGACATGTCGACACAACTCCAAGACAAATCCGGGAAAGTCCCGGATGGTAACAAAAGCATTCGAGGGCGTCAGCCGCCAAGTTCCGAGAAGCCGGTCAGGAAGTGTGGGCCGATGTAACGCTCGGGCAATTCGAACTCGTCACGGTACTCGACCTGAACCAGATACAAACCGAAGGGATGCGCGGTCACACCACCGGTGCGTCGAATCCGGCTCTCCAGCACCTCTTTCATCCACTCCACCGGACGCTCTCCGGCGCCAATGGTCATCAGCACACCGGCAATGTTGCGCACCATGTGATGCAGGAAGGCGCTGGCGCGAATATCCAGCACGATCATCTTGCCATGACGGGTGACGCGCAGGTGATGCAGTTCCTTGATCGGCGACTTGGCCTGGCACTGGCCGGCGCGAAAAGCGCTGAAATCATGGGTGCCGAGCAGGTACTGGGCGGCCTCGGCCATGCGCTCGACGTCCAGCGGGCGGTGGTTCCAGGTCACCTCTTCGTTCAGGTGCGCCGGGCGGATCTGATCGTTGTAGATCACGTAGCGATAACGCCGGGCAATGGCCTTGAACCGCGCATGGAAATGCGCCGGCATGACCTTGGCCCAACTGACGCTGACGTCATGGGGCAAGTTGATGTTGGCGCCCATGGTCCAGGCCTTCATCGAACGATCGACCCGGGTGTCGAAATGCACCACCTGTCCGCAGGCATGCACCCCGGCGTCGGTACGTCCGGCACACATCAGCGAAACGGGCGAGTCGGCGACTTTGGACAAGGCGTTTTCGAGGGTTTCCTGCACGGTGAGCACCCCGGACGCCTGGCGCTGCCAGCCGCGGTAGCGCGAGCCTTTGTATTCGACGCCCAGCGCGATCCGGAAAAAGCCGTCGGCTGCCATTTCGGCGACCGGGTTATCTATATTTGCCAAGGAGGGACAGCCTGATGATGTACCAAAGGCTGGCATTATAAGGCCGACTGGTGGGGATGCCAGTACAACTGAGGGACTGGCGTGAATGTTAGGGCCTCATCGCGAGCAAGCTCGCTTGTATGTTTAGACTTGAAGGGGTCACAGCAGACGACATCAACTCATCGGCCAAACAAAAACGGCAGCCTCAATGGGCTGCCGCTTTTTTACAACCTACCGGACACTCAAGCCAGGCGCGAAAGCATTTCCTCAGCTTCACTCTTCTGCTCGGCACTGCCTTCGCTCACCACCTCTTTGAGGATGTCGCGAGCACCGTCGCTGTCGCCCATGTCGATATAGGCCTGAGCAAGATCGAGCTTGGTAGCGGCTTCGTCAGTGCCTGAAAGGAAGTCGAAGTCATCATCGTCGCCCAGTGCGGCATCTGCTTCGGTGAAGGTCGGTTCGCCGATGCTGTTGGACAGGCTCTCCAGCTCGGCGTTGACATCATCCAGCTCTGCCGCGAACGAATCCGGTGTGTCCATTTCGTCGGCCAGCGACAGATCGAAATCGGCCGGCAATTCCAGGTCATCCAGCGCGACCTCAGGAACAGCCGGGGTTTCGGCAACCGGGAAATCTTTCACGCCCTCATCCAGATCCAGCAGGAAATCGTCCTCAGCCAGCATCGCCGGTGACGGTTGCGCACCGAGATCCAGGTCGAGGTCGAAGTCCGACAGGTCGTCGAGGTTTTCCTTGATTTCAGTCTGCTGCTGCAACACCGACTCAAAACTCAGATCGTCGTCCAGCGGGAACTCTTCAAGGTCTGCCAGCGCCGTCACTTCGGGCTCCGGCGCAGGTGCAGGTACTGGCGCCACAGGCGTGATCGCGTCCAGATCATCCAGGCTCAGATCGAAGGCGCTGTCGAGGTCATCCTCGAACGGCGCAGGCGCAGGCTCTGGCTCTGGCTCTGGCTCTGGCTCTGGCGCCGGAGCTTGCGGCTCATCGAGCAACAGATCCTTGACGTATTGCGCGTCCAGCTCGGCAGCAACGGCGGCTGCGGCGATGCCACCGGCAGCCACCAGCGCCATGGCCGGGAAGCGGCTTTTGAGTTTTTCAACCTGGGCGAAGTTGTCGCCATTGGCCACCAACTGACGCTCCTGGCCGACGAACGCATCGCGGTCGCCTTGCTGGCCGTAGACTTCCATCAGTTTCAGGCGCAAGTCGCTGCGCTTGGGCTCTTGTTTGACACCGTCCTCCAGCAACGCGGCAGCCTGGTTCAGGCGACCGGCATTGATGTGCGACTGGGCCTGGCCCAGCACGTCGTCGGAGCGCTCGGCAGCCGGCGCCACCAATGGCGCGGCAATCGGCGTGGTCATCACCTCCGGAGCAACCACCGACGCGGGCGCGGGAGCAGGTGTCGGGGCAGTCGCCAGCTTCACGCTCGGCGGCGGAACTTCCAGGCCTTCGAAGCTGCTTTCCGGCAAGTCGAGATCGGCCGAGAACGGCTGCTCTTCGGCCAGTGCACGGGCCATGCGCAGATGCTTTTCCGCTTCTTGCTGGGCTTTGCGGCGACGCGCCAGCAACAGCAGCAGGAGCAGCAGAATCACCGCACCGCCACCCACCAGGCCCAGCAGCACCGGATTGGTCAGCAATTCATTGAACTTCTGATCGTCGGATGCCGCCGGTGTCGCCTCGACGGGTTTCTCGGCCGGCGCCGGAGTTGCCTCAGGGGCAGGCGCAGCGGCAACCGGAGCAGGCGCTGCGGCCGGGTTGGCAGCCAGTTCGGCCGACATCGCCGGCGCTGTCGCGGCCGCTGGTGCAGCCGCAGCGCCCTCGGTTTGCAACTTGGCCAGCTGATTGTTCTTCAACTCGATCAGGCGCTGCAGCTTGTCCACCTGACTTTGCAGGTCGGCCATGCGGCTTTTCAGTTCGGCGTTATCACGACGACTGGAGTCGAGGCTTTCCTGGGTCACCGCCAGCTTGTTGCCGAGGGCCTTGGCATCTCCGGCAGCCCCTTTGCCAGGGTTCTTGCCGGACTCGGCAGACACCAGGCTCAGCTTGTCGGTGGCCGCTTGCGCCGGAGCACCATCGGTACGAGCGCGATTAGTGGCGTCAAGCTGTTGCTGCCCTGCCCCAGGCTTCGCCACGTAACGACGTCCCTGACGCCATGCAGTGTTCTGCGCGGCCACTTCGGCAATGGCCTTGGCTTGCGGCAGGCCCACGCTTTGTGCCTGGTCCGGCAGGCGCAGCACCTGGCCGGTTTTCAGGCGGTTGATGTTACCGTCGATAAAGGCATCCGGGTTCAGCGCCTGGATGGCCAGCATGGTTTGCTGGATCGAACCGCCATTACGCGCCTTCGCAGCGATTTCCCACAGGGTATCGCGCGGCGTAGTGGTGTACTGGGACGGCTTGGTCGCACCGGTGACGGGCGCGGCAACCGTTGACGTCGGCTGTGCGGCCGCTTCAGCGGTTTGCGGCGAGAATTTGGACGGATCGAGCAGCACACTGTAGTCGCGCAGCAAACGGCCGTTCGGCCACATGACCTGAACCAGGAATTTCACCATGGGTTCGGACAGTGGCTTGCTGGAGGTCACGCGCAGGATGCTTTTGCCGCTGGCGTTGAGCACCGGGGTGAAGGTCAAGTCGTTGAGAAACGCCTGGCGGTCGACACCGGCCTTGGCGAAATCATCTGGTGAGGCCAGGCTCGGCACCACTTCGGCGGCGGTGAGGTCCTTGACATCGAGCAGCTCGATTTCCGCCACCAACGGCTGGTTGAGCGTCGATTTCAGGGTCAACTCCCCGAGCCCGAGGGCATGCGCCATACCGGAGGACAGCGCCGAGGCGGCCGCTATTGCTAACACCAGTTTGCGAACTTGAACCATTAGCTCATCCTTAGTTTGAACATTCCTCGGCCAGCGAGAAGGTATTGATAGTCGCTGCCGCAAGGCATTGCGCGCAACGGCGAGGGTCGTCGCGCGCGATCATTTCATTGATGCCCGGCAACGCCCCGCAGAGGGCCCGCCTTCAGCACTCCGGCAAGCATAGGCTCGCGGGGATTCATTCGACAAATTGTTGCAAAGTATCTTTTACAGCAGGTCTTTTATCAACAACTCGGCCAGCTGCACAGCGTTGAGCGCCGCGCCTTTGCGTACGTTATCTGACGTCAGCCACAGATTAAGTTCCGACGGGTCGTCAATACCACGACGAACCCGACCAACGTAGACCACATCCTGGCCTACCGCATCGCCCACCGGGGTCGGGTAATCGCCGGCTTCCACCAGCTCGATGCCGGGTGCGTCTTCCAGTGCCGCATTGACTTTCCCCAGGTCGATTTCACTCGCGGACTGCAGGGTCACGCTATAGCTATCGCCAAAAAACACCGGGGCTTGAATGCAAGTGACGGAAATCTTCAATGAAGGCAGCCCCATAACCTGACGCAGCTCGCGCACCAGGCGTTTTTCCAGCAGCGTGTGACCTTGCTCATCCGGCTTGCCGACCTGGGCCAACAGGTTGAAGGCCATCTGCCGATCAAAGAATTTCGGCTCCAGCGGACGCACATTCAGCAGCTCGGCGGTCTGCCGGGCGAGCTCGGTCACGGCTTCGCGGCCCTGGGCCGATACCGCAAGGCTCGCGGTCAGGCTGATGCGCTGCAAGTCGAGCAAATCCATCAGTGGCGCGAGTATCACTGCCAGGGTGGTGGCCGACGGGCTTGGGCTGCTGACCTGAAAGGGCTTTTTCAAGCCGGCCAACACCTGGGCGTTGGCCTCGGGCACGACCTGCGGCGCCTTTTCGGCCGCCAAGGCACCGGAGAGATCGATCACCGAGCAACCGGCATCGGTCGCGCGGGAGGCGAAGCTCAACGAAACCGCCGGGCCGGCGGCAAAGAATGCTAATTGCACTTTGCTGAAGTCGAACTCATCGACTTCCCGCACCCGCACGTTCTTGCCGCGGAACGGTACCGAACTGCCGGCCGACTCACTGCTGGCCAGCAGGTGCAGGGTGCCGATCGGGAAATCGCGCTCTTCGAGAATCTGCACGAGTGTTTCGCCGACAGTACCGGTGGCGCCGATCACGGCAATATCAATGGTCTGGCTCATGGGTTTTACCTCTGGCGAAACGGGGGGAGCGGCACTTTACCGGGTGGTGGGGATGCAGGCAATTCGGCGGGAGATTTGTGGTGTTCGTGCCGGCCTCATCGCGAGCAAGCTCGCTCCTGCAAGGATAAAAAAACCCGCACCTCTTGCAAGGCGCGGGTTCTTTCATTGCATCAGTCGATCAACGCTCGAGCAGGATCCGCAGCATGCGGCGCAGCGGTTCGGCCGCGCCCCACAGCAACTGGTCGCCGACGGTAAACGCGCCGATAAATTGCGAACCCATGTTCAGCTTGCGCAGACGGCCAACCGGGATGTTCAGGGTGCCGGTGACCTTGTTCGGGCTCAGCTCCTGAATGCTGGTTTCGCGGCTGTTCGGCACCAGCTTGACCCAAGGGTTGTGCTGGCTGATCAGCCCTTCGATATCAGCGATCGGCACGTCTTTGTTCAGCTTGATGGTCAGCGCCTGGCTGTGGCAGCGCATGGCGCCGATGCGCACGCAGATGCCATCGACCGGGATCGGGCTCTTGAAGCGACCGAGGATTTTGTTGGTTTCGGCCTGGGCCTTCCACTCTTCGCGGCTCTGGCCGTTCGGCAGTTCCTTGTCGATCCACGGGATCAGGCTGCCGGCCAGCGGTACGCCGAAGTTTTCGGTCGGGTACGCGTCGCTGCGCATGGCTTCGGCCACACGACGGTCGATGTCGAGGATCGCGCTGGCCGGATCGGCCAGTTGATCGGCAACAGCGGCGTGGGTCGCGCCCATTTGCTTGATCAGTTCACGCATGTTCTGCGCGCCGGCACCGGAGGCCGCCTGATAAGTCATGGCGCTCATCCACTCCACCAGACCAGCTTCGAACAGGCCACCAAGGCCCATCAGCATCAGGCTGACGGTGCAGTTGCCGCCGATGTAGTTCTTGGTGCCCGCATCCAGCTGCTGGTCGATGACCTTGCGGTTGACCGGATCCAGAACGATCACCGCGTCATCCTGCATGCGCAGGCTGGAAGCGGCGTCGATCCAGTAACCCTGCCATCCGGCTTCACGCAGCTTGGGGAAGACTTCGCTGGTGTAGTCGCCACCCTGGCAGGTCAGAATCACGTCGAGGGTTTTCAGCTCTTCAATGCTGTAAGCGTCCTTGAGCGGAGCAATGTCCTTGCCCACGGACGGGCCTTGGCCACCGACATTGGAAGTGGTGAAAAACACCGGCTCGATAAGATCGAAATCCTGCTCTTCCAGCATCCGCTGCATGAGCACGGAACCGACCATGCCGCGCCAACCGATCAGACCTACACGTTTCATCGCAACTACACCTTCTTGAAATGTGGGCCGCTACCTTGTCTTGAATTTGGCAGCGGGCCCGAGAGATTACAGATTCCGCAGCGCGGCGACTACTGCGTCACCCATTTCCTGCGTACCGACTTTAGTGCAACCGCCCGACCAGATGTCGCCGGTGCGCAAGCCCTGATCCAGCACCAGGCTGACGGCTTTCTCGATGGCGTCGGCCGCGGCCTGCTGGTTGAAGCTGTAACGCAGCATCATCGACACCGACAAAATGGTCGCCAGCGGGTTGGCAATGCCTTTGCCAGCGATGTCCGGCGCCGAACCGTGGCACGGCTCGTACATGCCCTTGTTGTTGGTGTCCAGGGACGCCGACGGCAGCATGCCGATGGAACCGGTGAGCATCGAGGCCTGGTCGGACAGGATGTCGCCGAACATGTTGTCGGTGACGATCACGTCGAACTGCTTGGGTGCACGCACCAGCTGCATCGCGGCGTTGTCGACGTACATGTGGCTCAGTTCGACTTCAGGATAATCCTTGGCCACTTGTTCGACCACTTCACGCCACAGTTGGCTGGAGGCCAGTACGTTGGCCTTGTCCACCGAGCACAGCTTCTTGCCACGGACCATGGCCATGTCGAAACCGACACGGGCGATGCGGCGGATTTCGCTTTCGCTGTACGGCAGGGTGTCGTAGGACTGGCGTTCGCCGTTTTCCAGGGTACGGGTACCGCGTGGCGCGCCGAAGTAGATGCCGCCGGTCAGTTCGCGAACGATCAGGATGTCCAGCCCGGAAACGATTTCCGGCTTCAGGCTGGAAGCCTCGGCCAGTTGCGGGTACAGGATCGCCGGGCGCAGATTGCCGAACAGGCCCAGTTGCGCACGGATTTTCAGCAGGCCGCGCTCAGGGCGGATGTCACGTTCGATGGCATCCCATTTCGGGCCGCCAACGGCGCCCAGCAACACGGCGTCGGCCGCGCGGGCACGCTCCAGCGTCTCGTCGGCCAACGGCACGCCGTGCTTGTCGATGGCAGCGCCACCGATCACATCAAAGCTCAGCTCGAAGCCCAGGGAGAACTTGTCGCTGGCCAACTCCAGCACCTTGACCGCCTCGGCCATGATTTCCGGGCCAATACCGTCACCTGGGAGAATCAGAATCTGCTTGCTCATGCTTTCCTCATGTCATCAGTCGGTGCGCCCATGGACGCACCCGGAAAAATTCTATCGCTCAGCCATCAGCACCAGTACATCGGTACTGAACGAACCATCGGCCTCTATCTCAAAATATTCGCGTACTTCATTACCCATCGACTGCTGCAACTCGCGGATCGCCGCGCGCATCACTTCAGGCGTGCGCATGCGCTCGACCCAGCTGTTGTACTCCAGGCGCAGGCGCTGACGGGTGGTACTGCGGGTGTGCAGCCCCGCTTCGCTGACCTGGCGCAACCACTCGCCGGCGGAATAATCGCGCACATGGCTGGTGTCGCGCAGCACTTCGACGCTTTGCAGGTAAGTGTCGAACAGCGGGCTACCCGGTGACAACACGTCGACGAACGCCGCCACACCGCCCGGCTTCAGGACTCGACGCACCTCCCGCAGGGCCACGCCCAGATCACTCCAATGGTGCGCCGAATAACGGCTGAAGACGAAATCGAATTCGCCATCGGCGAACGGCAGGCGCTCAGCGGCCCCGTTGACCGTGGTCACGTTGCTCAAGCCACGATCGACAGCGGCAGCGGTCACCACGTCGAGCATCTGCTGCGACAGGTCGTAGGCCACTACTTCTTTCACCAATGAGGCTACGTGAAAACTCACGTGACCGGCGCCGCAGCCAAGGTCCAGGACCCGGGCATCGCTCCGCCCCGCCAGCTCGGCCTGTAGCAGCGCGAATTCAGTGCCTTGAGCGTGGACGGCACTGCTCAGGTAGGCCGAAGCCTGCTCACCGAATTGTTTCTGGACTACCTGGGTGTGCTGGGCGGTGCTGGTCATGGGGACTTCCTTTTAGTCTTGTGGTGCCTGTTCCGACCTCATCGCGGGCAAGCCCGCTCCCACAGTAATTGCGGTGCACACAAAACCTGTGGGAGCGGGCTTGCCCGCGAAGGGGCCGGCCCTGACTACATCAATCTCGGATCAATCACGCGTCGCGAAACAACCAAGGCTGGCTCTCACGATGCTTGGCTTCAAACGTCGCAATCGCATCGCCGTCCTGCAAGGTCAGGCCGATATCGTCCAGGCCGTTGAGCAGGCAATGTTTGCGGAAGGCATCGATTTCGAAGCTCAACACCTTGCCGTCAGGGCGGGTCACGGTCTGGGCTTGCAGATCGACCTGCAACTGATAGCCCGGATTGGCCTCGACCTGCTGGAACAGTTCATCGACTTCGGCATCGCTCAAGATGATCGGCAGCAAGCCGTTCTTGAAGCTGTTGTTGAAGAAGATGTCGGCATAGCTCGGCGCGATGATGCTGCGGAAACCGTACTCTTCCAGGGCCCACGGCGCGTGTTCACGGCTGGAGCCGCAACCGAAGTTCTCACGGGCCAGCAACACGCTGGCGCCCTGGTAACGTTCGGCGTTGAGGACGAAGTCCTTGTTCAGTGGACGCTTGGAGTTGTCCTGGTAAGGCTGGCCCACATCCAGGTAACGCCATTCATCGAACAGGTTCGGGCCAAAGCCCGTGCGCTTGATCGACTTCAGGAATTGCTTCGGAATGATCTGGTCGGTGTCGACGTTGGCACGATCCAAAGGCGCGACAAGACCAGTGTGCTGGGTAAAAGCTTTCATGCTGCGCTCCTTTAGATCAATTCACGGACGTCGATGAAACGACCGTTCACAGCTGCGGCCGCGGCCATGGCCGGGCTGACGAGGTGCGTACGACCACCGGCGCCCTGACGGCCTTCGAAGTTACGGTTGGAGGTCGAGGCGCAATGCTCGCCGGACTCCAAACGGTCCGGGTTCATCGCCAGGCACATCGAGCAACCCGGCTCACGCCATTCGAAACCGGCTTCGAGAAAGATCTTGTCCAGGCCTTCCGATTCCGCCTGGGCTTTGACCAGACCCGAGCCCGGCACGACGATGGCCTGCTTGATGGTCGAGGCCACTTTGCGGCCCTTGGCGATTACCGCCGCAGCGCGCAGGTCTTCGATCCGCGAGTTGGTACAGGAACCGATGAACACGCGGTCGAGCTGAATGTCGGTGATCGCCTGGTTGGCGGTCAAACCCATGTACTTCAAGGCGCGCTCGATGGAACCGCGCTTGACCAGGTCCATTTCCTTCGCAGGATCCGGCACATTCTGATCTACCGCCAACACCATTTCCGGCGAGGTGCCCCAGCTGACTTGCGGCTTGATCTGGGTCGCATCGAGCTCAACTACGGTATCGAATTTGGCGTCGACATCAGACACCAGATCTTTCCAGGCTTCGACGGCCAGGTCCCATTCCGCGCCTTTCGGTGCGAAAGGACGGCCCTTGACGTAAGCCACGGTTTTTTCGTCCGCCGCCACCAGGCCTACGCGAGCGCCGGCTTCGATGGACATGTTGCAGATGGTCATGCGGCCTTCGACGGACAGGTCGCGAATCGCGCTGCCGGTGAATTCGATGGCGTGGCCGTTACCGCCGGCGGTGCCGATCTTGCCGATCACGGCGAGCACGATGTCCTTGGCGGTCACGCCGAACGGCAATTGGCCTTCGACCGCTACCCGCATGTTTTTCATTTTCTTGGCGACCAGGCACTGGGTGGCGAGCACATGCTCGACCTCGGAAGTGCCGATACCGTGAGCCAATGCGCCGAATGCGCCGTGGGTCGAGGTGTGGGAGTCGCCGCAGACCACGGTCATGCCCGGCAAGGTTGCGCCCTGCTCCGGGCCGATGACGTGGACGATGCCCTGGCGAACGTCGTTCATCTTGAACTCGACGATGCCGTATTCATCGCAGTTGTCGTCGAGGGTCTGGACTTGCAGGCGCGAGACCTGGTCAACGATGGCGTCGATGCCGCCCTTGCGCTCCGGTGTGGTCGGTACGTTGTGGTCCGGGGTCGCGATGTTGGCATCGATGCGCCATGGCTTGCGCCCGGCCAGACGCAGGCCTTCGAAGGCTTGCGGCGAGGTCACTTCGTGGATGATGTGACGATCGATGTAGATCAGCGCAGAGCCATCGTCGCGCTGCTTGACCAAATGCGAATCCCAGAGCTTGTCGTAGAGCGTTTTGCCGGCCATCAGACGGTTCCTCATCAGCTTGTTTCTATGCCCCGGGCCTTGATGTGCTCAATAACCCTTTGGCTTGTGAGGCTGATCCTATGGGGTTACATTAAATAACTCAAATTCATATTTTTTATGCTTTGGATAACCAGCTGGAATACGACCATGGACCTGGCCAACCTCAATGCTTTTATTGCCATCGCCGAGACCGGAAGCTTCTCCGGCGCCGGCGAGCGGCTGCACCTGACCCAACCTGCGATCAGCAAACGTATCGCCGGCCTGGAGCAGCAATTGAAGGTGCGCTTGTTCGATCGCCTGGGGCGTGAAGTGAGCCTGACCGAGGCCGGGCGCGCCCTGCTGCCGCGGGCCTACCAGATTCTCAATGTCCTTGATGATACGCGCCGCGCCCTGACCAACCTCACCGGCGAAGTGACCGGCCGTCTGACCCTGGCCACCAGTCACCACATCGGCCTGCACCGTTTGCCGCCCTTATTAAGGGAGTTCACCCGGCGATACCCACAGGTGGCGCTGGATATTCAGTTCCTCGATTCGGAAGTGGCCTACGAGGAAATTATCCATGGCCGCGCCGAACTGGCGGTCATTACCCTGGCGCCGGAACCCCATGCGCTGGTCAAGGCCACCCCCGTGTGGGACGACTCGCTGGATTTCGTGGTCGCCCCGGAGCATTCGTTGCTCAATAACGGCAAGGTCAGCCTGGCGGACATCGCCCGACACCCGGCGGTCTTCCCCGGCGGCAACACCTTTACCCACCACATTGTGCAGCGGCTGTTTGAAGCCCAGGGCCTGACGCCCAACATCGCCATGAGCACCAACTACCTTGAAACCATCAAGATGATGGTCTCGATCGGCCTGGCCTGGAGCGTTTTGCCGCGCACCATGCTCGATGACCAGGTGGCGCGCATACCTTTGCCGGGCATACAGCTCACTCGCCAGCTAGGCTATATCCTGCACACGGAAAGGACACTGTCGAACGCCGCGCGGGCCTTCATGGCGCTGCTGGATGCTCAACTCGATCCGCCAGGGACTCAAGGCTAAGTTGTGCTACTCCTATAGAGCCGCGAATTCCCGTGCCAAACGCCCATTCAGCCTAAGGCTTGCCAATGCCCAAATCTGTTGATCGTATTCCGCCTATGCCGCGTATACAGGCACTTGACCCGAAAAACTCCGAACAGAGCTGGGAAAGTGCCTCACAACTGTTGGCCGCGCTCAACGGCGCGCGCCTGGGTGCCTGGTATTGGGACATCGAGCGCGGGCAGATCAGCTGGTCCCGGGGCACACAGGCGCTGTTCGGCTTCGACCCCCGCAAACCGTTGCCTTCGGACCTGGAATACCTTGACCTGCTGCCCCCGGAGGATCGCGCGAAAACCCTTCGCGCATTCCATGCGGTCATCGCTGGCGCGCCACTGGAGCAAGCGATGCATCACCGCATCCGCTGGCCCGATGGCAGCCTGCACTGGCTGGAAATCAACGGCAGCCTATTGCCGGACAAGCACGGCAGGCCACGGATGATCGGCGTTATCCGCGAGATTACCCACCAGCGCCAGCGCGAACAGGCGTTAAGCAGCTCGGAAAAACGCTTCGCCACCCTGTTTCACCTGTGCCCGAACATGGTCCTGCTGACCCGCCAGGAAGACGGCCTGATCTCCGAAGCCAACCAGTATTTCGAAAGCCTGTTCGGCTGGCCGGTGCAAAACGCGATCGGCCGCACCACCCTGGAGCTGGGCCTGTGGGTACATCCCGAGCAACGGGACGAACTGGTCAAGGCCACTAAAGCCAAAGGCGACCTGGTCAGCATGGAAGTGCAGTTTCGCGCCAGCAATGGCCAGATCCACGACGGCATCCTCAGTGCGCAAAAGGTCGAGCTCGAAGGCCAGCCCTATCTACTGAGCACCTTCCTTGACACCACCGAACGCAAAGTCGCCGAACAGGCCCTCAAGGACAGCCAGGAACGCCTCGACCTGGCCCTGGACTCGGCGCAACTCGGCACCTGGGACTGGCACATTCCCAGCGGCATGCTCTACGGATCGGCACGGGCCGCCCAACTGCACGGCCTGGACGCCAAACCTTTCCACGAGTCCTTCGACGAGTTCTTCGAAGGCGTGCCCGGCGAAGAACGCGACACCATGCGCGACGCTTACCGCAGCCTGCGTGAAGGCCCGGCCGGCAACTACCAATTGACCTACCGCGTGCAATTGCCCGACGGCAGCTCGCGCTACCTGGAAAGCCGTGCCCGCCTCTACCGTGATGACAGCGGCGTGCCAGTGCGCATGGCCGGCACATTGCTCGACATCACCGACCAGGTGGAGCGCGAACAACGGCTGGTGGCCTCCGAAGAAAAATTCGCCACGCTATTCCAGGTCAGCCCCGATCCGATCTGCGTCACCCGCCAGGACTCCGGCCAGTTCATTGAAATCAACTCCAGCTTCACCCAGACCTTCGGCTGGAGCACCGCCGACGTGATCGGCCGCAGCGCCGACGAAATCGGCCTGTGGGACGCCTCGGCGAAAAGCCTGCGACGGATCGAACAAGTGATCCGCGAACAAGGCCTGAACAACGTGGCCATTCTGGTCCAGCACAAGGACGGACAGGTCTTGACCTGCGTGATTTCCAGCCGTCAGATCAGCGTCGGCGACCAGCCCTGCATCGTCACCACGCTGCGTGACATCACCCAGCAACAACGCTCGGAAGCGGCGCTCAAGGCCAGTGAGGAGAAATTCGCCAAGGCCTTCCACTCCAGCCCCGACGCCATCACCATCACCGAACGCGATACCGGACGCTATCTGGAGGTCAACGACGGTTTCTGCCGCCTGACCGGCTACCGCGCCGAGGAAGTGGTGGGCCGCACGGTGTACCAGGTCGGGATCTGGGCTGAAGAAAAACAACGCTCGGCGCTGCTGGCTGAATTGCAGATCAAGGGCCGGGTTCATCACCAGGAAATGCTCGGGCGCAACAAGCTCGGCGAACTGCTCACCGTCGAAGTCTCGGTGGAACCGATCACCCTCAACGAAACCGCCTGCCTGCTGCTGACCGCACGAGACGTCAGCCTGCTGAAAAACGCCGAAGCGCAGATCCGCCACCTGGCCTACCACGACCCACTGACCAACCTGCCCAACCGCGCCTTGCTGATGGACCGCCTGAGCCAGCAGATCGCCTTGCTCAAACGGCATAACCTGCGCGGCGCGCTGATGTTCCTCGACCTCGACCACTTCAAGCACATCAACGACTCCCTCGGGCACCCGGTGGGCGATACCGTGCTGAAAATCATTACCGCGCGCCTGGAAGCCAGCGTGCGCATGGAGGACACCGTTGCGCGCCTGGGCGGTGACGAATTCGTGGTATTGCTCAGCGGCCTCGAAGGCTCGCGCAGCGAGGTCAGCGAACAGGTTCGCGAAGTGGCCGACACCATCCGCGAGTTGCTGTCCGAACCAATGTTCCTCGACGGCCAGCGCCTGCAAGTGACACCCAGCATCGGCATTGCCCTGATCCCCGATCACGGTTCGACCCCGACCGACCTGCTCAAACGCGCCGACATCGCGCTTTATCGCGCCAAGGACTCGGGGCGCAATACCGCGCAGATGTACCACAACACCATGCAGAAGGCCGCGAGCGAACGCCTGCGCATGGAAACCGACCTGCGCCTGGCGCTTTCCCGGGGCGAATTTCGCGTGCATTACCAACCCCAGGTCGACGCCCGGGGCGACCGCATCGTTGGTGCCGAGGCCCTGGTACGCTGGAATCATCCGGAGCTTGGCGCGCAGTCACCCACCGAGTTCATCAAGGTGCTGGAAGACAGCGGACTGATTCTGGAGGTTGGCACCTGGATCCTCGACGAAGCCTGCCAGGCCTTCAAACGATTGATCGACGACGGCCTGGTGAATCCGTACAAGTTCAGCCTGTGCGTGAACATCAGCCCGCGCCAGTTCCGCCAGAACGACTTCGTCGAACGGATTGAAAACAGCCTGGCCAGCTATGGCCTGCCCTGCTCCCTGTTGAAGCTGGAAATCACCGAAGGCATCGTCATCCAGAACCTGGAAGACACCATCAGCAAAATGCGCCGCCTGAAAAAGCTCGGTGTGAGCTTCGCCATGGACGACTTCGGCACCGGCTACTCCTCGCTGACCTACCTCAAGCGCTTGCCGGTCGACACCCTGAAAATCGACCAGTCATTCATCCGCGACGCCACCAGCGACCCGAACGACGCCGAGATCATCCGCGCCATCGTCGCCATGGCCCGCAGCCTGGATTTGAAGGTGATTGCCGAAGGGGTGGAAACAGCGGAACAGCTGGAGTTTTTGCAGGGGCTGGAGTGTCACTTCTACCAGGGGTATTTGCACAGCCAGCCGTTGCCGGTTGAGGAGTTTCAGTTATTGCTCAAATAGGCGGTGGGGGGATCATTCTCACTCGCCAACCATCAGGTGACTTGAATACAGAACAAACCTACACCAGATTAAGAAACGTCTGATTTATCCCCCTTATCGCCTCACCTAGCGTGCTCGTCCCTGCAGATTACAGAAGGACAGATCAGGCATGAGGCGCTATCACATCACCGTCGGGGCCAAAACCACTGCTGACGGCACCGTGCGTACCGGCTGGGACTGCAGCACGATCAATGGCCAGGCCATGGCCCGCGAAGGCGATGAGGTCGATTGCCCGAAATGCGACAGCACCGGGACGATTGTCTGCGACGGCCCGCGTCTGGTGGATCTGCTGGAGGAGCGTAACGCCGCTCTGGACGGTGACCTGTGCAAGTGCAAGTGCGACCCCCTGCCACGGCTGATTGCCAACCAGACCCTCAGTTGTCAAGAGATCGAGGGCGGCTTCGCGCCGCATGCCCGAGCCACCGCCCAACCCACGACGCCGGTCACGCCTCGCCCTTCGACAGCCGAACCTCACCCTTCCGGGTTTACTTCAGCGCCAAAGACTGCCACGCCTTCCTTCAGCGAACGGCCGGGAACGGTCTGCGAGAACCTCTGGCGCGGCTACCAGCAACGAGTCGAAAACGTCGTGGCGCCGGGTGGCAGGCTGATCACCGACCCGAAAGCGCGCAACAAAGCAATCAACGCAGCGTACGCGCAGTTGTGGCGTCATGATCAGCGCTTCCAGTGGGCGGGGCTGGCGGCCTTTGCCTCGAAACAGGTCGGTTGTGGTCTGCTGCATGCGGCCGAATCGATCGACAAGATGCAAGCAGAAGAAGAGGCAATGCAGCAATTGAGGGAAAGTTCCCGAAAAGGGCTGGCCGGAATGCTCAGCCCCAGCGAGCGGGAAAAGCGGGCGACGATTCGGGAGTTTGAACAGCGCCAGCGCGACTACGAACAGGCCAACCGTGACAACCCGATGTGGGGCTTCACCCATTGGGGTGTCGACATTGCGTTGCCCCTCGCGCAACGGATGTACCGGTTCGTGCACGAGATGCTGGCCATGGGCAATACCACGCTGTTCCTGGATGTGTATCCGCTGCATGTGTTCTATGCGGAGCGGGGGTTGGAGGCGCTTAAGGCTTGTCTGGATTCACGGAAGAACATCTATGGCACTGGTGAGCATCCGGTGCTGTGGCCGGTCGGGCAGGAAACGCTGAAGTTTGGGACCGATCATGATGAAATCCTCCTGGCCTTCGAAGCGATTGAGGCTGGCAATATCGCGCAAAGTGTCGCGTTTCTTGCAACGCACGAGCAGGTCAATATTTTGCAACCGGCGATGTACGATGACACTGGACTGAAATGGTTGCTGCGCGGTAACCATTTCTCCTACGTCACCAACCTTCCTTCCGGGGCTGCTCAGGCCATTGAACTGACCCTGGCCAGCCAGTGCCGTCCCGTCGAGGACAGACGCACCATTGGGTTTAGCAACTTTCCCTTCGCGGACCTGGCCGACGTCGAGCGGCGCATGGCCTTCGTGCTCAAGGCCGCGGCGCAGTTTGACGATCTGCTGCATAGCGACCAGCGCGATCGGATTGAGCAGTCGATTCGGGAGATCGCTCTAAGTGGAGGAGTGCGATGAGTCTGTTGCATCGTTTAGGCTGGCGCCGCAACTTCTCGTTGCTGGCAGTCGCGGCCCTCCTGACAGCAGCGGCAATTCAAGTCCTGTCGGATGAACCGGAAATCGCCCTACTCATTGGCGAGCCTTACGAGGCTATGCGTCAGCGCTCCAGCGCGGCCATCGGTCCGGCTATTCCCGGGCAGGTGTCGTTCAACATTCCAAAGACCGATGCCCGTCTGCGTTTCATGGATCCCGAGTACAGTTTTATAACCCCGCTAGCCAGCTTTTTTACGATTATTTATAACAAAGAGGTGATCAACAGCGTCCGCATGTCCCCGCAAATCGAGCCACTACTGCTCGACGACACCCTCAAGGTCGTACTTGATCTGCAAGAGCAATGGCGTAAAGCCGGCTGGGTACCCATCCGGCTCAAGGACTACCCATCGTTCGCCGACACCTCGCAATGGCGAGCCCAACTGCGCGACGTCAACAAAGGCGGTACAGCCTACTGGCGAGCCGGTGACAAGTACCAACTGATGCTGGTGGTCAGTCGCTTCAGGGACAACAAGCGTCCCACCGAGGAACGCTACCTCATCACATTGGGAATCCACCGATCACGGGGCGTGCAATGAGTCTGTTGCAGTGCATGGGGGCTGAACTTGAGTCAAAAAAAGACCCCGACAAGTCGGGGTCTTCTGGTGTCGGTCGGCTGAGTGACGCTCACTCAGCCCGACCTTTGACTATGACTCAGTGTTGCAGAGCATTATTCTGCGTGCCGTTGATCGGGATGCGCTTGGCTTTCGCCTCTTCCGGAACCACGCGCAGCAGGTCGATACTCAACAGACCGTTGCTCAGGCCGGCAGCCTTGATCTCGATGTGGTCCGCCAGACGGAAGGACAGTTTGAAGGCACGTTGCGCAATGCCCTGATACAGATAAGTGACGTCTTCGTTCGCGTCGCGTTTACCGCCACTGATGGTCAGCACACCTTTCTCGACTTCGAGTTCCAGATCTTCTTCCTGGAAACCGGCCGCGGCAATCACGATGCGGTATTGATCGTCGCCGTGTTTCTCCACGTTATAGGGTGGATAGCTGCTGCCTGGCTCGTTGCGCAGGGCGGTTTCGAACAGGTCGTTGAAACGGTCGAAACCTACCGAGGAACGGAACAGTGGGGCCAGGGATAATGTAGTAGCCATGATGCAAATCTCCTGAAAACAATCAGCAAGGTTTTTTGTCTCCGCGACCCGAATTCGGCATCGCGTAATCCTTAAATAGGGACCGCTGATTGCATTTCAAGAGGTTATTTTCAGCTTTTTTTACAACAAGTTTCAGGCCGCTTCCGCCACGGGCAGACCCAGCAAATGCGAGACGTTATCCAGCTCAGTCTCACGGCGCAGCACGGTGAAAAGCTCAACCGCCTCGGGATAATTGCGGGTCAACATCGCCAGCCATTGTTTCAGGCGGCCCGGTGACTGGCGTGGCGTCATCTGTGCCTTGGCTTGCAGCCAGAAGTCCTGGATCAACGGCAGCAACTCGGCCCAGGTCATCTCGACGACCTCCTCCCCGGCCCGCGCTGCGGCGATCTGCCGGGCAAGGTCCGGACGCGAAACCAGGCCGCGACCGAGCATGATGTCTTCCACGCCGCTGATCTCGCGGCAGCGACGCCAGTCTTCGACGCTCCAGATGTCGCCATTGGCGAACACCGGCACCTTGACCACGTCCTGCACGCGTGGAATCCACTCCCAGTGCGCCGGCGGCTTGTAGCCGTCGACCTTGGTCCGCGCGTGCACCACGATATGTTCGGCGCCGCCTTCGGCCAAGGCCGTGGCACACACCAGCGAACCGTCCGGGCTGTCGAAGCCCAGGCGCATCTTGGCGGTGACTGGAATGTGCGCGGGAACGGCACGACGGACGTGCTCGACAATCTGGTTGAGCAGCTCAGGCTCCTTGAGCAATACCGCGCCGCCACGGGATTTATTGACGGTCTTGGCTGGACAGCCGAAGTTCAGGTCGATCACTTCGGAACCCAGCTCGCAGGCCAGCGCGGCATTTTCCGCCAGGCACACCGGGTCGGAGCCGAGCAGTTGCACACGCAGCGGCACGCCGGAGGCTGTCCGGGCACCGTTGAGCAACTCCGGGCCGAACTTGTGGAAATAGGCAGGTGTGAGCAACTGGTCGTTGACCCGAATGAACTCGGTCACGCACCAGTCAATACCACCCACGCGGGTCAGCACATCGCGCAGGATGTCGTCGACCAACCCCTCCATGGGCGCCAAAGCAATTTGCATGAAAAACACACTCGAGGAAAAACGTGCGGCAGTTTACTGGATTGCGCGGAGAATCTGCAGAACATCGCGACCACCTGTGGGAGCGAGCAGGCTCGCTCCCACATGAGATCAGGGTTGCACCAACTCCTGCGCCCGGATCGCCGGGCCATAGCCCTCGATGAACTCTACTGGCATGCGCTTGGGCTTGCCGGTAGACAGTTCGATGCAGACGAACGTGGTCTGCGCGCGCAATAGCGTGGTGTTGTCGCTGGGGCGGATCAGCTGGAAGTGTCGGGTCATTTTCAGGCGCTGATCCCAATCGACGATCCAGGTCGCCAATTGCAACTCATCATCCTCATAGGCTGCCGCCAGGTAATCGATCTCGTGCCGCACCACCGCCATCGCCCGGTCCAGCCGCCGATATTCGACCAGGTCCAGGCCAAGGCGCTGGGAGTGGCGCCAGGCACAGCGTTCGAGCCAGGTCACGTAGACCGCGTTGTTCGCGTGCCCCAGCCCGTCAATGTCCTCGGCGCTCACTTGCAGATCAATGATGAACGGCGTTTCCCGATCCCAGCCCATGCCCGACTCCCTGGTCAGATAATTTAGACCGGGGCAGTGTAACGGAAGCTCAGGCGGATTGGCGTGATTGCAAACTGCGCCCGGCCAGCAGTGATATCACGCCATCAATCACCCGCGGGTCGGCCAGCACTCGCTGATGACCACCGTCTTTCAAACGCAACAAGCGGCTGTCGAACCAGGCTTCGTGAATCAGCTGGGATTCCTTCACAGAGACGAGGTTGTCGTCTTCGGCGTGGACAATCAGGCCGGGCATGTCGAGTTGATAGTGCGCGACATCCAGCGTCGCGGCTCGCATGCCGACGTCTTGCTCGACCTGGCGAATGAACGCCGAGCGGGCCTTCGGTGGCAGCCCGACATAGCGGGCAAAACCACGCAACACGCCGAGAATCCGCGCCGGAGCGGCAATGGTGACCAGGGTTTCGGTGCGCAAGCCCAACTGGACCGCGAGCATCGCACTAGCGCCGCCCATGGAGTGGCCGATGACCGCTTGCAGGGGTGGCAGTTCGGCGGCCGCTTCAAGCATGGCCCGGGCGAACAGCACCACATTCGCCTCACTGCCCGGCGAGCGACCATGGGCCGGACCATCCAGGGCCACGACCGAGTAACCGGTATCGACCAGCGCGGTGATGAGGCTGGCAAACTGCGTCGGCCGCCCTTCCCAACCATGCATCAGCAAGACTGCCGGGCCCTGGCCCCAGCGCAAGGCCGAGAGGCCGAAACGCAGGGTGATCCGCTCGGACTTGGCCAACAGTGGCAGCTCCCAGTCACGCAGCGGCAGATCCCGTGGCGTCATGAACGCCTGTCGCATTTTGCTTGCGACCAGTTTCGGGGCGAACCAGCCCAAGGTGCCATTAACGCCACGAACCCACTTTAACGCGCTCATCGCATTCTCCTCAGGCCGCAGCCTTCAGGTCAACGCACTGCCGATTTGGCGGCGCGCAGTAATCGATCGGACAACTCTCCCGGCCCCAGCGCCCGCGCCAGAGCCAGCCCACCCACCATCAAGGCCATGTCGGCCAGGGCTTTTTCGGTTTCTTCAGGACTGGCCGCCAACTGCGCGACCATCAATTCCACATGCTCGTTGAGAGCGACACGAAACGCTTCCGGCAACCGCCCCAGTTCGCCGACCGAAGCCGGGATCGGACAGGCCGATTCGGAGGAATCACGGTGCTTGCGCGACAGATAAAACGCTGCCACCAGCGCGCGACGCTCTTCACCGGTCAACTGCGCGTCCATGTCGGCAATCAGGTCGCGACGATGACCGAGCAATTGCCTGAACGCCTCAAGCATCATCGCGTCCTTGCTTTCGAAGTGGGCGTAGAAGCCGCCGACCGTCAGGCCCGCCGCGCCCATCACTTCGCCCACACTTGGCTCGGCCGGGCCGCGTTGAATCAGCGCTGCGCTGGCAGCCTTGAGGATGCGTTCTCGGGTTTGAGCTTTTTTATCGTTCATCGTTGCCTCCGAATATTACGATTGAAATATTATTCTCATAATAAATTTTAGCAAGTCATGTGTGTGACCGCTGGTCTGAAGAACAGTTTTTTTGGAAATGGAGGAATTTGGCCAAACGCCAGACAAACAAAAGGGCCATTCAATAATTGAATGACCCTTATAAAATCCCGCAGAGCGGGTAATCGTGGCGTCCCCTAGGGGACTCGAACCCCTGTTACCGCCGTGAAAGGGCGGTGTCCTAGGCCACTAGACGAAGGGGACACAAACCCTTCTATACAACTGATCAGTGCTGAGTGCTGATCGATTCAAGGCCGGTGTGGCCAGACCTTGAACTGTAAAATTGGTGGAGCTAAGCGGGATCGAACCGCTGACCTCCTGCATGCCATGCAGGCGCTCTCCCAGCTGAGCTATAGCCCCGGATTTTTCGCCTCGCGGCGGAGCGACATCTTGCAACATCGCTTCTGTAAAACTGGCGTCCCCTAGGGGACTCGAACCCCTGTTACCGCCGTGAAAGGGCGGTGTCCTAGGCCACTAGACGAAGGGGACGCAAACCCTTCTATACAACTGATCAACGCTGAGAGTTGATCGCTTCAAGACCGGTGTGGCCAGGCCTTGAAGTGTAAATTGGTGGAGCTAGACGGGATCGAACCGTCGACCTCTTGCATGCCATGCAAGCGCTCTCCCAGCTGAGCTATAGCCCCTCATCGTTGATGTCATCGCTGAGGACGGGGCGAATCTTAAGGGCGTATCGAAAGCCTGTCAAACTTATTTTTCAAAATATTTAAAATTTTTTGCCGACATAACAACCACTTACCGCCCTCCCCCCATAAATTCGGGGGAAAAACGCCGGAGGACAGGAACAAAAGATCCCGGCCTCCGACGGCTACCGCAGAGTCAGACGTGCTCAGGCGATAGCACCCAGCAGCTTTTCCCACTCTTTGTTTTCTTTCTTCGACACGCCGCCCAGCAGGTCAATGGCCTGGCGCAGACGGAAGCGGGTCAGGTCCGGCCCGAGGATTTCCATCGCATCGAGCACCGACACCGAACTGGCCTGGCCGGTGATCGCAGCGAACATCAGCGGCATGGCGTCACGCAGCTTCAGCTCCAGGGACTCAACCACCGCTTGAATGGTGGCGGTGATGCTGTCCTTCTCCCACTGACGCAGGCTTTCGAGCTTCCACAGGATCAACTGCATCAACTGACGAACCTGATCGCCCGACAGTTTCTTGGATTCGAACAGCTTGGCATCCGGATTCACGCCACCGGCAAAGAAGAACCCGGCCAGGGGTGCCACCTGGCTGAAGGTTTCAACGCGGCCCTGCACGTGCGGCGCGATCTTCATCATGTATTCGGAGTTGAACGCCCACTTCTGCACGCGCGCGGCGAACTCTTCCACGGGCAAGTCACGCAGCCACTGGCCGTTGAGCCACGACAATTTCTCGATGTCGAAGATCGGCCCGCCGAGGGACACGCGCTTGAGGTCGAAGTTATCGACCATTTCCTGCAAGGAGAACTTCTCGCGCTCGTCCGGCATCGACCAGCCCATGCGGCCCAGGTAGTTGAGCATCGCTTCCGGCATGAAGCCCATGCGCTCGTAGAAGGTCACCGAGGTCGGGTTCTTGCGCTTGGACAGCTTGCTCTTGTCCGGGTTACGCAGCAGCGGCATGTAGCACAGCTCCGGTTGTTCCCAGCCGAAGTACTCGTAAAGCAGGATCAGCTTCGGTGCCGATGGCAGCCACTCTTCGCCACGCAATACGTGGGTGATGCCCATCAGGTGGTCATCGACCACGTTGGCCAGGAAGTACGTCGGCAAGCCATCGGTCTTCATCAGGACTTGCATGTCCATGCGGTCCCACGGGATTTCAACGTCGCCGCGCAGCATGTCCGGTACCACGCAGACGCCTTCGCTCGGCACCTTCATCCGAATGACGTGGGGCTCGCCAGCGGCCAGGCGACGGTCGACTTCTTCCTTGGACAGCAGCAGCGCGCGGCCGTCGTAACGCGGGGTTTCACCGCGAGCCATCTGCTCGGCGCGCATCTGGTCCAGCTCTTCGGCGGTGCAGAAGCACGGGAAGGCATGGCCCATTTCAACCAGCTGCTGGCAATACTTCTGATAAATATCGCCGCGCTCGCTTTGACGGTACGGACCGTGCGGACCGCCGACGTCCGGGCCTTCGCTCCAGTCGATCCCCAGCCAGCGCAAGGCGTCGAAAATCTGCTGTTCGGACTCGCGGGTCGAACGCAATTGGTCGGTGTCTTCGATCCGCAGGATGAACTCACCGCCGTGCTGCTTGGCAAAGCAGTAGTTGAACAAGGCGATGTAAGCGGTACCTACGTGGGGATCCCCGGTAGGCGATGGCGCGATGCGAGTGCGGACGGTGGTCATGGCATGTCTCGAAAAGAATAAAAGCAAAGTTCAAACAAGGCGCGAATGGTAACAGGCGATACCCGCCCGGCTCCAGTGAACAGGGCATTTAAGCCAAGGTTGCGTCTGTAACGCCCGTATAGACAGGTGAATGGCCGAATATCAGCCGATGGCATTTACCGCTTATCGGCTGTATGCCAGATTTGCCTGCTGATACCTTCCCTTACAATTTCTCGACTACAGTTTTCCCATGCCTGCCCAACTCAAGCGTCGCCTCTTCACATTCCTGCTGATTGTCCTGCTGATTGCCGGGGGCCTGTTTGCCCATTGGCTGCTCAAGGGACGCTTTTATGAAAGCACCGACAACGCTTATGTCCAGGGCGAGATCACCCGCGTGTCGAGCCAATTGGGCGCGCGCATCGACCAGGTGCTGGTGCAGGACAACCAGCATGTCGAGAAAGGCCAGTTGCTGGTCAAACTCGAAGGCGACGACTTCCGCCTCGCTGTCGACCGCGCCAATGCTGCCCTGGCCACTCGCGAGGCCGAGCGCCTGCAAGCCCAGAGCAAACTGACCCAGCAGGCCAGCCTGATTGCCGCCAGCGAAGCGCAAGTCGCCTCCAGCCAGGCCAGCCTGGGTCGTTCGCAAATCGACCTGACCCGCGCCGAGACCTTGCGCAAACCAGGCTTTATTTCGGAAGAACGGGTGACCACCCTCTCCGCCGAATCCCACATTGCCCGCTCGCAAGTGGCCAAGGCCCAGGCCGACGCGCAAAGTCAGCGCCAACAAGTCAACGCACTGAACGCCGAGATCAAACGCCTCGACGCGCAGATCGCCAACGCCAAAACCGACCTGGCCCAGGCCGAACTGAACCTGACCCGCAGCGAAATCCACGCGCCCATCAGCGGCCTGATCGGCCAGCGTGCGGCCCGCGAAGGCCAATACGTCCAGGCCGGCGCTTATCTGTTGTCGATCGTGCCGGACGAAGACATCTGGATTCAGGCCAATTTCAAGGAAACCCAGATTGGCCACATGCAGCCCGGCCAGGAAGCCGAACTGACCTTCGACGCCTACAGCGACACCCCGATCAAAGCCCGGGTCGACAGCCTGTTCGCCGCCTCGGGTGCGCAGTTCAGCCTGTTGCCGCCGGACAATGCCACGGGCAACTTCACCAAAGTCGTTCAACGGATTCCGGTAAAACTGACCTTCGCCGCGGACAATCCGCTGCGCGGCAAGATCCGCCCGGGCATGTCGGTCACCGCCAAGGTGAACATCAAGGACGCCCCTGAAGATGTCACCCCCAAAGTGAGCCACAAAGACGCCCCTGACGATGGCCGGTGATCAACTGATCCGCCCGGTCGGCGAACCGACCCGGCGGGACTGGATTGCGGTGATGAGCGTGATGCTCGGTGCGTTCATGGCGGTGCTGGACATCCAGATCACCAACTCCTCGCTCAAGGACATCCAGGGTGCGCTGTCGGCGACCCTGGAAGAAGGTTCGTGGATTTCCACCTCGTACCTGGTGGCGGAAATCATCATGATCCCGCTCACCGCCTGGCTCGTGCAGTTGCTGTCGGCGCGACGCCTGGCGGTGTGGGTGTCCCTCGGGTTCCTGGCCGCGTCCCTGCTCTGCTCCATGGCGTGGAGCCTGGAAAGCATGATCGTGTTCCGCGCCCTGCAAGGGTTTACCGGTGGTGCGCTGATCCCGCTGGCGTTCACCCTGACCCTGATCAAGCTGCCAGAACACCACCGCGCCAAAGGCATGGCCATGTTCGCCATGACCGCCACCTTCGCGCCCTCCATCGGCCCGACCCTCGGCGGCTGGCTGACGGAGAACTGGGGCTGGGAATACATCTTCTACATCAACATCCCGCCCGGCCTGATCATGATCGCCGGCCTGATGTACGGCCTGGAGAAGAAAGAGGCCCACTGGGAGTTGCTGAAAAGCACCGACTACGCCGGCATTCTCACCCTCGGCGTCGGGCTCGGCTGCTTGCAGGTGTTTCTGGAGGAAGGCCATCGCAAGGACTGGCTGGAATCGAGCCTGATCGTGACCCTGGGCAGCATCGCGCTGGTCAGCCTGATTACCTTTGTGATCGTGCAGTTTTCCAAACCCAATCCGCTGATCAATCTCGGCATCCTCGGCAACCGCAACTTCGGGTTATCCAGTATTTCCAGCGTCGGGATGGGGGTCGGGCTGTACGGTTCGATCTACCTGTTGCCGCTGTACCTGGCGCAGATCCAGAACTACAACGCCCTGCAGATTGGCGAAGTGATCATGTGGATGGGCGTGCCGCAGCTGTTTCTGATTCCTCTGGTGCCCAAGCTGATGAAGTTCGTCTCGCCGAAATGGCTGTGTACGCTGGGTTTCGGGCTGTTCGGGCTGGCGAGCTTCTCTTCGGGCGTGCTGAACCCGGACTTCGCCGGGCCGCAGTTCAATCAGATCCAGATCATCCGCGCCCTGGGGCAGCCGCTGATCATGGTCACCATCTCGTTGATCGCCACCGCCTACATCCTGCCCCAGGATGCGGGGTCGGCCTCGAGTCTGTTCAACATCCTGCGCAACCTCGGCGGCGCCATCGGCATCGCCCTGCTCGCCACGCTGCTGGATGCGCGGACCAAGGTTTACTTTGACTACCTGCGTGAATCCATCGTACCGAGTAATCCGCAGGTGGCTGAACGGATCGCCTCGCTGGCTGACCGGCTGGGCAACGAAACGGCAGCCCTGGGCAAACTCAGCGAGATCGCCCACCAACAGGCGTCGATCATGGCCTACAACGATGCGTTTCACTTTGTCGGGATTGCGCTGGGGATCAGCATGGTGGCGGTTTTGCTGACCAAGAAGTTGCCGGAGGGGTTGAAGGCTGGAGAAGCGCACTGATATCGAGTCATACACAACACTGTGGCGAGGGGGCTTGCCCCCGCTCGGCTGCGCAGCAGTCGTAAAACCTGCCAACCATGTACAACTGACACAACGTGGCCTCAGGTTTTGGGGCCGCTTCGCGACCCAACGGGGGCAAGCCCCCTCGCCACAGGGACCGCATTTTAAATTCAGACCGTCAGTAGGCGCTCGCGCAACTTGGTAATCTCGTCGCGCATCTGCGCTGCCGCTTCGAACTCCAGATCACGAGCAAGCTGATACATCTTCTCTTCCAGGGCTTTGATACGCTTGGCGATCTCGCCCGGAGAGCGCAGTTCGGCCTCGTACCGGGCGTTTTCCTCGGCGGCCTTGGCCATGCCCTTGCGCTTCTTGCTGCGCGAACCCGGCACGGTGGCGCCTTCCATGATGTCGGCGACGTCCTTGAACACGCCTTTGGGGGTGATGCCGTTGGCCAGGTTGAAGGCGATCTGCTTGTCGCGACGGCGCTCGGTTTCGCCGATGGCCCGCTCCATGGAGCCGGTAATCCTGTCGGCATACAGAATCGCCCGACCATTGAGGTTACGCGCCGCGCGGCCGATGGTCTGGATCAGCGAGCGCTCGGAGCGCAGGAAACCTTCTTTGTCGGCATCGAGGATCGCCACTAATGAGACCTCCGGCATATCCAGGCCTTCGCGCAGCAGGTTGATCCCCACCAGCACATCGAAGGTGCCGAGGCGCAGGTCGCGGATGATCTCGACCCGCTCCACGGTGTCGATGTCCGAGTGCAGATAACGCACACGCACGCCATGATCCGCCAGATAGTCAGTCAAGTCTTCGGCCATGCGTTTGGTCAACGTGGTGACCAACACCCGCTCCTCGACTGCGACGCGCTTGCTGATTTCCGAGAGTAAATCGTCGACCTGGGTCAACGCCGGGCGGATCTCGATTTGTGGGTCTACCAGCCCGGTCGGGCGCACCACCATGTCAATGACGCGCCCGGCGTGCTCGGCTTCGTAGTTGCCCGGTGTCGCCGAGACGAAAATCGTCTGCGGGCTGATCCTTTCCCACTCATCGAAGCGCATCGGCCGGTTGTCCAGGGCCGAAGGCAGGCGGAAACCGTATTCCACCAGGGTCTCTTTACGCGAGCGGTCGCCCTTGTACATGGCGCCAACCTGCGGAACGCTGACATGGGATTCATCGATCACCAGCAAGGCATCGGCCGGCAGGTAATCGTAAAGGGTCGGTGGCGCCGCGCCAGCTTCGCGACCGGACAGATAGCGCGAGTAGTTTTCGATGCCGTTGCAATAACCCAGCTCGAGGATCATCTCCAGGTCGAAACGGGTGCGCTGCTCCAGGCGCTGGGCTTCCACCAGTTTGTTGTTGGAGCGCAGGTATTCCAGGCGCTCCTGCAACTCGACCTTGATGCCTTCGACCGCGCCCATCAGGGTTTCCCGTGGCGTCACGTAGTGGCTCTTCGGGTAGAAGGTGAAGCGCGGCAGTTTGCGAATGACTTCGCCGGTCAGCGGATCGAATGCCGACAGGCTTTCCACTTCATCGTCGAACAACTCGATGCGGATCGCCTCGAAATCGGATTCCGCCGGGTGGATATCGATCACATCGCCACGCACGCGGAAGGTCGCACGGGCAAAATCCATGTCGTTGCGGGTGTATTGCAGGTCGGCCAGGCGGCGTAGCAATTCGCGTTGATCGAGCCGGTCGCCGCGATCCACGTGCAACACCATCTTCAAATAGGTTTCCGGGCTGCCCAAACCGTAGATGCAGGACACCGTGGTGACGATGATCGCGTCCTTGCGCTCAAGCAATGCCTTGGTCGCCGACAGACGCATCTGCTCGATGTGATCGTTGATCGACGCATCCTTCTCGATGAAGGTGTCCGAGGACGGCACGTAGGCTTCCGGCTGGTAGTAGTCGTAGTAGGAAACGAAATATTCCACCGCGTTGTTCGGGAAGAACGCCTTGAACTCCCCGTACAACTGCGCCGCCAGGGTCTTGTTCGGCGCCAGCACCAGGGTCGGGCGCTGCACCTGGGCGATCACGTTGGCGATGCTGAAGGTCTTGCCCGAGCCGGTCACACCGAGCAGCGTCTGGTGCGCCAGCCCGGCCTCGATGCCCTCGACCATCAGGCGGATGGCTTCCGGCTGATCGCCGGCGGGCTCGAAACGGGTGACTAGCTGGAATTCAGACATGAAATACCTCTGGATCACTCTTGCCGGTAAAAACGGCACGAACGAGAAAGACCGCAAACGACCGATGTCGCCCGAAGAAAAAACTGGATTGTGCTCAATGTGGAGCCGATTGCCAGCGCTTTCAAGGCAAACGTCCTACATCGCGCAAAACCTTTGCCGACGCCATTCGACTACCGATCGAGAAATAATCGGAAAAACTTACCCGAAATGCTGATTCGCCTGTCGCCAGCCATCGTCGATGGCCTCTATACTAGCTCCCCGTTTGTGCACCGCTCTAGTGCATTCGGCTGGAGCGCGACACGTCCCTCCACACTCCATTCAGAGCCGCCGCAATAATGAGCCTGTTCTCCGCTGTCGAAATGGCACCACGCGATCCAATCCTGGGCCTCAACGAAGCATTCAACGCCGATACCCGGACCAACAAAGTCAACCTGGGAGTCGGTGTTTACTGCAACGAGGAGGGGCGAATTCCACTCCTGCGCGCCGTTGTCGAAGCCGAAACCATTCGCGCCGCTCAACACGTTTCCCGTGGCTACCTGCCAATCGACGGCATCGCCGCCTACGACCAGGCCGTGCAAAAGCTGCTGTTCGGCAATGATTCGCCGCTGATCGCCGCTGGCCGCGTCATCACCACCCAGGCCGTTGGCGGTACTGGCGCACTGAAAATCGGTGCCGACTTCCTCAAGCAACTGCTGCCGAACGCCGTTGTGGCGATCAGCGACCCGAGCTGGGAAAACCACCGCGCGCTGTTCGAAACCGCCGGTTTCCCGGTGCAGAACTACCGTTACTACGACGCCGCGACCCACGACGTGAACCGTACCGGCATGCTGGAAGACCTGAACGCGCTGCCAAACGGCTCGATCATTGTGCTGCATGCTTGCTGCCACAACCCGACCGGCGTGGACCTGAGCCCGGCGGACTGGAAAAACGTCCTGGAAGTCATTAAAGCCAAAGGCCACGTGCCATTCCTCGACATGGCCTACCAGGGCTTTGGCGATGGCATCGACGAAGACGCCGCCGCCGTGCGCCTGTTCGCTGAGTCGGGCCTGACTTTCTTCGCTTCCAGCTCGTTCTCCAAGTCGTTCTCGCTGTACGGCGAGCGCGTTGGCGCCCTGTCGATCGTCAGCGAATCGAAAGAAGAAAGCGCGCGCGTGCTGTCGCAAGTCAAACGCGTAATCCGCACCAACTACTCCAACCCGCCGACCCACGGTGCCAGCGTTGTTGCTGCCGTACTCAACAGCCCGGAACTGCGCGCCCAGTGGGAAGCCGAACTGGCCGAAATGCGCCTGCGCATTCGTGGCATGCGTACCCAGATGGTCGACCTGCTGGCACAAAAAGCGCCTCAGCGCGATTTCAGCTTCGTCGGTCGTCAGTGCGGCATGTTCTCCTACTCCGGCCTGACGGTTGAGCAAGTTCACCGTCTGCGCAACGAGTTCGGCATCTACGCCCTGGACACCGGCCGCATCTGCGTGGCCGCACTGAACCAGAGCAACATCAAGGTTGTGACGGACGCTATCGTCCAGGTCATCTGATTACGCCTTGAAATGAAAAACGGGAAGCCATGTGGCTTCCCGTTTTTTTATTTGTTGCAGATTAATCTCAAAGCGGTGGCTCTGCCCTCTAAACTCCACAGGCTTGTATACACCCTGGAATTCCTGCGAGAACCCACATGAAAAACGATGACCTGCGCGCCGACCGCGATGACCTGGATGACCTGGATCACTTCACCCCCCGCGCCCCGACAAAACGCGGCAACAACCTGGTGATGCAAGTGGCCGCCGGTGTGTTTCTCGGCGGCCTGGCCCTGTGGCTGGTGCAATTGGGTGCCACGGCGCTCTACGCCAAACTGATGCTTGGCACGATTACCTTCGGCGGTTAAGCCAGTTCGGTCGCACGCTGGCTGGCAGCGTCGTCGTAGGCGACATACAGCGATTCAGCGACCTGGCTCTTGATCGCCTTGGTGCTTTCCAGGCCCAGGACAAAACCTTCGGCCTTGCCGCCAGCGCGATTCAATGCTTCAGCGGTGCCGGCCTGCGTGATGGCGTCGAACAACTTTTCGGCGTGGGGGCCGACACCTTTGGGCAGGCTGATCTGAGAGATGCTCATGGGCGCACCCCGTGGTGTCGAGGTGTGAGGGTCAAATGATTCATGGCGCGTACCTTTTCGGCGAATGGCCGGCAGCGCGTGTCACCACTTCCGGGCGGCCATGGTAGTCCTCTGGGGCGATCCTGGTAACCGCCAATCGCCGCTAAACCACCGCCCGTCCCGCTGATTCGCTCCAATTGTTAATCGATGCTTGACTTCTCTTTTTGAATCAGTAAGATACGCGCCATTCCGCGATAGCTCAGTTGGTAGAGCAAGTGACTGTTAATCACTGGGTCCCTGGTTCGAGTCCAGGTCGTGGAGCCAGACAGCAACATCGAAAAGCCCCTGAATCGAAAGATCCAGGGGCTTTTTTGTGGGCGATTGAAAAGCCAGTTCCTGAAAAGCAAAAAGCCGATCTGTCTATTCGACAGATCGGCCCTTTTCAGTCGCCGTGAACGTCAGACATGCTCACTGCTTTTCGCATGCACCGCGTGTGGCTCGCCATGCCCGTGGTCCACCTCAACCACTGGAATCTCCTTGCCGTCGCAATCATGCAGTTTACCTTCGCTGAAGTAGTCCCCTTCACGCAACGCCGCCAGATCCTGATAACGCAGCACACGCTCGGTACCGGCCGCAAACACCGATTGCTGGTCGGAGTTACCGGCGGTGAGGTGGTTGAAGGTCAGGTTCAGCACGATGGCCATGATCGCCGAAGAACTGATGCCCGAATGGAAAATGGTCGCGAACCAGCTCGGGAACTGATCGTAGAAGCTCGGTGCCGCGATCGGGATCATGCCGAAGCCGATCGAGGTCGCGACGATGATCAGGTTGACGTTGTTGCGGTAATCGACCTTGGACAAGGTCCGAATGCCGCTGGCGGCGACGGTACCGAACAGCACGATGCCGGCGCCACCCAGTACTGAGGTCGGTACGGCGGCGATGACCCGGCCCATGAACGGCAGCAGGCCGAGGAGCACCAGGAACATACCGCCAGTGGCCACCACGTAGCGGCTCTTGATGCCGGTGACCGCCACCAGACCGACGTTCTGGGCGAAGGCGCTCTGGGTGAAGGAACCGAAGATCGGCGCAAACATGCTCGACAGCATGTCGGCGCGCAGGCCGTTGCCCAGGCGCTTGGAGTCAACCTTGGTGCCGATGATCTCACCGACGGCCAGAATGTCCGCCGAAGTCTCCACCAGCGTCACCATCACCACGATGCACATCGACAGGATCGCAGCGAAGTGGAAGGTCGGCATGCCGAAGTGGAACGGCGTCGGGAAGCCGAACATCGGGCCCTGGGTCACGGACGAGAAATCCGCCATGCCGAGGAACACCGCGATCACCGTACCGACGACCATGGCCAGCAGAATCGACAGGCGGGAGATGGTTGCACTGCCGATTTTGCTCAGCAGCAGCACCAGCACCAGCGTTACCGCCGCCAGACCGATGTTCGCCATGCTGCCGAAGTCCGGCGCATGACTGTTGCCGCCCATTGCCCAGCGCGCGGCTACCGGCATCAGTGTCAAGCCGATGGTGGTAATCACGATGCCAGTTACCAGCGGCGGGAAGAACTTGGTGATACGCGAGAACACCGGGGTTATCAGTAACCCGATCAGGGACGCCGCTATCACCGCCCCCAGCACCGATTGAAACCCGCCCTCCCCGCCACTGCTGACAATCGCCACCATGGTCGCGACGCCGGAGAAGGATACGCCCTGCACCAGCGGCAATTGACAACCAAAAAACGGTAAACCCAGGGTTTGCAGCAGCGTTGCCAGCCCCCCCGCAAACAATGAAGCAGCAATCAACAAACCGATGTCCGCCGGCGAGAGCCCGGCCGCCTGGCCGATGATCAATGGCACCGCGACGATACCGCCATACATGGTCAGAACATGTTGCAGGCCATAAGCCATATTCGCGCCGATCCCAAGATTTTCGTCCTCGGGCCGTTGGTGTGAAACATGGGGCGTTTTCATGGAGGGGGTTCCCTGGTTTTTGTTATGCGCACACTGTATGCAAGACACAGGACAAATGTCTATAGAGTTGTATACAACTTATCGGTCACAAAATGGATACTTGTCCATTACCGCCTGATAGCCACCCTCATGGCCCCGCCAAAAACCTTGAAATACATCCCTCGCTGCCCACCACCGGGTGCTGTCTAGTCTTTTGAATTCCTGGCGACCATCGGTAAGGCCCGCCTCTTTTTTATACATATAAAGTATGCATAATGAAGTCATTCGAAATTCAGTTCCACAAGGCCAAGAACGCAGCCAACAAGCTCAAGCACCAAGGCATCAGCCTCGCAGAGACTGAACCGGTATTCCATGACGAACGAGCGCTGACCATCGAGGACAACCACCATGATGAACAACGCTGGATCACCTTGGGGCTGGATGCCAAAGGCCGGTTGCTGGTTGTCGTGTACACCCACCGCGATCCGGATTTCGTTCGAATCATTTCCGCGCGCATCGCCACCAAAAGCGAGCGCCGTCAGTACCTGGAGGCATGACCGATGAAAGACGAATACGATTTCAGCAACGCCAGGCGCGGGGCCGTGGTGCCCGCCAAAGGCAAGACCCGCATAACCATCATGCTCGATGACGCTGTCATCGAAGCGGCCCGGGCACTGGCAGAACACGAGGGGTACGGCTACCAGACGGCGATCAACAATACCTTGCGCCGAGCCCTGCTCAACGAAGGCAAGAGCGCACACCTGAAACAAACCCTAACCCCTGCCGAACTCAAGGGCCTGGAGCAGAAACTGGCCGAGGCCTTGCGCGAAATCCAACGGGTGATGGAACCGGGTGTGCGGCCCTGAAACACAAAGGGCCGATCAATCGGATCAGCCCATTGTGATGCCTGCGATCAGCTAGCTATTGCGGCGCTGCGATCAATCGCTCCAGCGTCCGCGCCAATTGCGCCTGTTCCGGTACGCGAATGCCGAACTCGCGGCCCAGCAGGCCAATCAGTTCCTGCACATCCGTCACCTCCCGCCGCTCGCTGTCATGGCCAATCCGGTGAATCGCGAAGCTGCCGTTGTTGAGTGTGCGCCGCCAGCCCTCCCCGGTGCGCGCCACCATCAACTGCTTGACGAAAGACGACTCGGAGTGGGTCGAGACGTACCAGTTGCCCACCGCAAAATCGATATCTTCCTGGCGTTGCAGGTCGAAGATGTACATCGCTCGCCATTCGCCCGCGACGTTGGCGCGCAAGGTGAAGCCGTCGACGTGCAGGTCGATGCGATACGGCTCGTGCGGAGTGGGTTGTTCGGCGCGGGTATCGAGCAACAGGGGCGCGGTCGGCACCATGCCACCGAAGCCGACGTCGGTGATGTAGCGCACGTCATCGATGATGACCAGGCTCAGGCGATGGGTCCGGGCCGTCCAGGCACCCTCCGGTTGGCCCATCACAACCCGGCCGCTGATGGCTCGGGCTTCGAAACCCAAATCCTGAAGCAAGGCCAGAAACAGGTTGTTGAGTTCGTAGCAGTAACCGCCACGACCATCGTGCAAGACCTTCCGCTCGATGGACGGCAAGTCGATCAGCACCGGTTCGCCGGATAATGTGGTGAGGTTTTCAAACGGAAAAACGCCGGTATGGCGCAATTGCAGTTGGCGCAGGGTTTCAAGGGTCGGTGCAGGAGGTGCATCGAAGCCCAGGCGTCGCAGATACAAAGCAAGGTCGGTCAGGCGTGGCTCGCTCATCGTTCAATCCTTTTGCACGCAAGCGGCGGATTGCTCCGCCAGTGGTCGCTATGTATACGGGATCAAGCACTGCCGCCGACAATTGATTTAGCCAATCGCAAACTCGGTGCGCTTCAGTATCATCGATGACCAGTGGTCGTGGATGCGGCAGAACCTTGAGTGCAAGCTGGACGATGATGGCCTGCGCTGAGACAGCCACTCGTCATTCGGTCGGCACCCACCGCGCGCCCCTTCACACCAACATCAGGTAACGACTCACCCCAGGAGACGACCATGATGAACATCAGAATGACTTCACTGCTCATGGCCGGATGGTTGTCGGCAGCGTCCCTGGCCACCTTTTCGGCGTCCGGCGAAGCCCCTGGCGCGCCCGGTACGGCACCCGGCGCAACCCGCAATTCAACCCTGCTGCCAGACAACAACAGGCCAAGCTATCCCTCGGGCAACAACAGCAGCAGTCGCGGCCCCAGTTCGTCAAGCGGCAGCACCGGCGTCAATGGTCCGGGCAGTGGCGCGGGCGGCGGCACCGGTGCGCCCGGTGGCGGAACCGGCGGTGCTGGCGGCGGGACAGGTAGCTGGACAGGCCAAAGCCGCCAATGACCTGCAGTCATTGGCCGCTTTTTGTCACCGGAGACTTACATCGGCTTGACCGCCGGCGGGTTCCATTTGCCATTCAACGCCTCGGCTTTCGGGCCGTACAGACGCATGGTCAGGTTGAACGGCCCTTTGGGTGCCGGCAGCCAGTTGGCCTCCAGGTCCTTGCCGGGGCTTTCGTTCTGGAAATAGAGATCCAGCGAGCCATCGGCGTTGTCCTTGAACGGCATCCAGCTACTGACCGCAAAACGATCGAGTGAGTTGGCGACCTGGAACCCTTGCGGGTCATACAGGGTGATCGACCAGAAGGCGTTCACCGGCGGCGCCTCGCCCTTGTTGAAATGCAGCACGTACTTGTTGGCACCCTCGAGCGGCTTGCCGTTGCTGTCGCCGATGTTCAGCGGATAGATCGCGTCCTCGGGCAGGTTGGCACCGAGCCCCATCTGCGTAACGATGGCGCGCTTGAGGTAGTAGTTGCCGTAGACGCCCATGGTGTCGGTGTTCATCGACCAGCCATTGACCTCCCGCGCCAGGGTCGGCACTTTCCAGGTCATCAAGGCCTGCGCATCCTGGGGCACTGATTGCAACGCTGCCTGGATTTGCGGATCCAGCGTGTCCATGTTGAACGGTTTGCCGGCTTCGATGCCGATACGCTTGATCTGCGCCAGCATGGGCTGGTCGGTGCTGTGGGGCGGGTTCACCTTCAGCAGTTCGGCAGCGTAAGTGAAGTAGTTGGCAGCCGACATGGAATCGACCTGAATCTTCGGCGGCGTTTTCATGTCCACCGCCGGGTCGACCTTCACGGTGACGGCTTCAGGTTCCTTGCCCAACCGGGACAACGGCGTCACAGTGTAGCCGGCCTGGATCTTGTGCACCGCCGCGTAATCCGCCGCGCCATCGGTCTTGGTGCGGCCGATGACCCAGACAAAGGGGGTTGGCGCCGGCAGGTGGCTCATCCCGGCGGGCACCGTGCCGGTCCACCCCGGCGGTGTCACCAGAAATTGCCCGGCCTCAGTGCCGGTGGTGCGCCAACCCGGCGAAGCGAACACGTCAGTCCACATATCCAGCATCGGCAACAGATAAAAACGCCCGTCGGTATCGGGCGCGGCGATCACCAGCGGTTCCTTGGTCAAGTCCAGCCAGGCAATCGAATACAAGGTGTCGAAATTGGAGCGCACCACCCCTTTGAAATTGGCGGGCGGGTACTGCGGCACACTCACAAACATGTTCATCGGGCCTTTGCCGAACTCCTTGCCCGGCTCGATGTTGGTGAATTGCTTGCGGGTGACGTCCATGCTCAGCAGCGGGTAAAAATAGATGTAGGCATCCACGCCGATCGAGTGAGCTTCTTCGGCGGTGATTTTCGATTGCGCGTGGCTGGCCAGCGGGAAGATGGCAGCGGCTGCGACGGTCAGAGCAACGGCTGTCAATGTTGGAGGTAGCAACATGTTGGCGATCGTCCGTGCGAGGGGGAGCCTGCCGGGTTCGGCAGCGCTAACGGAACTCTAGACGATCAATTCCGCCAGGCCCGGGAGACAGACCACCGGCAGCAAAAGCACTTCAACGGTCTGAACGCATCAACGCCTCGACACCACCGGCCATCGACAAGGTTGCCACGCGGTTTCGCCCCGAATGCTTGGCCTGATACAACGCCGCATCCGCCCGCTCGACAAACACATCCATGCTGTCACGCCCCGACGGCACAAACGAATAGCAACCCAGACTGACCGTCACGTAGCCATTGGGCGAGCCGGTGTGATTGATGTGCCTGTCGATGACGCTGCGGCGGATCTGCTCGGCAATCGTCATGGCGCCGTGGATGTCGGTGTCCGGCAGCAGCACCGCAAATTCTTCACCGCCGTAACGCACCGCCAGATCGGCCTTGCGGTGGCAGCAACTCTTCAGCGCGCGTGCCACTTCGGCCAGGCAGTGATCCCCCACCACGTGGCCGTAGGTGTCGTTGTAGCGCTTGAAGTAATCGATATCGAGCATAATCAGGCTCAACGGGCTGGCCTGCCGGGCGCCGCGTCCGAACTCGACGTCCAGCGCCCGCTCGAACAGTCGGCGGTTGGCCAGCCCGGTCAGGCTGTCGTGGGTGGCGATCAGCTCCAGCGCTTGCTGGGCCCTGCGCAAATCCGCCTCGACCCGCTCGCCGACACGCACCTGATGCAGGAACACCCATCCGAACAGCCCCACGCCCAGCAACACCAGGGCAACAATGAGGCTGGAGCGAAACGCCGTGTCGTACCAGCCCGCGAGAATGGACTCCGTGGACGACGCAGCGGCGACCACCAGCGGATAGGCCTCGAGCTGTCGGTAACCGTACATGCGCGTCACACCATCGATGATGGACGTGAACATCGCATTGCCGGAGGTGGCCAATGGCAGGAACTTCTGGAAAATCTCGCTCTGGGCCAGCGACACGCCAATCTGCGCCTCTTCAAAAGGTCGACGCGCCAACAACGTGCCATCGGTCAGGCCGAGAAACATCGAGCCGTTGTCGTCAAGGCTGAAGCTTTTGAAGAACTGGTCGAAGTACGACATCTTGATGCCGGCCAGCAACACGCCCTGGAAGTGCCCGTTCCGGTCATTGACCCGTTTGGAAATCGGAATGATCCACTCGCCGTTTTCCCGACTGCGAATGGCCGGACCGATATGCGCCACCGACGATGCGTTCTGCTGGTGATACTTGAAGTACTCGCGATCGGCGACGCCGGGGCCACGGGGCAGGTTTTCAAACGAGGTCACCACCCACTGGCCCTTCTGGTCGAACAGCAGGATGCCGTGCAACTGATCCAGCGCCAGCACCCGCCGGGCGAAGGTCTGCTGCAAGCGTGGCCGTTGGTCCGGGCCGAAACCGTCGACCTGAATCCAGTCCACCAGGCTGGTCAGCACCAGGTCGGCCTTCATGAAGGCGTCTTCGGCTTGCTGGGCCATGGCCCGCGTCAGGTTCGAAGACGCCACTTGTGCCAGGCTCAGATCGTGGCGACGGGACTGTTCCAGTTGCAGGTAGAGCAAACCGCACAGGCACAGGCACACCGTGGCAATGAACAATACCGCGGCCTTGCGCAGCGGTATGCGTTTCAATGCGACGCCAGGGGCGTGGTCCGGGTCGTTAAAGCGCGTGGGCAAAAGTTCATCCTGTCGGGGGCAAGGCATGGGCAACAACCCAAAGCCCTCAGTCTTTGTGGGGCGGAGTTTACGGGGTTATCCAGGACAAATGGGTGGCCACTTGCCCAGCGGTATCACGCCGGCCCTGCCTGAGCTGCAAACATGACCCAGGGCAAGCGCTGCCTGTGCGTCAACGAGCTACGATTAGACAGACCTCAATACAGGGAATCGACATGAGCAAAGCAGACGAGCTCGCCGCAAAATTGAAACAGACACGGCTGACCGGCGCGGATCAGGCGATCGATGGCTGGCCGGGCCAGGTCTACGAACTGTACCAACGGATAGAGGCCTGGCTCCTGCCCTTGACCGAAGCGGGCCTGGTCCTGCGGCGCAACCCCACCCACGTGTTCGAGAGTCACCCCGATGGCGACGCTTACAATTACGCCATCGACCAGTTGGTGATCACCGGCAACGAGCACAGCATTACCTTTGACCCGGTTGCACGTTTCACCGCCGATGGCGAGGGGCGGGTCGAGATCCACACCACAGGCAACGAACTCGCCCTGTTGCGCACCGTGGACGAACACGGTGAAACACACTGGTGGCTACAAACGATCGAGCAGGCCACCGCGCAGCTGGACGCGGTGGCGCTGACTGAAACCGATCTGCTTGTGGTGGTGCAACAAGGGTTGGCGCTGTAAAAAGGGCACCCACCGCAAATCCTGTGGGAGCGGGCTTGCTCGCGAAGGCGTCGTGTCAATCGCCTCAGGGTACGCTGACACACCGCTTTCGCGAGCAAGCCCGCTCCCACAATGCCCGGTGTTATTCGTTACTGTTGGTTCTGCCCCGTCACCACCAGCGGTACCTCTGCGCGACGCAAGTCCAGGGCGGGCAACTTCGCAGGCTGACTCAAGCCCTGCAGCACCTTGGCATCGTAATCATAAATGTCGGGCTTGAACGTCACCCGCCCGTCATCGCTCAGGTCCACGGTCCAATAGGCCAACAGCACCGGCACTTTCACCGGCAGCAGGACGTTCTCGGTCCGGCCATTGGCCAACTGCTTCTGGATGCCGGCGCTGTTCCAGCGCACCGGGTCGTTGAACAACAGCTCGACCAGTTGCAGCGGGTTTTCCACGCGGATGCAGCCCGAGCTGGTGGCCCGGACCGTTTTGGCAAAAAGCTCGCGGTGCGGCGTGTCATGCAGGTAAATCGCATAGTCGTTGGGGAAACGAATCACCACCTGCCCCAGCGAACTGTCGGGGCCGGCATCCTGACGCAGGTGGATGCCCCGCGGGTTGCTCCAGTCAACGCTCGACGGATCGAGCACATTGCCTTCGCGGTCAAGCACGCGAATCCGGTTGGCCGCCAGATAGCCCGGATCGTTCTGGACTTTTGGAATCACGTCCTGCTTGAGGATCGTAGGCGGCACGGTCCAGGTCGGGTTGAACGTGATGTAGGTGATTTGGGCCTGGAACACCGGCGTACTGCGCACCGGCTTGCCGACCTGCACCCGCGAACGCCAGATCGGCAGACCGTCGCGGTACATCGCCACCTTGTAGCCGGCGATATCGACGATCACGAACGTGCCCTGAAGTTTGTACAATAGCCACCGGGCGCGCTCCATGTTGACCCGCACCTGATCGATCCGCGCCTCGACCGGCACGTTCAGTGCCGCCAGCGTCGCCGCCCCCGCCACGCCATCGGCCCCCAGGTATTGCTCGGTCTGATACCTCTTCACCGCGGCAACGACCTTGTCGTCGTAACCGGCTTTTTTCGACAGGTGCGCATCCAGGTAACCGCCCGCCACCAGACGCGCGCGCAATTGTGCAACCGCCACCCCGTCCATGCCGGGCTTGAGCGATTGCCCTTCGGTGACCTTCGGCCACCCACCCGTATCGTGCACTTGGCGCAACCGGGCCAGACCCTCACGCAAATTGCGGTAAATCACTTCATGAGGCGGCGCATCGGCGAATGCACGCGCCACGTCATGGGCATCAAGGGCAGTAAACAGGTTGTTCATGTCCTCGCGGGCATCGCCGCCGGCCGGCTCGAAATTCCAGTGAATGTCCAGCCGCGACGGATCGACCTTGCCCCGCCGCAGTTGCAGCAGCGCGGTGATGAAGGTGCGGGTGGCCGCCATGTCGAACATCGCCCGTTGCGCCGTGGACGGCATGGCCGCCACCAGCGATTCATGGGCCTGGGCCAGTTCGGTGATACGGAAATCCGCCGGATTCAGGCCGTCGATCCGGGTGTCTTCGAGGCTTTTAAGCAATTGCGCCACGTCACGATCATCCGTCCACGCGGCGCGATAGTTGCGATGCATATAGAAATCGAGCACCACCCGGCTGACATCCACACGCTGATGGCGCCTGGACGTGAGCAACGGCGGAAAGGCCGAGCGCAGCGGTTCCAGCGTCGCCTGAATCGCTTGGCCGACCGCGTCGTCGGGCGCCGCGGCATCGGTTGCACTGCTCGTCGCAGATACCGGCTCAATCGGCGAAGTTTGCCCAAACGCCGCACCGCTGATCAGAAAGCCCATAAAAAACATGCGGCTTATGACGAATGACCTTGTTAATTGCACCATGGATAATCCTTAATCCTCCGTTTCAAACGGCTAGCTTTCCACTCGCTGCTAGACTCGAAATTATCATGATGAGACCCGACTATGGCGCTAAACCGCTTTGGCCTTTTATTTGCCATTTTACTGACGTGCCTTTCAGTAACGTCAGCCTACGCCGATTCGCTTGAAAACGCGCTGGTCAAAGCAGCACCCGGCGCCGACGCCAAAGTGATTGCCCTGGCCGTTCGTGCCACCCAATGCAGCCGCGCCCAAGGTGTCGCCCCCGCCCAAAGACTGGCGGTGATCGATTACTCCCTGCCCTCGACCGAACAACGCCTGTGGGTCTTCGATCTTAAACAGCGCAAGTTGCTGTTTCACGAACTGGTCGCCCATGGCCGCAACAGCGGTGAAAACATGGCCACGCTGTTCTCCAACCGCAACGAAAGCCACGCCACCAGCCTCGGCCTGTTCCGCACCCAGCAAAGCTACCTCGGCCAGAACGGTTACTCGCTGCGCATGGAAGGCCTGGAGCCCGGCTTCAACGATAATGCCTACGACCGGGCCATCGTCATTCACGGCGCGCCCTATGTCAGCCCGGTGCTGGCCCGCGCCAATGGCCGCATCGGCCGCAGCCTGGGTTGCCCCGCCGTCAGACCGGCGATTGCCCATCGCCTGATTGATTCGATGAAGGACGGGCAGTTGTTGTTTTCCTACTACCCGGACCAACGCTGGCTGAAGTCGTCTTCCTACATCAACTGCGGCGGCGACACCGTGGCCTCAAGGGAAAAGTCCACTTCAAGCCAGAAAGCGTCGCCCAACCTGTCAAAACTGTAATCCCCGCCTCAGCCTGCTGAAAGGCACCGCCCGCTAGCCTCGTCGACAAGTTCAACAGGCTGACGGGCGGAACACACGGCATGCACTCCCACACTTCAAGACGCACCTTCGTCAAAGGCCTGGCCATCGGCGGGCTCTTCGGCGGCCTCGGGTTATGGCGCACGCCGGTCTGGGCGATCAGCAGCCCCGGCGAACCCCAGGTGTTGGCCGGTCATGATTTCGAGCTGTACATCGGCGAATCCCCGGTCAACTTCACCGGCAGCCCGCGCACCGCGATGACCATCAACGGCGGCATCCCCGGCCCGCTGTTGCGCTGGCGCGAAGGCGATACGGTGACGCTGCGGGTGCGCAACAGACTCAAGGACAGCACGTCCATTCACTGGCACGGCATCCTGCTGCCGGCCAACATGGACGGCGTGCCGGGGCTGAGCTTCAAGGGCATCGAGCCCGGCGGCATGTACGTCTACCAGTTCACCGTGCGGCAGAACGGCACCTACTGGTATCACAGCCATTCGGGGTTTCAGGAACAGACCGGCGTCTACGGCCCGCTGGTGATCGACGCCAAGGACCCGGAGCCGTTCCAGTACGACCGCGACTACGTGGTGATGCTCAGCGACTGGACCGACGAAGACCCGGTCGGCCTGATGAAGACCCTGAAAAAACAGTCCGATTACTACAACTACAACAAACGCACCGTGGGCGACTTCATCCACGACGTCAGCGAAAAAGGCTGGGGGCCGACCGTCGCCGATCGCAAGATGTGGGCCGAGATGAAGATGAACCCCACCGACCTGGCGGACGTCGGCGGCGCCACTTACACCTACCTGCTGAACGGCCAGGCGCCGGATTCGAACTGGACCGGGGTATTCCGCCCGGGGGAAAAGCTGCGGCTGCGCTTCATCAACGGCTCGGCCATGACCTACTTCGACGTGCGCATCCCCGGCCTGAAAATGACCGTGGTCGCCGCCGATGGCCTGTACGTCAAACCGGTGAGCGTCGATGAGTTTCGCATCGCCGTGGCGGAAACCTTCGACGTCATCGTCGAACCGACCGAAGCGGCCTACACCCTGTTCGCCCAGGCGATGGATCGCACCGGATACGCACGCGGCACCCTGGCGGTGAAGACAGGACTGGTAGCGCCACTGCCGCCACTGGACCCGCGCCCCCTGGTGACCATGGATGACATGGGCATGGGCGGCATGGACCACGGCAGCATGGCGGGCATGGATCACAGCAACATGGCCATGGGCGACATGCCCGGCATGCAGTCCCACCCGGCCTCGGAAACCGACAACCCGCTGGTGGACATGCAAGCCATGTCCACCTCACCGAAACTCGACGATCCCGGCATGGGCCTGCGCAACAACGGTCGCCGCGTACTCACCTATTCCGACCTGCGCAGCACCTTCGAAGACCCGGACGGCCGCGAGCCTGGCCGCACCCTCGAGCTGCACCTGACCGGGCACATGGAAAAATTCGCCTGGTCGTTCAACGGCGTGAAGTTCTCTGACGCAGAGCCCCTGCGCCTCAAGTACGGCGAGCGCCTGCGGATCGTGCTGGTCAACGACACGATGATGATGCACCCCATCCACCTGCACGGCATGTGGAGCGATCTCGAAGACGAGTACGGCCAGTTCATGGTGCGCAAACACACCATCGACATGCCACCGGGCTCCCGGCGCAGCTATCGGGTCACTGCCGATGCACTCGGCCGCTGGGCCTATCACTGCCATCTCCTGTACCACATGGAAATGGGCATGTTCCGTGAAGTTCGCGTGGAAGAATGAGGCGCACCCCATGATTCGATTCACCCCGTTTTTTTTGGCCCTCGCGACCTCGACGGCGATGGCCGCCAGCGATGACATGCAAGGTATGGATCACAGCCAGATGGACCACGGCCAAATGCAAGGCATGGACGATGGCCAGATGCAGCCCGCCGCCCCCAGCGAAAGCCGCACGCCGATCCCGGTGCTGACCGATGCTGATCGCGCGGCGGTGTATGCCGATCCCGCCGGCCACCACGTACATGACAGCACGCTCAATTCATTCTTCCTCGCCGACAAACTCGAGTGGCAGGACGCCGATGACGGCAGCACCCTGGCCTGGGATTTGTCCGGCTGGGTCGGCGGTGACATCGATCGACTGTGGCTGCGCTCCGAAGGCGAGCGAACCAACGGCGTGACCGAGGATGCAGAAATCCAGGCCCTGTGGGGCCATGCCATTTCCCCGTGGTGGGACGTCGTCAGCGGCGTGCGCCAGGACTTCAAACCCGGCGCCCCGCAAACCTGGGCCGCGTTCGGCGTACAGGGCATGGCGCTGTACAACTTCGAAGCCGAAGCCACGGCCTTCATTGGCGAAGGTGGCCAGAGCGCCGTGCGACTGGAAGGCGACTACGACATCCTGCTGACCAATCGGCTGATCCTGCAGCCGACCGTCGAACTCAACGCCTACGGCAAAAACGACCCGCAACGGGGCATCGGCGCGGGCCTGTCCAACACAGAGGCGGGCTTGCGCCTGCGCTACGAAATCCGCCGGGAATTCGCGCCCTACCTCGGCGTGACCTGGAACCGCACCTACGGCAACACCGCCGACTACGCCAACGACGAAGGCGAGGACCGCAGCGAAACCCGCCTCGTGCTCGGTATTCGGATGTGGTTCTGAACAGTTTCATCTCAAACCAACAACAACCGCTTCGAGCGGTAAAGGACCCTGCATGCGCATCATCAAACCCACCGCTGTCGCAATCGCGTTGCTCAGCGGCCTGCTCATGAGCACCCTCGCTCAAGCGCACCCCAAACTGCTCGCCTCCACTCCAACTGAAGGTGCGGAAGGTGCGCCACCCGAAAAGATCGAACTGCACTTTTCCGAAAACCTCGTCACCCAGTTTTCCGGTGCAAAACTGCTGATGACCGAAATGGCCGGCATGGCCCACGCCCCGATGCCGGTCAAGGCCAAAGTCAGCGGCGGCAGCGATCCGAAGAGCATGTTCATCACCCCGACAACACCCTTGACTGCCGGCACCTACAAGGTCGAATGGCGCGCGGTGTCGTCGGACACCCACCCGATCACCGGCAACGTCACCTTCAAAGTGAAATGATCGATGAGCGACTCGGCGAACGTCGTGCTGCGGTTTGTGTTGTATGTGGATTTGATGCTGTTGTTTGGCGTGGCGCTGTTCGGGCTCTACAGCTTCAAGGGACAGGAACGGCTATCCGGGACAGTGCTGCCCATTCGCCGGTTGTCGACGGCAACAGTCGGGCTCGGCGCGCTGCTGTCCATCGCCGGCATGGTGCTGATGGTCCGCGCCATGAGCGGCGAATCAGACGTTACCGAGTTGCGCCCTCACCTCGAAATGATGCTGTTCGAGACAGACGTCGGCTTGGCCTGGGCCGTGCGGATGATTGCACTAGCGGTCGCGGGATTGGCGTTGATGCTCAACCCGCGCGCCCCCGGCATCAGCCTGGTGATCGCCGCCACGGCCGGCGGCATCGCCCTCACCAGCCTGGCCTGGAGCGGGCATGGCGCCATGGACGAAGGCAGCCGCCGTTTCTGGCACTTTACAGCGGACATCCTGCACCTGTTGGCGGCGGGTGCTTGGCTCGGCGCTTTGCTGGCGTTTACGTTGATGGCGCAACCCCGGGCCCTGCAAACCGAAGCCCACATACGCTTGCTGGCTCGCGCAGTCAGGCGATTTGAGCTGGTCGGTGCGCTGGTCGTTGTGATCATCAGCGTCACGGGCGTGGTGAACTACCTGTTCATTGTCGGGCCGAAACTCGATGAGGTCTTACTCAGCCACTACGGAATTCTGCTGGCGATCAAAGTGCTGCTGTTTGCCGGGATGCTGGTGTTGGCGGCGCTGAACCGCTTTCACCTTGGCCCCTTGCTGGAGCGTTCGTTGCGGGAGGGCCAATATCGCGTGGCGGCCCATGCTCTTCGGCGCAGTGTGGTGGTGGAAATGGCCGCTGCGGTTTTGATTGTGGGCTTGGTGGCGTGGTTGGGGACGTTGAGCCCGGAAGTGGAATGAGCCATCTTCAGGAGGATATCTCTGACACTTACGTACTGATCTAAACTTGGACCAGCCAGGCCAGGGCAATGGCCCAGGATGTGGGATCTTTGCTGGTTGGCATTTTCACCCTCCCGAGTACGAATTTTCTCTAGATTAGCCGTACGTCTCGGCGGACTTGCCAATGAGGAACTCTTGATTCAATGTAATGACAATTGTCATTACATGAGGATCTATCCCATGGCATCTATCAACATCCGTATCGATGACGACCTCAAAGCTCGCGCCTATCTCGAACTGGAAAAACTCGGCGTCACGCCCTCCGAACTGATGCGCCAGACGCTGCAATATGTGGCGGAGCGTGGTCAGTTGCCTTTCAAGCCTGTCTTGATGACTGAAGACGATGAGGCTTTACTGGCCACCGTGCGGGAACGGCTTGCATCTCCTCAACGAGTAAAGGTTTCCATAGATGACCTATAGCCTTGAGTTTGATGCCCGTGCATTGAAGGAATGGCAAAAACTTGGCGACACAGTCCGACAGCAACTCAAAAAGAAGCTGGTGGAGATTCTGAACAATCCACGTATTGAAGCTAACCGCCTGCATGGTTTTCCCGACTGCTACAAGGTCAAACTACGTAGCAGCGGTTACCGCTTGGTCTATCAAGTGATTGACCAGGAAATTACTGTGTTTGTGGTAGCCGTGGATAAACGGGAACGTGAGCAGGTTTATCGCAAGGCGGCTGAACGTTTGAAGTAATGACGCAAGTTGGAAGCCATATGGGGGCGTTCATTTTTCACACCGGTGAAAGTTTCACTACACTCTCCGCTCCAAAACCACTCCAGCACAAAAGCCCGATAACAATGACGAAAATCAAAAGAGCAATGATGCTCGGCGGCTTGCTCGCACTCTCCCTTGGCGCCCAGGCAGAACCTTCACATCTGGACAGCGTCATGCAACAGGGACAACTGCGCGTCTGCACCACCGGCGACTACAAGCCCTACACCCTCAAAGCCGAGGACGGCGAGCATTCCGGCATCGACATCGCCATGGCCCGCGCCCTGGCCGACAGCCTTGGCGTCAAGGTCGAATGGGTGCCCACCACCTGGAAAACCCTGATGCCCGACATGCTCGCCGGCAAGTGCGACATCGCCATGGGCGGCATCTCGGTCACCCTGGAACGGCAGAAAAAAGCCTTCTTCAGCAGCATCCTCGACGTCGACGGCAAAATCCCCCTGGTGCGCTGCGAAGACCAGGCGCTGTACCAGACCGTCGAACAGATCAACCAGCCATCGGTTCGCCTGGTCGAACCCGCCGGCGGCACCAACGAAGCCTTCGTCCACGCCTACCTGCCCAAGGCGCAATTGCAACTGCACGACAACGTGAGCATCTTTCAGGAACTGCTGGATAAAAAAGCCGACGTGATGATCACCGACGCATCGGAAGCGCTGTACCAGCAGAAGCTCAAACCGGGCCTGTGCGCAGTCAACCCCACGCACTACATGCAATACGGCGAAAAAGCCTACCTGCTGCCCCGCGACGACATCACCTGGAAGCTGTACGTCGATCAGTGGCTGCACCTGGCCAAGGCGACAGGCAACTACCAGAAGATCCTGCGCCAGTGGCTGGCGGTGCCTGGCGCCAAGTAACGGATCGTTTTTTTTCGCACAAAAAAGGGCGTTCCCAAAGGAGCGCCCTTTTTCATTGCGGACCGCGTATCAATCGTCGTGCAGCAGACCGGAACCGTATTCGCCGAAGCTATTGCCGAGTGCGCTGCCGTGGAAATTCATCTTGTCGGGAGTACGGCTGGTCGGTCCCGGGCCGAAGCCGGCAGGCTGCACGGAATCGACCGAATAATCGCTGTGGGTACTCACCCCCGAACAGGCGCTCAACAACAACGCACCGGCCATCAGCGAGACTTTGACGAGGTTTGCGATCATTTTTTGATTCCTGTGGGTTGAGGCGCGGGGGGCATGACCTTTGGTGGTTATCCTATGCCTCGGCTCAACGAAACATCATGAAACTTTTCGGCAAGTCAGCGTTGGTTGAGGAACCGTGCGTACCTGGAGATCTGTCATCCCAACTGCCTTGGGGATCGACATTGTCCAAGGCTCGATTCACCAACAACTCCCCCACCACCGCCAGCTGCTGAATCGACAGCGCCAAACTGCGTGTTGAACCTTCGAGCTTGCAAGCCAGGTCAGTGGTCAAGACGTTCAACGATGCGAGGGTTTCGCAGGCGTGACACAGGAGCGTTTCAGTATCGACGTTGGGCAGAATGGTGAACACATGGCAGACGGGATCAGCGTGATTCGGGTTTCGTAGACGTTTGCTGACCACCCGCTGAGAGTCAGCGGAGAGTTGACCAAGATCGAGAGAATCGGAAGCAGCTGCGGTTTCCGGAGGATCAGGCGTGATCTTTTTCATCGTTTTCGTTCCTAGAATTAACCAAAGGAACTGCCAGCATCACTTCCACATGATGGGGTGGCAGCTGTGCGCAGGTGTGGAAGACCGGGGATCTAGGAACCCAGCGCACCCGAAAGTGCCCCGCGCACAGCCGCCATAATTTAACAGCAGACATGAAAAAAGCGCCTGCTTAAATTTAGGTGGCGCTCTGTGCGCCTAGATCTTGTGAAGGGCTTCCACACCCTTGTCGCTGAATTTGCAGCGACGGAGGGAGGTTAACTGGGTGATCAGAGGGAGGGCAATATGGGCAATGGGGACGCGGCTTGAGGGAAATCTCCTACTTTTTCGTGATATTTTCAACGCAATACCCAGCACCTGCTCAATCGTCCTGAGGTATGCCCAAGTCCCATCAGCCCATTCCTGATAAACTCCCCCACCTCCCAGCCTCACCGATTCCAGATCCCCCATGTCCGTAACCACCGCCACACCCGCCCCGCTCTCCCGCCGTTTCTCCGTCGCGCCGATGATGGATTGGACCGACCGCCACTGCCGCTTCTTCCTGCGCCTATTGTCGAAAAACGCCCTGCTCTACACCGAAATGGTCACCACCGGTGCCCTGCTCAACGGCGATCACGAGCGTTTCCTGCGCCATAACGAAGCCGAGCACCCGCTCGCCCTGCAACTCGGTGGCAGTGTCCCGCTGGACCTGGCCGCGTGTGCGCGCATGGCGCAGGAGCATGGTTACGACGAGGTGAACCTGAATGTCGGCTGCCCGAGTGATCGGGTGCAGAACAATATGATCGGCGCCTGCCTGATGGGGCATCCGCAGTTGGTGGCCGATTGTGTGAAGGCGATGCGGGATGCGGTGTCGATTCCGGTGACGGTCAAGCACCGTATCGGGATCAACGGGCGGGACAGTTACGAGGAGCTGTGTGATTTCGTTGGCACGGTGCGGGATGCCGGGTGCACCAGTTTTACCGTGCACGCGCGGATCGCGATTCTGGAGGGGTTGTCGCCGAAGGAGAACCGTGACATCCCGCCGCTGCGTTATGACGTGGCGGCGCGGTTGAAGGCGGATTTTCCCGAGCTGGAGATTATCCTCAACGGCGGGATCAAGACGCTGGAGGCCTGCCACGAGCATTTGCAGACGTTCGACGGCGTGATGTTGGGCCGCGAGGCGTATCACAACCCTTATGTAATGGCCGAGGTGGACCAGCAGCTGTTCGGCAGTACGGCGCCGGTGATCACCCGTGCCGAAGCATTGGCGCAGCTGCGGCCGTATATCGCTGCACACATCGACGCGGGCGGTTCGATGCACCACATCACTCGCCATGTGCTGGGGCTGGGCACCGGGTTCCCGGGGGCGCGCAAGTTTCGGCAGTTATTGTCGGTAGATATCCACAAGGCCAAGGAGCCCCTGGCCTTGCTGGATCAAGCTGCCGGGTTGCTTGAAGGGCGCTAATGCCCGGTTGTTCTCGCCTTTTCAGCCAGGCGGCTTGATCCGCCTGGCTCGCCTGTCAGCTGGCGGTCGCCGCCGTCCAGTTCACCCAACCGAATGCCCAGGTTGCCAGGATCAATAATCCGAAAACGATCCGGTACCACGCGAAGGCGGCATAACTGTGGTTCGCAATGAACTTGAGCAAGCCGCGCACGGCGATCATGGCGAAAAAGAACGCTGTGAAGAAGCCCAGGGCGAAAACCGGCAGGTCGCCGGCCTGGAACAGCTCCCGGTACTTGTAGCCTGAATACACCGCCGCACCGACCATGGTGGGCATCGCCAGGAAGAACGAGTACTCGGTGGCGGCCTTGCGCGACAGGCCAAACAGCAGGCCGCCGATAATGGTCGATCCGGAGCGGGAAGTGCCCGGGATCATCGCCAGGCATTGCGCGAAACCTACCTTCAGCGCATCCGACCAGCGCATGTCGTCGACATGGTCGACGTGCACCACGTGGTCCCTCTGCTCCGCCCACAACATGACAATGCCGCCCACGACCAAGGCGACTGCCACGGTGATCGGGTTGAACAGGTAGTGATGAATCTGGTCGGCGAACAGGACACCCAGAGCCACGGCCGGAAGAAAACCGATCAGCACGTTCAGGGTGAATCGTTGTGCATTGCGTTGGGTCGGCAGTCCTATGACGATCTCTGAAATCTTGCGGCGAAACTCCCAGACAACGGCAAGAATTGCGCCCAGCTGAATAATGATATTGAACGCCATGGCGCGTTCACCGCCAAACTCCAGCAAGTCCGCAACAATAATCTGGTGGCCCGTACTGGAGATGGGCAAAAACTCAGTCAGGCCCTCTACCGCGCCCAAGATCAACACTTTGAAAAGGGTCCAGAAATCCATTAATCCTCCGTCAGAGCGTTCTGTGGGAACGCTCCGTCAACTGCACTCAGATATTGAGTAGCTCAAGCAAAACATTCGAGACATCCACACCCATTACCTGATGTAGCGAGGGAGAATATGTCTTATCAAAAGACACACTCAAGCCATGTTAATAATCGTCCGGGTACGAATACCTCGGAAATATATTTAGGTATTTAGTGGAAAAAAGTCTCGCCACTCAATAAAGTGTGATCGCCCTCACACTATTTGTGATTCTTAGTGGATTCAGTACCCTGGCATGAATGGTGGCACGCAGTGGGCCAAACAGTGGCAAAAGGACATAAAAACAAATCGCCATCGTTTCAAAATAGTGGCACAATTCCATATTGCCACCATCTAACGAGTCCATCTCACTAGTTCAGCCCGCCGAAAAAAGTCAACTAAAAGCTTGAAAAGCTTAACTATTGTTAGAAAACTCGGGAGCCACGTCTAAAAATCGCGTGAATGTTACCAATTGTCAGTCACAGATGAGAACCGGTGCTTTAACATCCCGATGTCAGCACCTATTCGAGTCAATGCATGATGCTTACAGGGAACTTAGCGACTAGAAGCCAGCGCCAGACAAACGATGAACCCGGAGTTCTCACTCTGGGTCGTACCCGTGGCGTGGCTGAACATTTTAGAGCGCTAGTCGCAAGGCATGTGCGGACCGATATGGCACTAGAGGCCAACTCCTACACTAGTTCATTCAAGAAGAATGAACGCTCTGGTTCGTATCGCGCCATCTTCATCATCATCGACAGCCCCCAAGCCCTCGAGGAAAGCCTCGCGCTAGTGGAAAACCTGCGCAGCGGCAACTTGAAACCCATCATTTGCGCGGTGATCACGGGCCGAGGCACCTACAACAAGATCAAGTACTATCTTGCGGGGGCCGACTACTGTATCAAGCTCAATACCCTTTCCGAAGAAAGCTCTGAGTTGCTCGCCGAGTTCTTCAACAGTGAAGAATGGCAAAGAGATATCAATTTGATATTGGACCCCACCCGTATTTGTCTACTGGGTACCAGCAAGAAGCTGGATATCTCCTTTGCAGAAATGAAGATCCTGGAAGCCTTTGCGCAAACCAGTAACCACATACTAAGTCACGATGAAATCGCCAACATCATGGGGCTCAACAGCAATTTTTATGACCCCAGGGCGCTGGAAAAATCGATCAGCCGCCTTCGTGGAAAAATCAAGGACATGTATGGCACAAACGCCATCCAGAGCATCCGGGGGCATGGTTACCGGTTGATGAGGGGGTTGATCTCAACCCCCTGATACACAGAAGGGATGGCGCTTTAGCATCAAATTCCTCAACGGTATAAAGATCTCGACCTCATCGTGTTTTGTATTTCATACCAAAGGTACTTATCGATTTCATGAGCGTGGCAACATCGGACCATAACAATAAAAGTTTATTCTATAGCTGTAGATCGAGTGGAACCTATCGAGGGCCAAATTTGGGCCCAGACCCTGCCTTTCGATTACTTCCGAGGGAGTCATTACTCCCCTGCCGATCATCTTTTAGCCAAATTTGGTGTGTACTTCAGGAGAGAGACATGGAAACTAGTACAACCCTCCCAAGAAAATACTTTGTCGTCGTGACCCACAGCACTACTTCGCAGCGTGAACTTGAGACCATCCTGTCCAGTGAGCGCTTTAACTCGTTTGGCACCTCCCAGGCACAAATGTTTATTGAAGGTGTTGCTTCGCCCTCTTCCGCTCCTGTGCTGATGGAGTTCAGCTACCCAAGCGTTTCAAGGAAGAATGTAGCGCGCAGTATCGAACATGATACACAGCGACTACTGGCCACCCTGGAATCCGAATGGCTGGCAGCGCAATCGACGAATCCATTCCACAGCATGCCGGCAACAGCCGGGGCAGCCAACGATATTGCGCGAACCATCGAGGGCGACACTCCTTACAGTGAAGCCTGGCAACTCGATCAGGATCAAAGCGCATTGGTAAAAGAGGGCGTCGAGATCAGCCTGACCGGATTGGAAGCCGCGCTGGTAAAGAAAATGCTGCACCATGAAGAGCGTGTCGTCAGTCGAGACGAACTGATCCTCAGCATCGGCAGGGAGCCGGAACAATATCGTGGCCTGGAAATGTGCCTGAGTCGGTTGCAAGACAAATTCAAAATGGCCAGTAACGGTGAACGACTGTTTCGTGCAGTAAGAAATCGTGGCTATTGCCTGATCCAGGAAGTCGTGGCGTAACACCTCTACCTTCAGCGAATAAAACAAACAGAAACAGTGCGACTACAACAATAAGAAAAGCACTCTGTTTGGCTTCAACCTCCGCGCCAGTCAGACCGCCCTCATCCCCACCCCTCCTACAATACCAAACACCACTCTAATTATTCACCCTCTTCCATTCGACCTTTTCTAACGCTCAACTTTTTCTAAAATCTTGATAGTTGGCACTTTGCCATCTTGTTAGAACTCGTCAGACAGCATCTCCGCCAATAACTTAGTCTATTGACTGACGACAGTTCGGCATATCGACGTTGTTACCTCAGGACACTCGCTACAACAACAATAACAAGTCTGCTTAACAACTCGGATTTCAACTGTCGAAACCTGAATGGACGTCTTTTGGGGATATTGTATGGATCTTACTCTTAGTATCAATCGAAACACCGGCCTCAAGGGACTTACCTTTTGGGGGCAATGGGCGCTGGCACAGGGCTTTGTAGTTTCTCTATTGTTCATACTTGCCGAGCGGCACACTGGAACGGTCGAGTTCTATTACCGGATGTGCGCAACGCTCGCCGTACTGGCCTCGGTTCCGGCTTATACGTTCAGCGGTGTGTACCGCAAAAGAGACAATTATCTGTCAGGGCTTGGACGCCTGCTCATGGGCTGGTCCATGACGATGGCGGCACTGGCGTGCATCGCGTTTATCTGCAAGGCCGATGAGCTGTTTTCCCGACAAGTCATCCTGGGTTGGGCGGTGTATGGATTCCTCGGCCAGGCGTTGCTGTATGCGCCGCTGCATGCGTTCTCGAAGTTCTACCAGCGGTCACGCAAAAGCGAGCATAAAACCCTGATCGTCGGCACCGGTGAACTGGCGCTGGGATTGGCGAACAAGCTGAGCGACCTCGAAAACCTGCCGTTGGTAGGCCTGGTCAGCAACGGCGCCCTTCCCTCCCTGGAGCCGGGCGCACCGCGCATCGTCGGCGCCCAGGAAGACCTGCTGGAACTGATCAAGACCCATGACATCCGCCGTTTGTACATCACGCTGCCCCTGTCGGAAGCGGCAAAAATCGAAGCCATGTACGTCGATTTGCTGGATGCCAACGTTGACGTGGTCTGGGTGCCGGACTTGAACAGCCTGACGCTGCTCAATCACTCGGTGAAAGTCGTGGACGGCCTGCCGGCGATCTACTTGAACGAAAGTCCGCTGACCAGCCGACCCACTGCCGCGCTGAGTAAAAGCCTGGTGGAGAAAAGCGTGGCCCTGCTGGCCATTATCCTGCTGAGCCCGGTGTTGCTGGTCATTGCACTGGCGGTGAAGCTCAACTCCCCCGGCCCGGTGTTCTTCAAGCAGGACCGCCATGGCTGGAACGGCAAGGTGATTCAGGTCTGGAAGTTCCGATCCATGCGCCTGCACGATGATCATGAGGTCATACAGGCCAGCCGTAACGACTCGCGAATCACTGCCGTCGGACGCTTTATCCGTCGCACGTCGCTGGACGAGTTGCCGCAACTGTTCAACGTGCTGCAAGGACACATGGCACTGGTCGGCCCGCGCCCTCACGCCATCGCGCACAACAACTACTACTCCGGGAAAATTCTCGCCTACATGGCGCGCCATCGAATCAAACCGGGCATCACTGGCCTGGCGCAGATCAACGGTTGCCGTGGCGAGACCGACACCATCGACAAGATGCAGAAGCGTGTCGAGATCGACCTCAAGTACATCAACAACTGGTCGTTGTGGCTGGACCTGAAGATTCTGGTGAAGACGCCGTTCACCTTGTTGTCGAAGGACATCTACTGATGGTTTAGGGCTGCGCAAGGCAATACCGCAAGGGGACGCAAGTCCCCTTTTTTGTGGCTGTGATTTGAGACTGGCCGGATTTCTGGATCACCAAAAGACCACTGTAGGAGCGAGCCTGCTCGCGAAAGCGGCGGGTCAGTCAACATTGATGCTGAATGTGCCGACGCCATCGCGAGCAAGCTCGCTCCCACAGGGGATTGAGGCGCTGCCTGGATCTCCGGTTCACCAAAAAACCACTGTAGGAGCGAGCCTGCTCGCGAAAGCGTCGGGTCAGTCAACATCAATGCTGAATGTACCAACGCCATCGCGAGCAGGCTCGCTCCTACAGGTTACTCGGTGATCTTCTCGAAGTTGCGGTAGAACATGTCGTCGTCGCGGCTGTCGGTCATGGAGTGCAACTGGTAGCTGCGATTGAGCCGTGCACCGCCGTCCCGGGTCAGTGGCGACCAGACGAGGTTGGCGCGGCGCATGGTCGACATGCTCATCAGTTCGTCGAACGGAATGGACAGGTAGATGCCTTTGTCGAAACTACCTTCGCCGTATTGAGGGCCGGTTGCGGTGGTGATGGTTGCCCAGGCACCAAACCGTACGCCGTTGGAAAACTCCCGCGAGATATCCAGGGTGCCGCCCCAGTCACCTGCCAGGTAACGCCCGACGCTGATGGCTGCCAGCGTATCGTGGGGCAAGTCGGTGTAGCCGGTGATATGGCCGGTCAACACCGAGTAATCACGCAAACCAAACCCCTGGTCGAACTCACGCTGGCGGACGTAGTTCAGGTCCGCGCCCACCGACCAGCGCTCGCCGGTCGGACGGAACAGCACCTCGCCCCCAACGCCGGCAAACATCGACTCCAGGTAACCGCCGTACACCATGCCATACAGGTCTTTGTCCAACTGCTCGGCATGGCTGACCTGGAACAACGGCATGGTGACATCGGAGGTGGTCATGTACTGGCGCAAGTCCGTGCGCACGCGGGGCAAGCCGCTGGGTGCGTCATAGGTGAACTTGTCGAAGTTGTTGATCAGGTTGGCACTGAGCAAACCGCTCCACCAGGTGTTGCGGTTGAAGCGGTACTCGGCGTCCGCGTCGGCGCTGAACTGATAGAGCAAGCCATCGGGGCCACCGACGTTCTGTTTGAAGCCCAGCCCGACGCCATAAGCGAATGGCTGCAGCGCTTCGGTGTAGAGGGTTTTCTCGTTGTGCGGCATCGCCGGATTGATCTCGGTGGTGCGGTGCAGCGTTTGCAGCGGCTCCTCGTTGTTGATCACTTCGCGGAAGGTTTGCCGAGGCACGCTGGTTTCCTCAAGCGGCAGGCCGTAGCGCTCGTTCACCACGGTGAACCAGTCGATATCGTCGTTGACGCTGTTGTCCAGAACCCGGCTCGCACGACCAACGGCCTTGGCCGAATGGAAGTAACGCTGCTGCTCGCCATACACGATCAACTCCGAATCGCGCTGGCTGATGCGCTCGACCTTGTACCCGGCATTTTGCTGCAGGCGCCGGGACACATCGGCCCAGTTGACCTGATCCATCTCGGTGCTCGGCGCCTTCGCCGGCAACGGCTCAGCCGGCGGATCGAACGTCTTGGCCGGCGCCTTGCGGCTGGCGAAGTTGGTGTGAAAGGTGACGCCGAACATCGCCGTATTGCCGCGCTCCCACGCCGCGCTGAGGTCTATCGAATCCGTCAGCTTGAACATCGCGCCGAGGTTGATCGGCGAGTCCTGCTTGATCGGGTTGTCCTTAGGTTCGTGCTTGTAATCGTTGCCTTCGTATTCGAGTTTCAGGCTGAGCCGATCCCAAGGTGTCTGGTAGCTCACGCCGCCGAAAAAGGAAGGGCTGCCGCGAAAATAGGCCCCGGCGTTGACATCACCGGTGCCTTCGTTGGCCGGCCGGGTCTTGAAGCGATCACCGAGGTAGCCCAGCGGGTTCTCGAAGTCACCGCGGTTGCCCAGGTAACCCCAGGCAATGCCGGCGCTGAAATCAAAATTGTCGTAGCGCTTGTTGGCCACCACGAATTCACTGGAGAACAGGCCTGTACCACCGATGTCCCGGAAGCCCAAGGCCACCTCGGGCGCCCAATGGGTTTCTTCCCACAGGCGGGCCTTGAGGTCGACCGCCTTGTCCTTGTAGCTCTGGTTGCCGCTCAACGATTCGGGGCCGTAAGGACGGTTGGTGATCGCGGTGTAGCGAAACGAGCCTTCCAGCCACTCAAGTGGCTGCAGCGAAACGCTGTAGCGACTGTAGGGCTCGGTGCGGTTGGCATTCAGGCTCAACTCACCGGCCGGCGCCATGCGCGCCGTCGGCGTTTGCAACAAGCCCGCGCCACCGAAATCATTTTGGGTAATGCGTGGTTCTGCATGAGCCAGACCACAGGGCAATAACAATACGGCTGCAAAACGTAAATTCAACGAACCACCTCAGCCAACTGCGTGGCGACAAATTCGGCCAACTGCTGATTCAGTTCAGGGACAGGCGGATCAAGGTCATCGCTTTTGACCGGGACCAGAATCTTGCTGCCGGCGGCAGGTATCTGCCCGCTCTCGCGATTCCAGTGGGCAATGCCGACCCGTCGGGACACGCCGTTGGGCTGGATCAACCACAGGTAATCGGCGTCAGCGTCCTCGAGCGGCGTGCAGCCCTGCAGGTAATCGCGGGCCTCTTGCAGTGGTTGATAGGGCAACCGACACGACTCGGTGACAGCGCCGAGCACCTCGACTTCGTCGACCCGCAACGGGTAGATCAGGCGGTCGCCGTCGTCCAGGCGAATGTTGCGGGCAAACCCGACTTCCACGGCGACCGGGTCCAGAACGGCCACCTGGCGCCCGGTGACCGGCATGTGCCTGACTTGCTCGGCCAACCGCACCGCCAGGGCAGCCCGGCTCGGCCTGTCGAAAAGCACGGCCATGCGCTGCAACACGTCCAGATCGAACAGCACCCCGGCCTTTAGCCGGGCCTGTTGCTCGACCAGGGACTGACGCAGCAATACGCCCGCCAACCAGTAACTCTCGGCATTGGGCTGCGCCACGCTGATCACGTCCAGCAATCGCCCGCCCGGCGGCAGTTCGACCGCCCCCGGGTTGGCAACGTCACCGGTGACGGTGACCGCTGCATGGCTGAGGCCGGTGATCAACAGCAGGCACGCCGATAGAGCCCTGACCCGCTTCACCGGGCATGCCTGCGGTCTGGGGTCAGTTGCACGATCTTGACCCGCAGTTGCGAGGTCAGTTGCTGCTCACTCTGCACAATGAAACCGTCAACGGGATCGACCCAGTAACGATTGGTCGCACGCAGGCCGATGGCCGGCGCGTCAATCTGCTCATCGACACGTAGCACGGCGTATTCCTTGTTGAGGATTTCCAGGGTTTCCATGGATTTGCGGGAGAAGCGACTGTTCAAGGTCACCCCGACTTCCTGGCCCTGGTAGAGATCGATCCAGCGCTGGCTGGTGTAGCCATCCGGCACTTGGTGGAGGCCTTGCTTGAAAGGCGAGACGTCGGCAAGGCGCGTCCCGTCCAGATCGCCGCCCAGGCCCAGGCCGATGCTGCGCACCGCGAGACCGTCGCGCATGAGCAGAACCTGTTTGCCACCCGCGACCCAGAACTGCAGGTCGCCGCGCTCACGCACCAGCGCCAGCACGCCGGAACCGGACGGCGTGGTCAGCTTGAGCTGGGGATAGCGCACATCCGCCACCTGGGCCGCCGTCACGTCCACCTCATCCGGCCCCGCCACCGCTGACTTGAGATTGGTCATCGAAGCGACCATCAATGGGTTACAGCCACACAACATCAAGGCCGCTATCAAGCAGACGCCAACATTCAACGTTCTCACGATCGGACCCGGCCTTAATTGCTGCTGTTGCTGCTGACTTCACTCATGTTCTTCGCCGCGGAAGCGCCCGTACCGACAATCGCTGCCGACGGCACCAATTGGCTGACGAAGCGATTCCAGCGAGTCACGTTGGCAGGACCTACGTAGACAACATCCTGGGGACGCACTTCAAAGTGCGTGGCCAGCGCCATGGCGGTCGGTGATTCTGCTTGCAGTTGGTAGACCTTCGCCGGTTCGACATCGAGGTTTTCAACCCCCCTGATCACGTACACGGCGTTACCGTTGGAGGTGGTCTGACTCAATCCGCCGACCGAGCCCAGCACATCGGACAGGTTCATGGTGGCGGTCTTGAAGCTCAGTGCGCGGGGCTGGTTGACCTCGCCCATGACGTAGATGCGCTTTTTGTCGTTGTACGGCAGATACAGCTGATCGCCACCCTTGAGGTAGACGTTCTGCAACTCGGAATCCGGCTGGTTGAGCGTGTCGAGATTGAGCGTGTAGACCCGCCCGTTTCGCGTCAGCATCAGGCCGGACAGGTCGGCACTCGCCGTATCGATACCGGCAGAACCGAGGGCCTCGACCACACTGAGCGGGTTGGTGGAAATCGCTTGCGGACCGGCCTTCGAAACGGCGCCCGTCACCACGACTTTCTGACTGGAAAAGCGCAACACGGCGACATCCACCTGCGGGTCCGCGATGAAGGCCGACAGCCTTTCTTCGATGTCCGATCGCAGTTGCTGGACGGTTTTACCGGCCGCCTGGACCTCTTTGATAAACGGGTAGTAGAGCGTGCCATCGGCACGGACCAGACGACCGTTGGCATCAATCTGCTGCTGCGCGCCGGAGGGTGCGGTGAGCTCCGGGTGGTCCCAGACCGTGATGTACAGGACATCGTTACTGCCGATGCGGTACTCGGCCGGGGCCGCCAACAGTTCCGTCGGCACGGACTCACGCTTTTGCGTGGCCCTGTTCATGGAGATGAGCTTGGGCGTGATCGGAATGAGCTCTACCCGGCTGCTCTCGCTGGCGCCCTGGCGTGTGATATCACTGGTGCTCAGGTATTGGCCGGGGGAAAACATGCAACCTTGTAAAGCGATGCTTGCCAACATTAAAAGAGAAAAACTACGAGTCATAATGGCACTACGCTATTCAAGGGCGAATCTAAAAACAAAGTCACCCGATTTTCATCGGGCGACCTTGTACTGCTCCAACAGGTGCTTCAGTTAGTTGTGCGTGCCGGTTGTACCCGTGGTACCTGTCGTACCCGTCGTACCGCCGTTTGCACTTCCACCACTGTTGGACGCCGCTACTGCACTGGCGACCATTGCAGTACTGGCTGCAGTGGCTTGAGTCGCCGCCACGTTACCCAATACATTGGTCGCAGTTGTAAGCGGCGCTTCTACCGCGGACGCCCAATTGCTCAACATCGTCAACAGGGCAATTGCCATCACTTTCTTCATATCAACTCCTTTCTAACATTCAACCTGATAGAAATCGGGCATTACGTTAGAGGTGGTAGAGTTCAAGTCCGCGAAAAATGCGAACAAGATCCGTTGTTCTTTCACAGTCTTACCCAACTGATAAAAGTCGAACGGCAGGTTTATATCTACGGACTTGCAAAAGGCATAGCCAGTGTATTTTCCCGACGATATCTAACAACCTGACCGGAAATAACATTGGGCTAAAACGCCATCATCCCAGGAAGCCTTTGGGATGATTCGATTGCCAGCGCCAGGTATCCGTGACCATGTCCTGCAAGTTGCGCGTGGCCTTCCAGCCCAGTTCCTTCTCCGCTTTGGAAGGGTCGGCCCAGCTCTCGGCGATATCACCCGAGCGACGCGGCATCATCCGATAGGGCACCGGCTGACCGCTGGCCTGCTCGAACGCCCGCAGTACTTGCAGCACGCTGTAGCCATCGCCCGTGCCCAGGTTCCAGGTATGAATGCCGGTGCGCCCGGCGATGGACTGCAAGGCCTTGAGATGGCCGTCCGCCAGGTCCACGACGTGGATGTAGTCCCGCACCCCGGTACCGTCGACCGTGGGGTAATCGTTGCCGAAGATCGACAACTCTTGCAGGCTGCCCACCGCCACCTGGCTGATGTAGGGCACCAGGTTATTCGGAATGCCGCTCGGGTCTTCGCCCAGATGACCGCTGTCATGCGCGCCGATCGGGTTGAAGTAACGCAACAGCGCGATGCTCCAGCGCGGCTCGGCCAGGGCCAGGTCGCGCAGCACATTTTCGACGATCAGCTTGGATTGACCGTAGGGATTGGTCGGGTTGCCCGTGGGGAAATCCTCGCGGATCGGCATCTGCTCCGGTTCGCCGTATACAGTGGCCGACGAACTGAACACCAGGCGAAACACCCCGGCGGCGGCCATCGCCTGACACAGCGTGATGCTGCCGCTGACGTTGGTCTCGTAATACTCAAGCGGCTTGCGCACGCTCTCGCCCACGGCCTTGAGGCCGGCAAAGTGCAGGACGGCATCGATGGCATGCTGCTGGAAGATCCGGTCCAGCAAAGCCCGATCGCACACATCACCGCGAACCATCAGCGCACTCTTGCCGCAAATGGCTTCCACCGCGTGCAATGCCGCATCGCTGCTGTTGCAAAGATTATCCAGCACAACAACTTCATAGCCTGCTTCAAGCAGTGCGAGCGTGGTGTGCGAACCGATATATCCAGTTCCACCCGTTACCAGAATTTTCATAGCGCGGTCCATAGTGGGAAAAGTGCGAAGTTGCGTGTCAAGCCCCTCTTGTTAAAGCTGTGTGCTGAACCACACAAATAAGAGCGACAACAACCCAAAACAAAATTAGTTCAACGACTGGCAATAAATATTTTTTCAGGCCAAACTGTATTGCGGGATACTTATTAGCATTCCGACGCACGCACCACTATCAACAGATACCGACTAAAAATAACCAACAACTATCAACCCGACATCTCATAACATTGTCGTGTTATCCGCACATTGCTATTTGCCACTAGTGGCCATACTCAGGTATTAAAGTAAGCCTTCAATAAACATTGAAACTTGCAATCACTCATTATTGCGCGCACCCGTTGGCTGTGTTCCATGACTGTCCAGGATACTTTTATGATTCGTAAATGTTTGTTCCCCGCTGCCGGCTATGGCACTCGTTTCTTGCCGGCGACCAAAGCCATGCCCAAGGAAATGCTGCCGATCGTCAACAAGCCGTTGATCGAGTACGCCGTCGAAGAAGCACGGGACGCCGGCCTGCAACACATGGCGATCGTCACCGGGCGGGGCAAGCGCGCGCTGGAAGACCACTTCGACATCAGCTACGAGCTGGAGCACCAGATTCGCGGCACAGAGAAAGAGAAGTTCCTGGCCGGAACCCGCGAGCTCATCGACACCTGCACCTTCTCCTACACCCGCCAGGTGGAAATGAAGGGCCTGGGCCACGCCATTCTCAGTGGCCGCCCATTGATCGGCGACGAACCCTTCGCCGTGGTACTGGCCGATGACCTGTGCCTGAACCTGGAAGGTGATGGCGTCCTCACGCAAATGATCGAGCTCTACAAGAAATTCCGCTGCTCGATCGTGGCCATCCAGGAAGTACCGCGCGACCAGACCCACAAGTACGGCGTGATTGCCGGCGAGCCGATCTCCGACGGGATCTACCGGGTCAACAACATGGTGGAAAAACCGGCCCCGCAGGACGCCCCGTCGAACCTGGCGATCATCGGCCGCTACATTCTGACGCCGGATATCTTCGACCTGATCGCCGACACCGAACCGGGTAAAGGCGGGGAAATCCAGATCACCGACGCGCTGATGAAACAGGCGCAGGACGGCTGTGTGCTGGCCTACAAGTTCAAGGGTTTGCGCTTCGACTGCGGTGATGCCGAGGGTTACTTGCAGGCGACCAACTTCTGCTACGAAAACGTGTACTTGAAAGGCCGCTAAGACGGCTCCAACACCCGACGCCCACTCTTCATTTCAAGCAGGCCAACCATGAACATTAAAAAGCTCTCGGCATATATTGAAATGGAGGTGGGCAACCTCGGGGTGATGTCCTCGTTATCGCGACATCAGCGGTTGCCAAGCGCCAACGAGTCCTGGCTCGGCCCCACTCTGCTGGTGGAACGAATCGGCATGTTTCCCTCTTCCGGAGACATCCGCCGGCCGATGCCCGACCCCTATCCCCTCCTCGCTCACCTGAAAAGGCTTTACCGCGGGCAGGCGCTGGAAATCGATGACCGCGACGGTCTGAAAGTGATTTTCAGCGACTGGCGGTTCCGGGTGCGCATTGGCTGCAACGACCCGGCCATCATCATCAACGTGGAAACCCGTTGTGCTACGCAACTGATGCCGCTCAAGACAGCAGAGCTGCTCGCTCATCTGGAGACATTCGAAAATTGCCGCAGCTCTCTGTAGGAGCTGCCGCAGGCTGCGATCTTTTGACTTGATCTGGAAAAACAAAATCAAAAGATCGCAGCCTGCGGCAGCTCCTACATCAAGCCTGCATCGCAGCGGTCCTGCCCGCCAACAATCCAGCGATAGAAGTAATCGGCAATCACTTTCCCACCCGTGGCCGGCACCGGATGAATCTTGTCCGGGCCGATCATGGTGGCGGCATAGCCCTTGAAGTCGGTGCCAAACGCACACTGCAGATTGGCGTAACCAAGGTGTTCCTTGCGCGCCCAAGGCTCCAGGACTTGCGCATAAGCCGACATCGGGTAAGCGCTGGAACGCGTCGTGTCCTGACGCAGGATCAGGTTGATGCTCGCTGCCGGTTGGATCTCGCGGACCATCCTCACCAAACCCTGAATGTTCTTCAGGTACTGCTCGGGCTTCACGCCAAAACCCTGGTCGTTACCGCCCAGCATGATCAGGTAGATGTCGGCGGGAATCTTCGACACCACCGTCTTCCACTGCGCCTGCCAACGACTATCGCTGTGGTAGAAGTCAGCGGACGCCGCACCGGACGCCGCCAGCTTGGACACCCGCACGCCGCCCTGATCGTTGCTCATCCACAGGCCGAAGAGCGTTGGCGCGCCTTTCACCACCTCCAGCCGGAACGCCCAGTCTTGCGCTGCCGAGGTGCCTGGCAGTGGCACTTCCTGAACCCCTGAGCCTGCGAGCGTCAATGGCTGCCAGGTTTGCGACGGTGCCCAGCGGTAGCGCACCTCATTGGATTCACCATTGCCCAGGTAGAGCAATTTCGTTTGGGTGACAGCCGTGTTGATGGCCGGTGTCGGGCTGGCATCGATCTGCAGCCAGGCGCCGGGCCGACCGGTAAGGGTGCGACTGTCGGGACTGGCCTGGCCAAGGGCGGACACTTGCCAGTCACCGCCGAAGTACTTTTCGCTGCTGCGGGTGTACTTGAAATGCGTGCCGCCAAGCGCCGCACCGTGGTTGAAACCGACATAGCCGGGGCCGGCGAAACCCGTCTCCCCGGCCAGCCGCTGCACCAGTTTGTTCAGATAGAAATCCTGCCCGGCGCTGTAGCTGTCGCCGATCACCGAGATCGACAGGACCTTCCCGCCCTTCCCTTCGCGCCACTGGCCAAACCGTTCGCGAGCGTCGCCAACCTCGATCACTGACGCCGCAACAGGCTGGACGTCATCAACTGCCAACATGCATCGTTTCCTTCACTCGGACAAACCTCAAGTCTGGGGCACCGGGGCGACGTTTGCCGGCGGTTTTTTAGCCGCCGCGCGCTCACCCAGGAACAGCACGGAGGTGAAGTTGAATCGACTGAAAACCATCGATAGAACCACCGGCCCCAGCAAGCCACACGCCAGGCCACCGAGCACCAGAAGGCTTTCGTCCTTCACGCCCAAACGCCCCAGGACAAACCGCGAAGTGGCGGCAAACAACACATGGAACAGGAAGATCGCGTAAGAATACCCACCGAGCCAGGTCAGCCACTTCGAGCGCATGTCACTGGACAGCAACGCAATGCAGGACACGCAACCCACGGTCAAACCAATCAGGCTGCGGCGATCGACGATCAACTCGCGATCCACCGCCGCCACGTACAGCAGCGTCAGCGAGATCAACACAAACACCAACGGCCCGATCACCTTGAACCGTTGCTTCAACGCTTCGACATTTTCCTGGCCGATCATCCCCGCCACGAAAAACGGTAGCAGGTAGGTTGCACCGTTGATGCCAAACGCATCGAGCTTGAAAGGCGGCAACAAAAACAGCACTGCCGCAAAGGCAAACAGCAGATACAAGCGCGTCGCCGTGCGCAGCAAACCACGCCACTCCAGCAGGCCGACGAACATGAAAATGATGAATACCGCCTGCAAAAACCAGAAGTGGTTGACCGGCAGCCAGAACGACAACAACGCATCGATCACACCGACGTCCTTGTTCACACCCGGCCCCACCGCCTGCAACACCGAGAACGGTACGCCCACGCAAAACAGCGGCACGATCAAACGTCGCACCTTGCCGCTGAAGAACGCGGAGAAGTCATTGCCGCGGATTTTGTAGATGGAGTAGATGTAGCCCGAGATAAAGGTGAACAGCGGCATGCGCACATACACCATCGAATCGGCGATCACCCGGAACGGCGAGCCCAGGTCTATTTTCAAGCCGCCGCCCAACGGGCCGATGACGTGATAGAGCACCAGCAGCAGGCACGCCAGGCCACGCAGGGTTTCGATCTCCAGGGACTTTTTCTTGCTCGACATAAAGCACCTGCCTCAATTCAGAATTCTTGATTCAACCTGCACCGGCTTGTTTGCTCGCAGCATCAATCCCAGCCCCACGAACAACACCGGCACCACCATCGAGAAGTGCCGGGCGAAGGAGCCGAAGTCCGGCTCGAACAGGCCTTGAACCAGCAGGAACGCCAGCGGAATCGCGATCAGTTCCTTGGGTTTGGTCTGGATCGGCGCGCCTTTGTAATCGGTCGAGGTGATGACTTTGAACAGCAGCAACGCGGTCATGATCATCAACGCCACGAAGATCACCTGCCCCGGCCCGGACAGCAGAATCAGTTCCACCGGGAACGACAGCCGGAAGAAGATGATCATCGAGTCCAGCGCCTGCGAGACAAAGTCGCTGCCGCTGAGCCACGAGACGATCAACGACTTGGAACCCTCCTCGCCCGCCGTGCGCAGTTCGTTGTTACTGGCTCGAATCGACGACACCGGAAACCCGAGCGCCACCTGGATCGCCATGGCGACCGCCAGGTAGAACAGGAACAGCATCAGGAAGAAGGTGAAGCGCGAGACGTACTTCTTCATCACGCAGACGCCGACCCAGGACAGTGAAAACAGAATCCAGTAGGGCCGGATCAGCACGCCGTAGATCACCGCCGAGAGGAAAAACCCGCCGCGATACTTGCGCGTCAACGAGCTGAGCAAAATGCTCAACACCGCCACCGACACAATGATTTCCTTGGTCAGGTTCTCAAGGAAAAACGAGCGAACGATGCCCCACAGACACAGCGTGCCGAAAATCGCCAGCGGCATGCGCCGGAAGACCACCACCGGAATCGCCGTGAGGAAAAAATTGCAGAACATGCCGTAGGCCCAGGCATTGGTCAGATTGATCCCGGTGGGCCGCAGCAGGAACGCCGAACACTCGTAGGAAGAGCGATCCGGCGAGAACGGGTTCCAGAAATTGCAGTTGTCGGCACGGGCGTAGGACGACCACAAGGTCATGGCATCCGGGCCAGGATCGCGGGGGATCAGCAGCGGCATGGCCACCGACAGAAACAACCCGGTGAACAGGATCAGGAACGAAATCGAGGAATCGAGTTTCTTGCCGCGAAACTCGATGCACGGCAGCTTCAACCCCATGCCAGAGCCCCTTTCGGCCGGGTCACACGGGTCAACACGGCAATCACGCCGAGCTGCACGATGATCGCAAAGACGTTGCCCCAGGCAGCGCCGTAGATCGAATAGTGTTTGATCAGCAGGTAGCTGACCGGCACCGAAACCAGCAAGCAGATCGCCGCACCGGCCAGTGACACACGACTGTTTTTCGAGGCAATCAAACCGCCCCAGACGATGTCGCCAATCGCGCGCAACGCAAAGGAAAAGATCAACACGCAAAGGATCCCGTTGTCCGGGCGAGGAACACTGGTGGCGACGTAATCAAGCACGACATTGAAGAACAGATAAATCAGCACAGCCACCGCAGCGGACACCACCAGCGAGCGCATGACCCATTTGTTGACGAACAATTGCCGGACCGTGAACGGCTGTTGATCCGCCTGAAAACGCTTGGCGAGCACCGGAATGCCGACCACCGCCACCACCGCGTAGGACAACGCTTGCAAGGTGTTGGCCGCCGACCAGGCGTACACGTATTTACCGAGGCTGGCGTAGGGTTCGATGTCGATAATCAGAAAGCGCTCGGCGTACTGACTCAACGCGATCAACCCTGTGCCGAGATAGAACGGCAACCCGGCCTTCCATACGGTTGCCGTGGCCAGTGTGCCGCTCACCCGGCCCTTGTGCACGTTCACCACAATCAGGTAACCGGCGACGATCACCAGCACGTTGGCCACAACCCACAACCACAGCACACTGGCGATACCGGACACCCAGCCGAGCATCATCCCGCCCACCGCCAACAGCGCCCAGAGGCCGGTCTTGATGAAAAACAGCAACGCACCGGCCGTGGCTTTCTGCGCGGAAAACACGAAGGAGTTGATTTCGAACGACAGGTGCTCGGTGAGCAGCACCAGCGTCACGCAGAGGATCAGCGCGGTCGTTGCCTCGACTGCCTGAAACAGCGAATAAACCAACACCGTCGCCACCGACAACAGCAGCCCCACGGCCAGGTACAGCAGCAGGACCTTGTCGACGACCCGTCGCGAACTGCCACCGACGCTGATCAGCCGATTGATTTCGGAACTGAAGCCAACGCTGTAGAACTTCGACGCAATCAACGAGGCGGCGACCACCACGCCGTAAAAGCCCAGCGCCTCATAACCGAGGAAATGGGTGATCGCCAGCACCAGCAAAAACTTCGCGCCCAATGCCCCGCCGCGAAGCAGTAGCCGAAATATCATCGAACGATACCTTTGATGATGTCATCCATGGCCACGGTTTTTGCCTCGATCTCGCGGCAGGTGTCGGTCAGGCGTTTGCCGAAACTGGACAGTGCGTTCGGTGCGTAGACCGTATTGATGATGGTGTCGACATCGATATCGCCGCCGTTGATCACCCAGTCTTCCACGCCCATGTCCTGATAGGCGCCGAAGCCTTTGCGCTCATAGCTGATGTGGTACGCCGGGACGCCGGACAGCAGCGATTCGATGGCGCCGTGCAGGCGCACGGAAATCACCAGGTCCGGCTGATATTTGGCCAACGTCGCTTTCAATGGCAGCAGGTCTTCGGTAATGCCCAATTCGCGATAGAACGCACCGTCATCGTTGCCGCGAACGGCGCTCTGGACCGCGCAAACCACTTTGCTTTTGTTCTTCAAGCGCTGCAGCAGCAACTTCAAGTTGGCCACGTAGGCGACCTTCTTTTCCTTGCTCCACTCCGGCGGCTTGCGCAGCACCACGCACACCGTTGCGGGCGATGACGCGCAACGGGTGAACTTGGGCTGCATGAGGATTTTGCTGGCCAATGACTGCACCGCCAGATCCGGCGCGCGGTAGACATTTTCACAGGCATCGAAAATCGCCGATGAGCGATTGTCACGCACGAACACCGCATCGGCGCTGGCGTAATGCTCGACGATCTTGCTGCTCTCGCCATGGAACGGCCCGATGCTTTGCGGCAGGTACACCGACGGCACTTTGCTGAGGATCGCGGTTTCCAGTTGCTTGGCGTGGCCCAGTTTCAACTTGATGTGTTCAAAGGCACTTTTGGAGCGCATGTAGCCGCCACCGACGCCGACGATCAAATCGGTTTTCTTCAACAGGTCGGCGAGACCGGCGTAGGACTGGTTGAGGAACACCGCCTGCTTGACCCGCCCCAACCCCTTGGCCGCCATGACCGGCGCGTCAAAACGCTTGTGCGGCAAATAGCTGAAGGACTCTGGATCGGAGGCCACGACACTGATCGAGGTATCGTCACCAAAGTTTCGCTGCACCAGGGCAATGGCCAGATCCACGAGCAGACCGTCACCGGAGTTGGACGCACTGTAGCCATGCAAAATCGTTACGTTCATATGCTTGAGTTCTACTTAAAAAGTGGGGGCGCGATACAGGTCATAGGTCTGGCGGATCATCAACGCGGCGCTGAAGCGCTCGCGGACGATGCTGCGCCCTTCGCTGCCAAGGTCGAGCAACCGCGGCTTCTGGATTTTCGTCAGCACATCGGCCAGCGCCTGGTGGTCGCCGCTGGGGAAGACGTAGCCGGACACCTCGTTGGTGACCAGTTCGGGCAGCGACGTGCAGTTACTGGCAATCACCGGCAAGCCCATGGCCATCCCTTCGAGCGGCACCATGGCAAAGCCTTCCCAGCGACTCGGGACGATCAGCGCATCGGCTTTCTGGTACAGCGCCTGGACTTCGCTCGGCGTCACCCAAGGCAGGTATTCAACCCCTGCCATCGGCGGGCACTCGACCGAATCCTCGTTCACGGCACTGCCCACCACCGTCAGTTTCAGGTCGCTGCGCTGGACGTTGGCGAAAGCCTTGAGCAACACGTCGAAGCCTTTCTGATAATCGAGACGGCCGACGAAGAGCAGATGAATCGGCTCGGAACTGCTGGCTTTCGGCGCGTCATCCTTGTGATGAATGCCGTTGTAGATCAGCTTCATGCGCTTGCGCTCAATGCCGAATCGCGCGGCTTTGTCGAGCTCGTACTGGCTGACGCAGATGATCACGTCGGTGACTTTCTGCAAGACCCGCTCGATCCACGCGTAGGCTTTCTGCTTGGTCGGCGAGCTTTCCATCAGGAACGAAAAAGCATGCGGGCAGTAGACGACTTTCGGCTTGCGCCAAGGCCGCAGGAGCACGCACACGCAACGCCCGATAACCCCGGAAAAGGTGCTGTGCAAATGCACGACATCGGGTTTTTCCTTGAGCATCACCTGGGTCATTCGCCAGGCGAAGCGCAGCAACGACGGCACATTGCGTCCGGTCCGGGCGAAGGTGCGGATCTGTTGCCCGGCAATCCCGTGCAGTTCCTTCTCCTGATCCTGCGGGACCAGATAGACCAGCTCATAGTTTGCCGCGTCGCCTTCGGGCGAAGCCGAAATCGTGCGGATCACCGTCGCGACGCCACCTTTGATCGTCTCTGCCACGTGCAGTATTTTTTTCACAACTCACCCACTTCAAACATGAAAGGACAATCGCTGACACTCAGGATTTGTCGGACGCGTATTCGTAGTTGTAATAGCCGTAGCCGCCGTTGCCGTAGTAACTGGCTGCGCGCTTTTCGACGCCGTTGAACACCGCGCCCTTCAACTCGATGCCGTTCTGGGCGAATCGACGAATCGTCAGTTCGATCTCTTTGGCCGGGTTCACTCCGAAGCGCGTGACAATCAGGCTGATCCCCGCTTCGCGACCGACAATCGCCGCATCCGTCACCGCCAGCAGCGGTGGCGTGTCGATGATCACCACGTCATACAGCTCGCTGAGTTGCGCCAGCAGCTCGCGAAAGTTGGCGTGCATCAGCAGCTCGGAAGGATTGGGCGGGACCTGCCCGCGACTGATGAAATGCAGGTTGTCGACTTCGACTTTATTGATCGCCTGCTCGATGCTGCAGCGCTTGACCAACAGGTCCGACAAGCCGTTGGCGATCGGAGTGTTCAGCGTCTTGTGCAGATGGCCTTTGCGCATGTCGGCATCGATCAGTACTACCCGCTGCCCACTCTGCGCCATGACTGCCGCGAGGTTGGAAGAAACGAAGGTCTTGCCGACCTGTGGGCTCGGGCCGGAAATCATGATCCGGTTATTGGTCGAATCCAGCCCGGCAAAGTGCAGGCACGTGCGCAAACTGCGGATCGACTCGATGGACAGATCCGTCGGGCTGCGCAGGGCCAGCAGGTAGGCAGGCTTGTCCGCGCCGTCCCGGGCGCGCCCTTTTTTGCTGTCCTCTTCCTGTTGCAACGCGCTGTAGGGAATCGACGCGTACACCGGCAAGCCGAGTTGCTCGATGGCCTCCGGACCTTCCAGGCCCCGGCTCAGGGACTTGCGCAGCAACACCAGCGCAACCCCGAAAAACGCGCCGAGGAAGGTTGCAATCAGAACGATCAAGGCTTTTTTCGGTTTGACCGGGCTGGTCAGGTCGACATCCGCGGTGTCGATCAAGCGCACGTTACCCACTGCGCCGGCGCGGACGATGTCCAGCTCCTGGGATTTGTTCAGCAGTTGCGTGTAGATCTGCGACGCCACTTCCACGTCACGTGTCAGGTTCAGCAGTTCCTGTTGCGTCGCAGGCAGGTCCTGGGCCTTGCTCTCCAGCGCCTTCTGCTGCTGGGTCAATTCGCCGATCTGGGTCAGCAGCGCGCGGTACGCCGGATGCTGCTTGGTGAACTTGCGATCCATCTCCGCCTGTTGCATTTTCAGTTCGGAGATACGGGTGTCCAGACTGACGACCTGTTCCAGCACCGATTGGGTTTCGAGGGAAATATTGACTGTCTTGCCGCGGGTCTGATAACCGTTGAGCGCATCGCTGGCCTTGGCCAGGTCACGTTTGACCTGCGGCAACTGGCCTTGCAGGAACTCCAGGCTCTGCGCCGCTTCCGCCGAGGTGCGTTGCACGTTCTGCTGCACATACAACGAAGCGATTTTATTGAGGATCTTCACCGCCTCGGCCGCGTCGCTGCTGGCCAGGGCCAGACGAATAATCCCCGACTCCTTGCCTTGCTCGGAAATATCCAGCGCATCCTGGTAACTCTGGATGGTCACGATCCGTGGATTGCGCACCACTTCGAAGCGGGTGCCAGGGTTCGCCGACAGCTGAGCGATCTGCCCTTCTACATCGCCCTGTTTGAACGCTTCGCCGGCGACGCCTTCGACCAGCAAGTTGTCGTTTTCATCGAACAACTGGAATCGATGCTGCTCGTCAGCGACCAGCGTGAGTTTCTTGCCCAGCAGTTCTTTCGGCAGATTGAGCCGGTTGATCTCCAGGCGCTCACCGCCCCAGGCGTAGCTGTTCAGGCCCAAACGCGGCGCCGCGACACTGAACTCGGTCTCGCCGCGATAACGCCGGGCAAGAAAACCGCCGATGACCGGGAAGGTGTTGGGGGTGACGTCGATATCAAGGCGAAGATCATCGACCGTTTTGCCGATCACCGCGCGGGACTTGATGATGCCGATTTCGGTCACCGACGGCGATTGCCCGCCGAGCATGCTGTTGAGATCGGAAAACCCGAGCATGTCGTTCTTCTTCGGTTCGACCTGCACCAGCGCGTTCGCCAGGTACACGGGCGTTGCCAAAACCGCATAGGCAACGCCGGTCGCCATGAAGGCACCGGTGAGCGCGCCGATCAACCATTTCTGGTCAATCAAAGAGCCAAATATGCCGAGAAGATCAATGCTGTCTTGATCGTTGTCACGGGTGCCGATTACTGACGGTAACTGCATAAGTCTGTTCTTACCATTCACTGATCTGAAGAATATTCATCAATGTCCGAGGCGCTGCGCCCATGAGCTAACAGCATCTTCAATCAATGCATGGGCATGAATAAAAGCGGCCTTTCCTTGACGATACGGATCCTGTATTTCTCGCTCGCTCTGCCACTTTCCGAGCAGAAACACTTTGCCCCTGGCATGAGAGGCAATCTTCAGTACTTGTTTTACATGCTCTTTTTCCATGACCAGAATCAGGTCTGATTCATTGACGATGTCCGGTGTAATTTGCCGCGCCTTAAACCCCTTGGCGTTGTGCCCATGGTCTTCCAGAACCTGGAGGGCCGACGGCTCCATGGCCTCGCCAACCCGCGCGGCAAGGCCCGCCGAGGTCACCGTGATCGCTGAAGGGGCCAGCGCGTTACGCAGCAAAGTTTCTGCTGTCGGACTTCGGCAGATATTGCCCACGCAGACGACAAGGATCTTTCTGAACAAGGTTACTTTCCCGTGTAATATCAATATGCCAACGTTTCGAGTGGGCTTTAGTGAACCCACAAGACCTTGCGGCACTGAGAAATAGATTCGCCCTGTTAATACAAGTGCATTAAGTACCACAGCCCCCAAAAGCCACCCAACCAGAATTACCGGACCAAAAATAACTGTGATTTTCCGGAACTGACTACCTGACAAAAAATAACATTCGTGCACTTGGCGCCCTCGCGAGCATCCAAATGAAAGTAACGAATCAACCATTGGAAAATGTCATTACCCGCCAGGAGCGCAGGCATGAAATCAGCACGCTTCAAACGGCTCACCGCCTCAACCCTGTTAATGCTGGGTGCAGCCAGTCAGGTTGACGCCAGTGACTTGTTCCCCCTACTTGCCGCCAACAAAACCATCGGCGTCCAGGTGAAGATCCAGACCTTCTCCCCCACCGACGCCGAGCAAATCAAGGCCGCGGGCTTCGGATTCGTGCGCTTTGGCGTGTGGACCAACAGTCTGGGCGGCACGGCGTATCAAAAGCAGATCAGCGATGCCTTCGCCGCGGCCAGGTCCGCCGATCTGCCGGTACTGATGACCGTACGCTCGACCAAGGCGCTGACCTCCGCGCCCGACAACACCAGCGAACTCGTTGCTGCCGGCGAGTCGTTCGCCAGTTCGGTGAAGGGGCTGGAGCAGTCATACGCCGCGCAACTCGTCGCGATTGAAATATGGAACGAACCGGACCTGGCGAAGTACTGGCCAACCCGAAATCTCGACACGACCTTTGTTCCGTTCATGAGTGCCCTGTGCAAGTCGCTGCAGGACAAGCCGCAATCGACGCCGCTGATCGGCTTTGGCTTCGCCCGGCCACCGAGTGCCGGCACGACGTCAGCATTGGCGTTGAAGAAAATCGTCAGTGAATATCCCCGATGCCTGAGTGCAATCTCCTATCACCCCTATGGCATGTCCGGCGTGCAGATCAGCAAGACCCAGGCGTTTATTCAGCAAAACTTCCATCTACCGGGGGTCATCAGTGAATGGGGCGTGCCTTCCCTCAGCTCCAACGGCGGGATCGAAGCGCAGGCCAGCAAAATCAGCACCTTCATCGCCGACGTCAAGAAGCTCGATATCCCGCTGACATCGATTTACGAGTGGAAAAACAGTGAAACGGGCAGCAATGACCGGGAGAGGAATTTCGGTTTCCTGACCTCCGACGGCCAAGCGAAACCGGCGAAAATGGCAGCCTCTACCCAGTTGAATCCGCAGTAGGACCTACGTCCACGGGGCGCTGGCGGTCAGTTGTCTGGAACCTGTGCCGCGTTTTGGCATCGTATTCATCATTACCAGGCCCCGCCTTTCAAACAACCGTTTTCAGGTTGTTGCCGCAGGGGCCGTCTATACACGTACACGCCCTTGAGTGCCTGTCAGCGCTCGGGTAATGTCATTAGACCCATAGGACAGAGCACGCCCATGACTTCCAAGCTGGAACAACTCAAACAAATGACTACCGTGGTTGCCGACACCGGCGACTTCGAAGCTATCGCTCGCGTTAAACCCGTGGACGCCACCACTAACCCTTCCCTTTTGCTCAAGGCCGCGGCCATTCCTGCGTATGCCGAGCTGCTGAACGCCAGCGTCAATGACTGCAAGGGCGATGTGGGCCTGGCCAGCGACCGTTTTGGCGTGGCCGTGGGGCAAGAAATCCTGAAAGTGATCCCGGGCCGCATTTCCACCGAAGTGGATGCGCGCCTGTCGTTCGACTCCGATGCCATGCTCAAGCGTGCGCATCGCCTGATCGAGCTGTACGACAAGGCCGGTATCGGCCGCGACCGCGTGCTGATCAAGATCGCCTCCACCTGGGAAGGCATCCGCGCTGCCGAGATCCTGGAAAAGGAAGGCATCCAGACCAACCTGACCCTGCTGTTCTCCTTCGCCCAGGCAGCCGCCTGCGCCGACGCCGGGGTATTCCTGATTTCGCCGTTCGTGGGCCGTATCTACGACTGGTACAAGAAAGCCAACGGCAACGACTACACCGGCGCGGATGATCCGGGCGTGCAGTCGGTGACCCGCATCTACAACTACTACAAGGCCAATGACTACAAGACCGTGGTCATGGGGGCGAGCTTCCGCAACCTGGGCCAGATCGAGCAACTGGCCGGCTGTGATCGCCTGACCATCAGCCCGGACCTGATCGACAAGCTGGCCGCGGATACCGGCAAGCTGGAGCGCAAACTGGCGCCAGGCCAGGCCGGTGAAGCGCGCCTGAGCCTCAGCGAATCGCAGTTCCGCTGGCTGTCCAACGAAGATGCGATGGCGACCGAGAAACTGGCTGAAGGCATTCGTCAGTTCGCGCGGGATCAGGAGAAGCTTGAGGCGTTGTTGCAGGCCAAGCTGTGATCTGAGTGGGTGAAATGCAAAAAAGGGCGAACCCTCACAGGTTCGCCCTTTTTTGTATGTGTGGTGTCTGTCAGGACGCCATCGCGAGCAAGCGCGCTCCTACAGGGGATCAATGGCGTTCGAGCGCATTCACCAGGTCATGGAAGGCTTCACGATTGGTATCGTTCAGGCCCATGAGGATCTTGTGCGCTTCGAGCACCTTGATCCGCACCACTTCTTCGGACTGATCCTGGTCTGGCAGGTCGTCCAGGCATTCCGGGCACGGCACCGGCTGGTCGACGATGTTGAACACCTGCTCGAAGCCCATGGACTGCAACAGACGGGTGATGTCTTCGTGGGTGGTGACTACGGTCGGCAGCAGGCCGACCTTCTGCCGCGACAGGATCGACAACTTGGCCAGCAGGCCAAGCGTGGTGCTGTCGATGCTGCGGGTTTCGGTCAGATCGATCACGATCGCGTTGAAATTCAACGCGCTGAAGATCCGCTCGATAGTCGCATCCAACGCCGAACACAGGGTCAGGCGAACTTCACCGACGAACTTCAGGACAAACGTGCCATCCTGCTCGGCGAACTGGATTCTACCGGTACTCATCAAAGATTCCTGCTCAACACCAACAGGGCGATATCATCCGGCATCTCCCCTAGCGTGGCCAATCCAAAAACCTGCCGCAACCCATCCAGGGTGCCGCCCGCAGCCTTGACCCGTTGGGGCAACGCCGCCTCTTTTTCTTTGAGTGTGGGTTCTGGCAAAAGATCCAGAATGCCATCAGACATCAGCGTCAGGCTGAACGTCGGCGGCAATTCCAGCACATGGTCTTCATAGGTGGCTTCGTTGAAGAGGCCTACCGGCAGACCACGCCCTTCCAGATAACGAACACTGTCTGGCGTGTACAACACTGGCAACGGCAGATGACCGCCGATGCTATAGGTCAACAAACCGGTCTCCTCGTCGATGACTCCACCGACCATTGTGACGTGTTTACCCAGCTTACAACTGATCAGGCCCCGGTTGATATGACCAAGAACCTCTGAAGGCTTGAATTCCGGCAAGGTGCCGCTGCGCTTGGATTCGAACAGCAGGCGCGTGGTCATGAACTTCAACAGCACGGTGACGAAGGCTGAAGAGGCGCCGTGACCGGAAACGTCCGCCAGGTAGAAGGCTACCCGGCGCTCGTCGACCCGGAAGTAGTCGACGAAATCACCCGACAGGTACAGCGACGGGATGATCTGGTGAGCAAACTTGAACTCATCGATGGTCCAGGGACTGACCGGCAGCATGTTCATCTGCACCTGGCGACCGGCGTTCTGGTCCTCCTGGAGCAGATTCAGGCTGGCTTCGAGTTCGCGGTTGGCCTTCTCCAGCTTCTCGCGGTAGCGCTGGTTCTCCAGCAGCAGACGCGCACGATCCAGGGCCCGGCGCACAGAGTGCTCGAGCACAGCCAGATCTTCGAGAGGCTTGATCAGGTAGTCCGCCGCGCCCAGGCGCAGGGCTTCGACCGCGTCGTTCATCACGCCGGCACCCGACACCACGATCACCGGCGTTTGCGGCGAACGTTCGGTCACCTGGCGAATGAGTTCGAGTCCGCCCATCTGCGGCATGCGCAAATCGCAGATGACCAAGTCGGGCTTGTCTTGCTCGAATACCTGAAGACCCTGCTGACCATTGCTGGCCTGCAAGACGCTGAAACCACTGTCGTCCAAATAGGCGGCGAGGCTCGCGCGCACTACTTCGTCATCATCGATTATCAGCAGCGTGGCACTGGTTTTTGGCATGTGGGCAAACGGCGCCAGAATTAGGTTGGCGTAGCAGGCGGGGACTTTGGCCCGGCACAGACTACTGGATTCGCTTTCTAGCCTCTCTGTCGCACCGTTTTCGGGCATTTGCCCTACACACATGTACACCAGAGGTGCCCTTCTAAGGCGCAGACGGTACTCCCATCCGCGGGGCGTTTCAAGCTCACGCCGATGGTCGCTTGACGTCTTTATTTGTCAAATCACCGAGAGTTATAAGAACAGGCAAATCCGTAACCCAATGGAAGGTTCGAACCCACGAGTCAAACCGCTCGGGACTACAGCGAAATGCGCGATTTCATCCGCATGCGGGTCTTCGCAGACAAAAAAGGCGGCTTTGATGGCCGCCTTTTTCAGTTTACCGGTCGAGATCAGAAATCGTCTTCGACCTGACCGTCTTTCACCTTGAATTCACGGTTCTGCAAGTACGCATTACGGATGAAGGTGTACTTGTCGCCGGTGATCAGCTTCTCGCTCGACAGCAGGTTGGCACGGGTATCGACGATGTCCAGCGCGTAGAAGGAGTTACGCACCGGAATGTCGTTTACGTAACGATAAGCACCGGTGTAGCTGTCGACGTACTTGGACGGCGCATCACGCAGGGTGCTTGGCCCCAGCAGGGGCAGCATCACATAAGGGCCGCTGCCGACACCCCAGTAACCGAGCGTCTGACCGAAGTCTTCGTCATTGCGCTGCAGGCCCATTTTGGTGCCGACATCGATGACGCCCAGCAAACCGAAAGTGGTGTTGAAAATGATTCGTGCGGTATCAACGCCTGCGGCGCGAGGCTTGGCCTGCAGGATATCGTTGGCCAGGTTGCGCACATCGCCGATGTTCTGGAAGAAGTTGTGAACGCCGTCTTCGACAAACTGCGGCGTCACGTACTGGTAGCCCTGGGCCAGGGGTTTGAGCGCGTAGGTGTCGATCACGTCGTTGAACTTGTAAATCGGGCGGTTGACGCTTTCCCAAGGATCCTCTTCCGTGGCTGCCTGGGCAACGAACGGAACCAGCATCGCACTGGCGCATACACAAATCCTGGCTAGATGATTACTCCAGCGCATAGAAAAAACTCCTTGGTTTGTACTGGCTCGGGCGCCTGGCCCGGGCAATAAGTTGGCAAGTATAAGACGTAAACGCCGTTTAAGGCACTTTGCACGAAATCCACACCTTAGGAATCGTGCCAAATGTGAGCGATTCACATCCATGTCATTCAACTGTCACCGTCGCCCGCTAGCCTTCAGGCTATTTCAGGGACGTCCACATGCCGCTCGCCGAAGCCTTGCCCCAAACCGCACCCAGCCTGACCGCCGTACTGTTCGGCCTCAGTGGCTGCCTGGTGGATTTCGGCGCGCACACGCACCGGCACGGCAGCCACTCGGCCGAACACGCCGAGGCCACACCCGGCGCGCTGGATAGCCTGCGCAGCTTGCAGCGCCAGCAAATCCCCTGCGCCTGGCTCGATGAACTGCCCCCTGCCCTCAGTCAGTCCCTGGCCGCGGCGCTGCCGGAATGGATCAAATCTTCGCAACATGCAGTAACAAACAACCCATGGCCCGCCCCGAATGCCTGCTGGCAAGCCTTGATGACCCTGAACGTCGAGCGACTCGACGGCTGCGTGCTGGTGAGCGGCGAACCCCGCTTGCTGCAGGCGGGGCTCAATGCCGGGTTGTGGACCATCGGCCTGGCGTCCTGCGGCTCGCTGTGCGGCCTGGCGCCCGAGCAATGGCAAGCCTTGACCTCGCAGGAGCGCGACATCAAGCGGGCCAAGGCGACGATGCAACTGTTCGGCCTGGGCGTGCATTCGGTGATCGATCACCTCGGTGAACTCGACACCTGCCTGGCCGATATCAGCTTGCGTCGGCTCAAGGGCGAAAAGCCCTGATCGAGATCATGCACGTTGGGCGCGAGTGGATTAATCTAAAGGTCAGGCATCGACCTTTGGCCTGTCGCCATGGTCTATGCCAGTGCCTATCGATTAAAGAAGGAAGAACGCCATGCCTGCCCGCGAACTGCAAGAACAGCTCAATGCCCTGCGCGAGCAATTGGAACAGAATCCTCCATTGTCTGAAGCCGAACGCGCCGAGCTACACGAACTGATGCAACAGATCGAGTTGAAGCTTGAGCTGGAAACCAAAACCCAGGATTCCAGCCTCGCCGATGGCGTCAACCTGGCCGTGGAGCGCTTCGAACTCGAACACCCTACCCTTGCCGGCACCCTGCGCAACATCGGGCAGGCCTTGGCCAACATGGGGATCTGAACCCTGCTGATGCAAAAAAGCCCCGCTGGCGATAGCGGGGCTTTTTCGTTTCTGCGCTTGGCAATGCTATCCCACATTAGATCTTCATTGACGGACCAGGCGATGGTTCGGCAGTTGAACCTCTTCAGTGCTGCGGTACGGGTTGATATCCAGCCCGCCACGACGCACATAACGCGCATACACTGTCAGTTTCTCCGGCTTCAGCAACCGCTGCAGGTCAAGGAAGATCCGCTCTACACATTGCTCATGGAAGTCCGAGTGCTGGCGGAAGCTGACGATGTACTCCAGCAGGCTGGCGTGATCCAGCGCCGCGCCACGGTACTCCACCGCCACGCTGCCCCAGTCCGGCTGGCTGGTGACCGGGCAGTTGGACTTGAGCAAATGGCTGTGCACGCTCTCCTCGACAATGCGCGAATCATCGCAACGCAGCAGTTCCGGCCGTGGATGCTCGTAGTTGCTGACGCTGATATCCAGTTCATCGATGCACACGCCCGGCAAGGCCACGACGCCTTCGCTCTCGACATCCTTGAGGCTGCGAATGCGCACGCCCACCGGCTTGCCGGCAGCCGCCGACAAGTCCTTGGCCAGCGTCGCCTCAAGGCTCGCGGTATCGGCAAACGGCGTCTGGTTCAGGGAGTTGAGGTATAGCTTGAACGACTTCGACTCGATGATGTTCGGCGAATCCGCCGGAATGCTGAATTCGCCGATCGCCACCACCGGCTTGCCCGACGGCAGCAGCCAGGACAGCTCGAAGCAGTTCCAGAAGTCCACGCCTTTGTACGGCAGGGTTTGCGCCGTCAGGCCCAGTTCCGCCCACTTCGCGGTGCGCGGGATCGGGAACAGCAAAGACGGCGTGTAGGTGGCGATGTATTCGCTGGACTTGCCCAGCGGCGAGTGTTCGGCTGCGGGATGCATGGCGGAAACCTGACTGAAGAATCAGCGGATTCTATCAGCCTTTGCTCCCGCCTTTGAGTGCTTACTGACTGACAGTCAGTTTGCCGACCATGCCGGCCTGGTAATGACCGGGGATATTGCAGGCAAATTCAAGGCTGGTGGTCTTGCTGAAGGTCCAGGTCAGCTCGGCGGTCTTGCCCGGTTCCACCAGCACGCTGTTGGGGTCATCATGCTGCATGCCATGGTCCATTTTGCTGTGATCCATGCCGGCCATGTTGCCGTGGTCCATTGTCTTCATGCCGGTCGGCGTCAGCATGCCGCTCTGTTGCATCTGCAACATTTCCTGCTGGTGTTTGGCGTGCATCGCCGCATCCCCCAGGTTGAATTCATGCAACAACTTGCCTTTATTGACCAGCACGAAGCGCACGGTTTCCCCGGCCTTGATGTCGATGGCCTGCGGCGTGAAGGACATGTCACCCATCACTACCTCAATGCTGCGGGTCGCCTTGGCCGCCGGGGCCGGCTGACCGAAATCATAGGTATGCCCGGCGTCGGCCCACACCGGCGAACTCAGCGCCAGCAAACACAGGATTTGCGCCACGGATTTGCGTAAAAACATCGTCATACTCCAACAAGATAAGGCTCAGCATGGGCAAAACTCTAAACTGCTGCCACTGCCCGCAACCTGACAGCCAGATTACAACTTTGTCAGGTTGCCCTGTGCCAATGCTTGCCACGGTATAAAGCGTTCGTTCCACTTGCCAAGAGTCGCCCATGAAACTGCTGATCGTCGAAGACCAACCGAAAACCGGCCATTACCTGCGCCAGGGCCTGGCCGAGGCCGGGTTCAACACGGAACTGGTGGCCGATGGCACCACCGGCCAGCAATTGGCCCTCAGTGGTGAATATGCCCTGCTGATTCTCGATGTGATGCTGCCAGGACGTGATGGCTGGCAGATTCTGCAAGCGGTGCGCAGCGCCGGCCTGGACACGCCGGTACTTTTTCTGACCGCCCGTGACGCCGTGGAAGACAGGGTTCACGGCCTCGAACTGGGCGCCGATGACTATCTGGTCAAGCCGTTTGCCTTCTCCGAACTGCTGGCCCGGGTCCGCAGCCTGTTGCGTCGCGGCAGTGCCACGCCTCAGGAGACCAGCCTGCAACTGGCCGACTTGCGCCTGGACCTGATCCGGCGCCGGGTCGAACGCAACGGCCAGCGTATCGACCTGACCGCCAAGGAATTCGCCCTGCTGGAAATGCTCCTGCGCCGCCAGGGCGAAGTCCTGCCCAAGTCGCTGATTGCGTCCCAGGTCTGGGACATGAATTTCGACAGCGACACCAATGTCATTGAGGTGGCGATCCGTCGCCTGCGCCTGAAGATCGACGATGAATTCCCCAACAAGCTGATCCATACCGTGCGCGGCATGGGCTACGTCCTTGAAGAGCGCCCCGCCTGATGCGCCGACTGTCCTTGAGCAACCGCCTGGCGCTACTGTTTGCCGCGTGCACCGCCGTGGTGTCGTTGTTCGCCGGGGTGCTGTTCAGCCGCGCCAGTGAGGCGCACTTCGTTGAACTCGACCAGCAACTGCTGGACGGCAAGCTGATTGGCTTGCGTCGGGCCCTGCACGACCTTCAGTCGAGTGACAGCGAAGTGAAACTGGCCGAGGAACTGAGCCGCCAGGCTGACCTGTCCCTGCGAATCACCGGCAGCGACGGCCGGCGCTGGTATGACAGTTCGACCAACATTCCCCAGGCACTGCCGCACCTGCCCGGACTGTCGACGGTGAGCCATGAAGGCACGGATTACCGCGTCCTGAATGCACCGCTTTTCACAGACAAACCCGAGTCACCGCAACTGACCCTGCTGCTGGACATCACCCACCACCAGCACTTTCTGCAACGCATGCAGCATTTGATCTGGCTGACCGTCGGCCTGTCAGCCCTCGCCACCGCACTGCTGGGCGCCTGGGCGGCACGCAGCGGCTTGCGCCCGTTAAGGAGGATCAGCGCGGTGGCCAGCGGTGTTTCCGCGCAGTCGCTGAACTCGCGTCTGCCTGAAGAAAACATGCCGCCGGAACTGGCGGAAATGGCCCACAACTTCAACGCCATGCTCGGACGCCTCGACGACTCGTTTCAGCGTCTGTCCGCGTTCTCCGCCGACATCGCCCACGAACTGCGCACGCCATTGTCGAACCTGCTGACCCACACCCAGGTCACGCTCACCCGCCCTCGCCCCATCGAGGACTACCGCGAAGCCCTGCACAGCAACCTCGAAGAGCTGCAATGGATGGCGCAATTGGTCAATGACATGCTCTATCTGGCGAAAGCCGATCACGGCTTGTTAATGCCCAAATGCGAGCCACTGGAACTGGCGGAGGAAGCGGATCTGCTGCTGGAGTTCTTTGCGCCGCTGGCCGAAGACGCGCAGGTAAAACTGAGCCGTGACGGCAATGCCCGCATCGAAGGTGACCGCAGCATGTTGCGGCGAGCACTGTCGAACCTGCTGGACAATGCGCTGCGGTTCACGCCGGTCGATGGCGAGGTTCGGGTGCGAATCGTCGATCAGCCAAAACAGTTGCGCCTGAGCGTTGAAAACACGGGTCAACAGATTTCCGAAGATCTATTGCCGCGCCTGTTTGACCGGTTTTACCGGGCCGATCCGGCGCGTCGTGAAGGCAGTAGTGAACATGCGGGATTGGGGCTGGCGATCACCCAGTCGATCATCCGCGCCCATGGCGGGCAGATTCGTTGTGAATCGGAGAAGGGGTGGACGCGGTTTGTGATCGAGTTGCCAAGGGGGGAATGAGACCGGCAGTTCCGGCCTCTTCGCGAGCAGGCTCGCTCCCACATTAGATCAGAGTCAACTCGGTCAATTGTGGGAGCGAGCCTGCTCGCGAAAGCGGTATATCAGATTACGAATAGCGCAACGCGTGAGCCGGCTCAATCTTCGCCGCCCGCCAGGCCGGGTAAACCGTGGCCAGGAAGCTCATGACAAAGCCCGCCGTGCAGATCAACGCCACATCCGCGCCTTGCAGCTCGGACGGCAAGTTGCTGACGAAATACACGTCGGAACTGAAGATGTGCTGCCCGCTGACCCGCTCGATCCAGCCCACGATCTGGCTGACGTTCAGCGCGGCAATCACCCCCAACACACCGCCAATCAAGGTGCCGACGATGCCGATCACCGTGCCCTGCACGATGAAGATCGCCATGATCTGCCGTGGCGTGGCGCCGATGGTGCGCAGGATCGCGATGTCCGCGCCCTTGTCGTTCACCACCATGATCAGGGTTGCGATGATGTTGAACGCCGCCACCGCGACGATCATCAGCAACAGCAGGCCGATCATGGTTTTTTCCATCTTCATCGCGCTGAACAGGCTGCCCTGGGTGTGGGTCCAGTCGTCAGCCTTGTAGGCGGCGCCCAGCCCCGTGCCGATGTCGCTCGAGACTTGCGGCGCGGCATACAGGTCCTTCACCGCCAGGCGCACGCTCTGCACCTGATTTGGCTCCCAGTGCTGCATCTGCGCGGCATCGGCCATGTGGATCAGCGCCATGGTGCCGTCCAGTTCGGCGCCCACCTTGAACACGCCGACCACATTCAATCGTTGCATGCGCGGGGTGATGCCACCCGGCGCATTGCTGACTTCTGGCACGATCAGGGTGATCTTGTCACCGACGTTCAAGCGGAAGCGGCGCGCCGTGATCTCACCGATCACCACGCCGAACTCGCCCGGTTTCAGGGCTTCAAGGCTGCCCTGCACGATGTGCTTGGCGACGATCGACACCTGGCCTTCCAGCGCCGGGTCGACACCGCTGACCTGGATCGGCTGCATCGTGCCCTTGTAGGACAGCATGCCCTCCATCTCGGTGAACGGCACCGCCGCCGTCACTTCCGGGTTTTTCATCGCCGCCGCTGCCACGGGCTTCCAGTCATCAATCGGATTGACGCCGACGATGGTGGCGTGCGGCACCATGCCGAGGATGCGCGAGCTCATTTCGCGCTGGAAGCCGTTCATCACCGACAGCACCACGATCATCGCCAGCACGCCGAGGGCGAGGCCGATCATCGAGGTCATCGAGATGAAGGAAACAAAGCGATTGCGGCGCTTGGCGCGGGTATAGCGCGTGCCGATAAAGATCGATAACGGTCTGAACATTCGCTGGGGCACCGTATGGAAATAAAAGACCCGACGCCTTTTCAGACATCGGGTTTCAGCCAATCAGATAGGAGTGAGGCAACCTTCCTGCAAATGCAGGACGCGATCCATCTGGCGGGCCAGGTTCATGTCGTGGGTCACCACCAGGAACGCCGTGCGCATCGAGGTGCTGAGCTCCAGCATCAAGTCCTGGATCCCCTGGGCGGTATGGGAATCGAGGTTGCCGGTCGGCTCGTCGAGCATCACCAGGCCCGGGTTGTTCACCAAGGCGCGGGCGATTGCCACGCGCTGACGCTCACCACCGGACAGTTCGGCCGGCTTGTGTTCCAGGCGATGACCCAGCCCTACCCGCTCCAGCAACGCCGTGGCACGCTGACGCGCTTCGGGGATCGCGGTCTTGCCGATCAGCAAAGGCATGCAGACGTTTTCCAGGGCGGTGAATTCCGGCAGCAGGTGGTGGAACTGGTACACGAAGCCGAGGGCGCGATTACGCAGCAGGCCGCGTTTCTTCTCGCTCAGCGCCGACAGCTCTTCACCGTCGAGCCAGACGCTTCCCTTGGTCGGTGTATCGAGGCCACCCAGCAGGTTGAGCAAGGTACTTTTGCCCGAGCCCGACTTGCCGACAATCGCCACACGCTCCCCCGGGTGCAACTCCAGTTGCAGGCCGGCCAACACTTCCACCGATTCCGGGCCTTCCTCGTAGGACTTGCCCAGGCTGCGGCAGCTCAAGATTGCTTTATCACTCATGCCCGACTCACTCATAACGTAGCGCCTCCGCAGGCTGGGTGCGCGCGGCACGCCAGGCTGGATACAGGGTGGCGAGGAAACTCAGGACCAACGCCGCAGAGCAGACCATCACCACATCCTGGCTCTGCACCTGCGACGGCAGGTAATCGATGAAGTACACGTCGGCGTTGAGGAACTTGTGCCCGATCAGGCCTTCGAGGGCCGAGATCGCGGCGCTGACGTTCAGCGCGGCGAAGATCCCGACCACGGCGCCAATGGCCGTGCCAACCACGCCAATGACGGTGCCTTGCACCATGAACGTGCGCATGATCGTGCCCGGCGTGGCGCCCAGCGTGCGCAGGATCGCGATGTCGCCCTTCTTGTCGTTCACCACCATCACCAGCGTGGAAATGATGTTGAACGCAGCGACGGCAACGATCAGCAGCAACAACAGGCCGATCATGGCTTTTTCCATGCGGATCGCCTGGTACAGGTTGCCGTGGGTGCGGGTCCAGTCGCGGGCGTAGAAGCGGTCTTCGCCGAGATCGCGGGCGATGCTCCACGCAGTACGCGGTGCCTGGAACAGATCGTCGAACTTCAGGCGCAGGCCCTGGACCTGATCCGGTTTCCAGCGGTGCAGCCGGGCCAGATCCTGCAGGTTGGTGACGCCAAGATAGCCATCGAGCTCACCGGCACCGACATGGAAGATGCCGACCACGGTAAAGCGCTTCATGCGCGGGAACATCCCGGCCGGGGTCACGGTGACTTCGGGCGCGACGAAGGTCAGCTTGTCGCCGATGGCCGCACCGAGCTTGGCCGCGGCCTTGTCGCCGATGACGATGCCGAACTCACCCGGCACCAGGTCGTCGAGTTTTCCCTGGGTCATGAAGTGATCGATGATCGACACCTGGCGCTCTTGTGCCGGGTCGATTGCATTGAGCAGCACTTTCGAGACCTTGCCGTTGTTGGTCAGCAAACCCTGCATTTGCGTAAACGGCGCCACGGCCGTCACTTGCGGGTTCTGCTTGACCTTGGCGGCCAGGCTTTGCCAATCGCTGATCGGCTCGCCGGACTCGATGGTCGCGTGGGGCACCATGCCCAGCACGCGGGTGCGCATTTCATGATCGAAGCCGTTCATCACCGACAGCACCACGATCATCACGACCACGCCAAGGGCGAGCCCGATCATCGAAGTCAGGGAAATGAATGACACAAAATGATTGCGACGCTTTGCACGGGTGTAACGCGTGCCGATAAATACGAAGAGAGGTCTGAACATGTCGGGGCTTGTTCGGAGGGAAAAGGAACGTCCTTGTGGCGGGGGTCGATAACCAGCTTTACACTCAGACCACCGCCGCTACCATGGGTTCGCCATGTCGACATTAGATGAAGAAGATCGCCGCGAATACTACCGTATCGAGGATACGATCGCACTGGAAATTCGGCCCCTGTCCGCTTCTGAAGCCGCAGGCCATGAAGTGTTGCAGGATGCTTCCCCTCTCTTCAACTTGCTCAGCGAACTGCACCTGAGCGAATTCGAGTCGCAACACCTGTTGCGCCAGATCAGCGAACGCGACCGCACGACCGCCGCATTCCTCAAATCCCAGAACAAACGCATCGATTTGCTGAGTCAGGTCGTCGCTCTGACCGTGCTCGGGCAGATCGGCGAACCGCAGTCGGTGATCATCTCCGAAGGCGGCATCGACTTTCAGCATCCATCGCCCCTTGCCGTCGGCGCACGCCTGTCGGTCAAGCTGGCGCTGATGCCGCAAGCCCTGGGCCTGCTGCTGCGCGCCCGCGTCACCCATTGCGACCGCAAGGGCGAGGGCTATGACGTCGGTACCGAGTTCGAACACCTGACCGACGCCCAGCGCCAACTGCTGGCCCGTCACATCTTGCAAAAGCAGGCCCAGGAACGACGCCTGGCCCGCGAACAACTCGAATCAGGCAATTAAATTAAGGAAGAACCGTGACCCTCATCTACGGCCATCGCGGCGCCAAGGGCGAAGCACCGGAAAACACCCTGACCAGCTTTCAGGAATGTCTCAAGCACGGCGTGCGTCGCTGCGAACTGGACCTGCACCTATCCCAAGACGGCGAGTTGATGGTCATCCACGACCCGACCCTCAAGCGCACCACGGACCGTCGCGGCAAGGTCGTCGAACACACGGCGGCCGAGCTGGTGACGTATGACGCACGCCAGGGTGGCCCGGGCTGGATCAAGCCGTGCCCGATTCCGACGCTGGAAGAACTGTTCGAGAAATGCGACTTCGATCACTGGCAACTGGAAGTCAAAAGCGCATCAAGGATGCGTGCCGCGACCACCGTACTGGCGATTCGCGAAATGGTGCAGCGTCATGGACTGATGGACAAGGTGACCATCACTTCGAGCTCCCGTGAAGTGCTCAAGGCAGCGCTGGAACTGGTGCCGGACGTATCCCGCGGGCTGGTGGCCGAGTATGCCTGGCTCGACCCGCTGAAGGTTGCGGCCAGCTATGGCTGTGAGATTCTGGCGCTGAACTGGACCCTGTGCACGCCGGAACGCCTGCAACGGGCGCAGCGTCAGGGGCTGCATGTGTCGGTATGGACCGTCAACGAGCCCGCGCTGATGCGCAGGCTCGCCGACTTCGGCGTTGACAGCCTGATTACAGACTTTCCCGGTTTGGCCACTGCCACGCTCGAGAATTGCTGAAATCGGTCTCCCCGGCCGGCTCAGGCCACCGGCCGGAGCCCGTCAAAAAAGCCGGTTGAGGCCGTCGTACGCGGCTACCCGATAGGCTTCGGCCATGGTCGGGTAGTTGAACGTGGTGTTGACGAAGTACTTCAAGGTGTTCAGTTCGCCCGGCTGGTTCATGATCGCCTGACCGATGTGCACAATCTCCGACGCCTGATAACCGAAGCAGTGAACGCCCAGTACTTCCAGGGTTTCACGGTGGAACAGGATCTTCAGCATGCCTTGCGGCTCGCCGGCGATCTGCGCCCGCGCCATGCTCTTGAAGAAGGCCTTGCCCACTTCATACGGCACCTTGGCCTGGGTCAGTTCCTGCTCGTTCTTGCCGATCGAGCTGATCTCCGGAATGGTGTAGATGCCGGTCGGCACGTCATTCACAAAGCGCCAGCTACCGTTATCGACAATGCTGCCGGCGGCCGAACGACCCTGGTCGTGGGCGGCACTGGCCAGGCTTGGCCAGCCGATCACGTCACCGGCGCCGTAGATGTTCGGCACGCAGGTGCGGTACGCCTCGTCGACTTCGATCTGGCCACGGCTGTTGACCTTCACGCCGATGTTTTCCAGACCCAGCTGATCGGTGTTGCCGGTACGGCCGTTGCACCAGAGCAAGGCGTCGGCCTTGATCTTCTTGCCGGACTTGAGGTGCAGGATCACGCCGTTGTCCACGCCTTCGACGCGGTCGTAGTCTTCGTTGTGGCGAACCGTGATGTTGTTGTTGCTGAAGTGATAGCTCAGAGCCTGGGAAATTTCCGAGTCAAGGAAGCTCAGCAGCTGGCCACGGTTGTCCACCAGTTCGACCAATACACCCAGGCCGCTGAAGATAGAGGCGTATTCGCAACCGATCACGCCGGCGCCGTAAACGATGAGTTTGCGCGGGGTGTGACCGAGGCTGAGGATGGTGTCGCTATCGTAGATGCGCGGGTGGTGGAAATCGATGTCCGCCGGGCGATAAGGACGAGAACCGGTGGCGATGATGATGTGCTTGGCCACCAGTTTTTCGACCACGCCGTTGGCGCAGACCACTTCGATGGTTTGCTCGTCGGCGAAGCTGCCGGTGCCGAAGAACACGTCGACGCGGTTACGGGCGTAATAGCCGGTACGCGAAGCGACTTGTTTGGAGATGACTTTCTCGGCGCTTTTCAACACGTCCGGGAACGAGAACCAGCGCGGCTCACCAATGGCTCGGAACATCGGGTTGGTGTTGAACTGCATGATCTGCCGCACCGAGTGACGCAGTGCCTTGGACGGGATGGTGCCCAAGTGAGTGCAGTTGCCGCCGACCTGGCGACGGCTATCGACCATCGCCACCTTGCGCCCTGCCTTGGCGGCGTTCATTGCCGCGCCTTCCCCCGCCGGGCCGGAACCCAACACCACCACGTCGTAGTTGTAGACAGCCATGCGTACTCCTCAGAACAGGCCGCGGCACCCTCGGCACCTGCGGCTAAATCACGCCAATGCGTGGCATGAAGGAACAATTTGGGGCCAGTGCAGAACCCGGACACAGTCTATAGAAGCGTCAACGCCGCGCACATTAACCCTTGGTCGCGTCGTAGGCTACTTTTGCCTGCGCTACAACGCCAGTTTTCAATGCTCAAATCGCCGAAATCATTCGGTTTTTTTGCCACTGAGGCGTTCAAAAGCGTGATTGCTGCGTGTGACGAAACCTGTATCGGCACGAATCACAAAAAATGCGCCGATATCGTGTTTTTCTGCGTAGTCCCAACCGCGCTCCGGACCGAGAATCAGCAACAGCGTCGATAAGCCATCGGCCATCAACGCTGAAGGATGAATCACTGTGACGGACGCCAGTGTGTGTGAGACCGGAGAACCGGTGCGGGCATCAAAGGTGTGGGAAAAACGCTGGCCGTCCTGCTCGAAATAATTCCGGTAGTCGCCGGAGGTAGACAGGCCATAGCCGTCGACGACAATGACCCGCTCGGCCACCTGCCGGTCATCCCGCGGCTCCTCCAGGGCAATGCGCCATGGCGAGCCATCAGCCTTCTTGCCGGACGCCTTGAGCTCACCCGTGGCCTCGGCGAGGTAGTCATGGATGCCCATCGCCTCGAGTCTTGCGGCAATCGTGTCCACCGCATAACCGGCGGCGATGCTGTTGAAGTCGACCTCGACGGCGGCGTCCTTGCACAACTGGTCGCCATCGATGCGCAAGTGTTCATGGCCGACGCGCTTGCGGGCTTCGGCGAGGGCTTCGGCGGTCGGGACTTTTTCCCCGCGGGCTTGTGGGCCAAATCCCCAGAGATTGAGCAACGGTTCCACCGTCAGATCGTAGGAACCGTCGCTTTGCACTGACAGTTGCTCGCCCACGCGGACCAATTCGAGGATCGACGCCGGCATAACCTGACAGCCGTTGACCGGCAATGCATTGAAGCGCTCGATGTCCGAGTCGCTGCGGTAGGTCGACATTTGCCGGTCAATGTCAGCAAGGATCTGCTCGACCTGGACGCGGACTTCGTCCGGCGCCGGAAGGCCGGCATGGCGCACATACTTGATCGAGTAAGTGCTGCCCATGGTCGGGCCGCCGAAGCTTTCCAGAGCGTCGCCATTGCCGCAGGCGGACAGCATGATGATCAGAGCCCCAAGGCCATGCAGCCGCCACTTGAACAAATCCTGCATCTCCAAGAATCCCTGACACGCCGCCAAGGCTAGCCATTATGCGACAGAACTGTAGGAGCGAGCCTGCTCGCGATGAGGCCATCACATTCAGCATTGATAGTCCTCTCAGACCGCTATCGCGAGCAGGCTCGCTCCTAAATTGGACGGCTGGTGTGATCACTACCGCGCAAACACCACCAATCCCTGTAGGAGCGAGCTCGCTCGCGATGGTCGTCAACGATAACGCGTGCTTACCAGTTAAACGCAGCGCTCTAGGCTGCATCATCGAAACGCCGCCCGGAGCAAGCTCGCTCCTACTAAATACTTGACCGAACAGCAACGGCTGCAAACGGGGGCTTTTCATGGAGTCGCGTTATCGGTGACGCATTGTCTTAGTCGATCCGAATCCGTGCCACTGCCTTCGCTGAGATCAATGTCGCCGTTGGCATCGAGGTAGATGTGCGTATTGGACCATGTCGGGGTGATATTTACGCAGTGCCGGAGATCTTTATCATTCCACCAAGAGATCTCCATGAAAAACTTCTCACCTGGAAACAAGACCCCATGATCCCGTGTGCTGCTGCCTGAAGGGAGGCCTCCTTTGTAAATCCGGTGTTGCACACTCCAGATGAACCGCAGTTCGTCAACGCCGTTCTTGGAGTAATGGACGATTGCGGTAGGCAGCACAATAATTCGCCAGAGGACAATCAGCAGAAGCACCAGCAGGAGCAGTAATAGCGGTAGCAACGGAATCCATAGCCACTTAATGTAACGTGATCTTGGTTTACTTACAGACGTGGACACGAACTCCATCCCCCCAGCTCTCTTTTGGAACTGCCAGCACTTTATTCATGATCATCTGCGCCGTTATCACACCTTCAGGGTGCTGATTGGCGAGCTTTATACCGATGTTTATCGACACTTTATCATCCCATGTTCACAATTCAGTCCAAGGGCCGGCCGTAGAATGAGTGCCGGAGCGTTTTCTTTTTTGATGTTGTACTCATTGCCGAGGGCATTCCGTTAATCGATCTGAATCGGTTGCACTAGCGTGACCGCTATCGAGAACTCCATCTGCTCCAATATATATACTGGTCGTTGGCCACTTAGGACTTATCCTTACGCAATGACTTTTCCCAGAGACAGTCCAGTCGAACTGCATAAAAAAATTATAATCTTTAAAAATATGGCCGGGGCCTCCTGTAGATTGGCCAGGGGAGATTCGCCCTCGAAATATATCGTGCTGAGTATTTAGAACAAAACTCAACTGCCCGCCCCCCACCTCTGAGAAATAGACTTTCACCCTCGGCACGGAGACATACCAGACAAAATACATCAGAAGCAATATTGCTAGCAGTCTACGTTTAAACAAAAGCAGCACCCTTTTTATTTGCATTTGGGGATACTGATAATCTTGTGAAACCGATCCGCTCTGAACTTGGCGTCTTTCAGGGGCTCGCGGTATCTGTGATACATTGTTTCAAGCGATCCGAATCAGTGTCGCTGCCTTCGCTGAGATCAATATCACCATTGGCATCAAGATAGATATCCGTATTAGGCCACTTCGGAGTTATGTTCACACAGTGAGCACGAACATTTTTGCTCCACCAGGAGATTTCCATAAAAAAATTATCATCCGGAAACAGGTGACCATTATCGACTGTGCCTCCGCCGGGCTGCATCCCTCCTTTGTATACCCGATCTTGGACATTCCAGATGTATCTGAGCTCCTCCCTTCCGCTCTCGGAATAGTGAATATTAACCGTAGGTAGCGCAATATCCCAGTGGGTGATGGCCAGATACACAATCGGAATCCATAACCACCTTTTAAAAGATTGACCTCTTTTACGTGCAGGAGTGGTCACGAACTCCATCTCCCCAGTTTTCGGGTGCGACTGCCAGAACTTCGTTCACGATGATTTCCGCTGTTACTCCGCCGTTTGCGTATTGACTGGCGAGTTTCACACCAATACTTATCGCCACCCTATCAGCTACATCGTCAAATGCCCGCAGTCCGTCAACTAGACTCGCAGTTAGATGCGGACCTGGGTATTTCTTACGGTCTTCAATCCACCTTTTTGTGTCCGAACCAATTTGTTCAACTCCCGCACCATCCAACAATACGCTTTGTGAAAGCCCACCTGCTATGCCGATGTACCCATAATGGATGTTCGACCAAATATCGTAGTAGTAGTCATATCGGCCTTGCTTGTGCCAGACGTCATCGTTGTACATCGCCCGCAGTTTCGGTTTGTGATCCCACTCCATGTTTTGACCCACTTGTTTAGTCCAGATCGCCATCGCCTCTAGCTTATTCATCAATGCAATTCCGTTGAAATTCGGTGGTCCAGCCAGTCTGGCGTACCAGGGTAACGCCCGAAATTTCCTGGCTTCCGCGCTGCTGTCGTAGCTCATCAGCTCTTTCATTTTCAACACGGACGGATGCTTGATGTTCCTATTCATCTCACTTGTGATGTAGCTGGCAAGCTCTTCCATCTGGTCTGGATGGTTACAGGCTTCGCTTCCACCAAGGTCGCCGGGTTGTGCAGAGATTTTATCTGCCAAGCTCATATCAACCACCTTAGGCCTGGCTGTAAAGCTGTTTTCAGCCGGAGCCGCCGGTGAGCCTGCAGCCCTGGTGGCCGGCTGTGCAGGGCTTGCGTTGCTTTGATACGTGGCTGTAATTACGGAGGGAATTAGCCGAGCTTTGCAGGGGCAATTACTGTAACTGTCCAGCGTGCCAGCCATGGGTTTTCCATGGCTGATCATGTACGAAATGCCACCGACTATCCGATACGTCTTTCCGTCCTTTCCACACGTGACTCGATCACCATCGCAGGCATGCGCAACGCCATACATCATGATCCGGGTATCACCATCGAGAACTTTTCCACCGCAGGTGGTTCGGTCATTCAGACCGATGAAATGTCCTTCTTTCATTGAGTTTCTTCTCCATTACTTCCGGCCGCCACCAGAAGGTTTACGGCCATGGGTTGCGACCGTCAGCTGCGTTAGCATTTAAGCAACGCAGCACTGAGACAGCCTTGGGCAGCGCCAGACCTCGTCACTCAGTCCGCGACTGATGGCAAAAAATCTTCGACCTTCGGTACACCTTCGCGCGCAATAAACACTTAGCCGCCTTGCGGCGTATTGATGATCTCATCGCCATTGCTGAGCACGCTGCCGACCAGCGCCACATCATTGTTGTCTTGCCCTGCGCTGGTGATGATTTGCGCCGTACTGCCATCGGCATACAGGACGTAGTCGCCTTTTCGCGCTACGCGCACCGACCGTCCATTTTCCAACTTGAATTCCAGCGGCCCTGTCCCTTGCTGGATCACCCCGCCGTTACGGGTCTGACTGCCCTCGGTTGCGCACCGGAAGATGGCGATAGCAGGATGAGTGTCGATGTAAGTCTGCTGTTGACGCACAGCCACTTGGGCTTGCTCATGGAATTGCGCAATTTGCTGCTCAGTGAAGTGTGGATTGTCCAGACTGCGCAGATACTCTGGGGAAACATCGTTGGTATACAAAGGCTGCAAAGGTGCATTCATTTCAAAATCCTTATCCTTGGAAGGGTGTTCAGAAATAATGCGGCGGACGCTAACAGCGTCGCGACCCTAACGGCAGCGGCAGAGGAACGATTAAGAAGTTTCGCCAAACGAAACAATCCTTTTCCTACAGGAGTGCTTCCAAAGCGTATTTATTCGGTAAGGAAAGCCTGAGGAACACACAAACAAAAACGCCCCGACCAAGGCCGGGGCGTTTCATGTGCAGCTAAAGGCTTAGCGCGGGAATGCTGGCGGGTTTACACCGGCCATGTCTTCCATCACGCGAACCACCTGGCAGCTGTAACCGAACTCGTTGTCGTACCAGACGTACAGAACAACGCGGTTATCCTGGGTGATGGTCGCTTCCGCGTCCACTACGCCTGCGTGGCGCGAGCCAACGAAGTCGGTGGAAACCACTTCCTGGGAGCTGACGTAGTCGATCTGCTTGTGCAGATCCGAGTGCATGGCCATCTGGCGCAGGTACTCGTTGATCTCTTCGCGAGTGGTGGCCTTTTCCAGGTTCAGGTTCAGGATGGCCATCGACACGTTCGGCGTAGGAACGCGAATCGCGTTGCCGGTCAGCTTGCCCTTGAGCACTGGCAGCGCCTTGGCGGCTGCGGTGGCGGCACCGGTCTCGGTGATAACCATGTTCAGCGGCGCGGCGCGGCCACGACGGCTGCCCTTGTGGAAGTTGTCGATCAGGTTCTGGTCGTTGGTGAACGAGTGAACGGTTTCGACGTGGCCGTTGATGATGCCGTACTTGTCGTTGACTGCCTTGAGCACCGGCACGATGGCGTTGGTGGTGCAGGAAGCCGCCGAGATGATCTTGTCGTCAGGGGTGATTTCGCCATGGTTGATGCCGTGCACGATGTTCTTCAGCGCGCCCTTGCCAGGTGCGGTGAGGATCACGCGGGCAGCGCCCGGGCAGGTCAGGTGCTGGCCCAGGCCGTCAGCGTCACGCCATACACCGGTGTTGTCGACGATCAGAGCGTTTTCGATGCCGTACTGGGTGTAGTCGACTTCGGCCGGGCTCTTGGCGTAGATAACCTGGATCAGGTTGCCGTTGGCGGTGATGGTGTTGTTGGCTTCATCGATGGTGATGGTGCCATCGAACGGACCATGGACCGAGTCGCGGCGCAGCAGGCTGGCACGCTTGACCAGGTCGTTCTCGGCGCCCTTGCGGACAACGATGGCGCGCAGGCGCAGGCCGTCGCCACCACCGGTTTTCTCGATCAGGATGCGCGCCAGCAGACGGCCGATACGACCGAAGCCGTACAGGACAACGTCGGTGCCTTTGCGGGCCGATGCGTTTTGCTGGCCAACCACGTCAGCCAGTTCTTCACGGACGAACTGCTCGGCAGTACGGCCATTGCCTTCGGCCTTGAATTTGGCCGCCAGCTTGCCCAGGTCCACCGAAGCGGCGCCGAGCTTGAGTTCGCTCATCGCCTTGATCAGCGGGAATGTTTCGTGGACGGACAGCTCGCTTTCGTCGGACTGACGGTGACGAGCAAAGCGGTGAGCTTTGAGAATCGCAATGACTGAACGATTGATCAGGCTGCGGCCATAGATCGAGCTCACCACGTTGTTATTGCGGTAGAGCTGACCGATAAGCGGAATCATCGCTTCTGCGAGTGCTTCACGGTCGATCCATTCACCAAGACACTGGTCGGGCTTCTGAGTCACGGGAACCTTCCACATGTAGGGGCAGAAAAAAGGGGCTACATTATGCCGCCGAGTGACAGCGGTAGCAATGCGCGCCCGTCGTGCTTTACGTAACAATTCGTCGTTCAAAAAAATTACGCCTCGCGCAAGCCCAATAAAACCGGGGCTTGCAGCGCAGTCAATTTTTTGGAGGTTACGCCTCCTTATCCGTAACCCTCCGTAACACTCGTTGTTTTTGCCACTACATATTCAGTAATTCCCGGCAAAAAAGCGTCGAATTTTGTCTTTACCACTACATTTCACCAAACCCGTGCTTTAGACGCAGTCAGCAACTGACAGGCGGCATCGTTGACCGCTACAATTGCCGACTTTGTCGCAACGCTTGGAGCTCAACCTTCCGTGCCCGTTCTGCGTCTACCGCTTCTCCCTGCCGCGGCAGGTAAACAGCACTGGGGCAACCTGCCCGGTGCCGCCCTGAGCCTGGCCATCGCCGAGGCCGCCAGCGCTGCCAAGCGCTTTACCCTGCTGCTGACCGCCGACAGCCAAAGTGCCGAACGGCTGGAACAGGAGCTGGCTTTCTTCGCCCCGGATTTACCCGTATTGCACTTTCCCGACTGGGAAACCCTGCCCTACGACCTGTTCTCGCCGCACCAGGACATCATTTCCCAGCGCATCGCCAGCCTGTACCGGCTGCCGGAACTGAGCCATGGCGTACTGGTGGTGCCGATCACGACCGCCCTGCATCGCCTCGCGCCGACCAAGTTCCTGCTCGGCAGCAGCCTGGTGCTGGATATCGGCCAGAAGCTTGACGTCGAGCAAATGCGCACCCGCCTTGAAGCCACGGGCTATCGCTACGTCGATACGGTGTATGAGCACGGCGAGTTCACCGTTCGCGGCTCGCTGATCGATCTGTTCCCGATGGGAAGCAAGCTGCCGTATCGCATCGATCTGTTCGACGACGAAATCGAAACCCTGCGCACCTTCGACCCGGAGAACCAGCGTTCGATCGACAAGGTTGATTCGGTCAAGCTGTTGCCGGCCAAGGAATTCCCGCTGCAAAAAGAAGCAGTCACTCGCTTCAAGGCGCGCTTCCGCGAGCGCTTCGATGTCGATTTCCGCCGTTGCCCGATCTTCCAGGACTTGAGCAGCGGGATTACCCCGGCCGGTATCGAGTACTACCTGCCGCTGTTCTTCGAAGAAACCTCGACGCTGTTCGATTACCTGCCCCAGGACACCCAAGTGTTCTCGCTGCCCGGCATCGAACAGGCCGCGGAAAACTTCTGGAACGACGTGCGCAATCGCTATGAAGAACGCCGCGTCGACCCGTCCCGCCCTTTATTACCGCCTGCAGAGCTGTTCCTGCCGGTAGAAGACTGCTTCGCACGCTTGAAGAACTGGCCGCGCGTGGTGGCCAGTCAACAGGACGTGGAAAGCGGTGGCGGTCGCGAGCGCTTCCCCGCTCGGGAGCTGCCGAACCTGGCCATCGAAGCCAAGGCCACTCAGCCAATGGCGGCACTGGCCGAGTTCCTCGACCAGTTCCCCGGTCGCGTGCTGTTCACCGCCGAATCGGCAGGCCGCCGCGAAGTGTTGCTGGAGCTGCTGGAACGTTTGAAGCTGCGACCGAAAACCGTCGACAGCTGGCCGGACTTTGTCGCCGGCAAGGAACGCCTGGCGATCACCATCGCACCGCTCGACGAAGGCTTGCTGCTCGACGACCCGGCCCTGGCCCTCGTCGCCGAAAGCCCGTTGTTCGGCCAGCGCGTGATGCAGCGCCGTCGCCGCGAAAAGCGCGCCGATGCCAACAACGATGCCGTCATCAAGAACCTCACCGAGCTGCGCGAAGGCGCGCCGGTGGTGCACATCGACCACGGCGTCGGCCGCTACCTGGGCCTGGCGACCCTGGAAATTGACAACCAGGCCGCCGAATTCCTTGCCCTGGAATACGCCGAAGGCGCCAAGCTTTATGTGCCGGTGGCCAACTTGCACCTGATCGCCCGCTACACCGGCAGCGACGATGCCCTGGCCCCGCTGCACCGCCTCGGCTCCGAGACCTGGCAGAAGGCCAAGCGCAAAGCCGCCGAACAGGTGCGCGACGTCGCCGCCGAGTTGCTCGACATCTATGCCCGCCGCGCAGCCCGCGAAGGCTACGCTTTCGCCGATCCGAAGGCCGACTACGCCACCTTCAGCGCCGGTTTCCCGTTCGAAGAAACCCCGGACCAGCAAACCACCATCGAAGCGGTGCGCGAAGACATGCTTGCGCCCAAGCCGATGGATCGCCTGGTGTGCGGCGACGTTGGCTTCGGCAAGACCGAAGTGGCGATGCGCGCCGCGTTCATCGCCGTGCACGGCGGTCGCCAGGTGGCGATCCTGGTGCCGACCACCCTGCTCGCCCAGCAGCACTACAACAGCTTCCGCGACCGCTTCGCCGACTGGCCGGTGACCGTGGAAGTGATGAGCCGCTTCAAGTCGGCCAAGGAAGTGAATGCGGCGGTCGCAGACCTGGCTGAAGGCAAGATCGACATCGTCATCGGCACGCACAAGCTGCTGCAGGACGACGTGAAGATCAAAAACCTTGGCCTGGTGATCATCGACGAAGAACACCGTTTCGGCGTGCGCCAGAAAGAACAGCTCAAGGCGCTACGCAGCGAAGTCGACATCCTGACCCTGACCGCCACGCCGATTCCGCGCACGCTGAACATGGCGGTGTCGGGCATGCGCGACCTGTCGATCATCGCCACGCCGCCGGCCCGTCGCCTGTCGGTACGCACCTTCGTCATGGAACAGAACAAGAGCACGGTCAAAGAGGCCCTGCTGCGTGAGCTGCTGCGTGGTGGCCAGGTCTACTACCTGCACAACGACGTGAAGACCATCGAGAAATGCGCCGCCGACCTCGCCGAACTGGTGCCGGAAGCACGGATCGGCATCGGTCATGGCCAGATGCGTGAACGCGATCTCGAACAGGTGATGAGCGACTTCTATCACAAGCGCTTCAACGTGCTGATCGCCTCGACCATCATCGAGACCGGCATCGACGTGCCGAGCGCCAACACCATCATCATCGAGCGTGCCGACAAGTTCGGCCTGGCACAGTTGCACCAGTTGCGCGGCCGGGTCGGACGCAGTCACCACCAGGCGTACGCCTACCTGTTGACGCCGCCGCGCCAGCAAATCACCCCGGACGCGGAAAAGCGCCTGGAAGCGATTGCCAATACCCAGGACCTCGGCGCGGGCTTCGTGCTCGCCACCAACGACCTGGAAATCCGTGGCGCCGGCGAACTGCTCGGCGACGGCCAGAGCGGGCAGATCCAGGCCGTCGGCTTTACGCTGTACATGGAAATGCTCGAGCGCGCGGTGAAGTCGATCCGCAAGGGCGAGCAACCGAACCTCGATCAACCGCTTGGCGGCGGTCCGGAAGTCAACTTGCGGGTACCGGCATTGATCCCGGAAGACTACCTGCCGGATGTCCACGCCCGCCTGATTCTCTACAAGCGCATTGCCTCGGCCACCGACGAGGACGGCCTCAAGGATTTGCAGGTGGAGATGATCGACCGTTTCGGCCTGTTGCCGGAACCGACCAAGAACCTGATCCGCATCACTGCATTGAAATTGCAGGCCGAGCAACTGGGCATCAAGAAAGTCGATGGCGGCCCGCAAGGCGGTCGCGTCGAGTTCGCCGCACAGACGCCGGTCGACCCGCTGACCCTGATCAAACTGATCCAGAGCCAGCCAAAACGCTACAAATTCGAAGGCGCCACGATGTTCAAGTTCATGGTTCCGATGGAGCGCCCGGAAGAGCGCTTTAATACTGTAGAGGCGCTGTTCGAGCGCCTCGTTCCGAAAACTGCTTGAAGGACGCCGCATGCGCCTGTTTCGCTCACTGACCCTGCTGACCCTGTTGATGCCAGCACTGGTCGCACCCACGGCATTTGCCGATGACCTGTATCAGGTCGAAATGATTCTGGTCCGTCAAAACGCCGTACCGGCGATTGTCAGCCGCGCCGCGCCGGAAGACTGGGCGGCTGGCGCCCAACCGGTCAGCACCGACAGCCTGCGCACGCCAAGCCTGAATGGCGAGGTGGAAAAACTCACCAGCAGCGCCGACTACACGGTGTTGCTGCACAAGGCCTGGCAACAGCCCCTCGGCGAAACGGCCAGCAAAGTGGCAATCAGCGACGGCAAGGAACAATATGGTCAGTTCCCGATCGAGGGCACACTGAACATGAAACTGGGACGCTTTACCGACGTCGACGCCGATTTCTGGGTCAACCAAATCGATGCCAATGGCATGGTGACCGCCAGCGAGCGCTTGAAACAGGAAAGCCACACCAAGAACGGCCAGCTGAACTTCCTCGATAACGGCCATCTCGGCCTGCTGATCAAGATCACCTCGCTGACCGCCCCCGCACCCCGAGCAGCTCCCGAAGAAATTCCGGATTGATTCCCTATGTCCGCGACCCTGAGCAAACCCCTGGCACCATCCTGGGTCAGCCGATTCAAGGAACAGAGCCTGGAGCGTGGTCGCCGTTACGCGCTGGAGAATCGTGTCAGGATCGTCGAGGCCGGCGACGCCACGATCATTGCCGCCTGCGAAGGCTCTGGCAGTAACGTTTACCGTCAGACCATTCGCCTGCGCGAGTCAGCCAAGGGCACGCTGCTGATGGTCGACGCCACCTGCTCCTGCCCGGTCCACAGCAACTGCAAACATTGCGCGGCGGTGCTTCTGCAAGTGCAGGAAACCCTCGACTACCCCGCTGCCGCCAAAGACGCCGAACTCCTGGAAAAACTCCAGGCAGTCCTGGAAAACCGCAGCCCGAAAGCCCCGCCGCAAGTGCTGGTGGACAATGTGCAGCCCGTCCCGCGCCTGTGGCTGGCGAGCATAGAGTTCAGCGCGTTCGAACCGCGCAACGGCCGAATGCAGCGTTACATCCAGCATCGCGCGGCGCTGTCTTTCAGTTACCTGGACGAGTACGTTTGCGGGCAGAAAAACACCGACATCCTGATTCGCCAGGAAACCCAGACGCTGCGGATAAAACGCCACCCGGACGTGGAACAGTCCTACCGGGAACAGTTGCGAATCCTCGGCTTCAAAGTCGCCACTCGGCAAAGCAAAGCCTTGCCGGAAAGTGCCGGCGAGCTGTTCGAGATGATCAATGACAGCGCCTGGCTGACCTTTACCCTCAATGAGCTGCCGAAGCTGCGCACCCAGGGCTGGGAATTGCAGATCGACGAGGACTTCGGGTTCGACCTGACGGCGGTAGACGACTGGTACGCCACGGTCGAACAGGCTCCGGAGCGCGACTGGTTCGACCTGGAACTGGGGATCATCGTCAACGGCGAACGCCTGAGCCTGTTGCCGATCCTGCTCAACCTGATGCGCTCCCACACCGAAATCCTCAACCCGGAACGCCTGGCCCGACGCCGCGACGACGAGCTGATCCTGGTGAATATCCCCAATCGCCCGAACTCCGAGTACGGCCCGCTGCAAGTCGCCCTGCCCTTCGGCCGTTTGAAGCCGGTGCTGGCCACCCTCGGCGAGTTCTACCTGCAGGAGCCCGGTGACACCACGCTGCGCCTGAGCAAGGCCGATGCCACGCGCCTGAACCCGCTGGAAGGCATGCCACTGCTCTGGGAGGGCGGCGAACAGATCCGCACTTTTGCCCAGCGCCTGCGTGACATCAAGGACCACACGGCCACCGCCCCGGAAGGCCTGAATGCGACGCTGCGTCCGTATCAGCTTGAAGGCTTGAGCTGGATGCAATCGCTGCGGCAGCTGGAAGTGGGTGGAATTCTCGCGGACGACATGGGCCTGGGCAAAACCCTGCAGACACTGGCCCACGTGCTGAGCGAGAAAAACGCCGGCCGCCTCGATCGGCCGTGCATGGTGGTGATGCCGACCAGCCTGATCCCCAATTGGCTCGACGAAGCGGCGCACTTTACGCCACAGCTCAAGGTACTGGCGCTATACGGTGCCGGCCGCAAAAAGCACTTCGACAAGCTGGCTGATTACGATCTGATCCTGACCACCTATGCGCTGCTGCCCAAGGATGTCGAACGCCTGGCGGCGCAGCCCTTGCACATACTGGTGCTGGACGAAGCGCAATACATCAAGAACCCGACCAGCAAGGCCGCCCAGGCTGCCCGCGAGCTCAATGCCCGGCAGCGCCTGTGCCTGAGCGGCACGCCGCTGGAAAACCATCTCGGTGAACTCTGGTCGCTGTTTCACTTCCTCTTGCCCGGCTGGCTGGGCGATGTGAAAAGCTTCAACCGCGATTACCGCGTGCCGATTGAAAAACGCACCAGCGAGGTCAGGCTTCAGCACCTCAACGGCCGGATCAAACCTTTCCTGCTGCGCCGTACCAAAGAACAGGTGGCCACCGAGTTGCCACCGAAAACCGAGATCATCCATTGGGTCGAACTCAACGAGGCCCAGCGCGATGTGTACGAAACCATGCGCCTGGCCATGGACAAGAAGGTCCGCGACGAGATCACCCGCAAAGGCGTGGCCCGCAGCCAGATCATCATTCTCGAAGCCCTGCTCAAGCTGCGTCAGGTGTGCTGTGACTTGCGCCTGGTCAACGAGGCGACCCTGCCAAGCCGTGGCAGCACGTCGGGCAAGCTCGACAGCCTGATGGAAATGCTCGAGGAATTGTTCGAGGAAGGTCGACGGATCCTGCTGTTCTCGCAGTTCACCTCAATGCTGTCGCTGATCGAAGACGAACTGAACAAACGCGGCGTGGCCTACGCCCTGCTGACCGGCCAGACCCGCGACCGCCGCACACCCGTGAAAGAGTTCCAGAGTGGCAAGCGTCAGATTTTTCTGATCAGCCTGAAGGCCGGTGGCGTTGGCCTGAACTTGACCGAAGCGGACACGGTGATTCATTACGACCCGTGGTGGAACCCGGCGACGGAAAACCAGGCGACCGACCGCGCGTATCGCATCGGCCAGGAGAAGCCGGTGTTCGTTTACAAACTGATTGCGCGGGGCACGGTGGAAGAAAAGATTCAGCACCTGCAAAAGGAAAAATCCGACCTCGCGGCCGGCGTGCTGGATGGGCGCAAGGCCGGGGACTGGAAACTGCAGAACGATGATATTGAGGCGCTGTTTGCGCCGCTGCCGGAAAACCTCGAAAAGCGTTGAGACTTTCGGCGTCTGAACCGGCCTCTTCGCGAGCAGGCTCGCTCCCACATTAACCGCGTCGAACGCAAATTCTACGAACGCCACAAATCCTGTGGGAGCGAGCTTGCTCGCGATGAAGTCAACTCGGTATCAAGCGGGACTCAACCCTTGAGCACCCGCGCCAGTGTCGATTTCACCTTGCCCATGCCGTCATGCAATGCCTGCTCAATCTCGGCCATGGTGATCACCGCCGTCGACTTGCCCGCCGCCGGGTTCACCACCAGCGCCAGACAGGCGTAATCCAGTTCCAGTTCGCGGGCCAGGGCCGCCTCCGGCATACCGGTCATGCCGACGATGTCGCAGCCGTCGCGCTCCAGTCGGGCGATTTCAGCCACTGTCTCCAGGCGCGGCCCTTGAGTACAGGCATATACGCCATGACTGCTGTAGCCCACACCTTCCGCCGCCAATGCCGCAATCAGTTGCTGGCGCAACGGTTCGCTGTAGGGGTAGCTGAAGTCGATATGGGTGACGTGCTCCAGGTCATCGGCAAAATAGGTGTGCTCACGACCGCTGGTGTAGTCGATCAACTGATGTGGCACGCAAAAATGCCCGGTGCCCATGGCGGCATGGATGCCTCCCACAGCGTTGACCGCCAGAATGGCTTCGGCACCGGCCTGCTTCAGCGCCCAGAGGTTGGCGCGGTAGTTCACCTGATGCGGCGGGAAACGATGCGGATGGCCGTGACGCGCGAGGAACAGCACTTCCTTGCCGGCATACTCGCCGATCTGCACTTCGGCCGAAGGTGCGCCATAAGGCGTGTCCACTGCCAGTGACTGGCGAATGCTCAGGCCTTCGAGTTGAGTCAGGCCAGTGCCACCGATAATCGCGTAAACCGTCATAACGAACAGTCCTTAATCAATCAATTGAGCTTCTTTGAGCGCACCGACAGCGGCCAGCCAGCGCGGGTCCTGACGGTATTCGGTGCCGGCAAACGACTGGCCGCGCATCCGCGCAATACGCTCGGATGGCTTGACCTTCAGACGCTGGGCAGCGCTCAGGGCCAGTTCGGCGGCAGCGCGATCGTTGCACACCAGCCCCATGTCGCAACCGGCAGTCAGTGCCGCTTCGATACGGCTGGCAGCATCGCCGACCACGTGGGCGCCCGCCATGGACAGGTCGTCACTGAAGATCACGCCATCGAACTGCAACTCGCCGCGCAGGATGTCCTGCAACCAGCGGCGGGAGAAGCCGGCGGGTTGGGAATCGACCTGTGGATAAATAACGTGGGCCGGCATGACCGCGGCCAGTTGCTTGCTCAGTTTGGCAAAAGGCACCAGGTCCTTGACGCGGATCTCGTCGAGGCTGCGTTCGTCGTTGGGAATCGCGACGTGGGAATCCGCCTCGGCCCAGCCGTGGCCAGGGAAGTGCTTGCCGGTGGCCGCCATGCCTGCGCTATTCATGCCGCGGATGAATGCACCCGCGAGCAAGGCCGCACGCTCGGGATCACCTTCGAACGAACGGGTGCCGACAACGGCGCTGCGCTGGTAATCGAGGTCGAGCACCGGGGCGAAGCTCAGGTCCAGTCCAACAGCCAACACTTCGGTGGCCATGATCCAGCCGCACTGCTCGGCCAGGTATTCGGCGTTCGGGTTGTCGGCAATGGCGCGCATGGCGGGCAAGCGCACGAAACCCTGGCGCAGGCGCTGCACGCGGCCGCCCTCTTGATCCACCGCCAGCAGCAGATCGGGACGAATGGCGCGAATGGCCGCACTCAGCTCGCGCACTTGACGTGGATGCTCGATGTTACGGGCAAAGATGATCAGGCCACCCACTTCGGGCTGGCGCAGCAATTGGCGATCTTCAGCCGTCAGCCAGGTACCGGCGACGTCCACCATCAACGAGCCTTGCAAGCCAGCAGTCATAAAATTTCCTTGATAACAGAAAACCCGGCCCACACGAATTCGCCGCCAGACGCTGTGCCCGGCAGGTCGGCGATATCAATGGGAAACGGGTTCAGAACGAGAGTCGGCATGGGCGGCTAGCTTAGCGGATGTCAGCTGCCGCGCCCACCCGTATGCGGTTAAACCTTGGCGGCAACCGGTGTCGATTTGCTACGCGGACGCAACTGGGCCGTGGCCATGGCCGTGTCGGTAACGCCGGATTCGGCACGCATGCCGGCGGCCAGGAATGGCACCATCAGGCGCATGACCTGCTCGATCGAGGTGTTCACGCCGAAGTCGGTTTCAGCAATCGCGCGCAAGGCCTTGATACCGGACATGCTGAACGCCGCCGCACCCAGCATGAAGTGCACGCGCCAGAACAGTTCGATGGGTGGAATACGCGGCGCCGCTTCGTTGACCAGCATCATGTAGCGGCGGAACACCTTGCCGTACATGTCTTCCAGATAACGACGCAAGTGCCCCTGGCTCTGACTGAACGCCAGCCCCAGCAGACGCATGAAAATAGAAAGATCGTTGCCGCTGCGCGGCTGCACCACCAGCGCCTGCTCGACGAGGATTTCCAGCAACTCTTCGAGTGTCGGCTTGATTTCAGGCTTGGCCTGACGCCGCTCCAGCTCTTTATCGAGGCTGATGCAGAACGGCCCGAGGAACCGCGAGAAAACCGCTTGAATCAACGCCTTCTTCGAACCGAAGTGATAGTTCACCGCCGCCAGGTTGACACCCGCCTTGCTGGTGATCAGACGCAACGAGGTTTCGGCGAAACCTTTTTCCGCGAACAACTGCTCGGCTGCATCAAGAATGCGTTCAACGGTTTCCGACTGGGCCATGGCTACTCCGCCTGACAAACACTTGTTTGAAACATACGTTTCAACCTGTGCATTGTCAAGTCTGGCAGTTCGTTTCGGGAATGGTCGGTCAGACATTTAACCACACAACGGCGAAGCTTCAATCCACTGACTGTTTGACCGTCCGGCGGCGACTGAAAAATGGAGCATTGCCAAGACCGTCGCACTGTATATAATCCCAGTCACTGTATAAAAAAACAGAGCGATCGATATGCTAAAGCTGACGCCACGACAAGCAGAGATTCTGGCCTTCATCAAACGCTGCCTGGAAGACAACGGGTATCCACCCACCCGTGCGGAAATCGCTCAGGAACTGGGTTTCAAGTCGCCCAATGCGGCGGAAGAACACCTCAAGGCACTGGCCCGCAAGGGTGCAATCGAGATGACGCCTGGCGCCTCCCGCGGCATTCGCATCCCCGGCTTCGAAGCCAAGGCCGACGACTCCACCCTGCCGATCATTGGCCGGGTCGCAGCCGGCGCCCCGATTCTTGCGCAGCAACACATCGAAGAGTCCTGCAACATCAATCCCGCCTTCTTCCATCCGCGCGCCGACTACCTGCTGCGCGTCCACGGGATGAGCATGAAGGATATCGGCATTTTCGACGGCGACCTACTGGCGGTTCACACCACCCGCGAAGCCCGTAACGGCCAGATCGTGGTTGCGCGAATCGGCGACGAAGTGACCGTCAAACGCTTCAAGCGTGACGGTAGCAAAGTCTGGCTGATCGCCGAGAACCCCGAGTTCGCCCCTATTGAAGTGAACCTTCAAGACCAGGAACTGGTGATCGAAGGCTTGAGTGTCGGCGTCATTCGCCGCTAAAGGAGGCACCATGCAGTTCCCACAGACATCACCACAGCAAACCCAACTGCCGTTGTTCGAAGCGTTCATGGCACAGCCATTGGCGCCGATTCTGAAAGACGTAGTCGAGTCCCCCTGGAGCGCCGAACCTGACGTTTTCAGCGAGCTGTCACTGCGTGGTGCAGCCGGGAACTGCCTGAGCCTTCTGGCACCGATCCTCAGGGAATTGAGCCAGGACCAGGATGCACGCTGGCTGACACTGATCGCGCCGCCCGCCAGCCTGACTCAAGCCTGGCTGCGAGATGCCGGCCTTAACCGCGAGCGCATTCTGCTGCTGCAACCACGAGGCACCCAGAGCGCCCAGCAACTGACCTGCGAAGCCCTGCGCCTGGGTCGTAGCCATACGGTGGTCAGCTGGATCAACCCGTTGAGCCCCCAATCGCGGCAACAACTGATCAGCGCCGCCCGCACCGGGGACGCTCAGAGCCTGAATATTCGACTGGGTTAACCGGTAGACAAGACGCGTGTTTCACCGCGCAAGGCTTCTCCAGGGGGCAGAGAAGCCGATGAGTAACGACATCAAGAAAAGCGACAGACGGGGCTCAATGAAGTACCCGCGTCCCCTCTTCCTTGTCGAATTCGCCTTCAACCAGGCGACCGGCCATCTGAACACCCACGCTCAACATCGCCTTGGCGACTTCCACGTGCTGCCCTTGCAGGAATGCCTTGGCGTCCTCGGAGAAATCCAAAGTAACCAGAGAACCCTCGTCCTCGGCCCTGCGCAGCTCGATACGGCCGTCTGGTAACTCGACAATTTCTAGAAAGGACGTTGGCATAAAGGACTGTTCTCCACGAAAGGCGGGGATTATATAGGCATCGGCCAGGCTTCGCTCGGGATCTTGACCAGATGCCATTCCGAAACTATTTCTGTCAGCACTCGTTCAGGCCTTCGCGAAAGCGGATCGCCAATCCTTTCAGATTCTGACGCCAGCTCTCCAGCTCCTCACGACTCAACTCTTCAGGCACGTCCTCTTCATCCAGATTGACGGCCAGGATCAGTGGCTGGGTCACGTCCCCTTTTGGCTTGTGGGGCGCGCGCGGCGGCTGAAACAACGCAGCATGGGCAGCCAACAGCTTCGCCAGCCAGGTTTCCGGATTATTGGCCAGTTCGACCAGCTCGGCCATTTCCGGAATGGCGATGGTTTCCAGCACTTCGCGAGTCAGCAACAACTCTGCACGGGGCGCATTGGCCTGGGGCAAGCGATAGAAACCGGCGATTTCATGACACAGGCCCAAAAGCGCGCCGTACAGGTGAAACAGCGCGGATTCGCGCCCGGCCTGGATCAGCGCCAGCGAATTCATCGCCCGCCCTTCTTCAGTGCGAGCCAGCGCTTCGAGCGACAAGCCGGCGAAATAAATCTTCTGATTGGTGCGGGTATACAGTTCGTGGGCCATGACGGCAGCCTCCACAACGAAATAATTGCTTCATGCAGGTTGGACAGTGTCGTGGATCAGCCGATCCGACCGCAAGCTCAAAACAAAAAGGCCGCATGAAAACCTGAAGGTTCTCATGCGGCCTTTTCATTGCTGCGACGCTTTACGCCTTCGCCGCCGGACGCTTGTCTTCGACCGTCCACTTGCCGCCGTCGTAGAACGCCTTCCAGCCAGTCGGCTTACCGTCAACCTCGGTCTGCACATACTGCTCCTTGGTCTTGCGGCTGTAACGAATCACAGTCGGGAGGCCATCCGGATCTTTCTTCGGCGCTTCACAAAGGAAGTGATACTTCGGATCGATCTCGTCCTTGTGCGGGATGATTTCCATCACCAGCGGAGCACGGGTCTCGCGGTTTTTCGGGAATTGGCTGGCCGCCAGGAACAGGCCGGAGGCACCATCGCGCAGGATGTAGGTGTCGTTGACCTTTTCGCATTTCAGCTCAGGCATCTTCACCGGGTCCATCTTCGGCGGCGCCGCGTCACCGCTCTTGAGCAGTTTGCGGGTGTTTTTACAGGTGGCATTGGTGCAACCGAAGAACTTGCCGAAACGGCCAGTCTTGAGTTGCATCTCGCTGCCACACTTGTCGCACTCCAGGCTCGGACCTTCATAGCCCTTGATGCGATAAGTACCCTCTTCGATTTCATAGCCATCGCAATCGGGGTTGTTACCGCAGATGTGCAGCTTGCGCTTCTCATCGAGCAGGTAGGCATCCATCGCCGTGGCGCAGATCGGGCAGCGATGCTTGCCACGCAACACCAGCGACTCCGATTCACCCTCGTCGTCCGCAGCGATTTCATCGCCCGGCACCAGGTTGACGGTAGCCTTGCAGCGCTCTTTCGGCGGCAGACTGTAGCCCGAGCAACCGAGGAACACGCCGGTCGAGGCAGTACGGATCTGCATCGGACGACCGCAGGTGGTGCACGGGATGTCGGTCATCACCGGCTGGTTGGCACGCATGCCGTTTTCCGGGCTTTCGGCTACTTCGAGTTTCTTCTTGAAGTCGCCGTAGAACTCGTCGAGCACGTTTTTCCAGTCGCGCTCGCCCTGGGCCACGTCATCGAGATGCTCTTCCATACCGGCGGTGAAGCCGTAGTCCATCAGGTTGGAGAAGCTCTCGGCCAGACGCTCGGTGACGATGTCACCCATCTTTTCCGAGTAGAAACGACGGTTGTGCAGCGCCACGTAGCCGCGGTCCTGGATGGTCGAAATGATCGCCGCGTAGGTCGAAGGACGACCGATGCCGCGTTTTTCCATTTCTTTTACCAGGCTGGCTTCCGAGTAACGCGCCGGCGGCTTGGTGAAGTGCTGGGTCGGATCAAGCTTGATCAGCTTCATCGCGTCGCCCTGGGCCATATCCGGCAGTACGTCGTCATCGCCCGGCTTGGCGATTTGCGGCATGACACGGGTGTAACCGTCGAACTTCAGGATGCGGCCCTTGGCGCGCAGCTCGAAGTCGCCGGCACCCACAGTGACGGTAGTCGACAGGTATTGCGCCGGCAGCATCTGGCAAGCGAGGAACTGGCGCCAGATGAGCTCGTAGAGGCGCTCAGCGTCACGCTCCATGCCCGACAGCTTGCTTGGCTCGGTATTGGCGTCAGACGGACGAATCGCTTCGTGAGCCTCTTGTGCGCCTTCCTTGCTGCTGTAGACGTTCGGGGTTTCCGGCAGGTACTTCTTGCCGAACTCGCTTTCAATATAGGTACGCGCCATCGCCACGGCATCAACCGAGAGGTTGGTGGAGTCGGTACGCATGTAAGTGATGTAGCCAGCTTCGTACAAACGCTGGGCCATCATCATGGTTTTCTTCACGCCAAAACCCAGGCGGTTGCTCGCAGCCTGTTGCAGGGTCGAGGTGATAAACGGTGCGGACGGTTTGCTGCTGGTCGGCTTGTCTTCGCGCTTGACGATGCTGTAGCTGGAAGCCTTGAGCTTCTCCAGCGCGGCCATGGTCTGGGCTTCGTTGAGCGGCTTGAAGGCTTCGCCTTTCTCACGGGCCACGTCGAAGCGCACGTTCGCGCCCTTGGCGGTGCCGAGGTCGGCGTGGATTTCCCAGTATTCTTCCGGGTTGAACGCACGAATTTCGCGCTCACGCTCGACCACCAGCTTCACGGCTACAGATTGCACGCGACCGGCAGACAGGCCACGGGCGATCTTGGCCCACAGCAGGGGCGAAACCATGTAACCCACCACGCGGTCGAGGAAACGACGCGCTTGCTGGGCGTTGACGCGGTCGATATCCAGTTCGCCTGGCTTCGAGAAGGCTTCCTGAATCGCCTTCTTGGTAATTTCGTTGAACACCACGCGCTTGTAGCGGGTGTCGTCACCACCGATGGCTTCGCGCAGGTGCCAGGCAATGGCTTCCCCCTCGCGGTCCAAGTCGGTTGCGAGATAGATGGTGTCAGCATCCTTGGCGAGCCGGCGCAGCTCTTCGATGACTTTTTCCTTGCCCGGGAGGATCTCGTACTTGGCTTTCCAGCCATGATCCGGATCGACACCCATGCGCGCGACCAGCTGCTTACGCGCTTTTTCTTTCGGCGACAGTGCCGGCACTTCACCCGCAGCAGCCTTGCCGCGCTTGGCGGCTGGCTCTTTGCTGGCGCTAGCCGAACCGCTGGTGGGCAGGTCTCGGATATGGCCGATACTCGACTTCACCACGTATTCGTTGCCCAAATACTTGTTGATGGTCTTGGCCTTAGCCGGGGATTCCACAATGACCAGCGATTTGCCCATGGATCAGAAAATTCCTGAATTCGAGAAGTGAAAGGCGGTTGGCGCCTGACGCGGCACCGCTATATATAGTGGCAACAAGGTGAGGTCAAGCGCAGGGTTTTGCGCGCACTCAGCTTATGGCTTGTTGAAAAGGCTTTCTTCGACCTGCACCAAAGCAAAGCGTGGCACCTGTTCGCCGTCAACTTCGACGGACTCCAGGAACATGCTCAAGGGACGCACCCAAAAGCCGTAATCGCCATACAGGGCTTGATAGAAGACCACTTCTTCTTCGGTTTCCGAATGCCGCGCAACACTGAATACGCGGTACTGCGGACCTTTGTAATGTTGGTAGAGCCCAGGTTGTATCGGCATGCTTTGGCCCTCACTCAAATTTTTTCAAAATAAAAACAAAAATAAATCCGGAAAAACAAAAACCGGGGCACTTGGCCCCGGCTTCCGTCAACAAGACGCTTAAACGCGTTCGAAGACGGTGGAGATGCCTTGGCCGAGACCAATGCACATGGTGGCCACCCCGAAGGTGCCGCCATTTTGCTTCATCACATTGAGCAAAGTGCCGGAGATACGCGCACCGGAGCAACCGAACGGGTGGCCCAGGGCGATCGCGCCGCCGTGCAGGTTAACCTTCTCGTTCATCTTGTCGAGCACTTTCAGATCTTTCAGCACTGGCAGGGCCTGTGCGGCGAAAGCTTCGTTGAGCTCGAAGAAGTCGATGTCGGAGATGCCAAGACCCGCGCGCTTCAGTGCTTTTTGTGTGGCCGGTACTGGACCATAGCCCATGATTGCCGGATCCACACCTGCCACTGCCATCGAGCGAATCACCGCCAGAGGCTGGATACCCAGGTCCTGTGCACGCTGCGCCGACATCACGATCATGCACGAGGCACCATCGGTGATCTGCGACGAGGTACCGGCTGTCACGGTGCCGCCCTTCGGATTGAACGCCGGCTTCAGAGCCGCCAGGCTTTCCAGGGTGGTTTCCGGACGAATGGTTTCGTCGTAGTCGAAGGTTTTCAGGAAACCGTTCTCGTCGTAGCCCTGCATCGGGATGATTTCGTCTTTGAACTTGCCTTCCACGGTCGCCTTGTGGGCGAGTTGGTGGGAGCGCACGCCGAAAGCGTCCTGTTGCTCGCGAGTGATGCCGTGCATCTTGCCCAGCATTTCCGCGGTCAGGCCCATCATGCCCGAGGCTTTCGCCGCGTACAGCGACATGTGCGGGTTCGGATCGACACCGTGCATCATGCTCACGTGGCCCATATGCTCGACGCCACCAACCACGAAAACGTCACCGTTGCCGGTCATGATCGCTTGCGCAGCAGTGTGCAGAGCGCTCATGGACGAGCCACACAGACGGCTGACGGTCTGGCCGGCCGAGGTGTGCGGGATCTGGGTCATCAGCGACGCCATGCGCGCGATGTTCCAGCCCTGCTCCAGGGTCTGGTTCACACAGCCCCAGATCACGTCTTCGACTTCGTTCGGGTCGACCTTGACGTTACGTTCCAGCAGTTTGCTGATCAGGTGCGCCGACATGTCTTCGGCGCGGGTGTTGCGGTGCATGCCGCCCTTGGAGCGGCCCATCGGAGTACGACCGAAGTCGACAATCACGACGTCTCTAGGATTCAAGCTCATAAGTTCACTCTCACTCTAGTTGGGGGCGCTTAACCGAAGAAGCTCTGGCCGTTCTTGGCCATCTCGCGCAGCTTCGCGGTCGGGTGGTACAGCGCGCCCAAATCAGCGTACTGGTCAGCCAGGGCAACGAACTCTGCCACACCGAGCGAATCGATGTAACGCAGCGCACCGCCACGGAATGGAGGGAAACCAATACCGTAGACCAGACCCATGTCGGCTTCGGCAGCGGTTTCGACGATGCCGTCTTCCAGGCAACGCACGGTTTCCAGGCACAGCGGGATCATCATCCAGTTGATGATGTCTTCGTCGGTGACTTCGCGCTGTTCGTAAACGATCGGCTTGAGCACTTCCAGCACCGAAGGATCGGCCACTTTCTTCTGCTTGCCTTTCTTGTCGGTCTCGTAGGCGTAGAAGCCCTTGCCGTTCTTCTGGCCCAGACGCTTGGCTTCGTAGAGCACGTCGACGGCCGAGCGACGGTCGTCCTTCATGCGGTCCGGGAAGCCTTCAGCCATCACATCACGACCGTGGTGACCGGTGTCGATGCCGACCACGTCCATCAGGTAGGCCGGGCCCATCGGCCAGCCGAACTTCTCCATGATCTTGTCGATACGGACGAAGTCCACACCGGCGCTGACCAGCTTGGCGAAACCGCCGAAGTACGGGAACAGGACGCGGTTGACCAGGAAGCCCGGGCAATCGTTGACGACGATCGGGTTCTTGCCCATTTTCTTGGCGTAGGCAACGGTGGTGGCAACCGCCAGCTCGCTGGACTTCTCGCCACGGATCACTTCCACCAGCGGCATCATGTGCACCGGGTTGAAGAAGTGCATGCCGACGAAGTTTTCCGGACGCTTGAGGGCCTTGGCCAGCAAGGTGATGGAAATGGTCGAGGTGTTGGACGCCAGGATGGTGTCCTCCTTGACCTTGTCTTCAACTTCAGCCAGTACCGCTTGCTTGACCTTCGGGTTCTCGACGACCGCTTCGACCACCAGGTCCACGTGACCGAAATCACCGTAGGACAGGGTAGGACGAATGCCGTTGAGCACTTCAGCCATTTTCGCGGCGGTCATGCGACCTTTATCAACGCGGCCAACCAGCAGCTTGGCGGCTTCGGCCAGACCTTGCTCGATACCGGCTTCGTTGATGTCCTTCATCAGGATCGGCGTGCCTTTGGAAGCCGACTGATAGGCGATACCGCCACCCATGATGCCGGCGCCCAGTACGGCGGCCTGCTTCACGTCCTTGGCGATTTCGTCGTAGGCCTTGGCCTTTTTCTTCAGTTCCTGATCGTTCAGGAACAAGCCGATCAAGCTCTGCGCGGCAGAGGTCTTGGCCAGTTTGACGAAACCGGCAGCTTCGATTTCCAGCGCCTTGTCACGACCGAAGTTCGCGGCTTTCTGTATGGTCTTGATCGCTTCAACCGGCGCCGGGTAGTTCGGGCCAGCCTGACCGGCCACGAAACCCTTGGCGGTTTCGAAAGCCATCATTTGTTCGATGGCGTTCAGCTTGAGCTTTTCCAGCTTCGGCTGGCGCTTGGCCTTGTAGTCGAACTCGCCGGAAATGGCGCGTTTGACCAGTTCCAGCGCGGCATTCTGCAGCAGCTCTGGAGCAACCACTGCGTCGACGGCGCCGACTTTCAGCGCGTCTTCAGGACGGTTTTCCTTGCCGGCGGCAATCCACTCGATGGCGTTGTCGGCACCGATCAGGCGCGGCAGGCGCACGGTACCGCCGAAGCCCGGGTAGATGCCCAGCTTGACTTCCGGCAGACCGATCTTGGCCTTGGTGGACATGACGCGGTAGTCCGCCGCCAGGCACATTTCCAGACCGCCACCCAACGCGATGCCGTTGATCGCGGCGACGGTCGGGACGTTGAGGTCTTCGAAATCGCTGAAAATCTTGTTGGCTTCGAGGTTGCCAGCAACAAGTTCTGCATCCGGCAGCTTGAAGTTGTCGACAAATTCGGTGATGTCGGCACCGACGATGAACACGTCCTTGCCACTGCTGACGATCACGCCCTTGATCGAAGCATCTGCCTTGATGGTGTCTACGGCCTGACGCAGTTCGTTCAGGGTTAGACGGTTGAACTTGTTGACGGACTCACCCTTGAGGTCGAACTTCAGTTCGACGATGCCACTTTCAAGAGCCTTAACCGTGATGGCTTTACCTTCGTAAATCATCAACTGATCTCCACGATATGGAAGCTGAACAGTACACGTCGGACGCAGGCGAAGGCTTTGCAGGGACGTCAATCGTCAATGCTACGCCTATCCACCCGGCACACCCGCCAACGCGATAGTCGGGATTCTGTAGGAGCGGTCTGAAATACAAACGCTCAATTCATACGCCCGTTTGATTTGGGTACGTCACCTTCACGGAATTTCCGACAATTGTCAATCGCCCGAAACACGGGTTGAAACGCGACTTTCCGGTCATATCCGTACTGCGAAGACCTTAAACACGCCGAAACATGCAAGGTCATTCATAGAATCAATTGTTAGAAAATGCGCCCTAATTCGCTGCAGCCCGTGTTTAACAAGCTACGCTGGCGGAACCAAGGGGAAAATTGTGAACGCTTTTGGCGAATGCCCAGCGTAAGATCAGCCAACACCGACTTACCGGCCTGCCTGGCCAACCCGCCCGATGATTTTGTCGGGCTTTTTATTGCCTGATGATTTTTGCTGCTTGCGGTGTCAGGCCAGTGCCTTGAGGGTGGCATCGATCTGTTGCAACACCTCGGCCTCGCCCTTCTCGCCCCAATACAGGGCGATTATTTGCTTGTCGGCCTCGACCTTGAAGACATTGCCTGGCAACTTTTCGAAATGATCGAGCAGCGATCGATCTTCACAGATTTCCTGCCACTGATTGACCCAGACACCCGGTGATTTTTGCCAGTAACTCCAGCACGCCGGCTGACTGCCTCGCCGCGGACGATGGTACTGGGCGCAAGGGCTCGGCGGCTCCTGACTGAGCCAGTGCGGCCACTCCTGAGGTGCCAATTGCATGGCCAGCCCGATGCGCCGGGCCTCCATCCGCAAGGCTATGCGCCCGCTCTGAACTCGCGACGGCCGCAACCATGCCAGCGGACTCAGCACCACCAACAGGATTGACACCACTATCCAGACCGTCATATCTGTACTCCCGAATTTAAATGAGCCCATTGTGTCACTTTGAAACCAATGCGCTTGAAACCAGCCATACTTACCAATATTGCAACCCTCAGGAGGAGCACCTCATGCCCTACAACCATATTCTGGTCGCTGTAGATCTGACCGAAGAGTGCGACCCTGTGATTCACCGCGCTCGCGAACTGTCGGTGAGCAACGGTGCGAAATTGTCGCTGGTGCACATTGTCGAGCCGATGGCGATGGCCTTCGGCGGCGACGTGCCGATGGACCTGTCACAACTGCAACAGCAGCAGTTCGATCAGGCCAAAGAGCGCCTTGAACGCCTGAAGCACAAATACTCAGAGCTTGAGAGCGCCAATTGCCACCTCACCTACGGCCAGCCACGCCAGGAAATCCATCACTTCGCCAAAGAACAGCAATGCGACCTGATCGTGGTCGGCAGCCATGGCCGGCACGGCCTGGCACTGCTGCTGGGCTCCACTGCCAATGACGTGCTGCATGGCGCGCCTTGCGATGTGCTGGCGGTGCGCCTGCAGAACAAATCCTGAAGTTGTAGCTCCCACATTGAAACCGTAACAACCTTCAAATCTTCATACGAAAAGCCCGGCGCTCATCACTGAACGCCGGGCTTTTTTTGTTACCGGATCAATCAGGCATCCAGCTCGGCCCAACGCTCGACCATCACCTCGAGCTCAGCCTGCAACTGTTCCAGCTGAGCAATCACCGCAGCCGTTTCGGCAGCAGGAAGCTGGTAGAAGCCGGCATCCGCCATTTGCGCTTCAACGGCGGCAATCTGCTGTTCCATGGCTTCGATCTGCCCCGGCAACGCTTCCAGCTCGCGCTGCAACTTGTAGCTGAGCTTTTTCTTCGCCACTGGCGCTTCGACCGCTGCCGCAACCGGCACAGGCTCGGCCTTCACCACCGCGGAGTTCAGGTCGGCCTTGCCGGACTTGCTCTCGGTCACGCCCAGCAGGCGCGGCGAGCCGCCCTGGCGCAGCCAGTCCTGGTAGCCACCGACGTACTCGCGAACCTTGCCTTCACCTTCGAAAACCAGGGTGCTGGTGACCACGTTATCGAGGAATGCCCGGTCGTGGCTGACCATCAGTACGGTGCCGTTGAAGGTCAGCAGGACCTCTTCGAGCAGTTCGAGGGTTTCGACGTCGAGGTCGTTGGTCGGTTCGTCGAGTACCAGCAGGTTCGCCGGCTTGCTGAACAACTTGGCCAGCAACAGACGGGCACGCTCACCACCGGACAGCGCCTTGACCGGCGTGCGGGCACGCTGCGGGCTGAACAGGAAGTCGCCGAGGTAGCTCAGCACGTGGCGGCTCTGGCCGTCGATATCGATGAAGTCGCGACCTTCGGCCACGTTGTCGATTACGGTTTTTTCCAGATCCAGTTGATGGCGCAACTGGTCGAAGTAGGCGACATCGATCCGGGTGCCCTCTTCCACTTTACCGCTGGTCGGCTGCAAGCCACTGAGCATCAACTTCAGCAACGTAGTCTTGCCGGTACCGTTGGCGCCGAGCAGGCCGATACGGTCGCCGCGCTGCAACACCATGGAGAAGTCCTTGATCAGGAACGGCCCGCCCGGGTGAGCGAAACTCACATTCTCGAGCACCATGACCTGCTTGCCGGACTTGTCGGCGGTATCCAGCTGAATGTTGGCCTTGCCGGTACGCTCACGACGCTCGCTACGCTCGACGCGCAAGGCTTTCAGTGCACGGACACGACCTTCGTTACGGGTACGACGGGCCTTGATGCCCTGGCGAATCCACACTTCTTCCTGGGCCAGGCGCTTGTCGAACAGCGCGTTGGCCGTGGCTTCAGCGGCGAGTTCGGCTTCTTTATGCACGAGGAAACTGGCGTAGTCGCCGTTCCAGTCGATCAGGCCGCCGCGATCCAGTTCGAGGATGCGGGTTGCCAGGTTCTGCAGGAAAGAACGGTCGTGCGTGATGAACAGCACGGCGCCCTGGAAATCCTTCAGCGCTTCTTCAAGCCAGGCGATGGCACCGATGTCCAGGTGGTTGGTCGGTTCGTCGAGCAGCAGCAGGTCCGGCTCGGACACCAGGGCCTGGGCCAGCAGGACGCGACGACGCCAGCCGCCGGACAACTCGGCGAGGGTCTTGTCGGCCGGCAGTTGCAGGCGGCTCAAGGTACTGTCGACGAGGGTCTGCAAACGCCAGCCATCGCGCGCTTCGAGGTCGTGCTGGACGTGCATCAGTTTGTCCAGATCGGCGTCAGTGACGATGTTCTGGCTCAGGTGGTGATATTCGGCGAGCAAGGCGCCAACGCCGTCCAGGCCTTCGGCCACCACGTCGAACACTGTCCGCTCGTCGGCCACCGGCAATTCTTGCGGCAATTCGCCGATCTTGAGCCCGGGCGCGCGCCAAACGGAGCCGTCATCGGGCTTCTGGTCGCCCTTGACGAGCTTCATCATGCTGGACTTGCCAGTGCCGTTGCGGCCGATGATGCACACCCGCTCACCACGGGCGATCTGCCAGGACACCTTGTCCAACAACGGCATAGCGCCGAAAGCAAGGGACACATCGCTGAATTTGAGCAGGGTCATGAGCTTCTCCAAAAACCGGGCGCGCATTCTACCTGACTTGAGGCTTCAGAAGGCCGGCAATTTCACTCTCGTAGCACTCTGCATGACAAATGTTGCGAACTGATGCGGGAAGACCCGCAAAGCTTTCGCCGGCTGCTGGCAAAAGGCTAAGCTACAGACAATTCAGCGCGGGCCTGGCCCGCGCTTGTCATGATTTTTCTCTGCCCGGATGTCTCATGCGCAGTCGCCTTTTCAATCTTTTATCTGCTTTTTTACTGTCTGCCGCTGCCGTTCAATCCGCCCAGGCGGTGGACCTGTCCACCCAACGCCAGTATTACGATGAAGCCAAGCGCGCCTTGGCCAAGGGCGATAGCGGCCCGTATTTCCGTTACAGCCAGGCCCTCGCCGATTATCCACTGGAACCCTACCTGGCGTACGACGAGCTGACCGCGCGCCTGAAAACCGCGAGCAACGCCGAAATCGAGAAATTCCTTGCCGAACACGGCGACCTGCCCCAGGCCAACTGGATGAAGCTGCGTTGGTTGCGCTGGCTGGCGGACCGGGGTGACTGGGCGACCTTCGTCAAGTATTACGACCCGAAAATGAATTTCACCGAACTGGACTGCCTGAACGCGCAGTACCAGCTCAGCCACGGTCTCAAGGCCGAAGGTAACGCCAACACGGAAAAGCTCTGGCTGACAGGCAAGTCCCAACCCGATGCCTGTGACACGCTGTTCGGCATGTGGGCCGCCGATGGCCAGTTGACCGAGCATAGGCGTTGGGAGCGCGCCAAACTCGCCGCTCAGGCGCGCAACTATCCGTTGGCCAACAGCCTGGTCAACGGTATGACCACCCTCGCCCCTCGCGGTCGCTTGCTGGTGGACGTGGCGCAGAAACCGGAACTGCTCAACCAGCCGTCACGCTTCACCCCGGCCGATGAAGCCATGTCCGATGTGGTCAGCCTCGGCCTGCGCCGCCTGGCCCGCCAGGATCCGGACAAGGCCATGGACCTGCTCGACGGTTACGCCAGCAGCATGCACTTCTCCCGGGATGAAAAAGTGGCGATCGCCCGGGAAATCGGCCTGACCCTCGCACGCCGTTTCGACAGCCGTGCACTGGATGTCATGACCAAATACGACCCCGAGCTGCGTGACAACACGGTTTCCGAATGGCGCTTGCGCCTGCTCCTGCGTCTGGCGCGCTGGGACGATGCCTACCAGTTGACCCGCCGCCTGCCCCAGGACCTGGCCACCACCAACCGCTGGCGTTACTGGCAGGCCCGCAGCCTGGAACTGGCGCAACCGCAGAATCCGGAAGCGCAGACGCTCTATAAAAGCCTGGCCCGCGAACGCGACTTCTATGGTTTCCTCGCCGCCGATCGCTCACAGTCGCCCTACTCGCTGCTCAACAAACCGCTGGTGCTCAGCCAGGCCACCATCAACAAGGTGCGCAACACACCTGGCGTGCGCCGCGCCCTGGAGCTGCACGCCCGGGGGCAGATCGTCGATGGCCGTCGCGAGTGGTACTACGTCAGCCGTCACTTCAGCCGCGACGAGATGGTCGCCCAGGCCAAACTGGCCTACGACCTGAAATGGTATTTCCCGGCGATCCGCACCATCAGTCAGGCGCAGTATTGGGATGACCTGGATATCCGCTTCCCGATGGCTCATCGCGAGACCCTGGTGCGTGAAGCGAAGAGTCGCGGCCTGCATCCAAGCTGGGCGTTCGCCATCACCCGCCAGGAAAGTGCGTTCATGGACGACGCCCGCTCCGGGGTCGGCGCCTCGGGCCTGATGCAACTGATGCCCGCCACCGCCAAGGAAACCGCACGCAAGTTCAGCATTCCCTATAGCTCGCCACAGCAACTGTTCGACCCGGACAAGAACATCCAGCTCGGCGCTGCGTACCTGAGCCAGGTGCACAGCCAGTTCAACGGCAACCGCGTCCTCGCCTCTGCTGCCTACAACGCAGGCCCCGGCCGGGTGCGCCAATGGCTGCGCGGTGCAGACCACTTGAGTTTCGACGTATGGGTGGAAAGCATTCCGTTCGACGAAACCCGCCAGTACGTGCAAAACGTGCTGTCGTATTCGGTGATCTATGGCGACAAGCTCAACTCACCGCAGCCGATCGTGGATTGGCATGAGCGGTATTTTGATGATCAATGACCGGTAATGCCGGTGCTCTAAAAAATGCCCGCATCAAACGATGCGGGCATTTTTTTCAGGGGCTTCAAGTCGCAAAGATCAAGAGATCGCAGCCTGCGGCAGCTCCTACAGTTCGGCGGCAACCTTGCCGTCACTGAACTGCAATGCCGCCAACCGCGCATACAACGCATTGCTGGCAATCAGCTCCTGATGCGTGCCCACCGCCACCAGCTTCCCCTGGTCCATCACTGCGATTCGGTCAGCGTTTTTCACCGTGGCCAGGCGATGGGCGATCACCAGGGTGGTACGGTTTTTCATCAAGCTCGGTAGCGCCTGCTGGATCAGGTGTTCGCTCTGGGCGTCGAGGGCGCTGGTGGCTTCGTCCAGGAGCAGGATCGGGGCGTCCACCAGCAGCGCGCGGGCGATGGCCAGGCGTTGGCGCTGACCGCCGGACAAGCCGAGACCGCCGTCACCCAGATGAGTCTGGTAACCATTGGGCATGGCTTCGATAAAGTCATGGGCGTAAGCGATTTTTGCCGCTTCCTGCACCTCGGCCAAGGTCGCCTGCGGATTGCCGTAGCGAAGGTTTTCTTCAATGCTGCCGAAAAACAGTGCCGGAGTCTGCGACACCAGGGCGAAACAGCGGCGCAAGTCCAGTGGATCAAGCTGAGTCAACGGCACGCCATCGAGCAGGATGCGCCCCTCGGCGGGGTCGTAAAAACGCAACAACAAGTCATACACCGTGGATTTTCCGGCCCCTGATGGCCCGACCAGCGCCAGCGTCTCACCGGCATTGACGGTCAGGCTCAAGCCGTCGACAGCGTAACTTTCCGGTCGCGACGGGTAGGAAAAACGCACATTGTGCAGTTGCAGTTGGCCATCGACTCGCTCCGGCAGTTTCACCGCGCCTGCCACTGGCGGCAGGATGATGTTTTCCGAACGCAGCAATTCGGCAATCCGCTCGGCTGCGCCGGCTGCCCGTTGCAACTCGCCAATCACTTCGCTCAACGTACCGAACGCGCTGCCAACGATCAGGCTGTAGAACACGAACGCCGCCAGCTCGCCGGCGGAAATCCTTCCGGCGATGACATCCATGCCGCCGACCCAGAGCATCACCCCGACCGCCCCCAGGACCAGCACGATCACCAGGGTAATCAGCCAGGCCCGCTGGAAGATGCGCTTGCGTGCAGTGTTGAACGCCTCTTCCACCGTCACGGCAAACCGGCGCTCGTCCTGGGCCTGATGGTTGTAGGCCTGCACGGTCTTGATCTGGCCCAGGGTTTCGGACACATAGCTGCCGATATCGGCAATCCGGTCCTGGCTCAGGCGTGAGAGGTTACGCACCCGGCGCCCGAAGATCAGGATCGGCGCGATCACCAGGGGCAAGGCGACCACCACGATGCTGGTGAGCTTGGGGTTGGTGATGAACAACAGGACGATCCCACCGATCACCATCAACAGATTGCGCAGGAACAATGACAGCGAAGAGCCGATGACCGATTGCAGCAGCGTGGTGTCGGCGGTCAGGCGGGACTGGATTTCCGAGCTGCGATTGTCTTCGTAAAAGCCCGGGTGCAGGTAAATCAGATGATTGAATACGTTGCGACGGATGTCGGCGACACAGCGCTCGCCGATCCACGACACCAGGTAAAACCGTGCAAAGGTTCCGATGGCCAACCCCGCCACCAGCAACATGAACAGACCGATGGACTGATTGAGCAGGTGCGGTGACTGGGTCATGAACCCCTTGTCCACCAGCAGGCGGATGCCCTGCCCCATGGACAAGGTGATGCCGGCGGTGGCGATCAACGCCAGCAAGGCGCCAAAGGCCTGCCAGCGATACGGCGCGATGAAACGACTGGCCAGACGAATGGCGCGGCGGTGACGGGCAGAGAGCATCGTAATCATCCTGGGCAAAGCAGTCATTAGGGTCAGCCTATACCGCTCAATGGGGTGGCTCGCTGTAAATCACAATGAGTCGGGTTGATTATGTCCACCAACACTAGAGGCTAGACACTATTGGTCTAAAGTTCGGGTAGCCAGGCGAAGGCATTTCTGCTGGACTGGTTCTGTCCCCCCGGAAAGATCGCAGGGAGTTGTCATAGCCCGGTCACCTGGAGGTTCTACAGTGAGCTAACAACCTGATGAGGAGACAGGCCATGTCCTTGCAACACAGCAGCGATGACAAGATTCAAGTGATCCGCACGCAACCAGACCAGTCTCTGGGTTGCTCGATTATTGACGAGCAGGGTCGCGAAGTACCGATCACTGAAGAAATGATCCAGAAAGCTTGCAGCGAACTGGAAAAGCGATTGGTCAAACCTGCCGAACAAAAGTGATATAGCCACCGTCTTCTTGACCCGGCCCTTTGTTGGCCGGGTTTTTTATGCCTGTTGCTCTGAAATCGTGGTGCGGCCATTCGCGAGCCTGCTCGCGAAGGGGCCGCCACGGACTTTCAGATTGCCGTTGCGCCCAACGCCGCCACAATCCTCTGCAACTCAGGCGCATCACCCTCGATCCGCACCTGCAACCCGTCGATCTCGCGGCGTGACGGGTATTGCTTGCGCAGCGCATCGAATGCCGCACGCTGTTCGCTGACACTGCCGACCAGGCTGCGACGGAAATCCGCATCGTCACGACGCGGGTCATACACGCCACGGCACAGCATGGCCAACGCCCAGGCCGGGTCGCTTTGCCCATTGAGGGTCACATGCGACAGCCACGGTGCCGGCAGCAAATCGCCCAGGCTGACGCGGGCCGGCTGCCCGAGGAAATCGCAATACGCCTGATAAATCTGCGCGGTGCCCCGCTGCTTGCCGTCGAGGCTGTAACCGGCAATGTGTGGCGTTGCCAGCACGCAGAGTTCGGCCAGCGCCACGTCGACTTCAGGCTCGCCTTCCCAGACATCGAGCACCGCTTGCAGGTCTTCGCGCTCCAGCAGCACATCGCGCAGCGCCGCGTTGTTGACCACCGGCCCGCGACTGGCGTTGATCAGCCAGGTGCCAGACCGGAGCTGGTTCAGACGTTTTTCATCGAACAAGTGCCAGGTCGATTGCTGACCCTGTTTAGTCAATGGCGTGTGCAGACTGATGACGTCGCACTCGTCGATGATCTGCTCGAGGCTGACGTAGTCGCCACCTTCCGCCGCTTGCCGAGGTGGATCGCACACCAACACCTTCCAGCCCAGGCCTTGCAGGACCTTGACCAGCCGTCCACCCACTTCGCCGGCACCGACCACGCCGTAGGTGCGCCGCGTCAGGTCGACACCTTCGATTTCGGCCAGGGTCAGCAGGCTGCCGAGCACATAGTCGACCACACCACGGGCATTGCAGCCCGGTGCGCTGGACCAGGTGATGCCGGCCTGCTGAAAGTAGTTCAGGTCCAGATGATCGGTGCCGATGGTGCACGTACCGACAAAGCGCACCTTGCTGCCCTCGAGCAGCGCGCGATTGACGTTGGTCACGGAACGCACCAACAGCACATCGGCCTGCTCGACCGTGGCGCGGTCGATGGCGCGACCCGGTACCCGGCGGATTTCACCGAAGCCTCCGAAGAAGGCATCGAGCAGGGGGATATTTTCGTCGGCAACAATCAGCATGGCAGGCTCCTTTGGCGGATCGGCAGTTTAGGCGTAGATGCCTCACCGCGCCTAGCACACCGCCCGCAGATGATTACAAATCCACAACACGGGTCTTTTCCTGACTGGCGCGTCAACGCGTAGAATGCGCGCCTGTGCATCAATACCTTTTGGACGTTTCGCCATTGAATCCTGTAATTGAGAATACCGCCGCCATCGCTCCGGCGCGGACGACACCCGTTCGCCTGGAGCTCAAAGGCCTGCTCAGCCTGGCCCTGCCGATCATGATCGCGCAGCTGGCCACCACGGCCATGGGCTTCGTCGATGCGGTGATGGCCGGTCGCGTCAGCCCGCGGGACCTGGCCTCGGTGGCCCTGGGCAATTCGATCTGGATTCCGGTCTACCTGTTGATGTCCGGCGTCCTGCTGGCCACCACACCCAAGGTCGCGCAACGCTTTGGTGCCGGGCAACTTGACGAAATCGGCCCGCTGGTACGCCAGGCGTTGTGGCTGGCACTGTGTGTCGGGCTGATCGGCAGTGGCCTGCTGCTCGGTGCCGAGCCGATCCTGCACTGGATGAAAGTCGATCCGCAATTGATCGAACCGAGCATGGGTTACCTGCACGGGATCGCCTTCGGCTTGCCGGGCATGGCGTTTTATTACGTGCTGCGCTGCTACAGCGATGGCATGGGGCGTACCCGTCCGAGCATGGTCATCGGCTTGTGCGGGCTACTGCTGAACATCCCGCTGAACTACACGTTGATCTATGGCCATTTCGGCGCACCGGCCCTGGGCGGCGTCGGTTGCGGCTGGGCCAGCGGCATCGTGATGTGGTTCATGGCGTTGAGCATGGCCGGCTGGACCTTCTGGGCACCGTTCTATGCCCGCACCCGTGTGCTGGTGCGCTTCGACCGGCCGAAATGGGCCGTGATCAAGCGTCTGGTCAGCATCGGCCTGCCGATCGGTATCGCCGTGTTCGCCGAATCCAGCATCTTCGCGGTCATCGCCCTGTTGATCGGCAGTCTTGGCTCCACCGTGGTGGCCGGGCATCAAATCGCCCTGAATATCAGCTCGTTGCTGTTCATGATTCCTTACTCGCTGGGCATGGCGGTGACCGTGCGCGTGGGCCAGGCACTGGGAGCCGGCAATCCCTGGCAGGCGCGCTTCGCGGCAAAGGTCGGCCTCGGCGCGGCACTGGTGTTCGCGGCGTTCTCGGCAGCCCTGATCCTGCTCCTGCGCGAACCCATCGCCTCGATCTACACGCCTGACAAGGCCGTGATCCAGATTGCGTCGATGTTGATCGTCTATGCCGCGCTGTATCAGTTTTCCGATGCCATCCAGGTGATCTGCGCGGGCGCGCTGCGTGGATACCAGGACACCCGGGTGACGATGATCCTGACCCTGTTCGCCTATTGGGGCATCGGCCTGCCGGTCGGCTACGTGCTGGGACTGACCGATTTGTTCGGTCCGGCCAGCGGCCCGAGCGGGCTGTGGGAAGGATTGATTGCCGGTTTGAGCTGTGCGGCGCTGATGCTGTCGATCCGCCTGACGCTCAGTGCGCGCCAACGAATTCGTAACAGCCGCTCGGCGGGTTGATTGCACAAACAAAAAGACCTGCTATTGCAGGTCTTTTTTGGCTACCGTCAAACGGACTTCTTGCGAATCCAGTAGAGGTAGGTGCCCTCATCTTCGTGCTGCGCCACCAGTTCATGGTCGAGAAACACGCAGAACTTGGGAATGTCGCGACGGGTCGACGGGTCAGTGGCGATCACCTTGAGCAGGCCGCCGGGTACCAGGTCACGGATGTGCTGATGCAGCATCATCACCGGCTCTGGGCAGTTGAGGCCGGTGGCGTCGAGGGTGCCGTCTACCGGCGTATCAAGTATTTCACTCATGATTCACTCCTGAAACTGACCGGCATTGTCGCGCATTGCCGGGTGTAACGTCATCTGTGGCATAACGCCGTACCCTGTGGGAGCGAGCTTGCTCGCGATGGCGTCAGGTCAGTCAACATTGATTTCAACTGACCCACCGCTATCGCGAGCAAGCTCGCTCCCACAGGGAATTGCGTGATCAGCGGGATTTCGGCTTCTTCACATCCAGCCGGCGCAAATGGCAGGTCACTTCCTCGCGGTCGTGATACAGCTGCTTGCAGCCAATTTCGACCTTGATGCCCCGGGCCTTGAAGCCATCGGCAATGCGCTCGAGCAAGCGCTTCACTTCGGCATAGCGCTGTTTCATCGGCAGCTTGAGGTTGACCACCGCCTCGCGGCAATGCCCCTCGCCGATCCACTCTTCCAGCATCGCGGCGTTGCGCGCCGGCTTCTCGACAATGTCGCAGACCATCCAGTCCACCGGTTGCTTTGGCTTGAAGGTGAAACCATCGGCCATCAAGTGCTGCACCAGGCCAGTGTCCATCAGGCTTTCGGCCATCGGGCCGTTGTCGATGGCGGTCACCAGCATGCCGCGGTTGACCAGTTGCCAGGTCCAGCCACCGGGGGCGGCCCCGAGGTCGACGCCGGTCATGTCGCCGTGCAGGCGCTCGTCCCACTGGTCGCGCGGGATGAAGTGGTGCCAGGCCTCTTCGAGCTTGAGGGTCGAGCGGCTAGGCGCCTCGCGGGGGAACTTCAAACGGGGAATGCCCATCGGCCACATCGCCGAGTTGTTCGACTCCGCCAGGCCCATGAACACTTCGCGGCCGCTCTTGAACGTCAGCAGCAGACGCGGCTTGTGGGCGTCTTCCACCAGCTTGCCGGCGGCCATCAGCGCCTTGCGCAGGTGCACTTCGAATTTCTTGCAGAAATTCGACAGTTCCTTGCCGTCATTGGTGTCGACCATTTCCAGCCACAGGCTGCCGCACAGCGGAAAGTCCGCCATATGCGCGAGGATCACGCTAATGCGGTCGGTTTCCGGCAGATCGATGAAGATCCCCCGGGCCCACTGGCGCGGAAAGATCAGCTCGGCGAAACGCTGCCCGCGCATCAGGCGCTCGGCGCCGTCTTCTTCGGTGCAGACAAACTCGGCGCAGGCGGTTGCCGCCTTGGCCTTGGCATATCCGGCCACGTTCAAGCGCGCGGCGAGGTCGGAAATCTCGGAACAGACTTCGCCTTCGAAGCCAGGCCGGCAATGCATAAAGAGGGTGTTCATTCTTACTCCTGGGCAATGGCGAGGAATTTCGGCCACTGCGCGATGCCCAGGCTTGCGTTGAAGCAAAGCCTGTCACGAAAACCGGCGCATGATAGCCGAGATCGGAACCTGGAGCTTGTCCATAGAGTCCAGTTATTAGCCAGCTACTGAAAACAGGGCTAGGTTTAATGCTCTGCCCGTCCCCTCTGTCCGTAGCCGTGCGGACTCAAAGGAGTGATCGCAATGCCGTCCCTCGATAGCCTGAATACGCTCAAGACCCTGCAAGTCGGCAACAAGACCTACCACTACTTCAGCCTGCCCGATGCCGCCAAAAGCCTGGGTGATCTGGACAAGCTGCCGATGTCGTTGAAAGTCCTGCTGGAAAACCTGCTGCGCTGGGAGGACGAAAAAACCGTCACCGGCGCCGACCTCAAGGCACTGGCCGCGTGGCTCAAGGAGCGTCGCTCCGACCGCGAGATCCAGTACCGCCCGGCGCGGGTGCTGATGCAGGACTTTACCGGCGTACCGGCGGTGGTCGACCTGGCCGCCATGCGCGCGGCGATGGCCAAGGCCGGCGGCAATCCGCAGCGGATCAACCCGCTGTCGCCGGTGGACCTGGTGATCGACCACTCGGTGATGGTCGACAAGTTCGCCAGCAGCAGCGCCTTCGAGCAGAACGTCGACATTGAAATGCAGCGCAATGGCGAGCGCTATGCGTTCCTGCGCTGGGGCCAGAGTGCCTTCGACAATTTCAGCGTGGTGCCACCGGGCACCGGAATCTGCCACCAGGTGAATCTTGAATACCTCGGCCGTACAGTCTGGACCAAGGACGAGGACGGCCGCACCTATGCCTTCCCCGACACCCTGGTGGGCACTGATTCCCACACCACCATGATCAACGGCCTCGGCGTGCTCGGCTGGGGCGTCGGCGGTATCGAGGCGGAAGCGGCGATGCTCGGGCAACCGGTGTCGATGCTGATTCCCGAAGTCATCGGTTTCAAACTCTCGGGCAAGCTCAAGGAAGGCATCACCGCCACCGACCTGGTGCTGACCGTGACCCAGATGCTGCGCAAGAAAGGCGTGGTGGGCAAATTCGTCGAATTCTACGGCGACGGCCTTGCCGACCTGCCCCTGGCCGACCGCGCGACCATCGCCAACATGGCCCCGGAATACGGCGCCACCTGCGGTTTCTTCCCGGTGGACGACATCACGCTGGAGTACCTGCGCCTGTCCGGCCGCCCCCTGGAAACGGTGCAACTGGTCGAGGCCTACAGCAAGGTCCAGGGCCTGTGGCGCCTGCCCGGCCAGGAACCGGTATTCACCGACAGCCTGGCGCTGGACATGGGCAGCGTCGAAGCCTGCCTCGCTGGACCAAAACGTCCACAGGACCGGGTATCGCTGCCCAACGTCGCGCAAGCGTTCAGCGACTTCGCCGACCTGCAATTCAAGCCCACCAGCAAGGAAGAAGGCCGCCTGGAAAGTGAAGGCGGTGGCGGTGTTGCCGTCGGCAATGCCGATACGGCCGGCGAAGCGGATTACGACTACGAAGGCCAGACCTATCGCCTGAAAAACGGCGCCGTGGTCATCGCCGCGATCACCTCCTGCACCAACACCTCCAACCCCAGCGTGATGATGGCGGCCGGGCTGGTGGCGAAGAAGGCCGTGGAAAAAGGCCTGAAACGCAAACCCTGGGTGAAGAGTTCGCTGGCCCCCGGTTCGAAAGTGGTCACCGACTACTACAAGGCGGCCGACCTGACCCGCTACCTTGATGAACTGGGGTTTGCCCTGGTCGGCTATGGCTGCACCACCTGCATCGGCAACTCGGGACCGCTGTCGGAGCCCATCGAGAAAGCTATCCAGCAAGCCGACCTCACCGTGGCCTCCGTGCTCTCGGGCAATCGCAACTTCGAAGGCCGGGTGCATCCGCTGGTAAAAACCAACTGGCTGGCTTCCCCGCCGCTAGTGGTGGCCTACGCGCTGGCCGGCACGGTGCGCACCGACATCAGCCGCGAGCCGCTGGGCGATGACAAGGACGGCAAACCTGTGTACCTGCGGGACATCTGGCCAAGCAGTAAAGAAATTGCCGACGCCGTGAGTCAGGTCAACACCGCCATGTTCCACAAGGAATACGCCGAAGTGTTTGCCGGTGACGCACAATGGCAGGCGATCAAGGTTCCGCAGGCGGCGACCTACGTCTGGCAGGACGACTCGACTTACATCCAGCACCCGCCGTTCTTCGACGACATCGGCGGCCCGCCGCCCGTGGTCAAGGATGTCAACGGTGCCAGGATCCTCGCACTGCTCGGCGACTCGGTGACCACCGACCATATCTCCCCGGCCGGCAACATCAAGGTCGACAGCCCGGCAGGGCAATACCTGCGTGACAAAGGCGTGGAGCCGCGGGACTTCAACTCCTACGGCTCGCGGCGTGGCAACCATGAAGTGATGATGCGCGGCACCTTCGCCAACATTCGCATACGCAACGAAATGCTCGGCGGCGAAGAAGGCGGCAACACCCGCTACATTCCCACCGGGGAGAAAATGCCGATCTACGACGCCGCCATGCGTTATCAGGCTTCGGGGACGCCACTGGTGGTGATCGCCGGCCAGGAATACGGCACCGGTTCGAGTCGCGACTGGGCCGCCAAGGGCACCAACCTGCTGGGGGTGAAAGCGGTCGTCGCCGAAAGCTTCGAACGGATTCACCGCTCCAACCTGGTGGGCATGGGCGTGCTGCCGTTGCAGTTCAAGCTGGACCAGAACCGCAAGAGCCTGAACCTCAATGGCAGTGAAACCCTGGACATCCTCGGCTTGACCGGCATCGAGCTGACGCCACGGATGAACCTGACGCTGGTCATCACCCGCGAAGACGGCGGCAGCGAGAAGATCGAGGTGTTGTGCCGCATCGATACGCTCAATGAGGTGGAGTACTTCAAGTCCGGAGGGATTCTGCATTACGTGCTGCGGCAGTTGATCGCTTCCTGATCGACCGCTGATAAAGACACCGCCTTCGGGCGGTGTTTGTGTTTGTGGTACCCCCCTATAATCTCGCGCCGCCGAATGCGGCCTTGCTCACAATCTTGTATCCGACATAAAACCACTGTGGGAGCGAGCTTGCTCGCGATGGCGGCTTAACATTAACGATAATGTTGAATGACACTCCGCTTTCGCGAGCAAGCTCGCTCCCACAGGGTTTGGGATGCATCGCAAATTCCGACTCAAGGACTTCAAATGATTGCCCTGCCATGGACGTTTCTGGTCCTGCTTTCCTTCGGCTATGGCCTGGCGCTGACCTACGGCCATCTTGGCTGGCTCTCGGCAATCCCGGTGTTCCTGTTGCTGGTCGCGGGTGTCGCCGTCCGCCAACGCGAGATCCCTTTTGCCCGCTACCTCGGCCACGGCCTGTTCATCGTCCTGGCCCTGTCCCTGGCGACGCATTGGCTACCCGGTTTCTACAACGGTCGCGGTATCGATCCCCAGCGTTTTACCGACGATGCCGTGTCATTCGCCATGCACCTGAATCTGGACAAACCACTGATCGGCTTCTGGCTGTTACTGGTTTGTCCGTGGATTGTAGGCCGCCGTTCGCTTCGATTGTCCCTGTATGCCACCGTACTGGCCCTGACCTTGAGCGCCATGCTGGCATTGGGCGGCGCGCTGTTGCTGGGGGTCATCGCCTGGGCGCCGAAATGGCCGGATCAAGCCTGGCTGTGGTTGCTGAACAATCTGCTGCTGGTGACCCTGGTCGAGGAAGCACTGTTCCGCGGCTACATCCAGGGCGGCCTGAGCCGGTACCTCAAAGACCGCCCCTACGGTGAACACCTCGCCCTGGTGCTGGCGTCATTGATCTTCGGCCTGGCCCATATCGGCGCAGGTTGGCAGTGGGTGTTGCTGGCAACACTGGCCGGGGTCGGCTATGGCCTGGCCTACCGGTTCGGCGGGCTGGGTGCCGCCATTGCCAGCCACTTTGGCCTGAACCTCCTGCATTTCGGCCTGTTCACGTATCCGATGCTCGCTGGCTGACGCAAGGGTCATTTTGCGACGCACTGCCAATTATCGAAAAATAATTTCAACAATCCGCCGGCCTTGCCGATACAGCACTTGAAAGCCTTGCGGATTAAAAAAGCCATGCGTAACAACCAGCCAATTACACAACGCGAGCGGACCTTCCCGGCCCAGCAACGGTTGATCTCCACCACCGATGCCAAGGGCATGATCACCTACTGTAACGACGCTTTCGTCGAGATCAGCGGGTATTCCCGAGAGGAACTGATCCGTGCGCCGCACAACCTGGTCCGTCACCCCGACGTCCCGGCTGCGGTGTTCGCACACATGTGGGACACGCTGAAACAAGGCTTGCCATGGATGGGCATTGTCAAGAATCGCTGCAAGACCGGTGATCATTACTGGGTGAACGCCTATGTGACACCGGTTTTCGAAGGCAAACAGGTGATCGGTTATGAGTCGGTGCGGGTCAAGCCCACCGCCGAACAGATCCGCCGCGCCGAAGCGCTCTACCAGCGCATCAACCAAGGCAAGTCGGCCATTCCCTCCTCGGATAAATGGTTACCGATCCTGCAGGACTGGCTGCCGTTCATTCTGGTCAGCCAATTGAGCTTCATGATCGGGGCATCGCTGAACTCCCATTGGGGCTTTGCCCTGGCCGCCGGTCTTTCGGTGCCGCTGGGCCTGATGGGCCTCCAGTGGCAACAGCGTGGCCTCAAGCGCTTGCTGCGCCTGGCCGAGCAGACCACTTCCGATCCGTTGATCGCACAGATGTACACCGACAGCCGCGGCGCCCAGGCGCGTCTGGAAATGTCCATCCTCAGCCAGGAAGCACGCCTGAAAACCTGCCTGACGCGTCTGCAGGACACGGCCGAACACCTGACCGATCAGGCCAGACAGTCCGACGCCCTGGCGCACAACAGCTCCAGCGGCCTGGAACGTCAACGCGTCGAGACCGAACAGGTGGCCACCGCGGTCAACCAGATGGCCGCGACCACCCAGGAAGTCGCCAGCCACGTGCAACGTACCGCCGACGCCACCCAGGAAGCCAATCGCCTGACCGGTCGGGGTCGTGACATCGCCGGGGAAACCCGCGAGGCCATCCAGCGCCTGTCGGTGGTGGTCGGTGAAACCGGCGTGACCGTGACGCAACTGGCCAAGGACAGCAACGAAATCGGTGGTGTGGTCGACGTGATCAAAGGCATCGCCGACCAGACCAACCTGCTGGCCCTGAACGCCGCCATCGAAGCGGCCCGTGCCGGCGAGATGGGTCGTGGTTTTGCGGTGGTGGCCGACGAAGTCCGTCAGCTGGCGCAACGCACCAGCGAGTCCACCGGGCAGATTCATGCGCTGATCGCCAAACTGCAGCAAACCGCCAGCACCGCCGTGCAGACCATGGAAGCCGGGCATCGCCAGGCCGAAGAAGGTGTGGCGCGGGTACTGGAAGCGGACCAGGCACTGGTAGGGATCAGCGAAGCGGTGGCCAACATCACCGACATGACCACCCAGATCGCCGCCGCGACCGAAGAACAAAGTGCCGTGGCCGAAGAAATCAGCCGCAACATCAGCAACATTTCGGAACTGGCGGACCAGACCTCGGTACAGGCACAGAACTCGGCATTGTTGAGTGAAGAGCTGACCAGGACTGCCAATACGCAGTATTCGTTGGTGGAGCGGTTTAACCGCTGACAAAAACTGGAATGACAAAAACCCGGACTGTGAGAGCTTCCGGGTTTTTTATTGAGTTTGTGAAAGTGATGTTGCCCAGGAGTGCCTCATCGCGAGCAGGCCATGAAAGGCAATGAAGAATTCACTGAAGGAATGAAGCCACCTTCTGCGCCGCAGCCGCCAAATGCTGCTCATGGCTAAACCCCGAAGCCTTCAACGGCTTCAAGTCATGATCCCCCGCCACCAGCCAGAACACCTCGATACCCGGCGATAGCGCATACCCTTCGACCGCCTCCCGGTTGCCCAACGCATCGCGCTCACCTTGCACGATCAAGGTCCGCGTCTTCAGCCCGGCCAAATGCTCAACCCGTGGCTTCTCCGGTTTACCCACCGCATAGAACGGATAACCCAGGCACACCAGCCCATCCGCACCCAACTCATCCGCCAGCAGACTGGCCATGCGACCGCCCATGGACTTGCCGCCGATGGCCAGCGGCCCAGTGACATGGCGTCGCACCTGGGCATACACCTCACGCCAGCATTCCAGCAGTTTCGGTGCCGGGTTCGGCGGGCGCTTGCCGCCATCGAGGCGCCGCTGCGCCATGTAGGGAAACTCAAAGCGCAACACGTTGACGCCTTGCGCCGCGAGGCGTGCAGCCATGTCGCTCATCCAGTCGCTGTCCATCGGTGCGCCAGCGCCATGGGCGAGGATCAGCGTCGCCGCAGCCTTGCCAGCGGCGGCATTCCACAACCATCCATGATCCTGCACGCACTGCGCCCATTGATCCCCGTCAATACCGGCCTTGTGCCCTTTGTCCATGCTTGCCTCGCTTTTAGTCTGCCTATAACTCCGGCCGAAGGGTGCACTGCCTTGCGCTACGCGCTCACTTCGGCTGAACCGTGGATGGGGAACCATGAACACTTCTATCAGTACCGCCTACAACTACAAGGTGGTCCGCCAATTCGCCATTATGACGGTGGTGTGGGGCATCGTCGGCATGGGGCTCGGGGTTTTTCTCGCTGCCCAGTTGGTCTGGCCCGAACTCAACTTCAATTTGCCGTGGACCAGCTTCGGCCGCTTGCGCCCGCTGCACACCAACGCGGTGATCTTCGCCTTTGGCGGCTGCGCACTGTTCGCCAGTTCGTTGTACTCCGTACAACGGACGTGCCAAACACGCTTATTTGCTCCCGCAGTTGCCGCGTTCTGTTTCTGGGGCTGGCAACTGGTGATTCTGTTGGCAGCCATCAGCCTGCCGCTGGGCTACACCAGTTCCAAGGAATACGCCGAGCTGGAATGGCCGATCGACATCCTGATCACCATCGTCTGGGTCGCCTACGCCATCGTGTTCTTCGGCACGATCATGCAGCGCAAGACCAAGCACATCTATGTCGGTAACTGGTTCTTCGGTGCGTTCATCATCACCGTGGCGATCCTGCACATCGTCAACAACATGGAATTGCCGGTCAGCTTCACCAAGTCCTACTCGCTGTACTCCGGCGCCACCGACGCGATGGTGCAATGGTGGTACGGGCACAACGCCGTAGGCTTTTTCCTCACCGCCGGTTTCCTCGGGATGATGTATTACTTCGTGCCGAAACAGGCAGAGCGCCCGGTTTACTCCTATCGCCTGTCGATCGTGCACTTCTGGGCGTTGATCACACTCTATATCTGGGCCGGTCCGCACCACTTGCACTACACCGCGCTGCCGGACTGGGCGCAGTCGCTGGGCATGGTGATGTCGCTGATCCTGCTGGCGCCGAGCTGGGGCGGGATGATCAACGGCATGATGACCCTGTCGGGCGCCTGGCATAAGTTGCGCAGCGACCCGATCCTGCGTTTCCTCGTGGTGTCGCTGGCGTTTTACGGCATGTCGACCTTCGAAGGGCCGATGATGGCGATCAAGACGGTCAACGCCCTCTCCCACTACACCGACTGGACCATCGGCCACGTACACGCAGGTGCCTTGGGTTGGGTAGCGATGATTTCCATCGGCGCGCTGTACCACATGATCCCGAAAATCTTCGGCCGCGAGCAGATGCACAGCATCGGCCTGATCAACGCGCACTTCTGGCTCGCCACCATCGGCACCGTGCTGTACATCGCCTCGATGTGGGTCAACGGCATCGCCCAGGGCCTGATGTGGCGTGCGGTGAACGAGGACGGCACGCTGACCTACTCCTTCGTCGAAACCCTGGTGGCCAGCCACCCTGGCTTCGTCGTGCGGCTGGTGGGTGGCGCGATCTTCCTCAGCGGCATGTTCCTGATGGCCTACAACACCTGGCGCACCGTGCGGGCCTCGCAGCCTGCCGAAGTCGCCGCTGCCGCGCAGATGGCCTGAGGAGTCCGCCATGAAACACGAAACTATCGAGAAAAACGTCGGCCTGTTGCTGCTGCTGATGATCCTGGCCGTGAGCATCGGTGGCTTGACCCAGATCGTCCCGCTGTTCTTCCAGGACGTGACCAACAAACCGGTGGAAGGCATGAAGCCCTACACCGCACTGCAACTGGAAGGTCGCGATATCTATATCCGTGAAGGCTGCGTCGGCTGCCACTCGCAGATGATCCGCCCGTTCCGCGCCGAGACCGAGCGCTACGGGCACTACTCGGTGGCCGGCGAAAGCGTCTGGGATCACCCGTTCCTGTGGGGCTCGAAACGCACCGGGCCGGACCTGGCGCGGGTCGGCGCGCGCTACTCGGATGACTGGCACCGTGCGCACTTGTACAACCCGCGCAACGTCGTGCCGGAGTCGAAGATGCCGGCCTACCCGTGGCTGGTGGCCAACCAACTCGACAGCAGTCATACCGAAACCAAGATCAAGGCCATGCGCACCCTGGGCGTGCCGTACACCGACGAAGACATCACCGGCGCCGTCGCCTCCCTCAAGGGCAAGAGCGAGATGGATGCACTGGTCGCCTACCTGCAAGTGCTCGGCACTGCCATCAAGAGCAAGAGGTGAGCCATGGTTGTTGAGATGAGCACTGGAATGATCCGTGGCTTAGGCACCGTCGTTGTCTTCATCGCCTTCGTCGGCCTGACCCTGTGGGTATTCAACAGCAAGCGCAGCCCGGAGTTCGCCGAAGCGCGCCTGCTGCCGTTCGCCGACGAGCCGCAACCCGACATCACTGAAGAACCAGCAACAAGGAGTACCCGGCCATGACCACCTTCTGGAGTACGTGGATCTGCGTACTGACCATCGGCAGCCTGATCGGCCTGACCTGGCTGCTGATCGGCACCCGCAAGGGTGAAACCAAGGGCAGCGTCGACCAGACCATGGGCCACAGCTTCGACGGCATCGAGGAGTACGACAACCCGTTGCCGCAATGGTGGTTCATGCTGTTCGCCAGCACCCTGGTATTCGCCGTCGGCTACCTGATCCTCTATCCGGGCCTGGGCAACTGGAAAGGCATCCTCCCCGGCTACGAAAACGGCTGGACCGGCGTGCACGAATGGGAAAAGGAAATGGCCAAGGCTGACACGAAGTTCGGGCCGATCTTCGCCAGATTCGCGGCGATGCCCGTGGAAGAAGTGGCCAAGGACCCGCAAGCGCTGAAAATGGGCGGCCGCCTGTTCGCCTCCAATTGCTCGGTGTGCCACGGCTCGGACGCCAAGGGTGCCTACGGCTTCCCCAACCTGACCGACAGCGACTGGCGCTGGGGCGGCAACCCGGAAACCATCAAGACCACCCTCATGGGTGGCCGGATGGCGATGATGCCGGCCTGGGGTGAAGTCCTGGGGGAGGAAGGTGTGAAAAACGTCGCCGCTTATGTGCGCCATGATCTGGCCGGCCTGCCGTTGCCCGCCGACAGCAAAGCCGACGTTCAAGCCGGACAGCAAGCCTTCAGCACCACCTGTGTCGCCTGCCATGGGGCTAACGGCCAGGGCACCGAAGCCATGGGCGCGCCGAACCTGACGCACCCGGCCGGCTTCATTTACGGGACGAGCCTGACGCAGCTTGAACAGACGATTCGGCATGGCCGCCAGGGCCATATGCCGGCGCAGAACGAACTGCTCGGCAATGACAAGGTGCAATTGCTGGCCGCGTATGTGTACAGCCTGTCCCACGGTTTGAATACCGAGCGCCTGCAGGCTGAAGACAACCGCAAATAAATCCCGACCGCTCTGCTGCCGCATTCTCCCGGATGCGGCAGTTCCCTGCCCCTTTGCGACCCATTGTCGCACCCTCGCACAGACTTTCTTTCGGATCACCGGATTCGGGTCTAAGCTTCCCCCGATGCGGACTGGCCGGTGCCGGTTCCAGGTCGACCCTGAACGATGTGTTCGACGAATCTGCCCGATGACAGGCCGCAAAGGCTGGTAGATACCGGCTGTCGCGCCAGTTGCCTTCGGTCAGCCAAACGTTGCGTTTGAACACACCCCGTTACATCCGACCTGACCCCCTCGCCTGATCAGTCCGCCGGGACGTTTTGCCCGTGGGCAATTTTGTCCTTACGCGGTGCATGGAAAGGCCGCAGAATCAGCTTTTGAAAGCATTGACCCAGGTCATGGCGCGTTGCAATGACCCCCTGCTTTCTCCATACTTGCGGCCGATTTTTAATCCTAATAAAACACCCAAACCGTGGAACCTTAGAATGAGCACAGCAATCAGTCCGACTGCTTATAACTATAAGGTAGTCCGCCAGTTCGCCATCATGACGGTGGTCTGGGGGATCCTTGGCATGGGGCTCGGTGTCTTCATCGCCTCGCAACTGGTCTGGCCGGAGTTGAACTTCGGTCTGCCATGGACGAGCTTTGGACGCCTGCGCCCGCTGCACACCAACCTGGTGATTTTCGCCTTCGGTGGATGTGCACTGTTTGCCACTTCTTATTACGTCGTGCAGCGAACCTGCCAAACGCGACTGATTTCCGACAGCCTCGCCGCCTTCACCTTCTGGGGATGGCAAGCGGTGATCGTCGGCGCGATCATTACCTTGCCGATGGGTTTCACCACCACCAAGGAATACGCGGAACTGGAATGGCCCCTGGCTATTCTGCTGGCCATTGTCTGGGTCACCTACGGTCTGGTGTTCTTCGGCACCATCGTCAAGCGCAAGACCAAGCACATCTATGTGGGTAACTGGTTCTACGGCGCGTTCATCGTCGTGACCGCGATGCTGCACATCGTCAACCACATGTCGCTGCCGGTCAGCCTGTTCAAGTCCTACTCGGCCTACTCGGGTGCGACGGACGCGATGATCCAGTGGTGGTACGGCCACAACGCCGTGGGCTTCTTCCTGACCACCGGTTTCCTGGGGATGATGTACTACTTCGTGCCGAAACAGGCCGAGCGTCCGATCTACTCCTATCGCCTGTCGATCGTGCATTTCTGGGCGCTGATCACCCTGTACATCTGGGCCGGTCCGCACCACCTGCACTACACCGCCTTGCCGGACTGGGCACAATCGCTGGGCATGGCAATGTCGATCATCCTGCTGGCGCCAAGCTGGGGCGGCATGATCAACGGCATGATGACCCTGTCGGGCGCCTGGCATAAGCTGCGCACCGACCCGATCCTGCGCTTCCTGGTGGTCTCCCTGGCGTTCTACGGCATGTCGACCTTCGAAGGCCCGATGATGGCCATCAAGACCGTGAACTCCCTGTCGCACTACACCGACTGGACCATCGGCCACGTACACGCCGGCGCTCTGGGCTGGGTGGCGATGATCTCGATCGGCGCGATCTACCACATGATCCCGAAACTGTTCGGCCGTGCGCAGATGCACAGCACCGGCCTGATCAACACCCACTTCTGGCTCGCGACCATCGGTACCGTGCTCTACATCGCTTCGATGTGGGTCAACGGCATCACCCAGGGCCTGATGTGGCGTGCAATCAATGATGACGGCACCCTCACCTACTCCTTCGTCGAAGCGCTGCAAGCCAGCCACCCGGGCTTCATCGTCCGCGCCCTGGGCGGTGCATTCTTCGCCACCGGCATGCTGTTCATGGCCTACAACGTATTCCGTACCGTACGCGCCTCGAACCCGGCTGAAGCCAAAGCCGCCGAACAGATTGCCGTAGTTGGAGCTCACTGATGAAGCATGAAGCAGTCGAGAAGAATATTGGCCTGCTGGCCTTCTTCATGGTCATCGCCGTCAGCATCGGCGGCCTGACCCAGATCGTTCCGCTGTTTTTCCAGGATGTCACCAACAAGCCGGTCGAGGGCATGAAGCCCCGCACCGCCCTTGAACTGGAAGGCCGGGACGTTTATATCGCCAACGGTTGTGTCGGCTGCCACTCGCAGATGATCCGTCCGTTCCGTGCTGAAACCGAACGCTACGGCCACTACTCGGTCGCCGGTGAAAGCGTCTGGGACCACCCGTTCCTGTGGGGTTCCAAGCGTACCGGTCCGGACCTGGCCCGCGTCGGCGGTCGTTACTCCGATGACTGGCAGCGTGCGCACTTGTACAACCCGCGCAACGTAGTGCCTGAGTCGAAAATGCCGGCCTACCCGTTCCTCGTGGAAAACAAGCTCGACGGCAAAGACACCGCCAAGAAAATGGAAGTCTTGCGCACGCTCGGCGTCCCTTACACCGACGAAGACATCGCCGGCGCCAAGGATGCTGTGAAGGGCAAAACCGAAATGGACGCGCTGGTGGCCTATCTGCAAGGCCTGGGCACCATCATCAAAAGCAAACGGTGAATTAGATGGATATCGGGATGATTCGTGGCCTGGGCACCGTTGTCGTGATGGTGGCCTTCATCGGACTGGCACTGTGGGTGTTCAGTCCCAAGCGCAAGTCGGAGTTTGAAGACGCGACCTTGCTGCCTTTCGCGGATGATCCCGAAGCCATCAAGCACGTCGAGCAAGCTTCTAGGAGTAACAAAGAATGACTACATTCTGGAGTCTGTACGTCACAGTCCTCAGTCTCGGTACGATCTTTTCCCTGACCTGGCTGCTGCTGTCGACCCGCAAGGGCCAGCGCAGCGAACAGACAGACGAGACCGTCGGGCACTCCTTCGATGGCATCGAGGAGTACGACAACCCGCTGCCGAAATGGTGGTTCATGCTGTTCGTGGGCACCATCATCTTCGCACTGGGCTACCTGGCGCTGTACCCGGGCCTGGGTAACTGGAAAGGCCTGCTGCCGGGTTACGGCTACCTCGACAACGAGAAGCAGACCCCGTTCGCCAACGGCCAGACCGGCTGGACCGGCGTTCACGAGTGGGAAAAGGAAATGGCCAGGTCGGACGCCAAGTTCGGTCCGATCTTCGCCAAGTTCGCGGCCATGCCAATCGAAGAAGTGGCCAAGGACCCGCAAGCCCTGAAGATGGGTGGCCGCCTGTTCGCCTCCAACTGCTCGGTTTGCCACGGTTCCGACGCCAAGGGCGCCTACGGCTTCCCTAACCTGACCGACGCCGACTGGCGTTGGGGCGGCGAGCCGGCAACCATCAAGACCACCATCATGGGCGGCCGTCATGCGGTGATGCCTGCGTGGGCTGAAGTGATTGGCGAGCAAGGCGTGGCCGACGTGGCCGCGTTTGTCCTGACCAACCTCGATGGCCGCAAGCTGCCGGAAGGCGCCAAGGCCGACCCGGTTGCCGGGCAGAAACTGTTCGCAACCAACTGCGTGGCGTGCCACGGTCCGGAAGGCAAAGGCACCCCAGCGATGGGCGCACCTAACCTGACCCACCCGGCAGCGTTCATCTACGGTTCGAGCTTCGCTCAACTGCAGCAGACCATCCGTTACGGCCGTCAGGGCCAGATGCCTGCGCAAGAGCAGCTGCAAGGTAACGACAAGGTTCACCTGCTGGCCGCTTACGTCTACAGCCTGTCTCACGGTGAGAAGGCAGCGGACGCCGAGTAAGGCAAACGCTTGAAGCAACAAAAACGGCCCCGCCAATGTGAATTTGCGGGGCCGTTTTCATTTAAAGCCTTGTCGGCCGCTTATTTGCTTACAGCAGTCTCGTTCATTCAATATCACCTCATCAGCACCCACTGCCCTTTTGGCAACTTGCGCTATTACAACAAAAAAACACTCACAGACCAGAAAAATGAAAACCCACCAAACAAATAAACACAACCAATGCAAATAAAAAAACGGCCCCACCAGTTCTCATGGCGAAGCCGTTTATTCAGGTATTCATGATTGCACTTTGCGTTCATGAACATGAACTGCAATCAAGGAAGATTACCGCCACCCAGACTATCCATACCACCGCTTCGTATTTTGTCTGTAGAGCGTTTCGTGCGAGCGCCTTGCACCGTAGGCACAGCAGTTTCCACGGTCATGGTCGGCCCAGGAATCGTGCAGTCTGTATCAGGCGTCTGACCGGCTGCAGTTGCTGGCATATCAGGCTGAATTTCTTGAGCGTCAGTTTCATTTTTATTAGACATCTTCAACTTCTCCTTAAGTAGATTTTTTATTATCCGACTTGCAATACTGCGACTTAACTTAATTACTGCCGCACAGCCAACATAGGCAATTCAATACTAAAGATCCATCCACCATTAATCTCAAAGTATTACGCAAGTTAAAAGCACTTGTTCTTTACCCAGCAGACTTTGGCTAACCCGTCAACCAAAGTACCCGTCGAGGATCGACGAAGAAAAAGGGTAAATCGTCTATAGTCAATTGACCTGCATCATGTTTTGTTACATCTGCTACACCATTCATGATTTTTCCCCAACGCGACCAAAGGTCGCACCCGCAGGCTAGAGCGACAGGCGTATCATTGCGCCACTGCAACACCTCTTTTTGACCGCGGTCGGCACGTACTGACCGAGGCATTTTTCCACTGCCGTGGGATGCAATGATGAGCAACCAGATTCCGGTACACGACGTCACTCCGCCCACCAAGAACGCGAACAACAGCGTCGACCTCTACGCCTCCAGGGAAAAAATCTACACCCGCGCCTTCACCGGCCTGTTTCGCAACCTGCGGATGACCGGCGGTGCCCTGTTGTTCCTGCTGTATTTCGGCACGGTGTGGCTGAACTGGGGCGGTCATCAGGCCGTGTGGTGGAACGTGCCGGAGCGCAAGTTCTTCATTTTCGGCGCCACCTTCTGGCCTCAGGATTTCATTCTGCTGTCCGGCATGTTGATCATCGCCGCCTTCGGCCTGTTCTTCATCACCGTGTACGCCGGACGGGTCTGGTGCGGCTATACCTGCCCGCAAAGCGTCTGGACCTGGATCTTCATGTGGTGCGAAAAAGTCACTGAGGGTGACCGCAACCAACGCATCAAGCTCGACAAGGCGCCGATGAGCACCAACAAGCTCCTGCGCAAGTTCAGCAAACACAGCCTGTGGCTGCTGATCGGCTTCGTCACCGGCATGACCTTCGTCGGCTACTTCTCGCCGATCCGCGAACTGGTGTTCGACTTCTTCACCGGCCAGGCAGATGGCTGGTCGTACTTTTGGGTCGGTTTCTTCACCCTCGCCACTTACGGCAACGCCGGCTGGTTGCGCGAACAGGTGTGCATCTACATGTGCCCGTACGCACGCTTCCAGAGCGTGATGTTCGACAAGGACACCCTGATCGTTTCCTACGACCCGCGCCGTGGCGAAGGCCGTGGCCCGCGTAAAAAAGGCATCGACTACAAGGCCCAGGGCCTGGGCGACTGCATCGACTGCACCATGTGCGTCCAGGTTTGCCCGACCGGCATCGACATCCGCGACGGCCTGCAAATCGAATGCATCGGTTGCGCCGCCTGCATCGATGCCTGCGACGCCATCATGGACAAGATGGAATACCCGCGCGGGCTGATCAGCTACACCACCGAGCACAACCTGTCCGGGCAGAAAACCCATAAACTGCGTCCGCGCCTGATTGGCTATGCCATCGTGCTGCTGGCGATGATCAGCCTGCTGGTGACGGCGTTCTTCATGCGTGCGCTGGTGGGGTTCGATGTCAGCAAGGACCGCGTGCTGTACCGCGAGAACGCCGAAGGCCGGATCGAAAACGTCTACAGCCTGAAAATCATGAACAAGGACCAGCGCGACCATACCTACCTGCTCGACGCCTCCGGCCTGCCGGATCTCAAATTGCAGGGTCGACGCGAGATCAAGGTCGCGGCCGGCGACATCGTCAGCCAGCCTGTCGAACTGTCCGTCGCACCGGAAAAACTGCCGTCGAGCACCAACGAGGTGAAATTCATCCTCAAGGACGCCGATGACGAAAGCGTCCACATTGAAGCCAAGAGCCGGTTCATCGGCCCACAGAATCGTTGAGAGAACTGAACATGCCCGCAGCAACTGCCGCAAGTCCCTGGTACAAGCACCTCTGGCCGTGGATCATCATCGGGATCCTGGCCTGCTCGGTGACCCTGACCTTGTCCATGGTGACCATCGCGGTGAACAACCCGGACAACCTGGTCAACGACAACTACTACGAGGCCGGCAAAGGCATCAACCGCTCCCTCGACCGCGAGTTGCTGGCCCAGACCCTGAAAATGCGCGCCAGTGTTCATCTCGATGGCATGACCGGCGAGGTTGACCTGCGCCTGAGCGGCGACAGCCAGCCCAAGACCCTGGAACTGAACCTGATCTCGCCGACCCAGCCGGAAAAGGATCGCAAGATCACCCTGACCCGCAGCGAAACCGAACAGGGCCGCTACATCGGACAGTTGAGCGACAAGATCGAAGGCCGGCGTTTTGTCGAGTTGCTTGGCACTCAGGACGAGCACATCTGGCGCATGTTCGAAGAGGAATCGGTCAGCCATGACAAGGATCTGCTGCTGGGCGATGAACCGCTGCAAGGTGCCGAAGACCTGAAGAAGTAAAAGCTGCGCTTCGCGCATCGCGAGCAAGCTCGCTCCCACAGTTGATCAGCGCCATGCTCAGAACCTGAGTACACCAACGATGCCTGTGGGAGCGAGCTTGCTCGCGATGAGGCCCTATCCGACGATAGAGATTCAGCAGTACCAGTGAATACTCCATGACCACCACCCCACTCCCCTGCTACCACTGCGCCCTGCCCGTCCCGGCCGGCAGCCGCTTCACCGCTGCGGTCCTGGGGCGAACCCGCGAATTCTGTTGCCCGGGTTGCCAGGCCGTGGCCGAAGCCATTGTCGCCGGTGGCCTGGAAAGCTATTACCAGCACCGCAGCGAAGCCTCGGCCAATCCCGAAGCGCTGCCGGTGCAACTGGTGGACGAGTTGGCGCTGTACGACCGTGCCGATGTGCAGCAACCCTTCGTTCGCCACGAAGGCGAACTCGCTGAAACCACGCTATTGATGGAAGGCATCAGTTGCGCCGCTTGCGGCTGGCTGATCGAAAAACACCTGCGCACCTTGCCTGCCGTAGCCGAAGCGCGTCTGAACCTGTCCAACCATCGCCTGCACGTACGCTGGGCAGATGGGCAATTACCGCTGAGCAAGGTCCTCAGCGAACTGCGCCAGATCGGTTACGCCGCACACCCGTATCAGGCCGACCGCGCCAGCGAACAACTGGCCAGCGAAAACCGCCTGGCCCTGCGCCAGCTCGGCGTGGCCGGGCTGCTGTGGTTCCAGGCGATGATGGCAACCATGGCCACCTGGCCAGAATTCAACATCGACCTCAGCCCCGAACTGCACACCATCCTGCGCTGGGTCGCGCTGTTCCTCACCACCCCGATCGTGTTCTACAGCTGCGCGCCGTTTTTCAAAGGCGCCATGCGCGATCTGCGCACCCGCCACCTGACCATGGACGTTTCCGTGTCGCTGGCCATCGGCAGCGCCTACATCGCCGGGATCTGGACGTCGATCACCGGGGTTGGCGAACTGTATTTCGATGCCGTCGGCATGTTTGCCCTGTTCTTGCTGGCCGGGCGTTATCTGGAACGCCGCGCCCGCGAACGCACCGCCGCCGCCACCGCGCAGCTTGTAAATCTATTGCCCGCCTCGTGCCTGCGATTGACAGCCGATGGTCAGAGCGAACGCATTCTGCTCAGTGAGCTGCGTGTCGGCGATCAGGTGCTGGTTCATCCGGGCGCCATTCTCCCCGCTGATGGCAAGATCCTCGACGGCCAGTCGAGTGTCGACGAGTCGCTGCTGACCGGCGAATACCTGCCGCAACCACGTACCCTCGGCGACGCGGTCACCGCCGGCACAATGAACGTCGAAGGCGCACTGACCGTCGAGGTCCTGGCCCTGGGCCAGGACACTCGCCTCTCGGCCATCGTTCGCCTGCTTGATCGTGCCCAGGCCGAAAAGCCGCGACTGGCGGAAATCGCCGACCGCGCCGCGCAATGGTTCCTGTTGTTGTCGCTGATCGCTGCCGCCGCGATTGGCCTGTTGTGGTGGGAACTGGACTCATCGCGGGCATTCTGGATTGTGCTGGCGATGCTGGTAGCGACTTGCCCTTGCGCGTTGTCACTGGCCACACCGACCGCCCTCACCGCTGCCACCGGCACGCTGCACAAACTAGGACTGCTGTTGACTCGCGGCCACGTGCTCGAAGGTCTCAATCAGATCGACACAGTGATTTTCGACAAGACCGGGACCCTCACCGAAGGTCGCCTGGCGCTGCGTTCAATCCGCCCCCTCAGCACGCTCGACAGCGATCAATGCCTGGGCCTCGCCGCCGCCCTGGAAAACCGCTCCGAACACCCGATCGCCCGCGCTTTCGGTCGTGCGCCGATGGCTGCCGAAGAAGTCCACAGCACACCGGGCCTTGGCCTGGAGGGGCTGGTTGAAGGGCGCCGCCTGCGCATCGGCCAACCGCGTTTCGTCTGCGAACTGAGCGGCGCCATGGTGCCGTCGATGCCCGAAGAAGCCGGCCAATGGCTGCTGCTTGGCGACAGCCAGGAGCCGCTGGCCTGGTTCGTCCTCGATGATCGCTTGCGTGCCGATGCGCCCGCGTTGCTGGCCGCGTGCAGGGCACGTGGCTGGCGCACGCTGCTGTTGTCCGGCGACAGCTCGCCGATGGTCGCCAGCGTGGCGGCGGAACTCGGTATCGACGAAGCCCGTGGCGGCTTGCGTCCGGACGATAAACTGCAAGTCCTGCAACAACTGCACAAAGAAGGTCGCAAGGTGTTGATGCTGGGGGACGGGGTCAATGACGTGCCGGTGCTGGCGGCTGCGGATATCAGCGTCGCCATGGGCTCGGCCACCGATCTGGCGAAAACCAGTGCCGATGCCGTGCTGCTGTCCAACCGCCTCGACGCGCTGGTGCAAGCCTTCAGCCTGGCGCGGCGCACCCGTCGGGTCATTATCGAGAACCTGTTGTGGGCCGGGCTGTACAATGGCCTCATGTTGCCCTTCGCCGCCCTCGGCTGGATCACCCCGGTATGGGCGGCGGTGGGCATGTCGATCAGTTCGTTGACCGTGGTGTTGAACGCGCTGCGCCTGACTCGCATGCCGAGCGCGCCCGCCCCCGGCACCACGCCAGAAACCCGCCCGCTGCCGGCCTGAGCCGCGCGGGCATGGAGTCCAGATGCCAGCTCTTTACGTGATGATTCCCGCTGCGCTGCTGATCGTGGCCATCGCCGTCTATATCTTCTTCTGGGCGGTGGACAGCGGTCAGTACGACGACCTCGACGGCCCGGCCCACAGCATCCTGTTCGACGACCAGGACCCGAACCACACCGCCGCCGTCGATGAGGCCAGCGGCCAACCGGCCAAAACGGACGACAAGGCCCCGCCCCATGCTTGAATTGGCGCCACTGCTGGTGTCTGCGGTAATCCTCGGCTTGCTCGGCGGCGGGCATTGCCTGGGCATGTGCGGCGGCTTGATGGGCGCGCTGACCCTGGCGATTCCCAAGGAACAACGCAGCCGCCGCTTTCGCCTGCTGCTGGCCTACAACCTGGGCCGGATTCTGAGCTATGCCTGCGCCGGACTGCTGATCGGCCTGGCCGGCTGGGCCGTGGCCAGCAGCCCGGCGGCGATGTTCCTGCGTATCCTCGCCGGCTTGCTGCTGATTGCCATGGGCCTGTACCTGGCGGGCTGGTGGAGCGGCCTGACCCGAATCGAAAGCCTCGGTCGCGGCCTGTGGCGGCATATACAACCAGTCGCCAACCGATTGCTGCCGGTGTCGAGCGTTCCGCGCGCACTGCTGCTGGGCGCGCTCTGGGGCTGGTTGCCGTGTGGCCTGGTCTACAGCACCTTGCTATGGTCGGCCAGCCAGGGCAACGCGCTGGACAGTGCCTTGTTGATGCTCGCGTTCGGGCTCGGCACCTGGCCGGTGCTGCTGGCGACAGGCCTTGCCGCTGAGCGCATCACTGCATTGTTGCGCAAGCGCAGCGTGCGGATGGCGGGCGGATTGCTGGTGATGCTGTTCGGCATCTGGACCTTGCCGGGGCCGCATCAGCATTGGCTCATGGGGCACTGACATTGTGGCGAGGGAGCAAGCTCCCTCGCCACAAAAACCCATCAATGCCAACAACCACTCTTGATGCAAATCAAGATGCCCCACCCCGCCCTCGCATAAAGTGGCTGACACTGCCAGCCTATCCGGGGAATGCCCGCATGATGCTCGACGCCATTCGTTGGGACACCGATCTGATCCGCCGTTATGACCTGGCGGGACCCCGCTACACCTCGTATCCGACCGCCGTGCAATTCAACAGCCAGGTCGGCACCTTCGACCTGTTCCATGCCCTGCGCGACAGCCGCAAGGCCCAGCGGCCGTTGTCGCTGTACGTGCACGTGCCGTTCTGCGCGAACATTTGCTATTACTGCGCCTGCAACAAGGTCATCACCAAGGATCGCGGCCGGGCGCAGCCGTATTTGCAGCGTCTGGAGCAGGAAATCCAGTTGATCGCCTGCCACCTGGACCCCACGCAGAAAGTCGAGCAACTGCACTTCGGTGGCGGCACACCGACCTTTCTCAGCCACGACGAACTACGCCAGTTGATGGCGCATCTGCGCAAACACTTCAATTTGCTGGACGACGACTCCGGCGACTACGGCATCGAGATCGACCCGCGCGAAGCAGACTGGTCGACCATGGGCCTGCTGCGGGAACTGGGTTTCAATCGGGTCAGCATCGGCCTGCAAGACCTCGACCCGGCGGTGCAACGTGCAGTCAATCGCCTGCAAAGCCTGGAAGAAACCCGCGCGGTGATCGATGCGGCCCGCACTTTGCAGTTTCGCTCGATCAATATCGACCTGATCTACGGCCTGCCGAGACAGACACCGGAGAATTTCGCCCGCACCGTCGAAGAGGTCATCAACCTGCAACCGGACAGGTTATCGGTGTTCAACTACGCCCACCTGCCGGAACGCTTCCTGCCCCAACGGCGCATCAACAGCAATGAACTGCCGACACCCGCGCAGAAACTGGAAATACTGCAGCGCACCATCGAGCAGCTGATCAGCGCCGGCTACCGCTACATCGGCATGGACCACTTCGCCCTGCCCGACGATGAACTGGCGATTGCCCAGGAAGAATCGACCCTGCAACGCAACTTCCAGGGCTACACCACCCACGGTCATTGCGATCTGATCGGCCTCGGCGTGTCGGCGATCAGCCAGATCGGCGACCTGTACTGCCAGAACAGCAGCGACCTGACCGAATACCAGAACCTCCTTGCATCCATGCAACCGGCCACCAGCCGCGGCCTGCTGTGCAACGCCGATGACCGCCTGCGGCGCGCGGTCATCCAGCAATTGATCTGCAATTTCAGTCTCGAATACGCCGACATCGAGCAGGCCTTCAACATCGATTTCCGGGGCTACTTCGGCGATCTCTGGCCCCAGTTGCAAGACATGGCCAAAGACGGGCTGATCGAACTCGATCGCGACAGGATCACCGTCCTGCCCGCCGGGCGGCTGCTGGTGCGCTCGGTGTGCATGGTGTTCGACGCGTACCTGGAGCAACACAACCGGCAACGGTTTTCACGGGTGATCTAGTGCGCTGCGACAAAAGCGCCACAGACTGGCCTCAATGTCCTCGGGTGAGTTACCCTTACGTCTTATGTGTGAATTCCCACAAGGATTGAAGAAATGTCCGAGCCAGTAAAACTGCGCGCTCATAATCAAGCCCATTGCAAGGATTGCAGCCTGGCCCCTCTTTGCCTGCCACTTTCGTTGAATCTGGAAGACATGGATGCGCTGGACGAAATCGTCAAACGCGGCCGGCCGCTGAAAAAAGGCGAATTTCTGTTTCGCCAGGGCGATACCTTCGATTCTGTCTACGCAGTCCGTTCTGGCGCCCTCAAGACCTTCAGCCTGAGCGACACCGGTGAAGAACAGCTCACCGGTTTCCACCTGCCCAGCGAACTGGTCGGTCTGTCGGGCATGGACACCGAAAAGCACCCGGTGTCGGCACAAGCCCTGGAAACCACCTCGGTGTGTGAAATTCCTTTCGAACGCCTCGACGAACTGGCCCTGCAATTGCCGCAGTTGCGCCGTCAACTGATGCGGGTGATGAGCCGCGAAATCCGTGACGACCAGCAGATGATGCTGCTGTTGTCGAAAAAAACCGCCGACGAACGCATCGCCACCTTCCTGGTCAACCTTTCGGCACGTTTCCGCGCCCGGGGTTTTTCCGCCAATCAGTTCCGCCTGAGCATGTCGCGCAACGAAATCGGCAACTACCTGGGCCTGGCGGTGGAAACCGTGTCCCGGGTCTTTACCCGCTTCCAGCAAAACGAGCTGATTGCGGCGGAAGGCAAGGAAATCCGGATTATCGACCCGATCCAGCTGTGCGCCCTGGCCGGTGGCTCGCTGGAAGGCTGATACAAACCATTGCGGCTGAGCGAAACGGTTCAGCCGCCGTTATACTGCATCGTTTGCAGCCCTGCCAGGACACCACGATGGTCTTCGACTCCTTCGACATCAAATCCCTCATCCGCCCTGTCATCGACTTCCCGAAACCGGGTGTGATCTTTCGCGACATCACCCCGCTGTTCCAGTCGCCCACGGCCCTGCGCCTGGTGATGGACAGCTTCGCCCACCGTTACGTCGAGGCTGACTTCACCCACATCGGCGCGATGGACGCCCGTGGTTTCCTGATCGGTTCGGTGCTGGCCTATCAGTTGAACAAGCCGCTGGTGCTGTTCCGCAAGCAAGGCAAACTGCCGGCTGAAGTGTTGGCCGAGGGCTATGCGACCGAATACGGCGAAGCCTTCCTGGAGGTGCACGCCGACAGCCTGTGTGAAGGGGATTCGGTGGTGATGTTCGATGACCTGATCGCCACCGGCGGCACCCTGATTGCCGCCGCCAACCTGATCCGCCGCATGGGCGCCCGGGTGCATGAAGCGGCGGCGATCATCGATCTGCCGGAACTGGGCGGCTCGCAGCGTCTGGAAGACATGGGCATTCCTACGTTCTGCCTGACGCAGTTTGCGTTGAGCGATAAGTAAGCGGCGCCTGTCCTGACGCCATTGCGGGCAAGCCACGCTCCCACAGGAATCTGCGGCGTACACAAATCTTGTGCATGACAAAGAACACTGTGGGAGCGAGCTTGCTCGCGATGGCGTCAGCGGCAACACCAGTAAATTCAAGATCGGTTCAAAGCCCCATCTGCTTGCTGATGATCTCGTTCATCACTTCCCGCGTCCCGCCGCCAATCGACAGGATCCGGTTGTCGCGGTACAGCCGCTCCACCAGACTCTCGCGCATGTAACCCAGCCCACCGAGTATCTGCACCGCATCGGTGACGATCCGGTCTGCGGTATCCGTCGCAAAATTCTTGGCCATGGAAATCTCCTTGATCACGCTCTGCCCCGCCGCCATTTTCGCCGCCTGGCGGTAAGTGAATTCCCGGGACACTTCCAGCGCGGTCGCCATCTCGGCGAGGCGATGCTTGATCACCTGAAACTTGCCGATCGGCTTGCCAAAGGCTTCGCGCTGGCGCGCCCATTTCAGGCTCTCTTCCAGCGCCAGCTGTGCAGTCATGTTGGCCATCAACGCCAGGGCCAGGCGTTCGCTCTGAAAGTTGCCCATGATGCAGGCAAAGCCCATGTTCTCGGCGCCGATCAGGTTACCTGCAGGCACCCGGCAATCATCGAAGAACAGTTCAGCGGTGTCTGACGCCCACCAGCCCATTTTCTTCAGCTGCCGTCCTACGGTGAAACCGGGCGTGCCCTTCTCGATCAGCAGCAGGCTGATGCCACCGAAACCCGGCTCGCCTGTTCGCACCGCGACGGTATAGAAATCCGCGCGCACGCCGCTGGTGATAAAGGTCTTGCTGCCACTGACCCGGTAGAAATCGCCGTCGCGCACGGCACGGGTTTGCAGGTTGGCGACGTCGGAACCGCCCCCAGGCTCGGTGATGGCCAGGGCGCTGATCTTCTCTCCCGACAGCACCTGGGGCAGCACACGATCTCGTACTTCGGGTCGGGCCCACTTGAGAATGGGCGGCAAGCCGATATCCAGCGAGCCCAGGCCGGCAACCAGACCGCCTGAACCGCAGCGCATCAACTCTTCACTGGCGGCAACCTTGGCAAACAGATCCCCTTCGTGACTGCCTCCGTAAGCCTCCGGGTAGCCGATGCCGAGAATCCCTGCCGCGCCGGCCTTGAGGTAGAGCTCGCGAGGAAAGCTTTCGGCTTCTTCCCACTGGTCGATATCAGGAAGGATCTCGCGTTCGACGAAACGTCTGACGCTGTCACGGACCAATTGGTGGCTGGGGTCGAAGTATTCCTGAAAGGCAGACATCGGCGAGCTCCACTGAAGGGGTCAGTGAAGTTAACCGAGCGCTTGCTTGGTTTTCAACAATATTGTGTGAGTCAGGTAGACCGAGGTGCCCTTATCGCGAGCAGGCTCGCTCCTACATCGGTTTTGTGTGCACCGCAGACCCCCTGTGGGAGCGAGCCTGCTCGCGAAGGCGTCAGCCCGAACAACACAAATTACAGAGTGATCGGCTTACGCCCGGCAAACGAATGCGCCAGCGTTCCGCCATCCACCAGTTCCAGCTCGCCACCCAGCGGTACGCCGTGGGCGATACGCGAGGCAATCAGGCCTTTGCTGCTGAGCAATTGGGCGATGTAGTGCGCCGTGGCTTCACCTTCCACGGTCGGGTTGGTGGCCAGGATGACTTCGGCGAAGGTGCCAGCCTCTTCGATCCGCACCATCAACTGCGGAATGCCGATGGCTTCCGGCCCCAAGCCGTCGAGCGGCGACAGATGCCCCTTGAGCACGAAATAGCGCCCGCGAAAACCCGTCTGCTCCACCGCATAGACGTCCATCGGGCCTTCCACCACGCAGAGCAAGGTGTCATCGCGACGGGTATCGGCGCATTGCGGACACAGATCATCTTCCGTCAGCGTACGGCACAAGCGGCAGTGACCGACCCCTTCCATGGCCTGGCTCAGGGCCAGCGCCAGGCGCGAGCCGCCGCTGCGGTCACGCTCGAGCAACTGCAACGCCATGCGCTGGGCGGTTTTCTGACCCACGCCTGGCAAAATTCGCAGGGCGTCGATCAGTTGGCGAATCAAAGGGCTGAAGCTCATGGTGGAAAAGTCCGACAAAACAACGAGACGCGGTTTATACCCGCGCCTCGGTTGAGCGTCAAATTGCAGCGTGAATTACTCAGTCCCGGGAAACCCGAACCACCAGTTTGCCGAAGTTGCGCCCTTCCAGCATGCCGATGAACGCATCGGGCGCCTGCTCCAGGCCATCGACCACGTCTTCGCGGAACTTCACCTTGCCATCGCGCACCCAAGGCGCCATGGCACTGAGGAACTCCGGCTGGCGATCACCATAGTCATCGAACACGATGAAGCCCTGGATGCGCACCCGCTTGGTCAACAGGGTGCGCTGCAACAGTGGCAGGCGATCCGGGCCGCTCGGCGCCTCATGGGCGTTATAGGAAGCGATCAAGCCGCAGAGTGGAATCCGCGCCTTGGGATTGAGCAACGGCACCACGGCGTCGAACACCTTGCCACCGACGTTTTCATAATAAATGTCGATGCCCTTGGGACAGGCTTGCGCCAGTTCTTCAGCAAAATCCGGGCTCCTGTGATCGATGCAGGCGTCGAAGCCCAACTCGTCGACCACATAACGGCACTTTTTCGCACCACCCGCCACACCAACCACGTGCAGGCCCTTGATCTTCGCCACCTGGCCGACCACCGAACCCACCGCGCCGGACGCCGCTGCAACCACCAGGGTTTCGCCGGCCTTCGGCTGGCCGATGTCCATCAGGCCCATGTACGCGGTCATGCCCGGCATCCCCAGCACCCCGAGGGCCATCGAAGGGCTTGGCAGCGCGGGAATCGGAATGATGCTGCGACCGTCATTGATGCTGTGGCTTTGCCAACCGGTGGCACCGACCACCAGATCACCTTCCTGAAACTTCGGGTTGAGCGAGCGCTCGACCCGGCTGACAGCGCCCCCGGTCATGACTTCGCCGATTTCCACCGGTGCGGCGTAGGACGGTGCGTCACTCATGCGTCCGCGCATGTAGGGGTCCAGCGACAGGAAAACGGTCTTGAGCAGCACCTGACCGTCGGCCAGGTCCGGCAACGCCACCCTCTCCATCCGGAAGTTTTCCGACGTTGGCGCGCCTACCGGGCGAGAGGCCAGGACAATGCGTTGATTGAGGGTCATGGGGTCGGACATGGCAGCGTCTCCTGTGATCGATGGGGTTCAGTGATATAGGGAGCAGACCTTTGTGGCGGTATGGCGTTCGATGTGTTTTCAGTTGGACCGGGGTGAATTCTTCGCGAGCAGGCTCCCACATTTGGAATGCAACACCCTGTGGGAGCGAGCTTGCTCGCGATGGCGGCATACCTGTCACCACCAACCCAATAGCCAGAAACAAAAATGCCAGGCGCTATGCCTGGCATTTTTGTAACTCATCTGCCGCCTGAAGGCGAATCAGAATGGCAGTTTCATGCCCGGCGGCAGTTGCATGCCGGCAGTCACGCTGCCCATCTTGTCCTGGCTGTTGGCTTCGATCTTGCGCACGGCATCGTTGACCGCGGAGGCGATGACCGCTTCCAGCATTTCCTTGTCGTCTTCGCTCATGCCTTCGACCAGGCTCGGGTCGATGGTCACGCTCTTGACGTCATGACGACCGGTCATCACCACGGTGACCATATCGCCACCGGCCTTACCGGTGACTTCGGCGTTGGCCAGTTCTTCCTGCATCTTGGCCATTTTTTCCTGCATCTGCTGCGCCTGCTTCATCAGGCCGGCCATGCCACCTTTCATCATGGTAATCACCTCAAAAGTACTTGGATTAATACAGCGCCCGGCCCATGCGGCCGGGCACCTTCAGTTATTAGCCCTGAGCGACCAGGGCGTCGACAGGTTCAATAGTATCGTTACGGACCACCGCACCGAACTGCTGCATCATTTGCTGGATGAACGGATCACCGTGGATCGATTCCTCCGCCTCGCGCTGACGGTTGGCGCGGCGGCGCGAAGCCGCTTGTGCCGGGGTTTCCTGCTCGGGCTTGATCAGCTCGATGCTCAGGGTCAGTGTGCGCTGGTGATACTGGTTCAGCGCATCGTTGAGGCGACGCTGTTGAGTGGCATTGAACAAGGCACTGTGGGCCGGGTCCAGGTGCATCAGCCAGTTGTCGCCATCCACCGCGATCAGCGTGCAGTTGGCGGCGATGCTGCCGGTCATGCCGGAGATCGGCAATTTCGGGAACAGCTCCAGCCATTGCAGGGCCAGACCGGTGGCCGGCATGGCCGCAGGCTCAGGTTCGGGCTCCGGAGCCGGGTCGGCGGCATGCTCACTGGCCAGTTCGTCGAGGTAACTGTAGGCCGAATCCATGTCCGGCTCGATGTAATCTTCGTCAAGCGGCGGCTCGTCATCCAGGTCCATGCCCGGCGTCGCGGCATCGACTTCGGCCACCGAAGGTTCCGGGATCGGCGCGGCGGCCCACTCCGGGGCGTCCGGCACCACGCTGTCCGGCGTCGGCAACGGCATCGGCGGTAATTCGGGTTGTTCGCTGGCGGTTTCCAGCACCGGCTCCGCCGCCGATTGCTGGACGGGCGCTTGCTCGACCGGGTCATTCCACGGCAGGTCGACCACCTCTTCGACCACAGCCGCTTCAACCACAGGCACAGACGCAGGTTCCGGCACAACGACCGGCGCAACCGGTTCCGGTACAGGCGCTGGCGCAGCCGCAATCGGGGCAACGGCCGCAGCGACTACCGGCGCAACAACCGACGCGGCAGCCACTGAGTTTGCGGAATCAACTGTGGCCTGGCTGATCCCCACTGGCTTTAGCGGTTGCCTCGGGGCATCCGCGGTGTCTGCGGGCCGGAACGCCAGCATCCGCAGCAACACCATTTCAAAGCCGCCCCGGGGATCCGGCGCCAGCGGCAGGTCGCGGCGGCCGATCAGGCCCATCTGGTAGTAGAACTGCACATCTTCGGCCGGCAACGCCTGGGCCAGTGCCAGCACGCGATCACGGTCGCCGTGACCGTTGTCGACGCCTTCCGGCAAGGCCTGGGCGATGGCAACGCGGTGCAGCACATTGAGAATTTCCGAGAGCACGCCGTTCCAGTCCGGGCCTTGTTCGGCCAGGTGGCGGACGGCTTCGAGCAATGCCTTGGCATCGCCTTCGATCAGCGCATGCAGCACGTCGTAGACCTGCCCGTGATCGAGGGTCCCGAGCATCGCCCGCACGTCGGCGGCCATGACCTTGCCTTCACCGAAGGCAATCGCCTGGTCGGTCAGGCTCATGGCATCACGCATCGACCCGTCGGCGGCACGGCCCAACAGCCACAGCGCATCGTCCTCGAACGGCACGTTCTCGACACCCAGAACGTGGGTCAGGTGCTCGACAACGCGCTCCGGCGTCATGTTCTTCAGGGAGAACTGCAGGCACCGCGACAGAATCGTTGCAGGAAGTTTCTGCGGATCAGTGGTCGCCAGGATGAACTTGACGTAGGGTGGCGGCTCTTCAAGGGTTTTGAGCAGTGCGTTGAAGGAATGGCTGGAGAGCATGTGCACTTCGTCGATCAGGTAGACCTTGAAGCGCCCACGGCTCGGGGCGTACTGCACGTTGTCGAGCAATTCGCGGGTATCTTCGACCTTGGTGCGGCTCGCGGCGTCGATCTCGATCAGGTCGACAAAGCGGCCTTCGTCGATTTCGCGACACACCGAGCACTCGCCACAGGGGGTCGAAGTGATACCTGTCTCGCAGTTAAGGCATTTGGCAATGATCCGCGCGATGGTGGTCTTGCCGACCCCACGGGTACCGGTAAAGAGGTAGGCGTGGTGCAGCCGCTGGCTGTCCAAGGCATTGATCAGAGCCTTGAGCACATGGGTCTGGCCGACCATTTCGCGGAACGAGCGCGGACGCCATTTACGTGCAAGAACCTGATAACTCATCGAAAACCGTCGCAGCGAAGGAAGCAGAAGCGGCTAATGCTAGCGGAGCAAGGGACAAATTGCATCCGGTGCGCTCGTGTATTGTGGCTAAGCTGCACATCGGGGGGCTATTAACGGAGTGTTTATGCGGCTGGCCTTGGGGGCATTGCTGTTGATCAGCCTGGACGGCGTGGCTGCGCAAGCACCGCTGCGCTTCGTGATAACCGACAGCTGGACCATGCCCATGGTGCAGATTGAACGGGACAAACCGACCCAGGGCATCCTGTATGACGTGATGCTCAGCCTCGCGACCCAGGTCGGCGTACCGGCCGAATTCCATGTATTGCCCCGCAGGCGCATACAAAGCGCCATGGATCAAGGCGAGGTCGATGTCCGCTGTTATGTCGCGCAATCGTGGCTGCCCGAGCAGCCTGGCGATTATCTCTGGAGCATCCCGCTCTTCATTCAACCTGACGTGTTGATCACCCGGCATGCGCCGCCCGGTACAGTCAACCCCGCCGACCTGCCGCAACAGACCATTGGCACCGTACTGGGCTACAGCTACCCGACCCTGCAGCCGCTGTTCGACACCGGCCAACTGCAGCGTGACGACGCACGCAATCAGGAACAAGTGCTGGAAAAACTCCTGGCCGGCCGCAATGACTATGCCGTCAGCAATCAATGGAGCCTGGACTGGTTCAATCACCGCCTGCTGCCGGAGCAGCAACTGCAAGGCGTGGCAGTGCTGCAGGAACACCGTATCGGCTGCTACGTTCGCAACGACCCACAGCTCCCGGTGCAGAACATCCTGCGCACCCTGACACGGATGAAGATGTCCGGGGAAATCGATGAGATTGTTCGGCTGTATATCGGTGGCGAGCCTGCGGCTGTGGATAAACCGCAAACGGCAAAAAACCGCCCCGGAGAAGATCCTGGCAGCTAGCGAAAGTCTGAATTCAGAAAGATAACGCGAGAGAACACTCGCGTGGCGTTAAGGTGGTAACCCCACCAGCCACACCCCGGCACACAATGTTCCCGCTGTGGCTGCTTCCTTCCGGATCTGACCAGGTTCACGGGTAATCGTTGCGGGGGGACCGATGGGGTCACCATAACGACGCTCACCTGTCGGCGAGCCGCGCCATTGTACCTATCTGATGCGAAGTTACAACCGTTGGTTTCGGATTAAAAATATGAGGGGCTTCAAGCACTTGCTATTGCGCCTCTAGCACCTCGTCCGCCCTGCCGCCCTCCTGCTGAATCACCAGGTGAATAAAGTGCAGCTTGGCAATGACCGCTGTCGGCAGGACGAACGGATAGAAATCCGGCTGCCCCATGCTGCGTGACAATTCGTTGAGCATGCCCGCCAGTTCGATCCACGCATTGACGAACGACAGGAACGCCGCGCCGCCGGGATGCTGCGGATCGTAGAGGGTTTCAGGCGGAAACGGCTGATAGTCGAAGTCCATTTCCCGGGCACTCATGCCAAAGCCCAGCGCGGTGTCCACCGCATCCATCATGTGCAGGTAATGGGCCCAGGTTTCGGCCCAGTCTTCCCACGGGTGCATGGTGGCGTAGGCGCTGACGTAGCGCTGCTGCCAGTCAAGCGGTGCGCCCTGCTGATAATGCCGTTCGAGGGCTTCGGCATAGCTGGCGCGCTCATCGCCGAACAAACCGCGAAAAGGCTCAAGCCACTGGCTATTGGCGATCAATCGATCCCAGTAGTAATGCCCTACTTCGTGACGAAAATGCCCGAGCAGCGTGCGATAGGGTTCGTGCATTTGTACCCGCACCTGTTCGCGGTGGGCATCGTCGGCTTCCTTGATATCGAGGGTGACCAGGCCGTTGGCGTGTCCGGTGGTCGGCGGTTTACCTTCGAGGTCAACACCGATGAAATCGAAGGCGAGGCCGGTGTCTTCATCGACGCTCTTGGGAATCACCTGCAACCCCAGGCTGAGCAGTTGCGCGACCAGACGCCGCTTGGCGGTTTCCACCTTGCGCCAGCGCTCGTGGTTGTCAGTGATCGTCAGGTCGGGAATGGTGCGATTGAGGTTGCAGGCGATGCACAAGACGTCATGGTCATTGGCAGGCAGCAACCAATTACAGGCCGCCGGGGAGTCGAGATTGGCGCAGCGTCGAAACAGGCCTGCCCCGGGATCGGCATCCAGCAGCCAGGTGCCCGCCGGCGCACCCGGTTGTAGCGCAGACAAGCGACTCTGCTCCGGCTGATAACCCAACGCTGCCGAACAGGCCAGGCACTGGCTGTTGCGAAAGAACAGCGATTGCCCGCAACGACAGGACCAGACCTTGCTGTTGCGCGAATTTTCGACCGTGAACGGCGCGGCAATGCGCGAGCTGAGCTGCTCGAAGAACGGGTACATGGCGATCTCTCCCTGGGGCTTGCAGAGACTAGATCATTACCGTGACAAGATCGTTCCCACACGCAATACCATCCCTGAGCAAATTTACTGTGGCGAGGGGGCTTGCCCCCGTTCGGCTGCGCAGCAGTCGTGAATGCGGCTAGCTCGGAGTGTCAGCAAAGACAGTGTTTGCCGGTTTTAGGGTTGCTTCGCAACCCAACGGGGGCAAGCCCCCTCGCCACAGGGTTCTTATCAAACCGTTATGTCGTGCTCTTTCAGGAACACCACAAACGCCTCTTCATCCAGCACCTTCAGCCCCAGCTCATTGGCCTTGGTCAACTTCGAACCAGCACCCGGCCCCGCCACCACGCAATGGGTCTTGGCCGACACCGAACCGGCGACCTTGGCCCCCAGGCTTTCGAGTTTGTCCTTGGCGACATCGCGGCTCATCAGCTCCAGCGAACCGGTCAGCACCCAGGTCTGCCCGGCCAGCGGCAAGCCTTCGACGACCTTCTTCTCGCTCTGCCAGTGCATGCCGAAATCGGCCAGTTGCTTCTCCGCCGCTTCGGCCAACTGGCGATTTTCTTCGAGCGCAAAGAACTCGCGCACCGAATTGGCCTGTTTCTCCGGCAGCGCCTGGCGCATATCGAGCCAGTCAGCACCGATCACCGCCTGCAACGAGCCGAATTTGTCCGCCAGTTTCTGCGCCCCACCCGGCCCGACCAAGGGGATATGCAACTTGTCGAGGAAACCACCCAGGGTGGTGCTCGCCGAAAACTCGGCACCCAACTCGCCCTGATCCTGAATCTGCATGCCATGCCTGAGCAAATCAGCGATCACCTGCTGGTTATGCGCATCCTCGAAGAAGCTGTGGATCTCGTGCGCGACTTCCAGGCCAACATCCGGCAAGTACGTCAGCACCTGCGGCAAGGCCTGCTGCACCCGCTCCAGCGAACCCAGGGAACGCGCCAGGACCTTGGCCGTCTCCTCGCCGACATCGGGAATCCCCAGGGCATAGATAAACCGCGCCAGGCCCGGCCTCTTGCTGTCTTCGATGGCGCCGAGCAGGTTCTTGCTCGACAGTTCGGCAAAGCCTTCCAGATCGACGATCTGCTCGAAGTTCAGTGCATACAGATCGGCCGGCGAGCTCACCAGGCCTTCGTCGACCAGTTGCTCGACGCTCTTCTCGCCCAGGCCTTCGATGTCCATGGCGCGACGGGAAACGAAGTGAATGATCGCCTGCTTGAGTTGCGCGCCACAGGCCAGACGACCGACGCAGCGATACACCGCGCCTTCGCTGACCGTCTCGCGGCCCTTGCTGCGCTTGATCAACTGCGTGCGCTCGACATGAGAACCGCACACCGGGCACTGCTCGGGAATCTGCACTGGCCGGGCGTTTTCCGGACGACGCTCCATGACCACTTGCACCACCTGCGGAATCACGTCACCGGCGCGGCGGATGATCACCGTGTCGCCGATCATCAGACCCAGGCGCGCGACTTCGTCCATGTTATGCAGGGTAGCGTTGGCCACCGTGACGCCCGCGACCTTGACCGGTTTCAGACGCGCCACCGGCGTCACCGCCCCCGTGCGGCCGACCTGGAATTCCACATCGAGCAGTTCGGTGAGCTCTTCCATCGCCGGGAATTTGTGGGCGATGGCCCAACGCGGCTCGCGGGCGCGAAAACCCAGTTCGCGCTGGGAGGCAATGCTGTTGACCTTGAATACCACGCCGTCGATTTCATACGGCAGCGCACTGCGACGCTCACCGATATCGCGGTAGTAATCCAGGCACTCGGCGATGCCGTGCGCCAGTTTCAGCTCATGACTGATCGGCATGCCCCAGGCCTGGAGCTGCTGCAAATTGCCAATGTGCGTATCAGCGATGTCCGCCGACACCTGGCCGATGCCGTAGCAACAGAATTCCAGCGGACGATTGGCGGTGATCTTCGAATCCAGCTGGCGCAAACTGCCCGCCGCCGCGTTGCGCGGGTTGGCGAAGGTCTTGCCGCCGACTTCCAGTTGCGTGGCGTTGAGCCGCTCGAAACCGGCCTTGGACATGAACACTTCGCCGCGCACTTCCAGGGTCGCCGGCCAGCCGGTACCGTGCAGCTTGAGCGGGATGTTGCGTACGGTGCGCACATTGACGCTGATGTCTTCGCCGGTGGTGCCGTCTCCGCGAGTCGCGCCGCGCACCAGGATGCCATCCTGATACAGCAGGCTGACAGCCAGGCCATCGAGCTTGGGCTCACAGCTGTACTCGACTGTCGCACCGCCACCGAACAGATCGCCGGCCGGCAGGTCCAGGCCTTCGGTCACCCGGCGGTCGAACTCACGCATGTCGGTTTCTTCGAAGGCGTTGCCGAGGCTGAGCATCGGCACTTCGTGACGCACCTGGGTAAACGCCGACAGCGCCGCGCTGCCCACTCGCTGGGTTGGCGAGTCGCTGGTGATCAGTTCGGGATTGGCCGCTTCCAGAGCCTTGAGCTCGTTGAACAAGCGGTCGTACTCGGCGTCCGGAATGCTCGGCTCGTCGAGCACGTGGTAACGATAGTTGTGCTGATCCAGCTCAGCGCGCAGCTCTAAAATACGGTTCTTGGCGGCGGTCATGGGTGTTCTCTCATAAAGCAAAAGAGCAGCCGAGGCTGCTCAATCTGTTTTGCCGATTATCCCGCGCACCGCGCGGGAATAACCATTTCAATCAACGCTTCTGGGTCAGGGCACGACGCTCGAACTCAACGATGCGCTGACGGTAGTGCTCGATCGTCTGGGCGGTCAGTACGCTGCGCTGGTCGTCCTTCAGTTCGCCGTTGAGCTCCTGGGACAACTTACGTGCCGCTGCGACCATCACGTCGAAGGCTTGCTTCGGATGGCGAGGACCTGGCAGACCCAGGAAGAAGCTCACCGCCGGGGTGCTGAAGTGGTCGATGTCGTCCAGGTCGAATACGCCAGGCTTGACGGCGTTGGCCATGGAGAACAGCACTTCACCGTTGCCGGCCATGCTTTCGTGGCGATGGAAAATGTCCATCTCGCCGAAACGCAAACCGCTCTCCAGAATGTTCTGCAACAGCGCCGGGCCCTTGAAGCCGGCAGCGTCGCGGCAGATCACGCTGATCACCAGCACTTCTTCAGCTTGCGGTTGCTCTTTGTCGTTGACCGCTGGCGAGGACTTGGTGTCATCCGGGAAATCGTCGTCGCGGCTGCTGAAGCTCGGGCCGCCGTCCAGATCCAGGCTGAGGTTCATGTCGCCCTGGGAAGGCTCGCTGTGGCCACGCTTGCCGCGCTTGGAGCCCGACTCGCGAGGCTCGCGCGCCGGCATGCTCACCGACGGCAGATCGTGCTCGTCCAGTTGCGGCTCTTTATGCGTGTCCAGCACGCGCGGCGGGCCCAGCAGCTCGGCGCTGGCGCTGCTGTCCTCGTCCGGCAGATTGGACAGACTTCGATCAAGACGGAACTTCAGTTTTCCCTTGCCGCCGCGCATACGGCGCCAGCCATCGAAAAGAATACCGGCAATGACAATAATGCCGATGACGATCAGCCACTCGCGCAGACCGATTTCCATGTAATCCCGTGCCTCTATAAAAAATGCTGAAAAATAAGGGGTTTACAACCTGCAAACCGCTTTAAAACGTGGCGCCAACTCTATGTTCTGACAGGCGTTTTGCCCACGTATACGAAAAATTGACATTAAACTAGCACGACCAAAGGCAACTTTACACCGTCTACCACGTTGGCTAGCGCGAATATGTCGATTGGCCAGCAAGTGGAAGCAAGGAAAAGAGTCCTACATACCGTAAACACCCTTTTCTACAACCACGACTCAGGCATCCACCATCGCCATCGCCTCCTCGACATCCACGGCCACCAGACGTGAACAACCGGGTTCGTGCATCGTCACACCCATCAGTTGTTCGGCCATTTCCATGGCGATCTTGTTGTGGGTGATATAGATGAACTGCACTGTCTGTGACATCTCTTTTACCAATCGCGCGTAGCGTCCAACGTTAGCGTCATCCAGTGGCGCGTCAACCTCATCGAGCATGCAGAACGGCGCCGGGTTCAATTTGAAGATCGCAAAAACCAGGGCCAAAGCGGTCAGGGCTTTTTCGCCGCCGGAGAGCAAATGGATGGTGCTGTTCTTCTTTCCGGGCGGCTGCGCCATGATTGTTACCCCTGTATCGAGTAAATCTTCGCCCGTCAGTTCCAAATACGCGCGGCCTCCACCGAAAACTTTTGGGAAAAGCGCCTGTAAACCGCCATTGATCTGATCAAAGGTATCCTTGAAACGGTTGCGGGTTTCCTTGTCGATCTTGCGAATCACGTTCTCAAGGGTATCGAGCGCTTCCACCAGATCGTCGTTCTGCGCATCCAGATAACGTTTACGTTCCGATTGCTGCTGGTACTCATCGATGGCCGCCAGGTTGATCGCGCCCAGACGCTGGATCCTGGCGGCGATGCGCTCGAGTTCTTCCTCGGCATCCTTCTCGCTGGCCTCGGCGGTCAAGGTCGCGAGTACGCCGTGGAGATCGTAGCCGTCTTCCAGCAATTGGTCCTGCAAGGTCTTGCGACGCACGGTCAGGGCTTGCCATTCCATGCGCTGGGTTTCGAGCTGGCTGCGAATCAACTGGGATTGCTGTTCGGCCTGGCTGCGGCGCTTTTCGGCGTCGCGCAGTTCGCGGTCGGCGTCTTCGAGGGCGATCTGCGCGGTCTTGAGTTCTTCGTCGACGGTCATGCGCTTGTCGAGCAACTCCTCGAGTTTCAGGCGCAGCTCTTCCAGCGGTGCTTCGTCCTCCTCCAGATTGAGGCTCAGTTGCTCGCGCTTTTCGGTCAGGCGCTCGGACTGCATCTCCAGACGTTCCAGCGCCTGGCGCGTCGAATCATGCTGCGCCTTGAGCGAGCCCAGACGCACTGCCAACTGGTGGGCGTGATCCTTGTGCTGCCGCGCTTCCTGACGCACCCGGTCCAGACGCTCACGCAGGCTGTCGCGCTGGGCCAGCAGCAACTCACGCTGCTCGGTGTCCAGCGCCATGCTGTCGAGGGCTTCCTGCAATTGCAGGCGCGCTTCACCGATGTTTTCGTGTTCCAGCGCGCGCTGCTCATCGAGTTCGATCAGCTCTTCGTCGAGGCGGGTACGGCGCAGGGTCAATTGTTCGGCCTTGGCTTTGCCGGCGGAAAGCTGAGCCTTCAATTCGCCTTGCTGACGTGCTTCGTCCTGCAACAAGCGGCGCAAATGTTCGCGACCGTTTTCCTGCTGACGCTGCTGCGCCCTGAGATTCTGCAGTCGGGTTTCCAGGGTTTCGACGGCGGCTTCGCGCTCTTCGCGCTCAAGGCCCAGTTGCTGGATTTCCTGACCGCGAGCGAGCACGCCGCTTTCCGCTTCACTGGCCCGACGCACCCGCAGAAAATGCCGACCGACCCAGTAACCGTCACGACTGATCAGGCTCTGCCCGGTAGCCAACTGCCCCCGCAAGGCCAAGGCCTGTTCGAGACTGTCCACCGGCTTGACCTGCCCCAGCCATGGCGACAAATCGAGTTGCGCCTCGACCTTGTCCAGCAAGCTGCCCGGCACTCGTACGCCATCGCTGGACGGGCTGAGCAAACGCAGATCGCCCTGGGCAAAGCCCGACAAATCGAAATCGTTGAAGTCGTCCACCAGCACCGCTTGCAGGTCGGCACCGAGCACGGTTTCCACCGCCAACTCCCAACCAGCCTCAACCTTCAGGCCTTCGGCCAGGCGCGGGCGATTCGCAAGATTCTGTTCGCGCAGCCATTCGGCGGTACCGGTGCCCGGATCAAGCGCGGCTTGCTGCAAGGCTTCGAGGGAAGCCAGCCGACCGTTGAGGCGCTGCAAATCGCCCTGGGCCTGCTGTTGCGCCGTCAGCGCCTGCTGCAATTCCTGTCGCAACTGCTCGAGCTTTTCGACCTGCGCTTCTTCGCTGGTCTGCAAATCCTCGAGCGTCGCTTCGGATTCAGCGAGCTGCTCGCTGAGCTCCATGATCGCCGCGTCTTCCGGGTCCGCCGAGAGCAAGGCGCGCTCTTCGCCAAGACGCTTCTGGCGATCGGCCAGGCGCTCCAGGCTGGTTTCCAGCTGCTGGATCCGCGATTGCTGTACTTCGGCCTGACGGCGCGGCTCGGCGGCGGTGAGGTTGAACGTATCCCACTGCTCTTGCCAGCCGTGCATGGTGGTTTCGGATTCTTCCAGCGCGGCGGCGGCTTCTTCAGCAGCAGCGCTGGTGACTTCCTGCTCCGGGGTGAGCATGTCCAGCTCTTCGCCGAGGGTCAGCAGCAGCGTGCGGTCGTGGCCAAGGTGCGATTCGGTCTCCAGGCGTGCGCGCTCGGCCTCTTTCAGGTCATCCTGCAACTGGCGCAAACGCTGTTGACCGTGCTGAATGCTCTGCTCGACCCGGGCAATGTCGCCGCCGACCGAGTAGAAGCGCCCCTGCACCAGGTTGAAGCGTTCCGAGAGGTCGTGGTGTCCGTCACGCAGGCGTTCGATGCTTGCGTCGGCATTGCGCTGTTCGGCCACCAGGGCTTCGAAAGAAACCTCCTGGTTGCCGATGATCGCTTCACGCTGGCCGACCTGATCGTTCAGCGCCTGCCAGCGCAGGGCCGACAACTGGGCCTTGAGCTGACGCTCCTCGCCCTTGAATTCCTGATACTTCTTGGCGGCCTCGGCCTGGCGGTGCAAGCGTTCGAGCTGACGCTCAAGCTCTTCGCGCAGGTCGGTCAGGCGCTCAAGGTTTTCGTGGGTGCGGCGGATGCGGTTTTCCGTCTCGCGCCGGCGCTCCTTGTACTTGGAGATGCCCGCGGCTTCTTCGATGAAGTTACGCAGGTCTTCGGGCTTGGACTCGATCAGCTTGGAGATCATCCCCTGCTCGATGATCGAGTAGCTGCGCGGGCCAAGGCCGGTGCCGAGGAAAATGTCAGTGATGTCGCGACGGCGGCATTTGGTGCCGTTGAGGTAATAGGTAGTCTGGCTGTCGCGGGTCACTTTGCGGCGAATGGAGATTTCCGCATAAGCGGCGTATTCCCCGAGCAAGGTGCCGTCGGAGTTGTCGAACACCAGTTCGATACTCGCCTGGCTCACCGGTTTGCGGCTGGTGGAGCCGTTGAAGATGACGTCGGTCATCGACTCGCCGCGCAGGTTCTTCGCCGAACTCTCGCCCATCACCCAGCGCACGGCGTCGATGATGTTCGATTTGCCGCAACCATTGGGCCCGACCACCGCCGCCATGTTACTGGGGAAGTTCACCGTGGTCGGATCGACGAAGGACTTGAACCCCGCCAGCTTGATGCACTTGAGCCGCAAGATCAGGCGTCCGTCAGGGCGGAGATCACCAGATCGCAACTGCGCTGGGCGTAAGCCGTCAGCACCACGCGAATCTGCGCAAAATCACGGGCCAGCACGGCAGCGAGCAAGCGTTCGAACAGCTCGAGGAATTCGCTCATCGACGCTTTGCGCAGGTCCAGCGCAAGGAAATACGCACGGCTCATGGCCGGCTGCAGATTCTCGACGGTCTCCTGCAAGTACGGGTTGTTGGCGAACGGGTACGCGGCGCGCATCACATTGAAGCTGTCGTCGACGAAGGTGCGGATGTCCTGACGCTCGTAGCTGGCCGTCAGGCGTTGCTGGATCTGCACGAACGGCGCCATGTCGGCCTGGGTTTTCCAGCCGTTGGCCACCGAGTTACCGAGCAGAATATAAAGCTCGCTCATCAGCGTGCACAGGCTCTGCACCTTGTGCGGCGTGAGTTCGGTGACGTGGGCGCCACGTCGCGGCAGGATCGCGATCAGGTGCCGACGCTCGAGGATCAGCAAGGCCTCGCGGACCGAACCACGGCTGACATTGAGGGCCAGCGTGACCTTCTGTTCCTGGATGCGCTCCCCGGGCTTCATTTCGCCGCGAATGATGCGTTCGGCGAGGTGGTGAGCGATTTGCTCGGCGAGGCTGTCCGGCGCCTTGAACGTCATGGTTGTCCTTCAAACTCTTTGATCTGTACAAGCGGCGCAGTGTAGCGCAATTGCTGCATCAGGGCGGAGTGCCCGCCCGGAGGTTTTTGGCACGATTCAAGCAAATTCAAGCGAAAAGGCAGGCTATCGAACCAACGACAATAATTAAGGAACAGGCGGTTAATCGACAAATTGCAATTTCCTGACCTTTAAGTCAGAAAACCATTGACCGAAAAGTCAGACCTGCTAAATTCAGTTCCTATCGGTTAACAACAATAATGAGTCTGCGAGGCCTTCCGTGATCCAGTTTTTACTAAACCAGGAACTCCGTAGCGAGCACGCCCTGGACCCGAACCTGACCGTGCTCAATTATCTGCGCGACCATGTGGGCAAACCCGGCACCAAAGAAGGCTGCGCCAGCGGTGACTGCGGCGCCTGTACCGTGGTGGTCGGCGAATTGCAGACCGATGATGGCGGCCGCGAACACATTCGCTATCGCAGCCTCAACTCGTGCCTGACCTTCGTGTCGTCCCTGCACGGCAAACAACTGATTAGCGTCGAAGACCTCAAGCACAAGGGTGAACTGCACAGCGTGCAGAAAGCCATGGTCGAGTGCCACGGCTCGCAATGCGGCTTCTGCACCCCCGGTTTCGTGATGTCGCTGTTTGCCCTGCAAAAGAACAGCGATGCACCGGATCATGCCAAAGCCCACGAAGCACTGGCCGGCAACCTCTGCCGTTGCACCGGCTACCGGCCGATCCTGGAAGCCGCCGAGCAGTCCTGCTGCGGCAAGCAGTCGGACCAGTTCGACGCCCGCGAGGCCGACACCATCGCGCGCCTCAAAGCCATTGCCCCGACCGATATCGGCGAACTCAACAGCGGCGACAAACGCTGCCTGGTGCCGCTGACCGTGGCCGACCTGGCGGACCTCTACGACGCTTATCCACAGGCCCGTCTGCTGGCTGGCGGTACTGACCTGGCGCTGGAAGTCACGCAGTTCCACCGCACCCTGCCGGTGATGATCTACGTCGGCAACGTCGCCGAGATGAAGCGCATCGACCGTTTTGACGATCGCCTGGAAATCGGCGCCGCCACGTCCCTGTCCGATTGCTACGAGGCCTTGAACGCCGAGTACCCGGACTTCGGTGAATTGCTGCACCGCTTCGCCTCCTTGCAGATCCGCAACCAGGGCACCCTGGGCGGCAACATCGGCAACGCCTCGCCGATTGGTGACTCGCCGCCCCTGCTGATCGCCCTCGGCGCGCAAATCGTGCTGTGCAAAGGCGAAACCCGCCGCACCCTGGCACTGGAAGATTACTTCATCGATTACCGCGTCACAGCGCGTCAGGAAAGCGAGTTCATCGAGAAGATCATCGTGCCCCGCGCCAGCGTCGAAAAACTGTTCCGCGCCTACAAGGTTTCCAAGCGCCTGGACGACGACATCTCGGCAGTTTGCGCCGCCTTCAACATTCGCCTGGAAAACGGCGTCGTCGCTGAAGCCCGCGTGGCCTTCGGCGGCATGGCGGCCATCCCGAAACGCGCTGCTGCGTGCGAGGCCGCCTTGCTCGGCTCGCCATTCAATAACGCCACCGTTGAGCGCGCCTGCGCTGCCCTGGCCGAAGACTTCACGCCGCTCTCGGACTTCCGCGCCAGCAAGGAATATCGCCTGCTCAGCGCACAAAACCTGCTGCGCAAATACTTCATCGAACTGCAAACACCGCACATCGAGACTCGGGTGACCGCTTATGTCTAATCATCACGCCGTAGAGAAGACCCAAGCCGAATTGGCTGAACTGTTCGCCAAGGACCTGACCACCGGTGTCGGCCGCAGCGTCAAGCACGACAGCGCCGCCAAGCATGTGGCCGGTGAAGCGCAGTACATCGACGACCGCCTGGAGTTTCCGAACCAATTGCACGTTTATGCGCGCATGTCGGACCGTGCCCACGCCCGGATCATCAGCATCGACACCTCGCCCTGCTACGCCTTCGAAGGCGTGCGCATCGCCATCACCCACGAAGACGTACCGGGCCTGAAAGACATCGGTCCGTTGCTGCCGGGCGACCCGCTGCTGGCCATCGACACCGTGCAGTTCGTCGGTCAACCGGTGATCGCCGTGGCAGCGAAAGACCTGGAAACCGCGCGCAAGGCGGCCATGGCCGCGATCATCGAATACGAAGACCTGGAACCTGTGCTGGACGTGGTCGAAGCCCTGCGCAAGCGCCACTTCGTGCTCGACAGCCACACCCATCAGCGCGGCGATTCGGTCACGGCGCTGGCCACCGCTGAGCACCGCATCCAGGGCACGCTGCACATCGGCGGCCAGGAACACTTCTACCTGGAAACCCAGATCTCTTCGGTGATGCCGACCGAAGACGGCGGCATGATCGTCTACTGCTCCACGCAGAACCCCACCGAAGTGCAGAAACTGGTGGCCGAAGTACTCGACGTGTCGATGAACAAGATCGTTGTCGACATGCGCCGCATGGGCGGCGGTTTCGGCGGCAAGGAAACCCAGGCGGCCAGCCCGGCGTGCCTTTGCGCGGTGATCGCACACCTCACCGGCCAACCGACCAAGATGCGCCTGCCACGCGTCGAAGACATGCTGATGACCGGCAAGCGTCACCCGTTCTACGTCGAGTACGACGTGGGCTTCGACAGCACCGGCCGCCTACACGGCATCAACCTGGAACTGGCCGGCAACTGCGGTTGCTCCCCTGACCTGTCGGCGTCGATCGTCGACCGCGCGATGTTCCACTCGGACAACTCGTACTACCTGGGCGATGCGACCATCAACGGTCACCGCTGCAAGACCAACACCGCGTCAAACACCGCCTACCGTGGTTTCGGCGGCCCGCAAGGCATGGTCGCCATCGAAGAAGTGATGGACGCCATCTCTCGCCATCTGGCCCTGGATCCTTTGGCCGTGCGCAAGGCCAACTACTACGGCAAGACCGAGCGCAACGTCACTCACTACTACCAGACCGTCGAGCACAACATGCTCGAAGAGATGACCGCGGAACTGGAAGAAAGCAGCCAGTACGCCGAGCGTCGCGAAGCGATCCGTCGCTACAACGCCAACAGCCCGATCCTGAAAAAAGGCCTGGCGCTGACTCCGGTGAAATTCGGTATTTCCTTCACCGCCAGCTTCCTCAACCAGGCAGGTGCCCTGGTGCACGTCTACACCGACGGCAGCATCCACCTCAACCACGGCGGCACCGAAATGGGCCAGGGCCTGAACACCAAGGTTGCGCAGGTCGTGGCTGAAGTGTTCCAGGTGGAAATGGACCGCGTGCAGATCACCGCGACCAACACCGACAAAGTACCGAACACCTCGCCGACCGCCGCTTCCAGCGGTGCCGACCTGAACGGCAAGGCCGCGCAGAACGCCGCCGAAACCATCAAGCAACGCCTGGTGGAATTCGCGGCTCGCCAATACAAGGTCAGCGAAGAAGACGTGGAATTCCACAACGGCCACGTGCGGGTCCGCGATCACATCCTGACCTTCGAAGCACTGATCCAGCAGGCGTACTTCGCCCAGGTGTCGCTGTCGAGTACCGGCTTCTACAAGACCCCGAAAATCTACTACGACCGCAGCCAGGCTCGCGGCCGTCCGTTCTACTACTTCGCTTTTGGCGCGGCATGCTGCGAAGTGCTGGTCGACACCCTGACCGGCGAATACAAGATGCTGCGCACCGACATCCTCCACGACGTCGGCGCCTCGCTGAACCCGGCCATCGACATCGGTCAGGTCGAGGGCGGTTTCATCCAGGGCATGGGCTGGCTGACCATGGAAGAACTGGTGTGGAACAACAAGGGCAAGCTGATGACCAACGGCCCGGCCAGCTACAAGATCCCGGCCGTGGCGGACATGCCGCTGGACCTGCGGGTTAAGCTGGTGGAAAACCGCAAGAACCCGGAAGACACGGTGTTCCATTCCAAGGCCGTGGGCGAGCCGCCGTTCATGCTCGGCATCGCCTCGTGGTGTGCGATCAAGGACGCCGTGGCGAGCCTGGGCGATTACAAACATCAACCGAAAATCGACGCACCGGCGACGCCGGAGCGGGTGTTGTGGGGCTGTGAGCAGATGCGCCAGCTGAAGGCGGCGAAGGCTGTCGAGGCTGAGACCGAGTTGGCTTCGCTCTAAGACCGAGGTGCGGCCTTCGCGAGCAAGCCCGCTCCCACATTTGGAATGCCTTCCCCCGTGGGAGCGGGCTTGCTCGCGAAGAGGCCCGAACAGACAACAGAGATGTTGAGGTGTTTATGTACAACTGGATCGACGCCCTCGCCGACCTGCAAAACCGGGGTGAGCCCTGCGTGCTGGTCACCATCATCGAAGAGCTCGGCTCGACGCCGCGCAACGCAGGCTCGAAGATGGTCATCAGCGCGAACCAGAGCTTTGACACCATCGGTGGCGGGCACCTGGAATACAAGGCCATGAAGATCGCCCGCGAGATGCTCGCCAGCGGCAAGCAGGACACCCATCTGGAGCGTTTCAGCCTCGGTGCCAGCCTTGGCCAGTGCTGCGGTGGCGCCACCGTATTGCTGTTCGAACCGATGGGCCAGGTTCAAGCGCAGATCGCCGTGTTCGGTGCCGGCCACGTCGGCCGCGCCCTGGTGCCGTTGCTGGCCAGCCTGCCCTGCCGGGTGCGCTGGATCGACTCGCGGGAAGATGAATTCCCCGAGCAGATCCCCCATGGCGTGCGCAAGATCGTCAGCGAAGAACCGGTGGATGAAATCGATGATCTGCCGGCCGGCAGCTATTGCATCGTGATGACCCACAACCATCAACTCGACCTCGAACTGACCGCTGCGATCCTCAAGCGCAACGACTTCGCCTACTTCGGCCTGATCGGTTCGAAGACCAAACGGGTGAAGTTCGAACATCGCCTGCGCGACCGCGGTTTCGACCACAGCGTCGTGCAACGCATGCGCTGCCCGATGGGCATCGGCGAAGTCAAAGGCAAGTTGCCTGTGGAAATCGCCATCTCCATCGCCGGCGAAATCATCGCCACCTATAACGCGAACTTCGGCCAGCAGACGTCCAGCGCTGAACCGATTGCCAAACTGCTGCCCGCGTCACGCCGCAGCCAAACCGCAAACTTGAAAGCCTCGAATTGAGAATCTCATGCCTTTGACTCGCAAAGCTTACCGCGCCGCCATCCTGCACAGCATCGCCGACCCAGCCGTCGTGGGCATCGAAGCCTCCTACGAGTATTTCGAAGACGGCTTGCTGGTTGTGGAAAACGGCCAGATCAGCGCCCTGGGCCACGCCAGCGAACTGCTGCCGACCCTGCCGGCTGACGTCGAAATCACCCACTATCAGGACGCCCTGATCACCCCCGGCTTCATCGACACCCACATCCACCTGCCGCAAACCGGCATGGTCGGCGCCTATGGCGAGCAATTGCTGGACTGGCTAAACACCTACACTTTCCCGTGCGAAAGCCAGTTCGCCGACAAGGCCCACGCCGACCAGGTCGCGGACATTTTCATCAAGGAACTGCTGCGCAACGGCACCACCACTGCGCTGGTATTCGGCAGCGTGCACCCGCAATCGGTGAACTCGTTCTTCGAAGCGGCCGAGCAGCTCGACCTGCGGATGATCGCCGGCAAGGTGATGATGGACCGCAATGCCCCGGACTACCTGACCGACACCGCCGAATCCAGCTACGTGGAAAGCAAGGCGCTGATCGAGCGATGGCACGGCAAGGGTCGCCTGCACTACGCGGTCACCCCACGCTTCGCACCGACCAGCACCCCGGAACAGCTGACCCTGGCCGGCCAGTTGCTGACCGAGTACCCGGATCTGTACATGCAGACCCACATCAGCGAAAACCTCAAGGAAATCGAGTGGGTCAAGGAGCTGTTCCCGGAGCGCAAGGGTTACCTGGACGTCTACGACCACTACCAGTTGCTCGGCGAGCGCTCGGTGTTCGCCCACGGTGTGCACCTGTGCGATGACGAGTGCGCGCGACTGGCGGAAACCGGTTCGGCCATCTCGTTCTGCCCGACCTCGAACTTCTTCCTCGGCAGCGGCCTGTTCAACCTGCCGATGGCCGAGAAGCACAACCTCAATGTCGGCATCGGCACCGATGTGGGCGGCGGCACCAGTTTCTCGCTGCTGCAAACCCTCAACGAAGCCTACAAGGTCATGCAACTGCAAGGTGCACGCCTGAGCCCGTTCAAGTCGCTGTACCTGGCCACCCTCGGCGGCGCCCGCGCATTGCGCCTGGAAGACAAGATCGGCACCCTGCAACCGGGCACCGACGCCGACTTCCTGGTGCTGGACTACAACGCCACGCCGCTGCTGGGCTATCGCCTGAAGCAGGCCAACAACATCGCCGAGACGTTGTTTGTGTTGATGACCCTGGGGGATGACCGGACTGTGCAGCAGACCTATGCGGCGGGGAATCTGGTGCATCAGCGCTAAATTTCTTCGGGCATAAAAAATCCCCCGCTGCTTTCAGCCCGGGGGATTTTTATTGTCTGAAAAAAGATCGCAGCCTTCGGCAGCTCCTACAGGTGTACGCACACCCTTGTAGGAGCTGCCGAAGGCTGCGATCTTTTTCTATCAGAGCTTCGCGGTCGACCGCCCAGGCTTCTTGGTCTGCAGCAAATGCGAGAACACCGCATGCAGATCATCCGAAGCACTTTCCTCGTCGAGGTTGAGTTTGCTGTCGATGTGATCCATGTGATGCATCATCAGGTTCACCGCCAGTTCAGCGTCGCGTTTCTCGATGGCGTCGATCAACTGGGTGTGCTCGTCGTAGGAGCAATGGGAACGGTTGCCGCTTTCATACTGGGCAATGATCAGCGACGTCTGGGACACCAGGCTGCGCTGGAAGCTGATCAACGGGGCGTTTTTCGCCGCTTCTGCCAGTTTCAGGTGGAATTCGCCCGACAGACGGATGCCGGCACCACGATCACCACGGGAGAAGCTGTCGCGTTCGTCGTTGACCATCTGGCGCAATTCGGCAATCTGCTCGGCGGTCGCGTGCTGAACGGCCAGCTCGGTGATCGCGCGCTCCACCAGACGGCGGGCCATGAACACCTGACGGGCTTCTTCGACGCTCGGGCTCGCGACCACGGCGCCGCGATTCGGACGCAACAGCACCACGCCTTCATGGGCCAGGCGCGACAAGGCGCGGCGAATGATGGTGCGGCTGACCCCGAAAATTTCCCCCAGCGCTTCTTCGCTCAACTTGGTGCCGGGCGCCAGACGCTGCTCGAGGATGGCCTCGAAGATATGCGCGTAGACAATATCGTCCTGGGTACCGCTGCGGCCGGCTTTGCCTGCTCGCGGTTGTTTCTTTAGGGGTTGCAACTGTTCGTTCATGGGCACTCGAGTCGGAAGAACTGCGGCGAATTGACCGCGACTGTAATACGGCACAGTGGGTCGCTGGCAAGTATCGCGTAAAAAACACTGCAATTGTACACAATGGAAGGTGGCAACACGACTGTACGGCTGAATGTTGCCTCGGCTGTATCGCAACGCCTGATTACTTTTGAGTTTAGGCTTAAACACGAAATTCGCGATTTGCTCGTTATCTGTGTAGGTGCTGAGTTCGCGGACATCTTCATCTGTAAAAGGAACACCACCGTCATGAACGACGCCACCCACACGCAAATCCGCCCGCTGGCCGACACCTCGCCCTCCGCCATCGTCGCCGGTTTCATCGCCATGATGACCGGCTACACCAGCTCCCTGGTGCTGATGTTCCAGGCCGGGCAAGCGGCGGGCCTGAGCAGCGGGCAGATTTCCTCGTGGATCTGGGCCATTTCGATCGGCATGGCGGTGTGCTCAATCGGCCTGTCCCTGCGCTATCGCACGCCGATCACCATTGCCTGGTCGACCCCCGGCGCCGCGCTGCTGATCACCAGCCTGGGCGGCGTGAGCTACGGCGAAGCCATCGGCGCCTACATCACCTGCGCGGTGCTGGTGACGATTTGCGGGCTGACCGGCAGCTTCGAACGACTGATGAAAAAGATTCCGGCATCCCTGGCCGCCGCCCTGCTGGCGGGGATCCTGTTCAAGATCGGCAGCGAGATTTTCGTTGCGGCGCAACACCGCACCGCCCTGGTACTGGGGATGTTTGTCAGTTATCTGGTGGTCAAGCGCCTGTCGCCGCGCTACGCGGTGTTGGCGGCATTGCTGATCGGCACGGCATTGTCAGGCTTCATGGGGCTGCTGGACTTCAGCGGTTTCCACCTGGAAGTGGCCACGCCGGTCTGGACCACGCCACACTTCTCCCTGGCCGCGACCATCAGCATCGGCATCCCGCTGTTTGTCGTCGCCATGACCTCACAAAACATGCCCGGCATCGCCGTATTGCGCGCCGATGGTTACACGGTGCCCGCCTCGCCGCTGATCACCACCACCGGCATCGCCAGTTTGCTGTTGGCACCGTTCGGCTCTCACGGGATCAACCTGGCGGCGATCAGCGCGGCGATCTGCACCGGACCGCACGCCCATGAGGATCGCAACAAGCGCTACACCGCAGCCGTCTGGTGCGGGATTTTCTATGGGATCGCCGGCGTGTTCGGCGCGACGCTCGCGGCATTGTTTGCCGCGCTGCCCAAGGAACTGGTGCTGTCGATTGCGGCGCTGGCGCTGTTCGGCTCGATCATCAACGGTTTGAGCATCGCCATGAGCGAAGTGAAGGAACGTGAAGCGGCGCTGATCACCTTCATGGTCACGGCATCGGGGCTGACGCTGTTTTCCATCGGTTCAGCGTTCTGGGGCATTGTCGCGGGGGTGGTGACCCTGGTGATACTGAACTGGCGCAAGGCCTGAAATACAAAAAACGGGCATAAAAAAACGGCGACCCTTGGGTCGCCGTTTTTTTAGAACATCAAGCTACCGGATTGATCGGCTTTTCCGGGTACCAGACGTCCAGCAGCGGGCTGACTTCAACGCTGGTCAGCTCGGTGCGGCCTTTGAGCCAGGCTTCAACGGCAGCGCGTTGTTCAGCGCTGACCGAGCCACGCTTCTGCAGGCAAACCAGACCGTAGTCGTCGCCGCCAACATAACCCAGACCGTTGGCTTCCATGGCTTCTTTGAGGAACGCGTCGAGGAAAGCATCAATGGCTTCATCAGCCAAATCTTCTTTGAAATCCAGGTTCAGTTCGAAACCCAGCTCTTGAAATTCATCGACGCACAGTTTTTTGCGCAGACGCTGGGAACGGTTAGTCGCCATTGGAACAATCCTCTTAAGTAATAACGGGCGGCACTTTAGCAGTTTAAGCCGCCGATTGCCTGACTCTCTGGGCCACCACGCCTACCGCCGGTAAAAAAATAGCAAATCAGACAGCCCTCGCACGGCACAAGCGGTGACACCTTGGGGCATAATGCCGACACTTTCATGACCATTGAGGGAATTTATCTCCATGCCCTCGTCTTTTTTCCCCTCGACTGCAGGGTTCTATTTCAGATGATCAAATCTTTGCGTCCACTGCTGTTGGCCGGTTTTCTTCTCCCCCTGGCCCTTCCCGTTTGCGCCGCTCCCATCAATACCGCGTTGTCGCCCAACGTTGAAAAAGCCCTGAAAGCCAGCAAGTTGCAGGACAACGCCCTGTCGCTGGTGATGATCCCGCTCACCGGCCCCGGCACCCCGACGGTGTTCAACGCCGACGTGTCGGTCAACCCGGCGTCGACCATGAAACTGGTCACCACCTACGCGGCGCTGGAAATGCTCGGTCCGAACCACCAGTGGAAAACCGAGTTCTATACCGACGGCACCTTGAGTGGCGGCATTCTCAACGGCAACCTCTACCTCAAGGGTGGCGGCGATCCGAAACTGAACATGGAAAAACTCTGGCTGCTGATGCGCGACCTGCGTGCCAACGGCGTGACCCAGGTCACCGGCGACCTGGTGCTGGATAAAACCTTCTTCGTGCAACCGCAACTGCCCGAGTTCAATGACGACGGCAACGACGAGAACAAACCGTTCCTGGTCAAGCCCGACTCGCTGCTGGTCAACCTCAAGGCGCTGCGCTTCGTCGCGCGCAATGACTCGGGCAAGGTGCTGGTCTCGGTGGAGCCGCCGATTGCGAGCATCCGCATCGACAACCAGGTCAAGGCCCTCAATTCCAAGCAATGCACCGGTGGCGTGCGCTACAACCCGGTGGCACAGGCCGACGGCAGCGTGACCGTGACGGTCGGCGGCCAACTGGGTGAAGGCTGCAGTTCGCAGACTTACCTGTCGCTGCTCGACCACGCTACCTACACCGCCGGCGCCGTCCGCGCGATCTGGAAGGAGCTGGGCGGCAGCATTCAGGGCAAGGATGTGCTGGCGCCTACACCGAAAGACGCCAAGGTCCTGGCCCGGGCGTTCTCGCCGGACCTGGCGGAAATCATCCGCGACATCAACAAGTACAGTAACAACACAATGGCCCAGCAGTTGTTCCTGAGTCTCGGCCAACGCTTCCGCACCGATGCCGATGGTGACGACGCCAAGGCCGCGCAGCGTGTGGTGCGCCAGTGGCTGGCGAAAAAGGGCATCACCGCGCCGCACCTGGTGATGGAGAACGGCTCCGGCCTGTCCCGTGCCGAGCGCGTCAGCGCCCGGGAAATGGCCTCGATGCTCGAAGCGGCCTGGCACAGCCCGTATTCCGCCGAATACATCAGTTCGATGCCGATTGCCGGCACCGACGGCACCATGCGCAAACGCCTGAAGACCACTGCGATGCGCGGTGAAGCCCACGTCAAGACCGGCACCCTGAACACTGTGCGGGCGATTGCCGGCTTCAGTCGCGACGTCAACGGCAACACCTGGGTGGTGGTGGCGATCCTCAACGACAAGGCTCCGTTCGGCGCCTCGTCGGTGCTCGATCAGGTGCTGCTGGACCTGTACCGTCAACCGAAACTGCCGCAGACGGCTTCGGTGTTGTAACCGGACCTAAAGAACACAGTAGATCCCTTGTGGGAGTGAGCCTGCTCGCGATAGCGTCAGCCCAGTCAATACTGATGGTGACCGACACTCCGCTTTCGCGAGCAGGCTCGCTCCCACAGGGTCAGCGTACAACCCGGGTTAATTCATCTCCCCCTCAACCCTATCCCTTCCCGCCTGCTTCGCCGCATAGACCCCCGAATCCGCGCGCAACAGCAAGGCATCGACGCCCTCCCCGACCCGCCAACCGGCAACCCCGAAACTGGCGGTGACCGTACCGACGCCTTCAATGGGTGAGCTGCGCAAGCCTTGCCACAATTGCTGGGCCAACACATAGGCATGTTCGCCGCTGACATCCGGGCACAGCACCATGAACTCCTCTCCGCCCAGGCGGCAGAACACATCGGTGCGACGCAGCCGGTGGCCGATCCGCTCGCACACCGCCTGCAACACCCGATCACCGATGGCATGGCCATGCAGGTCATTGATGCGCTTGAAATGGTCGATATCGAGCATGATCACCGACAGATCCCCACCACCACGCTCCACCCGGGCCATTTCGGTGGTCAGGCGTTCCTGGAAATGGCGGCGGTTGTGGATACCGGTCAGGGAATCGGTGACAGACAACGCGCGCAACTCCTCTTCCACCCGCTTCATATCGGAAATGTCCGAGATGTAGCCATGCCAGAGTACACCGCCACCGGGCAGTTCCTCCGGCGTGGCCTCGCCACGCACCCAACGCAGACCCCGTTGCGGCAATTGCACGCGGTACTCCTCGCGCCAGGGACTGAGGGTGTCGGCCGAGGCGCGGATCGAGGCGCGGACACGGGTGGTGTCCTGGGGGTGAATCCGGGTGAAGATCGCTTCGGCATTGTGCAGCAGCACATCAGGTTCCAGCTCGTAGATCTCGCGAATGCCGTCGCTCGCATAGATCACGCTGAAACGCCCGTCGAACTCCATCTTGAACTGGTAGATGCCGCCGGGCACGTGGGCACTGAGTTTCTTCAACAACAGGTCCCGCGCCGCGAGTGCCTCATGGACCCGCTTGCGTTCGGTGATGTCGATGCACACCGCCAGGTGCCCGACCCACAGGCCTTGCTCGTCGAGCACCGGCGTGGCGAGCATGTTGACCATCAAATGGCTGCCATCGCCACGTACCAGCGTCCACTCCCGCGCCTCGTGGTCGCCCTCCGCGTCGCCTTCGACCAGCATCGCCTGGCAGGTCGGCACCGGTTTGCCATAGCGTGCGCTCAACTCTGCCGAGCGAGCGACCAGCTCCCGGGGCAGGTGCAGATTCTCCAGGGTCATGTGCCCCACCACCTCGGCGCTGGAATAGCCAAGCATCTGCTCGGCACCGGCGTTGAAGGTGCTGATGACGCCGCGCAGGTCGGTGGCGATGATCGCGACCTGGGTGGCGGCATTCAGCACGCCACGCAACTGGCCATGGGTGCCGCGCAGCTCCTGCTCTCGATCGCGCAACTCCTGAGTGCGTTGCTCGACCAGCTTCAACGCCCGCTGCCGCTGACTGACCAACACATACAGCAAGGCACTGAGCATCACGCTGAGCAATCCACCCAACACCACCACACTGGTCACGGAGGAATGGTTGGCCTTCACGAACGCGTCGCTGGGCTGGATATCGACTTGATAGTCATGGTCGGCCATACGCAACAGGCGTGTAGCGGACAGCTCGCTGATGGCCGGCGGGTTGGGTGACTCGAACAGCACTTCGTGCTGGTCTTCGATCGACAAATCGAGGATGCGCACCGAGAGATAGTCATGGCTGGCGTCCGGCAGTCCGTCCGCCAGCAACTGGCGCATGCTGATCACAGCCATGACATAACCGTAGGGCTTCGCGGCTTTGAGGTCCTGACTGTTGCGCTGCGTGACCGGCGCGACCAGCAGCACGCCGCGCGCATAAGCCGGTTCGATACTCACCAGATGCATCGGTTGCGACACCGCCATGCCGCCATGCTGATCGGCCCGATCGAGCGTGGCACGCCGCAGCGGCTGGGCCAGCAAGTCGTAACCGAGGGGAGCACCGAGTCTGCTTTGAGTCTGGCTATACAGCACCGCCACGTACTCATCTCGCTCGCCGGCCAGTTGCAATTGGCCGTCGGCGTTGAGTTCTCTCAGGGTAAAACTGCTCAAGCCTTCGTCACGCACTCGCTGCTCGAACGCCGCCCGCTCGTCACGGGTGACCCGCTGGGCGTAGGAATACGCCTGGGTTCGCAGCAGCAAAGGTCGGGTGTAGCCGTCGAATTCCGCTCGGGACACCGAATCGGAATTGGCGAAAAACCGGCGCAGGCCGTCGAGGCGCTGCTCCTGATCTTCGAAACGCTCTTCGATACGGCTGTAACGTTCACTGGCCAGCAGTTGGAAACGTTGCCGCAATTGATGGTGAAACAGATTCAGCGTCGACCACGCCAGCAACCCGGTGAGCACCCCGCCGATCAGCAATACCAGCAGCGCGACCAACCAGGCCGAGGCATCTTCGCTGATAAAACCCAGGATCTTGGGGCGCACGGCGTGCAACGACATAGAACGCAACTCAAAACGCCAGGTGCGGGAAAGCCCTTTGGCCGTGAGTTGAGTTATAGCTATTAGCCACTAATTTGACCAGCACTGATGGGACCCAAGAGCCTTTGAAAATCAAGGCTCTGTGGATCCAGTCACATCAAGTGTCAACGAGCCGTGATTTTCCAGGCGCGATGGATCTTGGCGTTGCGGGAAAAATCCGGATCGATGGTCTGGGCAGTGATCTCCTCGACTGCATAACGCTCGCCGAGATTGGCTTCCAGTTCGAACTTGCGGAAGTTGTTGGAGAAGTACAACACGCCGCCGGGTGCCAACCGCGCCATGGCCAGATCGATCAGTTGCACCTGGTCGCGCTGCACGTCGAAGACACCTTCCATGCGCTTGGAGTTGGAGAACGTCGGCGGGTCGATGAAGATCAGGTCGTACTCGTCACGACTGGCTTCGAGCCACGCCATCACATCACCCTGCTCCAGGCGGTTCTTGTCGGAGAAACCGTTCAGCGACAGGTTGCGACGCGCCCAGTCCAGATAGGTTTTCGACAGGTCGACACTGGTGGTGCTGCGCGCGCCGCCCTTGGCCGCATGCACACTGGCCGTCGCGGTGTAGCAGTACAGATTGAGGAAGCGTTTGCCGACCGCCTCTTTCTGGATACGCATGCGCATCGGCCGATGGTCGAGGAACAGACCGGTGTCGAGGTAGTCGGTGAGGTTCACCAGCAGCTTGATCCCGCCTTCATTGACCTCGACGAACTTGCCCTGGGCCGCCTGGCGCTCGTACTGCTTGGTGCCGCTCTGACGCTCGCGACGCTTGACCACCACACGGCTCTTGTCGATGTTCAACGCCTGCGGGATGGCTGCCAGGGCATCGAACATGCGCCCCGAGGCCTTTTCCGGGTCGATGGATTTCGGCGCGGCGTATTCCTGGACGTGGACCCAATCGTGATACAGGTCGATGGCCATGGAGTATTCCGGCATGTCGGCATCGTACACGCGGTAGCAGTCGATGCCTTCACGCTTGACCCACTTGCCCATGGCCTTGAGGTTCTTTTGCAGGCGGTTGGCGAACATCTGCCCGCCTTCGCTCAGGCGCGGCTGCTCGATCACCGGAGCCGGTGCCGGCGTCGGTTTGATCGGGTTGCCGTTTTTGTTGAACTTGCGCTCTTGCGGTTCGTTCGGCGCCTGATCGTAGGCGGCTTGCTCGCGCTCGACCTGGCGCTGTTCCGGAGTACGACGCTCGCCGGTGACGAACTGGTCCGGCAGCACCTTGATCAGCAACAGCTTGCACGGCAAGGCGCCGTTCCAGAACGAATACTGCTTGTGGCTGCGAATGCCCATGCGCTTGCCCAGGTCCGGCGCACCGGTGAACACCGCCGCTTCCCAGTTCAGGCAGGCCTGACGCAGGCGCTCGCCGAGGTTCTGGTAGAGGTAGAGCAGGCTCGCCTCATCGCCCAGACGCTCGCCGTACGGAGGGTTGCAGATCACCAGGCCTTTCTGGTTCTGGTCCGGGCGCGGCTCGAAAGTCGCGACTTCGCCCTGGTAGATCTTGATCCACTCGCTCAGGCCGGCACGCTCGACGTTATTGCGACCCGGTTGAATCAGTCGCGGATCGGCTTCGTAGCCGCGGATCCACAACGGTGTCTTGGCCAGGCCGGCAGCGGCGCGTTCGGACGCTTCTTCGTGCAGCTTTTTCCACAGCGCCGGGACGTGACCGAGCCAGGCGGTGAAGCCCCACTGCTCGCGACGCAGGTTCGGCGCGATGTCGGCGGCGATCATCGCCGCTTCCACCAGGAAGGTGCCGACACCGCACATCGGGTCGGCCAGTGCGCCGCCTTCGGCCGCGATACGTGGCCAGCCGGAACGGATCAGGATGGCGGCCGCGAGGTTTTCCTTGAGCGGCGCCGCACCTTGCTGCAGGCGATAGCCGCGCTGGTGCAGGCTGTGGCCCGACAGGTCCAGGGAAAGAATGGCTTCGCCACGGTCCAGGCGCAGGTGAATGCGCAGGTCCGGGTTGAGCTTGTCGATGGACGGACGGTCGCCTTGCGGGGTGCGCAGTTTGTCGACGATGGCGTCCTTGACCTTAAGCGCGCCGAAGTGGGTGTTGTCGATACCCGAGCCATGGCCGCTGAATTCGACGGCCAGGGTGCCGTCATTGAGCATGTGGTCTTGCCACTCGATGTCCAGCACGCCGTGGTACAGGTCTTCGGCGTCCTTCATCGGGAAACGCTTGAGCACCAGCAGCACGCGGTTGGCCAGGCGCGACCACAGGCACAGGCGATAAGCGGTTTCCATGGTGGCCATGCCGCGCACGGCAGAGGTGTGCTCGCGCGCTTCCTCAAGGCCAAGCCCGACGGCTTCCTCGATGAGCAGGCCTTCAAGGCCTTTTGGGCAAGTGAGGAAGAGTTCGAAATGATCGGACATGGGAATTCCAGAACCTTTAGCTGAGTGACCGGGCAACGCATTGCCGGTCCGGTTTTCAATCAGGCGCTTTTCTTGAAGAGCGCCCGCGTGGCACGAAGGTGTGCCGTTCCACCCCTGCTGCCCGGGTTAAGTGAGCTTAGATGCAAGGACAGATAAAAAAGTTGATGCAACAAAATGTCATAAGTCGACCCTTCGTCGAATAGTGCTTCCCGGCAACGGGAGCCATTCTCAGTAAAGGATTAAGCCCATCATCCAGCGCAGAGCCGATCATACCGGGGTTTGGCCAATAAATACGCTACAAACGCTCTGTTACTTATGGCGTTAGCACATGAATGGTTACGTCCTTATGACAAAACGATCATTCCCTCGATGTGACGCATTGGTTAGAACTCAATACAGGTTGGCGCCGCAATGACGCCAACACCTTGGCTCGTCACGCCGGCAACGAGCCACCAACGGCAGAGTTTTTCTGCCAGACCTCAATAGAGGTCGACGCGATAAATACAGTCAACAAGTGAGGGCAACACCCTATGAGAAGACTTAAGCGTGATCCGTTGGAAAGAGCATTTTTGCGCGGATATCAATATGGCGTTGGTGGTAAATCCCGTGAGCTTTGCCCATTTACTCTACCGTCGGTACGTCAAGCCTGGATCAACGGCTGGCGAGAAGGACGCGGCGACAACTGGGACGGTATGACCGGCACTGCGGGAATCCACAGACTCAACGAACTTCACGCCGTCGGCTAATTACAGGGCACAACACTCCGACACGACAATCTGACTTTGTACTGAATTAACCACGCACGTCCCATCCGGACGGCGGGCTCCGGCCCAGGGGCTCCTTTATGGAGCCCTTTTTTATGCCTGTCCCATACACCATTACCTACATGGGGTCAGCGTAGCGCTGCGATTGCGTCTACCGACTCACGAATCAGCGCAGGGCCTTTGTAGATGAAGCCGGAGTAGATCTGCACCAGGCTCGCGCCCGCAGCGATTTTCTCAGCCGCGTGCTTGCCTTCGGTAATGCCGCCGGCAGCGATGATCGGCAGGCGACCAGCCAGCTCCGACGCCAGCACTTGCACCGTGTGGGTGCTCTTGTCGCGAACCGGCGCGCCGGACAGACCGCCGGCTTCTTCGCCGTGCTCCATGCCTTCGACGCCTACGCGGCTCAGGGTGGTGTTGGTGGCGATGACCGCATCCATCCCGGTTTCGATCAGCGCTTGCGCAACTTGTGCGGTTTCTTCGTCGCTCATGTCCGGTGCGATCTTGATCGCCAGCGGTACATGCTTGCCATGACGCAATGCCAGTTCCGCGCGGCGTTCGGCCAGATCGGCCAGCAACTGCTTGAGCGAGTCACCGAATTGCAGGCTGCGCAGGCCCGGCGTGTTCGGCGAACTGACATTGACCGTCACATAGCTGGCGTGGGCGTAGACCTTGTCCAGGCAGATCAGGTAGTCGTCCACGGCACGCTCGACCGGCGTATCGAAATTCTTGCCGATGTTGATGCCCAGCACGCCTTTGTACTTGGCCGCCGCCACGCGGGCCAGCAGGTGATCGACGCCGAGGTTGTTGAAACCCATGCGGTTGATGATCGCCTCGGCTTCCGGCAAGCGGAACAGGCGTGGCTTCGGGTTGCCCGGCTGTGGACGCGGCGTGATGGTGCCGATTTCGACAAAACCGAAACCCAGTTGGGCGAAACCATCGATGGCCGCGCCGTTCTTGTCCAGGCCGGCGGCCAGCCCCACCGGATTCGGGAAGTCCAGGCCCATGACATTCACCGGCAGCTTCGCCGGGGCCTTGCACAACAAGCCGTTGAGCCCAAGACGCCCGCCCGCGCCGATCAGGTCCAGGGACAGATCGTGGGAGGTTTCCGGGGAGAGTTTGAACAACAGCTGACGGGCCAGGGTGTACATGGGCGGATTTGACTCGATTGGCGGCGAATTGAGGTGGCGATTATAGCCGGGCAACGGGGCGGCAAGCGAGGCGCGTGATCAAATCAACGGTTAATGGCATATGCCTTGCACCACTCTGGGTACCAGCACCCATGCCAACGACGGAATGGGTGCAAAGACAATGGCGTCGTCCCCGGCCTGCTCATGCAAGCACTCGGGACGACGTTTTTTTTGCAAGGTGAACACGCGATGAACGAACCGTCAGCCGGCCCTCTGGCCTGGGTCAATGGCAGCGATGCCCCGGAAAAAACCGAAATCAATCTCGGCTTCATGGCCTTGAGCGACTGTGCCTCGGTGGTTGTCGCCGCCACCCAGGGCTTCGCCCAGCCCCACGGCTTGACCCTGAACCTCAAGCGGCAATCGTCCTGGGCCAACCTGCGGGACAAACTGGTCAGCGGCGAACTCGATGCCGCCCACAGCCTCTACGGCCTGGTTTACGCCGTTCACCTGGGCATCGGTGGCGTGGCCGCGACCGACATGGCCGTGCTGATGGGCCTGAATCAGAACGGCCAGAGCATCAACCTGTCCCGCGGCTTGCAGGCGCTTGGAGTGACCAGTCCTGAAGCACTGGATCGGCACGTGCACCAAACTCGCTCAAAACTCACCTTCGCCCAGACGTTTCCCACCGGCACCCACGCCATGTGGCTGTATTACTGGCTCGCCAGCCAGGGCATTCACCCGCTGCTGGATGTCGACAGCGTGGTGGTGCCGCCACCGCAGATGGTCGCGCACCTGCGGGCCGGTCGAATCGACGGCTTCTGCGTCGGTGAACCCTGGTCCGCCAGCGCCGTGCAACAGGACCTCGGTTTCACCCTGGCCACGACTCAGACCATCTGGCCCGATCATCCGGAAAAGGTCCTCGGCTGCACCCGTGCGTTCGTCGAGCAATACCCCAATACCGCCCGGGTGTTGGTGATGGCGGTTCTGGAAGCCAGCCGCTTCATCGAAGAAAGCACCGAGAATCGCCGCAGTACCGCACAATTGCTCAGTGCCGTGCAGTACCTTGACGCACCACTGGACTGCATCGAACCACGCCTGCTGGGCGAATACGCCGACGGCCTTGGCCACCGCTGGCAAGACCCGCACGCGCTGCGCTTGCACGGGAATGGCGAGGTCAACCTGCCGTACCTGTCCGACGGCATGTGGTTCATGACCCAGTTCCGCCGCTGGGGCTTGTTGCGCGAAGATCCGGACTATCTCGCGGTGGCCCGGCAGGTCCAGCAACTGGACCTCTACCGTGAAGCCGCCCGTGCCGTCGGCGTCGCTTCATCAGCCGAGGAAATGCGTAGCAGTCAGTTGATCGACGGCAAGATCTGGGACGGCTCGGACCCGGCCGGTTATGCCCGCAGTTTCAAACTGCACGCCATGAGCGACAGCTCGCATCGATCCGCCAGCCGCTGACAGGAGACCACGAACATGCTGCGTATCCTGCTGATCAACGACACCGCCAAGAAAGTCGGACGCCTGAAGGCCGCCCTGACCGAGGCCGGATTCGAAGTGATCGATGAATCCGGCCTGACCATCGACTTGCCCGAACGCGTCGAAACGGTGCGTCCGGATGTGATTCTGATCGATACCGAGTCACCGGGCCGCGATGTCATGGAACAAGTGGTGCTGGTGACTCGCGACCAGCCACGACCGATTGTGATGTTCACGGACGAACACGACCCCGACGTGATGCGCCAGGCGATCAAGTCCGGGGTCAGCGCCTACATCGTCGAAGGCATTCACGCACAACGCCTGCAGCCGATTCTCGACGTGGCCATGGCACGCTTCGAAAGCGACCAGGCCTTGCGTGCCCAGTTGCATGCCCGCGACCAGCAATTGGCCGAGCGCAAGCGCATCGAACTGGCCAAGGGGCTGCTGATGAAAATGAAGGACTGCAACGAGGAGGAGGCCTACACGCTGATGCGCCGCCAGGCGATGAGCCGCCAGCAGAAGCTGATTCAAGTGGCGGAACAGATTATTGCCATGAGTGAATTATTGGGTTGAACAACAAAAGATCGCAGCCTTCGGCAGCTCCTACAGGGGAATGTGTGCACCCCGTAGGAGCTGCCGAAGGCTGCGATCTTTTTGCTTTACACAAATTTCCGATATGGCACAGATCTCGCTTAGTAATCACCACAGGTAACCAACGGCGGTTGCCCCACCTACGACAAAGACGTCGCTCACCTCATTTGCCCTTGGCGGATCGGGTGGCGGCGTTTTTTCGTTTTGGCCCCACAGCACGGGGCCGGTGGTGCGGCCGTATCGGCGCCCCACCTGCAAGCTCATGACTCCTTTCGAGACTCTTCACAGCTGAGGTGCGCAATGAATTCAAGCTTCTGGAAATCCGGCCATACACCCACATTGTTCGCAGCCTTCCTCTATTTCGACCTGAGTTTCATGGTCTGGTACCTGCTCGGACCTCTGGCGGTACAGATCGCCGCCGACCTGCACCTGACGACGCAGCAACGGGGGCTGGTGGTCGCCACGCCGATTCTGGCCGGGGCGGTGTTGCGCTTCGCGATGGGGATGCTGGCTGATCGCCTGTCGCCAAAAACCGCCGGCCTGATCGGCCAGGTCATCGTGATCTGCGCCCTGTTCGGTGCCTGGAAACTCGGGATCCACAGCTACGAGCAAGCCTTGCTGCTGGGGCTGTTCCTCGGCATGGCCGGCGCTTCGTTCGCCGTCGCCCTGCCCCTGGCCTCGCAGTGGTATCCACCACAGCATCAAGGCAAGGCCATGGGCATCGCCGGCGCGGGGAACTCAGGCACAGTGCTCGCCGCATTGATCGCCCCGGTGCTGGCGGCGGCATTTGGCTGGAGCAACGTGTTCGGGTTTGCCTTGATTCCGTTGATCCTGACCCTGATCGTCTTCGCCTGGCTGGCCCGCAATGCCCCCGAGCGGCCAAAGGCCAAATCCATGGCCGACTACTTCAAGGCCCTGGGTGATCGTGACAGCTGGTGGTTCATGTTTTTCTACAGCGTGACGTTCGGCGGTTTCATCGGCCTGGCCAGCGCCCTGCCCGGTTACTTCAACGACCAGTACGGCCTGAGTCCGGTGACTGCCGGCTACTACACCGCTGCATGCGTGTTCGGCGGCAGTCTGATGCGCCCCCTGGGTGGCGCACTGGCTGACCGCTTCGGCGGCATTCGGACCCTGCTGGCGATGTACACCGTCGCGGCGACCTGCATTGCCGTGGTTGGCTTCAACCTGCCGAGTTCCTACGCCGCACTGGCGCTTTTCGTCTGCACCATGCTTGGCCTGGGTGCAGGTAATGGCGCAGTGTTCCAGTTGGTGCCCCAGCGTTTTCGCCGGGAAATCGGCGTGATGACCGGCCTGATTGGCATGGCTGGCGGCATCGGTGGGTTTGCCCTCGCGGCCGGCATGGGCGCGATCAAGCAAAGCACCGGCAGCTATCAACTGGCCCTGTGGTTGTTCGCCAGCCTCGGCGTTCTGGCCTGGTTCGGTCTGCACGGCGTAAAACGTCGCTGGAGAACCACCTGGGGTTCGGCCGCCGTGACGGCTGCGCGGGTCTGACGCCGCGATGAGCCTGCAACTGAGTTTCGCCGAAGCCAGCGCCATCGGTCCCCGCGAGGAAAACCAGGATGCCCTGCGCCTGGTCACGCCGGCCCCGGCGCTGGCGGCGAGCAAAGGTTATCTGTTCGCCATCGCCGACGGTGTCAGCCAGTGCGCCGATGGCGGCCTGGCTGCCCGCTCGACGTTGCAGGCCCTGGCGCTGGATTACTACGCCACGCCGGAAACCTGGGGCGTCGCGCAGGCACTCGATCGCCTGTTGCTGGCGCAGAACCGCTGGTTGCAGGCCAATGGCGGCGGACAACCGCTGCTGACCACCCTCAGTGCGCTGGTCCTGCGTGGCCGGCGTTTTACCCTGGCCCATGTCGGCGATTGCCGGGTGTATCGCTGGCACGCCGACCAATTGCAGCGAATCAGCGAGGATCACGTCTGGGACCAGCCGGGCATGCAGCATGTGCTGAAACGGGCACTGGGGCTCGATCAACACCTGGTGCTGGATTTTCTCGACGGTGAACTGCGCCCCGATGAAAGCTTCGTCCTGCTCAGCGACGGCGTCTGGGCCGTCCTGGGCGATACCGCGATTGCCGCGATCCTTCGCGATCAACCGGACCTGCACAGCGCTGCGCAAACCCTGGTCAATGCCGCACACCTGGCGGGCAGCCAGGACAACGCCAGCGCCTTGCTGGTGCGGGTCGATGCCCTCGGTGAAGCGAGCATTGGCGATGCGTTGATGCACTTGCAGCAATGGCCACTGCCGCCAGCCCTCAAACCGGGTCAGGCGTTCGAGGGCTGGCAGGTCGAGGGCATCGTCGCACAGAGCCAGCAATCGCTGCTTTATCGCGTTCGCGACAGCCAGCAACAACCCTGGCTGCTGAAAACCCTGCCGGGGCGCCTGCACGACGATCACCAGGCCGGGCAAGCGTTACTGTCGGAAGAGTGGTTTCTCAAACGCATGGCAGGGCGACATTTTCCTGAAGTCCATGCTGTCAGTCAGCGTCAGCATTTGTACTACGTGATGCGTGAATATTCGGGCGCTACCCTGGCCCAACGGCATGAGCAAAGTGGACCCTTGCCGCTGCCCCAGTGGCAAGACATCGCCGAGCGCCTGCTGCGAGCGGTAGGCCTGTTGCATCGACGGCAGATCCTGCACCGCGATATCAAACCGGAAAACCTGTTGCTGGGGGACGATGGCGAGTTGCGCCTGCTGGATTTCGGCCTCGCCTACTGCCCCGGGCTTTCGCAAGACCTGCCCTGGGCGCTGCCGGGCACACCCAGCTACATCGCCCCCGAAGCCTTTCGCGGCGATGTACCGACGCCACGGCAGGACTTGTACGCCGTCGGTGTGACCCTGTATTTCCTCCTCACCGGGCACTATCCCTATGGCGAAATCGAAGCGTTCCAGCGCCCGAGGTTTGGTCTCCCGGTCAACGCCAGCCGCTACCGGCCCGACCTGCCGGACTGGATCGCCCATAGCCTGGAGCGCGCCGTGGCAGCGGCCCCCGACCAGCGTTTCGAAACGGCGGAAGAATGGCTGCTGCTGATCGAACAGGGCGAACGGCGCAGCTTGAGTGTGCGCCCCAAGCCGTTGCTGGAGCGCGAGCCATTGAAAGTCTGGCGGACCTTGGCGCTGGTTTCGTTGCTGCTCAACCTTGTGCTGCTGGTGGTTGCGCTCCATTAGCGGGCAACGCGCTTTGAATCGGTGCATTCCCTCACGGTTCTGCCCTTGCGAACGGGATAAAAGCCAACAAACAAGGGACCTGAGCGACTTGGCACAACCGCTGCATTACCTCTTGCAACAGACATAAAGCGCGGGCTTCAACGACGAAGGCTGCACTTCCCGAGAGAACGGGACCAGGACAAAGGCGTCCTCGCTAGGCAACTAGCGGGACGCCTTTTTTTGTTTGCACAAAATTTGTCGAGCATGGCCTGAACCCTGATGAGGCCGGCCTGAGCTCCCCCGGAGAACCTGATGAAAAAATTAAAACTGGTGATGATCGGCAACGGCATGGCCGGGGTCCGGACCCTGGAGGAGCTGCTCAAGCTGAGCACAGAGCTGTACGACATCACGGTCTTCGGTGCCGAACCCCACACCAACTACAACCGCATCCTGTTGTCGCCGGTGCTGGCGGGCGAACAAACCTTCGAAGAGATCGTGCTCAACGACCTGGACTGGTACCTGGAAAACAACATCAAGCTGCTGCTCAACCGCAAAGTGGTGGAGATCGACCGGGTCAAGCGCCGGGTCATTGCCGAAGACGGCAGCGAAGCCGAATACGATCGCCTGCTGATCGCCACCGGCTCGACGCCCTTCATCCTGCCCATTCCCGGCAACACCCTTGAGGGCGTGATCGGCTACCGCGACATCGCCGACACCCAGGCCATGATCGACACCGCGAAAACCCATCGGCACGCCGTGGTGATCGGGGGTGGCCTGCTCGGCCTGGAGGCCGCCAACGGCCTGATGCTGCGGGGCATGCACGTCACCGTGGTGCATATCGGCGAGTGGTTGCTGGAACGGCAACTGGACAAGACCAGCGGCCAGCTACTGCAAACCGCCCTGGAGTCTCGCGGCCTGCACTTTCGCCTGAGCGAGCAGACCCAGGCCTTGCACGACGCGGGCAACGGCCGGGTCGGTTCGGTGCAATTCAAGAACGGCGACATCATCCCCGCTGACCTGGTAGTGATGGCCGCCGGCATTCGCCCTAATACCGCACTGGCGGAGAAATCCGGTCTTCCGTGCAGCCGCGGGATTCTGGTCAACGACACAATGCAGACCTACGACCCACGGATCTATGCCATCGGCGAGTGCGCCAGCCATCGCGGCATTGCCTATGGCTTGGTGGCGCCGCTGTTCGAACAGGCCAAAGTCTGCGCCAACCACCTCGCCCAACTGGGCTTTGCCACCTACAAGGGCTCGGTGACCTCGACCAAGCTGAAGGTCACCGGCATCGACCTGTTTTCCGCTGGCGACTTCATGGGCGGCGAAGGTACCGAGACCATCACCCTCTCGGACCCGATTGGCGGGGTCTACAAGAAACTGGTGATCAAGGATGACGTGCTGGTCGGCGCCTGCCTGTACGGCGATACGGCGGACGGCGGCTGGTATTTCCGGCAGATCCGTGAGAATCACGCCATCGGCGAGATCCGCGATCATCTGATGTTCGGCGAAGGCGCCCTCGGAGACGTAGGACACCAAGGCCAGGACAAAGCCATGAGCATGGCCGACACCGCCGAAGTCTGCGGCTGCAACGGTGTGTGCAAGGGCACCATCGTCAAGGCCATTCAGGAACACGGGCTGTTCAGTGTCGACGACGTCAAGAAACACACCAAGGCTGCCAGCTCCTGCGGCTCCTGCGCCGGGCTCGTCGAACAGATCCTGATCAACACCGTGGGCGGCGCGGCGGACGTCAAACCGAAAAGCGAAAAGGCCATCTGCGGCTGCAGCGACCTCAATCACGGGCAGATCCGCCAAGCCATCCGCGAGCAGCACCTGCTGACCATCGCCGGCACCATGAGCTACCTGAACTGGCGCACACCCAACGGCTGCGCCACCTGCCGCCCGGCGCTCAACTACTACTTGATTTCCACCTGGCCAGGGGAAGCCAAGGACGATCCGCAATCGCGCCTGATCAACGAACGCGCCCACGCCAACATTCAGAAAGACGGCACCTACTCTGTAGTCCCGCGGATGTGGGGCGGCGTGACCAATCCTTCAGAGCTGCGGCGCATTGCCGACGTCGCCGACAAGTACAACGTGCCGATGGTCAAGGTCACCGGTGGCCAGCGCATCGACTTACTGGGCATTCGCAAGCAAGACCTGCCGGGGGTGTGGAAAGACCTGGACATGCCGTCCGGCCATGCCTACGGCAAATCTATCCGCACGGTGAAAACCTGCGTCGGCAGCGAGTTCTGCCGCTTTGGCACCCAGAATTCCACACAACTTGGCATTGAACTGGAACATGACCTGTTCAACATGTGGTCGCCGCACAAGGTGAAGCTGGCTGTCTCCGGTTGCCCGCGCAACTGCTCGGAAGCCGGTATCAAGGATGTGGGAATTATCGGTGTGGACTCCGGCTGGGAGATGTACATCGGTGGCAACGGCGGGATCAAGACCGAAGTCGCAGAATTCTTCGTCAAACTGAAAACCGCCGAAGAAGTGCGCGAATACAACGGTGCGTTCCTGCAGCTCTATCGCGAAGAAGCCTTCTACCTCGAACGCACCGTGCACTACCTGCAACGGGTCGGCATGGAACACATCAAGAAAGCCGTGCTGGAAGATCCGGAGCGGCGCAAGGCCCTCAACGATCGCCTGCAATTCTCCCTGTCGTTCGAACAGGACCCGTGGAAGGAGCGCCTGGAACAGCCACAGCTGAAAAAAGAATTCGACGTCATCCCCGTGAAAAACCTGGAGGTGCTGGCATGAACTGGCTGGATATCTGCGCACTGGAAGAAATCAACGCCCTGGGCTCGCGGATCATCGCCGGGCCAAAGGGAGACATCGCGATTTTTCGTACCAGCGACGACGAAGTGTTCGCCCTTGACGACCGTTGCCCGCACAAGGGCGGCCCGTTGTCCCAAGGCCTGGTCTACGGCAAGCGGGTTGCCTGCCCGTTGCACAACTGGCAAATCGACCTGGAAAGCGGTGAAGCCCTGGCCCCGGACATCGGCTGTGCCCATCACCATCTCGCCCGGGTGGAAAATGGCCGGGTGATGCTGGCCCTGCGGGATGCAGGCTGATGGACCGCCAGATCACTGCATCCACCTGCTGTTACTGCGGGGTCGGCTGCGGCGTGCTGATCGAGCACGACGGCTCGCGCATCCTCGGCGTCAGCGGCGACCCGGCGCACCCGGCCAATTTCGGCAAACTGTGCAGCAAGGGCTCGACCCTGCACTTGACCGGCGACTTGACGGCGCGGGCGCTGTACCCCGAACTGCGCCTCGGAAAAGGCCTGGCCCGTCACCGCACCGATTGGGATACCGCCCTCGATCACGCCACCAGCGTATTTGCCGCGACCATTGCCGAACATGGCCCGGACAGCGTGGCGTTCTACATTTCCGGGCAACTGTTGACCGAGGACTACTACGCCTTCAACAAGCTGGCACGTGCCCTGGTAGGTACCAACAACATCGACAGCAATTCGCGCCTGTGCATGTCCTCGGCGGTGGTCGGCTACAAGCGCAGCCTGGGTGCCGACGCCCCGCCCTGCAGCTACGAAGACCTGGAGCTGAGCGATTGCGTGATGATCGTTGGCAGTAACATGGCCTACGCCCACCCGGTGCTGTTTCGCCGGCTGGAAGCCGCCAAATCCCGCCGGCCGCAAATGAAGGTCATCGTCATTGACCCACGTCGTACAGATACCTGCGATCTGGCAGACCTGCACCTGGCGATCTTGCCTGGCACCGACGTCGCCCTGTTCCATGGGATTTTGCATCTGCTGTTGTGGGAAGACTGGATCGATCGTGACTTCATCCGGGACCACACCGAAGGCCTGGCCGAGCTGAAAAACCTGGTGCGTGACTACACGCCCCAAATGGTTTCGCAGCTTTGCGGAATCAGCCTCGGGCAATTGCAGCAATGTGCCGAGTGGATCGGCACATCACCGAGCTTTCTGTCGCTGTGGTGCATGGGGCTTAACCAGTCCACTGCCGGCAGCGCGAAAAACAGTGCACTGATCAATCTGCACTTGGCCACCGGGCAGATCGGTCGTCCCGGTGCCGGACCTTTCTCCCTCACCGGTCAGCCAAATGCCATGGGAGGAAGGGAAACCGGCAGCTTGTCCAACCTGCTGCCCGGCCACCGTGACGCCGCCAATCCACAACACCGTGAGCAAGTGGCGTCCTACTGGGGCGTCGAGCAACTGCCGGAAAATCCCGGGCTCACCGCAATCGAGCTGTTCGAGCAAGTGCGCAACGGCAAGATCAAGGCGCTGTGGATCGCCTGTACCAACCCCGCGCAATCCATGCCGGACCAGACGGCCGTGCGCGCAGCCTTGCAAGCCTGCCCATTCGTGGTGCTGCAGGAAGCCTTCAGCACCACTGAAACCGCGAAGTTCGCCGACCTTCTGCTGCCCGCCGCCAGTTGGGGAGAAAAGGAAGGTTGCGTGACCAACTCCGAGCGGCGAATTTCCCATGTACGCCAGGCAGTCGTCGCACCCGGGGAGGCGCGGCCGGACTGGGCAATCACCGTAGATTTCGCACAACGCCTGGAAAAACACCTGCGTCCCGGTCAAACCAGCCTGTTTGAATTTGAAAATCCCGCTCAGGTCTTTGACGAATACAAACAACTGACTCAAGGTCGCGACCTGGATCTGTCCGGTATCAGCCATGCACTGATCGATCGTCTCGGCCCGCAGCAGTGGCCCTTCCCTGCAGGTGCCGTTGAAGGTACGGCCCGGCTGTACGTAGACGGGATATTTGCCACTGCCAATGGGCGCGCACAGTTTGTGGCCGATCCGTATCGCGCTGCCAAAGAGCAACGGGATGCACGCTTCCCGCTGACCCTGATCACCGGTCGCCTGCGCGATCAATGGCACGGCATGAGCCGCACCGGCACCGCCGCGCAACTGTTCGGCCATGTCAGCGAAGCGGAGTTGAGCCTGCACCCGGACGAACTGCGTCGCCATCGTCTGCAGCCGGGGGATCTGGTCAGCCTGAAAAGCCGGCGCGGCGCAGTCGTCGTCGCGGTTGCCAGCGATGACAGCGTGCGCCCGGGCCAGGCCTTTTTGCCGATGCATTGGGGCGACCGTTTTCTCAAGGGAGGGGTGAACAGCCTCACCCTGCCCGCCTTCGATCCTTTGTCGAAACAGCCCGAACTTAAACACAGCGGCGTTCGCCTGGATCCGGTGGATTTGCCCTGGAAACTGTTCGCACTGATCGAGGGCGATGTTCAACGACATTTTGAGACGCTACGACCGCTCTGTGAGGCGTTTTCCTACGTCAGCCTCAGCCTGGTTGGTCGTGAGCGCCCTGCCCTGCTTGTACGGGCTGCCAATACTTCAGCACCTTCGGCAGAGCTGCTAAGCGAAATCGATAAAAACCTGGCGCTCGATGACGGCCCGGTGCTGGCTTACGACGACCCTCGACGGGCCATTGGCAAACGCGTGCGGATCGAAAATGGCCGGATCACTGCCATTCGACTGGCCGGCGAAACCCTTGCCCAACACTGGTTGCAGGGGCTGTGGCTCGAAGGTCGCGCGGACCAGCAACTGCGGCGCTGGCTGCTGGCGCCGCTGAGCGCACCACCGGGCAATCTCGACGCGCCCGTCAACGCGAACAAGATCCTGTGCAATTGCAAGAACGTTGGCCAGAACGCGATCTGCGCCGGCATCAGCCGTGGCTTGGATTTGCAGGGACTCAAGCAAGAACTGGGTTGCGGCACGCAATGCGGGTCCTGCGTTCCGGAAATCAAACGCCTGCTGGCTGCCACGGCGCAACCAATCACCGTCTTCTCGTGAGGAAAACACTATGAGTGCAAAAGTCTGGCTGGTAGGTGCGGGTCCGGGTGATCCGGAGTTGCTCACGTTGAAAGCGGTACGCGCCTTGCGCGAGGCAGATGTGGTGTTGATCGATGATCTGGTCAATGTCGCGGTACTCGAGCATTGCCCTGGGGCGCGGGTCATCCCGGTGGGCAAGCGCGGCGGTTGTCGCTCCACCCCGCAAGCGTTCATCCATCGCCTGATGCTTCGTTATGCCCGGCAGGGCAAATGCGTGGCGCGGCTCAAGGGCGGAGATCCGTGCATTTTCGGTCGCGGTGGAGAAGAGGCGCAGTGGTTGCGTGAGCGTGGGGTTGAAGCCGAGTTGGTCAACGGCATCACTGCCGGGCTGGCGGGGGCAACGCAATGCGATATTCCGCTGACTTTGCGCGGTGTCGCCCGCGGTGTCACGCTGGTCACCGCGCACACCCAGGACGACAGCCAATTGAACTGGCAGGCACTGGCCCAAGGCGGAACGACGCTGGTGATCTACATGGGAGTGGCCAAGCTCGGTGAAATCCGTGAGCAGCTATTGGCCGGCGGCATGGGGGCGGATACGCCCGTGGCCATGATTGAAAACGCTTCCTTGCCCCATCAGCGGGAATGTCGGAGCACTCTCACAGACATGGATGAAGCTGCCTGCAGATTTCAGCTGAAAAGCCCTGCCATACTGGTGATCGGTGCAGTGGCGGCTTGCGCAACTCAATCCCTGTGGGAGCGTGAGATGCCTGTGATGGCGGCGGATCAGTCAGCCTAGTTTCACCTGTTTCAGCAAATCGCAGACAAAGAAAAGCCCGGCCTGAGCCGGGCTTTTCTCAGAGCTGCGAGCTAATTACTTAGCGTGAGCTTCAACCTGCGCTTCTACGCGACGGTTAACAGCGCGACCAGCTTCAGTTTTGTTGTCAGCAACTGGGCGGGATTCGCCGTAGCCAACGGACTGAACGCGGGACGACTCAACACCGTACTGGTTGGTCAGAACTTGTTTAACGGCGCTTGCACGACGCTCGGACAGTTTCTGGTTGTAAGCGTCAGGACCGACGGAGTCAGTGTGACCTTCAACAGTAGTGGTGGTGGATGGGTACTGCTTCATGAAGTCAGCCAGGTTCTTGATGTCGCCGTAGCTGTTTGGCTTGACTACCGACTTGTCGAAGTCGAACTTCACGTCCAGCTCTACACGAACGACTTCAGCAACAGCTGGGCAGCCATCAGCGTCAACAGTTACGTTGGCTGGGGTGTCCGGGCACTTGTCAACGTTGTCGCAAACGCCATCGTTGTCGCTGTCGGAGCAAACTTCTGGAGCTGGAGCTGCAGCGACAGGCTTGTTGCCGCCACCGAAGTTAACACCCAGACCTACGGACGGGATGTAGTCCCACTTGCCGTTGTCCAGCTTGTAGTCAGCTTCTACGCCAGCACGAGCGTAGACGTTTTCCAGGAAGTAGTACTTCAGGCCAGCGCCTGCAGTCAGGAAAGTCGACTGGTCACGACCGGTGTGGCCGTCAGCGGCTACGTTGGTCATGCTGCCGTGCTTAACACCACCTTGAACGTAAGGACGCAGAGCGTCGCCAGCGTTGTTGAAGTGGTACTGAGCGTTCAGACCGAACTGGTCGCCTTCGATTTTCTGATTACCAGTACCGTTGTTCGAACGGGTGTGGTCGTCATTGTTGTAGGTCAAGTTCAACGATACGTCGTCGGTCAAGAAGTAACCGATGGAGGCGCCAGGAGTGTAGCCGTCTTCAACGTTCTTAACGCTGTCGTTGTACTTCTTCCCGTAGTTGAGCTCGCCTTCAACTGCGCCTTGGCCTTGTGCCAATGCGCCGAACGAAGTAGCGGCAATAAGAGTACCAATGGCCAAGCCCAAGGTGTTTTTCAGTTTCATCCGTTAAATCCCCATCTGGTGATTGTGAAGCAGTCCCGCAAACCGGGGGACAACTCGGCGGCAAGTCTAACAGAACTTGCCTACACGTAAGAGATATTTGCGCTGAACTAAGTTTCAGCAATGCCTGCAAATTTCTCACGCAATTTATCTAGAGCGCGTTTGTACCGCATTTTTGTTGCACTCAAACCCATGTGCATGATGTCTGCGATCTCCTGAAACTCCAGCTCTGCGACAAATCGTAGCACCAGAATTTCCCGGTCAATCGGGTTCACATACACCAACCAGCGATCAAGTCCACCTTTTTCCTCAGGTTTCGGCGTCTTTTCTTCGGACGCTTCCTCGAGGGGGTCAAGACTCAATGCGTCCATCAAGCGACGCTTTCGCCGTTCCTTTCGATACTGTGTGATGCACTCGTTGTACGTGATGCTATATAGCCATGTCTTGAACTTCGATTTACCTTCGAAGTTCTTCAGGCCATACAGCACCTTCAACATGACCTCCTGACAGACATCGTCTGCGTCGCGATCGTTCCCGAGATAACGTGCGCACACGTTAAATAATGTTCGCTGGTAACGCCGCATCAGTTCTTCATAAGCGCGTGTTACGTGAAACAGCTCGGTATGCGAGCGCGCGACCAACTCCTCATCAGAGAGCTCGCGGGGGTCGTAGCGCATGGATAACGATTGGGCTTTATTCAAAACAAGTCGGGCCGACAGTCAGGTCAATGTCCGCCGCAGCCAGCGTGAGCAGGCATTTTGCGGCGGCATACATTAGCAGGGTTTGCCGGGTTAGCGGCTACTCACATGCTGCTCAAGGAGGATCCGATTGGAAAGAGAGACTAGCTCACCCTCATCGGTCAGCAATGTGGTTTTAACCGTGCCGATCTCTTCGATCTGGCCTTCGACCTCGCCAACACGCACTTGTTGCCCAACCTGGTACAGCTCACGCACGTAGATTCCCGCAAGAATCTGGCCGGCAATTTCCCGGCTTCCCAACCCCATGGCCAGCGCTACCGCCAGACCAACGGTTATCAACACAATCACGATCACATGGTTCAGCAGGTCAGTCTTGACCTCCAGCTGGCTGATCGCGACCGAAATACTGATGATGATCACCAGGCCCTGGGCAATTCGTCCAAGCCCTGAAGCATAGTCCAGACCCACGCCTTCTGCTGCTCCGCGCACCAGACCGTTGGCCAGTTGCGCCAGCAAGACACCTACCAGCAACACCAGCGCCGCGCCGAATACCTTCGGCAGATACAACGCAAGCATGTCCAGCGTAGCTGAAACTCGCTCAAGGCCAAGGGATTCTGCTGCAGAAACCAGAAAAATAAGCAGAACGAACCAATAGACGATCTTGCCGATCAGGGTCGAAATAGGCACTTGCAACCCGGCGCGGGACAGCAATTTGGTCAGGCCGGTGCCCCCCATCAAGCGGTCAAGGCCCAATTTGGCGAGCAATTTGGACAGCAGGGTGTCGAGCAGCTTGGCCACGACAAAACCCAACAGCAGCACGACCAGTGCGCCGAACAGGTTCGGAATGAAGTTCGCAACCTTGGTCCACAACGCAGTCATTGCAGTGACGAGGCTCTGAGTCCAGAGATCAAGTTCCATATTCAATCAGCCTTATCAGCAGTGCGAGCAGTAGGTTTACGAAGACGGGATACCGGCGCGACATGGGCCGATCCGTTATTCAGGGCGATCATCAGTGCGGGCAACCAGCGCCCCAGCAGGCTGAACAGATCACCGGCGCCGACCTGGCGGTTGGCGGTTTTCAACACACGCCCCAGGCACGCATCGTCGTCCCGGGTGGACGGTGAGGCGTTGAGCATGTCGCGCAAAGACTGTTCAAACGGATCGTGCATACGCACCTCTCGTGATGTCTGTGGGAGACGCGGTCAGTTCTGGTCGGGTCACATGGTTTCCCTCAGACCCAGCGCAAACGTCGGAACAACCACCACTGCCCCAGCGCCACCGAGACCATCATCAGGCAGGCGATCAGAAAGCCGTAAGGGCTGGCAGAGAATGGAATTCCACCGACGTTGATCCCCAAAAGCCCGGTCAGAAAACTCATCGGCAAAAATATCCCGGTGATGATCCCGAAGCGATACATCGTGCGGTTCATGCGCACGCTCAAGCGACGGTCTTCAGCCTCCAGGACCAGCCCCACCCGTTCCCGGGTCAATTCCAGCTCTTCGAGGTAACGGGTCAGGCTGTTGTTCAATTCGTTCCAGTAATCGCCATCGTCCTCGACGAACCAGGGCAACTTGATTCGCGTCAACTGCCCGAAAATGTCCCGCTGCGGAGCAAGAAAGCGCTTCAACGCAGCCGCCCGGCGACGAATCTGCAAAACCGACCCGTGCTCAGGAGTATACCGTTCGTCGGCATCCAGTTTTTCTTCTTCCTCATCGACCACTTCCGAGAGACAGCTGACCAGATCCTGCACCTTGTTGGTGAGGTACTGCGCCATGCAAAGGATGAGTTCGGAGGCAGTTTTCGGTCCCTTGCCCTCGGACAGTTGCACCAGCAACTCGTCAGTGGCACGCAACGGACGCAAACGCAGGGAAATGACACGCTGGGCAGAGCCGAAGATCCGCACCGACACCATGTCTTCCGGCTCGGCACCCGGGTTCAGATTCACCCCGCGCAAAAATAGCAGCAGTTCGCTGTCTGAAAGCTGTAAAAGTCGCGGACGGGTGTTTTCTTCGAGTAACAGGTCACAGCTGAATTCACTCAGACCGCTGGATTTGCGCAGCCAGGTCCGGGTTTGCGGATGACTGCGATCCCAGTGCAACCACAGGCTTTCATGGGCCTGCAGCTGCAAGGCATCGAGTTCAGTCCGGGCTATCGAACGCGCGCCGCCTTTACCGTCCAGCACCAGGGCATGTACCAGCCCCCATTGCGCGTTTTCTTCCTCGAACATCCGCACTCCTTTGGTCGACCCGCGCTTTATTCAGGCATTTTCAGCGGGCTGGGCGAGATGATCACGCCGTTGTTGTCCGCATAGATGAAATGGCCCGGGTGGAATGTCACGCCGGCGAAGGTCACGGCAACGTTGAGATCGCCGAGCCCGCGCCTGTCGGATTTCCTCGGGTGGCTGGCGAGGGCCTGAACGCCCAGATCGGTCTGTGCGATGATATCGACGTCACGGATGCAACCGTAGATCACCAGCCCTTCCCAACCGTTTTTCGTGGCTTTCTCGGCCAGCATGTCACCCAGCAACGCATGACGCAGGGAACCGCCACCGTCTACCACCAGCACTTTGCCATTCCCCTTGAGCTCGACTTGCTCCTTGACCCGCGAGTTGTCTTCGAAGCACTTGATGGTCACGATTTCGCCACCAAAGGAATCACGGCCGCCGAAATTGCTGAACATCGGTTCCAGCACCTGCACCAGTTCCGGATAGGCATCGCACAGGTCAGGCGTGAGGTAATGGATCATCGAGAAACTCCTGTGAAGAGGAAGACAGCACGAACATCGGTGATGGCTCAGTCACGCAAAGTGACCAGAACAGCTCAATGCGTCATATCTTAGCCGCAAGCCGACCGGAGCGAAATGCCCTTGTTAGAGCATCAGGCTCAGATTGCAGCGGCCAAATCCTGTTGCGCGCCCGGCAAAGGTGTCTGCTGATCGGCCAACCAGCGCGTTACCAACGGCCAGACTTCAGCCTGGGCTGCCTTGCTGACAAGCATTTCCACGTGACCGAAATTATCGCCGAAGCCCTGCTCGCGACCCAGGTTGATGAATTGCTTGTGCTCGGAACCGAACTGCTCGAACAGTTTGCGACACGCCCAGGCCGGATCCTGATGATCACCTGCAGCACTGACCGCCAATACGGGCAACTTGACCTCAGCCAAGCCTGCCCACCAGTCCTTGTCGGCATCGCCGAAGCGCCCGAACAAGCCAAACCAGCGCATGCTTTCCAGGGCCAGGCCGATGGGCTCGTCCTCCGGACCGCGCTTGAGCCTTGAGCCGGACAACTGGGCAAAACGCTTGAGAATGAAGCGACCGCTCCACTCCACCGGTGGAATCTTCAATGGCCAGTAGGTGCGGCTGACTTGTGTACCGAAAAACGCCGCCGAAGCCACCACCGGCTCACCGATGTACTCGCCACCCAATGCTGCTGCCAGTGTAGTACCGCCCAGCGAATGACCGATCCAGTGCGGCACCTGCCCGCTCTGTTCGCGCACGAATGCGCCGATGGCCGGCAGGTCATAGCGTGCGTAGTCGGCAACACGGTTCTTGCGGTAGTCGTGGTTACGCTGGGACAGGCCGTGACCGCGCATTTCCGGAATCCAGACGTCGAACCCCAGGCGGGCCAGGTAAGCACCCAAGCCCAGGCCCTTGGGGGAAAACCAGAACCGGCGATTGGAAAAGCTGCCGTGCAGCAGGATCACCGGCACGCCACGGGAGGACGACTCATCGGCCATGCCAAGGCGTGTCACAGCCAGTTCGACAGTGAAGTCGGGGCTGTTACCGGGTTTCAAACGATAGACATCTTCGCTCAGATCGCCACGCCGTTCGGCGCTGATCAGAGCGACAGGAAATAGGTTGCTGCTGCTTTGCATAATCTCTTGCACAAAAAAGGGCGGCATCCAGATGGAGCCCGCCCTGCTTGAATCTCAAAAAGACCGCTCCCTGTGGGAGCGAGCCCTGCTCGCGAAGAACTTCAGGACACCACGTTTATCCAGGATAAACGCGTTATCGTTGACGTCCATCGCGAGCAGGCTCGCTCCTTCAGAAAGAGCGGCCCGTTTACACCGGATCAGGCCGAAGCTTGACCTTCCGCCAGGAAGAACCAGGTTTCCAGCACGGAGTCCGGGTTCAACGACACGCTTTCAATGCCCTGCTCCATCAGCCACTTGGCCAGGTCCGGGTGGTCCGAAGGACCCTGACCGCAGATGCCGATGTATTTGCCGGCCTTGTTGCAAGCGGCAATGGCATTGGCCAGCAGCTTCTTCACCGCCGGATTACGCTCGTCGAACAGGTGCGCAATGATGCCGGAGTCACGGTCCAGGCCCAGGGTCAGCTGGGTCAGGTCGTTGGAGCCGATGGAGAAACCGTCGAAGAACTCGAGGAACTCTTCAGCCAGGATCGCGTTGGAAGGCAGTTCGCACATCATGATCACGCGCAGGCCGTTCTGGCCACGAGCCAGGCCGTTTTCCGCCAGCAGATCCACCACCTGGCTCGCTTCGCCCAGGGTACGGACGAACGGCACCATGATTTCGACGTTGGTCAGGCCCATCTCGTTGCGCACACGCTTCAGAGCGCGGCACTCGAGTTCGAAGCAGTCACGGAACGATTCGCTGATGTAGCGCGAAGCACCGCGGAAGCCCAGCATCGGGTTCTCTTCTTCCGGCTCGTACAGCTTGCCGCCGATCAGGTTGGCGTATTCGTTGGACTTGAAGTCCGACAGGCGCACGATGACCTTTTTCGGCCAGAACGCAGCCGCCAGGGTGCTGATGCCTTCGACCAGCTTCTCGACGTAGAAACCGACCGGATCGTTGTAGCCGGCGATGCGCTTGTCGACGCTTTCCTTGATGTCCAGCGGCAGACCGTCGTAGTTCAGCAGTGCCTTGGGGTGCACGCCGATCATGCGGTTGATGATGAACTCCAGGCGGGCCAGACCCACACCAGCGTTCGGCAGTTGCGCGAAGTCGAAGGCGCGGTCCGGGTTACCGACGTTCATCATGATCTTGAACGGCAGATCCGGCATGGCGTCCACGGAGTTCTTCTTGATGTCGAAGCCCAGTTCGCCTTCGAAGATGAAACCGGTGTCGCCTTCAGCGCAGGAAACGGTCACGCCCTGACCGTCTTTCAACAACTGGGTGGCGTTGCCGCAACCTACTACCGCTGGAATACCCAGCTCACGGGCGATGATCGCCGCGTGGCAAGTACGGCCGCCACGGTTGGTAACGATCGCGCTGGCGCGCTTCATGACTGGTTCCCAGTCCGGGTCGGTCATGTCGGAAACCAGTACGTCGCCTGGCTGGACCTTGTCCATCTCGGACACGTCCTTGATGATCCGGACCTTGCCGGCGCCGATGCGCTGGCCAATGGCACGTCCTTCCACCAGCACGGTGCCGGTTTCCTTCAGCAGGTAACGTTCCATGACGTTGGCCTGGGTGCGGCTCTTCACGGTTTCCGGACGGGCCTGCACGATGTACAGCTTGCCGTCGTCACCGTCCTTGGCCCACTCGATGTCCATCGGGCACTTGTAGTGCTTCTCGATGATCATCGCCTGCTTGGCCAGTTCGCTGACTTCAGCGTCGGTCAGGCAGAAACGTGCGCGCTCAGCCTTGTCCACGTCGACGGTCTTGACCGAACGACCGGCCTTGGCCTCGTCGCCGTAGATCATCTTGATGGCCTTGCTGCCCAGGTTGCGACGCAGAATGGCCGGACGGCCGGCAGCCAGGGTGCCCTTGTGAACGTAGAATTCGTCCGGGTTCACCGCGCCTTGTACGACGGTTTCACCCAGGCCGTAGGCGCCGGTGATGAACACCACGTCACGGAAGCCCGATTCGGTATCGAGGGTGAACATCACACCGGCGGTGCCGGTTTCGGAACGGACCATGCGCTGCACGCCAGCGGACAGGGCGACCAGTTTGTGGTCGAAGCCCTGGTGCACGCGATAGGAAATGGCACGGTCGTTGAACAGCGAGGCGAACACCTCTTTGGCGGCGCGAATGACGTTTTCGACACCACGGATATTCAGGAAGGTTTCCTGCTGGCCGGCGAAGGAAGCGTCCGGCAAGTCTTCGGCGGTAGCGGAAGAACGCACGGCCACGGCCACGTCAGGGTTGCCGGCGGACAGCGTGGCGAACGCGGTACGGATTTCGGCATTCAGTTTTTCAGGGAACTCGGCTTCCATGATCCATTGGCGGATCTTGGCACCGGTCTTGGCCAGGGCATTCACGTCATCGACGTCGAGGGCATCGAGCGCGTCGTGAATCTGCTGATTCAGGCCGCTCAGTTCCAGGAAATCACGATACGCCTGAGCGGTCGTGGCGAAGCCACCGGGCACCGATACACCGGCACCTGCAAGGTTGCTGATCATCTCGCCCAGGGATGCGTTCTTGCCCCCCACGTGCTCAACGTCGTCTTTGCCGAGCTTGTCGAGGGAAACTACGTACTCTACCAAGGTGATCTCTCCACTAACTGTGTTGGAAAAGCTCAGAAACCGGCTGCTTAAGTGAGCATTTACCGGCTATATGGCCTGGACCTGGAAAATAAGTGAGAATGCGGGCCAATGGCGGCCGGCAAATCGCGCCTATCATATCCAAGATTCGTTACTAGCTTAAGGCCCAAGGTGCAAATGAAACGATCTGCTTTCTTTATCTCCGATGGTACCGGCATTACCGCCGAAACCCTGGGTCAAAGCCTTCTGGCGCAGTTCGAAAACATTACCTTCAGCAAGGTCACGCGGCCATACATCGACAACGTGGACAAAGCGCGGGCCATGGTACAACAAATCAACAAAGCCGCCGAAACCGACGGCTTCCGTCCGATAATCTTCGACACCATCGTCAATCAGGACATTCGTGAGATTCTCGCAACCTCGAATGGTTTCATGATCGACATTTTCTCGACGTTCCTGGCACCGCTTGAACAGGAACTGACCGAGCATTCTTCCTACACCGTGGGCAAGTCCCACTCCATCGGTGCCAACACCAATTACATGGAGCGCATCGAGGCCGTTAACTTCGCCCTCGACAACGACGACGGCGCCCGCACGCACTATTACGACAAGGCCGACCTGATACTAGTGGGCGTGTCGCGATGTGGTAAGACGCCGACGTGCCTGTACATGGCGATGCAATTCGGTATCCGTGCGGCCAACTACCCGCTGACCGAAGACGACATGGAACGCCTGCAACTGCCGTCCGCCCTGCGCGCCCACCAGCACAAGCTGTTCGGCCTGACCATCGACCCGGACCGTCTCACGGCGATTCGCAACGAGCGCAAGCCCAACAGCCGCTATTCGAGCTACGCCCAGTGCGAGTTCGAAGTGCGCGAGGTGGAAAACCTGTTCCGCCGCGAAAACATCCCGAACATCAACTCCACGCATTTTTCCGTGGAAGAAATCTCCGCGAAGATTCTCGTGGAGAAAGGTGTGGAGCGGCGGTTCAAATAGTTCTGCGGCGTCTGACCTGGCGCTTTCGCGAGCAAGCTCGCTCCCACAGGGTTTGTGGTGAATTCAGATGCGCGTCAGAACGAATCCCCCGGCACCCGCACAAAACCTTCCATCAACACCCGCGCACTGCGGCTCATGATCGCCTTGTTCACAGTCCACTCGCCGTTGACCTGACTGGCCTCGGCGCCGACGCGCAAGGTACCGGACGGGTGCCCGAAGCGCACCGCGTTGCGTTCGATACCGCCTGCAGCGAGGTTCACCAATGTGCCGGTGATCGCTGCCGCCGTACCGATTGCCACCGCAGCAGTACCCATCATTGCGTGGTGCAACTTGCCCATGGACAGTGCACGCACCAGCAGGTCGACATCGCCCGCCGCAATGGCTTTGCCACTGGACGAAACGTAGTCCGCCGGTTTGGCGACGAAGGCCACTTTCGGCGTGTGTTGCCGCTTGGCCGCTTCGTCAATGTTGGAAATCAGGCCCATGCGCAATGCGCCGTAGGCGCGGATGGTTTCGAACATCAGCAAGGCTTTCGGATCGCCGTTGATCGCACCCTGCAACTCGGTGCCTTTGTAGCCGATGTCTTCAGCATTGATAAAAATTGTCGGGATACCGGCATTGATCATGGTCGCCTTGAAGGTACCGACACCGGGCACTTCCAGGTCGTCCACGAGGTTGCCGGTAGGGAACATCGAACCGCCGCCACCCTCCTCGTCCGCTGCCGGATCGAGGAACTCGATCTGCACTTCGGCCGCCGGAAAGGTCACGCCGTCGAGTTCGAAATCACCGGTTTCCTGTACTTCACCATTGGTGATCGGCACATGGGCGATGATGGTCTTGCCGATGTTGGCCTGCCACACGCGAACCACCGCCACACCGTTGTGCGGGATGCGGCTGGCGTCCACCAGGCCATTGCTGACGGCGAACGAACCGACCGCCGCGGACAGGTTGCCGCAGTTGCCGCTCCAGTCCACGAAGGGCTTGTCGATGGACACCTGACCGAACAGGTAATCGACATCGTGGTCGGCCGCCTTGATGCTTTTCGACAGGATCACGGTTTTGCTGGTGCTGGAGGTTGCGCCGCCCATGCCGTCGATCTGTTTGTCGTACGGGTCCGGGCTGCCGATCACGCGCAGCAGCAAAGCATCGCGGGCCGGGCCGGGAACCTGGGCCGCTTCAGGCAAATCCTTGAGGCTGAAGAACACGCCCTTGCTGGTGCCGCCGCGCATGTAGGTTGCTGGAATCTTGATCTGAGCTGCGTGAGCCATGTTGCTCTTACTCCTAACCTTGAAAACAGACACGGGACTCAAAGTCCCGTGTCTGCAAAGCGTGTGTTAGACGGCGACCGCCGACTCTTCGAGGAAGTCCTGGGCGAAGCGTTGCAACACGCCGCCGGCCTCGTAGATCGACACTTCTTCGGCGGTGTCGAGGCGGCAGGTCACCGGCACATCGACGCGTTCGCCGTTCTTGCGATGGATCACCAGGGTCAGCTCGGCACGCGGGGTGCGCTCACCGATTACGTCGTAGGTTTCGCTGCCGTCGATGGCAAGGGTATGGCGGTTGGTGCCCGGTTTGAACTCCAGCGGCAACACGCCCATGCCCACCAGGTTGGTACGGTGAATGCGCTCGAAGCCTTCGGCGGCAATCGCTTCGACACCAGCCAGACGCACGCCTTTCGCTGCCCAGTCGCGGGACGAACCCTGACCGTAGTCGGCACCGGCAATGATGATCAGCGGCTGCTTGCGACCCATGTAGGTTTCGATGGCTTCCCACATGCGCATCACTTTGCCTTCCGGCTCGACACGGGCCAGCGAACCCTGCTTGACCTTGCCGTTTTCCTGGACCATTTCGTTGAACAGTTTCGGGTTGGCAAACGTCGCGCGTTGCGCGGTCAAATGGTCGCCCCTATGAGTCGCGTAAGAGTTGAAGTCCTCTTCCGGCAGGCCCATTTTCGCCAGGTATTCGCCAGCGGCGCTGTCGAGCATGATCGCGTTGGATGGCGACAGGTGATCGGTGGTGATGTTGTCCGGCAGTACCGCCAGCGGGCGCATGCCCTTGAGCGGACGGGCGCCGGCCAACGCGCCTTCCCAGTACGGCGGACGGCGGATGTAGGTGCTCATCTCGCGCCACTCGTACAGCGGCGCGACTTTCGGGCCGGTGTCTTCGTGGATGGCGAACATCGGGATGTAGACCTGACGGAACTGCTCAGGCTTGACCGAGGCTTTCACCACTGCGTCGATTTCTTCGTCGCTCGGCCAGATGTCTTTCAGGCGGATTTCCTTGCCATCCACCACGCCCAGCACATCTTTTTCGATGTCGAAACGGATGGTACCGGCGATGGCGTAAGCAACGACCAATGGCGGCGACGCGAGGAACGCCTGCTTGGCGTACGGGTGGATCCGGCCGTCGAAGTTGCGATTGCCGGACAACACGGCAGTGGCGTACAGGTCGCGGTCGATGATCTCTTGCTGGATCACCGGGTCCAATGCGCCGGACATGCCGTTGCAAGTGGTGCAGGCGAAGGCCACGATGCCGAAACCGAGCTTGTCCAGCTCTTCGGTGAGGCCGGCTTCGTCGAGGTACAGCGCGACTGTTTTCGAACCCGGTGCCAGGGACGATTTGACCCATGGCTTGCGGGTCAGGCCGAGCTTGTTGGCGTTGCGCGCCAGCAGACCGGCGGCGATCACGTTGCGCGGGTTGCTGGTGTTGGTGCAACTGGTGATGGCGGCGATGATCACCGCTCCGTCCGGCATTTGACCTGGTACATCATCCCATTGGCCGGAGATGCCTTTGGCTGCGAGATCAGAAACCGCGACACGGGCATGCGGGTTGCTCGGGCCTGCCATGTTGCGCACGACCGAGGACAGGTCGAAGGTCAGGCCGCGCTCGTATTGCGCGCCTTTGAGGCTGTCAGCCCACAGGCCGGTCTGCTTGGCGTAGTTCTCCACCAACTGCACTTGCTCATCTTCACGGCCGGTGAGTTTGAGGTAGTCGATGGTCTGCTGGTCGATGTAGAACATCGCAGCGGTGGCACCGTATTCCGGGGCCATGTTGGAGATGGTCGCGCGGTCGCCCAGGGTCAGCGCGGAGGCGCCTTCGCCGAAGAACTCCAGCCACGCGCCAACGACTTTTTGCTTGCGCAGGAATTCGGTCAGCGCCAGCACCATGTCGGTGGCGGTGATGCCCGGTTGCAGCTTGCCAGTCAGTTCGACACCAACGCTTTCCGGCAGACGCATCCACGATGCGCGGCCGAGCATCACGCTTTCGGCTTCGAGACCACCGACGCCGATGGCGATCACGCCCAACGCATCGACGTGCGGGGTGTGGCTGTCGGTGCCGACGCAGGTATCAGGGAACGCCACGCCGTCACGCACCTGGATCACCGGAGACATTTTCTCCAGGTTGATCTGGTGCATGATGCCGTTGCCCGGCGGGATCACGTCGACGTTCTTGAACGCCTTCTTGGTCCAGTTGATGAAGTGGAAACGGTCTTCGTTGCGACGGTCTTCGATGGCGCGGTTCTTCTCGAACGCCTGCGGATCGAAGCCACCGCGCTCGACGGCCAGGGAGTGGTCGACGATCAGTTGGGTCGGCACCACCGGGTTGACTTGTGCAGGGTCACCGCCTTGCAGGGCGATGGCGTCACGCAGGCCGGCGAGGTCGACCAGCGCGGTCTGGCCGAGAATGTCGTGGCACACCACGCGAGCCGGGAACCACGGGAAGTCGAGGTCGCGCTTGCGTTCGATGAATTGCTTCAGGGATTCGGTGAGCGTGGCCGGGTCGCAGCGACGCACAAGGTTTTCCGCCAGCACACGGGAGGTGTACGGCAGGGTGTCGTAGGCGCCAGGCTGGATCGCCTCGACCGCTGCGCGGACATCGAAGTAATCCAGGTGGCTGCCAGGCAGCGATTTACGGAATTGTGTGTTCATCGTCAGGACTCGGTCACGGTAGTTACAAAAGGCGGGGCCTGGCACCAGGTTTGAAGTGAACACAATCCACTGTGGGAGCGAGCTTGCTCGCGATAGCGATGTAACTGCCGACATTGAAGTTGAATGTCAGCCCGTCATCGCGAGCAAGCTCGCTCCCACAGGGATCTGCGTTGATTTCAGATCCCGGTACCGACCTCCACCATTCAGCGTTGTTCGATTGGTACGAACTTGCGCTGTTCAACGCCGGTGTACTCGGCGCTTGGACGGATGATGCGGTTGTTGGCACGTTGTTCGTACACGTGGGCGGCCCAGCCGGTCAGGCGCGAGCAGACGAAGATCGGTGTGAACAACTTGGTCGGGATGCCCATGAAGTGGTACGCCGAGGCATGGTAGAAGTCGGCGTTCGGGAACAGTTTCTTCTGCTCCCACATGGTCTTGTCGATGGCTTCGGACACCGGGAACAACACCTTGTCGCCCACTTCGTCAGCGAGTTTTTTCGACCAGCCCTTGATCACTTCGTTGCGCGGATCGTTGTCCTTATAGATCGCGTGGCCGAAGCCCATGATCTTGTCTTTGCGCTCGAGCATGCCGAGGGTGCCCTTGATCGCATCTTCCGGCGACGAGAAACGCTCGATCATTTCCATCGCCGCTTCGTTGGCGCCGCCGTGCAGCGGGCCGCGCAGCGAGCCGATGGCCGCGGTGATGCACGAATACAGGTCGGACAGGGTCGATGCGCAAACACGTGCGGTGAAGGTCGACGCGTTGAATTCGTGCTCCGCATAGAGGATCAGCGAAACGTTCATCACCTTGACGTGCAACTCGCTCGGCTTCTTGCCGTGCAGCAGGTGCAGGAAGTGGCCACCGATGGACTGCTCGTCGCTCACGCAATCGATGCGCTTGCCTTCGTGGCTGAAGCGATACCAGTAGGTCATGATCGCCGGAAACGCAGCCAGCAGGCGGTCGGTCTTGTCGTGCTGCTCGGAGAAGTTGTTCTCCGGCTCCAGGTTGCCCAGGAACGAGCAGCCAGTGCGCATCACGTCCATCGGGTGGGCGTCGGCGGGGATGCGTTCCAGCACTTCCTTCAGCGCTTGCGGCAGGTCGCGCAGCTTGCTCAGTTTGGTGATGTAGGCATTCAGTTGCGCCTTGCTCGGCAGTTCGCCGTACAGCAGCAGGTAGGCAACTTCTTCAAACTGCGCGTCAGCCGCCAGTTCACGAACGTCATAACCACGATAGGTCAGACCGGCACCCGACTGGCCCACGGTGGACAGTGCGGTTTGCCCGGCTACCTGGCCACGGAGCCCGGCGCCACTGAGTACTTTTGCTTCGGCCATTTCTGCCTCCAGTTTCTTGAATTTATTAGGGAGTTATTCGACTTACTTTTTCGCGGCGAACAACGCATCAAGCTTCTGCTCGAAGGTGTGGTAGTCGATGCGATCGTAAAGCTCCATGCGGGTCTGCATGGTGTCGATGACGTTTTGTTGCGTGCCATCGCGACGGATCGCGGTGTAGACGTTTTCCGCAGCCTTGTTCATGGCGCGGAAGGCCGACAGCGGGTACAGCACCAGGGATACGTCGACAGCAGCCAGTTGCTCGGTGGTGTACAGCGGCGTCGCGCCGAACTCGGTGATGTTGGCCAGGATCGGCGCTTTCACACGGCTGGCGAACAGCTTGTACATTTCAAGCTCGGTGATGGCTTCCGGGAACACCATGTCGGCGCCGGCCTCGATGCACGCGGCAGCGCGATCCAGGGCAGACTCCAGGCCTTCCACCGCCAAGGCGTCGGTACGGGCCATGATCACGAAGCTGTCATCGGTACGGGCATCGACGGCCGCTTTGATGCGGTCGATCATTTCCTGCTGGGTCACGATTTCCTTGTTAGGACGGTGACCGCAGCGCTTGGCGCCGACCTGGTCTTCGATGTGAATCGCGGCCGCGCCAAACTTGATCATCGATTTGACGGTGCGAGCGACGTTGAACGCCGAGGAACCGAAACCGGTGTCCACGTCCACCAGCAGCGGCAGGTCGCAAACGTCGGTGATACGGCGCACGTCGGTCAGCACGTCATCCAGGCCGGTGATGCCCAGGTCCGGCACGCCGAGGGAGCCGGCAGCCACCCCGCCACCCGACAGGTAGATCGCCTTGAAACCGGCGCGCTTGGCCAGCAGCGCATGGTTGGCGTTGATTGCGCCGACCACTTGCAATGGATGCTCGCTGGCGACCGCATCGCGGAAACGCTGGCCTGGAGTGCTCTTGTTCAAACTCATGACTCACCTCGTTTGGCTGTCGGGTTGGCGCCGTCCTGGTAATGACGGGCGATGTTGCGTTTGGAGGCGCCGATGTGACGGCGCATCAACAACTCGGCCAGTTCACCGTCACGGTCGGCGATGGCATCGAGAATTCGGTGGTGCTCGGCAAACGCCTGGTGCGGGCGATTGGGCGTGGAGGAAAACTGGATGCGGTACATGCGCACCAGTTGATACAGCTCGCCGCAGAGCATCTGGGTCAGCGTACGGTTGCCGCTGCCCTGGATGATTCGGTAATGGAAGTCGAAATCGCCTTCCTGCTGGTAGTAGCCCCGGCCGGCCTGAAACGCCTCGTCGCGCTCGTGGGTTTCCAGGACCCGACGCAGTTCGTCGATTTCTTCGAGGCTCATGCGCTCGGCAGCCAGGCGACAGGCCATGCCTTCCAGGGATTCGCGGATTTCGTATAGCTCAATCAGTTCGGCATGATTGAGCGACACCACCCGTGCGCCGACATGCGGTACGCGAACCAGCAGGCGCTGGCCTTCCAGACGGTGGATGGCCTCGCGCAACGGGCCACGGCTGATGCCGTAGGTGCGCGCCAGTTCCGGTTCGGAGATTTTGCTGCCCGGCGCGATATCGCCCTTGACGATAGCCGCCTGAATGCGTCGGAAGACGTTCTCGGAAAGCGTCTCCGTATCGTCTTGCGTAGAAACCGGGGGATCGAGTTGATCCAGCATATTGTCGACACCTTGTAAGCCAATGCCGTAAAAACTAACGAATACAGGCGCGGCAGTCAAAGGATAAATGGATATTGTCGACAATCTTCTGATAACCGGTTGCACCATAACGAAGCAACCCTTCTATTTATAGCCACGGGCCAGCGCTGGCGCCATCAATCCACCGTGCTAGAATGCCGCCCGCATTTGTTTGTCACATCTGCACTGCCTGTCATAAAACCCTGATAGGCATACGAGGGAGCTTGCGCAGCGATGCCAGGGCCTTGAATCAAGTCGGACCGCTGCGCACCAGGATTTATGAGACTCAAGCCCTTCCCCACCTTCCTTTATTTCCTTTGCCTGCCCGGCTTCGCAATCGCCGGGGAAAAGACCGTGTATGGCCTCAATGAGTACGCATCGCTCAATGGCATCGATCTGGAAGTGGCGGCCAAACTCGACACCGGGGCGAAAACCGCGTCCCTGAGTGCCCGGGACATCAAACGTTTCAAACGCAACGGCGAGTCGTGGGTACGCTTTTACCTGGCCATCGACGCCGCCCATTCGCACCCGATCGAACGCCCGCTGGCCCGTGTCAGCAAGATCAAGCGCCGGGCCGGCGACTACGACCCGGAGGAAGGCAAGAAGTACACCGCCCGTCCGGTGATAGAACTGGACATCTGCATGGGCTCGGCCCTGCGCAGCATCGAAGTGAACCTGACCGACCGCAGCGCGTTCCAATATCCGCTCCTGATTGGCTCCGAAGCACTCAAGCGCTTCGATGCACTGGTTGACCCCAGCCTTAAATATGCTGCCGGCAAACCCGCCTGCACCACCGACGCTCATACCGCCGAGTAATTTCAATGCGCTCTCTTACCCTTCACCTGAAACTGCTGATCGCCATCCTGGTGGTGCTGGGCATTTCAGTTACGGCCTATCAGATCTTCGTGCTGGGCATCCCGGTGACCGAAGACGCCACCGACGACCTGTGGAACATCGACGCCAAGGTCGAGTTCGTCGCCAGTGCCAAGGACCCGGTCAAGATCCAGATGTTCGTGCCACCGCTGAGCCGCGACTTCGTCAGCCTCAACGAGAGCTTCATCTCCAATAACTACGGCGTGGCCGTGAACCGGGTCGACGGCAACCGCAAGGTCACCTGGTCGGCACGCCGGGCCAAAGGCAACCAGACGCTGTATTACCGCCTGGTGCTGACCAAGCGTTATTCCGGCGAGAAGGCCAAGATCAAAGGCCCGACCTTTCGCGACAGCATGACCATCGAGGGCCCGGAAAAAATCGCCGCCGAAGCTCTGCTCGCACCGATTCGCCAACACTCGGCCGACGTCGAGACCTTCGTCGGCGAAGCCATCAAGCGGGTCAACAACCTCAACGACGACAACGTGAAACTGCTGCTGGCCGGTGATCCTACCGCGGCGCACAAGGCGAAAATCGTCGAGTTGCTGCTGTCCATCGCCCATGTGCCGATCGAGAAGGTCCACACCATCCGCCTGGTGGCCGACCAGCCGCAAGTGCCGGAACTGTGGCTGCGCAGCTTCAATGGCACCGACTGGATGTACTTCAACCCGGAAACCGGTGAACAGGGCCTGCCGACCGACCGCCTGCTGTGGTGGACCGGCGACGAAAACCTGATCACCGTCGATGGCGGCAAGAAAGCCAACGTGACCTTCAGCCTGAACAACAGCGAAATGAACGCTATTCGCCTGGCCAAGCTGACCGACGAAAACACCGACGCCAACTTCCTCGAGTACTCGCTGTACGGCCTGCCGCTGCAAACCCAGCAGACCTTCATGATCATGGTGATGATCCCGATCGGCGTGCTGGTGATCCTGATCCTGCGCAACCTGATCGGCATCCAGACCCTGGGCACCTTCACCCCGGTGCTGATCGCCCTGGCCTTCCGCGAAACCCAGCTCGGCTTCGGCATCATGCTGTTCACCATCATCACGGCGCTGGGCCTGTCGCTGCGCTCCTACCTTGAACACCTGAAACTGCAAATGCTGCCGAGGCTGTCGGTGGTGCTGACGTTCGTGGTGGTGCTGATTGCAGCGATCAGCCTGTTCAGCCATAAACTCGGCCTGGAACGCGGCTTGTCGGTGGCGCTGTTCCCGATGGTGATCCTGACCATGACCATCGAACGCCTGTCGATCACCTGGGAAGAGCGCGGCGGTGGCCATGCCATGAAAGTGGCCATCGGTACGCTGTTCGCCGCGTCCCTGGCGCACCTGATCATGACCGTGCCGGAACTGGTGTACTTCGTGTTCACTTTCCCGGCGATCCTGCTGATCCTGGTGGGCTTCATGCTGGCCATGGGTCGTTATCGCGGTTACCGCCTGACCGAACTGGTGCGCTTCAAGGCCTTCCTGAAAAAGGCTGACGCCTGATGTTCGGCTTCTGGAAGACCTGGAAGGCCCTGGAAGCCCGGGGCATCATGGGGATCAATCGGCGCAACGCAGACTACGTGCTCAAGTACAACAAGCGCAGCCTGTACCCGATCGTCGATGACAAGATCATCACCAAGGAACGCGCCATCGCCGCCGGCATCCATGTGCCCGAGCTGTATGGCGTGATCTCCACCGAGAAGGAAATCGACAATCTCGAAGAGATCATCGGCGGGCGCAGCGACTTCGTGATCAAACCGGCCCAGGGCGCTGGCGGTGATGGCATCCTGGTCATTGCCGACCGCTTTGAAGGGCGTTATCGCACGGTGTCCGGCCGGATCATCAGCCATGAAGAAATCGAGCACCAGATTTCCAGCATCCTGACCGGCCTGTATTCCCTCGGCGGACACCGCGACCGGGCGCTGATCGAGTACCGCGTGATTCCGGACCAGATCTTCAAGAGCATCAGCTATGAAGGCGTGCCGGACATTCGCATCATTGTGTTGATGGGCTACCCGGTGATGGCCATGTTGCGCCTGCCGACGCGCCAGTCCAACGGCAAGGCCAACCTGCACCAGGGCGCCATCGGTGTCGGCGTGGACCTGGCCACCGGCCTGACCCTGCGCGGCACCTGGCTGAACAACATCATCAACAAACACCCGGACACCACGAACGCGGTGGATGGCGTGCAACTGCCCTACTGGGACGGTTTCATGAAACTCGCCGCCGGCTGTTATGAGTTGTGCGGCTTGGGCTACATCGGTGTCGACATGGTCCTGGACCAGGAAAAAGGCCCGCTGATTCTGGAGCTCAACGCCCGGCCGGGGCTGAATATCCAGATTGCCAACGATTGCGGCCTGACGTTGCGTACTCATGCGGTCGAGGCGCGCCTGGAAGACCTCAAGGCTCGTGGCGTGACTGAATCGGTCGAAGAGCGCGTTGCGTTTGTGCAGGAGATGTTTGGGCATATTCCTGCGGTCGAGGGCTGATTCCTGTGGCGAGGGGGCTTGCCCCCGTTGGGGTGCGTAGCAGCCCTCTGGTTTATCAGATAGACCGAGTCAGCCGGGCTTGCGACGGCTGCGCCGCCGAACGGGGGCAAGCCCCCTCGCCACAAAAATCTCACTCGCCGTATCCAATCTGCCAATCCCCGACATCCCCTCTAGGAGCAACTCCCCGAGGGGACTACAATCGCCACCCCGCCTCGATGGCTGACTTCCCCCGCCCATGTTGACCTGCTCCGTACACTCGCTGCCCTATCGCGCCAACCCCGCCGAATATTTCGCGGCGATTCGCCATGCTCCCGGTGCCGTGCTGCTCGACAGTGGCCGCCCCAGCGCCGACCGCGGTCGCTATGACCTGCTCAGCGCCTGGCCATTGGAACAACTGACGGTATCGCCCGACGAAAGTGGCGACGCTTTCCTGCAACGCCTGCGCGATAACCTGACACGCCTGGGTGAAGCCACTCTGCCAGCACCGTATGAATTGCCGTTTGCCGGTGGATTGATCGGCTACCTGAGTTACGACTTCGGCCGACATCTGGAGCGCCTGCCGAGCCAGGCCCGTGACGACCTGCATCTGCCCGACGCGCGTTTCGGTTTGTACGGCTGGGCATTGATCAGCGATCACCTTTCACTGACCAGTCAATTGGTGTTCCACCCGACCCTGCCCGACATCGAGCGTCAGCGCCTGATCGAGCTGTTCAGCCAGCCTGCAGCGGAAGTGGTCGCGCCCTTCAAGCTGCTCACCCCGATGACCGCCGACTTGAGCGCCGATGAGTATCAACAGGCCATCGAGCGCATCCAGCAGTACATTCAGGCCGGTGACTGTTACCAGGTCAATTTCGCCCAACGGTTTCGCGCACCCTGCCAGGGTGATTCGTGGGCCGCTTACTGCGCGCTGCGCGCTGCGTGCCCGACGCCTTTTTCCGGTTTCCAGAGCTTGCCTGATGGCGATGCCGTACTCAGCCTGTCGCCGGAACGCTTCGTCAAAGTCAGCCAGGGCCATGTGGAAACCCGCCCGATCAAGGGCACCCGCCCGCGGGGCCTGACGCCGGAGCAAGACGCCGCGAACGCCGCCGAATTGCTGGCCAGCCCGAAGGACCGCGCGGAAAACCTGATGATTGTCGACCTGCTGCGCAATGACCTCGGTCGCACCTGCCGCACCGGTTCAGTACGGGTCCCGGAATTGTTCAGCCTGGAAAGTTATCCGAACGTGCACCACCTGGTGAGCAGCGTCACCGGTGAACTGGCGAATGAGCGCGACGCCCTGGACCTGATCGCCGGCAGCTTCCCCGGCGGCTCGATTACCGGCGCGCCAAAGATTCGCGCCATGCAGATCATCGACGAACTGGAGCCGACCCGACGCGGACTGTATTGCGGTTCGTTGTTGTATCTCGATGTGCGCGGCGAGATGGACAGCTCCATCGCCATCCGCAGTTTGCTGGTCAAGGACGGGCAGGTGTGTTGCTGGGGCGGTGGCGGGATTGTCGCGGACTCGGAGTGGCAGGCTGAGTATCAGGAATCGATCACCAAGGTGAAGGTGCTGCTCGATACTTTGCAAAGTCTGTAACGCAGTACTTTTGTGGCGAGGGGGCTTGCCCCCGTTGGGTCGCGAAGCGACCCCAATACCTAAGACCGCGCATCCCCAGATAGAACACGTGTACCGGTTGGCGACTGCTGCGCAGCCGAACGGGGGCAAGCCCCCTCGCCACAGGGGATCGAGTTACAGGCTCAACGTCCGATTCGAAGCCTTGATGAACTCCTGCTTCAACGCCTCAAACGTATGCACCGCCGGGAACTGCGGGAACTGCGCAATCACGTTGTCCGGTGCATGGAACAGAATCCCCGCATCGGCTTCGCCCAGCATCGTGGTGTCGTTGTAGGAATCCCCCGCCGCAATCACCCGGTAGTAGAGGCTCTTGAAGGCCAGAACCGACTGACGTTTTGGATCTTTCTGACGCAGTTGATAGTCAGTGACTCGCCCGCTGTCGTCAGTAATCAGGCGATGGCAGAGCAAGGTCGGGAAGCCCAGTTGGCGCATCAGCGGCTGGGAAAATTCATAGAAGGTGTCCGACAGGATCACCACCTGGAAACGCTCGCGCAGCCAGTCGACGAACTCGATGGCGCCGCCCAGCGGCTTGAGCGTGGCGATCACTTCCTGAATGTCGGAGAGCTTCAGGCCGTGCTCGTCGAGAATCCGCAGGCGCTGCTTCATCAGCACGTCGTAGTCGGGAATGTCCCGGGTGGTGGCCCTGAGGGATTCGATCCCGGTTTTTTCGGCGAAGGCGATCCAGATTTCCGGGACCAATACACCTTCAAGATCCAGACAGGCAATTTCCACAAGACACTCCCATTTGTATTGATTATTGAGTCGAGCGAGCAAAAAGACTGCCGAACTCTAGCGACTCGGGCCTGCCTGCGCAACGCAGAGGATGCCCCGGCCCATGCAGCTTTTTGTTACCATCGACCCCATATAGAGCGCCCAGCGCCACCGACCTGTAGGAAGCCGCCCTGATGAGCCCAACGTTCGACGTCGTGGAACTCGCCACGACTTATGCCAACAAGTCCGCACAGGACATTCTGAAACTCGCTTTTGCCGAGTTCGGCGATGACCTGTGGATATCTTTCAGCGGCGCCGAAGACGTGGTGCTGGTGGACATGGCCTGGAAGCTGAACAAGAACGTCAAGGTGTTCAGCCTCGACACCGGCCGCTTGCATCCCGAGACCTACCGCTTCATCGATCAGGTGCGCGAGCACTACAAGATCGACATCGAACTGGTGTCGCCGGACTACACGAAACTTGAACCGTTCGTGAAGGAAAAAGGCCTGTTCAGCTTCTACAAGGACGGCCATGGCGAATGCTGCGGCATCCGCAAGATCGAGCCGCTACGCCGCAAGCTCTCTGGCGTGAAGGCCTGGGCCACCGGCCAGCGTCGGGACCAGAGCCCCGGTACCCGCAGCGCCGTCGCGGTGATGGAAATCGACACCGCGTTCTCCACCCCGGAACGCACCCTGTACAAGTTCAACCCGCTGGCACAAATGACCAGCGAAGAGATCTGGGGCTACATCCGCATGCTGGAACTGCCGTACAACAGCCTGCACGAACGCGGTTTCATCAGCATCGGCTGCGAACCCTGCACCCGCCCGGTACTTCCGAACCAGCATGAGCGTGAAGGCCGCTGGTGGTGGGAAGAAGCGACGCAGAAGGAATGCGGGCTGCATGCGGGGAATATCATCAGCAAGGGGTAGGAGCGAGCTTGCTCGCGATGGTCGTCAACGAAAACGCTGTAAACCTGATTCCCCTGCGACGCTCTCGAGTTTTTCGCGAGCAAGCTCGCTCCTACAGAGTCAATGTGCCACAACACACAATGTGTACACACGAATGTCACCATCGGTGCCATTTGTGTGTGCACTTTTAGTTTCAGCGCCCCAAAAAGTTACATCTCCTTTCCCATCACCTCGCTTTCACCCCCCGCTCAAAAATAAATACCTGTTCAATCGGTCAATTTATATTTTCTATTTTTCAGTCAGTTATCCGTTATCGATAACAAAACGAAATGAGTACTGATTTTTATAGAATCGCGACTGGCATGGATCTGGCTTAAGTGTATACATGTTTTGTATACAATAAAATCAAAACATACACACACTTTAGATCCGCAAGCCTGAAGCGCCCTATCCCGTACAGGCTGCAGATGCCCCGTAACCAATGATATTCGCCACCCGCGACGAAGATTTGTCGAGCCAACGCTCAAGCACAGTCATCGCGGCGTCGAGCATCAGGAGCCTGCCGGAATGCGTACTAGTCTCTCCAATAACAACATCGCGCTGGATCTACCCTCCTCCCAATCCACCCACACCGCCGACAATCAGGCGCATCACGCCCCCGTGGTGCTCAGCCCCCGATTGCACAACAAGGACCTGGCACCGACCAAGTCCGAAGGCCGGCGCTGGGGTCGCTACAGCATCTTTGCCCTGTGGACCAACGACGTGCACAACATTGCCAACTACTCGTTTGCCATCGGCCTGTATGCCCTTGGCCTGGGCGGCTGGCAGATCCTGCTGTCCCTGGGGATCGGCGCGGCGCTGGTTTACTTCTTCATGAACCTGTCTGGCTACATGGGCCAGAAAACCGGGGTACCGTTTCCGGTCATCAGCCGGATCAGTTTCGGCATTCACGGTGCGCAGATTCCTGCGTTGATCCGCGCCGTTATCGCCATCGCCTGGTTCGGTATTCAGACGTACCTTGCGTCCGTGGTCTTTCGCGTGTTGTTGATGGCGGTCCATCCCGGGTTCGCCGACTACGACCACGACTCGATCCTCGGCCTGTCGACCTTGGGCTGGGTGTGTTTCGTCGCGATCTGGTTCGTGCAACTGGCGATCCTTGCTTATGGCATGGAGATGGTGCGGCGCTACGAGGCATTTGCCGGTCCGGTGATTCTGCTGACCGTCGCCGCCCTTGCCGCGTGGATGTACACCCAGGCCGATGCGACGATTGCCTGGTCGATCCGCGAGCCCCTGACTGGCGGTGAGATGTGGCGCAACATCTTTGCCGGTGGCGCACTGTGGCTGGCGATCTACGGCACTTTGATCCTCAACTTCTGCGACTTCGCCCGCTCTTCGCCGTGCCGCAAAACCATCAAGGTCGGAAATTTCTGGGGCTTGCCGGTGAATATCCTGGTGTTCGCCAGCATCACGGTCCTGCTGTGCGGCGCTCAATTCCAGATCAATGGCCGGATCATCGAAAGCCCGACCGAAATTATCGCCTCGATCCCCAACACCTTCTTCCTGGTGCTTGGCTGCCTGGCGTTCCTGATCGTCACCGTGGCGGTGAACATCATGGCCAACTTCGTCGCCCCGGCGTTTGTACTCAGCAACCTGGCGCCCAAGTACCTGACTTTCCGCCGCGCCGGGCTGATCAGCGCGACCATCGCCGTGCTGATCCTGCCGTGGAACCTCTACAACAGTCCGCTGGTGATCGTGTATTTCCTGTCCGGCCTCGGCGCCCTGCTCGGCCCGTTGTACGGGGTGATCATGGTCGACTACTGGCTGGTGCGAAAAGGCCAGGTCAACGTGCCGCAGCTGTACAGCGAAGACCCGAACGGCGCGTATTACTACAGCCGCGGGGTCAATTTGCGCGCCGTGGCGGCATTCATTCCCGCCGCCCTGATCGCCATCGTCCTGGCCTTGGTGCCGGGGTTCCACAGCGTATCGCCGTTCTCCTGGCTGATTGGTGCCGGCATCGCCGGGATGCTCTACCTGATCATCGCCAAGCGCCAACCGCTCTACGCCGATGTCAGCGGCGAAGCCATCGCGGTCGACAACGTCAGCCACTGATCCTGTCGCGGCCCGGCGTTTTCGGGCCGCAGAACCAACTGCAATAAGGACTCCCCATGCGCATTCTCGTGGTCAACGTCAACACCACCGAATCCATCACCCAGGCCATCGCCCGCTCGGCGCAGGCCGTCGCATCGCCCGGCACGGAAATCGTCGGCCTCACCCCGCACTTCGGCGCCGATTCCATCGAAGGCAATTTCGAAAGTTACCTGGCGGCCATCGCGGTCATGGACCGGGTGATGTCCTACGACCAGCCGTTCGACGCCGTGATCCAGGCCGGCTACGGCGAACACGGCCGTGAAGGCCTGCAGGAACTGCTCAATGTGCCGGTGGTGGATATCACCGACGCCGCCGCCAGCACGGCGATGTTTCTTGGTCACGCCTATTCCGTGGTCACCACCCTCGACCGCACCGTGCCGCTGATCGAAGATCGCCTCAAGCTCTCCGGCCTCTGGGACCGTTGCGCCTCGGTACGGGCCAGTGGTTTGGCAGTGCTGGAACTGGAGCACGAACCGCAGCGCGCACTGGAAGCCATCGTGCATCAGGCCGAACTGGCGGTGACCCAGGACAAGGCCGAAGTGATTTGCCTGGGCTGCGGCGGCATGGCCGGGCTGGACGAGCAGATTCGCCGGCGAACCGGGGTACCGGTGGTGGATGGGGTGACGGCGGCGGTGACCATTGCCGAGTCCCTGGTGCGGTTGGGGTTGTCGACGTCGAAGGTGCGGACTTATGCGACGCCGCGGCCGAAAAACATCATTGGCTGGCCGGCGCGGTTTGCCCGGTAGACCGCGTCATCGTTCATCGCGAGCAGGCTCGCTCCCACAGGGATTTGTGAACGTCGCAGATCCAGTGTGGGAGCGAGCCTGCTCGCGATGGCCGCACCCCGGTTTCAAGACTTGCTCAAACCGCACTGAACCGCTGCCCCAACCCCCGCTCGACAAACTGTTCAATGACGAATTCGACAAACGCCCGGGTCTTGCCGGGCAGCAGTTTGTGTTCGGCGTAATAGATCGAGGTGTAGCCGTCGTCGATGTACCAGTCCGGTAGCACCCGCTGCAGCCTGCCCGACTCCAGATAACTCGAGGCAAACGGCATGCTCACCAGCGCAATGCCCAGACCCTGCGCGGCCGTGGCGCAGGCGGCCTCGGAATCGCTCATGGTCATCCGCGCCTTGAGCGTCAACGGGCTGTGATGCTGATTACGATGGGTCAACTGCCAGGAGCGCACCCGACCGGTCTGCGGCGAGCGGATCAGAATCCCGTCATGGTGCTTGAGGTCTTCCGGCTCGCTGATCGCCGCATGTGTCTCCAGGTAGTCCTGCGTAGCCACCAACACCCGATGCGCCGGGCTCAGCCGGCGTGCCACCACGCCCTGGGGCAATTCGAAGCCGCCGCCGATTGCCGCGTCGAACCCCTGCCCGATCAGATCGACCTGGCGATTGTCGAAGTGCCAGTCCGGGTTGATCGCCGGGAATCGTCGCAGAAACTCGCCGAGCATCGGCACAATGTACAGGCAGCCGAATACCGTCCCCATGCTGACTTTCAAAGTGCCTGCCGGCTGCCCTCCGGCGCTGGCGAGATTGGCCACGGCATTCTGGATCGTGTGCAGGCTGCCGCTGACTTCGCCGAGAAACAACTGACCGGCTGGGGATGCGGACAAAAACTTGGACTGGTTATGCCGCGAAGCCCAGGCTTTCACGATACTCAATGGGACTGAGCGCGCCGAGGGAAATCTTGATTCGTTTTTCGTTGTACCAGCGAATGTATGAATCCAAGGCCTGAATGAACTGCTCGATGCTCGTTGACTGCCAGTTGCGAGGATAGAACAGCTCCGTTTTCAGTCGGCCGAAGAAACCTTCACAAGCCGCGTTGTCAGGTGAGCAGCCTTTGCGCGACATCGAACGAATCAGCTTCGCATCAGCGATGCGCGATAGCCAGCCGGGCCAGCGGTAGTGAGCGCCACGATCGGAGTGAACAACAGGCCGTTTATCGTTGCTGGCCACCGTTTCGACAGCGGCATCCAGCATCGTGTTCACAAGCTCGCCGTCGGGACGCGTGCCGATCGACCAACTGATTACCTTCCCATCGAAGCAGTCGATCATGGGGGACAGGTACACCTTGCCGGCTGGGATCTGGAACTCCGAGATGTCGGTCAGCCATTTCTCATTCGGAGCTAGGGCCGTGAAGTCGCGGTTGAGGAGGTTTTCCGGCGCCGGACTGATCTCCCCGAGGTAGGAACCGTATCGACGCCGTTTCGGCTTGGCGACGACTAGGCACTCCTGCTTCATCAAGCGCTGCACCACCTTCTCTGAAAGGCGCACACGCTGCCTGCTCAACGAAGCTCGCATCCGACGGTAGCCATAGCAACGATGATTGCGCTCGAATATGTCCGCCATGGCACGACGCGCTTCGGTGTACTTTTCCGCGACCTGCATTCGGGCTCGATGATAGAAATAGGAGCTTCGGGCCAAGCCCAACGCGTCAAGCAGCTCTAGCAAGGAGTACCTCTGCCTTAGGGCATCAGCCAGCAATGTCTTCTCCCGATTGGTCAGGACTTGCCGGTTGATGCCCGTCTCTTTTTTTATGAGTTCATTCGCCCTCATCAACAGGTCATGTTCAAGCTGCAAACGGCGAACATCGAGCTGGAGAGATTCGAGTTGCCGCTGCAACTCCTCTCGTTCCGGTGACGATGAGGGTTCAAGCCGACACTTCATGGATGGGGATACCTCTGGGCCGAGTAGCTGGTTTTTCCAGTTGTACAAGGTCGGCCTGCACACGCCCAGCTTTTGAGCCAGGGCTTTCGCACTTTCTTTTCGCGTGCACAGCGCGATGACCGCTGCCTGCTTCACCGCTGGCGGCCGGGCTAACCCGTCTGAACGACCGACAATACGCGTATGCAACTCGGGGTGCATTTCGTAAATCCAGGCACGCAACGAATCCCGCGCGGGGTAGCCCAACGCCTTGATGGTAGCGGCGATGTTGCGACCGTATTCGAGATAGTGCCCGACAGCCTTTTCCCTTTGGGCCAGTGAGTACTTCGACTTCGAGTTCTCGTAGCCACGCGGCAGGTCGAGGCATCGCTCATACTCTGCGTGCCAGCTCTTCAAAGAGTTCTTCGTCGGGTAGCCCAACTGACGAATAGTTGCCCCGGTTCGCTTGCCCAGTTTGATGTAGAGCTTGACCGCTCGGATACGGTCTTCGTATGAGTACATGAACTACCTCCAGGTAGTCCAAGATTTCCGCCGCATCCCCGCTTCCGTCAGGGTCAGGCTGCGAGTGCTGCGCTGGAACAATCTGACACCCAGGCGCGCTTCGAGCTTGGCAACGCTCTTGCCCACCGCCGCAGGTGTCAGGCTCAAGCGCCGCGCCGCTTCAGCAAAGCTGCCGACCTCGGCACTGCGCACAAAGCATTCGATACTGCTGAAGGTTTCCATAGGCGCAACTATAAACTTTTGGTTTACACAGACTATCGTAATTATGGTCTACACAGCAGGTAATCCGGAATCGATACTAGGCTCCATCAACCGGGACATCTCGCCTCGGGACTTGGAGATCGATATGACTACTCAGAACCTCAGCGGCAAAGTGGCATTGATTCAAGGTGGTTCCCGCGGTATCGGCGCCGCCATCGTCAAGCGCCTGGCCGCTGAAGGCGCGACCGTTGCCTTCACCTATGTAAGCTCCACGGCCAAGGCCGAAGAATTGCAAGACAGCATCACTGCCAAGGGCGGCAAGGCCCTGGCGATCAAGGCCGACAGCGCTGACGCCGAAGCGATTCGTGGCGCAGTGTCCGCTACGGTAGACGCGTTCGGTCGCCTGGACATCCTGGTCAACAACGCGGGCGTACTGGCCGTCGCACCGCTGGCCGACTTCAAACTCGAAGACTTCGACCAGACACTGGCCATCAACGTGCGCAGCGTATTCATCGCCACCCAGGCCGCCGCCAGACACATGACCGAAGGCGGTCGCATCATCAACATCGGCAGCACCAACGCCGACCGCATGCCCTTCGCCGGTGGCGGCCCGTACGCCATGAGCAAGTCGGCACTGGTCGGCCTGACCAAAGGCCTGGCCCGCGATCTCGGCCCGCAAGGCATCACCATCAATAACGTGCAACCGGGCCCGGTCGACACCGACATGAACCCGGCACACGGTGACTTTGCGGAAAGCCTGATCCCGTTGATGGCCGTAGGCCGTTACGGCAAGGCCGAAGAAATCGCCAGCTTCGTCGCCTACCTCGTCAGTCCTGAAGCGGGCTACATTACCGGGGCTAGCCTGACCATCGACGGTGGTTTCGGCGCCTGATGCTTGTCAGCCAACTGCAATAACTGTGGGAGCGAGCCTGCTCGCGAAGAGGGGGTATCAGACACGTTGATGTTGTCTGAAACACCGATTTCGCGAACAGGCTCGCTCCCACATTTGCCAGTGTCGACCCGTCTTTTAAGCTAGGCCCATTCCAGCGCCGGCAATCCAAATGCGCCCGGCTCGAACGCCTTCAACGTACGAAGAATGCCATCGGCATGTGCGTACTTTGCATCTGCCATTGCCGCATCCGGAATCGCAATCGCCGTCATCCCCGCCGCTTTCGCCGCAGTGACACCGAAAGGCGAATCCTCGAACACCAGGCAATCTTCGGGTGCAACACCCAAGCGCCGCGCCGCCGTCAGGAAAATATCCGGTGCCGGTTTGGCCGCGCCCACTTCGGGGTCATCGGCGGTGACGATGAAGTCGAACAAGGCGAACCAGTCGCGGTGCAAGGTGGTTTTCTGGCCGAACGACTGGCTCGAAGAACTGGTGCCCACGGCAATGGGAATGTTGTTGGCCTTCAGATGCCGTACCAGTTCCTGTGCGCCGGGCATTGCCTGCGCTGTAGGAAAACGCTCGCGCATCAGCGGCTCGCGGATCACCAGAAATTCTTGCGCCGTAATTGGCAAGTCCAACGCTTCAACCACGTAGCGCGCCAGATCTCCCGCGCCCCGGCCAATGATGTTCTGTTTGATGCTCCAGTCGAACGTCCGGCCGTAACGCGCAGCAATGATGGACGTGACTTCGGTGTAAATGCCCTCTGTATCCAGCAACAAGCCGTCCATATCGAAAATCACGGCCTTGATCGGGCCGAATGCTTTCAGTGGTGCATTCATCGCATCTGATCCGTTTTCTAAGGCATCCGGGGCAGCTCAGGTACGGCCGATGCCCTATGGATTAAAGGATTCAGCAGCATAGCGAGCGCCGCCGGTTCAGGGCAATGATCAAATCCCGTTCTACGCCGAATGGCCCTCCCTGATTAAGCGAATCGCCCTACAGCAAGCGCCACCTTTCCCGACTTCTTTCCTTGCCGATCCCCCGCAGAGTTTCGCGTTCCACACTCCGCCAAGCGAAAGACAGCAGATGTTCGATCCCCAAGAGGTATTGGCATGCCCCGCCAGCGGTCCCCTGACACTTCGCTCCGGCAAGCCTGAACGCCACGAGGACGCCTCCAGACGGGCGAAAAACCCCAATGGCGACAGCGCCGACACCGTCGAGCGAACCGCCACCCACAACGGCGCGGTGTCGATGGTTACCGGCGAAGGACTGCTGCCCCTCACCGACGGAACCCTCGACGGGATCCTGCCCTTCGACTTCACCCGCCTCTACCGCACCAGTGCCGTCGAAATCGACAGCGGCCTCGGATTTGGCTGGAGCCATTCGCTGTCCCAGCACCTGGAACTCCACGGCGAGCAAGTGCTGTGGATCGACCCCGAAAACCGCCGCACACCCTTTCCCCGACCGACGGCGGAGCGCCCGGTGATCCACAACTGCCTGTCGCGAGCGGTGATTTACCTCGGTGAGAAGCCGGACGAACTGATCCTTTCCCTGGCCAGCGACCGCGCACGGCTCTACCACTTTCATGACGGCCGGCTCAGCGCGATCAGCGACACCTACGGCAACCGCCTGACGGTGCAGCGAGACCGCTGTGACCGGATCCAGCGCCTGGACAACGGCGCCGACCGCGCCTTATTACTGCGTTACGACTTCAAGCATCTGGTGGCCGTCGACTATCAGGTGCTTCAGCGCGGCGACCCCGAGGTGAACACCTGGCGCACCGAACAGACACTGGTCAGCTACCGCTACGACGCTCGCCAGCGCTTGATCGAGGCAACCAACGCCGCAGGTGAAAGCGAACGCTACGACTACGACGAGCAACACGTCATCCTGCAACGGCAACTGGCCGGCGGCGCGAGTTTCTTCTGGGCGTGGGAACGCTCCGGCAAGGCAGCCCGCTGCATCCATCATTGGGCCTCGTTTACGCGGATGGAGGCGCGTTACGCCTGGGACGATCAAGGCTGCGTGACAGTGAACTACGCCGACGGCAGCGAAGAGGTTTACGTTAATGACAACCGCGCACGGTTGGTGCGTCGGGTCGGGCCCGACGGCGGTGAGCTGCACAAGGCCTACGACGATCAGGGCCGCCTGATCGCCGAACAGGACGCACTCGGCGCCGTCACCGAATACCAGTATGACGAAGCCGGCCGGTTGGTCGCGCAGCTTGCGCCCGATGAGGCACCCATATCCTGCGAGTATCGCCACGGCTTCCTGCGCTCCCTCACCCGTGGCCAGGCGACGTGGACCTGTCAGCGCAATACCCAGGGCGACGTCACTGCCGTCTCCGATCCCGAAGGGCAGATCACCCGCTATTTCTACGACCCGCAGGGGTGCTTGCTGACGATCCGCTTCCCTGACCAAAGCGGCCACCGGTTTGTCTGGAACGCCCTGGGGCAACTGTTGGAGGAAACCTTGCCGGACGGTGCCCATCGCACTTTTTCCTATGATGTGCTGGGCCGGCGGATTACCCGGCAGGACGAACACGGTGCCGTCACCGGCTATGAGTGGGACTCAGTGGGTCGACTGACTCGAAGCACGCTGCCCACCGGTGCCTGCCGTGCCTATCGCTACAACGCCTACGGCCAGGTTACCGCCGAAACCGACGAACTGGGACGGGTAACCCGTTACGAATACGCCGACGACCTGCACCTGGTCAGCCGCCGGATCAACCCCGACGCCAGTGCACTGAAGTACGGCTATGACCATGCGCAACTGTTGCTCACCGAGATCGAAAACGAGGTCGGCGACGCCTATCGGCTGGACTACACGCCGGGCGGATTGATCCGACAGGAAACCGGCTTCGATGGCCGTCGTACCGCGTATGCGTATGACGGTAATGGCCAGTTGCTGGAGAAAACCGAGTTTGGCGACGACGGTTCGCAACTCGTCACACAGTACCAACGTGACAGCGCCGGGCGCTTATTGCTCAAGACCCTGCCCGACGGAGTCAAGGTCGAGTACCACTACGACAACTTCGGGCGACTGGTCCGCGTCGATGACGGTCAGGACCATCCGCTGGCGTTCGAATACGACCGCCAAGGCCGGCTGATCGTCGAGCATCAGGGCTGGGGCACCCTGCGTTACGGCTACGATGCCTGCGGTCGGCTCAAGCGGCTGCGCCTGCCGGACGGCTGTGTACTTGTCTACCACCACGCCAAGGGGGGCGCCCTCACTGCCATCGATCTCAATGGTACGCGCCTGACCAGCCACCGTTTTGTCGGCGGGCGCGAACAGCAACGTCAACAGGGCCTGCTGCTCAGCGATTACGCCTACGACGAGCAAGGTCGTTTGCTGGTCCATGCCGTCAGCCAAAAACAACGACCGCTGTACCGCCGTGAATATGCCTACAGCGCCAAGGGAAATCTGCTGCAGATTGCCGACAGCCGTCAGGGCCAACGATGCTATCAATACGATGCGCTCGACCGCCTGACCGGCGTACGCCACACCCGCGACCAGTTCGCGGAGAACTTCACCCATGACCCGGCCGGCAACCTGCTGATCCACGGCCGTCCGGGTCCGCTCGTGCTCCAGGGCAACCGTCTGCGCCGCCATTGCAACAGCCATTACGACTACGACGCCTTCGGCAACCTGATCCGCGAACGCCGTGGTATCCCGCCCCAGGTCACCCAATACACCTACGACAGCCAGCACCGCCTGATCAGCGTCAGCCCCCCGGACGGTAAAAGTGTCAGCTACCGCTACGACGCCTTCGGACGGCGCATCCGTAAAACCGTCGACGACCAGACCACGCAATTCTTCTGGCAAGGCGACCAGCTCATCGCCGAAAGCGCTCCCGAGCACTACCGCAGCTACGTTTACGAACCCGGCAGCTATCGCCCGCTGGCGCTGCTCGACGGCAAAGGCCGGCCAGACGCCTGCCCGTGCTACTACCAACTCGACCACCTCGGCACCCCACAGGAACTGACCAGCTACGGTGGCGCCATCGTTTGGTCGGCCAAATACACCGCCCACGGCAAACTTCGTGAAGTGAGCCAGGGCGATGGCGATGGCGAACGACTCGAACAACCGCTACGGTTTCAGGGGCAATACTTCGACGCCGAAAGCGGCCTGCATTACAACCGCCATCGCTACTACCATCCCGACATCGGTCGTTATCTGACGCAGGATCCGGTCAAGCTGGCCGGTGGGTTGAACCCGTATCGGCACACCCGGAACCCGACGGGGTGGGTGAGTCCTCTGGGGTTGAGCGAGAACTGCCCACTGGCGAACATGGCAGGAGGCTCGGCGCGAGATGGGCTGGGTGAAGCAAAGGTTGATGAGGGTGAGCCCAACGTGCTCTCTCCAAAATCTCCAAAACAATACTTACATCGCGCAGACTCAGGCCCAGACATGTCGAGGACCGGACGATGGACACGTTCGATCAGCTAGATAACCGGTCAATCCGCCAGCACGATTCGATCAATCTTCGTCCTCTTCCTCATCTTCAAACTCGATATTCCCCACATCGCCCGCATCATCAGCATCGTTAAGCGGCACCGTCGCATCATCCATCAGCGATCCCGGATCTTCATTGCCAGGATCGTTGATGGATGGCAGTCCGCTCGGGCCCTTTTCTTCCTTGCCTTCGCTTTTCACAGTCATGGGATGCCTCGCTCAACTAGTGATGCTTATTGTGGTGCTTGTTCGAGTGTTTATGACCGTTGCCGGAATGGGAATGACCGCTGTCACTCCCCAGATCATTGCCGACCGCACCGCCGGCTGCACCGCCCAGGCCTGCACCGATGGCCGATCCGGTCGAACCGCCAAGACTGTTGCCGACCACCGATCCACCCGCGGCACCCAAACCACCGCCTACCGCCGCCTCGGTGCGACTGTGCTTGGGCGCGGCAATGGCACTACCGGCCGCTCCGCCGACACCTGCACCGATGGCTGCGCCCGTACTGCCGCCCACCTGGCCACCGACAACGTTGCCCAACACCCCACCAAGACCACCGCCTACCGCGGCATCTCCATTACCTCCCGCCAGCGCCGCCTGAGAGACCAGCAATCCAAAAACAATCGCAGGCACCATCAACAGTCGAGCATTCAGGCTTCCGTTTTTTTTGCCGTTGGTTTTCCGGTTCATGGCACGCCTCGCATTCTTCCAGGGTATGGAAGATTTGAGCTGCTGCGGCGCGAAACGTTCATAAATGAAAAAGCCCGGCATCAAGCCGGGCTCTTTTCACATCCGAATCAGGATCAGTGACGCTTGTGACCATTGGCCAGGTTGCTGCCTACGCCGCCACCCAATGCGCCGCCCAGGCCTGCACCGATGGTGGCACCGGACTTGCCGCCGAGGCTATTGCCGATCACCGAACCACCGGCTGCACCGACACCGCCACCGATAGCAGCGCTGGTGCGATGACCTTTTTTGGCGGCAACTGCGCTGCCCGCCGCGCCTGCGACGCCTGCGCCAATCGCGGCGCCAGTGCTGCCGCCCATCTTCTGGCCGACCACATTACCCAATGCGCCGCCCAGGCCACCGCCCAACGCGGCCGTGCCGTCACCAGCCATTGCACCTTGAGCAACCAGAAGCCCCAGAACCAGAGCGGGCAGTGTTAAACGCATGACAAAAACCTCAAAAAATAGGGGTATACAAAAATGGGGGCAAGATTGAATGCTTTTGCGCGGAAAAAGTCCAGCACGCCGGTCCAACTTTGCGATTGGCGACGATTGGACAGCATTTACCGAAAAGGTTTTATCGCGGACAAAAAAAAGCCCGCTGGGGAAACGGGCCAGGTGTTGCTTTCTAACGGATGAGTCGAGATTACGGAGGGGGCCGTGAAAAGTTTGTGAAAGATCGCCCCCTTAAAAAACTTGTAACAAAATCTTTTCAGGCATAAAAAAACCCATTAAATGACGGGGTTTTCCTGACTTCGTTTACTTCCTGACCGGTGCTGTCACCTTGGGTAAGAATTTACCCTTCAATACCCGGCACGCCCTGGTCTTGATCTTGTCGACCTCAGTCTGGTCCTCGCCGAAACTGGCCACATACTGGGTCTGGCCACAGCGCACGGAGTTGTTGATCGGAAATTCTGCGCCATCGTCCTCGATATACGGATCAGCCATCTCTTCACCCCTTTCAAAAAGCGCGACCGACACCGGCAAGCCCTTTGCCTGAAAGAATATCGATCGCCAAGGTTTTTCAGACTAGCCGGTCACTAACGGACCTGCCGTTCTGATTTCCTCGTGACCGACGAATGGCTTCTCACCTTTCACCTCAATTTGACCGCCGTCCCGGTCACAAACACCACGACCATCCCGCCCTTGCCGGCCGGCATGCTGATCTCATAATCAAGCCCGACTACCGCGTCCGCCTGAAGCGCCTGTGCCCGTTCCTTGATCTCATCGGTGGCCTGAATGCGTGCTTCCTTCAACGCTCGCTCCAGTGTCTGGGAGCGCCCGCCGAAAAAGTCGCGCATCCCGGCAAACACGTCGCGGACAACGTTGATCCCTTGCACCGACTCGGCGCTGACAATATCCAGGTAGGCGGTAATTTGCCGACCTTCGACGGAGTGGGTTGTGGTGATGATCATGGGTGTTCCTTCCTGTTCAGAAATTCAGCCAACGCATCAAACGCCGGCAAAGTGACGGGATCATTGGCCGAGTTGCTGGCCACCGGATGGGATGCGTAGCGGACGATGACCATTTCGGCCTTCGGGTCGACATAGATGCGCTGCCCATGAACCCCACGCGCCATGAACGCCCCGCCCTCCTTGTCCGTCACCCACCACATCGACCGGTAACTCCAGTCTTTGAGCAATGTGTACCCCGCCTTGGCGAAAGCCTGCCTATCACCGCCGCCACGGATATCGTCGATCACTGCCTCTGGCACGATCTGCTGGCCGTTGAACCGACCGCCGTTACGCAACATCTCGCCAAAACGCGCCAGATCCCGCAACCCCGTATTCAAGCCACCACCGGCGAACGGCGTGCCGATGGAGTCCACGGTGAAATAGGCGTCCTGTTCGGCACCCAACCGGCTCCAGATGTTCTCCGACAGCAGTTGCGCAACATTGCGGCCGGTGGCGCGGGCAATGACCCAGCCCAACACATCGGTGTTGACGGTTTTGTAGGCGAACGCTTTGCCGTGCTCGCCTTGCGGTTGCACTGTCTGCAAAAACTCGTAGTAACTGCGAGGGCCTTCATAACCCTTGGGCTTGGGCAACGGGTTGCCTGCCCTGGCATGGGCCCAGACCTCGGCGTTCGGGTCTGCGTAGTCTTCGCTGTATTTGAGGCCCGTGGTCATGTCGAGCACCTGCCGCACCGTGGCGCTGCCAAACGCAGAATCCGTCAGCTCAGGTACATACTCGGCAACCCGCTTGTCAGCATCGATGCGCCCCTGCGCCACCAACATGGCACCCAGCGTTCCGACCACGGACTTGGTCACTGACATCGCCGCGTGCTGACCGTCCGGCTTCAACACGCCGAAGTAACGTTCGTAGACAACTTTCCCGCGGTGCATCACCACAATGCCATCGGTGTACGTGGCCGCGAGGGATTGCTCCCAGGTCATAGGCGCCTTGGCGCCAAGGGGGACGAAACTGATCCCGTCGATCTCTTTGCGCAGCACTGTCTCCAGTGGAACCGGAGCACCCAGGCCGCGCGAAACGTTGATCGTCGGCATCAGTTGCCGGAAATTCGAAACACTCCAGCGCATTGCCGGGAACTGGAAATAGCTGCCGTCTTCAAATCGCACGGTGCGATCGGCAGGGGGTGGAGAACCGACCATCCACCCGAGTCTGGCCGGGTCACTGGCTTCAGCGTCGGGAAAAGTTGCAGGGGCGGATGCGAGGGCCAGTGATGACTTGGCAACAAACGACACAGCCGCGATGAGCCTGGCTGCGCCGCGAAAACTGGCACGAGGATGGGGCATGATGTCGATTCCGTTCGAAGAGTTTGCGCAGTCTAACAGCCGGGCCTGCCAGGTCACTGCCAGTGCGGTAGACGCCTCTTGTTTCTTACTTGCCGAAAATCAAACGCCTAAAACACAAAACCCCCGGTTTCTTTCGAAACCAGGGGTTTTGTTTACATCGAATGTGGCGGTGAAGGAGAGATTCGAACTCTCGATACAGTTTCCTGTATACACACTTTCCAGGCGTGCTCCTTAAGCCACTCGGACACTTCACCGTATCTCTTCAAACAAGTTCTGTCTGTCGAGGCGCGCTAATGTAGTCGAAAGCTTTTCCGATGGCAAATATTTTTTCAGAATTTTCATGCGGTTAACGCGATTCAGCGTTTCTGGTCGTTCCGGGCCATGGCAAACCGGCCAATCTCCGGCTTCGTGCCCTCTTCTATATAGAGGGGAATACGCGGCAGGCACGGCGGGCTACGCCTGGCGGGCGGGCAGAGGGTGACTGGCGAGTCAGTCACGGCGCTTTACCTGGCTTGCGGCGGTGGGTAACGTCTGCCCAACTTTATTGAAAGGAATAGCGTCATGAGTGAGTTGATTTCCTACCATCTCGAAGACGGTATCGCGACCCTGACCTTGAGCAATGGCAAGGTCAACGCCATCTCCCCAGATGTGATTGCCGAGTTCAACGCTGCGCTGGATCGGGCCGTGACTGATCGTGCGGTGGTGATCATTACCGGCCAGCCGGGCATTCTCTCTGGTGGCTATGACCTGAAGGTGATGACGGCCGGTCCTAGAGAAGCCGTGGCACTGGTGACCGCCGGCTCGACCCTGGCCCGCCGCCTGCTATCGCACCCCTTCCCGGTGATCGTTGCGTGCCCGGGGCATGCGGTGGCCAAAGGCGCGTTCCTGCTGTTGTCGGCCGACTATCGCATCGGCGTAGACGGCGCGTTCAGCATTGGCCTGAACGAAGTGCAGATCGGCATGACCATGCACCACGCGGGTATCGAGATCGCCCGTGACCGCCTGAACAAAGTGGCGTTGCAGCGTTCGGTGGTCAACGGCGAGATGTTCAATCCACAAGGTGCCGTGGCTGCCGGCTTCCTTGATGTGGTGGTCTCGCCTGAAGAACTGCAAGGCGCGGCACTGGCCGCGGCTCGTCAGTTGAAGAAGATCAACATGACCGCGCACAAGAACACCAAACTGAAAGTGCGCAAAGCGTTGCTGGAGGCCCTGGACAACGCGATCATCCAGGATCAGGAGCATTTGGGCTAAGCCCGGATCTGCTGATCGAGTAGGAGGCGGGGTTGCCCCCGCCGTCCTCTCACACCACCGTACATACGGTTCCGTATACGGCGGTTCCTGCCTACTGATAAACAACGTCAGCGAGCTTGGTTCCGTTGATGTGTCGCCTGCGGTATCTAAGCGCCCAGACCGGCCCTCGGAGCTTCCGGCTCCTACCTCCTGATGGTCTCGACCCCCGCTACGCGGAGTTTCTGCTTTACGCTCCAGCAGAGATCACACCCGACTATCCACTCATGGCAGGTTCAGCCCTTCATTACTCCGGTTTCGAGCAACTACTACGGCCTCTGCTGACTTCTGTCGCCCATCCCGTCATCTCGCGACGCCGGTAGCACATGGCAGGCTAAACAGATCTCCCAGGGTAATTCGCGCGACCTTCCTGCTTATGCCTGTCGGATCTACGTCACAGCGTTCCGTGCAAGTATTGGGCTTTGAAGATATTGGCCTTCTTACCCCGCTGCACCGCCTAATCCGCTTCCTGTTCGTCAGGCCAGCATTTTGCCTCGGGCTTCCTTCAGATTCGCAGTCACCCGCGACACCCTTGCCTCTGGCTAACACTTCCCCTTGCCGGGTGTGTAGAGGACTTTCACCTCCAAGTCACCAGCGTGGCCACCACAGCCAAACTGGTTGCGCTTGCGCGCAACGCGCCATGCCTGGCGCACCAACAAAAAACCGGGCCGCAAGGGCCCGGTTCTGTTTTCTCCGGCCTGTATGTGACAACCCGGCGCTCTCTGCCTATCCTGCAAAGCAGTCTTCCTCCCCTCACAACACTCCCATTCATGGATCGAAAATGGTGACGCCAGCGGATGACCCCAACAGTGCCTTCAACGAGCAAGGTAGCCGCGCGAAGCTGTCCAGGCCATTTCCCATCGACCTGCGAGGGCTGATTCTTTTCTTCGTCCTGCTCTCGGTCCTGGCGACGCTGTGCAACAGCCTCTACGTCGCTTACCGGGTGCAGCGTCAGTCCCTGATCCATTCGACGCTCGAGGCCAATGCCGCCTACGCCGCCAAGGTCGCTTCCAGCATCGGTGAGTTCCTGAACTCGGCCCACAGTCGCCTGGACTACAGCGCCAATACGCTTGGCCAGCACTGGAACGACCCCGAAGTGCTGCGCGAAGAAGCCATTCGCCTGCAGGCCCAGGATTCCGACTTCAACTCCATCGCCATTGTCGATGCCGATGGCAAGGTGCTCCAGGCGTACCCGGATACCTTGCAGATCGTCGGCACCAACCTGTCCTCGGAGGGCATCGAGCAGGTACTCAAGGAGCGTCGCCCGTCGGTCAGCGCGGCTTACGTTTCCACGGCGGGCAATCTGGTGGTGTTCATTTCACAACCGGTCTTCAACCCGTCGGGGAAGTTCCTCGGTGTCGTCGGCGGCTCCGTCTACCTGCTCAAGCAAAGCGCATTTCATACGGTCATCAGCCGTCACTTTCATCATGAAGGCACCTTTGCCTTCGTCGCCGACGGCAATCGGCGGCTGCTGTATCACCCGGACCCGAAGCGGATCGGCGAGGTCCTGGGCTGGAGCCTGTCGGTGGATGCGGCCTTGCGCGGCGAAAGTGGCTCCCTGGAAGGCCCGAACTACAAAGGCATCCCCATGCTGGCCGGTTTTGCCCAGGTGCCGGACGCCAACTGGGCGGTCGTGGTGCAACAACCCAGGGAGCGCAGCCTCGCCCCGCTGGGGCAACTCATGCGCAATATGGTGCTGGGCATGATTCCCGCCGGCCTGTTGGGGCTGGGCCTGATTTTGCTGGGTACGTCATTGATCGCCCGCCCGTTGCGTCAGTTGTCGGCGGCCGCCAACCAGTTGGCCGCACCGCAAACGACCGAACAACTGCAGCAAGTCCATGCCTGGTACCGCGATGCGTCGACCATTCGCCAGGCCATGCTGACCGGCGTGCAGCTGCTCCAGCAAAAGCTCGGCCAACTCAGCCATGAAGCGCAAAGCGATCCCCTGACCGGCCTGGCCAATCGAAGGGCCATGGGCAGCGTCCTGGATCTGCTGGCAAAAACCGGCCGGGCCTATTCGGTGCTGGCACTGGATATCGATCACTTCAAAAGGGTCAACGACACTTTCGGACATGACGCCGGTGATGTGGCACTCAAGGAGGTCGCCGATATCCTCAAACAGAACTCACGGGCCGGCGACCTCGCCTGCCGCTCCGGTGGTGAAGAGTTTGCGCTGATCCTTCCGGATACGCCGCAGGAGATCGCCCGGACCATTGCCGAACGGATACGCGAGCACATCGCGCAGGCCGAGGTGCCGCAGGTTGGAAAGCTCACCATGTCCATCGGCGTGGCTTGCCAGGGCACGGACACCCTGACACCCGAAAGCGTACTGAAACGGGCCGATGAGCGTCTCTACCTGGCCAAGCAGAGCGGGCGCAACCGGGTGATGGCGTAGACGTCGCGGCGGATCAAGCCTGATCGCGCAGCAACAGCCTGCGGATCGGTGGCTCTATCCAGTCCAGAGACACCAGCAATACTAGTGCAGTGGTCAGGTTGAAGATCAGGTGCGCCCAGGCCACTGCCATCCCCGGGTCGCCGGCAAACTCGACCATGGCCTGGGAGAACTGCGGCAGAAAGGGGAAAAACACGATGGCGCCGGCGATGTTGAACAGGCCGTTGGCAATGGCGGTGGCACGGGCTACCGCGCTCATGCCGACACTGGCCAGCAACGCGGTCGACGTCGACCCGACGTTGGCCCCGATCACGATAGGGATCGCCGCCTCGGCAGGCAGCACGCCTTGCTGGGCCAGCAAGATGGCGACGCCGCTGGTCACGCTGCTCGACTGCACGATGGCGGTGAACACCATCCCGGTCAAAATGCCCAGCCATGGCGCCTGGGCAAGGGAGATCCACTCGATGAATACCGGCTGCGCCTGGAGCGGCTTGAGTTCGGTCGAGATGAGATCGAGCGCGAAAAATATAAGCCCGAAATAAAACACCGACTTACCGACGACACTCACATGCCTGGGCAGCGCCGAAAGCAGCGCGCCAAGAACAATGAAGAAGGGGCCGATACTCGTCAGCTTCAGCGACACCAGCCAGGCCGTCGCGGTCGTCCCGACATTGGCGCCCAGCAACACCCCAAGGCTGGCACGGAACGAAATGGCCGACGCATCGACCAGCACCGTTGTCAGCGATGTGACGGCACTGCTCGATTGCATGGCCGCGGTGGCCAGCGCACCGACGGCAAAACCACTCCAGCGACTGGCCGTCACCCGCCCAAGCCAGGCCTGCAACGCATCGCCACCGATGGCCCGCAACTCCCGGCTGAAGCCTTGCAGACCGTAGATAAACAGGATGATTGCGGAAACCGCAGCGAACACCCATTGCAGGCCGCTCATCGGCACCGCCCAGAACACTGATTCATCCGTTTTCCCTTACGATTGACTGCGGTTTTTCCGGCATCAAGCCTGATGGGGGTCGACCTTGCGATCGTGCGCGTCGGCCCTGAGTTGCTCGGTATCGACGCGGACAAACGTGGAGTCCCCGACAGCGGTCAGCACATCCCCGGCGAAGACCTCGCAAATGACCCGACTTTTGCGCCCGACCTCGCCCTCGACTCTTGCACGCAGTGTCAGGGGGACACCCATCGGGGTGGGCTTGATGTACTTGATGCCCAGGTTACCGGTGACGCATGTAACGTGAGGCAGGCTGCCGACCTCGCGCTGTTCTGCCCGGTAGTGATAAGCCATCGCCGCCCAGTTGGAGTGACAATCGACCAGCATCGCGATCAAACCGCCGTAAACCAGCCCCGGCCAGCCGCAGTACTTGTCCTCCGGCATATGCTGCGCCATGACATGCACCCCGTCTTCATGCCAGAAGCTCTTGATGTGCAGCCCGTGCGGGTTCTGGCTGCCGCAGCCATAACAAACGCCTTCAGGCGCGGCGATGTCTTGAAGCGAGGTGTCCTGCGTGGTCATGCCGTGTCCATCCTTAATACTGGGTGGTTCAAAGCGGACCGGGTCGCCCTGGTCCGCACCGCCTGATCAATACTGGCAGAAGCGAATCCGATTGCCGAACGGGTCGTAGACTTGCAGCTCCTTGCCCCAGCCCTGCTGAACAATATCCGGGCGTCCGTAGCCGTAGCGCTTGCCCTGCAATTCATCCCTGAGCAATTCGATATTTTGCATGGGCACGAATACCGTCGAGCCCGGGCTGGCATCGCCGTGGTGCTCGGAAAGATGCAGTTGCAGCCCGTCGCGACTGATGCCCAGGTACAGCGGCAAATCCGCCTCGAAACGATGTTCGAACTCGACGCTAAAGCCAAGGAAATCCAGATAGAACTCCCGCGCCTTGGCTTCGTCGAAACTGCGCAAAATGGGGATGGGTTTATCGAAGGTAATGCTCGGCGCTGGCGGGGTGTTGGCCTGGGCAAGCATCACCGACGCGGTGTTCCAGTCCTTGTAGCCCAGTTGCTTCGCGACCAGTTCCAGCGCGGTGGAATGGGTCACCGCTTGATTGCGTTCCTCCAGCGAGGCGCGCAACTGTTTGGCCATTTGCTTGGCCTGCTCGATTGAAAACATGACTGCTCCTGTAGCCGAGATGCTTTGGTGCTCGCATTACCAAACCTCGACCGTCAAGAGAGGCGACAGGGTTTGTAGAAGGAGGAGACGCTTTCACCTTTCCCAACGGGAGCGAGCGGCGGGCAGCATCGGGCCGAAGCCGATAATACATAGCCGCTGCCGAGTTATGAAGTGGGCTTCACATGTGTCGCGTAATCATCCTGGATCGGCTGGAACCCGCAGCGCAGGTAAAAGGCAGCGCCCTCGGGTGTGTCCGTGGACAGTCGCACAACGCGAAAATGCTCACACGCCAACTCCAGCAGTTGCTGCACCAACGCTTTGCCCACGTTCTGGCCCCTTGATGCACGTGCGACGTATACCCGCCGTAATCTTCCTGTGTCTGGCCCGGCAAATGGATCGCACGAGAGCCCGCCAATGGCTATCAGTCGCCCGTTACGGAAAGCCCCCAAAAGGCACTCTCCTGCCTGATCGAATCGATTGGCACCACGTTCCCATTCCTCGGTCAACCGGGAGAGGAACCTGAAGCCTTCTGCAACGGCCTCCGTTTCCAACTCCCGGATTTGCGGCGTAATCCCTGAGATTTTAAATATCGCGAATGGGTCCGTTGACGTGACCACTTGCAGGTTACTGCCAGACTTATCTGCGTGGTTCGCTTCGCGCCCGGCTTTCAAGACTCACTCTCGGTAGCGTTTACGGGTGTGCACAGCTCAACCAGCGTTCCGTCAGGGCAACGAACGTAAGACACGGTTTGCCCCCAGGGCTTGGTAGTCGGAGCAGCGATTTCGCTAGCGCCTGCTCGGATCGCGTTGGCATGCGCCACCGGGACATCCTCGGTCACCAGACCGACTTCGACGCCTAATGGTTTGAGGGATGAGTGCGCCGGGACATGACCGGTGCTGAAGTTCGATGCGGCCAGTTCATCGGCGGCGAATGCCAGCGCGGTTTCGCCGGTTTCCAGTTCGCCATAGGTGCCGGACTCATGGAGGAACCGAACGCTGAGCCCGAAGGCCGATGAGAAGAACTTGAGAGAGGCCTCTACATCCTTGACGTAGATGATCAGGTAGCCAAATTTCATGAACGAACATTCCTTGTCGTGCCAATCGATCGGTGAATCTAGCAGTTTTGAGTGAAGTGTCGAGGGACACCAAACCGAAAACCCATCAGGTGTTTCCCGTTTATTCGTTCGAAACACAACGAGGGCAGGAATCAGATCGTCGCTGACAAACACCACTCAGCAGTGCTTGTTTAAGCGCTCTGTAGGTTACTTCATGAAAGCCACAATGCCTTGCGCCGTTGCCTACAGGTACGCCAGAATCCGCCGGCTTGTGCGCCTTGGGGGGTGTCGGTAACTTGGTTCGGGTCACTGATTGTCAGTGATCGGGTTTAGTAGCCCGTCTTACCATCCAAAATCGGTTGCATAAGCGTCCTTCAATCAGGTGTCCGCCTGCATTTGATGGTGGCTGTGTGCATGGCGCCTTCGGGTGCGCCGGATTTGGGTGGTAATCCGGTCTACTAACTTGCGCACAGCCGCCACCCTTCCGTTTAGTAGCGAGACAGGTTGCGGCTCAACTGAGAGGTTTACCATCCATGTTCAAGCCCACACCCAATCCGCCGGAATCCGATCCGGCCTCCCCGTACGAAAGCCCCGATTCAAAACAATTCCACGAAGCGGCCGAGCGCGCGCTCAATCACTACCTCAACCCGGGCGCCAACATCATGGCCACCCCGCGCACACCCAGCACGATGTTTATCGTCAACCCAGAACTCAGTACCGAAACCCTGCTGGTGCATGCCTGCGAATCGCTGGCGTCGGCCAATGTCATGGCAAACGATCTGGTGGATCATCTGGAGGGGACAAGCCGCAATGCGCTGCTGGGGATTGCGCAGGTGATCATGCTGGGGGAACTGGCGGTGAATCGGGCGCTGGATCGGCTTGATCCGCCCTGACCACAATCTCCAGATCACCGATAGACCTGTAGGAGCGAGCCTGCTCGCGATGGCGGTGGGTCAGACACATCAATGTTGAATGTGCTGTCGCTATCGCGAGCAGGCTCGCTCCTACAGGGGGTCGGCGTCGCTGATCACTACGCCATACGTCAGGCCAGACTCTCGCCAATCTGCGCCGCCAGTTGCACCAGCATCCCCGGCACCTCCTGAACCATTTCGCCCATGCGCGCAAAGTCGTGGGTCATGCCGGCCTTGACCCCCAGCACCAAGGGTTGCCCCGCCGCGCGCAGTTTCTCGGCCCAGGCCAGGCCTTCATCGAGCAACGGATCGTACTCGGCCAGCCACAGCACCGTCGGCGTCAGCCCTTGCACGCGTTCGGCGTACAGTGGCGAAAAACGCCAGTCGGCGCGGTCGGCCTCGCTGCGTTGGTATTGCTGGTAGAACCACTCCAGCGTGGTGGCTTCCAGCAGATAGCCTTCGGCGAATCGCGCAAGGGACGGACGCTTTTTTACCGCGTCGATCACCGGGTACAGCAACACTTGCAGGCGCGGCACCAGCGGCCAGCCCAATGGGTCCTGGGCAATAGCGATGCTCAGCGATGCCACCAGGCTGCCGCCGACGCTGTCCCCCGCCAGCGCAATGCGCCTGGCGTCCAGCCCCAACGCCTTGGCTCCGGTGATGGCCAGCCAACGGGTGATGTCTTCGGCATCGTTGTAAGCGGTGGGAAAACGGTGTTCCGGCGCCAGGCGATAATCCGCCGACAACACGGCAAACTCCCCCGCCAGCGCCAGACGCCGGCACAGGGTGTCGTGGGAATCGAGGCTGCCCACCACGTAGCCGCCGCCATGGAAGTACAGCAACACCGGGCGCGGCTCACTGCCGGGTTGCGGTTTGGCGTACAGCCGCGCGTTGAGCACATGCCCGTCGCGCGCGGGAATGTTGACCGCCGTCACCGTCAACGCGCCCGTTGGCGCCGCGTCGAGCAACTGCGAAGTCTGTTCGAACTGCTGCCGCGCTTCTCCGGGGCTCAGCTCATGCATGGGTTGGCTTTTGCCGCTTAGGCGGCCGAACTCGGCCAGCTCTAGAAATCCTTCGATGTCCGGGTGCAGTGCCATGGGCGGTAGTCTCCAAAAATAAAAAGCTCGCCCAATAAACGAACCGTGGGGGGCGTTCATTAGGGCGAGCTCAAGAACTTCTGAAGCGAATGAAAATCTGTGGCCAGGATTACTTACCTGTGGCGAGGGGGCTTGCCCCCGTTCGGCTGCGAAGCAGTCGTAAACCCGAACAATGCGGTATGCCTGAATAACCGAGGTGACTGGTTTTGGGGCCGCTTCGCAGCCCAACGGGGGCAAGCCCCCTCGCCACAGGTAAGTGGGCCTGACCACGAATGAACGGTTTAGATCTGCGGCACCAGCTCCCGACCCAGCGCCGCCACCACGGCGTCCAGGCACTCATCCTGCTGCAGGATATCGAAGTGGCCGGCCATCACCGTTTGCACCTTGCGCAACCGTGGTTGCTGACGCTCCAGGGTCGCGCGTTCGGTCGTCGGGTTGCCGTCGGCCCACCAGCAATGCAGTTCGGCCTGCGTAATTGGCAATGTTTCGACCTGCCGCGACAGCGCCTTCAAGCGCGTGCTGACCATGAACGTCTGGGCCAACTCATCGGCACCGAGCAATGCGTAACCGCTGGTCTGATCGCTTTCGCTGTCGATCACCGCGCGAATGATCCGCGCCACGCCTTCGTGGTCCCCTGACCTCTCGGCATTCAATGCCTGGGCGATCACCACTCCATCCATGCCCAAGGTTGCACCCAGGAACTCGGCCAAATCCGCGCGCCACTCATCCGGGCTGGCAACGGCATTGGCCTGGGTCGGCACAAAGCTGTCCACCAGACCGACGAATGCCACACGCTGGCCCTGCTGTTCGAACAAGTCACTCACCATCAACGCCAACGCCCCGCCCAGCGACCAGCCCAGCACGTGGTACGGCCCCTGGGGTTGCCGCGCGCGGATCGCCTCGACGTAGTCGGCGGCCATCTGCGCCAGCGAGGTGTCGTGCCACTGCCGGTCGAGCAGCATCCGGCATTGCACGCCGTACACCGTGCGCTCGCCCTCCAGGCGCCGGGCCAGTGGCTCGTAATCGAACACCGTACCGAAACCGGCGTGCAGGCAGAACAGCGGCGGCTGATCGCCTACCACCTGATTGAGCAGCAACAGCGGTTGCGGACTCTGTCGCAGCGGCGCCTCATCGACACCGGACAACCCGGCAATCGTCGGCTTGGCCATCATGTCCCGCAGCTTGAGCTGGAAGCCAGGCTCATTCAGGGCGCGGACTTTCGAGATCACCTTGAGCGTGCGCAGCGAATCACCGCCCAACTCGAAGAAGTTGTCGGTAATGCCGACTTTCTCGATGCCCAGCACCTGCTGCCAGATCTCCGCCAATGCCCATTCCAGCGGCGTGCGCGGGGCCACGTAGTCGCGGCCGGTGAAGGCCGGATCCGGCAAGGCCTTGCGGTCGAGCTTGCCGTTGGGGGTCAGCGGGAAGCGCGGCAGTACCACGACCTGCGTCGGCACCATGTAGTCGGGCAGGCTCTCGCGCAATGCCGCCTGGTACCGCGGGCCGAGGCCATCGTCTTGCGCTGCTACCACATAACCCACCAATTGCGGCCCCTGACCGTTGTCACGCACCACCACCAGCGCATCGTTGACCCCGGCCTGCTCGCGCAAGCGGGCTTCGATTTCGCCCAGTTCGATGCGGAAGCCGCGCACCTTGACCTGATGGTCGATGCGCCCGACGTAATCGAACACGCCATCCTCGCGACGGCGCACCAGGTCGCCGGTGCGGTACAGGCGCCCGCCCTCGGTGCTGAACGGGTCGGCGACGAAGCGCTCGGCGCTCTGCCACGGATGACGATGGTAGCCGCGTGCGACACCCCGTCCGCCGATGTACAACTCGCCGACCATGCCCACCGGCAGCGGGTTGAGGTCCATGTCCAGCACGTGCAGGCTGCGGGTTCCGACGCGTTGGCCAATGGGCGCGTACATCGCCTGGCAGTGGCCGTCGGCGGCGATTTTCCACAGCAGCGGCGTGACCACGGTTTCCGTCGGGCCGTAGCCGTTGACCAGGAATTGCGGCCTGAGTGTGTGCTTGACCCGTTCGAAGGTGGCGTCCGGCACCGCATCGCCACCGAAGCAATAGATGCGCACCGGCGGCGGATCACCGCCCTGCAACTCGGCGTGCTCGGCCAGTTGCAGCAGGTACGCCGGCGGGAAGCAGGCGACGCTGATGCGCTGGCGGTGCAGCACCTCCAGGGTCTGCTCGGCGGTCCACAAGGTGTTGTCGCGGATCACCAGGGTCGAGCCGCTGATCAGCGCGGTGATCCAGCGTTCATGGGCACCATCGAAGGCGAACGACATGAAATGCAGTTCGCGATTGTCCGGGTCCATCTCGTACAGCTCGGCGATGGCTTGTACGTGCATGCTCAGCGGCCCGTGGGCCACGGCGACGCTTTTCGGCTTGCCGGTGGAGCCCGAGGTGTAGATCAGGTAGGCCAGTTGCTCGGCGTGCACCGCGCGTTGCGGTGCCGGCACCTCGAGGTCGAGGTTCAGGCGATCCACCGCGACCATCGCCGTGCCCGGATTGAGTTGCGCACTATCGCGCAGCCGCTCCTGGGTCAGCAACAGGCGCATGTCGCTGTCGGCCATCATGTAGCGCAGGCGTTCCTGCGGGTATTGCGGGTCCAGCGGTACGTAGACGGCGCCGCACTTCATCACTGCCAGCAGCGACACCACCAGCTCCAGCGAGCGCTCCATGAACACGCCGATCACGTCTTCGGCCTGCACGCCCTGTTCCAGCAGATGCACCGCCAGGGCATCGGAGCGCCGGTCCAGTTCGGCGTAGCTCAACTGCTCGGCGTCGCGCTCGGCATAACTGAGCACCAGCGCCGTGTGATCCGGTTGCAGTCGTGCACGCTGACGGATCAGTTCGTGCACCGGCGTCTCGTCACCCTCGGCCACCACCGGCAGTTCGCCGTCCAGCGCCCGGCCTTCGTCCAGGGTCAGCAGGCCCAGCTCACCGACGGCGCGCCCGGCGTCGTCGCACAGGCGCTGCATCAGGCTCTCCATGTGGCCGCGCAGGACTTCGACCGTGGTCAGGTCGAACTGATCGCGCTGGTGCATGTACTCGATGCGCAGCCCTTCGTCGAGGCTGACCATCAGGTCCATGGCGAAGCTGGTCAGGCCGAAATCGGAGACGTCCTCGAAGCGCAGGGAGTCGCCGTTCCACTCGCGCAGGGTGCGGTCCACCGGTTGGTTTTCGAACACGATGATGCTGTCGAACAACGACTGCCCGCCCTGCCCTGCCCAGCGCTGGATATCGCTGAGCGGGGTTTGCTGGAAGTCGCGGATGTCGAGGTTATAAGCCTGGATCTCCCGCAGCCAGTCGCCGACGCTGGCTTCGGTCGGCACCGTGTTGACCACCGGCAAGGTATTGATGAACAGCCCGAGCATGTTCTCCGAGCCGTTGAGGGTTTCCGGGCGCCCGGAAACCGTGGCGCCGAAAGTTACGGTGCGCTGGCCGGTATAGCGCTGCAACAGCAGCAGCCACGCGGCTTGCACCAGGGTGTTGAGGGTTACTTGCTGTTGCTGGGCAAAGGCCTGCAAACCCGCGGTCTGCTGTGCACTCAGGTGCGTGTAGATCGCGTGATAACCGGCTTGCGGCGTCTTGGCCGGCAAGGCGCGGGCCAGGTGGGTGGCGCCTTCCAGATTGCTCAGTTTGCCTTTCCAGAAAACCTCGCTGGCCTCGGCGACTTGCTGGCCGAGCCAGTCGATGTAGTCGCGATACGCCGCCACCGGCTCGTGCTCCTCACCGCTGTAATGGCGCAGCACTTCACCGATCAGACGCGACACGCTCCAGCCGTCCATGAGGATGTGGTGGTAGGTCCAGATCAGGCGATAGCGGTCGTCTTCCAGACGTACCAGCAACAGGCGCAACAAGGGTGCGCGGTTCAGCGAGAAGCCGCGTTCGCGCTCTTCGAGGGCCAGTTGGCGTACACGCTCAGGCTGATTATCCAGGCCACGCCAGTCCAGTTCGGTCAGCAGCGAAGGCGCATCGCGCAGCACCACTTGCAGCGGTTCCTTGTCGCCTTCCCAGAGGAATGCGGTGCGCAGAATCCCGTGACGTTGGGCAGCATCGGCCCAGGCTTCGCGGAAACGCGCGCCATCAACGCCGCGCACACCCACTTCGATCTGGTTGACGTACAACCCCGAGTCACCGTCCTGCACCGAGTGGAACAGCATGCCCTGCTGCATCGGTGACAGCGGATAAACATCCTCGACTTCGTCTGCCGTCAATTCCAGCGCCTGACATTGCGCGTCACTCAGTTCGATTTTTGCTGCCGGTGCAACCACCGTCGGCACGGCTTGATCCGCCGTGAACGGTTGAGCAACCGTCGCCAGTTCGGCGATGGTCGGGTGGCTGAACACGTGCTTGGGGGAAATGCTCAACCCGGCCTTGCGTGCGCGGCTGACGGCCTGGATCGAGACGATGGAGTCGCCGCCCAGTTCGAAGAAGTTGTCCTGCATGCCAATCTGCGGCACTTCGAACAACGCCTGCCACACCGCTTGCAGCGTCGCTTCCACGGCATTGCGCGGCGCGATGTATTCGCGCACTTGCTGATCCGGTTGCGGCAATGCGCGGCGGTCGAGCTTGCCGTTGGGCGTCACCGGCAACTGATCGAGCAGCAGCACGTGGCTCGGCTGCATGTGCTCGGGTAGCGCGTTGCGCAGGTGTTGCTTGAGGGGATCGAGTGAGGCATCACCCACGACGTAAGCCACCAGTTGCCTGGACTTGCCAATGTCGAGGGCGACCACCACCGCCTCGCGCACCGACGGATGCTCCAGCAGGCAGGCTTCGATTTCCCCGAGCTCGATGCGCAAGCCACGGATCTTCACTTGATGGTCGATGCGCCCGACGTATTCGATCACGCCGTCCTCGCGGTAACGCGCCAGGTCGCCGGTGCGGTACAGGCGCTCGCCCCCCTCACCGAATGGGCTGGCGACGAAACGCTCGGCGGTCAGGTCCGCACGATTGTGATAACCACGGGCCAGGCCGATGCCGCCCAGGTACAGCTCACCGACGCAACCCTGCACTTGCGGTTGCAGGCTGTCGTCGAGGATGTAGGTCACCAGGTTGGCAATCGGATAACCGATCGGCACGCTGAAGCCACCGTCGTCGACACAGGTCCAGTGGGTCACGTCGATGGCCGCTTCGGTCGGGCCGTACAGGTTGTACAGGCCGACGTTGGGCAGCACGCGGAACAGGCTGTGCTGCAAGTCCGCCGACAAGGCTTCGCCGCTGCACAGGATCTGCCGCAGGCTGGCGCAACGCTCGAAGCCTTCGCCCTGGACAAACGCCTGCAACATCGACGGCACGAAATGCAGGGTGCTGACCTGGTACTGCTCGATCAGGCCGACCAGTTGCGCCGGATCGCGATGGGCGCCCGGTTCGGCCACGGCCAGGCGTGCACCGGTCATCAATGGCCAGAAGTACTCCCAGACCGACACGTCGAAACTGAACGGGGTTTTCTGCAACACTGTGTCGCGCCCGTCCAGTGGGTACGCGTCCTGCATCCACGCCAAGCGGTTGTACAAGGCGTCGTGTCGGTTGGCCGCGCCCTTGGGTTTACCCGTGGAGCCGGAGGTGTAGATCATGTAGGCCAGCGATTGCAGTTCGACCACGCAGGGCAGGTTTTCTTCGCTCAGGCCTTCGAGCAACGGCGCCATGTCGTCCAGGCAGATCGCGGTGGTGGCGGCTGGAATCGGCAACTGCTGGAGCAGATGACGCTGGGTCAACAGCAGGTTTACACCGCTGTCTTCGAACATGTGTTCCAGGCGTTCGCGCGGATAGTCCGGGTCCAGCGGCACGTAGGCGCCACCGGCTTTCATGATCGCCAACAGACCGATCACCAGGTCCAGCGAACGCTCGGCGGCAATGCCCACCAGCACTTCGGCGCCGACGCCCTGGCTGCGCAGGTAGTGCGCCAGCCGGTTGGCCTGTTGGTTGAGCTCGCGATAGCTGAGGGTCTGGCCGGCAAACACCAGGGCCGGGGCCTCCGGGGTTTGCAGCACCTGGGCTTCGAAGCACTGGTAGACCGGACGCACGTCCGGCCAGGTCTGCGCGGTGCGGTTGAAGCCTTCGACCTGCTGCGCCGTTTGTACGGCATCGAGCAGGCTCAAGCGCCCCAATGCCTGCTGCGGCGCACGGACCATGGCATCGAGCAACGCCAACAGACGTGCGCTCAAGCCTTCGATGGCTTCGGCGCTGAACAGCGCCGTGTCGTAGTTGAAACGCAAATCAAGGCATTCACCCAGCTCGGCGGCGATGGCCAGGGGGAAGCTGGTCTGGTCGTGGTTGCTGATGCCGGAGAACTTCAGCGCGCTGGCGTTACCCTCCTCCAGCGCTTGCGCCACCGGATAGTTTTCGAATACCAGCAGAGTGTCGAACAGCGCTTCGCCGGAATGACCGGCCCAGCGCTGCACATCCGCCAGCGGCGTGTATTCGACTTCGCGCAACCTGAGGTTGAGTGCCTGGACTTCATCGATCCATTGGCTGACGGTGCGCTCGGGGTGCGGTGTGGCGATCACCGGCAAGGTGTTGATGAACAGACCGATCTGCTGCTCGATCCCCTGCAACTCACTCGGACGCCCCGACACCGTGGCGCCGAACGCCACCGTCTGCTGCCCGGTGTAGCGCTGCAACAGCAACAGCCACGCCGCTTGCAGCAGGGTGTTGGGCGTGACGCGGGCCTGACGGGCAAAGCCGCTCAGGCGCTCGGTGGCCGCGCGGTCCAGGCTCAGGTGCAGGGTGCGATGAGCATCGCCCTGCCCTGCGACCGGCCCCGGCAAGGCGCCGGCCAGTCGCGTCGGCTCGGCGAACGACTGCAATTGCTCCAGCCAGAACGCTTCGCACGCGGCGCGATCACGGGTGCCCAGCCAGGTCATGTAATCGCGATAACGACCGACACCAGGCGCGGGCATGATTCCGCAATACCGCTGCAGCACTTCGCCGAACAACTGCGAAGTGCTCCAGCCGTCCAGCAGGATGTGGTGGTTGGTGAAGATCAGGTGATGAGTGTCGCTGCTGGTCTGCACCAAGGTCAGGCGCAGCAACGGCGCCGCCGTCAGGTCGAAGCCGCGCAAACGGTCGTCCTCGGCCAGGCGATCCAGCGCTTCGGTCACCTTGGTTTGATCGCGCCAGTCGAGCACGGTCAGCGGCAGCGTGGCGTCGGCCAGGATCACTTGCAGCGGCCGCGAACCATTGCTTTCGCTGAAGAACGCCGCGCGCAGCACTTCATGGCGCTGCAGCGTCTGTTGCCAGGCATCGCCGAACGCCTCGACGTCGAGCCCCTGCACGTCCACGCGCATCTGCGGCACGTAGGCCCCGGCATCCGGGGCGAACAGGCTGTGGAACAACATGCCTTGCTGCATCGGCGACAGCGGCAGGATGTCTTCGATCTGGCTGGCCGCCAGCGGCAATGCATCCAGTTGCGCCTGATCGACATGCACCAGCGGCACGTCGCTCGGGGTCAACCCGCCGGCACCGCTCAGGCAATGTTCGATCAGCTGTTGCAGTTCCAAGGCGTAGGCATCGGCCAGACGCTGCACGGTCTGCGGCTTGAACACTTCACCGCTGAAGGTCCAGCTCAGGCGCAGTTGCCCGGCGTAGACCTGGCCGTTGATGCTCAGGCCCCGGTCCAGTTCGGCCGATGCGCCTTGCTCGGCGCCACCATTTTCCCGGGCCGGGCGCCACGGCGCCTGCTCGTCGAAACTGGCGTCGAACTGGCCCATGTAGTTGAAGGTGACCTGCGGCGACGGCAGATCCTCAAGGCCGGCGTCGGCCAGATAACGCAGGATGCCGAAGCCGATGCCTTTGTCGGGCACGGCGCGCAGCTGTTCCTTGACCGCTTTGATGCTGCCGGCCAGATCAGTGGCCGGGGTGAGTTTCACCGGGAAAATCGAGGTGAACCAGCCCAGGGTGCGGGTCAGGTCGATGTCGTCGAACAGGTCTTCGCGGCCATGGCCTTCCAATTTCACCAGGGTCGACGATTGGCCGGTCCATTGGCCCAATACCCGCGCCAGCGCCGTCAGCAACAGGTCGTTGACCTGGGTGCGGTACGCCGCCGGGGCGTCCTGCAGTAGTTGGCGGGTCAAGGTGCTGTCGAGCACGGTTTCCACGCTGACGGCATGCTGGCTGGCCAGGCTGCCTTCGGGGTTGTCGGCGGGCAGTTCAACTTGCACGTCGCGGTACTGGCCTTGCCAGTAACTGGCCTGGCTGGCCAACCCGGCACTTTGCGCATGGGATTGCAGGCGAGCGGCCCAGGCCTGATAGGCACTGGTTTTCGATGGCAGACGCAAGGGTTGAACTTGCTGCGCCTGCTGGTAAGCCGTTTGCAAATCTTCCAGCAGCAATCGCCAGGACACGCCGTCCACCGCCAGGTGATGCACCACCAGCAGCAAGCGTTGACCTGCGGCACCCATGTCCACCAACAAGGCGCGCAACAGCGGGCCGTCCTGCAGATTCAGGCTGGCTTGCGCGGCGTTGCACAGTTCAAGCAGTTCATCGGTATTGGCGGCCTGGCGCTGCCACAGCACCTCGGCGCTGTTCCACTGCTCGGCTTGGGTCTGTTGCCAGACGCCGTCGACATTACGCAACCGCAGGCGCAATGCATCGTGATGCTCCACCAATGCGGCCAAGGCCTGTTGCAGGCTGGCGCTGTCCAGCGGCTCGCGCAGTTCCAGCAGCAGCGACTGGTTCCAGTGATGACGGGCCTCGATGTGTTGCTCGAAGAACCAGTGCTGGATCGGCGTCAGCAGCACCTCGCCACGCACCGGTCCCTGATCGATCACCAGCCCTGCACTGCGTAAAGCGACCTTCGCCAGGCTCTGCACGGTCTGGTGCTGGAACAGGTCCCGCGGGGTGATGCGAATGCCGGCCTGACGCGCGCGGCTGACCACCTGGATCGAGATGATCGAGTCGCCGCCCAGTTCGAAGAAGTTGTCGTCGATGCCTACGCGCTCGAGCTTGAGCACGTCTTGCCAGATCGCCGCCAACTCGGTTTGCAGCGCATCAATCGGTGCCGTGTACGCCTGCTGGGCCAGCGCTGCGTCAGGCTTGGGCAATGCAGCGCGATCCAGTTTTCCGTTGCCGGTCAGCGGCCATTGGTCGAGTTTGATCAGGTGCGCCGGCACCATGTAATCCGGCAAACCGGCCTGCAAATGCTCGCGCAGGGACTGGCGCAAATCGCTGTCGTCGCCGGTCGCGGTGAACCACGCCACCAGTTGCGGGCTGCCATTGACCTCGGGCGCCAGCACCAGCGCTTGCTCGATGGCCGGATGGCTTTGCAGGCGATCCTGGATTTCCCCCAGTTCGATGCGGAAACCACGGATCTTCACCTGATGGTCGATACGCCCGGCGTATTCGATGCTGCCATCGGCGCAATACCGCGCCAGATCGCCGGTGCGATACAGGCGCGCGCCCGATTCGGCGGCGAACAGGTCCGGCACAAACCGCGTGGCGGTCAGGTCGGCACGCTGGTGATAGCCGCGAGCAAGGCCGGCACCGCCGACGTACAACTCACCGACGCAACCCTTGGCCACCGGGTTCAGGCGCGGGTCGAGCACGTACCAGCGCAGATCGGCGATCGGCTCCCCCAGCGGCGAGCTGTTGGCGCCGTCGAGGTCGGCGCGGGACAGCGGTCGGTAGGTCACGTGCACCGTGGTTTCGGTGATGCCGTACATGTTGATCAGCAGCGGCTGCCGGTCATCGAAGGCGTCATACCACGGACGCAGGCTGGCCACGTCCAGTGCCTCGCCGCCGAACACCACGCAGCGCAGGGCCATGTTTTGCGCGTTGGCACAGGCGAACGGCATCAACTGGCGGAAGGCCGAGGGCGTCTGGTTGAGCACGGTGACGCGCTCGTCACGAAGCAAGCGAGCGAAGTCTTCCGGAGAGCGGCTGACCGCGTGGGGCACCACCACCAGCTTGCCGCCGTAGAACAACGCACCAAAGATTTCCCACACGGAAAAGTCGAAGGCATAGGAGTGGAACAGGCTCCAGACATCGTCAGCGTTGAATCCGAACCAATGTTCCGTGGCACTGAACAGGCGCGTCAGGTTGCTGTGGGGCAGCAGCGTGCCTTTCGGTTTGCCGGTGGAACCGGAGGTGTAGATGACGTAGGCCAGGTTCGCTGGCGTGGTCAGGTTCGGCAGGTTGTCGGCACTGGCCTCGGACAGCCAGTCACCAGCGTGATCGAGGCAGATCACTTCAATGCCTTCGCTCAACGGCAGGCACGGCAACAGCGTGGAATCGGTCAGCAACAGGCGCGTGCCGCTGTCGGCGAGCAGGTAGGCCAGGCGGTCCTGCGGATATTCCGGGTCCAGCGGCACGTAGGCGCCACCGGCCTTGAGGATCGCCAGCAGGCTGACGATCATCTCCAGCGAACGCTCCAGGGCGATGCCCACCAACACGTCGGGGCCCACACCACGCTCGCGCAGGCGATGGGCGATGCGGTTGGCGCGGCGGTTCAGGTCGGCGTAAGTGAGGGTGACGCCGTCGCAGGTCACGGCGATGTTGTTCGGGTGCGCGGCGGCCTGGGCTTCGATCAATTGATGGGCGCACAACCGGTTCGGTTGATCGCTGTTCAACCTCGCAGTGCGATTCCAGTCGTGCAAGGTAGCTTGCTGCTCGGCGGCGTCGAGCATGCACAGGTCGGCCAGGGCAACCGTGCTGTCAGTGCAAATCGCCTGCAACAGGTTCAGCCAGTGCCGGCCGAGGCGCTCAATGGTCGAGGCGTCGAACAGTTCGGTGGCGTAGACGAACGACGCGTGGATACCCTCGTCGCCCTCGACGGTGTCGAGCATCAAATCGAACTTGGTGGTTTTCTCATCCCAGATCAGCGGTTCGACGCTCAGCCCCGGCAAGTCCCAGCGTTGTTGGCCGCCACTGTCACGCTGGTGGTTGAACATCACCTGGAACAGCGGCGTGTGGCTCAGGCTGCGCTCCACCCCCAGGCCATCGACCAGTTGCTCGAACGGCAGGTCCTGATGGGCCTGTGCGCCGAGGGCCGCGGCCTTGATCTCGGCCAGCAATTGTCCAAACGGCTGGTCGGCCCGTGGCTGGCTGCGCAGCACCTGGGTGTTGACGAAAAAGCCCAGCAGGTTTTCCACGTCCTGGCGGGTGCGGTTGGCAATCGGCACGCCGACGCGAATGTCCTGTTCGCCGCTGTAGCGGTGCAGCAACGTCTGCAATGCCGCCATCAGCAGCATGAACAAGGTGCAGCCTTCGCGGCGGGCAAGGTCCCGCAGTCGAGCGGTCAACGCAGTGGAGATTTCCAGCTCGACACTGGCGCCCTGCTGACTTGGAATGGCCGGGCGACGACGGTCGGTTGGCAGGTTCAAAGGCGGATGTTCGCTGCCCAACTGCTCGCGCCAGTAATCGAGCTGGCGCTCGGCCTCGCCGGCCTCCAGCCACAGGCGCTGCCAGCGGGCGAAGTCGGCGTACTGAATGCCCAGCTCCGGCAACTGCGGGGCCTGCCCGACACTGAACTGCGCATAGAGCCGGGTGAACTCCTGCAACAGGATCGGCAATGAGCCGCCGTCGGTGACGATGTGGTGGAAGGTCAGCACCAGCACATGTTGCTGCGCATCGAGGCGGATCAAACGGCAGCGCATCAACGGGCCGTGTTGCAGGTCGAACGGCTGCTCGGCGTTGAGGGTGATCTGCCGTTGCAGTTCGGCCTCGTCGCCAACGCTGACTTCGACCAGCGGCGCATCCATCCGTGGGTGAATCTTTTGCAGCACTTGCTGCTCATCGAAAACGAAGGTGGTGCGCAGCACTTCGTGACGCTGCACCAGCGCGCTCAGGGTTTGCGCCAGCGCCTCAGGGTTGAGCTCGCCGTTCAGGCGGAAGGCACCGGTCAGGTTGTAGGCCGTGGCCTGGGGCTGCATCTGCCAGAGGAACCACAAGCGCTGCTGCGCGTAGGACGCCGGCAGCGTGTCGACATCGCGGTCCCGTGGCGGGATCGGCAGCAGTTCCAGGGTCAGCCCCTGGGCGTGCATCTTCTGTTGCAACGCACGCCGGGCGTCCGCGCTCAAGCCGCAGAAACGCTGGGCCAGGGTCATCATTCTGTCCGGTGCAGCACTCATTGCGCGTGTTCCTCATCCACTTCGTCGAACAACGCTTCGAGGGCGTCTACATCGTTTTCTTTATGTTCACTGTGCTGACGGAACTGCTCGATCTGCGCCGCCAGTCGTTCCAGGGTGTCACCGTCGAAAAACAGCTTGAGCGGGATCGCCAGGTTCAGCTCTTCCTGAATCCGCGCACGAATGCGCGTGGCCAGCAGCGAGTGCCCGCCGAGTTCGAAGAAGTTGTCGTGCACGCCGACGCGCTCCACGTGCAGCGCTTCGGCCCAGATCGCCGCCAGGGTGTTTTCCAGGTCGTTGCGCGGCGCGACAAAGACGCTGCGGCGCACATCGAGATCGAGCAAGGCCTGACGATTGAGTTTGCCGTTGGGCATCAGCGGGAAACGCTCCAGCACCTGCAAGCGCGCCGGTTGCATGTGCTCGGGCAGCACTTCGGCCAGATGGCTGCGCAATTCGTTGAGGCGGATGTCGGCGGTATCGGCCGGGGACACCACGAAGCCCAGCAGTTGCGGGCCGGTCGGGGTTTCCCGGGAAATCACGGCGGCGTCTTCTATGCCCGGCGCATTGCGCATGGCCGACTCGATTTCCCCCAGCTCAATGCGGAAGCCGCGGATTTTTACCTGATGATCGACCCGGCCCAGATACTCCAGCACGCCATCGGCGCGATAACGCGCCAGGTCACCGGTGCGGTACAGGCGCTGACCCGCCGCCTTCGTGAACAAGTCGGGGACAAAACGCTCGGCCGTCAGCGTGGCCCGTTGTAGATAACCCCGGGCAATGCCGGCCCCGCCGACATACAACTCGCCTTCGACGCCAACGGCCACCGGTTGCAGGTCCGGGCCGAGTACGTGGATGCGCATGCCGGCAATCGGCTGGCCGATCGGCACGTTGTCGTCATTCTGACCAAGAGGCAGTTCCCAGGCCGAACACCACACGGTGCCTTCGGTCGGGCCGTATTCGTTGACCAGCGCCACCCCCGGCAATGCCTCGCGATGTCGCTGCACCAGTGCGTTGCTGCAGGCTTCGCCGGCGACGATCACACAGACCAGCGCCTGTTGGTCGAGGTGTTCGAGAATCTGCGCGTGGTAGGACGGCAGGGTCAGGTAGTGGGAAATCTCTTCGCGCTGGATCAACTCAGCCAGTCGGGCCGGATCCTTGTAGCTGTCTTCGTCCGGCAGGCACAGGGTCGCGCCCTGCCCCAGCGCCCAGAAAACCCCGGCCACCGAGCTGTCGAAGGAGAACGACGAGAGCATCAGGAATGCCCGCAGCGGCTGGCGATAGAAAGCGTTGCGCGCCAGGGTCGAAGCCACGGCGCTGGCATGGCTGATCATCACGCCCTTGGGTTTGCCGGTGGAACCGGAGGTGTAGATGACGTAGGCCAGATTGGCGCTGTCGCCCTGTGGCTCAGGCCGGGCTTGCGCGGCGGACCAGACTTCGGCCCCCGGCATCAGGGACATTGTCCGCTCACTGCGTAATGCATCCGGCAGCGCCTGGCAGGCCAGCACATGGCGCGCGCCGGTATCGGCGAGCATGAACGCCAGACGTTCGATCGGGTAGTTCGGGTCCAGCGGCAAGTACGCAGCGCCAGCCTTGAGCGTGCCCAACAACGCGATGACCATTTCCAGGGAGCGCTGGCCGTAGACCGCCACGATCTGGTCCGGCGCCACGCCTTGGGTGCGCAGGGTATTGGCCACCTGATTGGAGCGCGTATCCAGCTCCGCGTAGGTCAGGCGCTGGCCGTTGACACTCACGGCGATGCGTTGCGGATGCAGGCATGCCTGTTCGCTGAACAGTTCTTGCAGGAAGCGGCACGGTAATGCCTGCTCGGTGGCGTTCGGGTTGAAGCCTTCGATCAGGCGAGTCCGTTGCGCGTCATTGACCAGACTGGCCTGAGCCAGGGCCAGCTCGGGCGACGCCAGCAATTGGCGGCTGAACTCGACAAACTGCTCCAGCCATTCAACCAGCATCGATTCAGGCAGCGCACCGTCAAGACACGACAACTGCAACTGATCGCCCTGCACCCGCAGGCGCAGAACTTCTGGGTTACCGTCGTCCACCTCGATAGCGCTTTCATTGGCGACCTGATAGACAAAGCCGTAACGCAGCGGCGCGGTGCCTTCGGCGCTCAGTTCGAATTCATTGAGGCAATCGAGCCACGACAGCGACTGTTCGACGCTGGCGGCAAACGCCACCTGCGCTTGCGCCAGGGTCTGCTGGCTGCGGTGCTCGAAGGCCACCGACACACGCCGGGCGAAGCGTCCGAGGGTGGCGATGGTCTGCTCGTTGCGTCCCTCCACCTGCCAGCCCATCAGCAGCTTTTCCTGATGGCCGATGCGCGCAACGAAGGCGGTCCACAGCAAAAGCGCCAGTTGCTCTGCCTCAACGCCCGTTTCGGCAGCGACCCGTTGCACGCCAGCCAGCCATGGGGCGTCAATCATCGTTGCCTGATCACGAACCAGCGTGACATCGACGGCTTTTTCGAACGGCAAGCGATGGGCCACGGCGAACTGCTGTTGCAGGTTGCGCCAGAACGCCGCGCCCTGGTGGCCGATGTCTTCTTCGCGCAGTTCTTCCTGCCATGCGCTGTAGTCCAGGTATTGCAGCGCCTCCTCGTCGTCGCTCAGGGTTTCACCACGCAACAGCCCGCCCAGTTCACTCGCCAGCACCCGCAACGAGGCCTCGTCGAAGCTGCATGCTGGGGCCAGCAGGGTGATGAAAGTCTGCCCTGCTCCGTCTTCAACTTGCGCCACCACCAGCGCCTGATTCGAATCTTCCACCATGGCTTCACGGCTGCGGCTCAAGGCCTCGGCCACCGAAGGCTGGTTGCCCAGCAGAGTGAGCGGCAACCCAGCGCACAGGCTTTGCACCGGCCACTTCATGCCCGGCAGGCGGCGGTACAGCGTGCGCAGGATTTCATGGCGCTGACCGAGGGTTTCCAGTGCCCGGCGCAACGCCCGGGCGTCCACTGGCCTGGCGACCGGCAACGTCAGCGCGGCGAACAGCGGCCGTGTGCCCAGCTCCTGGGCACGCAAATAAAAGGCCTGCTGGGCCGAAGTCTGGAATACGTCTACCGAAGGTTCGAGGGCGGTGGTGTTCATGTCGGGTGTCCTTATTCCTGATCCAGGTCGGCGCTTTTCTGCGCGATGGCCATGGCCGTGAGGATTTTTCTGTAGCCGGTGAATTCGTTGCGCGCATGCACGCTGAGGATGTTGTCGAGCAGGACCACGTCGCCCTTCTCCCAGGCGAACTCGACCATCACCTCGCGGTAGATGCCTTGCAGGTGGCGAATCACATCGTCGGGAATCGGCGAGCCGTCGCCGAAGAAGGTGTTTTGCGGCAGGTCCTGCGGGCCGAATTCACGCAGCAGGTTTTCGCGGATGCTGTCCGGCAGGGTCAGTGCGTTGAAGAAGGTGCCGTGGTTGAACCAGATGCGCTCGCCGGTCAGTGGATGACGCACGATGGCCGGGCCGTTCTGCCGGGTGCGCAGACGATTGCCGGATTTCCATTCCGCCTGGATGCCGATCTTGGCGCAGTAAGCTTCGACTTCTGCGCGGTCCTCGCTCTGGAACACGGTCTGCCATGGCAGACCCATGCCGTCGCCGTAGTTGCGCACGTACATGATGCGTTTGCGGGCAAACTCCTCGCGCACTGCCGGGTCGATCCGCGCGAGGATCCGGCGCGTATCGCCGAACGGCGTTTCGCCGCCGGTGGCCGACGGGGTGTCGCAGTAGAAATACAGGTGACGCGGGAACACCGGCGAATACGAGTGTTCGTTGTGCGGGAAGATTTTCTCCGGCGCCGGGTAATCGGTGGAGCTATAGATCTTGAACTGGCCGCTGATCTGGGTCCGTGGCGAGGCGCGGAACAGGTACTCCAGGGCACCGCCGGAAATCCCGTCGACGCAGCGGTTGAACTCGCCGATATCGGCCACCTGGAAGCCACGGAACAGGATCACCGCGTGTTCCAGCAGCTTGCTTTCGATCAGCGCGCGATTCTGGGTCGCCCATTCCACCAGGCTCACGCCGGACACGGCCGGACGGCACACCAGCGGCATGCTGAGGCCTTCGAACATCGGCGCAAAACTCACCAGCCGCGTCGGATCGGTGGAAAGGCTTTTGCGGGCACCACGGCCCATCCTGGGCATGGACTTGGTCGTTGAAACGGTCATAAACCCCTCCAGAAAATGATGACGGCGGCGCTCGATGGCGCCACCGACTGAATCAGTCCGCTGCGATCCGTGGTGCCGGCGTGGCACGGTTCGCCGAGCGACGCTTGATCGCCATGGCACCGCCGAGCAAGGCCTTGCGTTGCTCGTTCAAGCGCGCATCGGCACGGCGTTGCACCTCGGCGGCCAGGTCCAGCAACTCACCGACCTGCACTCCGTCAGCGCGTATCAGCGCTTCGAGTACCGCCCGGATCTGTTCGAACAAAGACTCCAGCGTGCTCGGCAGGTACTGGCCCACCGGCGTTTCGAAACTCAAGTGAATGTGCTCGGCATCGTTGTAGAACGCGGCGACCATGCCGATCTCGGCGGCCTGGCGCCCGGACGGGAAGTCCTCGACCTGCAGGCCCTCCATCGACGGCAGGCGACCGACGCCTTCCTGGTAGATCAGCTTGATGTCGAACAACGGCGAACGGCCAGCCCGGCGCGGCAAGCGCAAGGCCTCCACCAGACGCTCGAACGGCAGGTCCTGATGGTCCGAAGCCTCCAGTACCGCCCGGCGACAGGCCTCCAGCAACTGCGCCGCCGGCTGCTCGGCATCGACCTCCACTTGCAGTACTAATTGGTTAACGAAGAAGCCGACCATTTCTTCAAGCTCGGCTTGATTTCGGTTGGCGATATCGGTGCCGATGCGCACCCGACTGATCTCGGTACGCTGACGCAGGACCAAGGTGAAACCGGCCAGCAGCAGCATGAACAGCGACAGATCGCGCTGTTGGGCAAAGTCGCGCAACTGCTGGCTGAGTTCGCCGCTGAAGGTGAAATGGGCGCTGGCGCCTTCCTGTGCCGTGCGCCCGTCACCATCGGCGGGCAACTCCAGCACCGCCTGTGGCTCGGCAAGGCGCTGCTGCCAGTAGTCGAGCTGGTGCTGCAACTCGCCGCCCTGCTCCAGCCACTGGCGCTGCCATTTGGCGAAGTCGGCGTACTGCACGCTGTGCGCCGGCAGTTGCGCGGTCTGGCCACGGTTGAGGGTTGGATAGAGCCTGACGAATTCATTGATCAGCACGCGGAACGACCAGTCATCGGCAACGATGTGATGCACCGTCAGCAACAGCACATGCTCGTCATCCGCGACCCGCAGCACCCGCACCCTCAGCAAGGGACCGTGGCGCAGGTCGAATGGCCGGGCGACTTCCTCACGGGCCAGTTGCTGTGCGTCGACGTCCGGCGCCGGCCGATACCGCAGGTCGCTGGCCTCGAAGCTCAACGGCAATTGCCCGTGGACCCGCTGCCAGGCCTGGCCGTCCTCTTCGTAAAAGGTGGTGCGCAACACGGCGTGACGCTGCACCAAAGTTTCGAAGGTGAGGCGCAGGGCGTCGAGGTTCAGTTCGCCCCGCAGGCGCAAGGCACCCGGCATGTTGTACATCGAACTGTCCGGCTCCAGGTTCCACAGGAACCACAAGCGCTGCTGAGCGAAGGACAACGGCTGGCGTTCGCCGGAGGTGTCCACTACCAGCGCCGGGCGTTCACAGCTGTGTTGCAGCGCCTGCACCTGAGCGGCGAAATCCTCGAGGCGCGGATGTTCGAACAGGCTGCGCAGGCTCACCGACAGGCCCAGGCGCTGGCGGATCTGCGAGACGATTTGCGTCGCCAACAACGAATGCCCGCCCAATTCGAAGAAGCTGTTTTCCCGGTCGACACGATTGACCTGCAACACCTGCCGCCAGATCTGCGCCAGTTCGATTTCCAGCGCACCTTGCGGCGCACTGCCGACTTCGGCCTCCCAGACATCCGGGGCGGGCAAGGCTGCGCGGTCTAATTTGCCGTTGCGGTTGAGTGGCAATGCGGCCAGCAACACCAATTGCGCCGGCAGCATGTAGTCCGGCAGGCGCTCGCCCAAGGCGCGGCGCACGGTGTCGGTGAGCTGACGCGCATCCGCCGCCAGCAGCCCGGCATCGGTCGGCACCACATAGCCGATCAATTGCTTGCCGCCGACGCCTTCGTGCACCAGCACTGCGGCTTCGCTGATCATCGGCAGGCCTTGCAGGTGCGCTTCGAGTTCTCCGAGCTCGACCCGGAAACCACGGATTTTCACCTGATGATCGATGCGCCCCAGGTACTCCAGCGCACCGTCCTCGCGATAGCGTGCCAAGTCGCCGCTGCGATACAGCCGCGCGCCCGGTGTGCTGGAAAACGGATCGGCGATGAAGCGCTCGGCGCTCAAGCCCGGTCGCTGGTGATAACGCTGGGCAAGGCCGGCGTCGCCGCCGATGCACAACTCGCCGACGCAACCGGTCGGCAGCAGATGGCCTTCGCTGTCCAGCACATACAACGCACGCCCCGGTAGGGCTTTGCCGATGGGCACGCCAAGGTGATTGCGAGTATCGGCCAGCGTGCATGCGTGGGTGCTGGACACCACCGTGGCTTCGGTTGGCCCGTAGGTGTTGAGCAGGCGCACATCGCCCAAACCGGCGGCGTGCCACAGCTTCAGGCCTTCCAGCGACATGGCTTCGCCGCCGACGTGGACCTGACGCAAGCGCCCTTTCTCACGCTGCGGTTGCGCGGCCCATTCCTGAGCCAGCAGGAACCAGTAGGCCGCCGGCAAATCCGCCAGGGTCACGCCCTGTTCGATGACCTGCCGGTAGAGGGTGTCGGTGTCCCACAGTTCATCGCCGCGCATCACCAGCGCCGCGCCCACGCACAGTGGCGGGTAGCACTGCTCGACAAAGCCGTCGAAGCTGAACGTGGCGAATTGCAGTACGCGGTCTTGCGCGGTGAGTTGTGAATAGTCCGCCGCGATCACGCAAAACTCGCGCAGTGCGGCGTGGGCCAGGCACACGCCTTTCGGCCGCCCGGTGGAGCCGGAGGTGTAGATCAGATAGGCGAGGTCTTCGGCGCTGGCGAGGTTGACCAGGTTGTCGGTGCAATACTCGGCGTCTGCGCCCGGCTCCAGCGCCAGGCGCGGCAACTCTTGCGGCAGCGCTACATCGGCCAGCAGGCCCGGTTGCGCCAGCAGCAGGTCGATGCCGCTGTCTTCGATCATGTAGGCCAGGCGCTCGGCCGGGTAATCCGGGTCCAGCGGCACATACCCGGCGCCGGACTTGAGGATCGCCATCAGGCTGACGATCATCTGCGCATTGCGTCGCACCGACAGCCCCACCCGCTGCCCCGGCGCCACACCCTGGGCGCGCAGGCGATGGGCGAGCTGGTTGGCTTGCGCATTGAGCTGGGCGTAGGTCAGGCGTTCGTCACCGACCAACACCGCCAGCGCATCGGGAGTGCGTGCCGCTTGTTGCTCGAAACGCTGATGGGCCAGCAACGGGCTTTCGATTGATGGTGCCGGTGGACGGGAATACGCCAGCACTTTTTCTTGAGCCTGTACGTCCAGCAGGCTGACCGCGCCCAATGCCTTTTGGGGCTGTGCGACGAATTGCTCCAGCATCTGCAACAGGCTGGCGCCTAACTGGCTGATCTGTGCAGCGCTGAACCGGGTGCGGTCGAAACTGAAATCCAGACGCAGGCTCGCGCCGACTTCAATGCCGAGGGTCAGCGGGTAACTGGTGATTTCGTGATTGTGCAGCGCGCCGAAGGTCAGGCCTGCCGGCGCCCCTTGCTTGAGGGCTTCGGCCACCGGGAAGTTCTCGAACACCAGCAGGCTGTCGAACAGCGCGCCCTGATGCCCGGCCCAGTTTTGAATGTCGTACTGCGGCACGTGTTCGAACTCGCGCAGGCTCAGGTTCAGGGCTTGCAGCTCGTTGAGCCACTGGGCCACCGATTGCCCAGCCTGCGGCGCGGCGATGATCGGTATGGTGTTGATGAACAGCCCCAACTGCTGCTCGATGCCCGGCAACGGCGCGGAGCGTCCGGCAATCGTTGCGCCGAAGGCAACACAGGTCTGGCCGGTGTAGCGCTGCAACAGCAGGCCCCAGGCGCCTTGCAGCAAGGTGTTGAGGGTGATTTTCTGCTGGCGGGCAAAATCGCTCAGGCGCTGTAGCGCGGCGCTTTCAAGGGTCATTTGATGTTCGCCCATGCCGCGCCCTTCAGCAGGTGTCGGCAAGGCTTGCGCCAGCAGCGTCGGCGTTTCCAGCGGCGCCAGCGCCTGTTTCCAGAACTGTTCAGCGACCAGCAGCGGCTGCTGTTGAATCCAGCCCAGGTAGTCGCGGTATTGCCCCAACGGCCTGGCCAACGTCTGGCCGGCATAGTGCTGGATCACTTCGCCGAGCAACTGGGCGTTGCTCCAGCCGTCCATGAGGATGTGATGGCTGGTATGGATCAGGTGCCAGTCTTCACTGCCCTGACGCACCAGCAGCAGACGGAACAAGGGCGCGGCGCTGAGTTCGAAGCCGCGGCTGCGCTCCTCGGCGGCCAGTGCATCGAGGTCGATGTCGGCCGCTTCGATCACTTGCAGTTGCAGGTCGATCTGGCGATGAATCACCTGATGCGCGCACTCGAGCCCCAGCCAGTGGAAGCTGCTGCGCAGGATGTCATGACGGTTGATCGCCGCCTGCCAGGCCCGGCCGAATGCCGCCAGTTCCAGGCCCTGGATGTCCAGGCGCAATTGATTGATGTAGGCCTCGGCCTGGGGCTCGTACAGGGTGTGGAACAGCATGCCCTGCTGCATCGGTGTCAGCGGGTAAACGTCCTCGATGGCCGGCGCCGCAACAGGCAAGGCATCGAGTTGTGCCTGGGTGATGCGCGCCAGCGGGAAGTCCGACGGCGTGACCTGGCCTGGCGCTGTCGTGCAGCAATGTTCGATCAGCGTCGTGAGTTCTTCGGTGTAGGCATCGGCCAGTCGTTGCACGGTGGACTCGGCAAACAGCTCACGGCTGAAGCCCCATTGCAGCGAGAGCTGCCCGCCATACACCTGGCCCTCCACGGTCAGCCAGTTGGCCAGTGGCGCATCGTCGCCTTGGGCCTGGCCGCCGCTTTCCGGGGCCGGGACGAACAGCGCGGCGTCGTCGAACTGACGGTCGAACTGCCCCAGGTAGTTGAAGGTGATCCGTGGCGCCGGCAGGTCTTGCAGGGCCTGGCGTTGTGCCGGCTCACCGAGGTAGCGCAGCAAGCCGTAGCCCTGGCCTTTGCCGGGAATGGCGCGCAGTTGTTCCTTGATCGACTTGATCGAATTTGCCACCTCGGCCTCGGGTTGCAAGCGCACTGGAAACAGGCTGGTGAACCAGCCGACGGTGCGGCTCAGGTCGAGGTCGTCGGACAGGTCTTCGCGGCCGTGGCCTTCCAGCTGGATCAGCGTCGAGCCCTGCCCGCTCCAGCGGCAGATGACCCGCACCAGCGCCGTGAGCAGCAGATCATTGACCTGGGTGCGATAGGCCGCCGGGGCCTGTTGCAGCAACAGGCGGGTCAGTTCGGCGTCCAGTGTCGATTCGATCTTGTGCCCGTAGCGCTGCTGCAAGCTGCCCCGGGGGTTGTCGCATGGCAGGTCCCGGGCATCCGCCAGTTGCGTCTGCCAGTACGGCATTTGCCCAGGCACGGTGCCGGCATGCTGTTGCAGGTGTGCGGCCCAGGCCTGGTAGGCGCTGGTTTTCTCGGGCAGCGCCACTTGCCGGTAAGCCTGTTGCAAGTCTTCGAGCAACACCCTCCACGACACCCCGTCCACCGCCAGATGATGGACCACCAGCAGCAGGCGTTGGCTACCATCGTCGAGGCTGACCAGCAAGGCACGCAGCAACGGCCCGTCGGCCAGATCGAGGCTGCGTTGCGCTTCATCGCACAGGGCGGTCAAGGCTTCGCTCGAAGACGCCCGACGCTGCCACAATCCAGCTGACTCGACTGGCGCTGCATGGCTCTGCTGCCAGCCTTCGGCACCGTCGATAAAGCGCAGGCGCAAGGCATCGTGGTGATTGATGACGGTCACCAACGCCCGCTCCAACGCTTCAGGATTCAACGCTTCCCGGGGTGTCAGCAACAGCGACTGGTTCCAGTGCCGGCGCTGGGCAATAGCCTGTTCGAAGAAGTAATGCTGCGCCGGGGTCAGAATCACCTCGCCACTGACCGGACCTTGATCGATGCTGCTGCGGCTGTCGAACGCCGCAACCAATGCCAGGCTGCGCACGGTCTGGTACTGGAACAGATCTCGCGGACTGAGGCGAATGCCGGCCTGACGGGCACGGCTGACCACCTGGATGGAAATGATCGAGTCGCCGCCGAGCTCGAAGAAATTGTCTTCAAGCCCCACGCGTTCCAGGCCCAATACGTCCTGCCAGATCTGCGCCAGCGCAGTCTGCATCGCATCCTGCGGCGCGACGAATGCCTGTTGCGGCGCGGCGTCCGGTGGCGGCAAGGCCTTGCGGTCGAGCTTGCCGTTGGCGGTCACCGGCAAGGCGTCCAGCGGCATCAGGTAGGTAGGCACCATGTATTCCGGCAGGCTGCCGAGCAACCAGTCCTTGAGGGTTTGTGGCCACTGCTCATCGGCATCGGTATTTTCCTGCACCAGATACGCCACCAGATGCTTGCCGCCCTGCACCAGCACAACGGCCTCGCGAACCAGCGCATGTTGCATCAGGCGAGTCTCGATTTCCCCCAGCTCGATGCGCAGGCCACGCAATTTGACTTGATGGTCGAGGCGACCGAGGTATTCGATCACCCCATCGGTCCGCTGGCGCACGCGGTCGCCGGTGCGGTACAAGCGCGCGCCGTCATGGAAAGGGCACGGTACAAAACGCTCGGCAGTGAGTGCCGGACGCCGGTGATAACTGCGCGCCAGCCCGGCGCCGCCGAGGTACAACTCCCCCGCCACGCCGGCCGGAACTGGCAACAATTGCGCATCCAGCACATGGGTGCGCAGGTTGGCGATGGGCCGGCCGATGGGTACGCTGTCGGCGCCTTCGTCGATACAGGTCCAGTGGGTGACGTCGATGGCCGCTTCGGTCGGGCCGTACAGGTTGTACAACCCGGCGCCCGGCAGTTTTTTGAACACCTGCAATTGCGCATCCAGCGGCAAGGCTTCTCCGCTGCAGACAATCCGCTTGAGACCGGTGCACGCCTCGACACCCGGCTCATGGATGAACGCCTGGAGCATCGACGGCACAAAGTGCAGCGTACTGATGCCGTGGTCACCGATCAGGCGGATCAACTGCGCCGGTTCACGATGGGCCCCCGGCGGCGCCACCACCAGGCGCGCGCCCGTTATCAGCGGCCAGAAGAACTCCCACACCGACACATCGAAACTGAACGGAGTTTTCTGCAACACCGAGTCGCTGCCGTCCAGCCCGTAAGCCTGCTGCATCCAGCACAAGCGGTTGACCAGCGCGGCGTGACTGTTGCCGGCGCCTTTGGGCTTGCCGGTGGAGCCGGAGGTGTAGATCACATAGGCCAGGCTCAGCGGATGCACGTCGACCTGCGGGCAGGAATCGCTGTAGCCGTCGAGCCAGTCTTGTTCCTGATCCAGGGCAATGACCTTGACGCCCTCGGTGGGTAGCGCGCCGATCAAGGTGCTTTGGCTGAGCAGCAAACCAATCGCGCTGTCTTCGATCATGTAGGCCAGGCGTTCGGCCGGGTACTCCGGGTCCAGCGGTACGTAGGCACCACCGGCCTTGTGAATCGCCAGCAGGCCGATGACCATTTCCAGGGAACGCTCAACGCAGATCCCCACCAGCACATCCGGGCCGACACCCTGCTCGCGCAGGCAGTGCGCCAGTTGATTGCTGCGGGCGTCGAGTTGCGCGTAGCTGAGTTGACGCTCGCCAAACACCAGCGCCTGCGCGTCGGGGGTGCGTCGGGCTTGGGCCTGGATCAACTGGTGCATGCACTGCTCGACCAGATAGGCCTCGGCGGTGCGGTTCCAGTCCTGCACCAGCACTTGCTGTTCATCCGCCGTCAGCATCGGCAACTCGCCGATTTTTTGTGTCGAGTCGTCGACTATCGCCTGCAACAAGCGCGTCCAGTGCCGGGCCATGCGCGCAATGGTATCGGCCTCGAACAGGTCGCTGGCGTAGGTCAGCGCGGCGTGCAGCTTGCCGCCCTTCTCCCAGGTGTCGAGGGTCAGGTCGAACTGGGTGGTGCGGCTCTGCCAGTCGATGCTGCCCAGCGCCAGGCCGGACGCAGTGCTGACCGAGGCCATGTCGGCCACGTGTGGCTGGTGGTTGTACATCACCTGAAATAACGGGGTGTGGCTGAGGCTGCGTTCCAGTTTCAGCGCTTCGACCAGGCGCTCAAACGGCAGGTCCTGATGGGCCTGGGCTCCGAGGGCGGTTTCCTTGATGGCACGCAGCAGGTCGTCGACCCGGGTCTGCCCGTCCAGTTGGGTGCGCAGCACCTGGGTGTTGACGAAGAAGCCGATCAGACCTTCGATTTCCGCGCGGTTGCGATTGGCGATGGGCACGCCGACGCGGATGTCGGTTTGTCCGGTGTAGCGATGCAGCAAAGCGTTGAAGGCGCCGAGCAACAGCATGAACAGGGTGATGTTGTGGTTCTGCGCGGTACTGCGCAGTTGCTCGGCCAGTTGCGCCTCCACCGCGAATTCGTAGCGGGTGCCGCGATTGCTCGGCATCGCCGGGCGCGAATGGTCCAGGGGCAATTCCAGCACCGGGTGTTCGTCACCCAACTGCGCCTGCCAGTACGCCAATTGCCGCGCCTGCTCGCCCGCCTCCAGCCAGCGGCGCTGCCACAGGGCGTAGTCGCTGTACTGGATCGGCAACGCTGCCAGTTGCGGTTGCGCGCCCGCATCGAAGGCGTCATAGCAGCGGGTGAATTCGTCGATCAGCACGTTCATCGACCAGCCGTCGGAGACGATGTGGTGCAGGGTCAGCAACAGCACGTGCTCGTGTTCGGCGAGCTTGAGCAAGGTGACCCGCAGCAGCGGGCCGGCCGACAGATCGAACGGCAGCACCGACTGTTGCTCGGCGGTTTCAGCCACTGCACGCTCGCGTTCCTCGGCAGGCAATACGCTGAAATCCACCTGCTCGATGACCAGCGGCGCCGTGGCCGGGACTTGCTGCAAGCTGTCATCGGTCTGACGGGCGAACACCGTGCGCAGGGTTTCATGCCGCGCCACCAGGCTGGCGAACGCCTGCTCCAGCGCCGACAGGTTCAGGCGACCGGTCAGCCGTACCGCGCCCGGCAGGTTGTAGGCGCCGCTGTGGGGGTCCAGTTGCCAGAGAAACCACATGCGTTGCTGGGCGTACGACAGCGCTTGGCGATCCTCGGCCTCGATGCCGGCCGGAATCGGGAAACGGGCGAAATCCACGCCCTCCTTGTGCAAGGCCGCAAGGAACATCTGGCGTTTTTCCAGGGGCAACCCGATAAACCGGCGAGCAAGTTTCAAGGAGTCTTCAGCATTCATCTATCGGCATCCGCATCAGTAGGCAGCAGGCGCAAGGGCGCGTCGTGCCTATAAAACGAATGCAGGCGGGAAAAATTAGCGGATCAGGCGGAAGGTGAAACGCGCAATACAGAACACTGAAAAAACCTGTAGGAGCGAGCCTGCTCGCGATAGCGGTGGGTCAGACACATTCAAGTTGAATGTGATGCCGCCATCGCGAGCAGGCTCGCTCCCACAGGGATAGGGTGAAGTTTGAGAGTGGTGTTAACCCACGGCAGCCATGGAGAGCCGTCGATGATGCACCTCAAGCTGATCCTTGATCACCCGCAGCACCTTCGCTTCCTGCTCATGGATGAAGAAGTGCCCGCCCGCCAGCATGTCCACCGAAAAACTGCCGCGGGTTTCCTGGCTCCAGCCGATCAACTGTTCGGCGGTGGCGCGGTCGGCCTTGCCGCCGAGCACATGCACCGGGCACTTGAGCAACGGGCGCTGCACCGGTTCGAAACGCCCGCACAGCAGGAAGTCCGCGCGCAGCACCGGCAGGGTCAGGCTCATCAACTCTTCATTAGCCAGGATCTCTTCGCTGGTGCCGTTGAGGGTGCGCAGTTGCTCGATCAGTTCCGCGTCGCTTTTAGGCTGGGCAAAGCCCCGGTCGTAGTCGGCGCGCAGGGTCGGGGCGGCAGTGCCCGAGGCGAACAGTGCTACCGGCTCCGGGCAACCCAGGGAGCGAAATGCGTGGGCCATCTCGCAGGCCAGCAGCGCGCCCATGCTGTGCCCGAACAACGCGTACGGCGCCTTGAGCGTGGCTTTTTGTTCCTGGGCCAATTGCAGCGCCAGACGGCGCATGTCGGTGTGCAAGGGTTCGCCATACCGCGCGCCACGCCCCGGCAGTTCCACCGGCTGCAACGTGAGCCACTGCGGCAGCTTGCGTCGCCAACGGCTATAGACCATGGCACTCGCGCCCGAATAGGGCAGGCACAGCAATGTCAGCGGGGTCACCGGGTTTTCCTCGAGAGTTGTCTGCTTTGAGAACGGATGAGCAGCCCAAAGAATTAGCCATACGAATAACCCACAGGTAAATCTTCATTTCAGATGGCGATAACTCGGGATCGCCGAACCGAGCACCACCGCCCCCGCCGCAATCGCCAGCCAGAACCCGCTGCGCGCACCGAAGGCGTCCACCAGCCAGCCGGAGCCGGCGGCGCCGATCGCCACGCCGATACTCAGACCAGTAACCAGCCAGGTCAGGCCTTCGGTGAGTTTGGCCGGCGGTACGATCTGCTCCACCAGGGCCATGGCGACAATCAGCGTCGGAGCAAAAAACAGGCCGGCGACAAACACCGCCAGGGACAAGCCGAAAATGTTCGTCGCCAGCAGCAACGGCAAGGTGGTCACCGCCGTCGCTACCCCGCCGTACAGGAACAGGCGCGCCAGCGGCACTTTCGAGCGCAGTGCGCCGAACGCCAACCCGGCCAGGCACGAGCCGATGGCGTACACCGACAGCACGATGCTCGCCGCCGCTGGTTGGCCCTGGTGCTGGGCGAAGGCGACGCTGACCACGTCCACCACGCCGACGATGGTGCCCATGGCCACCATCAACAGCATCAGCAACTGAATGTCCCGCGAACGGATGATCGAGCCCTGGTGATGCTCTTCATGGGGATGCACCGGCGGCTCCGTGCTGCGCTGCAACACGAACGCGGTGACGCCGATGGCCAGCGCCAGCAAGGCCGCCAGCGGCCCGGCCTCGGGGAATGCCACAACGCACAACCCCACCGACAGCGGCGGCCCGACGATGAAGCAGACTTCGTCCAGCACCGACTCCAGGGCGTAGGCGGTCTGCAACTCCGGGCGGCCGCGATACACCTCGGTCCAGCGTGCCCGCACCATTGCCGACATGCTCGGCATACAACCGGCCAGCGCGGCGAAGACAAACAGCGTCCAGTGCGGCGCCTGCAACCGAGTGCACAGCAACAACAGCAGCAACGCCCCACCGCCGAGCAGTGCCGATACCGGCAGAATCCGCCCCTGGCCATATCGATCCACCAGCCGCGAGACCTGGGGCGCACAAAAGGCCGTGGCCAGGGCGAACGTCGCCGCCACCGCACCGGCCATTGCGTAGCCACCCTGCAACTGCGAAAGCATGGTGATCAGGCCGATGCCGGTCATGGAAATCGGCATGCGCGCGATCATTCCGGCCAGCACGAAGGCGCCGCTGCCGGGGGCTTTGAACAACTCGCGATAGGGGTTTGCCATGGGACGGGTCTCATCAGGGGACTGCACGGTGCCATAAGGGCTGATTGTGGGGGAAGCGTGGAATTGTTGGTTGAATGTGAAGGCCCCTTCGCGAGCAGGCTCGCTCCCACAATGGCCGGCGTACACCAATAAACAGTGGTGGTGTGTAGGCCTGAATCCGACCTGTTATCAACAATATCCTGCCATTTCGCAGGAAATACCCGGTTGCCAGCTGTTACATCCCCACCTAACATCCTTGCTCTACGGGTACAGCGGAGCTGTCCAGAACCACCCGAATTCAAGGAACCAGAATGAGCCAACGCATCCAACGCAGCATCGACTCCCCGCTCCGAACCGGTTTGAACCGCGAAGAACTCTGGGAGGCCGGTGACAAGGGCCTGATCAAATGCTGGGAAGTCGGCCGCCAGCGCGCCGCCCGTTTCCCCGACCTCGCCCGACAGTGCCTCGCCGGCGAGTTGCCGGTACTGGGCTGGAAAGGTGGCGTCAGCCGCAGCCTGAAGAAACTCGAAAAATATGGCTCCCTCAAATACCTCGCCCAGTGGCAAGGACTACGCGGGGAAGATCTGGATGTTGATTTGTGCGAAGAGCGGGCGCTGACTTGCTCACGAACCGGCATGGTGGTGACGTTTACGCCGGATCGGGCGAAGTATTTCAATCAGCTGGCGGAAGCTGAAACCTGACGTGAGCTGGACACCGGATCTGCTGCAACACTGACCGAAAACCGCTCCCGATAAGCCTGCGGCGTCACGCCCATGGCCCGCAGGAAGCTGCGGCGCAGGGTTTCTTCGCTGCCGAAGCCGCATTGCACCGCCACCCGTTTGATCAGCACGCCGGTATCGCTGAGCAAACGTCGCGCGGTTTCGACGCGGATCAGTTCGATGGCCCGGGCCGGGGTCTGGCCGGTGTCGGCGCGGTAGTGGCGCACGAAGCTGCGTTCGCTCATGCCGGCCTGCAATGCCAGGGTCGGGATGCCCAGGTCGTGGGTCAGGTTTTCGCTGATCCAGGCGTGAAGCTCGTCGAAACGGTTGCCTTCCTGTTGCAGTGACAGGGTCACGCTGAATTGCGACTGGCCACCCGGACGCTTGAGAAACACCACCAGTTGCCGGGCGACTTCCAGGGCCATGGTGCGCCCCAGATCTTGTTCGACCATGGCCAGCGCCAGGTCGATGCCGGCGGTCACCCCGGCCGAGGTCCAGACCGGGCCGTCGTTGATGAAGATCGGGTTGGGCTCGACGTGCAGTCGCGGATGCTGCTGCGCCAGTTGCTCGCAACGGGTCCAGTGGGTGACCACGCGCCGGCCGTCGAGCCAGCCGCTGGCCGCCAGCAGGAACGCGCCTGTGCATACCGAGGAAACCCGCCGGCAACCACGGGCATGTTCGCGCACCCAGGCGACCAACGGCGCATCTTCCGCCGCTGCGTAGACACCCCAGCCACCGGCGATGATCAGGGTATCAGTGCCCTGATCCGGTAACGGTTCGGCCAACAGCGCCAACCCCGCCGACGACATCACCGCCCCGCCACCGCTGGCAATCACCGTCGGTGCATAGGGTGGCGGCAGGCCTTGCTGGCGGGCAATGTCGTTGGCCGACGCGAATACCTGCAACGGCCCGGTGACGTCGAGCAATTGCACGTTGGCGAAAGCGAGCACATGGATTGTTTTCGACATTTGGCGTAATTCGTGGGGATATTGGCGTATGCGCCAAAGCCTACGAGCCTAGAGTCAAACCGTCTACCCACTTCACGAGAAAAAACACCATGACGTTGCAGATCGGTTTTCTGTTGTTTCCACAGGTTCAGCAACTGGACCTGACCGGCCCTTACGACGTACTGGCCTCGCTGCCGGATGTGAAAGTGCATCTGATCTGGAAAGACCTGATGCCGGTTACCGCCAGTACCGGCCTGCTGTTGAAACCGACCACCACCTTCGACGATTGCCCGGCACTGGACGTGATCTGCGTGCCTGGTGGCAGTGGCGTCGGCCCCTTGATGGAAGATGACCAGACCCTGGACTTTCTAAGGGCCCAGGCCGCCAACGCCCGGTACGTCACTTCGGTGTGCACCGGCTCGCTGGTGCTGGGCGCGGCGGGATTGCTCAAGGGCAAACGCGCCACCACCCACTGGGCGTATCACGAACTGCTCAAGCCGCTGGGCGCAATCGCGGTGCAAGACCGGGTGGTTCGTGACGGCAATCTGTTGACCGGTGGCGGCATCACCGCCGGTATCGACTTCGCCCTGACCCTGGCCGCCGAGCTGTTCGACCAGGCCACCGCCGAGCTGGTGCAGTTGCAACTGGAATACGCCCCGGCCCCGCCGTTTACCGCGGGCAGCCCGGAGACGGCCCCGGCCAGTGTGCTGGAGGAGGCTCGCCAACGGGCTGCCGGCTCGTTGAAGCTGCGGGCGCAGATCACCGAGCGCGCGGCGGCAAAACTCGACCGGCAGTGAAAAAATGGCGGCGGGAACCCGGCTTCCGCCGCCACGACCTTTCATGCGTGCACAAAAAAACCCGCCGAAGCGGGTTTTTCCAAGACCATGACGACTCCTTGTCGTAGCGTTCCTTGCATATGGTCGATCATCCATGATCCTGAGCACATCCTGTGCTTCAGTGGGTGAGGCCAGATTACGCATCGGATCCAATTTGTAACAGGCGACATTGCTACCATCGCGTGTAAGACATTCGCTATAAACCACCTTCCGAAAACCCCTAGATGCCTCAGGCTTCGAGCCGGCTTCAGCCACTCTGTTGCTCGTGGGACTTGGCATTGTCGATCAAAAACTGCTCGATATTGTTCATTTGCTCTTCCCAGCCACGACTGTCCATGCGGAAAGCCTTTTCGCGACGGGCCTGGGGAACGTGATCGAAACCGGACTCGGAGACCTTGAGCAACGTGCCGTCGTCCATGTCTTCGAGCTCGAACTTCACCAGGGTGGTGGGTTCCTGGGAGTAATCGACTTCAGGGTTCACGGCATACGGGTGCCAGCGAAACGAAAACAGACGCTCCGGCTCGACCCGCTCCACCAGTACATTCCAGCGCAAATGCTCATAACCGGGATAGGTAATCTGTCCCTGGGTCCACTCGCCTGCCACAAAACGCTTGCCTTCCAGCGCCACGCCAAACCACTGTCCGAACATTTCGGCATTGGCCAGCACGCGCCAGACCTGCGAACGCTTGGTCTTGAGCAGGACTTTCCTTTCGATGCGATCAGATACTGGGTTCATAAGTCACCTCCTGTACTTGAACAGTAGGCCAGTAAGACCACAAGACCAACCCTAAAGTTGTACCAATCGGGATGCGCAATCAACCATGCCTGAGATATTCGGTTGTATTTGCGCGGATAAGTTCTGGGACAATCGCAAAGTCAGGGGGTTGAAACTGCTAACGTTCTGCCTCGAAACAGCATCGAAAGGGATAGCGACATGGAAAACCTGCGCGGCAGTTGCCTGTGCAAGGCCATCGAATACGAACTCGACAGCCTCGACATGCCCATCAGCCACTGCCATTGCCAAACCTGCCGCAAGGCACACGCTGCCGCTTTCGCATCGACCGCTGGAGTCATGCGCGAGCATTTTCGCTGGACCAGAGGCCAGGATCGCCTGAGCCGCCATGAATCGTCGCCGGGCAAGTTTCGGTATTTCTGTTCGGTTTGCGGTTCACATCTGATGGCCGAACGGCCGGCCCAGCCCCACGTGATCGTTCGGGTGGCGACGCTGGATACCGATCCGCTGATGACGCCCCAAGCGCATATCTGGACTGCCCATGACGTGCCATGGCTGGAATATGATTCGGTGGAAAAACACGCGCAATGGCAAGCGTAGAGGATTGAATGCCCCTCGGCGCTACACTGCATCTCTCATTCGGTCACAACGAGCACTCCAGCATGAATTCACGCTTACTTTTGGCGCTGACGCCCCTGTTGTTCACCTCCATGGCGTTCGCCGTGAATTGTGACAACGCCAGCGACCAGGCGACGATGAACCAGTGCGCGGCGCAGCAGAATGTAGCCGCCGACAAGGAACTGAATGCGCTGTACCAGCAGATCACTTCGCGACTCAAGAGCAACCCGGACAGCAAGAAGCAGTTGGTGGGTGCGCAGCGGGCGTGGGTGGCGTTCCGCGATGCCGAGTGCAAATTCTCGGCATCCGGGGTGGAAGGCGGGAGCGTGTATCCGCTGATCTACAGCAACTGCACCACGGAGTTGACCAAGGCACGGGTTCAGACGTTCAAGAACTACCTGAAGTGCCAGGAGGGGGATATGAGTTGTCCGGTGCCGGGGGTTTGATTTTTGCTGTTTTTGCGGTGTTTTTGAGGGCCTCTTCGCGGGCAAGCCCGCTCCCACAGGGTTCAGGGGTGTTCACACGATAGTGATCACACTGCATATCCACTGTGGGAGCGGGCTTGCCCGCGAAGGCGTCAGGTCAGACGCCGCAATTACCGGACAAAAATCTGCGCAGTGGTAATCGCCATGTCCCCGCCCGGCAACTTGATGCTGCCTGTCTGCTTCAGGCTGTCGGCATCAAAGATCGCCACGTCGTTGAACGTCCCCGCCAGGTAGATTTTGCTGCCGTCCTTGTTGAAGGAAATGCAGTAGTAGGAATGATCGAGTGTGGCGGACTGGAGCATTTTCTTCTGTTTGATGTCGTACTTGGCCAGGCGGTTGAGCACGCCGAACATCAGGTTCGGGTCCTTGGGCGAGCGCATGCCGCTGAAGTAAATTTCCGTCAGGGGGCCGAAGTCGGTGGTTTCGGTCTTGCCGGTCTTCAGGTCGACGCTGAACAGGCCGTACAGGTATTCGGCGGTAGCCGGGTCCTGTTTCTTGTCCTTGAATTTCGCTGCGGTGTAGAGCAGCGAGAAGTCATGTCGATACGTCTGCTGGTTCCACACGTAGAGCACGTCCGGCGCGCTGTAGTTCGGGCGTTTCCAGTGGCGGCTGGGGATCAGCACGTCGAACTTGCCGGTTTGCACATTGACCTTGTAGACGTCCGCACCGGCCACGTACAGCGTGCCGTCGTCACCGCTCTGCATGATGGTCAACTGGCGCGGCGCGGGGAAACTGCGCACAGGTCTGGCGTCCATGCCGGCGTCGGTCTTGTACACGTCGAGCCGGGGCTGCTGCACTTCGTAGCGATCGTTCATCATCAACGTCGGGTTGGCGATGGTGAACAGTTCCTTGCCGTCATGGCTGAGAGTGAAAGCAAACATCGAGCGCGCTTTCTCCCCCGGCTTCTGGGTGATGCTGGCGTGGAACACCTGTTTGCAACTGTCCAGTTCAACGCCGTAGACATCCGCATAGTGATTGTTCAGCACATAGGCGGTCTTGCGGTCCGGCGACAGCTGCACGGTGCCGGGGCCAAAGGCGTCGGGCATCTTGCAGGTCTTGAACAGCGTGTCGGTGGCCAGGTCGATCACGTGCAGGTTGTTCGGGTAGTTGGTGGTCAACATGTACTCGTGACCGTCTTGCAGTGCGGTGTTTTCATCGGCCAGGACACTGACCGAACAGCTGCTCAGAACGGCGAACGCGGCCACGCCGCAGGCTTTGATATTACGCATGCTGGAATCCTTCTTCTGTGATCACTTGTCTTTTGGAAAGACAGTGCCGAGGTTGCGCCAGTTGTCGTTGGACGCCTGGGCATCCTTGTTCCAGTCCGGGTAGGTGCTCATCATGTCGGGCACCTGGGCCGGCCACCAGCACGGGTCGGAGCAACCGTAGAGGTCGGCCTCCATCGGCTGGCACAGCGACGACACACCGCCAAACGCATCGATTTCCCAGCCCGGGTCGGTGGTCGAGGCACAGCCCGCCACGGAACTCATGGCCACCACTTCTTCGATGCGGTTTTCATCCGCGGCCTGATCCAGCTTCAACGCTTTGTTATTGATTGCCTTGAGATGTTTCATATCAGTGAGCCTTGCGCGGAGTGATGTAACTGCTGATGAACGCAGGGTTGTTGGCCATGATCCGGGTGTAGACCTCGATGCCGAAGTCGACCCAGTCACGCATCAGTTCGCAGTAGTGATAGGTCGGGTGCGTCGGATCGCCGTAGCGGGCGTAGCTCTCGTGGTAGCAGCCGCCAGAGCACAGGTTGCGGATCTGGCAGTCTTCGCAGCCGGTGTTGGTGCGGTCCAGGCGCTGGGACAGGAAGTCGTTCAACTCCACCTGTTTCACGCCGCTATGGACATTGCCGAAGGTCGGCAGGCTCGAACCGGTAAAGCGGTGGCACAGGTTCAGTTCGCCCTTGTGATCCACCGCCAGCATCTTCAGGCCCGCGCCGCATGGCAGGGCTTTCTTGTGGCCTTCGTGGATGTCGGTGATGAGCTGGTGCAGGTTGGAGAAACCGATGTTGCGGTGCTCCAGCGCCGCTTCCAGGTAACGCCGGCCGAGGCGTTTCATGCTGGCGAAGACTTCGATCAGCTCGTCGCTGGTGAGGTTGAAGCTGCTGATATCGCCCGACGTCACCGGGGCGAAGCCGACTTCGGCGAAACCCAGTTCGTTGAACAGGTGATCCCAGATGGTTTCGACGTCGGTGACGCCGGTAGTGAGCGTTACGCGAGCACCGACCGGGCGGCTGTTGTAGCGCGACAGCAGCATCTCGGCCTTGCGCCGCACCACGTCGTACGTGCCCTGCCCGCCCACGGTGATGCGGTTGCGGTCGTGTACGGTCTTCGGCCCGTCAATACTCACCGACAGCCCGAAACGGTGGGCGTTGAGGTAGTCCACGGTTTCTTCGGTGAGCAATGTGGCGTTGGTGGTCATGACGAATTCGACGAACTTGCCCGCCTCGCGAAAACGCTTCTCACAGTAGTCGACCATGTACTCGATCAGCTTGCGGTTGCTCAAAGGTTCGCCGCCGAAGAACACCACGGTGAAACGCTCTTCGTCCGGGGATTCGCGCAGCAGCATTTCCACCGAGGCGATTGCCGTTTCGACGTCCATCTTCTTGCCCGCCGAAGGCTTGTCGAGGTCTTCCTTGTAGCAATACGTGCAGCTCAGGTTGCAGCCGGTGTTGACGTTGAGCACCACGGTATTGATCGCCGTGCGTTCGACCCGCTTGGTGGCGATGTCCGGGGTCAACGGTGAACCGTCGCTGACCAGTTCCAGGGCCATCAGCTCGCGCAGGGTCTCGGTGATTTCCTCGCCGTTGAAACGCGCGGCCAAGCGCTGGATCAGGTCGTCCGAGGAACAACCGGGCCCGCGCAAGGTATCGATGATGGTGCCCGTCAGTTCATCGCTGGCGAACAGCGAACTGCTGGGGATGTGAAACAGCATGCGGTCGGCATCCACCAGCACTTCGTGCAGGTTGCGTTCGACCAGATTCAAGATAGCACCCATTGCCAACCTCCTGTGCAGGCCCCGCTTGGCGGGGCTTGCGGTCATTCCGAAAAGTGTCTGAATCGCTGACGTTCAGATCAACTCAAGGAATGGGTGGATTGTTCCAGCGTTGCACGGTGACGATCATGTGGCCTTCGCCGGTCAGGGATTTCCCTGCGTCTTCGACGGCGGCAATCACCTTGAGGTTGCCGGCATTGTTGGTGGACATCTTGCGTGCCGGGTTCGGCCCGGCATCGCCCGGGGTGAACACGCCCGCGTCGGCCTGCATGGTGCCGGCGAACTTGACGTCTTCGTCTTCCTTGGCGCGGTCGTCGAAGGCCTCGACTTTCCATTGCGCCGGGAACACACCGATGCGATACGGCTTGCCGTCAGCACCCTTGCCCCAGGCTTCCGCGTCGAAACGGCCCTGGACTTTCGGCGTCGAACCACCGCCCTCGCCGATCCGCGCCACCGAGAATTCCGGCACCACCTTGACCGAGGCGATCTTGCTGTACACCGACAGGCTCGGGCCCTTCAACGCGCCGACGCTGACCGCGCGCAAACCTGGCTGGGCATTGGCCGCCGCCTTGAGCTTGACCTTGATCCGCTCAGGGCTCTGCTCGACCACTTCGAGCACTTCCACGCCTTTACCGAAGTCCGGCTTGCCGCTCAGACCGCTGCCGACCAAGGTCACTTCGGTTTCGCTGCCGGCCTTCAGATAGCCCGGCTGCACCGCCAGCAAACGGTTGGAGCCCTGTTTGGCGGCGACGAAGTCCAGACCACGCTCGTCATGCTCGGCCTCGAACATCCGACCCTGCATCGCATTGCCCTGGGCGGCGAACACCTGGCGCATGGTCACGCCATCGATGGTCACGTTGCCGCGCCATTCGTAGCCGGTGTAGAGAATCGCACTGCCGTCGCCATTGAACGGGCTGCCGTCGGCGTACTGGCCTTTGACGCTGACCTTGAAGGTGTCACTGCCATCGGCACTCACGGTCATGACACCGGCCAGCTCACCCTTGCCCGGCAAGTGGCCGCTGAAGCTCCAGTCGCCCACCAGGGCCTCGGCTTTGGGCGCCGCGCTCTGCCATTTTTTCCAGGCCGGGTTGTCCAGCGGATAACGCTTGGCCAGCAGCGGCACCATCTCCTTGCGGGCCATATCGAACCAGTCGCGGTCCCGGGCCAGCGCCTGGTACTCCAGGGACGGCCATTGGCCGAGGTGGAAATTAACCAGACGTTCCCACTCCTGGGCCGGACGCCGTTGCAGGGCGACCCGCGCACCGGAGTGGCAGCGGCCGCACATCTGGCTGGTCTGGTCGTCGAAGTGTTCGACGGTGTTGAGTCGCCGCTCCAGCGCATAACGCACGCCATCGGTTTCGCTCGGCGCCAGGCCCTGGGTGTCGGCCAGGTACTTGACCAGCGTGCGACGGTCGTCATCGCTGATCTGCAAACCGTGCATGGTCTGCATCCGGGCGATGCTCATCAACCAGCCTTCCGGCGTTTTGCGCTGGTGGCTGATGCGACTGAGGGCGTTATCGGCTTCGGGGGTGTGACAGCCCTGACAGGTTTCCTTGAGGATGGTCTGGGCGTCTCGGGCTGCCAGGCTATGAGGCGAATGCAGCGCTACACAAGCGGCTACGGCCAGCAGGCTGGCGCTCATGCCTGATCGGAGTTTTCTCTTCATCAACGTCGAACCTCGCACGGTGCGTTCTTATTGTTGTGGCTTATCGTTTTTATGGTTTCTGCCGCCGGCGGTGAACCGCTGACGGAGGCAAGAGAAACGTCTGCGATGAGCAATACACGGAGCGTGCCAGCTTATGAATATTTAGATTAATCAATGACTTGCCGATAAAGGCCGGTGTTTTGCCAATCGTGTCGTCTGCGTTCCACGTTTTATTTCGCGACAACTGTTTCAGCCTGAGACAAGCATAGCTTTCTGTAGGAGCGAGCCTGCTCGCGATGGTCGTTAACGATAACGCGTGCTTTCAGGCTAAACGTGGCGCTCAGGAGTTCATCGCGAGCAAGCTCGCTCCTACAGAGGGCGTTGTCCTGATGTCTCACGCCGTCGCAATTTGCGACGCTTGCCCATGCCATGGCTATTCCATAAATGGCTGCCGGGCCTGTCAAATCGTGCCTTTACCATGGAAAACCACAACTGGCACAGCCATTGCGAATGACCTCGCCACACGAACAAGACGAGGTTTCATCATGTCGCTTCCAAACCTGCTTCCCGCCACTTCGGCATTCATCCAGCGCGCCCCGCGCATGCTTATCGGCGGTGACTGGGTCGAGGCCGCAGACGGCCAGACCATGCCCCTGCACAACCCTGCCACCGGTGAGGTGTTGTGCGTGGTGCCACGGGCAACGCCGGAAGATGTCGACCGCGCCGTTCTCGCCGCCCGCCAGGCGTTCGACGATTCGGCCTGGACCCGCACCCGTCCCCGGGAGCGACAGAACCTGCTGTGGAAACTCGCCGATCTGATGCAGCGCGACGCCGAGCTGCTGGCGCAACTGGAATGCCTGAACAACGGTAAAAGCGCGGCGGTGGCCCAGGTGATGGACGTGCAACTGGCCATCGACTTCCTGCGCTACATGGCCGGTTGGGCGACCAAGATCGAAGGTTCTACGGTTGACGTGTCGGCACCGCTGATGCCCAACGACCAGTTCCACAGTTTCATTCGACGCGAAGCGGTGGGCGTGGTCGGCGCCATCGTTGCCTGGAACTTCCCGCTGTTGCTGGCCTGCTGGAAACTCGGTCCGGCCCTGGCCACCGGTTGTACCGTGGTGCTCAAACCCGCCGATGAAACCCCGCTGACCGCACTGAAACTCGCCGAACTGGTGCTGGAAGCCGGTTATCCCGAAGGCGTGTTCAACGTGGTCACCGGCACCGGCATCACCGCCGGCTCCGCCCTGACCCACAACCCGCTGGTGGACAAGCTGACCTTCACCGGCTCCACCGCCGTGGGCAAGCAGATCGGCAAGATCGCCATGGATTCCATGACCCGGGTCACCCTGGAGCTGGGCGGCAAATCACCGACCATCGTCATGGCCGACGCCGACCTGAAAACCGCCGCGGCCGGGGCTGCCAGCGCGATCTTCTTCAACCAGGGCCAGGTCTGCTGCGCAGGCTCGCGGCTGTATGTACAGCGCAAGCACTTCGACAATGTGGTGGCGGACATCAGCGACATCGCCAACGCCATGAAACTCGGCAACGGCCTGGACCCGAGCGTCGACATGGGGCCGTTGATCTCGGCGCGCCAGCAGGAGCGCGTCTACGGCTACATCGAAAAGGGCCGGGAAAGCGGCGCGACCATCGCCTGCGGCGGTGAGCAGTTCGGCCCGGGGTTCTTCGTCAAGCCGACGGTGATTGTCGACGTCGATCAGAAGCACTCGCTGGTGCAGGAAGAAATTTTCGGGCCGGTGCTGGTGGTGATTCCGTTCGATGACGAGGCCGATGCCCTGCGCATGGCCAATGACAGTCCGTATGGATTGGGTGCGAGCATCTGGTCCAATGACCTGGCAGCGGTGCACCGGATGATTCCGCGGATCAAGTCGGGGTCGGTGTGGGTCAACTGCCACAGCGCCCTGGACCCGGCGCTGCCGTTCGGCGGCTACAAGATGTCCGGGGTCGGGCGTGAGATGGGGTATGCGGCGATCGAGCATTACACCGAGTTGAAGTCGGTGTTGATCAAGTTGTAATTTTCGGCGTCTTTCAGGCCGCCTTCGCGAGCAGGCTCGCGAAGGGGCCATCTCAGACAACTTGAATGTCAGGGTTTGAACCCTTGAGCCAACAACCAGCTGCGAACCATCCTTCCCTGCTCCACCGTCAAACCGGCCAACACCTGACCCGCCGGCTCGCCCTGCTTTAACCGCCACACCAACGCCGCCACCTCAACCCCATGCACATGCCAGATGCCCAACGGCTGATCCGCCGTGATCACCACCTCGGCCTCATCGACCAGCCCATCACGCAACACCGGCGCCCGCTCAATCCTCAGCGCACTGAAATCCGCCTCGGCATGGGCCACCTCGGCGTCCGGCCAGTTTCGTCGTGCCTGCCAGAACGGCTGATCCAGCCAGCGCTGCTCATCGGCATAAAAATCCCGGCCGATCCGCGCAAAACGCAAAAACAACTGCTCCACCCGCTGCTGGTGGAAACGCTGGGCCAGAGCCGCTCGCTCGGGGTTGCACAGCAGCGTGTTGATTACTGCCGGCGCCTGCAACGCCGAAGACAAGGACTGAAAGATCCCGTTGCCCGACAGCGGGTCCACCGCCATGGCCGCATCGCCGACCCGAATCCAGTTTTCGCCACACACCTGTGGGCTGAGAATCGCCGTACTGCTGCGGGCGTGCAGTTGTAGATCAGCTTCTGTTTCGTCAACAAAAAATGCGGCGGCCAGCTTCGAACCCTGGCGGCGCTGCCGGCAGTATTCGAGCAACATGGCCTTGCCCGGCAACCCGGCGCTCGCCACGTCCACCGTCCATTGCCAGTAACACTGGCCGTCGGCGCGCCGCGCCATCCATGCCCAACCGTCCTCAAGGCTTTCCACGGCGCTGGCGGTGTTGCCCGGCAAACCCTGCCAGCGATTGAGCAGGCTGACGGTCTCGGGGCCACGCAAGCCCTTGCCGATAGCGGGGGCCTGACGTCCTCGGGCTTCCACGAGAAACGGCGCGAGCAGCGGTTCGCGTCCGTCGATTTCGATTCGATGGCCATTGGCCGATGACTGAACTGTCAGCACCCGGCCTTCGATCAGCTCGACCCCCGCCAGGCGCAAATCTTCGCGTAGGCCTCGGTCAAAAACCGGACGGTCAAGCAAGTATTCGATGTTCTGCGCATGGTGCTGGCCATTCCAATTCACCTGGCGTTGAGATGGCAGCGCCGCTTCCGCCAACGCCTGGTGCAGACCTGCGCTGCGCAAGGCTTCCAGAACCCGCACGGACACACCTTCGAGCGCGGCAAACCGGCGCCATTCGCTGATCAGCGTGACGCCATGGCCCAGTCGCCTTAGTCCCAGCGCGACGGCGGCGCCGGCCGGTCCGGCGCCAAGAATGACGATGTCGGTCATGGCCCGAAGCGCCGTTCAGGGCCACGGTAACGGGCATGGTCGCGCAACCACTCGATGACTTGCTCATTACTGGCGTCAGGCTGTTCGGTGAGGAACCCGGCGATGTGCCCGCTCAAGGCGGCACAACCGAGGCTCGCTCCGGATTGCCCCGGGTAGGTGCCGTGCACACAGGCGGCGAAATCCGCCTGGGCGCTGTTGAGCCACGACCATTCCTGCTCGGCGCACCGCGCATCGCCGGTCACCCGCAACACCTGCGGATAGTTCGCCGGAAACACCCCTTCGCCCTGGGCCGGGCTCGACGCACACAGCAGCACGCCCTGGGCCACCGCCGCCGCGCAAGCCGCGCGCAACAGGCTGCGGTCCTGGCGCAGGCCAAGGCTCAGATTGATCAGTCGCACGTCCTGCGTCAGCAGCCAGTCAATTGCCGTGGCGATCTGCAAGGCGCTGGTGACACCCCGCTGGTCGAACACCTGCGCCACGCAAAACAGCGCCGAGGGTGCACGCCGACCGATCGCCTCGATCACCGCACTGCCATGCCCCAGCGGGTCTTCGCGCAAGTCGCCCTCGGCCAGGCCGTCTTCGAGCAATGAAAAGCGCCGACCAGCGATCACTTGCACCCGTTGTGCCGCCGAGTGGCCGCTGTCCACCACACCAATGCGCAACTCAGGTTTCATGCAGCACCGTTTTCGAAGTCAGCACGCCGTCGAGCAATTCGAAGCGCAGATCGGCATCGGCCAGGGTTGAGGGGCGATGGCTGATCAGGATCCTCGTACGCCCGGCGAACAAGCGGTCGATGGCGTCGATGACTTCGCGCTCAGTGGCTTCATCCACCGCGGACGTGGCTTCATCGAGCACCAGGATCAAAGGGTCCTGCAACAGTGCCCGGGCAATCGCGATACGTTGTTTCTGCCCGCCGGACAACTGCTGACCTCGCTCGCCCAAGGGGCTGTCGAGGCCTTCGGGCAACAACTCGATCAGGCTGTCGAGTTGCGCCAGTCGCGCCACCTCGGCAATCGCCTCGCGGCTGGCGTCCGGCACCGCGTAGGCCAGGTTGTCGGCGAGACTGCCGCGAAACAGCACGATGTCCTGGCTGACGATGGCGATGCGCCGACGCAACTGGAACAGATCCAGTTCGCGCAGATCGACGTCGCCCAACAGTACCCGGCCCGATTGCGGATCGTGATGACGTTGCAGCAGGTCGATCAGTGTGGATTTACCCACGCCCGAGCCGCCGCTGAGGGCCACTTTCATACCGTAGGGAATTCGCGCTTCGATGCCGCGCAGGGTCGACTGGCGGCCGGGATGGGCGAAGTGCACGTTGTCGAACCACAGGTCGCCGCCGTTGGGCATTGCCCGTGGCGTGGCGGGTGTCAACACGGTCGGTTGCTCGCCGCGCAACTCCATGACCCGGCCGAGGCTGACGGTCATCCGCTGAATCGCAACGTAGAGCCCGAGCAAGCTCTGCACCGGCCCCACGGCCATGCCCAGGTAAGTGGAAAACGCAATCAGCGCGCCGAGCTGCCAGGTGCCCTGCACCACCCAGTAACCGCCGATCAGAAATGCGCAGGCCCGGGACAGCGAGGTCAGCGTGCCGGGCACGGCCTGGGTGAAAAACTCGGTGACTTGCAGGCGCAACAACTGGCTCATGTAGCCCTGCCCCAACGACTCTAGGCGCCGCGCTTCGCGCTGTTGCTGACCGGCGGACTGGATGAATTTCATCACCGGCAGCGTCTCGACCATGAACGACGACATGTCCGCCGAACGCTCGCGCAACTGCCGCACATCGCGCTCGACCTTGCGCCGCATCCAGCGCAGCCAGAGGACATCGAGGGGAATCAGCACCACCGCCAGCAGCGAGAGTTTCCACGACAGCGTCAACAGCATCGCGATGGCAACCACCAGACCGATCACACTCGACACGGCCGAGAACAGTGAGTCCACGGCAAACCGCTGGATTTCCGCGACATCGCCATCGAGGCGCGACATCAGGTCGCCGATGCGCCGCTGGCCGTAAAAGCCCGGCGACAGGGTTTGCAAATGCCGGTACAGGTCATCGCGCAGGGCAAACAGCATGCGCCCGGACAGTCGCGTGTGCAGGTAGCGGTTGATGCCCGACAGCGCCGTGCCCAGCAACCCGGCGACGATCATCAGCCCGGCAATCAACACCAGCATCGGAAAGTTGCGCGCCAACAGACCATCGTCGATCAGCAGCTTGGTCAACCACGGCTGCACCAGCACCAGCGCCGAGGCGCAAACCGACAAACTCAGCAGCCCGGCAATCGCCAGGTGATGAGGCCGCACGAAGCTGTACAGCCAGCGCAGAGATGCTTGCAGGGCCTCGGGGTTCTGGCTGTCGATCAGCCGAACGATCAAGCGCTGCATCACGAACGCAACTGTTTGAGCTTGCGATACAGGGTCGCGCGGCTGATGCCCAGGGCGTCGGCGGCGGCCGAGACGTTGCCCTGGTGCGTGTCCAGGGACTGACGGATCAGCTCCAGTTCGTTTTCCCGGATGCTGCCGGCCTGGGGCCGTTCGCTGGCGGTCAGCTCATCGAGCATGCTGTCGGGCAAGTGATCGAGGGTCAACACGATGTCACCCGGTTCGCGCATGGCCAGCGCGGTGCGCAGGACCATCTCCAGTTGGCGGATGTTGCCCGGCCAGTGATAGCCGCTGAGCAAGCGATCGAGATCATCGTGCAGGACAACGGCGGGTGCGCCCAGTGTCGTCAGCATGCGAGTGACCAGCGCGCCGAAATCCTCGCGCTCGCGCAGGGCCGGGAGCATCACGCTGATGCCGTTGACCCGGTAGAACAGGTCCTCGCGAAAGTGTTTTTCTTCCACCAGACGCTTGAGGTCGCGGTGGGTGGCGCAGATCAGCGCGACGTCGATGTCCTGCTCTTCGCCTGCGCCCAGGGGCGCGACCTTGCGATCCTGCAACACCCGCAACAGCCGGGCCTGCAAGGCCAGCGGCATGTCGCCGATTTCATCGAGAAACAAGGTGCCGCCATGGGCCTGCTGCAAGCGCCCGACCATGCCGCCCCGGCGTGAACCGGTGAACGCGCCTTCGCGGTAGCCGAACAGTTCGGACTCGATCAGGCCTTCGGGAATGGCTGCGCAGTTCACCGCCACGAAGGGTTTGTCGCAGCGCGCTCCGGCCATGTGCAGGGCGCGGGCGATGACCTCTTTACCGGTGCCGGTTTCGCCCAGCAACAAGACTGGCAACTCGTTGGCCAGGCCTTGACGGGCCATGCGCAAGGCACGGGCGTAGCGCGTATTGCTACCAGCGAGCGCTTCCAGATCCGGTTGCGCCTTGGGCGTTTTCGCCGCGGTGCGCGGCGGGCTGCTGACGTTGATCGAGCGCTGCGGCGCGCGCAGGGTCTTGTAGAAGAATTCGCCCTTGGCGGTTTGCAGGCTGCCGGCCCCACCCTGATGCAGACGCGCCAACAACTGCAGGCCGTCGACGCCGAGAAACTCCTCGCAGCGCCGACCGACCAGGGCCGAACGCTCGGCGTGGAGCAACTGGCAGGCTTGGGCGCTGACCGCCAGGATCTGCCCGCCGAGGCTCACGGCCAGCAGGCCTTGCCACGGGGATTCCAGGTATTGCCTGCGGCTGTGGAAGGCCAGGACGATTTCGTCCGGATAACTGGCGTTGAACACCCGGCTTTCGATCTGGCTGACCGCCATGGCCAGCAGCGCCGTGCTGTCGTGGGCGCGGCCGAGGGGGCCTTCGCGGGTCAGGTCGAGAACGCCAAGAATGTCGCCCTGGGGGCAATGGATCGGCACCGAGGTGCAGGAAAAATCACTGAGGCGATCCAGATAATGTTCGCCGCAATCGATCAGGGTCGGCCGGGCTTCCACCAGTGCCGTGCCGAGTGCGTTGGTGCCGCGCACCGCTTCGCTCCAGCAGGCGCCGAGGGTGATGTCCTGCAGGCCGCTGCCCTTGAGACGGTCGGCGCGGCCTTCGACGGCGAGGATGGTGGCGTCGGAGTTGGCGAGGATGATCAGCCCTTCCTTGCCCTGACGCTCGGCCAGGTAATCGATGGCCGGCAGCGCGGCGTCGATCAGCAAGCGGTTGCTGGCCAGCAACACGTCGAGGCCGGCACTCGATTCCAGCGCCAGCTCGTGCTTGGCATTGAAATGCACGCCATGACTCAGGCTGCGCCGCCACGAGGCATCGATTTCCGCCCGCAGGACGCCATCCGGCACTTCGCCTTCCAGGTGCAGCTTTTCCCTGGCCAGCCGGGCTTCGCGATGCAGTTTGGGAGAGTTTGTTTTTATTGGCGTCATCAAGCGCTCCGGGTCATCCACCCTGCGCCTTCATACGTCGGCGCCCTGGAGCAATCTTTACGTTAACGTCAGGGCTATGGCAAGTGCCGCAGGGCGCTTGTGTTCCGTCAGGTGGACCGTGTCATCGTTCTTCGCGAGCAGGCTCGCCCACAGGTTCAGCGGCGTCCAAAAATCTCTGGCAAAAAAATGACCGTCCCAAGGACGGCCAGGAAATCAGGTGTTGATTCGAAACTGGAGCTAGCGATTGCGCGCGAGTCATCGTACTGGCATTTCGATTTCAATTTTATGTTCAGCGCACGGATCAACCGGCTCTTTCCAAAGCGGAAAACAGGCTGACGAACTCCAATGAAAGCTTATGGCGTGGCGCCAGATGGATCATGGGCACCGACGCTTCATGGGACTCACGCATTTTGACCGTGCTGCTCAAATAATCCGGTAACACGGGCAAGCCTTCGGCCAGCAACTCGTCGATCAGCATCTGGTGCACGCTGGCACGCGCCACAAACTGGTTGACCACCACACCTTCCACGATCAACGACTCATTATGGTCAGCCCCCAACTCAGCTACTTGCGCGATGACGCTATAGAGCGCCTGACGGGAAAAGCTGTCGCAATCGAATGGAATCAGCACGCGGTCGGCGGCGATCAGCGCGCTGAAGGTATAGAAATTCAGGGACGGCGGCGTATCGATATATATGCGCTCGTAATCTTCGGAAAGCTCCACCAATAAGCGGCGCAGCTTATTGATCTTGAATTTTGACTCAAGCTTTGACTGCAGGTCGGCAAGCTCGTGGCTAGCGGTGACCAGGTGCAGATTGTCGTAGCGAGTATCCGTGATGGCCACCCGATTCTTTTTGCTGGCCGGGCCGCTGGATAAGGTTTGCTTGAAGAAGTCGGCGATCCCCATGGGGATATCATCGCCCGTCAGCCCTGTCAGGTAGTGGGTCGAGTTAGCCTGGGGATCGAGATCCACCAGCAGCGTCCTGTAGCCTTCGGCAGCACTGACAGCCGCGAGATTGCAGGCGATGCTTGATTTGCCAACGCCTCCTTTTTGATTGAACACAACTCGACGCATGAGGAAGGCAACCTGAAAAAGATCTCCCTCGATCATAGGATTGAAACATTTCAGTAATATTTCTACGCGACAATTTTGTTTCATTTTTAAGACAGCAACTGCCATTCCCTCACTGCGTCATCCGACATGCAGTAAACGATAGACGTGTCTGTACTTATGGCATTACAAGGAGTTCGACAATGCAATGTTCACTGGATGAAATACGCCACCAGATCCTGGACGCACAACCCGTGTTGAAACGACTCGATATCGAGATGGAAGGGATTCAGTTTGATCCGCTGGTGCCTTCAAGCGTCACTGCTGCCTACGCCAAGGTAGATCGGGTGATTGAGCATCTGTTGGCCCGGTTCAAGGCAAACCCCATCCTTGGGCCGTTAACGACTGAGCTGAAGTCCCAATATCTTGATGGCATTCGAGCGAAGGTAGCGCATGCCAGGAGTGGCAAGCAGCCTGGAACTTCGTCGGCAGCGCCCGGCTGAATCCGGTCATTCTGGAAGGACCGACTTTTTCAGCAGAGTCGAGTAAAAGCTAACCCTCAGCGGCCCGGTGTCGCTTGGGACTCTTCAAAATGATGCCGTAACAGTGGCACCTCTCGCTAATAGCCAACGTAGACACGTTCTCGTCCATAAAACCCCTCCTGGCCAACGCTATACGTAGCTAGCTATTTGTTAATGAAAGTCTGAAGTATTCATTTGAACTTTCGGATTCTTTCAGTCTGCGGCCTGTGCCTAACATCGGCTCCACAGCGAACCGGCCTCTGGGCCTGGCGCCGTCGAAGTGCTTTTGCAGCAGGCCCTGGGATTTTTGAGGATCACCGATGAAGCTGGAAATTTTCCGCACGCTGTGGGGTTACACCGCCAGCAAGGCCCAGGCACTTGAAGAGCTGCTGCAAGCGGGCTTTGATGGCATGGAAGCACGCCTGCCACTGGACGCCCGGGAACGGTCTGAGTTCGCCGCTTTTCTCCAGGCCAATCGCCTGGGCTATATCAGCACGGTCTTCACCGCGTACGACGTGCTGCCGGATCAGTCGGCGACTCCTGCCGTCCACCTCGATGACCTCGACCAGAAACTCGCCTGGGCCGCCGAACTCGGCCCGCGCTTCGTCAACGTGCTGGCGGGCAACGATCGCTGGTCCTTGCCACAGCAAGTGGAGTTTTTCGGTCAGGCGCTGGATCTGGCGCGCAAGCACGGCCAGGTCTGCAGTTTCGAAACCCACCGCTCGCGTTCGCTGTTCAACCCTTGGGTGACCCTGGAGTTGATCCGGCAATTGCCCGATCTGTTGTTCACCAGTGACATCAGCCATTGGGTGGTGACCTGCGAGCGCCTGTTGAATGACCCGGCCGATGACCTCAGCGCTTTCATCGAGCGGGTTCACCATATCCAGGCCCGCGTCGGTTATGACCAGGGACCGCAGGTCCCGCACCCGGCGGCCCCCGAGTATGCAAGGGAACTGGCCTTCCATCAGCAGCACTGGGAAAGCATCTGGCGCTCGCAGCAAGCCCGCGGTTACCAGGTCAGCACCCTGACCCCGGAATTCGGCGCCGACGGCTACCTGCATCATTTGCCCTTCACCAATGTCCCGGTCGCCGACCTGTGGTCATTGAACGTGTGGATGGGCCAGACCGAGCGTGAACATTTCGACCGTTTCAGCCATTCAAGCCATCCTTAGGGAGCCGATGCGTCATGCCTGACAACAAAAACAACAGCGCAAGCACTGACACACACAAAGCCAACTTCAACAGCATCCCGGTGGTCAACATCGCCGGTCTGTTCAGCTTTGAACTGGAACACCGCCTGGCCGTGGCCGAACAATTGGGGCGCGCCGCCAGCGAAGTCGGGTTCCTTTACATCACCGATCACGGTATCGACCCGCAACTGATCGCCAACCTGCGCCAGGCTGCCAAGGACTATTTCGACCAGCCCCTGGACGCCAAGATGCGCCACTACATCGGCACCTCGCAAACCCACAAGGGCTTTGTGCCCGAAGGCGAAGAGGTCTATTCCAAGGGCAAGCCGGACCACAAGGAAGCCTTCGACGTCGGCTTCGAAGTCCCGGCCGATGACCCGCTGGTGCTGGCCAACACCCCATTGCTGGGGCCCAACGACTGGCCGCAGCTGCAAGGTTTCAAGGCCTCGGTGCAGGCCTACTATGAAGCCATCTTCACCTTGGGCCGGCGCCTGTTCGGCGGCTTCGCCCTGACCCTGGGCCTGGAAGAAAACTATTTCGACAGCCTGGTTACCCGTCCGCCGTCCAAGCTGCGCCTTATCCACTATCCCTTCGACGGTGCAGCCCATGACGCACCGGGCCTTGGAGCCCATACTGACTACGAGTGCTTCACCATCCTTTTGGCCGACAAGCCGGGCCTTGAGGTGATGAACAATCTTGGCCAATGGATCGATGCACCACCGATTGCCGATGCCTTTGTCGTCAACATCGGCGACATGCTGGAAGTGATGACGGCAGGCGCTTTCGTTGCCACCGCGCACCGGGTGCGCAGCGTGAAGGAGGAGCGTTACTCCTTCCCGCTGTTTTATGCCTGCGACTATCACACCCAGATCAGACCGCTGCCCGGTTTCGCCCAGGCAGGCAACGACTACGAAGAAATCACCATCGGCGAACACATGTATGGCCAGGCGCTGCAGACCTATCAGTATCTGCGCCAGAGGGTGGCCAACGGGGAAGTTCAGCTGCCAGGCAAGGCACGCAAGCCCGCCAGTTTCGGACATTTGAAAAATCAGGCTCAACCGTCCTGATTGCAGTTTTCAGCTAAACCCCTACCTACGCCGGAGTCAGCACATCATGAAAAACAACAAAAAAAACCTTTTGAGCCTGGCTGTATTGGCAGCCGGCATGTTCGGCGCCTCGGTGAGCATGGCCGCGGCAGACACGTTCAAGGTCGGCATGGAGATCACCTACCCGCCCTTCGAGTCCTATGACAAGGACAAGAATGTGGTGGGTTCGGACCCCGAACTGGCAACGTCACTGGCCAAGCACATGAACGCCAAGGTGGAGTTCGTCGACACCAAGTTCCCGAGCCTGATCCTGGGCCTGAACTCCGGCAAGTACGACGCGATCATTTCCGGCATGTACATCACACCTGAGCGCCAGACCCAGGCCCAGACCATCGCCTATGCCAACACCGGCGCCGCGGTCATGGTGCCCAAGGGCAGCGAGATCAACGCGAAGAAGCCTGAAGACCTGTGCGGCCTGAAACTGGGCCTGGAACAGGGCACTACCTGGGTCAAGGAATTCAAGAAGCTCTCTGACGAATACTGCGTGCCGAACAACAAAGGCGCGATCACCGTCAGCGAGTACCCTTCGGCACCGGAAGTGACACAGGCCCTGCTGTCCAAAAACATCCAGGCCCAGGTTGAAATCGCCGGCGCGGCAAAAATGATCGCGGAAAAGACCAACGGCCGGGTAGTGATCACCACCGAGCATCCGATTTATCAGCAAACCCTGGGCATCTTCGTCAAGAAAGGTAACGACGAAACCTTCAAGGAAGTGCAAAAGGCCTTCGAGGAGAGCAAAAAGAGCGGTGAATACGCGGCAATCCTCCAGAAATATGGCCTGGAAGAACCGACTGCCAACTAAGAAACTGTCCTTGTAGTCTGGTCATCTGCCTCCCCTGCACGGGGGCGGCAGATCGAGGTGCCCCATGCAATTCGATTGGTCGTATTTCTTATCCCTGTTCTCCCTGCCGGACTTCTGGAAGGCCTGCGTCACGGTGGTCCAGCTCAGCGCCCTGGCCTGGTTCATCGGTATGCTGCTGGGGTTTGTCCTGGCCTCGGCCAAGCTGTCCCAATCGCCCTTGCTGCGCATTCCCGCAGCGGTCTATATCTGGTTCTTCCGCAGCATCCCGTTGCTGGTGCTGGTGGTCTTCGTCTACAACCTGCCGCAATTGTTTCCCGGTAGCGGTCCGATTCTGTCCAACCCCTTCTACTCCGGCCTGCTGGCCCTGGTGGTCACTGAAGCGGCGTACATGGCGGAAATCCATCGTGGCGGCCTGATCTCCGTGGCCAAGGGCCAGAAGGAAGCCGGGCGCGCACTGGGTGTCGGTCTGTTCGGCATGCAACGCCTGATCGTGATCCCCCAGGCTTTCCGTATTTCGCTGCCCACGTTGATCAATGAATACATCACGGTGGTCAAGCTGACCTCGCTGGTCTCGGTCATCTCCCTGACCGAAATCCTCACGGTCGGCCAACGCCTCTATGCCACCAACTTCCTGGTCATGGAAACCCTGGCGGCGGTAGGCGTCTATTACGTGTTGATCGTCACCGTGTTCGGCTATTTCCTGCAGCGCCTGGAGCGCTACCTGGACCTGAACTTCCGCAAGCCGCACACACTCGACGAGGCCACCATCGCCAGGTTCAAGGCCAGCGCCGAAGCCTTGCCCGACACTGCACGCAAAGCGGCAGGCAACAACACGACGCCCATCCTGCAACTGAAGAACATCCAGAAGAGCTATGGCACCCACAAGGTGCTGATGGGTATCGACCTGAATGTCGAATACGGCCAGGTGGTCTCGATCATCGGACCATCCGGCTCCGGCAAGACATCGCTGATCCGCACGGTCAACGGCCTGGAAACCATCGATACCGGCGACATTCTGTTGTTCGGCGAAAAATTCATCGAAGCGTCGGACAAGCCCAACAGCACCCGCCTGCGCAAAGGCGTGCGCCACATCGGCATGGTGTTCCAGAACTTCAACCTGTTCCCCCACCGCACCATTCTCGACAACGTCACCCTGGCGCCCCGTTACCATGGCCAGCCGGGCGAGCTGAGTGAACATCGTGCCTATGCGCTACTGGACAAGGTCGGCCTGCTGGCCCATGCCCACAAGTACCCGCACCAGCTCTCCGGCGGGCAGCAACAGCGCGTGGCGATCGCTCGAGCCCTGGCGATGGAGCCGCAGATCATGCTGTTCGACGAACCGACCTCGGCCCTCGACCCGGAACTGGTCAACGACGTGCTGAATGTGATCCGCGACCTGGCCAAAGAAGGCATGACCATGCTGATCGTGACCCACGAAATGGACTTTGCCATGTCGATATCCGACCGGGTCGTATTCATGGAGAACGGTAATATCCAGCTGGATGCCGCACCGCAAACCATACGATGCGATGCCGAAGGAGAACGCGTGCGGCGCTTCATGGGCATCAGTACCCGATCGCCGAACCTGTCTGCAACGTTGGATCATGCATGAACAGGCAAGCACTTTCTTCGAACTTCCTTCCTTCAGGAAAACGTACATGAATCTGGGAATAGCAGGACGCTGGGCACTGGTGTGCGCCGCCAGCAAAGGCCTGGGCAAAGCCTGCGCACAGGCACTGGTTAACGAAGGCGTGAACGTGGTGATCACCGCTCGCGGCGAACACACGCTGAATGAAACAGCTCGTCAGCTCAGGGCGATAAACCCTGAAGTGACGGTCATCGCCGTCGCCGGAGACATTTCGACGCCCGAAGGTCGGGCGGCAGCGCTCAAGGCCCATGAACATTTCGATATCCTGATCAACAACGCTGGAGGCCCTCCCCCCGGGGATTTCCGCGAATGGAATCGCGACGCCTGGCTCAAGGCGCTGGATGCCAACATGCTGACGCCTATCGAGTTGATCAAGGCAACGGTAGACGGTATGGCGGCACGTGGATTTGGTCGAATCATCAACATCACGTCGAGTGCCGTGAAATCCCCTATCGAAAGCCTGGGCCTGTCCAACGGCGCGCGCAGTGGTCTGACGGGGTTTGTCGCGGGGCTTGCACGGCAAGAAAACATTGCCAGTCGCAATGTGACGATCAACAACCTGCAACCGGGCTCATTCGACACTGATCGACTGCGTGACAACCTGATCGCTGCTGCCCAAGAGCTGGGGCAAGACAGTGAGGTATTCCTGGACGAATGCCGCAGCGAAATTCCCGCCAGACGCTTCGGCTCAGCCGAGGAGTTCGGTTCGCTGTGTGCCTTCGTTTGCAGCAGCCATGCGGGCTACCTGACCGGGCAGAACCTGTTGATTGATGGTGGAGCCGTTCGCTCCAGCCAATAACTGGCCGCCAACCGGATCGGCACCCCATGGCGGTGCCGGACGGCCTGTTGCAGGCCGTCGCCTCTCCCAACTGGTTGATCAGGGCTTGCGCGCAATGATCACCTGACTTTTCGCCACCACCGCATCCAGCGCCTGCTTGATCTGCGTGCCCCGTGGCGAGGCCAGGATTGCCTGCCAGGTATCCGCCCAGTGGTTGAGCAACGGATGGTCCGGGTTGCTGAAGTCGACCTTGGCCTCCCAGAACAACAGCATCCACATCGACCAGTAGAATCCGTACTGGCTGTGGCTGATCACTTCCAGGCCGGCATCGCTGACCATGGCCTTGAACTGCTCTTCGCTGATGATGCGGATGTGGTTGGGCTTCTGGAAATACTCCGCCGCCGCGATATCTTTCTGCAGGTCTTCGGAGCTGGGATGCGGGACGCTCAGCAGGTACAACGCACCCGGTTTGCCGACGCGCACCAGTTCAGCGAGGAACTGCGCCGGATCGTCCACGTGCTCGATGACTTCGGTGGACACCACCCGGGTGGCGGTCCCATCGGCAATAGGCAGCGGGTCGCAGTCGGTGACATGGCATTCGACGTCGCGGGCCGGTGTATCGCCCAGACGCTGGCGGGTCGCTTCAACCTTGGCCGCATCGATATCGGCGATGATGATCTTCGCCCCGCGCATCCCGCAGAAATGCACGTTGCCACCGTCGCCGCAGCCGACATCCAGCAGCGTGTCCTCGGGGGTCACCGGGAAACCGGTGAACAGTTCGCCGGTCTGCTGATTGAACCAGCCGCTGAGCATCGCATCGTGCAGGCCGAGCATGTAGGGGTCGACTTTCTCCGCCGCTGCCGCCGCGGGCGGTGTCTCTGGCTGCACAGGCGCGGGCGTGCCCGCCGTGAGTTTCTTCAAAAGGCTCAGCATGAGGTGGCTCCAGAGGATGGGACGGCTGTTCGGGAGGTGCCCAGGCGTTTGACCAGCGAGGCGCCGCGGTTGCGCATGGGCATTTCAATGAAGCGATAGTTGAGTTCGCTCAGCAGCACGATCAGGCCGCCTGCCATCAGCAACATCAGAATCGGATGGCCGGCCGGACTGGGCAGCCCGGCAGCCTGTAAACGGAAAATGAACTCACGAACCAGCAAGTAGGCCGGGATGTGGATCAGGTAAATCCCGTAGGAACGACTGCCGACCCAGGTCATCAGGTTCTTGAACATTCCCTTGGGCATCAGGTAATCGCGGTTGTAGGACGCGATCCACACCAGCAGCGCACACAACAGCGCAATCACACCGATCCGGTAATGGGTAAAGGTGAAACGGTCCGTCGCCATGAAACCGAGCACCAATGCAATCCCGAGCAGTGCCGACAGGCCGGCCCATGGGCGACGCAGGAAAGTCGGCTCCCAGCGCAGGTACGAAGGCTGCACGCTCCACATCGCCAACAGCACGCCAAGTGCCAGTGCGTCCGTGCGCACCACCATCAGGATCGGCGTGCGCAAGGTCAACAATTGCACCGCAACCAGCGCCAGCAACGCCCACACCAGGTGCTTGCGAAACAGCACGATCATCAGCGGGAACAACAGGTAGAACTGCTCTTCCAGCGACAGGCTCCAGTACACGAAACTGGTGCCATATTCGTAATGATAAAAACTGTCGGCAAAGCGAAAGTTGGCGTACTGGGCGATGCCGGCCAGGGTCGCCTGAATATTCGCGTGCAGAGTGCCGAACGCGCCGGAGCGGTTGAGAAAAAGACACGCCAGCAACATCAGCGCCAGCCATAACCAGGCCGACGGCAGCAATCGAAATGCCCGGCGCAACCAGAAATTGCGCGTCTGTTGCCAATACTCCTGACGCGTGGTGCAACGGCGCAGGGCCGGGATCAGGCTGCGGGCAATGACGAAACCCGAGATCGCGAAAAACAGATCCACGCCCCACCACGGCTGGCTGTACAGCGTGATGGCCTGCAACAACGGCACGGCCGCCGCAAACAGGCTGTCCTGCAGGTGATGAAACAGCACGCCAAGCACCGCAATGCCGCGCAGCAACTCGATGTCCATGATCCGTTTCTCGTTGCTCATGCGCCCTCCTGGACATGAGGTTTGCGGGCGATGATCACCTGGCTCTTGGGCATCAACTGATCCAGCATCTGCTTGATCGCCAACCCGTCGGGCTGGGCCAGCAATTCCTGCCAGGTTTTCGCCCAGCTCTCCATCAGCGGCGGATACGGCGCCTGAATCCGGTCGCGAACCGCGCCACCCAACTCACGCCCGGCAGCCCGCTCACTGGCCCAGAAAAAAATCATGCCCATGACCCAGAAAAACCCGGTGGCCTGGCGATGCTCGATGACCAGACCCGCGTCTTCCACCAGCGCGGCGAATCGCTCGGGGCTGAAAATCTGCACGTGATTGGGCGACTGAAAATAGCTGGCCGGGGCGATGCCTTTCTGCAAATGCTCGCCCACCGGGGACGGCACGCTCAGCAGGTACAGCGCGCCGGGACGGCCCATGCGCACCAGTTCGGCCATGAAGGGTTCTGGCTGATCGATGTGTTCCAGCACTTCCATGCACACGACTTTGCTGGCGCAACCATCGGCCAGAGGCAATGGCAGGCTGTTGCTGACCAGACCGAGATTCGCTTTATCCGACTGCGCTTGCACTTGCCGCGCCAGGTCGCGGACCTTGTCGTGCTCACTGTCGGTGAAGATCACCGACGCGCCTTGACGCACCGCGAACAACGTCGCCACGCCTTCGCCGCAGCCGACATCGAGCAAGGTGTCGTCGGCGGTAATGGCAAACCCTTTGAGCAATTCGCCGCTATCGCCCGAAAACCAGCCGTCATGCATGGCATCGTGCAAGCCCACATCTCTTGGCGACACACGGGATTGTTCGACCGGCGAAGGCGCGGGCCGGAGCTCGGATTTCGTCTCTGGAAAGAAACGTCTGACCAGTGCGCGAATCATGCCTCAGGGGTTTCCACGGCACGCTGCTCGAACAGGTGTTCAAGAAATGCGCCAAGCCGCTGCTCGGCAGTGGCCTGGCTGCAGAATTTCTTGAGGCTGGCCACTGCGTGCACGGACATCTGTGCATAACGCCCGGGATCACCCTTGGCCACGTCATAGCTTGATTGGTAAGCCCTGCACAACGACGCCCAATTGGTGACATAGCGCAAGGTACGAAACGCCCTGCGCGGGTCATGTGGCCAGGCCGTCAGCTCATCGGTGGAGTCAATCAGGAATGCATTATCGGCATCCAGATAATCGATCATCGCCGTGGTCCGTGGCGCCACCGCCGGTTTGCCACAGGACATGAACTCCATCAGCGGAAGGCATTGGCCTTCGCCATAGGACGTGTTGACCACGTAACTCGTGGCTTGCACCAGCTGCTCATAGTCCGCGTCAGCCAGATAGCCGTAGATCAGCACGACCCGGCAGCGGTAAGACTGATTTTTGTACAGGTGGTGAAGGATGTCGGTCAGCGCTTCCTCGGCATCGTGGTGCGTCAACTTGAGCACCAGCGTTGCGTCGTCCACCTCGCGAAACGTCACGCAAAAGGCACTGAGCATGTCTTCCCAGTTCTTGCGCCCGTCACCGGGGTTGAACACCGAGGTGTAAATCACGCCGTCGAGGACCAACTCGTGTTCACTCGGCGGGGCCTCGAAATCAATACCCACACCTTCGCGAGTGGCCACGGGGCCGAAGGCTCGCAAGTCGAGTTCGCGGCTGTCGGCCAGCAACCCCTTGAGCGTCAACCGCACCTGACTGGCCAAGGGGTGACGTTGCAAGTGGGCGCCGCGCTCGGAAAACCGGTCCCATACCGGGGCCGGTACCGCGATGACCGGATAGTCGGTGCCCATCGCCTCGCGCACCGCATTCACGGTGTAGCTGGAATGGGTAATCGCCGCACCCGCTGCCTGCAACACCGTGCGCCAGTCATTGAGCGGGTCACCGGCAAAGGGTTCGTTGGGGATGGTGCTGAATTCCCACGCGAACACCGGCAGCGTCGGGCAGGTGAAATTGACCGGCGTTCGATGAGGAGGTGAGAAGGACAGGAACACGCACGCTTCACCATGGGATAAACAGTCCATGTACAAGGCATCGACTTCGGTCTGCGGGTCGCTGACTTCTACCACTCGCCCCAGCCGCTCCAGCACGGGCCGGTACTCCTTGAGCACGAAGTAATAGCTGTACTCCGAGCGGCCAAGGTTCTGAGTGATGGTGTGCTGGTTGGTTTCCGAATGAATGATGATCAGCATGAGGCGGTATCCGTCACGGTTGCTGTCGGCAAAGCCTGTGGCGCCAGCCCGAAAAAATCCGCCATGCGTTTCTGCACCGGAGCGAAAGCGCAGTAATCGTGCATGCGCTCGACGGCGGCGAGGGACATGCGCTGATACTCCAGCGGTTGCTCCTTGGCCAGACGGTAGCTGTTTTCGTAAGCGGTTTTCAGCGAACCCCAATCCGGCCGATAACGCAGGGTGCGGTAGATGATGCGAGTGTCCTGCGGCCAGATGGTCAGCTCTTCGCTGGACTTGACCACAAACGCCACACGCTCATCGATGTAGTCCTCCATGGCCGTGTGATCCGGGGCAATCACCGGTTTACCGCTGGCCATGAACTCCATCAGCGGCAGGCACAGCCCTTCGCAGCGCGAGGCATTGACGTAGTAACTGGCGGCTTCGTACAGCCGGGCGTATTGCGGGTCGTCCAGGTAGCCGTGCATGACCACCACCCGACAGGCGAACGGCGAAAGCTGTGCGAGCAACGTCATCAGTTCGTCGTGGTAGGACGACAGATCGCTTTGGGTAATTTTCAGCACCAGCGTCGCGTCAGCCGTTTCGCGGAACGCCCAGCAGAATGCAGTGATCAGTTGATGCCAGTTCTTGCGACCGTCACGCGGGTTGAACACGGTGACGTACACCACACCGTCAACCTGTGTTTCGACCTGGGCGGTGGTGTCCGGCCACTGTCGTGGCTCTGGCTCGGGTACTGCAATCGCCTGCGGGCCGGCGATGGCCGGCAGCCAGTCGGCCAGACGAGTATGCGCGGAATCCGACAGCAGGTCGCGAACCCCTTCCCAATACCACTGGCTCAGAAAATGCGTGCGATGCACCGGGACCGGCAGCGATTTACCTTTGTCGAGGCGCCACATATGCAGGTAATGGCGAGCAATCACCAAGCGGCGCTTGAGCGTCAGCGGCGGTGGCTTCAATGCCTCGAGTTCGGCCTCAAGCGCGGCCAGTTCTTCGGCGGTCGGCACGACAGGAATCAGCGCATCGGCGTTAAGCCCAAGGGTACGCGTATCGAAGATGCAACCCTTGATGTCCAGGGTCGAGCCGGCGTTGATCGGGGCGCTGGTGTGGCGATTACGAATGTCGGCGAAGTTTTCCCACAGCGGCGTTGGCAATACCAACACTGGGAAGTCCTCGCCCATGGCCCGACGAATCGCCCGGGCCGTGTGACTGGAGAGCGTAATAACCCGGCCCTGCCGCGCCAGCATTTGCGTCCAGTCCTGGCGCGGGTCGTTATCCCATTGTTCATCGGGAATCGAGTCGAACTCCCAGGCCACCACGCAGATCGTCGGGCACTCAAGGTCGTTCGGGGTTTTCTGCGGCGGCGTGAACGACAGGAACAGACTGTCTTCGCCAGCGGCCAATAATTGTTTGTAGAGCGGATCGACCTCGGTGGTGGAGGACACCACATGCACTCGCCCAAGGCTTTCGAGCACAGGGCGATATGCCTTGAGCACGAAGTAGTAACTGTATTCGGGACGACCGAGGCTCTGGCTGATGGAGCTGTCGTTGATGTCCGAGTAAAGAATGAAATTCATGGCATCCCACGATGAAACCGCCATCCCGGCGGCCTCACGCTATGACGGGGAGGACACGGTTCGAGTCAGTGTTCACTGGCGCTCGTCCATCGTCTTCCGGCCCGTCTTCGTTCTTGTTTTAGTGGTCAGTTTCTCGCAGTTTCGAAGCGACGCTGCCGAACCCGGGGTAATCGTGACAAGGGGCATTCTAAACACATCCATTGAGGGTTCGTGAACCGCCCGGCGAGAATAAATCAGGCTACGCTGACGAGAACTGACCGGTCACGATTGGACTTGTTGAAATTGCCGAGCAAATGGCACAGATTGGCTACCAAACAACTACAACAAACATTTCTCCTGTCTTTACGAGCGATCCTTTCGTTTCGTGAGGCCCTTCCTTGAAGCCTGCAGGAAGAGGAAATGTACGACCAAGGGGCGGCTGTTTGAAAAAACGTCTGTTTGTCACGGGGCTAACCGGATTCGTTGGACAACACATCCAATCGCGTTTGCAGGCTGATGCCTCGGAATGGGAACTTCTACCGGCTCATGGCCACTACGACCTCGCCACGCCAGACAGCCTCGAGGGCATGTGGCCGGAATTGCCCGATGCGGTGATTCATCTGGCTGGCCAGACTTTCGTCCCGGACGCCTTTCGTGATCCGGCGCACACCCTGAACATCAATCTTCTGGGCACCCTGAACCTGCTGCAAGCCCTCAAGGCACGCGGATTCTCGGGCACGTTCCTGTACGTCAGCTCCGGTGATGTCTATGGCCAGGTCACTGAAGACTCTCTGCCCATCACTGAATTGCAGCCTCCCTGCCCGCGCAACCCATACGCCGTAAGCAAACTGTCGGCCGAGTTCCTGAGCCTGCAATGGGGCCTCAGCGAAGGCTGGCCCGTACTGGTCGCCCGCCCGTTCAACCACATCGGCACCGGGCAGAAAGACAGCTTCGTCATCGCCAGCGCCGCACGTCAGATCTGCCGGATCAAGCAAGGCCTGCAAGGGCCACAACTGGAAGTCGGGGACATCGACGTCACGCGCGACTTCCTTGATGTCGGGGACGTGGTCTCGGCCTACCTGGCCTTGCTCGAAAAAGGTACGCCGGGGCAGGTCTACAACATTTGCTCGGGGCGCGAGCAGAGCATTCGCAGCCTGATCGAACAGATGGCAGATCTTGCACAGGTCGACCTGCAACTGGTCCAGGACCCTGCACGACTTCGCCGCGCGGATCAGCGTCGGGTATGTGGCAGCCCTGCCAGGCTGACCCAGACCACCGGCTGGAAATCTGAAATCACTACACAACAATCCCTGCGGGCGATCCTGTCCGACTGGGAGAATCGAGTACGACAAGAATGACTAAAAGTGCATTGATCACAGGTATCACCGGCCAGGATGGCGCGTATCTGGCCAAACTGCTGCTCGACAAGGGCTACAAAGTCCACGGCCTGGTGGCGCGTCGCAGCAGCGACTCGCGCTGGCGCCTGCGCGAGATGGGGGTCGAGGCGGACATCGTCTACCTGGACGGCGACATGGCCGATGCCTGTTCAGTGCAGCGCGCAGTGATCAAGTCGGCGCCGGACGAGATCTACAACCTCGCCGCGCAAAGCTTTGTCGCGGCCTCCTGGGATCAACCGGTGACCACCGGCATCGTCGACGGACTGGGCGTTACCCACCTGCTCGAAGCGATCCGCCAGTTCAGCCCGCATACGCGTTTCTACCAGGCGTCGACCAGCGAAATGTTCGGCCTGATACAGGCTGAGCAGCAGGACGAGAACACCCCCTTCTATCCGCGCAGCCCCTATGGCGTGGCCAAGTTGTACGGCCACTGGATCACCGTGAACTACCGCGAAAGCTTCAACCTGCACGCCAGCAGCGGCATTCTGTTCAACCATGAATCACCGCTGCGTGGCATCGAGTTCGTGACGCGCAAAGTCACTGACGCCGCGGCCCGCATCAAGCAGGGCAAGCAGCAGGAACTGCGCCTGGGCAACATCGACGCCAAGCGCGACTGGGGCTTTGCCGGGGACTACGTCGAAGCCATGTGGCTGATGCTGCAACAGGACAAGCCCGACGACTTCGTGGTGGCCACCGGTGTGACCACAACCGTGCGCGAGATGTGCCGGATCGCCTTCGATCATGTGGGCCTGAACTACCGCGATTACGTGAAGATCGACCCGGCGTTCTTCCGCCCGGCCGAAGTCGAAGTGCTGCTCGGCAACCCGGCCAAGGCCGAGCGTGTGCTGGGCTGGAAACCCAAAACCGATCTGGATGCCTTGATCCGCATGATGATGGATGCGGACATGAAACGCGTCGCCAAGGAGTAGGCCATGCTGATTCCCGTGATTCTCTCCGGCGGCGCCGGGACCAGGTTGTGGCCGGTGTCCCGTGAGGACCACCCCAAACCGTTCATGATATTGCCCGACGGCCAGTCGCTGCTGGGCAAGACCTATCGGCGTGCCGCGCAACTGATCGCCGGCTGGGGCGATATCGTCACGGTGACCAACCGCGAGTACTACTTCCAGAGCAAGGATCACTTTCGGGACGCGCACCTGGGCCGTCATCGCGGGCACTTCCTGCTGGAGCCGACGGGTCGCAACACGGCGCCGGCCATTGCCGCCGCCGCCCTCTCCCTCCAGGCCCTGCATGGCGACGACGCGATCATGCTGGTCATGCCCGCCGACCACCTGATCGTCAATATCGATGCGCTGAAGGACGCGGTCGAACATGCCGTGACATTGGCCAGGTGCGGTCACCTGGTGACCTTCGGTGTCGTGCCGACCGCCCCGGAAACCGGTTTTGGCTACATTGAAGCCGGCACATCGCTGGACGACAAAGGCGCCGCCAGCGTGCGGCGCTTCGTCGAAAAACCCGACCTGCAAACCGCGTCTCATTACCTGGAAAGCGGCAACTTCCTGTGGAACTCCGGGATGTTCTGCTTCTCGGTCGCCAGCGTACTGGCCGAACTGCAAACCCATGCTCCCGACCTGCTGGAACAGACGCAGGCCTGCATGGCCGCCAGCGCAGCGGTTGAAAACGCCGGGAGCCTGCAACAGGAACTGTCCCCGGCCCTGTTTGGCGAAATCATGGACATTTCCATCGACTACGCGTTGATGGAGCGCTCCGACAAGGTGGTCGTCGTGCCGGCCCGATTCGACTGGAGCGACATCGGCTCCTGGGGTGCGGTGGCCGCGCTGGTACCAGCGGATGAGCAAAACAACCGCGCCGTCGGCGAGTCGATTTTCATCGACAGCCACGACAACTTCGTCCACAGCGAAGACCGTCTGGTCGCGACCGTGGGCGTGGACAACCTGATCATCGTCGACACCGCCGACGCGGTGCTGGTGGCCCATGCCGACCGCGCCCAGGATGTGCGCCGGGTAGCCAGGCAACTCAAGGATAAAGAGCACGAAGCCTATCGCCTGCACCGTACGGTCAGCCGGCCATGGGGCACCTACACCGTGCTCGAGGAAGGCCCGCGCTTCAAGATCAAACGCATCGTGGTCAAGCCCGGCGCCAAGTTGTCACTGCAGATGCATCACCATCGCAATGAACACTGGGTGGTGGTCGAAGGCATGGCCAAGGTCACCAACAATGGCACCGGCACTCGCCTGGTGGCCAAGAACGAGTCGACCTTCATTGCCGCGGGTCACAAGCATCGTCTGGAAAATCCGGGCGTGATCGACCTTGTGATCATCGAAGTGCAAAGCGGCGAATACCTGGGAGAGGACGACATCGTCCGCTTCGAAGACCAATACGGCAGGACGGTTTGAATGCTGCTTTCCCTTTACCGCACGCTAAGCAGCTATCGAGGGTTCATCCTCGGTAGCGTCCAGCGAGAGTTTCAGGCGCGTTATCGCAATTCGTTGTTCGGTGCCCTGTGGACCGTGCTCAACCCGCTGTCGATGATCATTGTCTACACCGTGATTTTTTCCCAGATCATGCGCGCGCGTCTGCCAGGGGTAGATGACGGCATGGCCTACAGCATCTACCTCTGCGCCGGGTTGCTGACTTGGGGCTTGTTCGCGGAAATCACCGTGCGCAGCCAGAACATGTTTCTGGATAACGCCAACCTGCTGAAAAAAATCAGCTTTCCACGGATCTGCCTGCCGGTGATCGTGCTGTTGAATGCCGGTATCAACTTCGCAATCATCATCGGCTTGTTCCTCGGTTTTCTATTGATCACCGGTCGACTACCGGGCCTGGCGCTGTTGGCGCTCATTCCGCTGTTGGCGTTACAGGTGATGTTCTGTGCCGGGTTGGGGATTATTCTCGGCGTGTTGAATGTGTTTTTTCGCGATGTCGGGCAATTTTTTGCCATCTGTCTGCAATTCTGGTTCTGGCTGACGCCAATCGTTTACCCGATGAGCATCCTGCCCGATTGGGTGCAGCGCTTGCTGCAACTCAACCCCCTGACCAACCTGATCACCAGCTACCAGAACATCTTCCTGTATGGCCAATGGCCCGTCTGGAGTTCGCTGCTGCCGATCCTGGTCGCCAGCGTATTGCTCTTCGTCATCGGCCTGCGGCTGTTTCGGCAGAGGGTCGGTGAAATGGTGGATGAACTCTGATGGGGCACATACGCGTCACCGGCCTGGGCAAGGCCTATAAACAATACCCTACCCGCTGGAGTCGACTGGTTGAATGGCTGGTCCCGTTCTCGCCGATCCGCCATCGCCAGCACTGGGTGCTACAGGACGTGACCTTCCAGATTGCCCCCGGAGAATCGGTGGGTATCGTCGGGGTCAACGGCGCCGGCAAAAGTACCTTGTTGAAGATGATCACCGGCACCACCCAACCCACCTGCGGCACCATTGAACTCGAAGGCCGCGTCGCCGCCCTGCTGGAGTTGGGCATGGGTTTTCATGCGGACTTTACCGGCCGGCAGAATGCGGTCATGGCCGGGCAACTGCTGGGCATGCAGGTCGAAGAAATAGAAGCGTTGATGCCGGAAATCGAACGTTTCGCGGAAATAGGCGACGCCATCGACCACCCGGTGCGCACCTATTCCAGCGGTATGCAAATGCGTCTGGCGTTCAGCGTGGCCACTGCGCGGCGCCCGGACATTTTGATCGTCGACGAAGCACTGTCGGTGGGCGACGCCTATTTCCAGCACAAAAGTTTCGACCGCATCCGCAGCTTTCGCAAAGCCGGTACCACGCTGTTGATCGTCTCCCATGACCGAGGGGCGATTCAGTCGATCTGCGACTCGGCGATCCTCCTGGAAAACGGCCACATGGCCATGCACGACACCCCCGAATCCGTCATGGATTACTACAACGCCCTGCTCGCCAAGCGTGAAGGACAGACCGTGCGCCAGGAAGCCCTCGCAGGGGGCCAGGTCAGTACCATTTCGGGAACGGGTGAAGCCGGGATTCTGAACGTGCGCTTGCTCGACCAACATGAACGCTCCATCGACGCCGCCGAAGTCGGCCAGCCGGTCGTGCTGGAGGTGAATGTCGAGGTTCGCCAGGACATCGAACGGCTGGTACTGGGCTTCATGATCAAGGATCGCCTGGGCCAGGCCATGTACGGCATCAACACCCATCGCCAGGATCAGGCGCTGACCGATCTGCAGGCTGGCGAGCGCGTGACCTATCGCTTTGCTTTCGTCATGGGGCTGGGCAAGGGTAACTATTCCGTGGCGTTGAGCCTGTCACGCCTGGATTCGCACCTGGACCGCAACTTTGAGTGGCGCGATTACGGGTTGGTGTTCCATGTGATCAACAACCGGCAGGAAGATTTTGTCGGCTGCTCGTGGCTGGCCGCAAAGACCACCGTCACGCGCTCGAGCGCGCCCGTCACCTCGGGGAGCACGCCATGACGCGTCTTTTGGTGGAATGCACGCACGTTTTCCAGCACCCCAAGGTCAATTCGGGCATTCAGCGGGTGGTGCGCAACGTCGTCAACCAGCTACCGGAATCGGTCGACGGTGTTGAATGCATCCCGGTTGTGATGCTTAAGGGCAAGCTCTATCGGGTACTGAAACTCGGCGCGCTGAACATCCCGTTTTTCGATGCGTTGATGATCTTTGGTGGACGGCTTGGGCGCTTGGCTCACCGCTTCTGGCAATTGCATCAGCGTTTGCACAATCGAAGCAACTCGCGGGTGATCAAGCGTTTGCTGCACGTGGCCTACCGGGTGACTGCGGTCACCTGTTTCAGCCTACCGCTACGTGCGATCGAGGGCATCAACCAGTATCAACTGCCCAAGCGTTGCACGCCGCTGCAGCACCAACCGGGGGATCAACTGGTGCTGCTGGATTCGTCCTGGCACACCGATTTTTTCCCGTTTGCCGAACAGCTCAAACGTGAAGGTGTAGGCATTGTTTCAGTGATCTACGATTTGATTCCCCTGACTCACCCACAGTTCTACGACACGCGGCTGGTGCAGGTTTTCAACGAGTGGTTTGACTGGATCACCAAAACCGCCGATGGCTATGTGGCCATTTCCGCCACGGTGCGCGATCAGGTGCGTGATGAATTGCAGCGCCGCCTGGGTCCTGCCAAGGCCGGTGAATTGTGGTTCGACTATTTCCACCTCGGCTCCGAACTGGACCTGAGCGAAGTCGCGGCCGCCGTCGAGCCACGCCTGACGCGCATTTTCAAAACGCCGGAACCGGTGTTTCTGATGGTCAGTACCATCGAGCCGCGCAAGAACCACGCCTACCTGCTGGACGCCTTCGAACGGGCCTGGGCGGCAGGTTCCAATGCCCGGCTGTGCATTGCCGGGCGAGTCGGCTGGAAATGCGATGCACTGCTGGCCCGGGTCCGTAATCACCCGCAGCTGAACCAACGACTGTTCATGTTCAATGACCTGAACGACACCAGCCTCGAACATGCCTACACCCACGCCAGCTCACTGGTGTTTCCGTCTTTTGTGGAAGGCTTTGGCCTGCCGCTGGTAGAAGCCATGCAGCGTGGACTGCCGGCCATGGGCAGCGACATTGCGGTCTTTCGCGAAATCGGCGGCGAGTTCATGGCGTACTTCGATCTGGCCGAGCCGCAAAGCCTGGCTGATCTGGTCATTCGTTTCGAGAGCAGCGGTCAATTCCCGGCCACTCGCGATGTCGCGCACTGGCACTGGATCGGCTGGCGTGAAGCCAGTGCGCAATTGGCCGAACGCACCCTGCGCAATCTTTCGGACGTGCCGCTCGTACAAGAGAGGCAACATGCGCATTGCCCTTAACGCCCGCATCCTCCAAGCGCCGCGCACCGGCATCGGCCACTACGTTGCCGAACTGGCGAACGCCCTGGCGGGTGAACCGGATATTGAACTGGCGCTGTTTCATGGCTGGGGCTGGAGTGCTGTGCTGCCTGAAGCGGCCATGCCCGGTTATTCCCGACTGACACCATTGCTGCGGCAGATTCCGGGGGCCTATCAGGCCCGACGGTGGCTGGAGCAGAAACGCTTCGATCAAGGCCGCGGGCAAGCCATCGACCTCTACCACGAACCAAGTTTGTGGCCGCTGTCGTTCGACGGCCCGACCGTCATCACCCTGCATGACCTGACTCACCTGCACTATCCGGAAACGCAGCCACCGGCGCGCTTGCGAGAAATCGAACGGCGCGTGACCGATGGCATGCGACAGGCAAGCCTGATTCTGACCGACTCGCAGTTCATTGCTGACGAAGCTCAGGCACATTTCGGGTTACCGGCCGAGCGATTTGTCGTCGCCCCACTCGGTGTAGCCGCGCGTTTTCACCCGAGGTCCCCCGAGGCTATCGACGCAGTACTCAAGACCCATGGCGTCGAAGCGCGGGAGTACTTCCTCTGTGTCGGCACCCTGGAACCGCGCAAGAATTTGTCCCTCGCCCTGCGCGCCCACGCCCGATTGCCGGAATCAGTCCGTCAGCGTTTTCCATTGCTGATCGTCGGCATGGCCGGCTGGCAGCGCGAGCAGTTCAGCGAAGAGTTGCACCAGGCCCTGGCCTGCGGTTGTGTTTGTTTGCTGGGCTATCTGCCTGACGAACACGTTGCGCAGCTGCTGGCCGGCGCCCGGGCATTGATTTTTCCGTCGCTTTACGAAGGTTTTGGCCTGCCGGTGCTGGAGGCCATGGCCTGCGGCACGCCGGTCATTCTGACCAGACGCTCGGCCATGCCCGAAGTGGCAGGTTCTGCGGGTAACTATGTTGAACCGGATGAAACCGACAGTTTGCGCGATGCAATGAGTCGTCTGATCGAGGATCTAGCGCATTGGCAGGCATGCCGAGAAGCCGGATTGCTACAGGCAAGGCTTTTTACCTGGGAACGCTGCGCGCAAGTCACGGCCAGCGCTTACCGCCAGGCAATGGGAGGTTGAATGCGAGTTCTTCATTTTTTCAAGACATACCTGCCTGACTCGGTCGGCGGGATCGAACAAGTGATTTTCCAGCTGTGCGAAAGCGGTGCCCTGCACGGCATTGAAGGCAAGGTGCTGACACTCAGTGCCGATCCGACACCGCCGGTGATGCAGATCGCTCACCATGAAGTCCATCGAGCCAGGCTCGACATTCAGTTCGCCTCCACAGGTTTCTCCTGGAGCGTCTTCAAACAGTTTCGCGAACTGGCAGCCGAGGCCGACGTGGTCAATTACCACTTCCCATGGCCGTTCATGGACCTGGTGCATTTCGCCAACGGCCTGAACAAACCCAGCGTGGTGACGTACCACTCGGACATCATCCGCCAGAAACAGCTGCTCAAACTTTACCGGCCGCTGATGAATCGCTTTCTGCACAGCGCCGACCGGATCGTCGCTGCATCGCCTAATTACCTGCACACCAGTGATGTGTTGCAACAGTTCCAGCACAAGACCCGAGTGATCCCCTATGGATTGAACAAGACAGGTTACCCACAGCCGGACAGCGATCGAACGGCTCACTGGCGGCAAAAAGTTGGCGACAAGTTCTTTCTGTTTGTAGGTGTGATGCGCTACTACAAAGGTTTGCACATCCTGCTCGACGCCCTGAAGGATCTGGACTACCCGACAGTGATTGTCGGTGCCGGCCCGCTGGAAGTAGAGCTGCATGCCCAGGCGGCCGCCTTGGGTTTACGCAATATTCACTTCCTTGGGCGTCTGGGAGACGAGGACAAAGTAGCGCTGCTGCAACTGAGCTACGCCATCGTGTTCCCGTCGCACCTGCGCTCCGAAGCCTTCGGCATTTCGCTGCTGGAAGGCGCGATGTATGGCAAACCGATGATCTCCAGTGAAATTGGCACCGGCACCAGTTACATCAACATCCATAACGAGACCGGGCTGGTGGTGCCACCGAGTCATCCATTGGCGTTTCGTGAGGCGATGCGCACGCTTTGGGAAAACCCGGCGCTGGCGGCGCAAATGGGCGAGAGGGCACAGGCCCGTTATCAAAATCTTTTCACGGCGGACGAAATGGGTCGCAAATGGGCAACGTTGTATGAGGAACTGCTGGAAGAAAAAACCCTCGCCTACGCATGAGGCCTTCCTGCAGTTCCGAGTTACAGCTGCTGTAATACAACAGTGTTACGATCCCGCGACTGCAGATTTTCCATGGCTTGCGCACTAGGTGTGCAAGCCATCGACTATCTCTATTGGCCCCTGACTTTCTGCTGACCGCCTATGCAACGCCTGCTCAATGATCGCCTGGACTGGCCTTGACATGCTCAGCATCCGTGAGCCTGTGCTGTGAAGCGATGAAGGTTCAGACGTGAGGATCGCCCGGCGCCTTGCTCGGTGCGGCATACTGCGGCTTGAGGTGCCCGTCCTGATCGAGTAGCCAGGCGTCCATGATCTCCCGCACGACCGGTCCGGCGACGCGCCCCCCCGCCTCGCCGTTTTCGATCATCACCGAAATCACGATCTTCGGATGCTCGGCCGGGGCGAAACCGACGAACAGGGCGTTGTCGCGGTTACGCTCGCGGGTTTTCTCCCGGTTGTAACGTTCGCCCTGCTTGATCGCCACCACTTGTGCGGTACCGCTCTTGCCGGCGATACGGTACTGCGCGCCCGCCGCTGCGGCCCGGGCAATCCCTCGGGCATCGTGCATCACCATCTGCATGCCGTGGTTGACCTGCTCCCAATCGCGAGGATCCTTGAGCAGGATGTTCGGCATCGGATGTTCATCCACCGGCGCGACACCGTCCACGGTTTTGGCCAGGTGCGGGCGATTCCACACGCCTTTGTTGGCAATCAGCGCCGTCGCCTGGGCCAACTGCAGCGGCGTGACCTGCATGTAGCCCTGACCGATACCGAGAATCACCGTCTCACCCGGGAACCAGGCCTGACGACGGGTGGCACGCTTCCAGGCTTGGGATGGCATCAGGCCGGAGGATTCTTCATTCATGTCCAGAGAGACTTTCTCACCCAGTCCGAACATGGCCATGTAGTCGTGCAGGCGATCGATCCCCAGCTTATGTGCCAGGTCATAAAAGTAGGTGTCGTTGGAACGCATGATCGCCGCATCCATATCCACCCAGCCGTCGCCGCTGTGGTTCCAGTTGCGGTACTTGTGATCGAAATCCGGAAGCTGGTAATAGCCGGGGTCGAACACACGGGTCTGTGGCGTGACGATACCGGCATCGAGGCCGGCAATTGCCACTTCCGGCTTGATGGTCGAACCCGGCGCATAGAGACCGCGCAGTACACGGTTGAACAGCGGTCGGTCGACGGAGTCCCTTAGTGTGGAGTACTCCTTGGAACTGATCCCGGTGACGAACAGGTTTGGATCGAAACTCGGATTACTGACCATGGCCAACACTTCACCGGTCGACGGATCCAGCGCGACCACCGAACCACGACGATCCCCCAGGGCTTGCTCGGCGGCCTCCTGAAGCTTGACGTCGAGGCTCAGGACAATGTTTTCGCCCGGCACCGGGTCTGTGTGTTTGAGCACTCGCAGCACGCGACCCTGGGCATTGGTTTCGACTTCCTCATAACCAACATGACCGTGCAGTTGCGTCTCGTAGAATTTTTCGATCCCGGTCTTGCCGATGGATTGGGTACCTCGGTACTCGACGTTATCCAGAGCCTTTGACTCTTTCTCGTTGATACGTCCGACATAGCCGACCGAATGAGCGAAGTGCTCGCCTAACGGATAGTGCCGAACGAACTGCGGCTCGACATCCAGGCCCGGCAAGCGGAACTCGTTGACGGCGAGTACGGCGATCTGTTCTTCACTCAGCTCATAGAACAACGTCACGGGTACGAAGGGGTGACGTGCCTGCTTCATTGCCTTGTCGAACTGCGAACGGTCTTCAGCGGGCAAGTGCAGGAGATTGACGACCTCGTCCAGCTCTTCGTTGACATCAGAAGCACGTTCGCGGGTGATGGTCAGGTTGTAGCTGGGACGGTTGTCCGCGAGGAGTACGCCGTTGCGGTCATAGATCAACCCGCGGGTCGGTGTAATCGGCAGGACGTGTACGCGATTGTTTTCGGAGATAGTCGAGTGATAGTCGAACTCGACTACTTGCAGGACATACATGCGCACTACCAGTGCACAGGTGACAGCGGCAACGAACAAGGCGCAGGCCATCAGCCTTTTATTGACCAGGCGTGTCTCTTTCTCGTGGTCCTTGATGGGTATCGGTTCGGGCACTTGTGCAGCAACTCTTTGAAAAGGGATGCCGATCCGTGGGCGCAAACTCAGTCCATTAAAAATGAGCTGCACCTTAGCAAAACCGCGGAGTCATGTTCGTGTGATTTTTTTTACAATTGACCTTGAACGGGCGAGCCAGCTCGCCTCTGCTTTCCTGCGGACAAAAACAAAACCCCTACCTGCATACGCAGATAGGGGTTTCGGAATTTAATCTTGACGATGACCTACTCTCACATGGGGAAACCCCACACTACCATCGGCGATGCATCGTTTCACTGCTGAGTTCGGGATGGGATCAGGTGGTTCCAACGCTCTATGGTCGTCAAGAAATTCGGGTACTGAGTCGTGACCGGCTGGCCTCGCTTCAGCAAATTGGGGATGTGATAGCTTTCGGTGTTTTGTGCTGCTTTTGTGAGTACAGCCGAACTTTCGGTTCGTTTCGTCTTCACACACCGCAATCTGGCCTTTCGACGCAAATTGCTTGGGTGTTATATGGTCAAGCCTCACGGGCAATTAGTATTGGTTAGCTCAACGCCTCACAGCGCTTACACACCCAACCTATCAACGTCGTAGTCTTCGACGGCCCTTCAGGGGACTCAAGGTCCCAGTGAGATCTCATCTTGAGGCAAGTTTCCCGCTTAGATGCTTTCAGCGGTTATCTTTTCCGAACATAGCTACCCGGCAATGCCACTGGCGTGACAACCGGAACACCAGAGGTTCGTCCACTCCGGTCCTCTCGTACTAGGAGCAGCCCCTCTCAAATCTCAAACGTCCACGGCAGATAGGGACCGAACTGTCTCACGACGTTCTAAACCCAGCTCGCGTACCACTTTAAATGGCGAACAGCCATACCCTTGGGACCGGCTTCAGCCCCAGGATGTGATGAGCCGACATCGAGGTGCCAAACACCGCCGTCGATATGAACTCTTGGGCGGTATCAGCCTGTTATCCCCGGAGTACCTTTTATCCGTTGAGCGATGGCCCTTCCATACAGAACCACCGGATCACTAAGACCTACTTTCGTACCTGCTCGACGTGTCTGTCTCGCAGTCAAGCGCGCTTTTGCCTTTATACTCTACGACCGATTTCCGACCGGTCTGAGCGCACCTTCGTACTCCTCCGTTACTCTTTAGGAGGAGACCGCCCCAGTCAAACTACCCACCATACACTGTCCTCGATCCGGATAACGGACCTGAGTTAGAACCTCAAAGTTGCCAGGGTGGTATTTCAAGGTTGGCTCCACGCGAACTGGCGTCCACGCTTCAAAGCCTCCCACCTATCCTACACAAGCAAATTCAAAGTCCAGTGCAAAGCTATAGTAAAGGTTCACGGGGTCTTTCCGTCTAGCCGCGGATACACTGCATCTTCACAGCGATTTCAATTTCACTGAGTCTCGGGTGGAGACAGCGCCGCCATCGTTACGCCATTCGTGCAGGTCGGAACTTACCCGACAAGGAATTTCGCTACCTTAGGACCGTTATAGTTACGGCCGCCGTTTACCGGGGCTTCGATCAAGAGCTTCGCGTTAGCTAACCCCATCAATTAACCTTCCGGCACCGGGCAGGCGTCACACCCTATACGTCCACTTTCGTGTTTGCAGAGTGCTGTGTTTTTAATAAACAGTCGCAGCGGCCTGGTATCTTCGACCGGCGTGGGCTTACGGAGCAAGTCCTTCACCCTCACCGGCGCACCTTCTCCCGAAGTTACGGTGCCATTTTGCCTAGTTCCTTCACCCGAGTTCTCTCAAGCGCCTTGGTATTCTCTACCCAACCACCTGTGTCGGTTTGGGGTACGGTTCCTGGTTACCTGAAGCTTAGAAGCTTTTCTTGGAAGCATGGCATCAACCACTTCGTGTTCTAAAAGAACACTCGTCATCAGCTCTCGGCCTTAGAATCCCGGATTTACCTAAGATTCCAGCCTACCACCTTAAACTTGGACAACCAACGCCAAGCTGGCCTAGCCTTCTCCGTCCCTCCATCGCAATAACCAGAAGTACAGGAATATTAACCTGTTTTCCATCGACTACGCTTTTCAGCCTCGCCTTAGGGACCGACTAACCCTGCGTCGATTAACGTTGCGCAGGAAACCTTGGTCTTTCGGCGTGGGTGTTTTTCACACCCATTGTCGTTACTCATGTCAGCATTCGCACTTCTGATACCTCCAGCAAGCTTCTCAACTCACCTTCACAGGCTTACAGAACGCTCCTCTACCGCATCACCTAAGTGATACCCGTAGCTTCGGTGTATGGTTTGAGCCCCGTTACATCTTCCGCGCAGGCCGACTCGACTAGTGAGCTATTACGCTTTCTTTAAAGGGTGGCTGCTTCTAAGCCAACCTCCTAGCTGTCTAAGCCTTCCCACATCGTTTCCCACTTAACCATAACTTTGGGACCTTAGCTGACGGTCTGGGTTGTTTCCCTTTTCACGACGGACGTTAGCACCCGCCGTGTGTCTCCCATGCTCGGCACTTGTAGGTATTCGGAGTTTGCATCGGTTTGGTAAGTCGGGATGACCCCCTAGCCGAAACAGTGCTCTACCCCCTACAGTGATACATGAGGCGCTACCTAAATAGCTTTCGAGGAGAACCAGCTATCTCCGAGCTTGATTAGCCTTTCACTCCGATCCACAGGTCATCCGCTAACTTTTCAACGGTAGTCGGTTCGGTCCTCCAGTTAGTGTTACCCAACCTTCAACCTGCCCATGGATAGATCGCCCGGTTTCGGGTCTATTCCCAGCGACTAGACGCCCTATTAAGACTCGCTTTCGCTACGCCTCCCCTATTCGGTTAAGCTCGCCACTGAAAATAAGTCGCTGACCCATTATACAAAAGGTACGCAGTCACCCAACAAAGTGGGCTCCCACTGCTTGTACGCATACGGTTTCAGGATCTATTTCACTCCCCTCTCCGGGGTTCTTTTCGCCTTTCCCTCACGGTACTAGTTCACTATCGGTCAGTCAGTAGTATTTAGCCTTGGAGGATGGTCCCCCCATATTCAGACAAAGTTTCTCGTGCTCCGTCCTACTCGATTTCATGACTAAGAGATTTTCGCGTACAGGGCTATCACCCACTATGGCCGCACTTTCCAGAGCGTTCCGCTAATCTCAAAGCCACTTAAGGGCTGGTCCCCGTTCGCTCGCCACTACTAAGGGAATCTCGGTTGATTTCTTTTCCTCAGGGTACTTAGATGTTTCAGTTCCCCTGGTTCGCCTCTTGCACCTATGTATTCAGTACAAGATAACCATCTTATGATGGCTGGGTTCCCCCATTCAGACATCTCCGGATCAAAGTCTGTTTGCCGACTCCCCGAAGCTTTTCGCAGGCTACCACGTCTTTCATCGCCTCTGACTGCCAAGGCATCCACCGTATGCGCTTCTTCACTTGACCATATAACCCCAAGCAATCTGGTTATACTGTGAAGACGACATTCGCCGAAAATTCGATTGAGCTCCTAAGAGCAACTCACAAATTTTACCTTAGCCTGATCCGTTACCAGTGAAAGTAACGTTCAGTCTATCTTTCTATCACATACCCAAATTTTTAAAGAACGAACTAGTCAAAGACTAGAAATCAACATTCACCATCGTCTCGATGGAATGCTCATTTCTAAGCTTTATACAATCAGAAGCAGTTAGTGGTGGAGCCAAACGGGATCGAACCGTTGACCTCCTGCGTGCAAGGCAGGCGCTCTCCCAGCTGAGCTATGGCCCCGTATTTCTACAGGCGTTTCCCACACAAAATTGGTGGGTCTGGGCAGATTCGAACTGCCGACCTCACCCTTATCAGGGGTGCGCTCTAACCAACTGAGCTACAGACCCAATTTCGGGCTGCTTCTTATCGTCTTCTTCAATGAATCAAGCAATTCGTGTGGGAACTTATGGAGCAGCTGAGTCGTCGATTAAGGAGGTGATCCAGCCGCAGGTTCCCCTACGGCTACCTTGTTACGACTTCACCCCAGTCATGAATCACACCGTGGTAACCGTCCTCCCGAAGGTTAGACTAGCTACTTCTGGTGCAACCCACTCCCATGGTGTGACGGGCGGTGTGTACAAGGCCCGGGAACGTATTCACCGCGACATTCTGATTCGCGATTACTAGCGATTCCGACTTCACGCAGTCGAGTTGCAGACTGCGATCCGGACTACGATCGGTTTTGTGGGATTAGCTCCACCTCGCGGCTTGGCAACCCTCTGTACCGACCATTGTAGCACGTGTGTAGCCCAGGCCGTAAGGGCCATGATGACTTGACGTCATCCCCACCTTCCTCCGGTTTGTCACCGGCAGTCTCCTTAGAGTGCCCACCATTACGTGCTGGTAACTAAGGACAAGGGTTGCGCTCGTTACGGGACTTAACCCAACATCTCACGACACGAGCTGACGACAGCCATGCAGCACCTGTCTCAATGTTCCCGAAGGCACCAATCCATCTCTGGAAAGTTCATTGGATGTCAAGGCCTGGTAAGGTTCTTCGCGTTGCTTCGAATTAAACCACATGCTCCACCGCTTGTGCGGGCCCCCGTCAATTCATTTGAGTTTTAACCTTGCGGCCGTACTCCCCAGGCGGTCAACTTAATGCGTTAGCTGCGCCACTAAGAGCTCAAGGCTCCCAACGGCTAGTTGACATCGTTTACGGCGTGGACTACCAGGGTATCTAATCCTGTTTGCTCCCCACGCTTTCGCACCTCAGTGTCAGTATCAGTCCAGGTGGTCGCCTTCGCCACTGGTGTTCCTTCCTATATCTACGCATTTCACCGCTACACAGGAAATTCCACCACCCTCTACCATACTCTAGCTCGTCAGTTTTGAATGCAGTTCCCAGGTTGAGCCCGGGGCTTTCACATCCAACTTAACGAACCACCTACGCGCGCTTTACGCCCAGTAATTCCGATTAACGCTTGCACCCTCTGTATTACCGCGGCTGCTGGCACAGAGTTAGCCGGTGCTTATTCTGTCGGTAACGTCAAAACACTAACGTATTAGGTTAATGCCCTTCCTCCCAACTTAAAGTGCTTTACAATCCGAAGACCTTCTTCACACACGCGGCATGGCTGGATCAGGCTTTCGCCCATTGTCCAATATTCCCCACTGCTGCCTCCCGTAGGAGTCTGGACCGTGTCTCAGTTCCAGTGTGACTGATCATCCTCTCAGACCAGTTACGGATCGTCGCCTTGGTGAGCCATTACCTCACCAACTAGCTAATCCGACCTAGGCTCATCTGATAGCGCAAGGCCCGAAGGTCCCCTGCTTTCTCCCGTAGGACGTATGCGGTATTAGCGTTCCTTTCGAAACGTTGTCCCCCACTACCAGGCAGATTCCTAGGCATTACTCACCCGTCCGCCGCTGAATTCAGGAGCAAGCTCCTGTCATCCGCTCGACTTGCATGTGTTAGGCCTGCCGCCAGCGTTCAATCTGAGCCATGATCAAACTCTTCAGTTCAAACATCTTTGGGTTTTGAGAAAACCCTAAACTTGGCTCAGCAATCGTTGGTTACATCTTTGATTTCTCGCGGAGTAACTTGTGATGCTGATAATCTGCTGACTAGCAGTCTGACTCCACAAGCACCCACACGAATTGCTTGATTCAGTTGTTAAAGAGCGGTTGGTTAAGATCTTTCGTCTCAACCGAGGCGCGCATTCTACAGCAGCCTCATTTGCTGTCAAGTGATTATTTTCAGAAGTTTTCAAAGTTTCGCTTGGAAATCTTTAACAACTTCAACCACTTGCGCTTCAGATCTCTCGTCAGCGGGAGGCGAATTCTACAGCGTTACACGCTGCTGTCAACACCTCTTTTTCAACCCCCTTTCGGCTTCGATGAACTGAAGCAACCTGTTGCCGAAAACTGCGTAACTCTTTGTTTACCAAGGAGTTTTCCGTTTCGACTGCGCCGGAAGTGGGGCGAATTATAGGCCTCCAGAATCTGCCGTCAAGCACTGATTCGGGTTTCTATCGATATGTGCAAAAACACTGCTTATATATAGAGACGCCTGCAGGGAATGCGCAGTATATTGCCCAACACAAATAGAAATACCCTTGATTCCTATATTTCGGACGATGCCACGTAATGAATGATCAGCCTCGCAGCCTAGCCTCTACCCTGTTCTCGGTTGGGCTGCTGCTCATTGCCATGGCGTCGATCCAGTCCGGAGCCTCCCTGGCCAAAAGCATGTTCTCCGTTGTCGGCCCCCAAGGGACGACAACATTACGACTGATTTTTGCCAGCGTGATCATGATGCTGATACTGCGTCCATGGCGGGCAAAACTCACCGCCAGATCCCTGCGCACCGTCATCGTCTACGGGATGGCGCTGGGCGGCATGAACTTCCTCTTCTATATGTCGTTGCAAACCGTCCCGCTGGGCATCGCGGTGGCGCTTGAATTCACCGGTCCACTGGCGGTGGCGATCTACGCCTCGCGTCGCGCGATCGACTTTTTGTGGATCGCCCTTGCAGCCGTCGGCTTACTGTTACTGATACCGACGGGAGAAGCGACCGCCGGCATCGATCTGGTAGGCGCCGGTTATGCCTTGGGTGCAGGGGTCTGCTGGGCACTGTACATTTTGTTCGGTCAAAAAGCCGGGGCCGACAATGGCGTGCAAACCGCCGCGCTGGGGGTAATGATCGCCGCACTGTTCGTAGCCCCCATCGGCATTGTTCATGCCGGTTCCGCTCTGCTGAGTCCGTCATTGATCCCTATAGCCCTCGGCGTAGCCATCCTGTCCACTGCCCTCCCCTACACCCTGGAGATGGTCGCACTGACCCGTATGCCGGCCAGAACCTTCGGTACGCTGATGAGTATCGAGCCAGCCTTCGGCGCGCTATCTGGCTTGCTGTTCCTTCATGAATACCTCTCCCTGTCACAATGGATGGCAATCATGTGCATCATTCTGGCATCTGTCGGTGCCACCATGACAATGAGCTCTGCCGCCAGACCCGCAGTAGCGGCAGATTGAGAGCGGATATGACACGGGTCTGGTATTTGCCGCTCAATTAGGCCATGTTTAGCCCCGCAACCCAGAGTCATACCACGGACAATTTCAGATAGGGATATCGGTACGCGTCTAGCGAAAGCGAATACAGCCAGACCCGGGCACAAGATCCGGGGACGCTATAAGGACAGTAATGAAACGATTTTTGATACTGGTCGCCGTACTTGCAATTGCGGGCTGCGCAGCGACCTCGGAAACACAGATCAAGCACGGCAGGAAAGGGCTACACATCAACTGTTCCGGACTGTCTTCATCCTGGGACAAGTGCTACGCCAGCGCAGCCAATTCCTGCGCCCCCAAGGGATACAAGGTCATCGCCAAATCGGGAGATGCCGTGGAAGAACCCGGCGACTACCCCTTTGGCCTCAATCCAGCGGGCTATACCAGCCGCAGCATGATTGTCATCTGCAAATAGGCAGGGCCGTCGCGTCAGGTTCTTGGACTTGCGATCTGACGGCCAATTTCCTCGTAGCTGGACTTCAGCACTGTGCGCTGGATATCAGGGCTAGCCAGCATGCGCGCCACGACCAGCGCGCCAATGCATTGCGACAGAATCGCCCACGCCAGGCTGTCGCTCAGCAGAATACCCGCCCAACTTTCTTGAAGCCGACAAATCCAGTGTTCAGCCTGTTGGCGGACCACCAGGTCGGATCGAGCAATTTCCGCCCCCAATGCAGGCAATGCACAGCCGGTCTCCGGATTCTCGACGTGAGACATACTCAGGTACTGCTTCAAGCAGCGCTCAAGCTTGTCACGGTCCTGCCCCTCCCCCAGTCGCGTCAGGCTTTGCCCCAACTCTCGCTCGACAATGCTGGCGAACAACTCGTCTTTCGACGAGAAATGGCTATAGAAGGCGCCACCACTCAAGCCAATCGCTTTCATCAGGCCGTCCACGCCCACAGTTGAAAACCCGGACTTCTTGGCCGATACCGCACTGCTTTCCAGCAGCTTTTGCCTGGTTTCCAGTTTGTGACTGGCCGAATAACGCATTGTCCTTCCCCCTGGATTGCTCGTCTTGACGTCTGTCGAATCATAGCATAACGTTCGTTTAGCTAACGATCGTTTACCAAAAGGGATCTACCCATGAATAACAAGAAGGTCGTACTGGTCGTCGGTGCAGGTGATTCCACAGGCGGCTCCATTGCCAAGCGTTTTGCCAAGGAAGGTTTTGTTGCCTGCGTCACCCGCCGCAGTGCAGACAAGCTCCAGCCACTGGTGGATGCCATCAAGGCCGATGGTGGCGAGGCCCACGGTTTCGCCTGCGATGCCCGCAAGGAAGATGATGTGGTAGCACTGGTTGAGCAGATCGAAAGCGAGATCGGCCCCATCGAGGCGTTTGTCTTCAACATCGGCGCCAACGTGCCGTGCAGCATTCTCGAAGAAACCGCCCGCAAGTATTTCAAGATCTGGGAAATGGCCTGTTTTTCCGGTTTTCTCAATGCGCGTGAAGTGGCCATACGCATGGCCAAGCGCCAGCGAGGCACGATCCTGTTCACCGGTGCCACTGCAGGCCTGCGTGGCGCTGCCGGGTTCGCCGCATTTGCCGGTGCCAAGCACGGCATTCGTGCACTGGCGCAAAGCATGGCCCGAGAACTCGGCCCGATGAATATTCACGTTGCCCATGTCGTCGTCGACGGAGCCATCGATACCGATTTCATCCGCGACAGCTTCCCCGAGAAATACGCGACCAAGGATCAGGACGGCATCCTCAACCCCGAACACATTGCCGAGAATTACTGGTACCTGCACAGCCAGCCCCGCGACGCCTGGACTTTCGAACTGGACCTGCGGCCCTGGAGCGAACGCTGGTAAGCCCTCCCCCACAACAATAAGCAGAGCGCATCGATCATGAGCAAAACCGTGGAATTCCTTTTTGATCTGGGCAGCCCCACCACCTACCTGGCGTACACCCAGCTACCGGCAATCTGTGAGCAAACCGACAGCCAGTTGATCTACATCCCGATTTTGCTCGGCGGTGTGTTCAAGGCCACTGGCAACGCCTCACCGGCGACCATTCCGGCCAAAGGCCGCCACATGATTCTGGACCTGGACCGTTATGCCCGACGCTACGGCGTGCCACTGAAGTTCAATCCGCATTTCCCTATCAACACCCTGATGCTGATGCGTGCCGTGACCGGCATTCAGTTGCACCATCCCGAGCGTTTTGTCGCCTTCATTGACTGCCTGTTCAAGGCCCTGTGGGTCGACGGCCGCAACCTCAATGACCCGGCAACCGTGGCGGCGGCGCTGAACGACAACGGTTTCGATCCCAATGAAGTGCTGGCACTGACCGCCGACGAAACAGTCAAGGCAACGCTCAAGGACAACACCGAGAAAGCGGTGCAGCGCGGCGTATTCGGCGTACCCAGCATGTTTGTCGATGACCAGTTGTACTTCGGCCAGGATCGACTGGACTTCGTGCTCGAAGCCTTGAGTTGAGCCCCGACCACCAACCGCCCCTTTGCTACTCCCGACAAGCGCAGTAGATGGGCGGTTTTTGCGCGTTGCCCCGGCCAATCGTCGCCGATTCGACAAGGTCAGGTCTTTGTTGACTAAATGAGCCAGGCGCTGGAGACAGCGCCCGGGCTACAGCTAATCAGATAGCCGCGGTGCGGGTATTGAGCCACTCCAGCACGGCACCCTCGACCAACGGACTCAGGCGCTCGCGCACTTCGGCGTGGTAGGCGTTGAACCACTGCTTTTCCTCGTCCGACAGCAGCGCGGTTTCCAGGCAGCGTGTATCGATCGGGCACAGGGTCAGGGTTTCGAACTTGAGGAACTCGCCGAATTCGCTTTTGCCTGCTTCACGGTTCATCGCCAGGTTTTCGATCCGCACCCCCCAACGACCCGGACGATAGGTGCCCGGCTCAATGGACGTGATCATGCCCGGTTGCATCGCGGTTTGCGGTGCAGGCGCGGCCTGATAAGCGATGACTTGCGGACCTTCGTGGACGTTCAGGAAGTAGCCGACGCCATGACCGGTACCATGACCGTAGTCGACACTTTCCGCCCAGATGGGCGCACGGGCGATGGCATCGAGCAGCGGCGACAGGATGCCTTTCGGGAACTGCGCACGGGACAAGGCAATCACGCCCTTGAGCACGCGGGTGCAATCGCGCTTTTGCTCATCGGTCGGTGTGCCAACCGCAACCATGCGCGTGATGTCGGTGGTGCCGCCCAGGTACTGGCCGCCGGAGTCGATCAGCAGCAGACCATCCCCTTCGATCACCGCGTGTTCTTCTTCGGTGGCGTGGTAGTGCGGCATCGCGCCATTGGCGTTGAACGCAGCAATGGTGTTGAAACTCAGCGACACATAATCCGGACGGCGCTCACGGGCGCCGGTGAGTTTTTCGTCGATGGTCAGTTCGGTGATGCGCTCGCGCCCCAGCGCCGAGTCCAGCCAGGCAAAGAATTCGCACAGCGCTGCGCCGTCCTGTTCCATGGCCTGACGGATGTGTTCGGCATCGGCCAGGCTTTTTTGCGATTTGGCCAGGGTGGTCGGGTTCAGGCCTTCGATCAGCTTCACCCCGCTGTCGAGGTTGTCCAGCAACCCCGCCGTGACCCGCGCCGGGTCGACTTGCAGGCTCGCGCCGCTCGGCACGGCGCGCAGTGCAGCGGCAACTTCGCTGTAGTCGCGCAAGGTCACGCCGTCCTGTTCGAGGACTGCACGCAACTCGGCGCTGACTTTGCTCAAGGCCACGAACAGCGTGGCCTGTTGCTGATTGATCAGGGCAAAGGAAACGAATACCGGGTTGAACGACACGTCGCCGCCGCGCAGGTTGAACAGCCAGGCGATGTCATCCAGTGTGGCGATGAAATGCCAGTCGGCACCTCGCGCCTGAAGGGTTTCGCGCAGTTTGGCGAGTTTTTCGCCACGACTGACGGTCGCTTGCGGTGGCAAGTGCTGATAGATCGGTTCGTTCGGCAGGCCTGGGCGGTCGCCCCAGACACCGCTCAACAGGTCGATGTCAGTGCGCAGACGGGCGCCACGCTCTTCAAGTTTGCCGCCCAGGGTCCGTGCCGAAGCCACGGCCATGACCGCGCCGTCGACCGCGACAACGCCACCTTCGGGAGTTTGCTCGGCCAGCCATTCCAGTGGCCCGGGTTGACCCGGTTGCAGCTTGACCAGGTCAATGCCGCTGCCCTTGAGTTCCTTGGTCGCCTGCTCCCAATAACGGCTGTCGGCCCAGACGCCGGCAAAATCCGGGGTCACGATCAGGGTGCCGACCGAACCATGGAAACCCGACAACCACTGGCGCCCTTGCCAGTAACCCGGCAGGTATTCGGACAGGTGCGGGTCGGCCGACGGCACCAGCAAGGCATGAATGCCTTCCCGGCTCATCAGCTCGCGGGTTTGCGCCAGGCGCTGGGGCACCGATCCATTGATTGAAAGCTGCGTATTCATCGTGTCTCCTGCTAACCACTTCATCATTATTGTTGAGTGCCGATCAGCGCCGACAGTTCGTCGCCTTACTGCCAGAATGCCGGAGCGCTGGCGCAGGCCGCCTTGATCAGTTGAGCCGCCTGGTCGATGTCCTGCTCGGTGGTAAAACGCCCGAGGCTCAAGCGGATGGTGCGACCGGCCGAGCGGGCATCGTGCCCCAGGGCCAGCAGTACATGGGATGGGGCATTGCTCGCGGAATTGCAGGCCGAGGTCGCGGAAAACGCGATCGATGCCAGCAAGGCCGCCGGGTTGAACTCGCCTTCGTTGAAGGTCAGGCTCAGGGTATGGGGAATACGCCGGGTCGGGCTGCCGTTGAGTCGCACGCCGGGAACGCTCTGCAATTGTTCGAGCAAGCGTTCACGCAAACGCACGATGGTGGCTTTCTCTTCATCGAACGCAGCCGCCGCCAGTGCAAAGGCCGCACCCATGGCCACGATCTGATGGGTAGCCAGGGTACCGGAACGCAAGCCGCCCTCATGCCCGCCTCCATGGATCTGCGCCTGCAAACGCTGTTGTGCACGCGGACCGACGTACAACGCGCCAATGCCTTTGGGGCCATAGAGCTTGTGCGCGGAAAACGACATCAGGTCCACCGGCCACTGGCCGAGATCGATCGCCACTTTGCCCGCGCCCTGTGCGGCGTCGACATGGAACAACGCGCCGCGATCACGCACGACCTGACCGATGGCGGGAATGTCGTTGAGGGTGCCCAGTTCGTTGTTGACCAGCATCAGCGAGACCAGGAAGGTGTCCTCGCGCATGGCTTCGCTGACCGCTTGCGCGGTGATCAGACCCTCGGCGTCCGGCACCAGATAAGTCACGGCAACACCGGCATCCTGCAGTTGTTTGGCGGTATCAAGGATGGCCTTGTGTTCGATCTGGCTGGTGATGATATGGCCGCCACCAGTGCCGCGGGCCTGGGCCACGCCTTTGAGCGCGAGGTTGTTGGATTCGGTGGCGCCGGAGGTCCAGACGATCTGCCCGGGCGTCGCGCCGACCAGTTCGGCGACCTGGCGTCGCGCCTGTTCGACCGATTGCCGGGCCTGCTGGCCGAAGACGTGGGAGCTGGAGGCCGGGTTGCCGAAATTGCCGGTAAAGCCCAGACACTCGACCATCACCTTGATGACCCGCTCATCCACCGGCGTGGTGGCGGCGTAATCGAAATACAACGGACGTTTATTCATAAAAGACTCGCAGAGCGTGTTCCGGGATCAGGAAGCTCGTGACTGCAAACGGCAAAGCGCAGCCTTGTGAGCTGCGCGCTGTTTTCAGAACGTTACCAATACCTGATCGGATGCCGTTAAAGAAGAATTACTTCATTTAAAAGTGCGTAGGAACGCTCCTGAAAAGTCAGCTTAACAGGCATCGGGTAACCGGTTGAAGCAATGCATCAGCTAAAGCTTTCAAGCAACAGCGGATACAGCGAACCCACGAGCAACGCGGCCATGCCCCAATTGAACAGGCGCAGCCAGCGGCGATCCTTCAGAACGTTGCGCAACAGCGTGCCGCAAGCCGCCCAGACACCGACGCTCGGCAGGTTGATGATCGCAAAGACGGCCGCGATCACAATCACATTCGTGAAATAACCCTGCATCGGCGTGTAGGTACTGATAGCGCCAATGGCCATGATCCAGGCCTTGGGGTTGACCCACTGGAACGCAGCGGCACCCATGTAGCTGATCGGTTTCGCCTCGCCCTGCTGACTCTCCGACATGGGCCCGGAATGGGCGATTTTCCACGCCAGATACAGCAGATACGCCGCCCCCACATAACGCAGCACGGTGTAGAGCAAAGGGTAAGTCTGGAACACCGCGCCAAGGCCAAAGCCGACCGCCACCACCAGTACAAAGAAGCCACAAGTGATGCCGAGCATGTGCGGAATCGTGCGATTGAAGCCGAAGTTCACCCCGGATGCCAGCAACATGGTGTTGTTCGGGCCGGGTGTGATCGAGGTGACGAGGGCAAACAGGGCGAAGCCCAGCAGCAGGTCGAGTGAGAGCGTCATGGGTGTCAGTCCGTCAGGGTCAGTCAGGTGTTGACCCTATCGCACACCTTGGGCGAAACCCATGGACAGTTACGCAAAACTTGGAGCAGTACAGTTTCGATTCAGCTTGGACGACCGTGAAGCTGTACAGATCGCCCGGCGTTCATTTCACCCTGCTTGTCGAAGTTGAACGACTTTTTCGGCTGGCCGAGCAGTTCGGCTTTTTTTGCATGGTATTCGTCGAAGGACAGACCGCGGCGGTTCAGCGCCTCCAGTGCCAGTTCCTTGCTTTCTTCAGCCGTGTAAGGCCGAAGCTCAGGAGAAACATGGCTGGCACATCCGGCGAGTACGGAGACGGCGAGCATCAGCAAAGTGGCAATCATCGGTTTCATTTTGGCGTCCTGGCGACTGGGTTCGAGGCAATGAACACAGGCTACCCGCGCCTCCCGGGCAGCAGAAATCAACGCTTTCAATAGTGGCTATCGAGAGATGGCGATCATTGTCGATGTGCCGGGAGAGCGCGGCCCGGGAGCGCACTGGCTGGAGCCGAATTGATGGCATTTATATGGCGCTACTGCTCGTCGGGCACTCGGTGAGGCGAAAGAGGCTGGCCTATATTTATTCGGCCGTACAACGGCACAGATACTTTCTATTCACAAAACAACAACAGGGAGATCCATCATGAGCGTCAAACCCATTCCAGAGGGGTATCACAGCGTCACCCCCTATCTGGGCATCAACAAAGCCGCCGAAGCCATCGCGTTCTACAAAAAAGCCTTTGGCGCCGTTGAAATCATGCGCCTGGACATGCCCGGTGGCAGTGTCGGCCACGCTGAACTGCGCATCGGCGATTGCCCGATCATGCTGGGTACACCGTGCGATCAAGGGCCGCTGAGCAATCCGGACAATTCGCCGTCCGTGGGTCTGCATTTGTACGTGACGGATGTCGACAAGTCCTACAAACAGGCGATCGATGCTGGCGCAACCATTGTATCCGAGGTCAAGGATCAGTTTTACGGCGACCGTTCCGGGACCTTGAAGGATCCCTACGGGCACCTGTGGTTCCTGGCCACACGCAAGGAAGACCTGACTCAGGAACAGATTGAGCAACGGGCCAAGGAGATGTTTGCCCAGGGTTGAAATCCCGGGTGCTGGAGCGGGCCTCTTCTCGAGCAGGCCCGCTCCCCTAGGGGCCCCGCCTTCATCAGCACCGCCGACTTGCTGATCACTTGTGCAAGCAAGCCCGCCCACAACGGTCGGCAATGAGAAACATTTTCTTTCATTTCCCCTTTCGGGATTTCCCCTGCTCATCCGTCCTACATAGATGCAGTCCTTTCGCGTAGGCAAAAGCCACGACTGGACCTTCAGGGCGCTCATCCCTGCGAAGCCCGCAGCCGAGCTGCCTCTCATCGAACCAAGACCTCCAACATGTCAAAGAAGTCCCGTTCAAAAATCTGGTTCCTGGTCCATAGCTGGCTGGCGCTGCCGATCTGGTTTTTCGTGCTGATCGTCTGTGTGACCGGAACCCTGGCCGTCATCAGCCAGGAGATCGTCTGGCTGGCCAACCCGCCAATGCGCGCCAGCCAGCCCTCGGACGATGCACCACTACTCAGCTATCAGCAGGTCCTCGAAGCCATCAACAGGGCCGAACCGCAGACTGTGGTACAGAGCATCAGTCGCCCCGACGAGTCGCACTTCGCCCTGGATGTCGAAGTCAGCTACCCCGACGGGCGCTCGGTGGTGATTTATGTCAATCCGTACAGCGGCGTGATCCAGGGTGTCGCGCCGGAGTTCAACTTCCGCGCCTTCACCCGCGCCCTGCACGCTTGGTGGCTAGTGCCGTTCACCAATGGTTACAGCTGGGGCTGGTACCTGGTGTCGTTTCTAGGCCTGCCCTTGCTGTCTTCGCTGATCACCGGGCTGGTGGTCTACAAACGCTTCTGGAAAGGCTTCTTCCGCCCGACCCTGCGTATTCGCCACGGCGCGCGGATTTTCTGGGGCGACTTTCACCGTTTGAGCGGCATCTGGTCGATCTGGTTTATCGCGGTGATTTCCATCACCGGCACCTGGTTCCTGATCCAGGCCTTGCTGTCCGATAACCAGATTTCCATTTCCACGGAAAAAATCATCCCGGCGATGTCCCGTGAAGCGGTGCCGTTGTCACCCGATGGCTCGCCCCCGCCGCGTATCGATCTTGATCGCGCGATTGAAATCGCCACCCAGGAAATTTCCGGGCTGGAAGCCAGTTTCGTCAGCCTGCCGGGCAATGCCTACAGCCATCTGGATGTCGGCGGACGCGGTTGGTATCCGTTGATGTTCCAGACCGCCACGATCAACCCGTACAACGGCGAAATCGCTGCCTCGCGCCTGATCTCGGACCGTTCGGCCCTGGAGTTCGTCACCGAGTCCATGCGCCCGCTGCACACCGGCGATTTCGGCGGACTGTGGATCAAGCTGATCTGGGCATTCTTCGGCCTGTTGCTGAGCATGATGGTGCTCAGCGGCCTGCTGATCTGGACCAAGCGCACGGCGCTGGCCACGGCCAATGCCTTCAAACGCAGCAACAAGAAACAGCGCGACACCGCGGTGCAACCGGCCACGAACAACGAAGTGTCGGGGGTCGAACTGTGAGCAAAGACATTGCAGCCCCGCAACCCTCGCGCCTGAGTGTGTTCTGGCACAAATGGCGCTTTCACCTGAACGTCCTGTTGCTGCTGATTCCACTCGGCTTCATGCCCAAGTACTTCGCCGACGAGGCATTGATGCGCGGCGACAGTGGCCTTGGCGAGCGGGAGGTCGGCGAAGTCCGGGTCGGTCCCTGGAGCCTGCGCCTGGCGGAATTGCGTAATTCAGCCCCGATGCTCGAAGGCCCCGCCGGCTACATGAAGGGTTTCAACGCCGCGCTGTGCGAGGCCTGTATCGACCAGGTCAAGGCCACTTACCTGCGCATCGGCAAGCCCCGCAGCCTGCGCGCCGCCGGGGTGATTTTCTTCGGCGCCCCGTACCGCATGGGCGCTTCGCTGCCCGTCCCGGAAAAGACCAGGGCCGACGCCGAACTGTGGATCACCATGGAAGGCTGGGACGGTGCCATGCATCAGGCATCCATTCCTTTGAGCCAGGCCTCCCCCGCCACTATCGCCTGGTTGAACAAACAAGGAGGCACACCATGATCAACCCTCTTCACCCGCTCAACGCCGTGTTGCTGGTGCTCTGCACTGGCTTCAGCGCCAGCGCCCTGGCCCACAACCCGATGTGTGAATGCAAGGCCATCGACGCCGAACAGATCAAGTGCACCGGCGGTTTCTCCGACGGCAGCGGCGCTCCGGGCGTGACGCTCGATGTGATCGGTTACGACGAAACCATCCTGGTGCCGGGCAAACTCGGGGCTGACTCGACCCTGACCTTCAAGAAGCCCGGCGCCGAGTTCTATGTGCTGTTCGATGCCGGCCCCGGTCACGTCGTGGAAATCGACCAAGCGGACATCGAGGCACCATGAGCACTCCAACGACCCAAGTCGTGCGCCCGGCCGGGGCCGGTCACGAAACCCTCTACGTTCTGCTGCTGTGCCTGATGATCCTGGCGGTGGCCGGCTCGGTGGTGCTCTGGCGCGGTGAATCCCATGAGGTGAGCAGCGTCAGCAGCCATCAACTGGATGCGCGCCGTGACCTCAGTGCATCCGAGCAAGGTATCTACGCCGATTTGCGGGTGACGCTAGACGAGATTCATTTGCTGCGCCAGGAACAGCAAGCGCTTCCGACTCCCGAGGCGCTGGCCGAGGAAGGGTTTGCGCCGTTTGCCCGGGACGCCAGCTCCGTCAGCCGGGGCGGCCATGCCTGGAAATTGCTCGACGCCAAGGCCTATTTCGGCCAGAGCCAGACGCCGACGGTCGCCGGTTCATTCCTGATGCGCCTGGCCGCAGCCAATGATGCACCGGACATCTGGCTCAACCGCGCCAGCAAGCTCACGCCCCCTGTCGACCTCAGCGACGCCGCGCTCGAAAGCGCCGGCTGGCAGCAGGTCGTCGCGCAATTCGATGCCGGCGTGACCCGCCAGCACCGGCACTGAACCCTCGCCTTTTTCCGAGAGAAGACCGCTTTCCCATGCCCAATTCATCTCACCGTTGTTTTTTGCGCCTGCTGCTGGTCGGCTTGCTCGCCTGCCTGCTGCCCTCACTGGCCAGCGCCAACGAAGCCAAGCGCCTGCGCATCGGCATCACCCTGCACCCTTACTACAGCTACGTGGCGAACATCGTCGGCGACAAGGCCGAGGTGGTGCCGCTGATTCCGGCCGGTTTCAATCCGCATGCCTACGAGCCCCGCGCCGAAGACATCAAGCGCATCAGCGAGCTGGACGTGATCGTGCTCAACGGTGTCGGCCATGACGACTTCGCCGACCGCATGATCGCCGCCAGCGAAACCCCAAAGGTCCCGGTGATCGAAGCAAACGAAAACGTACCCCTGCTGGCCGCCACCGGCGTGGCAGCGCGCGGCGCCGGCAAAGTGGTGAACCCGCACACCTTCCTGTCGATCAGTGCTTCCATCGCCCAGGTCAACAACATTGCCCGGGAGCTGGGCAAGCTCGATCCGGCCAACGCCAGGACCTATACCGAAAACGCCCGCGCCTACGGCAAGCGCCTGCGCAAGATGCGCGCCGACGCCCTGGCCAAACTGACCCAGGCACCGAATGCCGAACTGCGGGTGGCCACGGTGCACGCGGCCTACGACTACCTGCTGCGTGAGTTCGGCCTGGAAGTGACGGCCGTGGTCGAGCCGGCCCACGGTATCGAGCCAAGCCCGAGCCAGCTGAAAAAAACCATCGATCAACTGCGTGAGCTGGATGTGAAGGTGATCTTCTCGGAGATGGACTTTCCTTCCACTTACGTCGACACCATCCAGCGGGAGTCCGGAGTGAAGCTGTATCCGCTGTCGCACATCTCCTACGGCGAATACACCGCCGACAAGTACGAAAAGGAAATGACCGGCAACCTCAACACCGTGGTGCGGGCAATTCAGGAGTCGGGGGCATGACATCGAAAGAAACCATCCTGGCCGATGCAGAATCCCCTGTGGGAGCGACGGTGCGACGATTCGACCTGCTCGCGAAGGCGTCCGGTCAGTCTGCATCATCGTCAACTGACACACCGCTATCGCGAGCAAGCTCGCTCCTACAGGTTCCCGGGCCGACCCTGAATTTTGCTGACGTCAGCCTGACCCTCGGGCGCACCACCATCCTCGACAACGTAACCTTTCAGGTCCGCCCCGGCAGCGTGCACGCACTGGTCGGCCCCAACGGCGGTGGCAAGAGTTCGCTGATCAAGACCCTGCTCGGGCAGATGCCGCACCAGGGTCGCTTGAGCCTGCAGTGGCCTGCCGAGCCAGGGACCATCGGCTATGTGCCACAGGCGCTGGAGTTCGACCGGGGCTTGCCGATGACCGTCGACGATTTCATGGCCGCCATGTGCCAGCGTCGCCCGGCCTTTCTCGGTTTGAGCAAACACTACGCCGCGGCGATTGGCGAGGCGCTGGAGCGGGTCGGCATGCAGGACAAACGCAAACGCCGCATGGGCGCGCTGTCCGGTGGCGAACGGCAACGGGTGTTGCTGGCCCAGGGGCTGATTCCGCCTCCGCAATTGCTGGTGCTCGACGAACCGATGTCGGCCCTCGATGAGGCCGGCATCCGGGTGTTCGAACGCTTGCTCGGCGACTGGCGAGCGGCGGGCATCACCGTGCTGTGGATCGAGCACGACCTGGAAGCGGTCGGGCGTCTGGCCGATCACGTCACCGGGCTCAATCGCCGGGTGCTGTTCGACGCCTCGCCGCAACAGGCGCTGACACCGGAACGTCTGTTGACCCTGTTCTCGACCCACCCGCGGAGCCTTGCCTGATGAGTTACGAAGCTTTTCGCCTGATGGTCCAGGGCTGGGCGTCGTCGGGTTATCTGCCCGAAGCACTGGCCTATGGGTTCGTGGTCAACGCCTTGATCGCCGGGCTGCTGATCGGCCCGGTGCTGGGAGGCCTGGGCACGCTGGTGGTGGTCAAGCGCTTCGCGTTTTTCTCCGAGGCGGTCGGTCATGCTGCGTTGACCGGCGTGGCCATCGGCATCCTGCTCGGCGAACCCTACACCGGGCCTTACGGCAGCTTGTTCGGCTACTGCCTGCTGTTCGGCATCCTGCTCAACTACCTGCGCAACCGCACCGGCTTGGCGCCGGACACCTTGATCGGTGTGTTTCTCTCAGTCTCGCTCGCCCTGGGCGCGAGCCTGCTGCTGATTCTGGCGGGCAAGATCAACGTGCACATTCTGGAAAACGTGCTGTTCGGCTCGGTGCTGACGGTCAACGGCAATGACCTGCTGGTGCTGGCCATCGTCGGTTCGCTGGTCATGGCCCTGGCCTTGCCTTTGTACAACCGCATCATGCTCGCCAGTTTCAATCCACAACTGGCGGCGGTGCGCGGGGTGGCGGTGAAGACCCTGGATTACCTGTTCGTGATTCTGGTGACGCTGATCACCGTTGCCGCCGTGAAAGTCATCGGCGCGATTCTGGTGGGCGCCCTGCTGGTGATTCCGGCGGCGGCAGCGCGCTTGCTCAGCCAATCGCTGAAGGGATTTTTCTGGTGTTCGGTGCTGATCGCCACCGTCAGCACCCTGTGCGGGATTCTCGCGCCGATCGTCTTCGACCTGCCGATCCCGTCCGGCGCCGCGATCATCCTCGTGGCCGGCATCGCCTTCGCCCTGGCCGCCCTCGCGCGCGGCGTCCTCCCCAGCCTGAAAGGGAACCTTGCATAAATGACTTTTTCACTGCGTCAACTGACCCTCGCCGTCGCCCTGTGCGGGCTGGCGACGACGACCATGGCCGCCGACAACGGCAAACCGCTGCGTGTGCTGGCCTCCTTGCCGATTACCTATGGGCTGGGTGAAGTCTTGCTCAAGGGCACCGATGTCAGCCTCGAACGCGCGGCGCCGGCCAATTTGCCCGGCAGCCGCCAGACCGCCTACTTCTCCGGCCGTGGCGCCCCGGCGCTGGCCAAGCTGGCGGAAGGTGCCGATGCGGTGATCGGCCTGCGCTCACTGTGGCCGGATGACCCGCTGTACCCGATCTCCCGGCGCAGCAATATCCGCATCGTCGAAGTCGATGCCGCCCGCCCGGTGGACGGCGCCCTGCCCGGCATAGCCGTGCAACCCGACAACAAGGTCGACGGGCTGAACAGTCAGCCGTGGTTCTCCAGCAATAACATGGGGCGCATGGCCGATGTGATCGCGGCGGACCTGGTGCGCCTGGCCCCCGAGGCCAAGCCGAAAATCGACGCCAACCTGGCCGCGTTGAAACAGCGTTTGCTCAAGTTCAGTGCCGCCAGCGAAGCGCGGTTGGCCAATGCGGACAACCTCAGTGTGATGAGCCTGAGCGATCACTTCGGTTACCTGATCGGCAGTCTCAATCTGGAATTGATCGGCCAGGACGCACGCGCCGATGCCGAGTGGACACCCGAAGCGCTAAAGCAGTTGGGTACAACCCTCAAAGACAATGACGTGGCGGTGGTGCTGCATCACCGGCAACCGTCGGATGCGCTGAAAGCCGTGATTGCCGGGTCGGGTAGCCGGTTGGTGATGTTGAGTACCGATGCCGAGGATCCGGTGGCTGAGCTGGAGGGGAATGTGGATCTGGTCATCAAAGGACTTAGTGGCGTGTAACCTCGGTTGGACCGCGTTATCGTTCTTCGCGAGCAAGCTCGCTCCCACATTTGAAATGCGGTCCCCTGTGGGAGCGGGCTTGCTCGCGAAGGCGGCCTGATAGGCGACACAAGACCCCAGACCTGAAAAAGCCCGCTGACTGTCACCAGTCCAGCGGGCTTCTTTTTGCATGACGGATCAGTGCGCCACAGCCGCCTGCTCGTCCATTTTCTGCCGCAGGCTCAACGGACGCATGTCGGTCCAGGTCTCTTCAATATAAGCCAGGCATTCCTTTTTCAGCCCGCTTTTGCCCACGGTGCGCCAGCCTTGTGGCACGGCTTTGTAGTCGGGCCAGATCGAGTACTGCTCTTCGTGGTTGACCACGACCTGAAAGAGGATGTCCTCGCGGTCGAATACTGACGTCATGGTGTCTCTCCATCGTTTTCGGGCGGGCTGCGCTGTGTGCGCAGCCGTTATGTAGAAAGAACGTTCCGCAGGGCGGAAAATTTAAAGACTGGCGATGGCGGCAGCCAGAGCCCGACCGAAGATTTCGGCCACTCGATCGATCTGCGCAGCAGTAATCACCAGCGGTGGCAGGAAGCGCACCACCGCGCCATGGCGGCCACCGAGTTCCAGGATCAAGCCACGCTTGAGGCATTCGCGCTGCACCAGGGGTGCCAGGCGGGGGAAGGCCGGCGGATGGCCTTGGGCATCCAGCGCGCCTGTCGTGTCCACCAGTTCGACGCCAAGCATCAAGCCACGCCCGCGAATGTCACCCAGTTGCGGGAAGTCCCGCTGCAGGATGCGCAGGTGCTCGACCAGGCGTTCGCCCATCGCGGCGGCATGCTCGCAAACCTTGTGTTCGACCAGATAACGCATCACTGCGGAACCGGCGGCCATGGCCATCTGATTGCCACGGAACGTCCCGGCATGGGCGCCCGGCAGCCAGGTGTCGAGCCAGTCGCGATAGACCACCACCGCCAGCGGCAGGCTGCCGCCGATGGCCTTGGACATCACCACGACATCGGGAATGATTCCGGCATGCTCGAAGGCGAACATCCTGCCGGTGCGGGCGAAGCCACTCTGGATTTCATCGACGATCAACGCGACGCCAGCCGCCTCGGTGATCCGTCGCACACCGCGCAACCAGTCCAGATCCGCCGGGATCACCCCGCCCTCGCCCTGCACCACCTCCACGATTACCGCCGCCGGCAATTGCACGCCGGCCTCGGGATCGTTGAGCAGATTTTCCAGGTAACTCAGGTTGGCTTTGACCCCTTGCACGCCGCCGAGCCCGAACGGGCAGCGGTAATCGTAAGGGTACGGCATGAACTGTACGCCGCTGCCGAGCAAGGCACCCAAGGGCTTTTTCGGCCCCAGGCTGCCCATCAGACTTAACGCGCCCTGACTCATGCCGTGATAGCCGCCCTGGAACGAGATCACGGTGCTGCGGCCGGTGGCCGTACGCACCAGTTTCAGCGCAGCTTCCACGGCGTCGGTGCCGGTCGGGCCGCAGAACTGGATCTTCGCTTCAGCCGCCAGGGCTGGTGGCAGCAAGCCGAACAAGTCCTGGACAAACTGATCCTTGACCGGCGTGGTCAGGTCGAGGGTGTGCAGCGGCAGTTCATCGCTCAGCACTTGCTGGATGGCTTCGATCACCACCGGGTGGTTGTGCCCCAGAGCCAGGGTTCCGGCTCCGGCCAGACAATCGATGAAGGTGCGGCCTTCGACATCTTCGACATACAGGCCCTTGGCGCGCTTGAGTGCCAGGGGAATGCGTCGCGGATAGCTGCGGGCGTTGGATTCCTGCCGGCTCTGACGGGCCAGCAGCGGCGATTCGTTGAATTGATAAAGCGTCTCGGCGGGCGTCGCCGGCTGCTCTTCGATAAGGCTGGTAGCGACTGACATCTCTCGACCCCTCAATACGCTGTGGATAGTGACCAAAACTGCACACCGGGCAGGTGCGCGTTCCGGTCACGGGGCGCACTTGTCGGGTTTTCCTGTTCTGGAAACGCATCAGCGCTGGAAGGATTTAGGCGGATGGAGAGAAGTTACAGTCGACGGCAAACACAGTTCCCACAGGGTTTTCAGTGTTTTTCAGACCGGTTGCAACGGCATCGTCAGCTCGACCCGCAAGCCGTCCGGCCGACTATCGAACTGCAGCGTGCAACCGCAACGCTGAACGATGGCCTGGACAATCGCCAGCCCCAAACCGCAACCTGTGCTCTGGCCGTTGCGCCAGAAGCGCTGGGTCAGGTGTTGCAGATCTTCTTCGGCAATCCCCGGCCCATGGTCGCGCACCACGAACTGCACGCGATTGCCGGTGGTTTCCAGGCTCAACTCCACCGTTTTGTCGGCGGGGGTATGGCGCAGTGCGTTGTCGAGCAAGTTGCGCAGCGCGGCAATCGACAGCACGGCGGGCATTTGTACGGGCGCGGCGGAAACCTTGCCCGGCGCCTGAAACCTGATGCGCTGGCGATCGCCGCTCGCCGCGTCCTGGATCGCCAGTTTCGCCACTTGCTCGGCGTTGCACTGCACACCGTCGTCAAACGACAGACTGCCCTCGACACGCGCCAGCAACAGCAATTGTTCAAGGGTCCGGTGCATGCGGTCGGCGCCCTCTTCGGCCCGGGCCAGGGACTGGTCCCGGGCGCTGCCTTCAGTCATCCGCGCCACTTGCAGGTGGGTCTTGATCGCGGTCAGCGGGCTGCGCAGTTCATGGGCGGCGTCACCGGTCAGGCGACGTTCGCGCTCGATGGTCTTGCCGATGCGCTGGAGCAACTGGTTCTGGGTTTCCAGCAAGGGTTGCAGCTCGCTGGGCAGCGGCTGGATCTGCAAGGGTTCGAGGGAGTCGGCGCTGCGGCGCATCAAGGCGTCGCGCATGCGGTTGAGCGGCGCCAGCCCCTGGCCGATGCCCAGCCAGAGCAAACACAGGCAACCGAGCAGCGCCACGCCCACCGGCACCGAAGCGGCCAGCAGGATCGACATGTTCAACGCCTCGCGCTCGATCTGCCGGTCGGCGGTGGTGATGCGCAGATCGCCCCGGGCCAGTGTAAAACTGCGCCATGGCGCGCCGTCGATCATCTGATCGTGAAAACCGAGCTTCTCGGCTTCCAGGGTCTGCTGCGGCTCGGTGTGACTGCGGGCGAGGATTTCACCGCGCAACGAGCTGACCTGACAGGCCATGCCACCCGGAATGTTCAGTTGTTCGGCGCTGAAATGGGTGCCCTCGCCCTTGCTCGGCACGGGTGGCAGTTGCTCCATCAGGCCGGCGACCATGCGTGCCGACGCCACCAGGCGCTGGTCGAGGGAAAACATCATTTGATTGCGCAAATCGCTGAGCATCCAGGCCGCGGCCAGGGCCCAGATCAAGGCAAATGCGGCGCCGAGCGTCAGGCTCAGGCGCAAACGCAGACTCATCACTTCGATTCTTCTCCGCCATCAGCCGGCCCCAGGCGATAGCCCAGGCCGCGCACCGTCTCGACAATGCCGTTGCCGAGCTTGCGCCGCAGGTGATGGATATGGACGTTGAGGGCGTTGCTTTCCAGCTCGTCGTTGAAACCGTAGACGCTGTCCTTGAGTTGTTCGGTGGACAACACTCGGCCACGGTTATGCAGCAAGGCCTGCAACAATGACTGCTCGCGACGCGACAGGTCCACCGGCTGCCCCGCGAGCGTGGTTTCGCGGCTGCTCGGGTCGTAGGTCAGACGACCGTGCTCGATCAGATTAACGCTGCGTCCCGCTACCCGCCGCAATAGGGTATGTAAACGCGCGGCGAGTTCGCGCAGATCGAACGGTTTGAGCAGGTAATCGTCGGCGCCAGCTTGCAGGCCGTCAACCCGGTCGGTGACCGAATCCCGCGCGGTGAGAATCAGCACCGGGATTTCCAGGCCATGGTGACGCAACTGCTGCAGCAACTTGAGGCCATCTTCATCGGGCAGGCCGAGATCGAGCACCATGACATCAAACTCCGCCACCTTGAGCATCGCCCGGGCGGCGGACGCCGTGGCGACATGTTCCACGGTCAGGCCCTGGGCGGTCAGGCCGGCGACGATACCGCTGGCGATCAATTCATCGTCTTCGCAAACCAGTACGTGCATGGGGAGCCTCGTAGAAATAAAGCCTATTAAGCCGTTGACCGATTAAGTCGACATTATGCCGCAAGCGCCAACGCCACAAGGCCGGGGCGGTTAATCATCGGTTAATCGCCACCCGCCACTGTGCACCTCATTAGCACAGGGCAAAGGCTTATCCATGCGTCGTCTGTTTTTACTTTTTACCCTAATGATCGCGGGCCTGGCCCAGGCGGGAACCAATCCGTTCGACACCAAACCTGAATTTCTCCCGGTTGATAACGCCTTCGCGTTTACTTCTGAACGCCTGGAATCCGGTGAAACCCAGCTCTATTGGCAGATCACCGACGGCTATTACCTGTACCAGAAACGCTTGAAGTTCGACGGATTGCCTGTCGAACAGCATCCTGCATTGCCGGAAGGTGAAGCCCACAGCGACGAGTTTTTCGGTGAGCAGCAAGTCTACCGTCAGGGCCTGGAACTGAAGATTCCGGCGGGGGCCAGCGGCCAGGTCAAAGTCAGTTACCAGGGCTGCGCCGATGCCGGTTTGTGTTATCCGCCACAAACCAGAGTCGTGGACCTCGGCAATGCCAATGCGCTGAATGCAGCCACTGAAGCACCCGACCAGGCGCTGGCCAGCGGCCTGCAACAACGGGCGCTGGGCTGGAGCCTTTTGCTGTTCTTCGGCCTGGGCCTGTTGCTGGCCTTCACGCCTTGTTCATTGCCGATGCTGCCGATTCTGGCCGGATTGATCGTCGGCAGCGGCGCCACGCCCAAACGTGGATTCGCCCTGGCCAGCAGCTACGTGATCAGCATGGCGCTGGTGTATGCGGCAATGGGTGTCCTGGCCGCCTCTCTCGGGGCGAACCTGCAAGCCTGGTTGCAGAACCCCTGGCTGCTGGGCAGTTTCGCGGCGATTTTCGTGCTGCTGGCGCTGCCGATGTTCGGCTTCTTCGAACTGCAACTGCCGGTAGCCGTGCGTGATCGCCTGGAAAACGTTTCGCGCAACCAACGCGGCGGCAACCTGATCGGCGCCGGGGTACTGGGGGCACTGTCCGGTCTGCTGGTGGGCCCGTGCATGACCGCACCGCTGGCCGGCGCCCTGCTCTACATCGCGCAAAGCGGTAACGCGTTGCATGGCGGGTTGATTCTGTTCGCCATGGGCATTGGTATCGGTGTGCCGCTGTTGCTGCTGGTGACCGTCGGCAATCGTTTCATGCCCAAGCCTGGCGCCTGGATGAACCTGGTCAAAGGCATTTTCGGCTTCCTGTTCCTCGCCACCGCATTGTTGATGCTGCGCCCGGTGCTGGACGAATCCCTGTGGGTCGGCTTGTGCGGTGCGCTGCTGTTGATCGCGGCCTACAGCGCCTGGAAACAGTCGGAAGGTTTTGGCCGTATCGCGCACCTGTTTGGCGCCAGCTCGTTGCTGCTCGGTTTATGGGGTGGCCTGTTGGTGATCGGTGCGGCCGGTGGCGGTGATGATCCGTTCAAGCCATTGCAGGTCTACCGCGCCTCGAACCAGGCGGTGGCCGCCGTCCCGGTTGGCCACGATGCCTTCACCACCGTCAAGGATCCGCAGGCACTGCAGCGGGAACTCGACGCCGCACAGGCTCAGGGTCAGTGGGTGCTGCTGGACTATTACGCCGACTGGTGCGTGTCGTGCAAGGTCATGGAAAAACAGGTCTTCGGCAAAACCCGTGTCCTCGAAGCCTTGACCGATGTGCGCTTGCTCCGACTGGACGTCACCGCCGACAATGCCGCCAGCCGCGAACTGCTCGGCCGTTACAAAGTGCCAGGGCCACCGAGCCTGTTGTGGATTGGCGCGGACGGTGAAGAGCGTCGCAGCCAGCGCATCACCGGCGAGGTCGATGCCGATACTTTCCTGCAACGCTGGACCGACACCCGAGACGCCCGTTAATGCTGACCTTCACCCTCGGCACCTTTGCCATCGCGCTTAATCACCTGCTGCTGATCAGTGCGCTGGCGCTGGCCACTTTTGTCGGCTGGCGGGTCGCCAAGCGTGGTGGTGAAAACCCCGAGTCGGTGCTGTTCAGCCTGTTCCTGCTGGGCATGCTGGCAGCCCGAATCAGTTTCGTGGCGGCCTATTGGGTGCACTATCGCAATGATCCGTGGCAGGTCATCGACCTGCGCGATGGCGGTTTTCTCGCCTGGCCGGGGGTGGTCGTGGTTTTGCTCGCCACGCTGTATCGCGGCTGGCGTCGCCCGGGGCTGCGTCGTCCATTGGGCTTTGGCGTGGCCAGTGGCCTGGTGTTCTGGCTGTTGGCGACGTTCTCCCTGTCGATTTATGAACAAGGCACACGCCTGCCGGAAATCACCCTGCGCAACGCCGCCGGCGAAACCGTGCAACTGGCCGACTACAAGGGCGGCCCGTTGGTGATCAATCTCTGGGCCACCTGGTGCCCACCGTGCCGCCGGGAAATGCCGGTGCTGGAAAACGCCCAGCAACACCGGCCGGACCTGACGTTCCTGTTCGTCAATCAGGCCGAAAGCATGCAAAGCGTCGCAACCTTCCTGGAAACCCAGGGCCTGAGCCTGTCCAACGTGCTGTTCGATGGCAGCGGGCGCCTGAGCCAGGCCGTCGGTTCCATGGCATTGCCGACTACGCTGTTCTACAACCCCGAGGGCCGCCTGCTGGGCAGCCATCTGGGCGAGTTGTCGGAGGCCAGCCTGGCCCGCGCCCTGGAAAACTTCGACACCGTACCCGCCACCTCTTCAAGGAAATTGCCATGCCCCGCCTCCGCCACCTGCTGACCCTGAGCCTCGGTGCTGCCCTGTTGCACCTGCCATCGGTGCAGGCCGAAGAGTTGCCCGATGCGATCAAGAAAATCGAGGCCAAGGGCGCGAAAATCGTCGGCCAGTTCGACGCCCCCGACGGCTTGCGCGGTTATGCCGCGCAATACCAGAACCGCGGCATGGCGCTGTACCTGACCCCGGATGGCAAACACGTGTTGCTGGGCAACCTGTATGACGCCGAGGGCAATGACCTGAGCAGCGCACCTTTGCAGAAACTGGTGTATGCCCCGATGGCCAAGGAAGTCTGGGCCAAGTTCGAAACCAGCAACTGGATCGGCGACGGCAAGAAGGATGCGCCGCGTGTGGTGTACCTGTTCAGCGACCCGAACTGCCCGTACTGCAACATGTTCTGGGAACAGGCCCGGCCGTGGGTCAAGGCCGGCAAGGTACAGTTGCGCCACATCATGGTGGGCATCATCCGCGAGGACAGCCCGGGGAAATCCGCCGCACTGCTCGCAGCCAAGGACCCGGAAAAAGCCCTGCAGGACCACGAAGCCGCTGGCAAGGACAGTTCGCTCAAGGCCCTGAAGGAAGTGCCGCCGGCGATTCAGGCAAAGTTCGCGGCCAACATGCAGTTGATGGAAGAGCTGGAGTTGCAGGCGACGCCGGCGATTTTCTACATGGATGACAAGGGTAATCTGCAACAGCAGCAAGGTGCGCCGACGCCGGACAAACTGGCGAAGATTCTCGGGCCGAAGTGACAGCACTGACGCCATCGCGAGCAGGCTCGCTCCCACAGGGATAGGCGATTACCTGTGGGAGTGAGCCTGCTCGCGATGGCGTCGGTAGATTCGACTAACTTCTGTCGGCCAAAAATGCCAGCAGGGTTTGCGTCACAAACTCCGGATTCTCCAGATTGGAAATATGCCCTGCCTCCGGCACCAGCACCCACGGGCAGCCAATCAGCTCAGCCATTTCACGGGCTTCACTCGGTGGCCGAGGCTTGTCCTGATCGCCGCACATCACCAGTGTGATCGCGGCGTCCAGTTCGCCCAGACGCGATAACTGGTCATCGCGCCCAAACGTAATCCGCCCCATCGGCACGATACTTTCACGCAGGCGATCCGCGGGTAGAGCCGCCAGGGAAGCATGAAAATCCCGGTAGAGCGCCGACTGCGGATCAATGCCCGGCCGGAAGAAAATCGGCACCACGATATCCAGCAGCGCTGGCGTGATGACACCCGCCTCTTCGATCTGCTTCAAAAGTGAAAAGTAATACTGGCGAGTCGGCTCCGGTTCGGCGCCGACGTAGGTGTCCATCAACACCAGGCCATTGAGCCGGTGCGCTGCCGACAACGCCAGACGCACGCCCCACATGCCACCGACCGACAAACCGACCAGCGTGACCCGCTCGATGTCCAGGTGGTCGAGCAGGACCAATGCCTGACGCGCCAGGTCATCCAGCGATGCCGTACCGACAGGCAATGGCCCGGATTGGCCATGCCCCCACAGGTCCAGGGCTATCACGCGATACTGCTGCGAGAGCGTGGCAATCTGCGGCGCCCACATGGCCTGGTCCCACAGGTAGCTACCAGCCAGCAGTACCGCCGGGCCGGTGCCTTGATCGATGTAGTGAAGGGGTTGTCCGTCTATCGTTACGAAGGGCATCGACTGTCTCCTCAGGAAAAGTTGAACCGGAACACTGAGCAGCTGACGGACCGCAGTCAATCGCAGGAATGTATGCGTTTGTATAACCGCCATCGCGAGCAGGCTCCCGGTGCCATTGGTCGGAAGCGCTTTTTTTAGCCATTAGAACTGTCAAGTCTGACAGTAGCCGCCACCCTGTTTTCAGAGCATATCTAACCACTGCCAAATTCGCCGATAAACAGACAGGAGTGGTTACCGTGGCTAAAAAGAAATCTCCGGAATTGCCGTACCCCAAGGTCAAGAACGCAACCAGTGACAATCTGCTCTATCCCCTGGAGGCCATAAGTGGCACCAAGGTCACTGTTGCCTTTGAAGGCATGCGCAAACGACACAGGATTCAACTGCATTGGGATGGACCATCAGGGGCTGGCAGGCCAACGCTGCCGGTTGTCGATGGCCGGGACATTGGCAATGTAGTGATTCCGATCGATGCGTCAGTCATTGGTGCCTGTGTTGGTAAAACCGTGTCCGTCTGGTACACCGCGACACTTGGCGATCAGACGAAGGAATCCTACAAGCTGGAACTGACGGTCGAAACGATTGAACCTGACGACCTGCCAGCACCTGAGTTTTGTGACCTGGAATGGGTAGACGGCGATTGGTGGCTGGACATGCACTTATTCAACGGCGATGCCCGGATCGCCTTGCCGGTGTGGCCCTTCATCGCCGCCGGACAGCGCTTGTGGATACTGGCAGTAGGCAATGAGCATCAGGAAGACAACTACCGTTTCGCCTGGGTGCTGGAAAACCACATCGTGACAACTCAGGAAGCCGAGTCTGGAGGTGAATTTGAACTGGATCTCTCGCGCACCTGGCTGGCCGGTTGTGAGGACTATTCATCCGTCACCTTGAATGTGGCCGTGACGTTCGACGGTGCACACGGGACGCCACCGGTGGATCCGTCGGTTTCTCTACTGCCGGCAAACGCCCATGAGTTACTTCACACCACTGCCAAGCTACGGGTGACTGAAATTGAGGAGTTCGACGACTTTGAAAGCTATCCGGCAAGAGAGTATCTCGGACCTGGCAATTTCATCGATACGCGTCTTTTGAAGTTCGAATTGCCTCGAGACTCTCACAAGGGCATCGGGCTGCATGTCGTGCGAACACCCCCCGAAAACATCCCCGGAATGCTTGAGAAGCAGGCGTTGGCGTTGTGCTGTGGAGGTGTAGTAGGACAGCCTCGAACAGCACATTTACTGCTCAAATGGAAGTGCAGCCGCATCAAATTTGCGTACGCGACAACCGACAAGAGCGCGACCTTCAAGTTCTTTGGCGACGGAATTGAACCGCTTGGGGAGCGAACGCCAGAAAGCGGGACTTGGGTGGATTTTCAGGACTCGCAAGGTCGATTGGTTCATAAGATCGTGGTGGAGAGTTCGGACCACGGATCTATTGATAACCTGACCGTCTGGCACAAGGGGGAACCCAATCCCGTGTAAGCCGCTGACAGTACGTCGATACTCTGTGTCTCGACGTACTGTCAGAGTGGCTCGCTTAACGGTACTGGAGATTTACAACCCTTCCAGCTCCGCCATCAGGTCATTCAAGCGATCCACCTTCTCCTCGGTGAGCTCGCTGGCCGCCAATCCGTCGATGTACCAGGCCAACTCCTCCACCGTGCTGCACTCGAACATCGCCCGCAGCGGCACCTCCCGCTGCAGGGTTTTCTGCACCCGCGAGGCGATTTGCGTGGCCAGCAGCGAATGCCCGCCCAACTCGAAGAAGTTGTCGCGAACACCCACTTTTTCGACCTTCAATACTTCGGCCCAGATGCCTGCCAGGGTCTGCTCCAGCTCATTGCGCGGCGCCTGGTAATCCTGGCTTTGCTGCTGGCCGATCTCCAGCGCCGGCAGGGCCCTGCGGTCCAGTTTGCCGTTGGCGTTGAGTGGCAGCTTGTCCAGCCATAGCCAGTGCAGCGGCACCATGTACTCAGGCAACTCGGCACGCAGACGCTGCTTGATGCGTTCCAGGCGTCCAGCCGGATCGAGCGCAACATCCGCCGCGACCAGATAGCCCACCAGATGCTTGCCGCTCGCCCCTTCCTGCACACCCACCGCCGCATCGCGGACTTCCGGCTGCTCATGCAGGCGAGCCTCGATTTCACCCAGTTCGATACGGTAACCACGGATCTTCACCTGATGGTCGACCCGACCGACATATTCCAGCACACCGTCACTGCGACGACGGGCCAGGTCGCCGGTGCGATACAGGCGCTCACCCGCTGCGCCGAACGGATTCGGCACAAACACCGGTGCGGTACGCAGCGGATCGCCGACATAGCCGCGACCGACCCCGGTCCCTGCTACGCACAACTCCCCCACCGCGCCCAGCGGTACCAGTTCCAGCGCTCCGTCGAGCAGATACAACTTGTTGTTGTCGGTCGGCGCGCCGATCGGCAGGTAGCTGCCGCGAGTCGAAGCCATATCAACGCGGAAGAACGCCACGTCATCCGAGCACTCCGCCGGGCCATAGGCATTCACCAGGCCGATCTGCGGATAGCGCAGCAACCATTGATGCGCCAGTTCCGGCGGCATCGCTTCACCCGTCGGCAGCATCCAGCGCAAGCCGTCGAGGCTCATGTGCTCTTGGGCGAGCATGCCCTGGATCAGCGACGGCACGCTTTCCAGCACGCTGATGCCCTGGCTTTGCACGTGGGCCAGCAAACCCTGGGGATCGTGGGCGATGGTGTTCGGCACGATGTCCACCCGGGCGCCGAACAACGGCGCGGCGAGGAACTGCCACACCGAAATATCGAAGCTTTGCGAAGCGGTTTGCGCAATCACATCGGTGTCGCTCAGGTTCAGATATGGCACCTTGCTCAACTGGTTGTTGAGCATGCCGCGCTGTTCGACCATCACACCTTTGGGCAAACCGGTGGAGCCGGAGGTGTAGATCACGTAGGCGAGGTTGTCCGGGCTGCTGTAGACGCCAGGATTTTCCGCCGACAGCGCAAGGGCCTGGACCTCCTCCCAGACCAGCAGCCGTGGCCGGCTGGCGCAGCCGAATTCGTCGAGCAAGGCCTGCGCCTGCTCACGACAGGCTTGCGTGCACACCAGCAATGGCGTGCGGCTCAGATCGATGATCCGGTTCAGACGCTGGCCCGGCAAACCCGGGTCCAGCGGCAGGTAACCCGCCCCCGCCTTGAAACTGCCGATGATCATGCCCAGCAAATCGAGGCTGCGTTCGGCCAGCAAGGCTACCGGTTGATCGCGCCCGACACCGGCGGCGATCAATGCGTGACCAAGACGGTTGCTGCGCTGGTTCAGCTCCAGATAACTGTACTGCCGGTCCAGACAACTGGCGGCAATCCGCTGCGGGTGCCGGGCAACCTGGGTTTCAAACAATGCAACGTAGCTCTGCTCCAGCGGGTAATCCTGTTCGCTCTGGTTGCAGCCATGGAGGAGGAAGTCCTGCTCCTCGGCCCCCAGCAACGGCAGGTCGGCCATGTCGCCATGGAAACCTTCCACCAACGCCAGCAACAAACGCTTGAACTCACCGAGCATGCGCTCGACCGTGGTCTCATCGAAGTAGCGCTGGTCGTAGGACAGGTGCAAGCCCAGGTCATCTCCCGGATAGCACACCGCCGTGAGCGGGAAGTTGGTATGGGTCCGGCCCGAATCCGAGGTCGCGTTGAGGCTATGCGCACGGTCCAGCACCGAGACTTCCACCGGGGCGTTTTCGAACACGAACAGGCTGTCGAACAGCGGCTGGCCCTTGGGCAGTTCGCTTTGCTCCTGGATGTTCACCAGCGGCAGGTATTCGTATTCCCGCAGTTGCATGTTGTGGTCGAGCAGACCGTTGAGCCACTGGCGCACGCTGCAACGCTGGCCGTCCTCGGGCATTTTCACCCGCAGTGCGATGCTGTTGATGAACAGGCCGACGGTGCGCTGCATCTGCGGCATCTCCACCGGACGCCCGGCCACGGTGACGCCGAACAGCACGTCGCGATCACCGCTCAAGCGCCGCAGCACCAGCGCCCATGCCGCCTGGACGAAGGTATTGATGGTCAGCTGATGGGCCTGGGCCAGTTCGCGCAATCGCGCGCCGTCATGGGCATCGAGCCTTGTGTATTGGTCGCCGACGATCATGCCGCCGCTGTCGCCGGCATGCTCGCGCAGCAATGGCCGGTCGCTCGGGATCGGCGTGGTCCGTTCGAAACCCTGCAGGCTGGTTTTCCACCACTGCCGCGCTTCGGTCAGGCTTTGGTGTTGCAGCCACCCGATGTAGTCGCGATAACGTGGCGGCACTGCCAGCTGCGCTTCCAGGCCTTCGCCGAGGGCGCTGTAGATCTCGAAGAAATCGTTCATCAGCAGCGAACGGCACCAGGCGTCGATGAGGATGTGGTGGTTACTCATCATGAACCAGTAGCGCGCCGCGCCCACATGGATCAAACGCAAGTGGAACGGCGCCTGGTTGAGCAGATCGAACCCGGCCTCACGTTCGGTCTTGAGCAGGGTTTGCAGCTTCGGCTCCTGCTCGGCTTCGGCGAGATCGCTCCAGTCGAGGAATTCGATCGGCGTGCTGCCCGGTTTGTGGATCACTTGCAGCATGTCTTCGCCCACGTTCCAGCAAAACGACGCACGCAACGCTTCGTGGCGGGCGATCACCGCTTGCCAGGCCTGGGCGAAACGCTGCGGGTCGAGTTCGCTGTTGATGCGGTAGCGGTCCTGCATGTAGTACAGGCCGGTGCCCGGCTCCAGCAAGGTGTGCAGCAGCATGCCTTCCTGCATCGGGGTCAGCGGGTAGACGTCTTCGATGACGGCGGGCGAGACCGGCAGCGCATCCAGTTGCGTCTGGCTGAGATTCGCCAGCGGGAAGTCCGACGGCGTCAGGCCGCCCGCGTCGTCGCGCAGGCAATGCTCGATCAGGCTGTTCAACTCACCGAGGTAGGCATCGGCCAACTCGTTGATGGTTTGTGCATCGAAGCGTTCGGCGCTGAAGGTCCAGCGCAGTACCAGTTCACCGCCATACACCTGACTGTCGACGCTCAGTTCGTTGGGCAACGGGGCATTGGCATCGTGGGCCGCGCCAATCGCTTCATCTAGCGGATGGAACAGCGCGTCCGCCCCGAAACTCTGGTCGAACTGCCCGAGGTAGTTGAAGGTGATCGGCGCCACCGGCAACCCGGCCATGCGCTGGCGACTCTGGTCATCGGCGAGGTAGAGCAGCACGCCATAGCCGAGACCTTTGTGCGGCACCGCACGCAGTTGCTCCTTGATCGCCTTGATCGAAGCGCCCTGCCCGGCGGCTTCTTCGATGTTCGACGGGGTCAGGCGCAGCGGATAGGCGCTGGTGAACCAGCCGACGGTGCGGGTCAGGTCGATCTCGTCGAACAGCGCTTCGCGGCCGTGACCTTCCAGTTGAATCAGCGCCGATGGCTGACCGCTCCAGCGGCACAGCACGCGGGCCAATGCGGTCAGCAGCAAGTCGTTGACCTGGGTGCGATAGGCACTCGGTGCCTGTTGCAGCAACTGTTGCGTGCGCTCGCTGTCGAGGCGCACGCTGACGGTTTGCCCATGCCGGTTCTGCCGCCCGCCCTCGGGGTGATCGCAGGGCAGATCGGCATTTGGTCCGGCCAGTTGCGCCTGCCACCAGCCCAGTTCTTCGCGCAGGGACTCGCTGCCGGCGTAGGCCTGCAAACGTGCGGCCCAGTCCTTGAAGGCGCTGGTTTTCGCCGGCAGTTTCACCGACTGCTGTGCGTCCAGTTGGCGATACACGGTTTGCAGATCGTCCAGCAGCACGCGCCATGAAACGCCATCGACCACCAAATGGTGAATCGCGAGGAACAGCCGTTGCTGACCGTCGGGACCATCGACCAGCAACACACGCAGCAACGGCCCGTCTTCAAGGTCGAGGCTGCGCTGGGCATCGGCGAACAAGGCCGCGCATTTGTCCATGGACGAAACGCGTACCTGCCACAACACCGGCGCGTCGGAAATCCCTTGGTGTGTGGCCTGCCATTGGCCGGCGACCTTGCTGAATCGCAGGCGCAAGGCGTCGTGCTGCTCGACCACCGCCAGCAGTGCTTGCTCCAGACGATGGGGTTCGAGGGCGACAGTCGGTTGCAGCAACAATGCCTGGTTCCAGTGCTGGCGTTGCGGGATGTCGGTGTCGAAGAACCAGTGCTGGATCGGCGTCAGACGCGATTCGCCCATGATCAAGCCTTGCTCGGCGCGAACCTGCTCGGTGCGGCTGGCCACGGCGGCGAGGGTCTGCACAGTCTGGTGCTGGAACAGGTCACGCGGACTGAAGTGAATGCCCTGCTGCCGCGCCCGGCTGACCACCTGGATCGACAGGATCGAGTCGCCGCCCAGTTCGAAGAAGTTGTCGTTGAGGCCAACCTGTCCGACGTTGAGCACTTCGCACCAGATCTGCGTCAGCGTGACTTCAAGTTCATTGCTCGGCGCCACGTACTGCTGTCGGTTCAGCTCCGGGTCCTGTGCCGGCAGCGCGCGGCGGTCGAGTTTGCCGTTGGCGGTCAGCGGCATGCTGGTCAGCAGGGTCAGGTGCGTGGGTACCATGTAGTCTGGCAGTTGCGATTTCAGATGCGTTTTGAGGGCTTCGCGCAAGACCGATTGCTGTACTTCATTCTGTTCGGCGACGTCAGTCACCAGATAGCCAACCAGTTGCTTGCCGCTCGGGGCATCGAGTGCCATCACCACCGCTTCACGGATCGATTCGTGCTCCAGCAAACGGGTTTCGATTTCACCGAGCTCGATACGGAAGCCGCGAATCTTCACTTGATGGTCGATGCGACCGAGGTACTCCACCAGGCCGTCGGCGCACTGGCGCACCAGGTCGCCGGTGCGGTACATACGCCCGCCGCTGGCGGCAAACGGATCGGCGACAAAGCGCTCCGCGGTCATGCCCGGACGCTCGTGATAACCCTGGGCCAGGCCCGCGCCACCGACGTACAACTCGCCCGTCGCGCCTTGCGGCACCAACGCCAGGTCGGCGTCGAGAATGTAGGCCACGCGGTCGCCGATCACGCTGCCGATCGGTACGCTGCCAGCGCCCTCTTCCAGTACTTCTGGGGCAAGACCGGCCAGCGGCATGACCACGGTTTCGGTCGGGCCGTAGGCGTTGAAGAACTGGCTCGGCTTGAAGGCAGCGCGAATGCGCGCCAGGTGTTCACCGGTCAGCGCCTCGCCGCCGGTGATGATCATGCGCGCCGGCAGGGTTTCATTTTGCGTTGCCAGCCATTGCGCCAACTGGCTGCCGTAGCTCGGCGTGAAACCGAGGACGTTGATGTGATGACGACGGATCAGACCACAGATTTCTTCTGCGTCCCATTGCCCTTGAGCTCGCAGCACCACTTGCGCACCGCTGAGCAACGGCACCAGCAATCGCTCGGTGGCGGCGTCGAAGTTGATCGAATAGAAGTGCAGTTCGCAGTCGTCGGCGCGCATTGCGAATCGCTCGATCACCGCGCGGCAATGCATGGCGATTTCGCCATGGGACACCACCACGCCTTTCGGTTTGCCGGTCGAGCCCGAGGTGTAGATCAGGTAGGCCTGATGCTGCGGCAGGCTGATCAACGGCAGCTCGGTGGCCGGGTAGCTGGCCAGTGCAGCGGCGTCCTCTTCAAGACACCAGCGGCCGACGGTCACCGGCAACTCGCCCAACGCCTTGAACATCGCCGCATCACTGAGCAGCAATCCGATGCCGCTGTCTTCGATCATGTAATGCAAGCGGTCCAGCGGGTACTCCGGATCCAGCGGCACATAGGCGCCGCCGGCCTTGAGGATCGCCAGCAGGCCGACGACCATCTCCAGCGAGCGCTCCAGTGCCAGGCCCACGCGTACCTGCGGCCCGACACCACGCTCACATAGCATCCAGGCCAGGCGGTTGGCGCGGCTGTCGAGTTCGGCGTAGCTCAGGGTCTGCCCGGCAAAGGTCAGGGCCGGAGCGTCTTGGCGCATCAAGGCTTGCTCGGCGAACAAATGATGAATGCATTGATCCAGTCGATGTTCGCCCGGCTCGACACCGAGGCTGTCGAGCAGATGTTGTTGTTCGCCGCTCGCCAGCAGCGGCAACTCGCTCAAGCGTTGTTGCGGATCGGCAATCAGCGCCTCCAGCAGGTTGCGCCAATGCCCGGCCATGCGCGCAATGCGCGGTTCGTCGAACAGATCGGTGCTGTAGGTCAGGCAGCAACCCAGGCGATAGTCGAGGTCGGTGACCTCCAGGTTGAGGTCGAACTTGGTCGCGCGGGCATCGTTGGCCAGGTACTCGACCGTCATGCCGGCGAGGGTGCGGCTTTGCTGGAACTCCCAGCGCTGCACGTTGCACATCACCTGGAACAACGGGTTGTAGGCCGCGCTGCGTGGCGGTTGCAAGGCTTCCACCAGATGATCGAACGGCAGGTCCTGATGGGACTGGCCTTCGATCACCGTGTGGCGCACCTGCTCGAACAACTCGCCCACGGACATCTGCCCGTCGAGCCGGCAGCGCAGCACTTGCGTGTTGAGGAACGCGCCGATCAGCCCTTCGCTTTCCGGACGAATGCGGTTGGCCACCGGCGCGCCAATGCGCAGATCGGTCTGGCCGCTGTAGCGGTACAGCAGAGTGGCCAAAGCGGCGGTCATGGTCATGAACAGCGTCAGGCCGTTTTTCGCGTTGAAGGCGCGGACCTTTGCCGCGAGCTCATCGCTAAGGTCAAAGCGATACAACTCACCCTGATGGCTTTGCACCGGAGGACGCGGACGGTCGGCCGGCAACTCCAGCAACGGGTGTTCACGGCCCAGTTGCGCGGTCCAGTAATCGAGCTGGCGCTGACGCTCGCCGGACTCCAGCCACTGACGCTGCCACACGCTGTAATCCAGGTACTGCACCGGCAATGGCGCCAGCGGCGATTCACGGTCATCGACGAACGCTTCGTATAGCGCGCTGAGCTCCCGGGCAAAAATGTCCATCGCCCAGCCTTCGGTGACGATGTGGTGCAGGGTCAGGACGAAGTAGTGCTCCTGTTCGGCGGTCTTGACCAGGCAGGCGCGCAGCAAGGGTCCGGTTTCCAGATCGAATGGCTGGTGCGCTTCGTCGTCGGCCAGTTGCTGGACCTGCCACTCGCGGACTTCGGCATCCAGCGCAGTGAAATCCTTCCACGCCATGCACACGCCGGTTTGCGCGTGTACTTGCTGGCGGGCGACGCCGTCGATGCTCGGGAACGTCGTGCGCAGGGTTTCGTGACGCAGGATCAGGGCTTGCAGCGCGGCCTCGAAACGCGCCACGTCGAGCACGCCGCGCAGCCGCGCCATGCCGCCGACGTTGTAGGCAGGGCTGTCGGGCTCCATCTGCCAGAAGAACCACATGCGCTGCTGGGAATAGGACAGCGGCACTGGCTGGCTGCGGTCGATTTTCTCAATCGGCGGCTGCTTGTTGGTACTGCCGCTGGCCTGGATCAGGCGAACCTGTTCGGCAAAGGCACCGAGTTCGCTGTGTTCGAACAGCGCCCGCAGCGGCAACTCGACGTCGCAGGCCTGGCGGGTGCGGGAGATGATTTGCGTGGCCAGCAACGAGTGGCCGCCGAGGGCAAAAAAACCATCGCGCAAACCGACTTGCGCCAGGCCCAGCACTTCACGCCAGATGCCTGCAATCTGTTGCTCCAGTTCGGTTTCTGGTTCGACGTGTTCGCGAACCTGCCACTGCGGTTCCGGCAAGGCGCGGCGGTCGAGTTTGCCGCTCGGGCTGAGGGGCATTTCATCCAGGCGCATCAGTTGCGCCGGCACCATGTATTCCGGCAATTCGGCGGCCAATGCGCTTTTCAGGCGTGCGGTTTGCTCGGCTTCGTCCCCGGCATTGTTCGCTGCGGTGTAGTAACCGATCAGTTGCGCCCCGGCCACGGTGTCGCGCACCAGCACCACGGCTTGCGCAACGCCGTCCTGAGCCAGCAGCCGCGCCTGGATTTCTTCCGGCTCTACCCGGAACCCGCGCAACTTGACCTGCTGATCGAGACGGCCGAGGTATTCGATCACGCCGTCCGCCGTCCAGCGCGCGCGGTCGCCAGTGCGATACAGGCGTGCGCCCGGTTCACCCAACGGATCGACCACGAAGCGTTCGGCGGTCAAGGCCGGGCGGCCGAGGTAACCACGGGCCAGGCCAGCGCCGCTGATGCACAACTCACCCGGCACGCCGGCCGGTACCGGGTTGAGATCGCTGTCGAGCACGCGGCAGATCACATTGCCCAGCGGCCGGCCAATCGGCGAGCGTTCGCCATCGGCGCGAGTGCACTGCCAGTGGGTGACGTTGATTGCCGTTTCAGTCGGGCCGTAGCGGTTGTGCAGTTGCACCGCTGGCAGCTGCGCCAGCACCCGGTTGCGCAGCTCCGCGGGCAAGGCCTCGCCCCCGGAGAACACCCGGCGCAGGCTGGTGCATTCAGCGCTGAGCGGTTCATCGATGAACAACGAAAGCAGCGGCGGCACGAAGTGCAATGTGGTCACGCCGTACGCTTGCACCAGCTGCGCGATGCGGTGCGGATCGCGGTGCTCACCGGGACCGGCGATGAGCAAACGGGCGCCAGTGATCAGCGGCCAGAAGCACTCCCACACCGACACGTCGAAACTGATCGGTGCCTTTTGCATCAGCACGTCGGTTTCGTTCAGGCGGTAAGTGTCCTGCATCCATTGCAGGCGCTCGGCCAGCGCCGCGTGGGTGTTGCCGACGCCTTTGGGCTGGCCGGTGGAGCCGGAGGTGTAAATCACATAGGCGAGATTGTCGCCGTGCAGGTGCAGCCCCGGCGCATGGCTTGGCCAGCTGTCCAGGTGCAGGGTGTCCATGGCGATCACGCTGACACCCTCACTGGCCGGCAAGCGTTCGAGCAATCGGGTTTGCGTCAGCAGCAATTCAACACCGCTGTCGCTGAGCATGTAGGCCAGGCGCTCGGTCGGGTAATCAGGGTCAAGCGGCACGTAGGCGCCACCGGCCTTGAGGATCGCCAGCAGGCCGATCAGCAGTTGCGGCGAACGCTCGCAGGCGATGGCCACGCAGATGTCCGGGCCGACGCCTTTGTCGCGCAGGTAATGGGCCAGACGGTTGGCCCGGGTGTGCAGCTCGGCGAAGTCCATCTGGCCGCCGTCCCACACCAGCGCGGTGCGCTGCGGGGTCTGGCGTGCCTGCTCGTTGAGCCATTCTGGCAGCCATTGGCTGGCCGTCGCGCAGGGAGCACTGGCCCAGTCCGATTGCTGAAGGTGCTCGGCAGCCGTCAACAGTGGCAGGTCACCGATGGCAGTGTCCGCTTGCTCGCAGACAGCCCGCAGCAGGTTGCTGAAATGCTCGGTCAGGCGCTCGATGGTCGCGGCGTCGAACAATTCGCTGGCGTAGTCGAAGGACAAGGTCAGGCGACCGTTGCGGTCTTCTTCGCTGTGCAACTGCAAATCGTACTTGGCTTCGCGGCTATGCCACGGCAGCTCTTCGGCCAACAGCCCCGGCAGGCGCTTCAACGCCCCGAGGTCCCTTTGCTGATGGTTGAACATGACCTGGAACAGGCCCTGTTCACGGGCCTGCGGGAAGGCTTCCAGCAGTTGCTCGAACGGCAGGTCCTGATGCGCTTGCGCACCCAACGCCGCCTGACGGGTCTGCGTCAGCAGCTCAACAAATGGCAGGCGTGAGTCCACCTCGGCATGCAGCACCTGGGTATTGATGAAGAAACCGATCAGGCCCTGGGTTTCCAGGCGCGGACGGTTGGCATTAGGCACGCCGATGCGGATATCACGCTGGCCGCTATAGCGGTGCAACAAGGTCTGGAATGCAGCCAGCAACAGCATGAAGGCGGTCGATTCATGGGCCTGGGCGGTCTGTCGAATCGCATCGCTCAGGGGCGCCCCCAGACGCACGGTGTGGCGGGCGGCGCTGTGCAGTTGTTGCGCCGAACGCGGATGGTCGGTGGCCAGGCTCAGGGTTGGATGCTCATCACCCAAGCGGTCTTTCCAGTAGGCCAGTTGGCGCTTGCCCTCCCCTTGCGCAAGCCATTGCCGCTGCCAGCTGGCGTAATCGGCGTACTGCATCGGCAACGGCGTCAGCTCCGCTTGCTGCCCCTGGGAGGCGGCCGCATACAACCGCGAGAACTCGTCGATCAACACATTCAGCGACCAGCCGTCAGCGATGATGTGGTGCATCGTCACCAGCAACTGATGGTCTTCGTCGTCGAAGCGCACCAGCGTCACCCACAGTAGCGGGCCTTTCTCCAGATCGAACTGCGTCCGCGCTTCGTCCTCGCGGATTTGCTGTGCCCGGGTCTCACGCTCGGCGGCCGGCAGGTCACTGATATCGATCAGTTGCAGGTTGAACTCGGCAGCCGGATCGACCTGTTGCAGCGCCACGCCATCACGTTCGAAGAATCGCGTGCGCAGGGATTCGTGGCGCTCGATCAACTGCTGGAAACTGGCGCGCAAGGCGTCCTCATCCAGCTCGCCGCGCAGGCGCAAGGCACCGGGAATGTTGTAGGCGCTGCTGTGCGGGTCGAGTTGCCAGGTGATCCAGAGGCGGTTTTGTGCCAGGGATTGCGGCATCGGTTGCTGGCGTGACAGCGCCGTGATCGCGCTCTGGGCCAGGCCACCGTCCTGTTGCAGACGGGCCACGACATCGGCGAATGCGCCTAGGGTCGGGGCTTCGAACAGCAGGCGCAGGTTCAACTCCAGCCCGAGCTCTTCACGCAGGCGCGCCACCACTTGCGTCGCCGCGATGGAGTTGCCGCCGAGCAGGAAGAAATGATCGTCGGCGCCCACCTGCGTCACTTGCAACTGTTCACACCAGATCCGGCCGATCAGGCTTTGCAGCTCGGAGCCCGACTCGATCCGGCCTGCACTTTCGGTGGCGGCCGACGGGAACATCGCGTAGCTGTCGAGACTGCTGTCCGCCAGACGACTGCGGCACGCCGAGCGCTGCAATTTACCGCTGGAGGTCTTGGGCAGCGCGCCCGGATTGAGCAACACCACCACGCTAGGTGCTTCTTGATATGCCTCGGCGACGGCTTGGCGAATGGCTTTGATCAAGGATTCAGGCGGCAGGATTTTCTGCACGCTGCGGCTGATTTCGGCGGCGATGCCGATGCCTTCCTGACCATCAACCGTGACGGCGAAGGCGGCAACCCGACCTTTGCGCACCACTTCCACTTCGCGCTCGACGGTCTGCTCGATGTCCTGCGGGTACAGGTTGTGCCCACGCACGATCAGCATGTCCTTCAGGCGCCCGGTGATGAACAGTTCGCCGTTGCGCAAAAAACCCAGGTCACCGGTGCGCAGCCAGGTCTTGCCGGCGTGCCGGACGAAGGTCTTGGCGGACGCCTCGGGGTTGCGCCAGTAGCCTGAGGCGATGCTCGGCCCACTGGCCCAGACTTCGCCGACGACGTTGTCGGCCTGTTCGTTGAGCGAGACCGGATCGATGATCAGCACCGCGTGCGCCGGTTGGCTGATACCGCAACTCATGATCGGGCAGCCCTCGCCCGCTTCGACACGGTTCTGCGCCAGGGCCTGATCGTCTACCCGCAGGTTGCCGATGCCTTGGCCGCGCGCTGTGCCGGCCACGAACAGGGTGGCTTCGGCCAGACCGTAGGAGGCCATGAAACTGTCCGCGGTGAAGCCGCAGGTCGCGAACTTCCCGGCGAAGCGCTCGAGGGTGTCGAGGCGAATCGGTTCGGAGCCGGAATACGCCACGCGCCAGCCACTCAGGTCGAGCCGCTCCAGGGCTGACTCGCTGACCCGCTCACTGCACAAGCGATAGGCAAAATCCGGCCCGCCGCTGATGGTGCCGCCGTATTCGCTGATCGCCTCCAGCCAGCGCAACGGCCGGCCGAGGAAATACGCCGGGGACATCAACACGCAAGGCACGCCGCTGAAAATCGGCTGCAGCAGGCCGCCGATCAGGCCCATGTCGTGGTACAGCGGCAGCCAGCTGACGATGACGTCGTCGGGGTTCAGGTCAATGCCGAATCCGTGGCGAATCAGCAATTCGTTGGCCACCAGATTGCCGTGGCTGACTTGCACGCCCTTGGGCAGCGCGGTGGAACCGGAGGTGTATTGCAGGAAAGCGATGTGATCGTCCTGCAAGTCCATCGCGACCCAGCGCTCGGCCAGTGCACCGTCGAGGGTATCGACACACAGCAGCGGCGGCGCCCCTTCGATCTGCTGCAACCCATCGCGCAGCCCGGCACTGGTCAACAGCAAGCGCGGCTGGGCATCGCTGATGATCGACAGCAGGCGCTCCTGGTGATGCCGGCGTGCCGACTCCGGCGGGTAGGCCGGCACCGCGATCACCCCGGCGTACAGGCAACCGAAGAACGCCGCGACGTAATCCGGGCCGCTGGGGAACAGCAACACCGCACGGTCGCCAACATCCGCCTGGGCCTGCAATGCTCCGGCAATCGTCCGCGCCCGCAGGTCCAGTTCTCGATAGCTGAGCACCACCGCCTGATCCGGGGTCTCGGCGAGAAAGCGCAGGGCCACCCGATCCGGCGTCAGGGCCGCGCGGCGCTGAAGGGCTTGGACCATTGTGCTGGGGAGTTCGAACGCGTCGGTCATGAGGTTTCCTGCCTGAATTCGGCTTGGTAGGAGCGAGCCTGCTCGCGAAAATCCGGAGAACGCCGCGGGGTGTCAGGCGCCCATCGTCATCGTTGACGACCATCGCGAGCGAACTCGCTCCTACGGGGTGGTGAGGGTTGCGCTGTGCAATTCATCCTGAGAACGGATGACGTCTTGAAATAATTAGTCGCGAGCCGGAACACAAAGCGGTCTGAAGTGAGTCAACGTGTCGCAGTTCTCACTCCGCACCCTTACAGCGCACTAGTTCTTTTTCTCATTTGACAATCATTATCATTAAGCCTAATTTGTCGCTCGATGTGTAGGACGGCCCCCCGGTTTTTTCGCCGTCCCACTAACCTTTTGGCAGCAGGGTGATTTCCATGATGGAACCAGTATCCACAAGCAGGTGCGATACACCGCTACTTCAGGCATTCGTCGACAATCGACTGATTCTGGTGAAGATCGCAGCCCGAATTACCGGTTGTCGCTCACGTGCCGAAGATGTTGTGCAGGATGCATTCTTCCGGCTGCAATCGGCCCCGCCCATCACCAGTTCGATCAAGGCTCAGCTCAGCTACCTGTTCCAGATCGTGCGCAACCTGGCGATCGACCACTACCGCAAGCAGGCGCTGGAGCAGAAGTATTCCGGCCCTGAAGAGGAAGGGCTGAATGTGGTGATCCAGGGTGCGTCACCGGAAACGTCGCACATCAATTTCTCGACGCTGGAGCACATTGCCGATGCGTTGACCGAGTTGCCGAGCCGCACCCGCTACGCCTTCGAGATGTATCGCCTGCACGGCGTACCGCAAAAGGACATCGCCAAGGAACTCGGCGTCTCGCCGACCCTGGTGAACTTCATGATCCGTGACGCGCTGGTGCATTGCCGCAAGGTGTCGGGCAAGCGTGGCGATATGGCTGCTCGCCAATAAGATCCGAGATCCGCAGCGCACCCATCGCGAGCAAGCTCGCTCCCACGGGGTCCTGTGAACACAGGGCAAATGTAGGAGCGAGCCTGCTCGCGATGGGGCACTCAAGAGCGCCAAAGATCTTGAGCCTTAAGCATCAGGCCAACTTGCACCGGTCAAAAAACCGCTCCCGACCCAACACCATCAGGGCCGCGCGCTTGTGCGGGAAGTCGAACTCTTTCTCGCAGTGAAAGCGCTGCTCCTGCATGTACCCGATCATCTTCGCGTTATCGGCACGGGGCTCGGCAACCACGCGCCGGGTGCGCGGATCATCGAGAAACAGGTAATGCACCAGCGCCGATAACCAGCTCGCCACCTTGTGCGGACCGCGGTGATTTTCTTCGCCCACCAGCATGTGAATGCCACGGTCGTAATCGCCGGCCTCATAAAAGGGTGCAATGCGATCTTCCCTGGCCCAGTAGGCTTCGAAATAAGCGAACGGCTGATCGTCGAAACAACCGATCAGCGTCAGCGTGTGCGGGTCGGCCTCGAGTTTGCTCAGGTATTGGCGATGCTGTTCGAGGCTGCCTTCCTCCTGCCAGAAACTCGCAACTCGCGGGTTGTTCTGCCAACGGTTGAAGCGTGCCAGGTCTTGCTCGATGTCCAGCGTGCGCAGGGAAACCCGGGCGCCCAGCCGCGCATCGAAGCGTCGATACACTTCACCCCGGGGCTTGACCGGCCGCCGTGGATGACGCTTGCCGTCGGTGATGAGCATTTGCTGCGGGTAGCTGCCGGTCAGGGAATGCCTCAGCCACGGCTGCGGTAAGTGCCAGAACAGGGTGCGCTCGCAGTGATACTGGCCGCTGACGGGCGTCGGAATCAGCAAGCCACTGAGCACGGCTTCGTCCGGCACCTCTTGCAGTTGCCAGGTCAGACGCTGGCAGTCGGGGTCGCGAGCGAACAGCCAGTAACAGGCCGCCCACAATGCCTGTTCTTCAGGGCGACTGAAGCGCTCCTCCAGTTGCACGTGCAACTCCGGGCCACGACTGAGCCGCAGGGTAAGCAACGGTTGCCCTTCCAGATTCAGACTCAGGCGGCAATCGGTTTCATCAGCAGCAAGACGACTGCCTGTCGGCAGACACAGGGCATTCAGGTCATTGAGATGGGGCATGGGGCGGGCTCACGATATTCGTCGACAGTTCAACGAAGTGACGTGAGCCAGGGCGGGAAATTTAACCAAAGACCATCAATTGGCGGCTTGTGGCGCCGGTTCGTTGTGCGGGACCGGCACCAGTGCAATCTTGTACGGATCAAAAATCCTCAGCATCTGGCCGTTGTCCCGCAAGCCTTGCAACAACTTGCCGAAGGCCTCGCCGCTGATGGGCGCGGTCGGGCGCAGAATGGCGTAGTGGTGATAGATCTGGTCGACGCGCTGGGATGCCAGCAATTCATCGGCGACTTTTTCATTGCGCAGGAAGTAGTCGCTCAGGTAAGAGCGCGTGACCAGGGCAATGTCGGCCCGACCGCGTAATACCATCAGCAGATTGCTGTCATGGGAATAGGTCAGCGTGGCGTTGTAGTTTTTCGCGAGGTACAAGGGGTCGGCATTGAAGTTGGCGAACTCGTAGTGATAGCCGCTGAACAGTGCCAGGCGCTTGCCGCTCAGGTCGGCAAAATAGCTTTGCTGTCGATCGGGCAGGCGTTGCGCGACAAAAATCTCGGCATCCTCCAGCCCCATATCGACGGCCGTGTGGGGGATCTCTTCCCAACCCCACGCGGGATTTTCGAAGATGGCCATGTCGACCCGGCCCTGCTTGAAATCACCAAAACGCCGGGGAATGGAAGTGGGCACCAGGACAAACTGGTAGTCAGTTTGCGATGCGTTCAGGGCCTCGACCAGCTGCGGCAGCAACCCGGTATCGGCTCCGGATTCCGGGCGCACGGTGTAGGGCGGAAAGTGCGCGGCACCTATGCGCACCAGTTGCGCTGCCTGGGACGGCATCATCGTTGACGCCGCAAGCATCGCCAGCAAAAGCCGCGAGGCTGACCGAATTGGCGAACCCATCAAAACGCCCCCACTCCCAATAAAACGGTACCAATGCATTCAAGCTAGGCGGTTTCGTCCAGTTAGCCAGTTTAATGCTGGCCAATACAAGCTTATTGCCGGTCTTCCAGCACCAGAATCAACGCCTCATCGGCCAACTGATCGAGGCTCATGCTGCCGCCGGCGCGAAACCAGGTGGTGGTCCAGGACAATGCACCGGTCAGGAAGCGGCGGGTGATGAACACATCGCCGCGGATAAACCCGGCGGTTTTGGCTTCGCCCAGTACTTGTAGCCAGATGTCTTCGTAGATGTCCCGCAGCGCCAAGACCTTGGCCTGGCCCTCTTCGGACAGCGAGCGCCATTCGTAGACCAGCACGGCCATGGCCTCGCCGCTGCCGCCCATGATCGACTGCAACTCACAGCGGATCAGCGCCAGCACCTGCTCGCGCACATTGCCGGCCTCGGCGATGGCCGCTCGCATCAACGCGGTGTTGTAGAGAATGGTCTCCTCCATCACCGCCCGCAGGATTTCGTCCTTGCTCTTGAAGTGATGGAAAATGCTTCCGGACTGAATGCCCACGGCGCCGGCCAGGTCGCGCACGGTCGTGCGTTCATAGCCTTTATTGCGGAACAGGTGGGCCGCCACTTGCAGCAGCTTGCCACGGGCGCTGTCCGGGTCGGTCAGTTGGCCGTCGTCGACCAATTGGCGCATCACCCTCAGGGCTTTTTGCTCGTCCACCCGTTCTCTCCTACAGTCGTTCAATCAATAACGCCGATCCCCCCGAAAACAGCGGGGTTGCGCGGGCAATTTAAGCGCATGGATGCAACCAAGCAAGCGCTTGGGCAGAAGATAATCAAGTCATTTACAAACCAAGCGCTTGCTTGGTAATGTCGACGCACTTCGGTTGGAGGTGGCTATGGAATGGACTGCGCCTGAAACAATTCGCATCGGATGTGCCAGCGCCTTCTGGGGCGATACCTCGACCGCTGCCGCGCAACTGGTGGAACACGGGCATCTGGACTATCTGGTCTTCGATTACCTGGCCGAAATCACCCTGTCGATCATGGCCGGCGCGCGGATGAAAGATCCCCGGGCCGGCTATGCGGGCGACTTCATCGAAGTGCTCGCGCCCTTGCTGCCGCAGCTCGCACAGCAAAACATCCGGGTCATCAGCAATGCCGGCGGGGTCAATCCCCAAGCCTGTGCCGCCGCCCTGCAAGCGGCCTGCGACAAGGCCGGGGTGGCGCTGAAGATCGCCGTACTGCTGGGTGATGACCTTCAACCGCAATTCAAACAGCTGCGCAACCTGGGCATTCGTGAAATGTTCACTGGCGCGCCCCTGCCATCGATGTGCGTCTCGACCAATGCCTACCTCGGCGCACCCGGCATTGTCGAAGCCCTGCGCCTAGGGGCGGACATCGTGATCACCGGGCGCGTGGTCGACAGTGCGGTGGTCAGCGCCGCGCTGGTGCATGAGTTCGGCTGGTCGTGGCACGACTACGACAAACTCGCCCAGGCGGCATTGGCCGGGCACATCATCGAATGCGGCGCCCAGTGCACGGGCGGCAACTTCACCGACTGGCGCGACGTGCCCGACTACGAACACATCGGTTTTCCCATCGTCGAAGTCAGCGCCGACAGTCAGTTCATCGTCAGCAAACCCGAAGGTACGGGCGGGCTGGTCACGCCGCTGACGGTGGGCGAACAGATGCTGTACGAAATCGGTGACCCGCGGGCGTATCTGCTGCCCGACGTGGTGTGCGATTTCACTCAGGTCAAACTGCTGCAACAGGGCAAGAACGCGGTGCAGGTGCACGGTGCCAAAGGCCTGCCGCCGACCGCTCAATACAAGGTCAGCGCCACGTACCCCGATGGTTTTCGCTGTACCGCCAGTTGCCTGATCGCCGGCATCGATGCCGTCGACAAGGCGCGGCGGGTCGGCGATGCGATCATCAACAAGACTTCGGAAATGTTCCGCCAGCGCGGCTGGCCGCCCTACAGCGACGTGAGTATCGAGTTGCTGGGCAGCGAGGCCACCTACGGCCCCCATGGCCGGCGTCAGGACAGTCGCGAAGTGGTGATCAAACTCGCAGTGCGCCATCCGGACAAGCAGGCGTTGATCGTGTTCTCCCGGGAAATCGCCCAGGCCGCCACCGGCATGGCGCCGGGGCTGACCGGCATTGTCGGTGGCCGGCCGACGGTGTATCCGCTGATCCGGCTGTTCTCGTTCCTGATCGACAAAACCGCCTGCACGCTGGACATTGATTTCATGGGCCAGCGCCACCCGTGTGCCCTGCCTGCCCTCGATGTGCTCGACCCGCTGGACCTGCCAGCCCCGCTCGCGCCGCCGAAACCGCTTGGCCTGGCCGACGCCAGCGTGGCCCTGGTCAAACTGGCGGTCGCCCGTTCCGGCGACAAGGGCAACCACAGCAACATCGGCGTCATGGCCCGCGCGCCGGAGTTCCTGCCATGGATTGCAGAGGCGTTGACCCCGGAAGTGATCGTCGACTGGATGGGCCACGTCCTCGATCCCATCCACGGGCGGGTCGAACGCTGGTACTTGCCTGCCAGCCACAGCCTGAATTTCCTGCTGGAAAACGCCCTCGGCGGCGGCGGTGTCGCCAGCCTGCGTATCGATCCGCAAGGCAAGGCCTTAGCCCAGCAGCTGCTGGAAATTCAGATCCCGGTGCCGCAGCGCATCGCCGACCAGTTCAACTAGAGGATTGCCGCCATGGCCTACGATTCGATTTTCAAAGCCGATTTGTTTGCCGGTCAAAACATCATCGTCACCGGTGGCGGCAGTGGCATCGGCCGCTGCACCGCCCACGAACTGGCGGCCCTCGGCGCCCATGTGCTGCTGGTCGGGCGCAAGGCCGACAAGTTGAAAACCGTTGCGGCGGAGATCGCCGACGACGGCGGCAAGGCCGACTGGGCGGTTTGCGATATCCGCGAGGAAGAATTGGTGCAGCACCTGGTCAGCGAACTGATCCGCAAGCATGGCCCCATTCACGGCCTGGTCAACAATGCTGGCGGGCAGTACCCGTCACCCCTGTCCTCGATCAATCAGAAGGGTTTCGAAACCGTGATGCGCACCAATCTGGTGGGCGGTTTCCTGATGGCCCGGGAAGTGTTCAACCAGTCCATGAGCAAGCACGGCGGCGCCATCGTCAACATGCTCGCCGACATGTGGGGCGGCATGCCGGGCATGGGCCACTCCGGTGCGGCACGTTCGGGCATGGACAACCTGACCAAGACCGCCGCGTACGAATGGGGTCATGCCGGGGTCCGGGTCAACGCAGTGGCACCGGGGTGGGTTGCCTCCAGCGGCATGGACACCTACGAAGGCGCCTTCAAGGCCGTGATCCCGACCCTGCGCGAACACGTGCCGCTCAAGCGCATCGGCACCGAATCGGAAGTCAGCGCGGCGATTGTTTTCCTGCTCAGTCCCGCAGCGGCGTTTGTCAGCGGCAGCACCTTGCGCATCGACGGCGCCGCCAGCCTCGGCGGCCGCGCCTGGCCGATCCACAAGGCGACCAACAGCGAGTCGTACAACGGTTTCCACCGCGCCTACATACCAGACGTGTTGAAGGACAAGGAATAACCCATGCCGGTGATTCAGTCACAACTCGATCCCCACAGCGAGCCGTTCGCCCAGAACCGTGCGGCGATGCTGAGCGCCATCGAGCAAGTTCGCGTGCTCGAACAGAACTTGCTGAACAAGGCGGCCGAAGCCAGGCCGAAGTTCGAAAAACGCGGCCAGTTGCTGCCCCGCGAACGCCTCAATCTGCTGCTGGACCCCGGCGCGCCGTTTCTCGAACTGGCCAGCCTGGCCGGCTACAAGCTGCACGACGACAAGGATGGCAGCTCCGCTGGTGGCGGCTTGATCGCCGGCATCGGCTATGTGTCCGGCGTACGTGTGTTGGTGGTCGCCAACAACAGCGCGATCAGGGGCGGGACCATCTCCCCCAGCGGCTTGAAAAAATCCCTGCGTCTGCAACAGATCGCCATGGAAAACAAACTGCCGGTGATCACCCTCGCCGAAAGTGGCGGTGCCAACCTCAATTACGCGGCGGAAATTTTCGTCGAAGGCGCGCGCAGTTTTGCCAATCAGGCGCGGATGTCGGCCATGGGCTTGCCGCAGATTACCGTGGTGCATGGCTCGGCCACAGCGGGCGGCGCTTATCAGCCGGGGCTGTCGGATTACGTGGTGGTGGTACGCGGCAAGGCCAAGCTGTTTCTCGCCGGCCCGCCATTGCTCAAGGCCGCCACCGGCGAAGTCGCCACCGATGAAGAACTGGGCGGCGCCGAGATGCACGCACAAACCGCCGGCACCGCCGAGTACCTGGCTGAAAACGACGCCGACGGTGTGCGTCAGGTACGCGAGATCGTCAGCCTGCTGCCGTGGAACGAGCAGTTACCGCCACTCCCCGAGCGTCGCTGGGAGGAGCCGCTCTACCCCATCGACGAACTGCTGGGCCTGATCCCGGATGACCCGAAAAAGCCCTACGACGTGCGCGAAATCATCGCCCGTCTCGCCGACGCTTCGAACTTTCTTGAATTCAAGGGCGAGTTCGATCAGCAGACTGTGTGCGGTCATCTGAAAATCCAGGGCCGCGCCTGTGGCTTCATCGGCAACAACGGCCCGATCACGCCAAAAGGTGCGAGCAAGGCCGCCCAGTTCATCCAGCTGTGCGACCAGAGCCAGACGCCGCTGCTGTTTTTCCACAACACCACCGGGTTCATGGTCGGCACCGAATCGGAACAGCAAGGTGTGATCAAGCACGGCGCGAAGATGATTCAAGCGGTGGCCAATGCCCGGGTGCCGAAGCTGACCATCGTCGTCGGCGGTTCCTACGGCGCCGGCAACTATGCAATGTGCGGGCGCGGCCTGGACCCGCGTTTCATCTTCGCCTGGCCTAACAGCCGCACCGCCGTGATGGGCGGCGCGCAAGCGGGCAAAGTGCTGCGCATCGTCACCGAGGCCAAGCAGGCCAAGGACGGGCTGGTGCCCGATCCGAAAATGCTCGACATGCTCGAACAGGTCACCGCGCAGAAACTCGACAGCCAGTCCACGGCGCTCTACGGCAGCGCCAGTCTGTGGGACGACGGTTTGATCGACCCGCGCGATACCCGGACCTTGCTTGGTTATCTGCTGGATATCTGTCACGAGGCCCAGGTGCGGCCATTGCAAGCCAACAGCTTTGGCGTAGCCCGGCTCTAGGCCAGCTCAAGGAGAACAATAAAAATGATCTTCACCCAGGAACACGAAGCACTGCGCCGCACCGTTCGCCAGTTCGTCGAGCACGAGATCAACCCCCACGTCGAGGAATGGGAGAAGGCCGGGCGCTTCCCCATCCACGACATCTTCCGCAAGGCAGGCGACCTCGGCTTGCTGGGCATTTCCAAACCGGAAAAATTCGGCGGCATGGGGCTCGACTACAGCTATTCGATCGTCGCCGCCGAAGAGTTCGGCACTATCCGTTGCGGCGGCATTCCGATGTCCATCGGCGTGCAGACCGACATGTGCACCCCGGCGCTGGCACGGTTCGGTTCCGATGAACTGCGCGAAGAATTCCTGCGTCCCGCCATCAGTGGCGAGCAGGTCGGCTGCATCGGCGTCTCCGAAGTCGGCGCCGGTTCCGACGTCGCCGGGCTGAAAACCACGGCGCGCAAGGACGGCGACGATTACGTGATCAACGGCAGCAAGATGTGGATCACCAACTCGCCGTGCGCCGACTTCATCTGCCTGCTGGCCAACACCTCGGACGACAAGCCGCACATCAACAAGTCGCTGATCATGGTGCCGATGAACACGCCAGGCATCAGCTTGAGTTCGCACCTGGACAAGCTCGGCATGCGCAGTTCGGAAACCGCCCAGGTGTTTTTCGACAATGTGCGCGTACCGCAGCGCAACCGCATCGGCCATGAAGGCGCGGGGTTCATGATGCAGATGCTGCAATTCCAGGAGGAACGCCTGTTCGGCGCGGCCAACATGATCAAGGGCCTGGAGTATTGCGTCGACAGCACTATCGAATACTGCAAGGAGCGCAAAACCTTCGGTAACGCGCTGATCGACAATCAGGTGATCCACTTCCGCCTGGCGGAACTGCAGACCGAAATCGAATGCCTGCGGGCGCTGGTCTATCAGGCCACCGAGCAATACATCAAAGGCCAGGACGTCACGCGCCTGGCCTCCATGGCCAAGCTCAAGGCCGGGCGGCTGGGCCGCGAAGTCAGTGACAGTTGCCTGCAATACTGGGGCGGCATGGGCTTCATGTGGGACAACCCGGTGGCCCGGGCTTACCGCGATGTACGGCTGGTGTCGATCGGCGGCGGCGCCGACGAAATCATGCTGGGGATCATCTGCAAACTCATGGGCATTCTGCCGGGGAAAAAGAAATGAACAACCTGCCGGTTTGCCAGACCTTGCTGCTGGAACTGCACAACGGCGTGTTGCACATCACCCTCAACCGCCCGGAATGCCGCAATGCGATGAGTTTGCAGATGGTCGCCGAGTTGCGCTCGGTGCTGGCTGCGGTACGCGATAAACCAGGGGTTCGCGCACTGGTGATCGGCGGCGTCGGTGGGCACTTCTGTGCCGGCGGCGATATCAAGGACATGGCCAATGCCCGCGCTCAAGGCTCGACTGCGCACCGGGACCTGAACCGGGTGTTCGGCGCGCTGCTGCAAGAGGTGCAACACGCACCGCAAGTGGTGATCACGGTGCTGCAAGGCGCGGTGCTCGGCGGCGGTCTCGGCCTGGCCTGCGTCAGCGATATCGCTCTGGCCGATCACCAGGCGCAATTCGGCCTGCCGGAAACCAGCCTCGGCCTGCTGCCGGCGCAGATCGCTCCGTTCGTGGTGCAACGCATCGGCTTGACCCAGGCCCGGCGCCTCGCCCTGACTGCGGCGCGCTTCGACGGTACCCAGGCGCGGCGCATGGGGCTGGTGCATTTTGTCGAACATGATCCGCAGGCCCTGGCCGAACGTCTCGATGAGGTGTTGGCCCATGTGTTGTGTTGTGCGCCGGGGGCGAATGCGGCGACCAAGAAACTCTTGCTGGCCAGTGCCGGACAGCCGTCGGATGAGTTGCTTGATCAAGCGGCTGAAAGGTTCAGCGAAGCGGTGACCGGAGCCGAAGGCATAGAGGGAACGATGGCCTTCGTGCAAAAACGCAAACCGGGGTGGGCCTCTTAAAAGCTTGCTCGCGATGAGGCCCGACCAGACACCGCTAAAAATCAGAGAGCCTACCCATGCCCGGACTCAAAAAAATCCTCATCGCCAACCGCGGTGAAATCGCCTGCCGCATCCAGCGCACGGCCCAGGCGCTAGGCTATCGCACGGTCGCCGTGTTCAGCGACGTCGACGCCGATGCACTGCATGTGCAGATGGCCGACGAGGCGGTCAACATCGGCCCGGCCCCGGTACAACAGTCTTACCTGAACATCCAGGCCATCCTCGACGCGGCCCGGCGCACGGGCGCGGATGCGATTCATCCGGGCTACGGTTTCCTCTCGGAAAACGCCGGGTTTGCCCTCGCATGCCGGGACGCCGGCATCACCTTCATCGGTCCCAGCCCCGAGGCCATCGAACTGATGGGCAGCAAGCGCCTGTCGAAGATCGCCATGATCGAAGCCGGTGTGCCGTGCATCAACGGTTATCAAGGCGCCGGGCAGGACGACGCCACCCTGAGCCGCGAAGCCGAGCGCATCGGCTATCCGTTGATGATCAAGGCCAGCGCTGGCGGCGGTGGACGCGGCATGCGCCTGGTACACGACGCCGGCGACTTGCTGGAACAGATTCGCACTGCGCGCTCCGAAGCCCTGAACGGTTTTGGCAGCGGCGAACTGATTCTTGAACAAGCACTCATCGAACCCCGTCACGTCGAGATCCAGTTGTTCGGTGACCGGCATGGCAACCTGATTTACCTCGGTGAGCGCGATTGTTCGGTACAGCGCCGGCATCAGAAAGTTATTGAGGAGGCACCCTGCCCGGTGATGACCGCCGAGCTGCGCCAGGCCATGGGCGAAGCGGCGCTCAAGGCCGGGCGGGCGGTGCAGTATGTCGGCGCGGGCACCGTGGAGTTTTTGCTGGATGCCCGTGGGCAGTTTTACTTCCTGGAGATGAACACCCGACTGCAAGTGGAGCACCCGGTGACCGAATTGATCACCGGGCTGGATCTGGTGGCCTGGCAGCTGAACATCGCCGAAGGGCAACCGCTGCCCTTGCGCCAGGAACAGGTGCAACTCAATGGCCATGCCATGGAAGTACGCCTGTATGCCGAAGACCCGGCCCTGGGTTTCCTGCCGCAAACCGGGCGCGTCGTGGCCTGGGAACCGGCATTGCAGGACGGCGTGCGGATCGACCATGGCCTGATCGAAGGCCAAGTCATCAGCCCCTTCTACGACCCGATGCTCGGCAAGCTCATCGCCCACGGTGCCACCCGCGAAGAAGCCCGACGCAAATTGCTGCGGGCCGTACAAGACAGCGTGCTGCTGGGGCTGCAAAGCAATCAACGCCTGCTTGCCGGCCTGCTGGAACACCCGCAGTTCGCTGGTGGAGATTTCAGCACCGGGTTCATCGCGCAGCACTTCGCCGACCACGCCTGCCTGCATCCCGAAACCCCAGGCGCGCAGCACTTGGCCATCGCCGCCGCCCTGTTCTATCAGGCTGCAGCACAGGCTCATCCAGCCCCGCTTGGCGGTTGGCGCAACAACGCCAGCGTACCGCTGCACTATCGCATCGGCCTTGAAGATCAGGACTGGCCGGTAGCGTTGCAGGCGATCCCGGGCGAGCCGTTGCGCATTCAGGTCGCCGAGCACAGCCTCGAACTGAAGATCATCCACAGCGACGGACGCTGGGCCACCCTGGAAATCGAAGGCGTTCGCCAACGCCACGCCTATCGCCTGGTGGCCGGGCGTCTCTGGCTGTTTACCCGGCCGGGCAGCCTGCAGTTCGTGGATCGCACTCAGGCGCAGGTTACCGGCCAGGCCAGTGTCAGCTCCGGAACCCTCAAGGCACCGATGGACGGGGCGATTGTCGACGTGCTGGTCAACGAAGGCAGCCCGGTGACCAAGGGTCAACTGCTGGTGGTACTGGAGGCAATGAAAATGGAGCACCCGTTGAAATCTGGCATCGACGGTGTTCTGAAGCGCTTGCAAGTCAAAGTCGGGGATCAGGTGAAAAACCGGCAGATTCTGTTGGAGGTCGAATAAGGCGCTAGGCGGAACCGCCGGGTTTGGCTACGCTCAAACCCTACAGGACGCGGATACCAGGAACCCTGCAATGCCTCATTGGCTGGTCATTGATCTGGAGGCCACCACCGATGAAGGGGGTTGGCCCGTAACGGATATGGAAATCATTGAAATCGGCGCCACCCTGGTGGACCGCAAAGGACGCGAACTGGACCAGTTCCAGCGCTTCGTCCGGCCTTTGCGGCGGCCGTTGCTGACGCCGTTTTGCCGCGAGTTGACGCACATCACCCAAGCCAACATCGATGCCGCGCAACCGCTGGGCGAAGTCTGGCCGGCGTTTGAACGCTGGCTCGGCCAACACCACACGCGACTTGAAGGCTGGGCCAGCTGGGGCGATTACGATCGCAAACAACTGCTTCAGGATTGGCAGCAGCTGGGACTCGCCAGCATGCTGACCAACGTGCCGCACATGAACCTCAAGCAGCGCTTTGCCAAGGCCCGACGCCTGGAACGCCCGCTGGGGCTCAACGGCGCCCTGCAACTGGCCGGCCTGCAGTTCACCGGCCAGCAACACCGGGCGCTGGAAGATGCGCGCAATACCGCACGCCTGCTGCCGCTGGTTCTTCCGCTTTAGACAGGTGACGACACTCAGGGCCTTGTGCATACTGGCCGGCCCTTTTTAGCCCTTTTCGAGGAATCGCCCATGTTTAAAGTCAACGAGTACTTCGACGGTACCGTCAAGTCGATCGCCTTTGGCACCGCAGAAGGTCCAGCGACCATCGGCGTCATGGCTCCGGGCGAGTACGAATTCGGCACCAGCCAGCGTGAAATCATGCACGTGGTCAGCGGCGCACTGACCGTCAAACTGCCAGACAGCAGCGACTGGGAAACCTTCGCCGCCGGTAGCCAGTTCAACGTGCCGGCCAACAGCAAGTTCCAGCTGAAAGTCGCCGTCGACACCGCTTACCTGTGCGAATACCGCGGCTAAGCCTGCGCGGCCTCAACAAAAAAGTCGCCGCAATAAAAATGCCCGTGTTTTTCGACACGGGCATTTTTTATTCTGCGCAAAATTACTCGAGGATCTCCACCGGCATGCCGACTTCGAGTCGACCATTGCCATCGTTAACCAGGTTCTGGCCGAACATTGCGCCGTCTGCCTGGGAACGGTATTTCTGCAAGGTTGCCAACGGTTCGCGGTCGTCACTACGCTCCCCGGTTTGCGGGTCGATGGTGGTCAGGATGCAGCGCGAACAGGACTTGACCACGCGGAACTCGACCTCGCCGATACGGATACGCTTCCAGCCGTCCTCGGCGAACGCTGCACTGCCTTCGATCACCAGGTTCGGCCGGAAACGCAGCATCTCCAACGGACGCCCGACCCGTTGCGACAAGTCCTCGAGAGAGGCCTGGCCAATCAGCAACAGCGGATAACCATCGGCGAACGCCACCTGGTCGTCATCCTTGCCGTAGCCAGCCTCCGTCATCCGCGCACGATCCAGCGGCACCTGCACCAGGCGAGTCGGTTTGCCGATGAACCGGCTGACCCAGGCCCCTGCTTCATCGCCTGCATCGGGGACTCGCAAGGTATCGCGCCAGATCGTCACGCCACGCAGTTCTGCATCGCTATCGGGCAAGGCTATGTCGATCGGCGAATGGCCAGGCGCACTGAGGGTCAAGCCGCCTTCGGCATTCCACAGCGCCGACAACTGGCTCATCTGCGCCACCGCACGCTGGGTCAGGAAGCGACCGCTGGCCTCGTCCACCAGCATCCAGCGGCGATCGCCGTCCAGTCCGAGTTTATCGAGACCGATCGCTTGCAAGGTCTCGGCCTTGGCGGACTTCAACGGATAACGATACAGCGCGCTCAGACGCAACATGGCCAGCTCCCTGGTAGGTAAAACGCCACCCTATACGAGCTTGATCACCGAATCAAAGAGCAAAAACCTGTAGGAGCGAGCTTGCTCGCGATGGTGTATCAGTCACATCAGTGCTGGATGTGCCGACGCCTTCGCGAGCAAGCTCGCTCCTACAGTTGACCGTGGTCTTGATCAGGCCGGTACTTCGTCAAGCATCAGGCGCTGGCGCACCACGTCGACGAGTTTGTCCGGCTGGAATTTTGAGAGGAAATTGTCGCAGCCGACCTTTTTCACCATCGAGTCGTTGAAGCTGCCGGACAGCGAGGTGTGCAGCACCACGTACAAGCGGCGCAGGCGCGGGTCGTTGCGAATCTCGGTGGTCAGGCGATAACCATCCATTTCCGGCATTTCCGCATCGGTGAAGACCATCAGCAGTTTTTCGGTCATGTCCACACCGGTATCAGCCCAGGCCTTGAGCATGTTCAGGGCCTTCAACCCGTCGCTGGCGATGTGCATCTTCACGCCCAGCTGTCCCAGGGTATCGCGCAATTGCGCCAGGGCCACGTTCGAGTCATCCACCAGCAGCACCTCACGGCCACGGGCCCGCTCCAGCACCGGATCTTCGAGCTTGTCGCGGGAGACCTTGGCGTTGTACGGGACGATTTCTGCCAGGACCTTTTCGACGTCGATGATTTCCACCAGTTGGTCATCGACCTTGCTGATGGCTGTCAGGTAGTGCTGGCGGCCGGCGCTGCTCGGGGGCGGCAGGATGGCTTCCCAGTTCATGTTGACGATCCGGTCCACGCCACCGACCAGGAAGGCCTGAACCGAACGGTTGTATTCGGTGACGATAATCGTGCTGCCAGGCCCGGGCACCAAGGGGCGCATGCCAATGGCCTGGGACAGGTCGATCACTGGCAGGGTCTGGCCACGCAGGTTGACCACGCCGCATACAAAAGGATGGCGCTGAGGCATCAGCGTCAACTTTGGCAGCTGCAGGACTTCCTGTACTTTAAAGACATTGATTGCGAACAATTGCCGTCCGGCGAGCCGGAACATGAGAATTTCCAGGCGATTCTCACCCACCAGTTGCGTGCGTTGGTCTACCGTGTCGAGAATGCCGGCCATCAATGACTCCAGGTCTTGTTCGGATGAATTCACTTAAGGAAGGTTATCGGCTGTTTTTGCCGAAACTTGACCCTCTCTAAAATGCCACGCCCGGCCATTGATGTCACATTAACATCATGCTTTACTGGCGCTGAGATTACATCTGCCATACTTCTGCGCCGCGCGACTCTGGTTCGCGCGAAAGGTTCCCCTGCGTAAGGGATTCCCCTACCAACAATCAGGTGCAACCTGATATTCCCAATATCCAATAGCCATTAATGTGACGCCATTCTCATTGCATGAACGGAGTCAGGCTTTTGTGTGCGATCGCAAGTCAGTGGCCAACCACCCTCTCGTGTTCCCCTGCCTGCTTCCGGGCCAGCCATAGTTCGTTCACCCGACGACTCGGCAATGCCGGGGTTCCGACCGCCCTCGTCGACACACACGATATCCCCTCATTTGACATGACGTTGTGGAGATAAGTATGCCGAACGACCGTAAAGAGTGGGCCCAGCGGCTCCCGGAGTTTCTTGTCGAGGCTGAAACACTCCTGGCTAAAACCGAGGAATGCCTGAGTCATCTGCAACTGATCAGCAATGACAAGGACGCCATCGACTGTCTGCTCAGCACATTGCTCAAGCTGGCCAACAAGGCCGATGCCCTGGCGTTGGCGGCCGTGTCTGAATTCTCCCTGCATATTCATGGCCTGCTGAACCACGCACAGAACACCATGAGCCTGCACGACGAGGCGCTGAGTGCCCTGAAAGACTGCCTGACCCTGATTGCCTGGCAACTCGAACTCATCGACCAGACCACCGGACAGCTCAGTCTCGACGACAGTGAGCAGGCCACCCTGATCGAAGCCTTTGCCTTTCAGGTCGGGCAAAGCCGGTTTCAACCACCGGTCAACGCAAGGCCCTTCACTCTCGTATCCTATTCGGAGCGACAGGCCTGAACTTGCCAAACCATGTCGTATGGCGTGTTCTGAATATCAATACCGCGCTGTAACTTGAGTGCGCACATGTCGCAAATGAATATTTCATAGCTATAAGCGACATCTTTAAACAACAACTCTTGCCCATCGACAATTGCGCGCCTGCCTTGACCCGGGTATTCCCTGATATCAACAACAAAATCCGGGGCAATCGGCATTTTGCGATGGCAACAACCAACTTGTTCCATTATGGAATCATCGTCCAGACGACTGGGCTCCTGACTTTTCGGACATACATACGGACGCGACCAACGGTATCTTAGGTGCTACTATGCCGCCTGTTAGTTGACGCCAATTAATGGCAGTGTGAATTGCAGCCGGATACAGCTCGCTGCAGTTAGCAGCTGAACTCGTCGGCGCTCCACATAAAAAACAGGGGCCTGTCAGCCAGCATGACCGGTCAGCCCGCAGCGAACATCCATTGGCTCCATCCGCTATGCACGCCAGCCTCAAGTCAATCGCCACGTGGCCACCTTCCCGAGCACATGCACGCATATTCACGCTGTTGCTATGCGCCTGCTCGACCCTCGGCAGTTTGCTGGTCCATGGCTTGTCCATTCCTTTGCCCCTGTCATTGCTGGCGCTCAACGTTGCGGCGCTGACCAGTGTTGCCGTGCAGTACTGCCTCTCGCGCAAATCGATCAAATTCGAGCCACAGGAACTGGCCGACCGGCTGCTGCAGGTTCAGGAAAACGAGCGTCACCGGCTGAGCCGCGAACTGCATGACGACATCGGTCAATTGCTGACCGCCGCCAAACTGCAAAGTGACTGGCTCAAACGCCGGATGCCCGAAGAACTCCAGGAGCAATGTTCGGTCCTCTGCGACACGCTGGAAGAAACCCTGGCCAAAGTTCGTGACGTATCCGCCATTCTCAATCCCCGGCAGTTGACCAGCCTTGGGCTGGAAGCCAGTCTGCGGGCACATCTGCTCAAGACCCTGGCCAACACCCCGGTGCACTGGAGCCTGGAATGCCAGCAGCGCCTGACCGGCATACCGGAAGAAATGGCCGTGGCAGCTTTCCGTATCACCCAGGAAGCGGTCACCAACATCCTGCGACATGCCCAGGCCAAGAACCTGCTAGTGTGCCTGCAGCGCCTGCCCCAAGGCCTGAAGTTGCAGATCAGCGACGATGGTCAGGGCTTCGCCCCCGCAACAGACCCTGGTCGCGAAGGGCAGCGCGGTATGGCCGGGATGTCGGAACGGATCGATCAACTGGGCGGCACACTGACTGTTACCAGCGAGCCGGGCAAAGGCACTCAAATCGAAGCTCTTTTTCCCTGGGCGCCCCGTGCGCTCGAACGGGCCAGTTCGAATAAGGTTATGCATTGACTTGTAATTTACTACTGGTGGATGACCACTCGCTGATCAGGGCTGGCGTGCGCGCCCTGGTAATGGATCTGCCCGGCTATGCCGTCATCGGTGAGGCCAGTGATGGCTCGCAGCTGCTCGAAATGGTCGGGCATCTGTCCCCGGATATTGTCCTGCTGGATATTTCGATGCGCCAGACCGGCGGCCTCGAAGCCTTGCAACAGCTCAAGCGGGTGCGCCCGCAGAGCAAGGTCCTGATCCTCTCGATGCACACCGATCCGGCCCTGATCATGCAGGCGCTGGAGTCCGGAGCCCATGGCTACCTGCTCAAGGACACCACGGCGACCGAACTCGAACACGCGCTGGAGGCCTTGCGCAACAACGAGCGCTATCTGAGCCCGGCCATTGCCCACACGGTGATCAACCAGGCGCTGACCCGAAACCAGAAGCACCAACCCGAACCCGCCGACTCGCACAACCTGACGGCACGTCAGCTGGAAATCCTGCGGTTGATCGTTCGCGGAAAATCCACCCGAGAGATCGCCAATGGCCTGGGGCTGAGCGTCAAGACCGTCGAAACCCACCGCTCGCAGGTCATGAAGCGTCTGCAGATCTACGATGTGGCAGGCCTCGTGCTGTTTGCCGTGCGCGAACAAATCATCAGCCTTGATGACTAGGCATTTCACCGGTACGTAACAGCGGCGAATTCTCAGGCAGATGCACGAGTAACGCCGCTGGGCGAACCGAAAAACGCAGGTTGTCCCCTTCCAGCGGCTCACCATCAAGGTTGATGTACAGCCCTTCCGAAACCTTGATCTCGACCCAGGGCAGGCGCGCCCGGACAAACATGCTGTCGATGCCGAAGCCTTCGGTCAGCAGGTCTTTCAATGTCCCGACCACCTCCTGCGGTGCCGGCAGGATGCTGATATCCAGCAAACCGTCATCTATCAGCGCCTCTGGGCACAACTGCCGCCCACCACCGGCCTGCCGGCCATTGCCGATGCCCAGTGCCAGCAGATCGCCGCGCCAGTGAAAGTCCGGCCCCTGCAATTCACCGTAGGCAGTATGCAATTCATTGAAGCGTGACAAGCCGGTGAACAGATACGCCGCACCGCCGAGGATTTTCTTCAGATCCTCCGGGGTGTTCGCCGTGACATGACTGCCGAACCCACCGGTAGCCATGTTCAGGAATATCTGCCCATCAACCTCCCCCAGATCAATGGCAGCCGGCACGCAATCAAGCAGCTCCAACGCCTGATCGGGTTCCAGGGGTACACCCGCCGCACGCGCAAAGTCATTGGCGGTACCCAGCGGCATCAATACCAGGCTGGCCTTTTTCGAATGCTCCGCCATGGCTTCGGCGATATCGCGCAAGGTGCCATCGCCACCACCGGCAATGATGTATCGATAGCCGGTCGCCAACGCTTCGCCCACCAGCCTCCGCGCATCGCCGGCTTCCCAGGTCAATCGGACAGCCAGCTCCCAACCTCGCTCACGCCGGCTTTCGACGGCAGTGCGAACCGCCTCGTTGAGCGCTTGCTTGCCATGCAGAATCAATAGCGCCTTGCGATCGCTCATTACTCACTCCCGGTTTGAATGGCATCCGGGAGATGTTGACCACGAAGGCTCCGGTAAAAGTCGCGAGAAATCGAATTAATTCCTGCCGGAAAGTCTTGGCCCCCACACGGCAGGAAATTTCTTACAAAACATGAGGAATCGGCTCAATTGACCGGAAATCTGAATTGATAGAGTTTTAGGAGCCTTCTGGACATCACAAGGACGTGCCATGCAACGCCAGAACCTCGCGCCACAGACTATTTCGGTCTTGCCGCTCACAGATAATAAAAATGCAGGCCATCGAGCTGAAAGCCGCAACAGCACAAAAGCCACGGGAGAAGATGATATGGAACCTCGCGTCACCGAGCTGGAAACACACCTCAAGTGCATACGCAGGGACATGGAAGAAGCCCGGGATGACGTCAAATCCATCAAGCACCGGCTTGTCTATTCCGCCTGCGGAACAGCCGTGATCCTCGGCCTCCTTGGCTGGATCGCCAATAGCCGTTTCGAGCAGGTTATTTCATTGCTTCTGGCGCATTGAGTGGCCCTCCACACAAGACCCGGTTCAATCAACCGGGTCTTGTGTGACAGAGCCACTGAAGCTATCAGCCCAGGACTTCACTCAGCGGAATGAAGAAAACGCTATCGCCCTGAACCAGCGTGCGACCTTCCAGGACTTCCACCAGTCCATCAGCCCAGGCGGCGCTGCGCAGCACACCGGAACTCTGGTTTTTGTAGATCGTCGCCCTGCCGTTTTCCAGCCGTCCGCGCAGATACTCACGTCGATTGCCTGGCTGGAGCCAGTCAAACCCTGCCGGCACCTGCACCTTCAGCGGCTCTACGTCTTGCACACCCTGACGGCGCAAGAGATAGGGCCTGGTCAACAAGGCAAAGGTCACGAGGGTCGATGCCGGATTGCCCGGCAAGCCAATCACCGGCACACCGCGGAAATGTCCGAACGTCAGCGGTTTACCGGGTTTGATGGCGAGTTTCCACAGCGTCAGTTCGCCCTCTTCGCGCAAGGCGATGCCCAGAAAGTCGGCTTCCCCCACCGATACGCCACCGGTCGAGAGAATCAGGTCGACATCCTTCAATTCACCCAATCGGGAGCGAGTGGTTTCCAGATTGTCCGGCAGAATTCCCGCGTCGACGACCTCACACCCCAAACGCTGCAACCAGCTACACAACAACACCCGGTTGCTGTTGTAGATCTGGCCTGGCCCCAGCGTCTGACCCGGTTCAATCAACTCGTCGCCGGTAGACAGTACCGCTACACGCACCTTGCGAACCACCTCCAGCTCAGCGCACCCCAAGGAGGCCGCCAATCCTTGCTCGATTGGCCCCAGCCGCGTACCTGCCGGCAGGATCAGTTCGCCGACGGTGGTTTCCTGGCCTTGCGGGCGGATGTTCTGGCCTTGGCTCAAGGCTTGAGTGAAACGTACTCGCTCATCGGCCTGAACCTCGGCGTTTTCCTGCATCTCGACGCAATCGGCACCGGCGGGAACAGGCGCCCCGGTGAAAATGCGCGCACAGGTGCCTGGCTGCAACGGACCGGGGGCCTGACCGGCAAACACCTTCTGACTGACCGGCAACGGCTCTCCCGTCCAGTCGGCCATGCGCAAGGCATAACCGTCCATGGCACTGTTCGGCCAGGGGGGCAGATCAAGCGTCGACACCAGGTCTTCAGCCAGTACACGCCCCTGTACCTGCGCCAACGGCAAGCGTTCACGCTCGACAATCCTCGAGGCCTCGGCCATTTCCAGCAAGCGCGCCAACGCCTGCTCGACAGGCATCAGGCTGCCAGACTTGCCAGGCTTACCCACGGGATTCACAAGGCGCTGCCTGTTTCAAATGGGGCACGAAATTGCACGGCCGATGCCGCGCGTCCAGCTGCTCGGCCAGTATGCCGTTCCAAGCGGTGCGCACGGCATTGGTCGAGCCCGGCAAGCAGCATACCAGCGTGCCGTTGGCCAGACCGGCCAATGCCCGGGACTGAACGGTCGAGGTGCCGATATCGGCAACCGAGATCTGGCGGAACAGCTCGCCAAATCCATCGACCTGTTTGTCCAGCAGGCAAGCGACGGCTTCCGGCGTGCTGTCACGCCCGGTAAAACCGGTGCCACCGGTGATCAGCACCACCTGCACGACATCGTCGGCAATCCAGTTGGCGACTTGCGCGCGAATTTTGTAGAGGTCATCTTTGAGCAACACCCGGGCGGCCAGGTAATGACCGGCAGAGGTCAAGCCGTCGACAAAGGCCTGGCCTGAGGTGTCGGTTTCCAGTGTGCGGGTATCGCTGACAGTCAGCACTGCAACATTGAGCGGTGCGAAAGGTACATCAGCCTTGGCTTTCATAGGCTCGTCCAGTTGTAGGAGAAACAGCCCGGTGTTATATCACAGCGCTCCGTTTTTTCGCCGCCCCCATGGAGGCCTGCCATGACCACGAATTCACAATTGCCACCCTGCTCCATTCTGCTCCTGGCGGGCGGCCGCGGCCAACGTATGGGGGGGCGGGACAAAGGGTTGCTGGACTGGCACGGCGAACCGCTGATTGTGCATCTGCATCGCAAGACCCGTCCGCTGACCGATGACCTGATCATCTCCTGCAATCGCAACCTTGAGAAGTACGCCCCCTACGCCGACCAGTTGGTCCACGATGATGAAGGTGACTTCCCCGGGCCGTTGGCCGGTATCCGTGCAGGCCTGAAAGCTGCTCGCCATAGCCATCTGCTGGTCATGCCCTGTGACGTTCCGGGCATCGATGCGGCGCTGATCGACACTATGCGCGAGGCCGCCAACCTGCATCCGGACAAGCCGTTGATGGTGCGGCATGACGACCACTGGGAGCCGTTGTTGTGTGTGATCCCGGTGCTACACAGGGCCGCATTTGAAAATGCCTGGAACGAGGGTGAGCGCAGCCCTGGCCGGTTGATGCGCAAGCTCGGCGCGACCGCACTGCAATGCCCCGACAAGGACCCACGATTGGCCAACCTCAACACGCCGGAACTTTTAAGCGGTCATGGCACTGTGTCAGACTGATATTCATCAGGAACTTGCGCAGACGGTGCACGTCTCAAGTTCAGCAACCACAGAATTCTTATTCGGAGACACAACTCATGACTCAACGGACCCTCGCCACTTTCATGCTCGCACTGGGCCTTGCCACCCTCGCCGGTTGCGCATCGCCTACAGTGATCACCTTGAATGACGGTCGCGAAATCCAGGCCGTCGACACGCCGCAATTCGACAAGGATTCCGGTTTCTACGAATTCGAACAGCTAGACGGCAAGCAGACCCGCATCAACAAGGATCAGGTTCGTACCGTCAAGGAGCTGTAATCCTGGCGCCACCGGATACAGAAAAGCCCGCTTGATGCGGGTTTTTTCATGCCTGGAGAACAGCGCACCAGGATTGCTTCCTGATCACCATTGCAGGGTGATTTCACTCTCGAATTCACGCGCCTGGCCCGTGACCGGATCGATAAATTTAAGCCCCTGAGCCAGCAGCTTCAAAGGATTGGCGTAGTCATCCTGCGCATCCTTGAGCACCTCGGGGTAAAACGGGTCGTTGCAGATTGCGGCGCCCAACGCTGCCATATGTACCCGTAGCTGATGCTTCTTGCCCGTCACCGGGTAAAGACCATAACGCCAGAGACCCCCCTGTTTTTCCCTGACTTCGACCGCCGTCTCGGTATTGCTGGCCCCCGGCCCCTCCTGCATACGGAAGAACGGTTCGCCATCGACCAGTCGGCTTTTATGCACCAACGGGAAAGCAAGGTCGGGCAACGCCTTGGCGATGGCTTCGTAGCGTTTTTCGATTTGCCGGGTTGGAAACAACGACTGATAGGCTGAGCGGGTCTGCGGATTGGCGGAAAACAGCACCAGCCCTGCAGTGTGCCGGTCAATGCGATGCAATGGCACCAGGTGCGGATTGTCCAGGCGCCGGATCAAGCGCCGCAGCAGCGTCTGTTCGACGTATTCGCCAGCCGGTGTCACCGGCAGGAAATGTGGCTTGTCGGCCACCACCAGATGCTCGTCCGCGTACAGAATCGACTCGATCACCGGGATCGGCTTTTCATCCGGCACTTCGCGAAAATAATGAATTCGCAAACCTTCCCTGTAGGCCAGATCGAGGGCAATCGGCATGCCCTGCCCATCAAGGACCCGGCCACGGGCAATTCTGTCCAGCCATTGCTCACGACCGATGGCGCTGAAATGCTCGCACAGGCAATCGACAACGGTCTGCCACGGGCCAGGTGGCAAGTAGAGCGTACTGGCCTGACTGTGTGCCGCGGAAAAAGAAGAAGTGGACATACGAAAGCTCTAACCCTCAGTGCAGGGCGGCATTATCCAACAGCAGGAGGGAATGAACCTAGAGAAGATTCCTCAAGCCGGGATCTGTGTGCGCGCCGCCGCTTCGGTGTACTCCTTGAGCCAGCGCAGCACATCGACCGCCTCCCAGCGAGCGGGGTCGTACAGGGCGTACAACAATCCCTGATAACCCACGACATCGAGTTGCCGGTGATAACCCGCGCGCTGAAACAAGGCTTCGATTTCTGCGAAACAGGTATTGAAATGCGTTTTGTTGAAGGGCGTTTTCCCCTCGGTCACCAGACCATCTAGACGCAACTCAAGGACAGCCTCGCGCACGACTTCTGCAGACATCCGGTTCACGCTGTTCTTCAACTGTTCGACATTGACCACGATTCATCCCTCTGACGCCCGGGCTTGCCTGCTCACTCCCGAAAATCAGGAACGGCAAGGCAGGCACCGCGAATAACTGTATGCGCATACAGTATCCGATCAACACCGAATAAGCCAAGGGGATCAATCGCAAAGTTCGACAGGCGGGACATGCCGCCAACGCAAGAACCGCTCAACGCAGGAACGCCACCACCTGATCGGCACTGAACGGCCAGCCCAGTTCCGCACCGGTATCGACTCGCCGCAACACCGGAATTCGCAGGCTGTAGGCTGCGAACCATGTTTCATCGTCGGCGATGTCCACCAGTTCCACCAGCAGACCGCGCTCGACGAACTCCATCAACATGGCTTCGGCTACTTCACAGAGATGGCATCCAAGGGTGCCGAACAGCTGACATTCGGGAAGCATGAGCGCTCAACCAGAAAATGAAGTGACCATTCTAGGCCTGCCCCGAAAAACCGTCGAGCCATTGAGGCCCCTGCCCTGGTGCCACCGACGATAAAGAGACCTGAGTCAGTCCTGGCTCACGGCACCGATCTTGTGGATCGACAGGTCCGCGCCGTAATACTCCTCTTCCTGGCTCAGGCGCAATCCATGCAGCGCCTTGATCACGCCATACACCGCAAACCCGCCGGCCAGTGCCACAGTGATGCCCAGCGCAGTGCCGATCAACTGGCTGATCAGGCTGACCCCGCCCAGCCCGCCCAAAGCGGTCTGCCCGAAAATGCCGCAGGCGATGCCGCCCCACACACCGCACAAGCCATGCAACGGCCACACACCCAACACATCGTCGATGCGCCATTTGCCTTGGGCCGCGGTAAAGCACCAGACAAACAGCGCCCCCGCGACGGCACCGGTGACCAGCGCCCCCACAGGATGCATCAGGTCGGAACCGGCACAGATTGCCACGAGCCCCGCCAACGGGCCGTTGTGCAGAAAACCGGGGTCGTTGCGCCCGACAATCAGCGCCGCCACGGTACCACCCACCATGGCCATCAACGAGTTCACCGCCACCAGTCCGCTGACACCTTGCAGGGTTTGCGCACTCATGACGTTGAAGCCGAACCAGCCAACAATCAGGATCCACGAACCCAGTGCCAGAAACGGGATGCTCGATGGCGCGAACGCAACCAGCCGACCGTCGCGATAGCGACCATTACGCGGCCCGAGCAACAGCACCGCCGCCAGTGCCAGCCAACCGCCCATGGCATGCACCACCACGGAGCCTGCGAAATCATGGAACCCGGCGCCAAAGCGCTCCAGCAACCAGGCTTGCAAGCCCAGGTTGCCGTTCCAGACAATGCCTTCGAAGAACGGATAGATGAACGCGACGATCAACGCGGTTGCACACAGCTGGGGAACAAATCGGGCGCGCTCGGCGATGCCTCCGGAAATGATCGCCGGGATCGCCGCGGCAAAGGTCAGCAGGAAGAAAAACTTCACCAGGCCATAGCCGTGGTCGGCATTGAGCACGGCCGCTGGCTGCATGAACGTCACGCCATAGGAAATCCAATAGCCTATAAAGAAGTAGGCCAGTGTCGAAACAGCGAAGTCGCTGAGAATCTTCGACAACGCATTGACCTGGTTTTTCTGTCGAACGGTTCCGACTTCGAGAAAGGCGAAACCGGCGTGCATGGCCAGAACCATGACCGCACCGATCAGAATGAACAGCGTATTGGAGCTATGGACCAGGGTGTCCACAGCGCTTTGCAGATTTTCCATGGAATGGGCAGACCTTATGGCAGAAAAAAGCACCAAAGCAGTTCGCGATGACTGTCCATGCACCAAGTTGCAGCTTCAAGGTATCAGCGCACTGATCCCGTTGAACCACTTTGGCGCACGGACGCCGCCCGGGAAAAACGCGCCCCGGACGTTTACGCGAGTTTTTGATTGTTGGTCCTACGGTTTTACTGAAATCATGCCCGGCAATAGCGCAATGGTGCGCACCGGTGCACCACGACTCAGCAAAAGTTGTACCAGCCATTTGTACTGAACCTTCGCCGAAGGCTCATACTCGAACGCATCAGAAAGCCACTTAAGGAGATCCACCATGGCCCGCACCCAGGCAAAGACTGCTCAAGAAATCCTGATGAACGACTTTCAGACACTGGTCAGTGACACCGAACGCTTGCTGGAGCACACCGCGACCCTGGCCGGCGATCAGGCCGACGAGTTGCGCGAGCAGATCCACGACAGCCTCTTGCGTGCCCGTGAAACCCTGAAACTGACCGAAGACTCCCTGCGCGAACAAGGCAAGGCTGCTGTCACCGCCACTGAAGACTATGTCCAGGCCAACCCTTGGCAATCCGTCGGGATCGCGGCCGGCGTGGGTTTCCTGATCGGCCTGCTGGCCAGCCGGCGCTGATATGTCGATCGGCGAATCCGGCCCGTCCGTGACGGGAACAAGCTCCTCATCGCGGCGCCTGGGTGCTGCCTTCCTTGGGTTGCTGCACAGCCATGTCGAACTGTTCGGCATCGAATTGCAGGAACAAAAAGCCCGCACCGTCAGCCTGTTGCTGTTTGCCGGCCTGGCGCTGGTGTTTGCGTTGCTGCTGCTGGTAGGGCTGTCGACGCTGGTGCTTATCCTGTTCTGGGACACGTATCGACTGGCCGCCATCATCGGGCTCTGCGTGTTCTACTCCCTCGCGGCCATATTCTGTGGAATGCGCCTGAGAGCGGCGATTTTCGATGAGTCCTCGCCCTTCCATGGCACCCTGGAAGAGCTGGCCAACGATCGGGAGCGCCTGCTGCCATGAGCCTGCCTGAATTGCCACAAAACAGCTCACGCGCGGAAATGCGCAAGGCCCTGATCCGCTTGCGCATGGAAATGCATCGTCAGGAAATCCGCCACGAATCCGCGCAACTGCTGCAGCCCTTGCAACGGGTGCGCGGGATGACGCAAAACCTGCAGGACGGTTTTGGCATCAAGCACGCTCCACTCTGGGGCGTGGCCGCCGTTACCCTGCTGGGTTTTCTGACCGGCAAGGGTGCAAAAAACGGAGGTGGCCTCAGCAGCCTGACCCGGCTGGTCCGCCTCGGCACCACACTGGGACCGCTGATCAAACTGATCTTGCAGGGCTCTTCGCGCAAAGACTGATCAGTTTCTTCCTGGTTGCATTCTTGATGCGCCCCTCTATCGGGGGGGGCAATCCTGTGCGCCTACCCGGTCAGCAGGCGCTTTCCAAAAAAGATCTTACCAGGAGGCTCGATATCGACGCCGCCGGGTTGCAGTTCCGCTTGCAGGTCATGGCGCGAAACGGGAAGCTAGGCCATCAGTCACCTGACGGAGAGCCCCGCCTTGGATTGGCACACCCTGCTTACCCGCGAACGTCTCGGAAAACCTCTGCACAGCCCTGAAGAACTCGGCCGCAGCCCTTTTCACAAAGACCACGACCGCATCATTTTCTCGGGGGCTTTCCGCCGCCTCGGGCGCAAGACCCAGGTCCATCCGGTGTCCAGCAACGATCACATTCATACGCGCCTGACCCACTCGCTGGAAGTCAGTTGTGTGGGTCGTTCACTGGGCATGCGGGTCGGCGAAACCATCCGCAGGACCCTGCCCGAATGGTGCGAACCCAGCGACTTGGGGATGGTGGTGCAATCGGCCTGCCTGGCACACGACATCGGCAACCCGCCGTTCGGCCATTCCGGTGAAGACGCGATCCGCCATTGGTTCCAGCAAGCCGCCGGCCGTGGCTGGCTGGATGCAATGAGTGAAGCCGAGCGCAATGACTTCCTGAATTTCGAAGGCAATGCCCAGGGCTTTCGGGTACTCACCCAACTGGAGTATCACCAGTTCGACGGCGGCACCCGCCTGACCTATGCAACGCTGGGCACGTACCTGAAGTATCCATGGACGGCCAGGCACGCCGACTCGCTGGGCTACAAGAAACACAAGTTCGGCTGTTATCAGAGCGAGCTGCCGCTGCTGGAGCAGATCGCCCATAAACTCGGCCTGCCGCAACTGGAGGAGCAACGCTGGGCGCGGCATCCGCTGGTGTACCTGATGGAGGCCGCCGACGACATCTGCTATGCGCTGATCGACCTGGAAGACGGCCTGGAAATGGAGTTGCTGGAATACGCCGAAGTCGAATCCCTGCTGCTTGGCCTGGTGGGCGATGACTTGCCGGAGACCTATCGCCAGCTCGGTCCTGACGATTCGCGCCGACGCAAACTGGCGATCCTGCGCGGTAAAGCCATCGAGCACTTGACCAATGCCGCCGCCCGCGCCTTCGTCGAGCAACAGGATGCGCTGCTGGCCGGTACACTGCCCGGCGATCTGGTGGAACACATGCACGGTCCCGCCAAGCGTTGCGTGCTCAATGCCAAGGACATGGCCCGCAAGAAAATCTTCCAGGACAAGCGCAAGACCCTGCACGAGATCGGCGCCTACACCACGCTGGAAATCCTGCTCAACGCCTTTTGCGGTGCAGCGCTGGAGCAGCACAACGGTCGAACCCCGTCATTCAAGAGCCGCCGCATCCTTGACCTGTTGGGCAACAATGCACCTGATCCTCACGGCCCGTTGCACACTTCGTTTTTACGCATGATTGATTTCATCGCCGGCATGACCGACAGCTATGCCAGCGACATGGCCCTGGAAATGACCGGTCGCGCCAGCCACTGAGGTGAACCGATTGATCAGCCATTACGGCATTCGTTATGGCTGATCTCCCCTTCAACATCCAACAGCACTCAAGTTTCGTCGAATCGCCCTACAGCACATGGCGAGCAAACTGATCGCTTGCCCGGAACTCTCGCGAAACAATCGCCCTCCCTTCTGTTCGACAGATGAAGTGCGCCCCATGGCTGAAGACGATCTACGCATCCTCGTGGTGGAAGACCATCCCTTCCAACTGATAGCCACTCAATGCCTGCTGGAAAGTTATGGCTTCACCCGGCTGACGACCACCGACAGCGCCAAAGGCGCCCTGCAGCAACTGCTCGGGGCCGACCAACCGTTCGACATCCTTTTATGCGATCAATGCCTGCCGGATCTGACGGGGCTCGAACTGGTCCGGTTCGCCAGCCAGCGAGGGCTGATCAGGCAGGCGATCATTCTGAGTAGCCTGACGACGTCTGAACTGGATGAGCTTGAAAAAACGGCCACAGAACACAGGCTGCCATTATTGGGCTACTTGATAAAACCACTGAAACAATCTGAATTTAGAAACTTGTTGACCTCAGCACCCCTATAGAAAAAAACATATAAAAGCTGACTAAAACAAAGTGAAAAACCTACAAACTACTTCCCTTTAAAGCACACCCGCAGGTTGGACTTTTTTCAACCTTCCTAATAAGAAACCTAGTTAATACGTAGTCCCATTCTTTTTAATCTGTAGGATTTTTCCTATATTGCTGCTACAGGTCGGTGAGTTCATGCGTCCCTTCAAGTATCTGAGCTATGGTGCGCGCTTTATTTGAGCTCGCATGGGACTTGATTATGAACTCCGTTTTTATTGTCGATGATCACCCGGTTATCCGCCTTGCCGTTCGAATGTTACTGGAACATGAAGGTTACAAAGTCGTCGGCGAAACTGACAATGGGGTCGACGCCATGCAAATGGTTCGCGAATGCATGCCGGACCTAGTCATTCTCGACATCAGCATTCCAAAACTGGATGGCCTGGAAGTGCTATCCCGATTCAACGCAATGAACACCCCTCTTAAGACTCTGGTACTGACAGCACAATGCCCGACACTTTTCGGTATTCGTTGCATGCAATCGGGCGCATCGGGCTATGTCTGTAAACAAGAGGCGGTCATTTTCAAGATAAATTAAAATTTTTCAGGAATATTCAATTGTAAACATCTAGGATCGAGCCAAGCCACAGTCCTTTTGGCGGAACTCCATTTACCGGTTTGCGCGTTGGGTGGCTCGTTGGCTGGGCCCCGCACCAACACTACCCTATCCGCACTCTCTGATCCCCTCGTGCAATCCGAGCATAGCTCTCCGCATCCAGCAACTGCTTTAAGCCGCTCACTCCTGGTCAAGATGGCTAGGGGTGCAGGTAAAATCCGTTGTAAATGGCTGGTTAGGTCCGTTGCAAATGAGTGGTCAAGTCAGTGCAATTGTCCAGGTGTCAGCGGATCTGGAGAAGTGGCTCCAGCCAGCGGCGAGTTCAGCTAGTCTTCCGGCACCAGTTATTCAAGGACGACACCCATGCCAGATAACTCTGAAGCCAACATAGCCACAGCGGACGCTCTCACACTACTCCTGCACAACCAGCACGCGATATGTGCGGCCATTGAAGAGGTAACCAAGTGGCTCTCTGAGAATGGAGTGGGGAGTGTTTCCGCTAACGCGATGGGAGCCATGGAAACGCTGGACAAGAATGCACGAGCCATCACCGATGCAATTATGCGGCTACGCCTTTCATGAGCATCATCTAATGCCCGATGCTCCTCTTAAATGAACAAATCCCGATTTAATGCGGGAAAAATGGGATTTTTTGGAGAGTGGGGAATTTCATTCCCCTTGACCAACCATTTGCATTGCCACTGACCAGCTAATTGCATTCGAATTGACCAGTAATCGCCATCGTGACGACCGACAGAGAACGACCCAAAGCAGCCTGTCGTGCCCTCGCTTGTTCGTGGAGCTGCATGTGGATGGGGTAGCGTTTGAATCCATCCTCTCTGGGGGGATATGATTTGCGCAATCACTTACGATGAAGACTCAAGATATGAGCAACCACGAACATCCGCATCCCCATACTCACCAAAGTCACGAGGCGATCATCAAGCGCCTCAAGCGGGCGGATGGCCATTTACGCGGCATCATCACCATGATTGAAGAAGGTCGGCAGTGCGTCGACATTGCTCAGCAGCTGCATGCCGTCGAAAAAGCGGTGTGCCAAGCCAAACGCACGCTTATCCAGGATCACATTGATCATTGCCTGGAAGACACCGTCTCTGCATTGAACAATGGCGAGCGCGCGCCACTGGAAGCCTTCAAACAAATCACCAAGTACCTCTAAGCGACCTTCCTTAAAGACCTGCGGCTTCGTGGGATCTCAGTTCGGCCATTTCCGATGCTGGTCGTCGATCACATAAGGGTGTTCGTGATCCGTACCCTCTTCGCCGTTGAAGTGCGTGTGATTGTCCGGCAGATTCTCATGGGTGTGCTTGATCGACTCAAGGTCATGAGCCGGACGCCAGATCATGATGCTGACTACCAGTGCACTACCTGCCACCACAGCGAGCCCAACAAACGACGCCGTGAGGCTGATGTTGGCACCCAGCCATCCCGCCAAGGGGTAAGTAATCAACCAGCAGGCATGGGATAGAGCAAATTGTGCGGCAAACAAGGCCGGGCGATCTTCGGCATGTGCCGAGCGACGGAGCAGCCGACCGCTCGGGGTCTGTGCCAGGGAATAACCCACGCCGAGTACCATCCACAGCGGCAACAGGAAGTTGTAGGTGGTCAGGTTGATACCAACAGCCAAGCCTGCGACCAGTATCCCTCCGCCAAACAGCATGGCTGTTCGGTCCTTGATGTCTTTCAACAGCCGAGGCAAGGCCAAAGCCGCGATCATCGAGCCGCCGCCAAACGCGGCCAGCGCCAATGCCGTAGAACTCTGCGGCAGGGCGAAGCGGGATTGTACCAGCACCACTGTGTTGACGATAACCATGGCACTGGCCGCCGCCACTGTCAGGTTAAGAGCCAGCAGCCCTCGCAGCCGGGGCGTGGCCAGGAATATGCGCATGCCGCGGGTGGTTCGTTCGTAGATGCTGCGTCGCGGTGTTTTCTTCGCCTTTGGCAGTAGCACTGGCCGCTGAGGCAAGGAAACCAATGACCGTGCCTGCGAACAGGTTGTGGAAGCTGATCACCGTCAGCAACGTCGCTGCGAGCATCGGACTGGCGACGCTTTCGAGGTCGTAAGCCAGACGCGAAAGCGACAAGGCACGAGTGTAGTCGTCTTCATCCGGCAGGATGTCAGGGATGGTCGCCTGGAACGTCGGGGTGAACGCCGCCGAGGCCGACTGAAGGACGAAAATCAGCACATAAATTTGCCAGACCTCGGTCACGAACGGCAGAGCCAACGCGACCAAGGCTCGTACTAAATCCAGCGAAACCAGCATGGCTCGGCGAGGCAGACGCTCTGAAAAAGCCGCTGCAATCGGCGCAACGCCTATGTAGGCCGTCATTTTGATCGCCAATGCTGTGCCAAGGACAGCGCCCGCTTGGGCGCCCGCAAGGTCGAACGCTAGCAGGCCCAATGCGACCGTAGCGAGTCCCGTCCCGACGAGCGCAATCACTTGGGCCAGAAAGAGATGACGGTAGGTTCGGTTGGACAGGATTTTCAGCATGAGAAATCTCAAATGGAAAGACGCGTGCCCATCTGGTTGTCGAGCATTTATCGAAGAAAGAGACTGATGAGCTTATCGTTTGCAGATGATTTTGCATCCCCCCCAGGGGGATGTTAGACCATCCTAAACCAGAGGCAGGGACAGCTCAAGAAATAGGCGCTTAGCCTACTTTCCATTACCTCCATGGCGGCCTCCGCGCACAGCGGCGGTACTGATGCAAAAGGTTGCCGTCACAACCGTAAACGAACGACTGCCACTAAACGGCAAAAGCCCAGCGCTAGGCTGGGCTTCAGTGCGAGCTTGTCTCTTTACACTTGAGGAGGCCAGTTATGCGATTCACCTTGGCATTCCTTGCACCAGGCATAGAGCGCGTCGTACATGACCAGACCGTGCGCCAGCATTTCGTGATCGTCCGAAAAACGCTGCGACAGTCCCAGCGAAATCGCGTATAGCCCAGCCGATTGAGGCGTTAGATCCAGGCGGGAGGTATCTGCCCCGCGCACGATTTTCGCCAACTGCTGCAAAGCGGGCTCGCTGAGCTGGTACTTCTTCAGGAACGCATCGAAGCTGCACAGCTCGCCCTCATGAGTCAGTTCTACGCCGGGAATATCGTAGGGTGCAGCCTCTTTCTCCGCCGCTAAACGCAACACGTCACCACTGGGCACGTAAAAAAACTCGGGCTGCGGATCGATAAAGCGAGCGATCAGCCAGGGACAGGCGATGCGGTCAATCTTGGGCCGTTCACGGGTAATCCACTTCATGGAACACCTCCTGCCTAGCTCGGTAGGCTGGGTGATCTGGCGGGCCCGGTGCCCGCCAAAGACTGTTGATTCACTCGTGCGGTCTAGCGCAGCAGATGCACGGCCAAACCGACGAGCGCGCAGGCCATCAGCACCTGGATGACGCCCCGTTTGAAGCGGAACAAGGCAATTGCCGCTGCAATGGCAATCAGTGCGGAGGACCAGTCAAGGTTGCCGCTGAAACCCTTAGGCCAAAGTACGTGATAGCCGAAGAAACACGCCAGATTGAGGATAACCCCAACGACGGCGGCGGTGATGGCGGTAAGCGGTGCCGTGAACTTGAGTTCGTTGTGGGTCGACTCCACCAGCGGGCCGCCCGCGAGGATGAACAAAAATGAGGGCAGGAAGGTGAACCATGTCACCAGGGTGGCGGCCACAGCTCCGGCCAGAAACACCTGATCAGCCCCAAACACTTGCGAGACATAGGCCCCGACGAAGCCGACGAAAGCCACCACCATGATCAGTGGCCCTGGTGTGGTTTCCCCTAGAGCCAGCCCGTCAATCATCTGTGTCGGGGTCAGCCAGCTATAGTGACCGACAGCGCCTTGATACACATACGGCAGCACGGCGTAGGCACCACCAAAGGTCAGTAACGCCGCCTTGGTAAAGAACCATCCCATTTGGGTCAAGGTGCCTTCCCAACCAAAGAGCGCGGTCAGAACTCCCATCGGCAAAGCCCATAACACGGCGCCGATCAGTGCGAGCGAGGCCAATTTCAACCAGCTGAATCGGGCATGGTCAGGGGACGGAGTATCGTCATCGATCAAGGCTAGGCCGAAGGACTTTTTAGCGGCGCTATGCCCACCGGTTCTGAACTTCTCGGGCGCCAGACGCCCCCCAAAATAGCCAATCAACGCTGCTCCTAAAACGATCAGCGGGAACGGAACATTGAAAGCAAAGATCGCGGTAAATGACGCCGCCGCTATCGTCCACAGCCAATTATTCTTCAATGCCCGAGAACCGATCCTATGCGCGGCCTGCACCACGATGGCTGTCACGGCGGGCTTGATGCCATAGAAGAGTCCGGCCACTACGGGTACTTCGCCGAACGCGATGTACATCCACGACAGCGCGATCAGGATGAAGAGCGAGGGCAGCACAAAGAGCACCCCGGCGATCACTCCTCCCCAGGTTCGATGCATCAGCCAACCGATGTAAGTAGCCAATTGCTGAGCCTCTGGCCCAGGCAGCAACATGCAGTAGTTGAGGGCGTGCAGAAAGCGTCGTTCGGAGATCCAGCGCCGACGCTCCACCAGTTCCTGGTGCATGATCGATATCTGTCCAGCTGGCCCGCCAAAGCTAATGAAACCCAGCTTCAACCAGAACCAGAAAGCCTCACGCAAACTGATCGGCTTTGGCCTCGACAATTCCTCTGCAACCGCTGGTGCGAAAACCTTATTCATTGGGTTTCTCCTCTTTTACAAACCCGGCGAGCAGGCCGTCGAAGATGGCGCTCGCGGCAGCCAGCAGATGGTCGTCGTGGGTAATGGTTTCGCGTAGACCAGCCAGTACACGTTCGATGCCAGCAGCCTCCACCGGCTGAATGCCCCCGATATCGAGGTAGTGCACCAGTGCGGCAATCCGGTTTAGGCCTGGTTCCTGGAGTTCAAAGCTGGCTTGCAAGGTTTCGAAGGTCACGCGGTTGCCGACATGACTGAAGGTCGCATCATCGAAGTCAAAACCCAGTGCATCTAGCGGGCAGTCCTGTGGTGTGTTCAGCCAGAGGATCTGAGCGAGGGGATCTATGAAGCGGCGAATTAACCAGGCACACGCCAGTCGGTCGACCCAGGGACGTTTACGTGTTGCCCAGATACGGCCCTGATAATCGCCGAGATTGAGTGCCGTTATTGGCTGGTTGCTGCTATGAGGCTCATCCGGCGACAGGGCTCTACTGACCGCAGTCTCTAGCTCCTGCAACGCCGAATCGATCTGCTGTTTCGGCTTGCCTGGGAAGTAATCGATGCTGACCAGTTGATCGTAGGCTTTGCGCAGCTTACGAATTTGTTTGGTCGTCGCTAGAGCATTTTCAGTATTCAGCTGTCCACGGCATTCTTCGATCTCTGCACCAAGCTTGCCGTAGTCATCGCTACGGTCGAACAACTCGACGAAGCGCTTACCTCCAGGGTCGACAACCGGCAGAACGTAGGCAGTGCCATTGATGGCGAGGATATCGCGCTCGACAGACGTCAGTGCTTCACGGCAGGCGCCAGTGTCTGGCAGCAGATACGCACCATCGCGCAGAACCGCAGCACCCGAAGCTTTCAGGGCACGCCAAGCTCGCATGCGTTCGGTGGCATTGGCAGTGGGTAAGCCAAGAATCAGAGCTAGCCAATTATTCATGTAGAGTTAGCTATATAATTTGTAGTAAGAATTACATTACCTTTGATCTTGGCGTTTGGAAAGCCGCGCCTCGAAACTAGGGTTTTGGTGAGTCCGAGCGGAGAGAGGCGTGGCCGTGTGCAAGCAGGGGCATTAGGTGCTGTGCGATGTGGAGAGCGACACAAAGGCTTCTTTCATGCGCTTTAGACTTTAAAGGTGAAGGGCCGCTTTTGGCCGAGGGTGTGTAAAAACGTTTTTGAGCGCGACAGGTACTCAAAACCGGACTGGAAATCGCGCGTCTACGCGAAATCCACATCTGCTGACGTGCCGATAAATTTCAGATTTAACGTAGACGCGCACACTTCAATTTTGGCGAAGCGTTTTTACACACTCTGGGCCGTTCCCTGCCGATCATGGTTACAAAGCGTGCTGGTCAAATCCGATGCAATCGGTGGTCAGAACGAATGCAAATGACTGGTCAGGTCGAATGCAAGCGGGTGATCAAGTAGAGTGCAATTTCGCAGCTGAATATCGGATTAGTGTTGTGGGGACTTGTAAGGGGTGATGATGGGGCTCAACAAACCAGTGCAGGACCTGAAGCGCGATCTGCAGGGTGTCGCCTCTGATCTGAAGTGGTCGGCCGTGGAGTTAGTTCGGATTGCCGAGCGGCTAAGCCACGCAGGTAATGGACCAGACGCTGAGGCGCTTCGAAGGATGATCACAATCTTCCAGCAAGGTGAGAATCGGTTAGATGGCTGGATTAAAGAAATCGGTGCAGGTCAGGTAGTCCGGCCGGCGAAGGCAGACCACTGCCAATGATCGCGGAAGGGATTGGCAGGAGGTTGTCATGGCACTTAACAAACCCAATCAAGAGTTACGCCGCGACTTGAAAGCCGCTGCATATTCCCTCGAAGAAGCTGCCCTGGAAATGTTCAGGCTTGCAAAACAGCGCGGGGATACAGAGCTTCTGGAGGCAATGGAGACGATCGAAAAGCTGCATGAGCAAGCTGATCGGCTGACTGCTTACACAGATGAGGTGAAGGCGGGAAGGATTGTCCGGAAGGCTGAATAGCCATGCGTCTGGCGGGCGTATTCGCGCTAGATCTGAAATACAAGCAATGCCCTGTAAACGGTTACTCAATGAAGAAGAAGCTGACGGACAGTAAAGCAGCAGTGACTGCTGCTGAAATTGAGCGTTCTATCCAAGCCCTGAACAAAATGGCTGAACGCCTATGGGGGGATGGCCGGGAAGCCGAGGCGAAAGCTCTCCTCGATGCCTTGGACGCATTAAACCGGGCGCTTGATCGGATCAGGATTGGAGAGTGTCGCAGGGTTCTCCATTGAACGGCACAAACTAGCTGGCGGGTTATGAAGGCGAGAAGAAGTGTGCGGGGGAAGGCGGAGTAGGCGCGTGGTATGACGGCGAGATGTTGTAGCGGCTTGGCGGTCGTACCGATGTAACTCAAATGCCCGGTCCAGAGCCGGGCTTCTCGTATCTGCCCCTGTCATGCCTTCGTCACACCTACCAAGCACAATGCAGTCAGCCAAAGGGATTTGGCCCATCTACAGAGAGCCCGGCTAATGTGCCGGGCTTTTTCGTTTCTGCGACATGCTTTTCACCAATCGCTCACATGGTGGAGCGCAGATTAACCCTGCTCCTTTGAAGAATTCCCATTTGGCCCGCCCGCATGCGGGCCATTTTTTTGGTCGCTGCCACGACTTCTACAAGAACTGGAGAAGCGACCATGTCAGATGACTGCGAAATTGCACTCCACTTGACCACCCGCTTGCATTCGACCTGACCAGTCATTTGCATTCGTTCTGACCACCGATTGCATCGGATTTGACCAGCACGCTTTGTAACCATGATCGGCAGAGAACGGCCAATAGCAGCCCTTCATGATCGGCTGCTATTGGCAAAAAGGCAGCACTAGCCGACACCGACCTACGGCGAGTGTCAGCAATGGGCCGCAAGTTCGCGTTACTTCGATGCCACCACTGCCGGTGGCTGCCAGCTGCCGCTGCCTGCGGGAAGAATCGAAGGCGCCGTGGTCTTCGGCCAATAGAGGCGCATCACCAGATAGGCCGTGTCGTCAGGCGCCGGCAACCAGTTGGCCTCCTTGGCCTTGCCCGGCGAATCCTTCTGGATGTACAGCGTCAGTGAGCCATCTGCGTTCTTCTTCATCGTCGACAGCATCGGCGAATTGATCAGGTAGCGGTTGATCGGGTTCTTGATCAGCAGCTGGCTCTTGCCGTCGTACATGGTCACCGACCAGAAGGAATTGACTGGCGGCAGTTTGCCGGCGGAGAAGGTGAGCGTGTAGTTGTGCTTGCCGGTGTTCAACGTCTGGCCGTTGCCATCGGTACGCGTAATGGGGTACATCGCCTCGGCGGCGTCATTGCCGTACAGACCAGCCTTCGCGGCGCCAGCCCGCATCAGCCAATCGCCTTTGTAGAACGCCTGGTCGCCTAAGAACGCACCGACGCTCCAGCCGTTGATATTTTTCAAGCCGTTCGAGAGGAACTTGTCGACCTTCTCGTCGCCGGCCTTCATCCCGAGCAGGACCACGGCCTTGTGCTCGAGCGAGAGGTCTTTGAATTCGAAGCTGCGACCGGGGCCTACCCCGATGCTGGCCAGCTTGGCACGGATCTCCTTGTCGTAAGCCGATGGCGGCACATACTCCAACGCGGCCGACAGGTACTCGAAGAAGTTGGCCTTGATGCCTTGCGTGGTAGCCGGCACGAAATCGATCTTCGGCGCAGCGGGCGGCGCGGGTTGATGGAGGAAGGCGGACAGCGGCTGGATCTTGAAAGCCGCCTGCAGCTTCTCGACATTCGGCATGTCGGCCGGATTGAACAGCTGGGTCCGGATCAGAGTCAATGCGAAGGGTGTCGTGGAGTTGAACACCTTGTCGATGCCAGGCGGTGTCACCCCCTTCCAGTCGGGGCCTGCGATCAGATAGCTCCCGGCCGCGCTGGCCGTCGCCCGGCTGCCGATGTAACCGTAGTTATAGGTGTTGCCGTCGATCAGTTGCACCGAGTAGTAACGTTTTTTAGAGACGGCCGGCACCGTGATCACCAGCGGCTCGGCGCGCAGGTCGGCCCAGAGAAAGGAGTACGGCGTGTCGCTGTTGGGTGTAATGATGGCTGTGTCAGCGGGGGTCGCGACCTTATGATCATTGTGCAGTTGGTTGAAGGGGGCCTTGAACTGGCTGGACTTGGAGTCCACCGCGAATTCGTTCATCACGGCGTAGTTCATGACCAACGGCAAGCCGTAGATAAAGCCTTCCTCGGCGATCGCCTTGGTTTGCTCCAGACTCGGCGCGGCCACGCCCTTGGCCACATCCGCCTTGTCTGCCTGCGCGATCGGATCGTTCTTGCCCGCACACCCCGCGAAAAGCGTTGAACCCACGACGACGACTGCCGCCGCCATTGTCCAGCCCCGGTTTGACTTCCTGTTCATTTCCACCTCGTTAGTTTTGAGCAAGCTGGCACCGTGAGCCTTCATGGCCACGGTGAAATAATCTGAATGCCTGAAACCCTCCCGACTTTTTCAGTAGTGCCAGGTCGTGTGGGCGATCAGGGCTTCAATCCAGGTGTTGTCGAACTCGCCTGATACACGATTGCCAGACAAGGTTTTTTGCTGGTCGACTGGCGTGCCCCCACCCAGACCGCGACTCACTGAAATTCAGGTCTATCTCTAAACTGAGCGACTGAGTAAATCTTGTGGCGAAGCGTCTACTCACAGCTCAGGGAGTGTAGATCACAATAGGCCAGCATCCCCTTGCGCAGCTGAGCAGCTCAGATTCAGTTCCGTAATATTTACGCGCCGCCGTTACGGACCATTTGGCTTCGAGAACAGCCAATCGTGATCAGCAGCCAAAAAACGGATAGTCAGAGATTAACTCTTGAGGTCCGCCAAAGACCGCTCTGGGTCGCACGCAGCCCTTCGCGACAGGCACCGACCGGCCAGAAGCAGCCCTTCACACTGAACCCATGTTGCGACCGGGCTAACAGCGCTTGCTCAGGAGCCATGTATATCTTGAGTTCATTGTCCATCACCCCGCCTCAACCTGGTTGGACTTCCGGGATTCCAGCATGGGCGGCAGGCCGCTCTCAAGTGGTTTAGAACAGCGCCCCCTTACCCTGTCGATGCATTGCATGCATAGGCGTATCCTTGGCTGCAGAGTAAACTTCGCTCCTGGCCTATCGGAGCAATTCATTTTTACATTGGGAATTACTGTGTCCAAACCTATTGAGGATAATGCGTCCCTCGAGTCCTTTTCGCTCGAAAGCCCCTCCCCGCTATATGCGCGGGTCAAGCAAATCATCATGCAGAAGATTCGCTCCGGTGCGTGGCTACCCAATTCCAAACTGCCCTCTGAAAGTGAACTCCTGAATTTGCTCGGCGTGAGTCGCATGACCATCAACCGGGCGCTGCGAGAACTGACCATTGAGGGTTCACTGGTGCGCATGCAGGGTGTAGGCACTTTTGTAGCCGAACCAAAAGGCCATGCGGCGCTGTTCGAGATCCACAACATTGCGGAAGAGATTGCGGCCCGAGGTCATGAGCATCGCTGTGAAGTGGTCGTGCTTGAAGAGATGCCTGAACGGGCGCGCGCTTCGATGCCCTTTCCCCTCGAGGGGGTCAAGCGCTTGTTCCATTCGGTTGTCGTGCATCACGAAAATGATGTGCCGGTGCAGATCGAAGAGCGCTTCGTCAATGCCGAGGTCGCACCCGCCTATCTGCAGCAGGACTTTACCAAGGTCACGCCTTACGCCTATCTGATTCAACTGGCGCCGTTGACCGAAGGTGAGCACGTGGTCGAGGCGATTCTCGCCAAATCTGCCGAGTGCAAGCTTCTGCAAATCAAACGCTATGAACCGTGCCTGCTGATTCGCCGCCGCACATGGGCGGCAATGGGTCAGGTTGGTTGCGCACGCCTGGTCTACCCGGGTTCGCGCTATCGCCTCGAAGGCAAATTCGGTAACTGACTCACAAGTCGAGCGGCCCCCGCCTGCCGCTCGATAGGCACCTCCCCCTGGACATCCCTCCGAAGGTGTTACCCATGCCAAGCCAATTGGCAGAATGGTGACACTTCTCAAAAAAACGCGAAAAATCGTTACAAAGCGCACAACCGTCGCGACTATTACTCACAAAGTTGCAACAACATTCTCATCATTCCCGTCTCGCTCATAATTTTCATCAGTTTTTTAACTATTTGATTTAATTCTATTTTTTGTATTTTTATCTTTTCATTTGGTTCTCATCAGGCGAATTTGGCCCCTCGCTTGCATTCACTTGTACATACAGGCTGGTATAAGTGCGCATATACATCGCAAAGCATGACTACCACCCCGCTCACCACTGAATGAGGAGATAACCATGACCACCAAGACCACTCGCCTGCGTGACGTCGAAATCCGCGCTGCCCGCGGCAACAAGCTCACCGCCAAGAGCTGGCTGACCGAAGCGCCGCTGCGCATGCTGATGAACAACCTCGACCCTGAAGTCGCCGAGAACCCTAAAGAACTGGTGGTTTACGGTGGTATCGGTCGCGCTGCACGTAACTGGGAATGCTACGACAAGATCGTCGAAAGCCTGACTAACCTGAACGACGACGAGACCCTGCTGGTGCAATCCGGCAAGCCGGTCGGCGTGTTCAAGACCCACGCCAACGCCCCGCGCGTACTGATTGCCAACTCCAACCTGGTGCCGCACTGGGCGAGCTGGGAACACTTCAACGAACTCGACGCCAAAGGCCTGGCCATGTACGGCCAGATGACCGCCGGAAGCTGGATCTACATCGGCAGCCAGGGCATCGTCCAGGGCACCTATGAAACCTTCGTCGAAGCCGGTCGCCAGCATTACAACGATGACCTGAAAGGTCGTTGGGTGCTGACCGCAGGCCTCGGTGGCATGGGTGGCGCACAGCCTCTGGCCGCGACCCTGGCCGGCGCTTGCTCGCTGAACATCGAATGCCAGCAGGTCAGCATCGACTTCCGTTTGAACAGCCGTTATGTCGACGAGCAGGCCAACGACCTCGACGACGCGCTGGCTCGCATCGCCAAATACACCGCCGAAGGCAAAGCGATCTCCATCGCGCTGCTGGGCAACGCGGCTGAAATCCTGCCGGAACTGGTCAAGCGCGGCGTGCGCCCGGACATGGTCACCGACCAGACCAGCGCCCACGACCCGCTCAACGGTTACCTGCCGGCCGGCTGGACCTGGGACCAGTACCGCGAACGCGCCAAGACTGAACCGGCCGCTGTCATCAAAGCTGCCAAGCAATCGATGGCTGTTCACGTCAAAGCGATGCTCGACTTCCAGAAAATGGGCGTGCCGACCTTCGACTACGGCAACAACATCCGTCAGATGGCGCAAGAAGAAGGCGTGGAAAACGCATTCGACTTCCCAGGCTTCGTACCGGCCTACATCCGTCCGCTATTCTGCCGTGGCATCGGCCCGTTCCGTTGGGCAGCACTCTCGGGTAACGCTGAAGACATCTTCAAGACCGACGCCAAGGTAAAAGAGCTGATCCCGGACGACGCTCACCTGCACAACTGGCTGGACATGGCTCGCGAGCGCATCAGCTTCCAGGGTCTGCCGGCACGTATCTGCTGGGTTGGCCTGGGCCTGCGCGCCAAGCTGGGCCTGGCGTTCAACGAAATGGTGCGCAGCGGCGAGCTGTCGGCCCCAATCGTGATCGGCCGCGACCACCTGGACTCCGGTTCGGTAGCCAGCCCTAACCGCGAAACCGAATCGATGCAGGACGGTTCCGACGCCGTGTCCGACTGGCCACTGCTCAACGCTCTGCTCAACACCGCGAGCGGCGCGACCTGGGTTTCCCTGCACCACGGCGGCGGCGTCGGCATGGGCTTCTCCCAGCACTCAGGCATGGTGATTGTCTGCGACGGTACTGACGAAGCGGCCGAGCGGATCGCTCGTGTGCTGCACAACGACCCGGCCACTGGCGTCATGCGTCACGCCGATGCCGGTTACCAGATCGCCATCGACTGCGCCAAGGAACAAGGCCTCAACCTGCCGATGATCGACAAGGCCTAAGCCCCCACAATCGAGGAGCCTGCACCATGAGCAGCAGCCCGTTTACCCAACAATTACAGGGCGTTCGCGTGCTTGACCTGAGCCGCGTACTGGCCGGCCCGCATTGCACGGCGATGCTCGCCGACCTGGGCGCCGACGTCATTAAATTCGAAGTCCCTGACCACGGCGATGACAGCCGTCACCTGGGCCCCTTCAAGGATGGCGAGAGTGTGTATTTCGGCCTGATCAATCGCGGCAAGCGCAGTGTCGAAATGGACTTCAAGTCCACTGCTGATCGCGCCCGGCTATATGAGCTGGTCCGTGACGCAGACGTCGTCGTGGAAAACTTTCGTCCCGGGGTGACACGTCGCCTGGGTATCGACTTCGACACCCTCAAGCAATATAACCCCAAGCTGATCTACGCGAGCATCTCTGGTTTCGGCCAGCATGGTCCGCTGTCGGCTAACCCGGCCTATGACATCGTAGCCCAGGCCATGTCGGGGCTAATGAGCGTCACAGGTTTTGCAGAGACAGGCCCTACACGCAGTGGCGAAGCCATCGGAGATCTATGCGCCGGTGTTTATGCTGCGTGGGCCATCAGCTCTGCGCTATTCGCTCGCGAACGGCATGCACCCGGCGCGCAATACATCGATGTTGCCATGTTCGATGTGTTGTTCAGCCTGCAGATGACTGGTCTGTCCAATCTCTTCGCCAATGGCGTTGCGCCTGGGCTGGTGGGCAACCGCCACCCGGTTTCGACCCCCTTTGACACTTACCGCGCCGCCGACGGCCAAGTGGTCATCGCCGTGGCGAGCAACAAGCTGTTCCAACGCTTATGCGAATGCCTGGGCAAGCCAGCACTTGGCAGCGACCCACGCTTTGCCGATGACCCGCAACGCACACTCAACGAGCCGGTGCTACGTGCCGAAATCGAAGTCTGGACGCAGCAAAGAAGCGTTGAACAGGTCTGCGACATCCTGCTCGAGGCGGGCGTGCCGTCCTCCCCTGTGTGGAACCTCGCCCAGGCGGCCAGCAGTGAACAGGCCCAGGTGCGACAGTTACTGATTCACCCCGAGGGCTCCGCGCAGCCGCTGGTACCACAACCGGTTTTCTTCAATGGCCACAAACCCCACGCAGTCACCCACGCCCCACGCCTCGGTGCCGACAACCATGCTTTCGGACTGAACAAACAGGAGCTTTCCCATGAACTTTGAATTAGATCAGGTCGAATTGGCCGTTATCGAAACCGCTGAAAAACTGGCTCGCGAGGTGATCCAGCCGCGCGCTCAGCATTACGATGAAACCGAGACATTCTGTGCCGAGAGCCTGCAGGCATTGGCCGAACTTGGTGGGCTGGGTATCAACTTGCCCGAGGAGTACGGCGGACTGGGTATCGGCAGCCTGGCCATGAGCCGTGTGGTTGAAGCCGTGGCTGGCGCCTGCGCCTCGACCGCTTCGGCCCTGACTGCGCATTTCCTGGCGACCGATTCGATCCTGATTGGCGGCACTGAAGCGCAGAAACAGGAATGGCTCCCCCGCGCCGCCAGCGGAGAGCTGCTCGGTGCCTTCGCCCTGACGGAGCCGGCCGCTGGCTCCAACCCGGCCGATATGCGCTGCCGTGCCCAGCGTGAAGATGGCGGTTGGCGGGTGCGCGGTAGTAAGCACTACATCACCAATGCCCGCGAAGCAGGCTTCATTGTGCTCTATGCCAAGACCGACGCCGAAGCCGGCCACAAGGGCATCAGCGCCTTCATGATTCCCCAGGGCACCGCGGGGATCAGCTTCTCCAGTCCGGAAAAAACCATGGGACTGCGTGGCAGCACGATCTATGAGTTGGCCCTGGACTGCTGGTTGCCCGAGTCGGCATTGCTGGGCATCGAAGGTGCCGGTTTCAACACGGCCATGGCGGTGTTGGATCGGGGTCGCGTTGAAGTGGCGGCCATGTCCCTGGGCATTGCCAATGCCGCCTTGCAAGCAAGCTTGAACTGGGCCCGCGAACGGCAGATCGGCCCCAAGCCGCTTGCTGCCTACCAAGGCACACAGTGGCGTCTGGCCGATATGTACGCACAGCTGGAAGGTGCCCGCATGCTGACCTGGAAAGCCGCCGCCCGCCGCGACAGCGGTGAACGATTCAGTCTGGACTCGGCCACCGCCAAACTGGTCGCCGCCGAATGCGCCGGTTTCATCACCGATGCAGCGCTCCAGCTCCATGGCGGTTATGGCTACATCCGCGATCTTCCACTGGAGCGTTACGTACGAGATGCACGGATCCTGCGCATTTTCGAAGGCACGTCCGAAGTGCAGAAAATCATCATTTCCCGAAGCTTGCTCGACGCCCAGCGCTGATCGAGCGAAAACCCGGGCCTGTTTAACAGGCCCTCCCCTGAGTCACTCCCCCACGAGAAGGCTGTCGTACGGTACGACACCCGAGAGGAACTGCCATGTCCGCCACCAAAGAAAGTGCGCAGCGCAAGACGTATATAGAACGGCGATCCATCGATTACATACCTGAGTCCGAGCGCCATGGCCGGCTGCTCAGTCAATTCACCCTGTGGTTCGGCGCCAACCTTCAAGTCACTGCGATCGTCACTGGCGCGCTGGCTGTCGTATTGGGCGGCGATGTGTTCTGGTCGCTGATTGGCTTGTTGATAGGGCAACTGCTGGGTGGCGCGATCATGGCGCTGCATGCGGCTCAAGGCCCCCAGTTAGGCCTGCCGCAAATGATCTCCAGTCGCGTGCAATTCGGCGTCTACGGCGCCGTTATTCCTATTGTCCTGGTCTGCCTGATGTACGTGGGCTTTTCTGCCAGTGGCTCGGTACTTGCGGGCCAGGCCATCAGTCAACTGGTCAACGTCAGTGACGCCGCTGGCATCCTGATTTTCGCGGCGATGATCGTTGTGCTCACAGCGCTCGGCTATCGGACTATCCATTTGATCGGACGCCTGTCGAGCCTGATTGGCGTGGTGTCTTTCTTCTACTTGTTCTACCGCTTGCTGTCAGCTCATGACATCAGCGAGCTGCTTGGAAATCGACACTTTTCAATGGCCAGTTTTCTTTTGGCGATATCACTCTCGGCTTCTTGGCAGATCGCATTCGGCCCCTATGTCGCAGACTATTCGCGCTACCTGCCGAGAAAAACATCAGCCTGGAAAACCTTTTTGGCTGTGGGCCTGGGTTCAGTGATCGGCACTCAAATCTCCATGGTCTTCGGTGTATTCGTCGCCGCCCTGGCGGGTGACCAGTTTGCCGGCCACGAGGTGTCCTACATCGTCGGCATGGGGGCCAGCGGCGTCGTCGCGTCACTGCTGTTTTTCAGTATCGTGTTCGGCAAAGTGACCATTACCACGCTCAACGCCTACGGTAGTTTCATGTCTCTGGCTACGATCATCAGCGGTTTCAGAGGCAACCAGGAAATTTCCAGAACCGTGCGGTTGATCTACATCCTGGTCATGGTCGGATTCGCCACTGCACTGGCTCTGCTGGGGAGGCATTCTTTCCTTCATGACTTCTCAGCGTTCATCCTGTTCCTGCTGGCCTTTTTCACGCCCTGGAGCGCCATCAACCTGGTTGACTTTTATCTGGTCACCAAGGAGCGCTATGACATCCCCGCCCTCTCTGATCCGGAGGGTCGATACGGACGCTGGAATGTCGCCGGCATAGCGGTCTACGCCCTCGGCGTATTGATTCAGATGCCCTTCATTGCCACCAGTTTCTACACCGGCCCCTTGGTTGAAACCTTGGGCGGGACGGACATTTCGTGGTTGATCGGCCTGACCGTACCGGCCCTCGTTTACTACTGGGTGGCCCGTAACTCGACGCTACGGATTCCCGCGCAGCTGATTCTTCCGGAAGAAGCCAATCCAGCCTGATCACACATCCACTCAGGGCGGTCCAACAGGACCGCCACTGCACCTCTCTCAACGCAGAGTTTTTGACCTCCTATGCTTGCCGCAATCACACCGAAGCACCCTGCCCCGAGTGCCCGCGACCGCCTGCTCGATGTTGCACTGGTACTCTTTGCAACGCGCGGCTATCAGGCCATCGGCCTGCGTGACCTGGCTGGCCAGTTGGGGCTGCATGCCGGCTCGCTGTACAACCATATCGAGAACAAACAAAGCCTATTGTTCGAACTGATCGAAGGCGCGGTCTCCGACCTGTTGGCCGGTACCAAGCGCCGTATGCGGGGAGCCCGGACGCACCGCGACCGTCTCCAGCGCTTTGTGCACGCATTTGTGGTGTTCAACATGGCCGAGAAACATCGGCTAATGCTGGTGACACGAGAGTTCGTCAACCTCAGCGATGAGCAACAACAGGAGATCAATCAGCTGAAGAACAGCTACGCCAATCTGCTGAAGGCCATCGTTTCCGCTGAGTGTGGCGAAACTGGCTGCATCGGTGACCGCACAGGCCTGATCACAGAGGCCGTCATCGGCATGCTTTACGGACAGTCCCTCTGGCAAAGCATTGACGTCCCGGAACAACAACTCACGGATGCCTTCACCCACTTTGCCCTGGGCATCATTGCCTGCAGCAGAGACCCAGCGCTCAAGGCATAAGCACTATGCACCCGTTACGACATACGCCTCATGACGAACTGCATGCCCGCTTGACGCCAATGCCCCGCTTTCGCGCTCACCCCTAGTCCTGTCGGACGATGTTGCTGCCGGGAAGGAGGGAGAACAATCCCGCCAGTTCCCGGGTAGGGAACGCTGCACTGACAATTAGAACAACAAAGGGTTAGCCATGCAGAACAACAACGTTCAGGCCATTGCGCCGCCCCCCTTCAGTCCGCTGACCATTGGTCCGCTAACACTGCGCAACCGTTTCATCAAGTCCGCCACCAACGAGGGCATGTCCCCCAATGGCGTACCAAGCAAACAGATGGCCAGGTTCCATGGCGACATCGCTGCCGGTGGCGTGGGCATGACCACGCTGGCCTACTGTGCCGTCAGCCCGGATGGCTGTACGCTGCCGAACCAGATCGTCCTCAACCGGGATAACCTTTCGCACCTGCGCGTGATCACCGACGCCGTGCATCGTCATGGCGCCGCGGCCTCGGCACAGATCACCCACGGCGGCTGCTTCACCTTTTTGCCGCCGCGGCAGACAGCGCGCCCGCTATCCTCCAGCGGCGGCTTCAACAAGGTTGGCATGCTCAGCGGCATGTTCCGCAAGCAGGCGATGACCGAGGTCGACATGCTGCGGGTCGCCGACGAGTTCGTGCGCGGCGCGCGGCTGGCTCGCGAGGCCGGCTTCGATGCGGTTGAACTGCACATGGGCCACGGCTATTTGCTCAGCCAGTTCATTTCGCCGTTGTACAACAAGCGCCGCGACCCGTATGGCGGCAGCCTGGACAATCGCCTGCGCTTCCCCGGCCTGGTGCTGCGCAAGGTGCTCGATGCGGTGGGCAAGGACCTGGCGGTGGTGTGCAAGTTCAGCATCACCGAGGGCGTGCGGGCCGGCAATACCGCCGAGGACGGCGCCGCCATCGCCCGTATCCTCGAACGTGAGGGCGCGCACCTGCTGGTGTTGAGCGCGGGAATGAACGTCGAGTCGACGACCACCATGTTCGGTTCCACCTTTCCCAAGGAAAACCGCGTCACCGTCCGCAACCCGATCATCGCCGCCGGCATGTTCATCCAGAGCCTGATCGAACCCAAGGTCGAGTTCCGCGAGCTGTACCTGCTCGAGCATGCCCGCAAGATCCGGGCGGCAGTGAAGATGCCGCTGGCCTACCTGGGCGGGGCCAAGAGCCTGGCCGGAATCGAGCAGCTGATGGCCGAGGGCTTCGACGCCGTGGCCATGGGGCGCGTGCTGATCGCCGAGCGCGACTATGTCAACAAGCTACAGTCGGGTATCAGTCGCGACTCAATCTGCACCGCCTGCAATCGCTGCGTGGCGATGATGTACACCCCGGGCGGCACCTCCTGCGTGCTGGGACAACCCGGTGACCCGCAGCTCAACAGCCAGGGCGCCGCGTCCTGATTCCGGTGGATGTTGCTGCGGTTCGCCGCCACTGCGTTGGGAGCGCAGTGGCGGCCCGTTAGCCTTGCTGTCGCGCTTTGGCGGCATGCAACCCGGCCTGGCGACCGAAGAAGGTCGCATCCGCCAGGGACATGCCGGAACTATAGCCGCCACCCCAACGGGGCAATCCGCACGCAGTACGCCCTGCCGCATACAGGCCGCCAATCGGCTCACGCTTTTCCGTGAGGACTTCGCCAGTCGGCAGGGTATCCAGCCCTCCCAGGGTAAAGTGTGGGTAAAGCGCATAATCGACTCGGCAATCCAGCGCAACGAACGGCGGCTCGTTGAGTGGCTTGAGCCATTTCGCGGCTTTGTGGAACAACGGGTCGCTGCCATCGGCGGCATGGCGGTTGTACAGCGCTACTGTGGATACCAAGGTGCCCTCGGGGAGCCCAAGGTCCCCTTCCACCTCCTCCCAGGTTTCGCCTGCCGCGGCAATCTGGATGCGTGTGAAGTCCGCGGGCGGCTGGAACGTGGCGTTATCGACCAGCAGGTAAATGCGGTCGCCCATCTGCTGCATGATGTGATAACCGACGCGGCCGTGATAGCAATCCTCATTGATGAATCGCTGGCCACGCTCATTGATGAAAATCCCATTGATCAGCGATTCGGGTGCATAAAACGGCAGGCTCAGGAAGGCCTCGCCCATGTGGATCGCCGCGCCCCCCACGCTCATCCCCAGGAGGATGCCCGTGCCATTGTCGCCAGGGGTTCCGATGGGATTGTCGGAGCGCAGCAAATGCGGCACATGGCGTTTGACCATATCGCGATTCATCACGAAGCCGCCGGCACACAGGATGACGCCGTTGCGGGCCCGGGCAAAACAGATCTGGCCAGCGATCCGAACCACCACACCATGGACATGATTGGCCTCATCGGCAATCAGGGCGAGCACCCGGCTGTCGTAGCGAATCTCCACGCCAAGCGTTTCGACGCGCGCGGCCAGTGTGTCCATCAACATGCGCCCGCCGCCCCAGCCGGTCCACTGCGGCGTGTGTCCGCGCGGGCACGGTTTGGCGTGCTCCACGAACGGCCATGCCTCTTCACTGCCGGACCAGATCAGGCAGTCGTCTGTCACTGGCTCGAGCATTTTTTCCGGCAAAAACGTGTTCTTGTACTTGACCCCTTGCGCGACCAGCCACTCATAGTGGCCAAGACTATTCTCCGCATACAGGCGTACCTTCGACTCGTCGGCGTCGGCGCCGCCTGCCATCATCAAATAACGGAAAAGGTCTTCGGTGTCGTCGCTGAAGCCGGCTTGCCGCTGAGCGGGCGTGCCACCGCTGCCACCCAGATAGATTTCGCCCCCCGACAGAGCGCTCGTGCCGCCGTGGCCGGAGGCGGCTTCCAGAAGCGTCACGGCCGCGCCCGCGCCGGCGGCTTCAATGGCGGCACAAGCGCCTGCGGCGCCAAAACCGACGACAATCACATCTGTCTCGAGGTCCCAGTTGGGAACCTGGTGGGTCTGGCAGGGCCGTGAAGAAGAAAAATTAAATGACATAATTGGCGTCCCGTGATGTCACGCTAAGAAGTCGCCGCCATTGACGTCGAGTGTTGCGCCGGTAATCGCGCTGGCGTAATCGGATACCAGAAAGAGTGCGGCTCTGGCACATTCATCGTCGGTCGGTATGCGCCCGAGTGCGATATTGGCGGCGATTGGTGCAATGATATCGGCCTCCGGCACCCGGTATTCGGCCGCTGTCTGCTGGACATAACCCTGTACCGGCGCGCCCCACATCCAGCCCATATGGACATTGTTGGCCCGCACACCATGAGATCCCAGTTCCCTGGCCAGATACTTGACCGCCACTGCCAGAGCGCCCTTGGACGCCGCGTAGCCCGATTCGCCTGGAAACGGTTTGCGCGTGGCCTGGGTGTTGATCATGACGATTGCGCCGTTACCCTGCTTTTTCATGTGCGGCAGGATTTCCTGCGTCAGCGTCATGGTGCCGATGACATTGGTGTCGAAGACCGAGCGCCAGCTATCGAGATCAGCCTGCTCGATAGCTTCAGGGAAATTGCCATGCACGTAGGCACTGTTCACCAATGCATCGATCCGGCCGAACCGCTCGATCGTTTGGTCTGCCAGGCGCTGGCATTGCGCCCTGTCATTAATGTCGGTCACTACCTTGAGTACCTCGCATTGCGTGCCCAGATCGCGAATCCGCGCCTCTGCATCGTCCAGTTTTGCGGCTGTGCGTGCGGCGAGAATCACCGCATGCGCGCCCTCGCGTGCGGCTTCGATGGCAAGCTTGACACCCAGGCCGGGACCGATACCGGACACCACGACGACTTTGTTTCGTAGCAACATTTCAACGTCTCCAGTTATTGTTATTCGTATGGATTTGAAAGGTCACCGTATAAGTGAGCGGCGGCCACATTCTTCGTCCGACTGGACTAAGTGACTGCGCCTGGTGCGTGCAGTCGCCGGGAACGACTTGGGCTGCGGGCGAACGACAGATCCCGAATAGTCTGTTTGAGGGATTCCACGGTCTTTCCCGTGACTGACCATGGCTTGCAGGCCTCATCTGGAGGTCGACACAGGCCAAGATACCCACTCACTGAAACGAGGTTTTTTATCGCTATGGAAAAAGTCATCTACCTGCTCTGGCGTGATACGCAGACCAGCCGCGAAACCTTCGTCCGACGCCTACGCAGCGAGGTCGCCGAACAGCTGCAAGCCTTGGGTGCCCAGGGTCTGCAATTGAACCTGGCCGACGCCGATGTCGAACCTGCAGCCGGCCTGCGCCAAGAGAACAACCGGCCGTTGCCCGACGCCAGCCTATCGCTGTGGCTGGACAGCGCCAACGGCCCCTCGCGTCGCCCGTTTGACAACCTGATCGTTGCCGCGACGGCACGCATGGCCGCCTATCTGGTCTGCGAGTCGGTCGCGATCCGCAACACCCGCTTCCCCGCCACACCCGGCGAGCGTACCCACGGTTTCGCCCAGGTGGCCCTGCTGACCCGCCCGCCGCGCCTGACACCGGAAGCCTGGCTGGACATCTGGCGCAATCACCACACCCCGGTGGCCATCGACACCCAGGACAACTTCCAATACGTGCAGAACCTGGTGGTATTGGCATTGACCCACGGCGCTCCGCGGATCGACGCTATTGTCGAAGAGTGTTTCCCACCAGCGGCCATGACCGATCCCCAGGCCTTTTTCGATGCGGTTGGCGACGAAGCGAAATTCCAGCGCAACCTGGCCGCGATGATCGACAGCTGCAATCGCTTTATCGATTTCGACAAGATCGATGTGCTGCCTACCAGTCAGTACTGCCTGTAGGCCGATCTGCATTTCTCGGTAACCGCCATAACGCCCGACGCACTGCGCCGGGCTTTTTCATTGGTTTGTCTACGCGTGGCAGGCCGCATCGAACAAGCTGGCAGTCAGCTTGAACTGTTCGGGCAGCGGTGAAGTCAGGGTCTCGAATACGCGGCGGTACCCTGTTGCAAGGATCTGCCAGACCCCGTCGCGCTTGACGTATTCATCCTGATAAAAAGCCGTACCGTGCAGCATCCAGCCCCCGTCCAGATCAATGACATGATCTTCCAGGTACCAGATGCCCCTGGCCCTGTCGGGCGCCAGCATTTCGATCTCCGGATGATGGCCCTGGTGCTTGGACAGCAGGCCGGGCCTGTCCATTATTGCCTTGAGCCCCTCTACGAATGCAGCGCAGCCATCGAAGCTGTACTTGCCACTGTCCAGGGCGGTTTTCACATCTTCGGCCAGGCAGGTTTCGAACAAGGTCCAGTCGTGGCTGTCGAGCGCGCGAAAGTAGCGGTACTTGAGCTGTCTGATCTGCTCGATTTCGAGGTAGGTGTCCATCGTGATGGCCATCGGTTGTGCTCCTGTGGGTGGGTCTTCGCGCAGGATAGGCAGGGGGTGGGCGACACTCATCGTCCGGCCAGACTACGGCCTGCCCGAAGCCTGTTTGAACGATACCGCCCTGCCCCCTGCGGTAGTCTCCTCGGACGATGCCCCCCCTCCTCCGGAATGCGAGCTTGACCGCACCTGCACCATCGCAGGGCAGACAAGTAGGCTCGAGAATGTCCAAGGCATCGCACCAGCAAGCGCTCTACGAACTCATCTGTCGTTATGCCCAGGCAGTCGACCAACGCAACTGGGCGGCGCTGTCCCGCCTGTTCACCCCCGAGGCAACGCTCAAGGGGCCGGGGTTCAGCTTCGATGGCGTCACCGCCATCGTCGAAGGCATGAACGGCCTGGGCCACTACAGCAAGACCCAGCATCACATCCATAACCACCTGGCTGAAGTGGATGACTTGCAAGCCAGCGCGGAAACCTACTGCGTGGCCAACCATCTCTATGAGACCGAGGGGATCGAGCGCAAGCTCGACTGGGGCATTCGCTACCGCGACCGTTTCGCCTGCATGGACGGCATCTGGCACTTCACGTGCCGCGAGCTGTTGCTCGACTGGAGCCAGGACCTGCCCCTGCGAGGAGCCCCACATGAAACGCGTTGAAAACAAGGTCGTGCTTATCACCGGCGGCGCCAGTGGCGTTGGCAAGGCCGATGCCCTGCTGCTGGCCGCCGAAGGCGCCCGCGTGGTGGTTGCCGACGTCAACTGCCAGGCCGGCCAGGCCGTGGCCGATGAGATCGGTGCACATGCCCTGTTCATCGAACTGGATGTGGCCGACGAAACACACTGGCAACGAGCGATCGCCAAGACCCTGGCCCACTTCGGACGCCTGGACGTGCTGGTCAACAATGCGGCGATCTGCCCGCTGGGGACTATCGAGCAAGCCAGCCTGGAACAGTGGCGCAACGTCATGCGGGTCAACGCTGACGGCTATTTTCTCGGCTGCAAGTACGCTGTCGAGGCGATGAAAAATAATGCCGCGGGCGGCTCGATCATCATGATGTCTTCGGTCGCGGCCCTCGCCGGCCTGGCGCCGATGTGCGCTTACAGCAGTTCCAAGGGCGCGGTGACCGCGCTGACCCGCAGCGTGGCCGTCCATTGCAAGCAGCAGGGCTACCGCATCCGCTGCAATTCGGTGCACCCGGACGGCATCTGGACCCCGATGACCCAGGCCATGGTCCCCGACCTCGACCCGGTAGCCCTGGGCATCGGCGACAACCCCATGGCGCGCATGTGCATGCCCGAGGACGTGGCCGACCTGGTGCTGTTCCTCGCCTCGGATGAATCGCGCTTCATCAATGGCGCCGAACTGCGCATCGACAACGCGCAGCTGATTTCCGGTATCGCTTGATGTTCCACCAACAAAAAAAGTCTCTGACAGAGGTACCACACATGAACATGCTCAAAGGCAAAGTAGCCCTGATCACCGGTGGTGGCCAAGGGGTCGGCCAGGGTATTGCCTATGCCCTCGCGGATGAAGGTGCAACGGTCGCAGTGGCAGGCCGCACGCGCGCCACCCTGGAGCAAACCTGTGCAGAAATCCGTCGCCGTGGCGGCACCGCGCTGGTCGTGGAATGCGACGTGATGAGCCAGGCCGACATCGATCGCTGCGTCGCCCAGGTAGTAGAAGCCTTCGGCGGACTGAACATCCTGGTCAACAATGCCCATATCGTGCCGTTAGGCAGCATCCTCGAGGTCAGCGACGAAGCCTTCATGCAGGGCATCGACTCGGGCCCCATGGCCACCCTGCGCCTGATGCGGGCCTGCTACCCCTACCTCAAGGGCGACGGCGCGGTGATCAACCTGGCCTCCTCGGCGGCGGTACGCTGGGACGCATCGGGCTACGGCCATTATGCCGCGACCAAGGAAGCAATCCGCGCCCTGAGCCGTGGCGCCGCTTGCGAATGGGGTGTGGATGGCATCCGTGTCAACGTCATTGCGCCGCATGCGCTATCACCGGGCCTGCGCGGTTGGGTCGAAAACAACCCGCAAGAGGCCCAGGCCTTCTTCAGCAGCATCCCGTTGCGCCGGGTCGGCGATTGCGAGACCGACATCGGTCGCACCGTCGCCTTCCTGGTCAGCGACAACGCACGTTACCTGACTGGCGCGACCATCCCGCTGGATGGCGGCCAGGCTTACTGGGGTTAATCGAGGAGAAACCGTATGCAACGTTTAGCAAACAAAGTCGCCATTATCACCGGCGGAGCCCGCGGCATGGGCGCACAGACCTGTCGACTGTTCGTCGAGCACGGCGCGCAGGTGGTCATCGCCGACCTGCTGGAAGCCGAGGGCCAGGCCCTGGCCAGTGAACTGGGCGACGCCGCCAGCTTTCGCCGCCTGGATGTCAGCGACGAGGGGAGTTGGCAGCAACTGGTGAACGAGACGGTAGAACGCCTCGGACGCATCGATGTACTGGTGAACAACGCCGCCGTGCTGGTCTTCGGCTCCCTGGAGCAACTGTCCAAGGCCGACTTCGAGCGGGCGCTATCGATCAATCTGACCGGTACCTTCCTTGGCATCCATACCGTGGCGCCGATCATGCGTGAGCAGCGCGCCGGCTCGATCGTCAACATCTCCTCGGTGGACGGCTTGCGCGGAGTCAACGCCCTGGCCGCCTACGTCTCCAGCAAGTGGGGCGTTCGCGGGCTGACCAAGGTTGCGGCGCTGGAGCTGGGCCCGCATGGCGTGCGGGTCAATTCGGTGCATCCGGGCGGGGTCGATACGCAAATGTCCAACCCCACCGGCGCCCCGCGCGACTCGCTCAACAACCAATACCGTCAGGTACCGCTGCAGCGCATCGGCGCCCCGGAGGAAATTGCCCGCGCCACGCTGTTCCTCGCCAGCGACGACGCCAGCTACTGCAATGGCAGCGAACTGTCGGTGGATGGCGGCGCGGCGGCTGGTATCTACTACGAAGGCTTGCCGGGTTCGCCCATCTGAATCATGGGGCACCAATAAAAAAAGACCCGCACGTCGTGCTGACCTCAGACGCCCCCCCGCCTTTCAAGCGGGGGGTACTTTTAATAGTGTGACTCGCCTGCCGACACCGGCCATGCAGGACAAGGCCGGTGTCGGTTGTTTCTAGCCGCGGTACTGACTCACCACTTCGCTCACCGCGCGCTGGATATCCTGGCGCACGTAACCGAGCAATTCAGCGTCCTGCGCGTCGGGCTGGTAGCTGACGGTGTTGCCACGCCCGGTATAGAGTGCCATGTCCGGTAGCAGCGGGTGCTCCTGGTCCAGAGATGGCATCTCGGCGTCGTTGCCGACAGCGCGCAGGAAGGTCTGGAAGTATTGGGCGTAACTGAGATTCTCGTCCCCCACAAGGTATGCCTTGCCCGACTCGCCGCGCTGCAGTGCACCCCAGATTGCCTGGGATAGCGAGCGAGTAGAGATGAAGTTGCTGCCACCCGCCGGACCGTAGAACGGCATTGGCGCGAACTTGCCTTCAGCATAACGGGTGTAGGCCTCGAACATATCCACCTTGAGTCCCGGCACCATCCCTACAACGAAGGGCGCGTTGACGCTGCAGACTCTGAAGTCCGGCCCGGACAGTGCTCTTGCACCTTCATCCGATAGATGACGCGAGCGCACGTACGGGATGCTGTCGATCAACTCCGGTGCCACTTGAGGATAAAAGCTGCCCACCAGCACCGCCTGCTTGATCCCGGCGCTACGAGCCAGCTCGAAAAAGCGCGGGATGGCCTCGACATTCGCGCGTTGCCAGTGAGCATCGATATCACCCTCCTGCGGAACGTGGCGGATGTCGCTGCCGGCAGCGAACACCAGGGCATCGAAGCTGGCCAGCTCGTCCCGGCTGAGGGTACCCGCGATGTAGTCGCACTGCAGTTGTTTCAACTCGGCGAGGGCGCTGCTTGCGGCCGCCGGTTTACGGCCGGCGATAGTCACGTCGTTACCCTGGTCCTTGAGATAGAGGGCAGCATGACCACCGATCAGGCCGGTCCCGCCAATTACGAGAATCTTCATCGAATATTCGCTCCTGCTTGAGCCCGAAGTCGGGCCGTTTTTTTTGGGGGGGGAAGCGCCAGGGCAACGCCGGGCGCGCACAGCTCAGATAACGCGTGCGGGGTGCTGTCGCCGAGGAGCACCGAGCATCTCGCGATAGGACGGTGGCTGACGTCCGGCCTCATCGCTGATGCCATAGCCCAGGGCCAGCTCGGCGCTGATCAGGGTCTGCCCGGAGAGGCTGGCCAGTTCCGGGGCATCGAGCAGCGAGCGGATCACTCGACCGTTGAATTCCGGAGTTTCTGCCATGGCCATGAAGGCATCGTATTGGTCGGTGCGCTCCGCTCCGGCAATAGCCGTGCGTTCGGTACGCTGCGGGCCGAGCCAGAGAGATATCGCGGCAACGCCGGTGCCCTCGAAGTCCACCGCCATATCCGCGGCCAGCTTGTCGCAGCCGGCCTTCTGTGCACCATAGGCAGGACCGTGCATGTAGCAGCCGGCGCCGAAGGAGGACACAAACGCAATCAGGCCATGTCCGTTACGCACCAGCAGGGGCGCGGCATGGTAGCTGGCGACATAGGCCGAGCGCAGACCGACGTCGAGGATGTCCATCAACTCCAGGGGTTTGTCCCAGAACGGCCCTGGATCTATCAGGTTCTCGTGGAGCAAGGCGGCGTTGTTTACCAGAAGGTCGAGACGCCCCTGCTCGCGTTCGACGCGGGCGAAGAGTTCGCGTACCTGTTCATCGTCGCAGTGGTCACAGGACACAGCGATGCCCTTGCCTCCAGCGCGAGTCACTGCCTCGGCGGTTTCCGCCAAACTACCAGGCAGCGGCTGACCGCGCAGCTGGCTGGTGCTGGCGGTGGCTGAGCGGGCACTGAGGTAGACGGTCATGCCCGCCGCACCGAGGGCGATGGCAATGCCCTTGCCAACGCCGCGGCTGGCGCCAGTGACAACCGCGATCCTGGAATTATCCGATTTCATCTGTGCTTCCTTATTATTTTTGGTGGTGATGCGCAGCCCGTCAGTGCGGGGTCAGAAATTGAGACCGTTACCGCAGGCCTGCTCCACCGCCAGTGACCAGTACTGTTTTGCCTGTGAAGTCCATCATCCCGCTACCCTCGTTGGCTTGTCGTTTCGGCGATTGTTTGCCGGCGCTACCGGGGCGGCATCGTCCTGGGGGACTACCTCGAATCCAAAGGGCGCACAGCCGCATCAGACGGTGCGGGCATGCAGAAGGCGGTCTTTCTACACCTAGTCCGGTAGGACGATGAGGACGTACAAGCGTCGACTCCATAGTCATGTCGCAGCGTTCACACCCCGACACATACCGACCGGGTAATACCTGGCTCAGGTAAGAGGACGACATGATAAAAACAATAATCGCCCAGCAACCCCTGCGTTCCGCCGCTCGCTTGTCTCTGGCCATGTTGGCCGGTGGGCTGGCTGGTCAAGCCCATGCCTTGAGCTACCAGCCCAGCGAAGACTTGAAGGTCCAGTGGAACACCAACCTCACCTATGGCCTGGCCTGGCGCACCGAGTCCCGCGACAAGCAGTTGTCCGATGGTTTCCCCAACCCTTTGATCGCCAACATCGACGACGGCAACAATGCCTTCGACCGCGGTAGCCTGATCAGCAATCGATCCAGCTTCCTCACCGAGATAAACCTCAACTGGCAACAGGATTACGGCCTGTTCATGCGCGCCAGCGGCTTCTACGACGACGTCTACAACCGCGACAACGACAACGACACCGGCACCTCGAACTGCTTCGTTGGCGGCGAATGCTCAAGTCCCAAGCACTTTTCCCAGGAGACCATCGACCAGCACGGACGTGATGTACGTCTGCTCGACTCCTATGTATACGGCAGCTGGAACCTGGGCGGGCACGACCTCAACCTGCGCCTGGGCGACCAGGTGGTCAGTTGGGGTGAAAGCCTGTACATCGCCAACGGCATCTCCGGCGCGCAAAGCCCGGCCGACGCCACCAAGGCCAATACCCCCGGGGTCGAGGTCAAGGAGATCTTCCTGCCGGTGGGCCAGCTGTTCGGCCAGATCAGCGTGACCGATAACATAGGTCTGCAGGCTTACTACCAGTACGAATGGCGCAAGACCGAGATCGACGGCGTCGGCAGCTTTTTCTCGGTCACCGACCAGATCGACGAGGGCGGCTTCACCGATGCCTTCGGCCTGACCCACCGCCTGAAGGACGACAAGCCCAGCGACAAAGGGCAGTACGGCGTGGCCATGACCTATATGGCCGAAGCACTGAACAATACCGAATTCGGTTTGTACTACTCGCGCTTCCATGACAAGGCACCCCAGCTGGATTTCCTCAGCCACTGGAACGAAGCCGCTTACCTGGTGCATTACTTCGATGAAGTCGACCTGTTTGGCGCCAGCTTCTCCACCGTACTTGGCGAAACCAACGTCAGTGGCGAGATCAGCTACCGCGACGGTGCGCCCGTGATGGTGGATACCGGCCTAGTGCCTTACTCGGTACGAGGCGAGACCCTGCAGACCCAGGTGTCCTTCGTCCACATGCTGAGCAACACCTGGGTGGCCGACACGGTCAACCTCACCGGTGAAGTGGGCTACAACCGCGTCCTGCAGAACGACAAGGCGCCAAGTTTCAATGTGTTCGTCGCCGATGGCACGGGCGGGTTCGCCTCCCTCACCACGCCGAACACCGACACGCTGTTCAACGACACATCGTCTTGGGGCTACACCGTCGGCGCCACCTTTTCCTACCTGAACCTCATCAATGGCTGGGATATGAGCATTCCCCTTGTGTTCAGCCAGGCGGTCAACGGCGACTCCTCGCTGCTCGGCAGTTTCGGCATGGGTGAGGGAGACAATCGCCTGGGTGTCGGCGTCAGCTGGAGCTACCTCAACAACCTGACCCTCGATACTCGTTACAACGCCTTCCTTGGCGACGCCAAGGACACCCCGCTGGCCGATCGCGACAACCTCGCCATCAGCGCCAAGTACAGCTTCTAACTCAGTGCGCCGGAGAATCCACATGCATATTCAGCACAAGACCCTATTGCTCAGCGTGTTGCTTGCCAGCAGTTTCAGCAGCGTCGCACTGGCCAAATCAAGCCCTGAAGAGGCCGCCCGTCTGGGCCGCGAACTCACCCCCATGGGCGCGGAAAAAGCCGGCAATGCCGATGGCAGCATTCCCGCCTGGAGCGGCAAATGGCGCGGTGCACCGCCCAACCTGAACTACGCCGGCAGCGGCAGCCAGTACCCGAATCCCTACGCCGATGAGAAACCGCTGTTCACCATCACGGCACAGAACATGGCGCAATACGAAGGCAAGCTTTCCGACGGCCAGAAAGCCCTGTTCCGGCACTACCCGCAGACGTTCAAGATGCCGATCTACCCCAGCCATCGCGATTTCCGCTACTCGGAAAGGGTCGAGAGCAACATTGCGAAGAATGCTGTCGATGCCGAACTGATCAGCGATGGCAACGGCGTGACCAATGCCATTGGCGCCTCTCCCTTCCCCATCCCGAAAAATGGCTACGAGCTGATGTGGAACCTCAACCTGCCTGCCCGGGCCTGGAAGGAGGACGCCGTCTACACCATGGCCCTTACCCTGTCCAACGGTGAGCGCTCGCTCGAGTCCATGGACTACAAGATCTACTCGGTCTGGGACGACCCCAAGGAAAGCGTCGGTAGCTCCGGCGGCGTACAGGCCTACGCCATGGTGTCCACCCTGGAACCTGCGCGTAAAAAGGGCGAGATCATCCTTGCCCACACGTTCACCGACCCCATGGCCTCTCCATCCCAGGCCTGGCAATACGTTCCTGGCATGCGTCGGGTACGTCGAGCCCCCACCGTGGCCTACGACACCCCCTTCGGTGCCGGTGGCTTTCGCGTGATGGATGAAGACCGCCTGTTCAACGGCGCGCCGGATCGGTACGAGTGGAAGTTGCTCGGCAAACAGGAGATGTATATCCCCTATAACAACAACAAGCTCGACGATCCCGGCATGAAGCTCGACCAGTTGCTGGCTACCAAAGGCCACGTCAATCCCGATTACATGCGTTACGAGTTGCACCGTGTATGGGTTCTGGAAGCCAACCTCAAGCCCGGCAAACGGCACGTCTATGGCAAGCGCAGGCTCTATATCGACGAAGACTCGTGGATCGGCGTGCTGGCCGACAACTACGACGGCAAGGGCGCCCTGTGGCGCAGCAACATGCAGACCACGGTGTACGCCTACGACATGCAGGGCTTCCAGGCGCGCCTCGCGATGTTCCATGACCTGATCGCCGGTTCCTACCTGACCGACCGCCTGCTCAATGGTCAACCCCCCGCTCGCCTGAACAGCAGCAGTTTCGAAGCGGACTATTTCACCACTACCAACCTACGCAAACTTGGGCGCTGACAATCAGAGCCACTGCCCGAACGCCACGCGGTCGGGCAGCAGGCTCACACGACATGAGGTCCATATGCTACATCCCCTCAGCCTTGAAGAATTCAGCGGCATGCTCGGCAGCCTTTACCAGGGGCCGCTGGAAAGTATTCCCTGGAGCACCTTTCTAGACCAACTCAAATGCTCGATGGGGGCCAAGCACGCCACCCTCACCCTGCGACCGCCGAGCCAGCACGTGGACGGTCTGAGTATCAACACTGCCGGTTCCTCGGCGGCGATGTCAGCGTCCTACAATCAGTACTTCTACACCCTCGACCCCTTCACCGACCTGCCCAATCGCCAAGTCGTCATCTGCACCGAATTCGTTTCCGAGAAGGACTGGCTGGAATCCGAGTTTTACAAGGGGTTCCTGGAACCTGTGGATGTGTTCCATATCCTTGGAGCCGACATCAACACCAGCCTTGGCTCCAAATGCCGGATCCGCATCTCCCGCGATCGCGCCAGCGGGCCATTCAATCAGCAGGACAAGGAGTTTCTTGCCTCGTTCCTGCCGCACCTTGAACGTACAGTCATCCTGCACATGTGCCTCAACCGCATCGAGAGTGAACGCAACCTTTATGCTGGCGCCGTCGACAAACTGGCTGTGGGCACCATCATCCTCGACCAGGACGGAAAGGTCCTGCAGAGCAATCGACTCGCCCAACGCCTGCTGGCGGAAAGGGACGGTATCGAACTGGTCAACGACGGTCTACAAGTGGGGACGGTGCGCGATTGCCAGGAATTCCACAAACTGATCGATCAGGCCTTGCTCTCGCAGAAGGGCAAGAACCCCTCGCTGGTCAAGGCCATGCGCGTGCAACGTCCTTCCGGGCGGGTCAACCTTGGCCTGATCGTGCGCCGCGTGCAGCAAAGCGAATGGAGCGACGGCAGATACTGCCCGGCAGTGGTCATTTTCATCAGCGACCCTGCGCAGAAATCCACCGCCCTTGAAGAAATCGTCCGGTCGCTGTTCGACCTGACGCCTGCCGAAACTCACCTGACCTTTCAGTTAGCCAATGGCCAGACCATTGATGAAGCCTCGGAGGAACTCGGCATCAGCCGCAACACGGCACGTGCGCAACTGCGTTCTATCTTTTCGAAAACCGGGGTCACCAGCCAGACCTTACTGGTGCGCTTGATTCTGCGTAGCGTCGCCACCCTCGGTTAAGCGGCCGCCACGCACGATAAAACGGGTTTCCTTTAGCGAAGGATGATTATGAAAACAAAAAAAACACTATTTATCGCCGCGCTATTGTGCATTGCCACTTTTGGCTATGTGGCGCTTCTAGTGACAATCCCGACATTGCAGCATACAGCCATCAGTCAATGTCAAAAGTATGGATACTCGTGCTTTCTAATACCCTTCAGATTCTGGCCTTGAGTCTCTGGCTATCCTATAAGGCTGCTGGAGTTCTCCGTGGACTCGCCCCTATAAAGCTGGGCACCAACTCCCCGTTAAACTGATGCCGCGGCCAAGCGCCTAAACTCCCGTGGTGAGCGGTACTTCAGCGCGCTGTGCGGCTGCTCCTCGTTTTAACGCTCGAAGGCAATTGCCAAGTTGCGCAACACTGTTTCCCGACCAGGTTTGAGCATATGCGCGATGTAGTCGCGCTTGATCGTTTTGATGGTAAGGGGCCGGCGAACACACCCTCCGAGCCCGTCCGATAAGAGCGATTGTGTCCGCGTAATTTTATGCGGACGCAATTACCTTTAATGTCAGGATCGCCATGCGTGAACGTAAGTCCTACACAGCATCCTTCAAGGCCCAAGTCGTCCATGAGTGCGAGCAGCCCGTCGTTTGCGTGGCAGCCATCGCGATGAGTCATGGTATCAACGCTAATGTCGTGCGCCGTTGGCTGCCGCTTTACCGTGATCAGCAGGCTGTCGCGCTACCAGCTTTTATCCCTTTGAAAGTCGAATCTTAACGATTGGCTGACCGGCAGAGAACGGCCAATAGCTGCCATTTAATGCAGCTCCACCGGTGCAAGTTTGCTGAGTAACCTGAAATAACAGGCCAGCCTTCTCCGCTGCAAGCAGTTGCTTGCTTGGAGTGAGGTATATCCGAAGCTGCTCACCAGGTCTCATGTTGCTGGACTGCGGCAAAAACAGTCGTATCCCGACCTGGCGTTTCTCAGCGTGATCATCCGCGAAGCGGTTGGTGCATTCTCAGGATCGCGAGTCACACTTGGGCATGGCCTCGCGTCCATTTTGCGGATCAAGCTTCAGCTCTAGCTCTCCCAAACTGCTCTAAGCCGGAATTTTCAAGAATGCGCAAAATACGTTGTGGTGTTATATCGAGGATTTCAGTGTTACCTGCGTATAGGTAATTGCCGATATAAATTATGTTGTCAGCATTGATTGGAAGCTCGACCTTGTTCTTAATTATTCGGCTCAAGAAAATCTCCCGATTGATCCGAAAGATCTTTTTGCCTGTTTCAGGATAGAGCTTTAACTTATCTACCACCTCTTTGCTAAGGTCACTTTCAGACCTCAATCGAAACTTGGTTCGAACCATTTGACTCCATTCGCCAGCTTTATAATGACGATAGGCTAGGGTCTCAAATAGCTTCATCATTCCCCAGTCGGAGGTCTCAAGAGTTGCGAAGATACCATTAAGTGCGCGGCCTAAATCTGAATACCCAGACCAGTCGTCTTGACACTTGTACCTCAAATCATGCTCGACCTCGTGCCATCCTTCAGAAAGTACCGTTCGAATTTGAACTTCAAACGTATCGTCCAGTACGTCATAAGAATCCAAGAGCGTACTGTTCTCAGAAATCTCAGGGGGAAGCTTAAATATCAGATTGCAACGGTTCGCGGTAAAGACCGAACCATTGGGCGTATCGATGGTGGAGGAGTGCTCGTCGTAGTTAAACGAGTTTTTTAAAACATCCATAGCTACGGCCTGATCGTCAGGGAAATACAGCGCTACTCTCACGCCGAAAGCGTCTTGGATCTTCTTGCCGGTAGGGGTGTATTTTCCAGCCGATTTATTGATTTTCTTCTCTATGGATTCAACACTTTTAGCTCTCGAAAATACTCGGCAAAGCAACCCGATCCTATCAAGCTCGGACTGGATTAAGTGCTGGAGATTGTTGGCAATCAATTTGTCAGGAGAAACGGACATTAGCTGCGCCCCAGCATTGTTTTGACTTCCGAAATATGTTCGAGGTTTAGTTCTAGAACGCTGTTTTTTCCACCATCACGGATAAAACGCTGCCGGCGTAATGAAGCAATCGCCTCAAGGATTTCGTCTTGGCCGATTTGTGCAGAGTTCGCGCAAACGATTCTAATGGGCCGATGTTTGTGGAAAGTGGGTCTCCCTTTGGGCCAGAATTTTTCGAGAACGAAGATCTCAGCGTCCGGGAATTTCCTTACTATCGTTGTGTCGTCTACCGCCCTTTGCTGGAGGGCTAGCAGGAGATTTGGGTTATCTGAGTCGCAGCCGAGCGCGTGGATAACACCGCCTTCTTCATCATGTTCAAAGCCGCAATTGAAAAAACGGCAGTTGATGAAGGACACTTTATCCATGTTCTTGCCGACTAAGGTCACGTCCGAGAAACAGCAACCAATGAAAATGAAGTTGTTGATCGAATTGGATTTGCCAATATCAACACTCTTGATTTCAATGTTTTCTACTGAACCGTCACAAAGATCAATATCCAACCTGTCAGTAAGCATGATCGTGTAAAGCACCTTGTCCGTTACCGGAAGGAACTCCAGAGAGAACTCCAGCGCGTGCCAAAGGTTTTGTTTCGTGTCGTCGACTCTAGCAATCGTCGCAATCACCGAAGGCTCAATAAACCGCTCGAATCCAGCCCACTCATTAGAAGTGTCATCAATGATTATCTCGGCGCAGAAGTTTCCAAGCACAAACTCATTCACGAAGCCAATACCCTGACCGTTCTCATTACTCCGATCCAGCATTGCGTGTCCCGACAATTTGGTCACAAGCTCCCCGAGCGTGGGTCGCTCTTCTGGCTGGTACTGCTTACGACTCTGATCAAGCAACTCATCGTGATTTTTCAGAATAACGTCTGAAATGTATTCTTTCGACTCGGAGGTATAGTTCCTCTCCATCATGTCGTTAGCAATAGTCTTAAGAATGGCATACTGATCTTGAGGTAGTACGCGCAGGTCTTGGCGGCGACGTTCCCGCTCAAGCATCGAAGAGAAGTATTTATCCACTATCGAGTTGGGGTTCGCGATTGCCGCATCAAACTCGGCGTTAGAGATGCACCGAAGATAGGAAAGCAGTACGGGATTGCTCAGCCTATCGATTGGGAAGTTGACGAGTTTCAATGCATCTAGTCGTGCCGGCGGAACCCAGTCCTCAATGGTGGGCTCGCTAATACGGATGCGATAAATCTCGAAGTCTTCGTCATGCTTTTCCACCCATGAGTGGAAGTTATCACCATCGAAAATCGCAGTGCGACGGGTTGTTAGAATGACCTTCGCCGACTTGGTAAGCAGCTCGCTGATGGTGTCGAGCATGGGTTCGGTATGTTCATACCCATCGTTGTCTTCGGCAGTTTTACTCTGCGGTAAAAGCTCGTCAAAACCGTCGAGAATAACTGGAACGTTGCCGTTCTGAATTTCAGAACGAACCAGACTCGAGCGCAATAGGGGAAAGCTCCGATCAATTTCGTCCAAGAAGACGTAACGGAAAATTTTAGCCTGACGGTTCCTGGCCAGTTCAGAGAACAGCGGAACCATGTCGTCGGAGTTTTCGATTATTTCATTCAGCAGCTCGTGCGCGGTGCACGTCTTACCGAAGCCAGCGGCGGCCTCAATCAAAAAAAGCGCGGGTTTAGTCGACTTTAGCCTTGAATAAATTTCGTTTACGACGCTGCGAGTACCCACCACATCATTGATCGTGTAGTGCGACCTAATATATTCGTACTGACCGTTATCCGAGTGTGTTTTGGCGATGGAATCGGTATAGCGGCTGTATTCTCTTTTCAGCTTCTTACGCGTGTTTTCAGCGGAGAAGAAGCCTCTAAAGAGAGTTTGCTCGATGGATTGAGTAGTCGTGTAAGAGCGAACTTTGCAGGCATAGCCCGTCTTTTTGAATTCGTTGAAGACCTTTTCTTCGTCGCCATTTGGTCCTGTTTTGATAATGTCGGCGTTATGGAAGTGGCCTGATCTATAGGTAAATACATGGATGCCAGGCTCGTAGCTATCAGCTTCTTCAAAACCGTACTGCCGATACAACCTTCTGAGTTCGCTTACATCAATCATATCTATCCTTGGCATAGGTCATGGCGTAAGCATCTTTATTCAAAATTGCTCACGCGCACGGGCGCTGATCCTGAGGAAAAGCGAGATCGTCCTCTTTCGTGGCTTAATGATATCAAGCTTGTACGCGTTCTGGGATACAGTTTGGTAGCAGGGTATTCGGGTCACCGAGCGAGTGGGTGGGGCGTCTGAAGAAGCTCAGCGCGGTGATATTGAGCTTTATGAGGAGTTCGTTTTGGGAGCTTTCAGCTATTGGGATGAACGCAGCTTTCGGTAGTAACGCGCCACGGCGTGGTGGCTGAATGTCTGCACAGCCGATTGCAGTCTTTCGCGAATGACCGTATATGGACTCCTCCTCATTGCAAGCCCCCTTCGCTTTGGCGCCCGTGCCGACTGCACACGTATATTCGGCCTCTGATTTCAGCATCGATTCGATGCAGGGCCATGATGGGCTATTCGCGCGTCGGCTCCCAATTGCTTCTACGTGCTTTACGCACCTGGTCATTAGAGGGTTTTGCCAACGCCGGTTCGACCGGTTTGCCATTGTTCGGGTTGCTTCGCAATCGTGGTGTAGAGGTGCTTCTCCTTGGATAAATGGGTCAGGCCGCTGCCCGATCCGGTTGGTAATCAGTGCCGTTGCGTAGCATCGCCCAAGCCATGCGTGCAGTTTTGTTGGCGAGCGCAATAGCCGCCACATTGGGATGTGAGCGCTCGGCTAAACGAACGGCCCATTGGCTGAGCCGGTCGTCTTTGAATTTGGCCGTGCGTAGTGCCGATCGTGCACCGTGGATCATCAGCGTTCGCAGATAAGCATCGCCACGTTTGCTGATGCCCAGCAGTCGATCTTTACCGCCGGAGCTGTGTTGCCTCGGCGTCAGGCCTAGCGAGGCGGCTAACTGCCGGCCATTGGCAAACTGTCGAGCATCACCAATGGCAGCAACGAGTGCGGTGGCTATCATCGGGCCGACCCCGCGTAGCTGCTGCAAGCGGACGGCCGTTGGTTCACTTGCCGCGATTGCCGAGATCTCGCTGTCGAGTTCGCCCACGCGTTCATCCAGTGTGCGAAGGTCGCCCCACAAGCCATCCAGTAAATGACGAAAGCGTACGGTCAAACCGTTATCCGCCTCTTCCAACCAGCACGGTATGGCACGACGTAGCATCAGTAACTCTTTCGGAGCGACGAGGCCGTACTCGGCAACCAGCCCACGGATCTGATTGGCTTTGGCCGTCCGCTGTTCGATCAAGCCGGCTCGGATGCGATGCGTCGCCTGGATATCCTGTTGCTCAATCGTCTTGATGGCGACGAAGCGCATGCTGGGGCGGCTCATGGCTTCACAGATTGCTTCGGCATCGTTGGCGTCGTTCTTGTTGCTCTTGACGTACGGTTTGACGAACTGAGGCGCGATCAGCCTCACCCGAAATCCGCGTGCCTGTAGTTGTCGCGCCCAATGATGGGCTCCACCGCAACTCTCCATACCGATTTCACAGCCGGGTTCGATTTTCTCCAGCACCGTTTGCAGCCAGCGATCGCGCGGCAGGCACTGCCGCCAGATTGGTTGTTCATGACAATCCACTCCGTGGATCTGAAACACGTTCTTGGCCAGGTCGACCCCAATGCGCATAAGCTTCATGTGTGGACTCCTTCTCACGGTTGACTGTGGTTTGCACCTTCAGTCTGGCACTCAAGATGCCGAAGTGAGGAGGAGTCCATCCCATTGCTTCGGGTCGAATAGCGACCACCACTCGTTGTGACTGATCCACCCTTGTCCTCCCCTCAACGTGGAGGACGAGCCATGAACACTATTGCTAGATACAGCCATCAGCCTTGGAACAAGGGAAAGCTTGTCGGGCAGAAAGCTCCGCTTCGAGTCAGAGATATCTGGGCCATTCGAGTAAGACTTCAGCTTGCTGAGAAGACACGTGATTTGGCGCTCTTCAACTTGGCCATCGATAGCAAGCTGCGTGCCTGTGACTTAACCAAGTTGCGAGTCCGAGACATTGCCCACGGGGAGCATGTGTCATCACGGGCCATAGTGATGCAGCAGAAAACTCAGCACCCAGTGCAATTTGAAATCACTGAGCAAACCCGAACGGTTCTGGAGGCTTGGATGCATCGGGCTCGTCTCCGCAGCGAGGACTTCTTGTTCCCGAGCCGATTGCACGCCTCAGACCATCTTTCCACCAGGCAATACGCTCGAATAGTCAAAGCGTGGGTGACAGCCATTGGCCTTGATCCAACCATGTACGGTACCCACACGCTACGGAGAACCAAGGCATCGTTGATCTATCGCAGGACGAAGAACCTGAGAGCTGTCCAACTCCTGCTTGGTCATACGAAGCTTGAAAGCACTGTCAGATACCTGGGAATCGAGGTCGATGATGCCCTGGAAATGGCAGAACAAACGGAGGTCTGATCATCCATAGTGACGGTCGATGCTAGACCGTCGCTATCCGACCCAAAGGAGACGCTCAGAAGCGTCTCCAGTCTCTGGACCATTTCACATATCAGTAGGGTCTGTCGCCGATAATGGCCGCACGCTCCATCTTGCGATGGCAAGGCGGATAGTCCATCACGGCATAGTGCTGGGTGCAGCGGTTATCCCATATCGCCACGCTGTTTTTCTTCCAGCGCCAACGGACCTGGTACTCGGGATTGTAGGCCTGGCTGATCAGGTACTTCAGCAGGTCAACACCTTTTTGGTTGTAGTCCTGACCGACGCGGACACGTCCCTGGCTGTGGTAATTGACGAAATGCGTAGCGTAGGCATTGACGAATAATACCTTCTCGCCTGTTTCGGGATGTATACGTACCACCGGATGTTCGGCATCTGGGTATTGCGCCTTCATCGCCAGGCGCTTTTCCTTTGGCATGGCGGCGGCGAAGGAGGAATTGAAGCTGTGGCTGGCGATCAAACTGTCAATTTCCTGCTTCACATCCATGGGCAGCTTGTCGTAAGCAAGCACCATATTGGCCCACATGGTGTCGCCCCCGGTAGGAGGGCACTCAATGCAACGCAGTACGGCACCCATCGGAGGTGATTCCCGCCAAGTAGCGTCGCAATGCCAGGCATTCTCGTAGCGATCCGCCGGATTTTCCGGAGTCTTGTAGATTTGCACCAGACCGGGAGCCTCCGGATGGCTGGGGAGCATCGGGTGGGATTCAAGCTGGCCGAGGCGGCGGGCAAATGCTTCGTGATCGCAACGTGAGAGTTTGTCCAGATCCTGATCACGCAGGAAGAGCACCTTGTATTTCAATAGCGCTGCGTAAACTTCGTTGAATAGGTCGTCATCGCGCACTGCGTCGCCTAAGTTCACATCGAGCAGTTCTGCGCCGATGGCACAGGTCAATTGTTCGACTCGCATGGCATCTCCATTTCAATTTTTCTTGGCCGGGCCGTGGGCGGGGCAGGTGAAATCTTGCCTTGGACCAACGGCGGCGCTTGTTATTGTTGGTGAATTTTTGTGGGTGCAGCGGGGCGGGACATGGCCGCTGCCCATAATAGGAGGTGCGAGCGTTGCACCATGGACATGGCGGGACATTTTCTTAGCTAACTGGGACAGTAAGCGGGTTAAAGCGAAGATGTTGTCGCCTTATTCTTTCGGTAGGCGGCGGCCCAATCCGAGGGTGTCTTGCCAAACTGTTTGCGGAACCAGCGTGAAAAGTCACCGGCCGAGGAAAAACCAAGCAGTTCGGCGACCTCGTACAAGCGGCGCTTGCTGTTGGCCAGATACTCTTCGGCGAGTTCCGCACGCACCCCATTGATGATCGTTGTGACACTCTCGCCCTCGGTTGCCAGGTGTCGGTTAAGGGTGCGTCGATGCATGCCAAGATGTTGGGCAACCCCATCGACAGAGCACAGTCCGCTTGGCAGCAGCATCTTGACGATCTGGCGTACCCGCTGCGCCGGTTCCTCACGCAGGTTGGCCAACTGCATGTCCAGCGATCGCTTTATCTCTCGATGCAACGCGGGGTCGGCCGTGGGAATGGGCATGTCCAGATCGCGCCGGCGGCAAACGATGGCATTGAATTCCCGGGAAAACTCGATAGTTGTACCCAACACGCGGTGGTGCACTTCCAGGCTGACAGGTCGCTCGTGAGTAAAACCGACCCTTACCGGCCGGAAGGTATGGCCGCTCAGAACGCTCAACGTCCGAAGCATGATGCCGGTTGCCATTTCAATCGCCTGGCGCCAGACGCCATGATGACCCTGCATGTTCACACCCACATACAGCAGGGTCAGGTCGCCTGCATCCTCGAGCCACAATTGCACCCCTGCGTTATGCAAACGCGTATAGCGAAAGCAGGATTGCAACGCTGCGCGAAGCGTTGGCTCTTCGCGGATGAGCAGCGCGAGCATGCCAAAGTTGGACAGCTGCCGGGTTTCCGCGAGCAGCAGTCCGAAAGCCACCTGGCCGGAGAGACGGGCTGACTCCTCCAAGAGCCAACCCACCGAGTCGCTGCTGATCATGATGTTTGGATCGTCGAGGACACTGGTCGGCAGCTTGGCCAGCCGCAGCATGCGAAAGGGGTCGAGTCCCACTGAACGGGCAACCCGCTCATAGTCGGTAAGGCTGGCACTTCGCGTCAGGGTGTACATGAATCCCTCCTATGTCCCAAATTCGCAAGATTGTGTCCTGCCAAGCTTAGTGCAGGACATCTGGTCACGGCTACCTTCAGGCCTACAACGACAAAAAGATGGAGGTAGATAAATGAACACGCGCACCGCAACTCATATCGACCAGCCGCTCGAGGCAAGGCCGAAAGTGGACCCCGACGACCCAGAGGCATTCAATCACTGTTTCGCCGAACTCAATGGCATTCGCATGCATTACATCGACGAGGGGCAGGGCCCGCTCGTCATCCTGCTGCACGGTTTTCCCTATCTTTGGTACATGTGGCGACGCCAGATCGGCGCATTGGTCGAGGCTGGCTATCGCGTCGTGGTCCCCGATCAACGCGGCTTTGGCCAAACCGATCGACCCGATGCCATTGAAGCCTATGACATGAGTCAGGCGGTCGGCGACATGGTGGGCTTGATGGCGGTGCTGGGTGAAACGTCCGCAGTGATTATCGGCCACGACCTGGGTGCCTGGGTGGCCCAGGCGGCAGCCATGTTGCGGCCGGATTTGTTTCGTGGCCTGGTGATGCTCAACACGCCGGTGCCACCTCGGGGCAAGGTCAAGCCGACCGTAGGTTTGCAGGCCATGGCGAAGGGGCGGGTGTATCACCACCTGTATTTCCAGCAGCTCGACAAACCGGATCGTGAGTTGGCTAATGATCCGCGCAAGACCTTGCGCAGTGTCTTCTACTCGATCTCTGGCAGCGCTATCGGACCTGATCGCTGGCGTCTGTTTGTTGAGCCTGGTGAGCCCATTCTCAATGCTTTCACTGAACCGAAGGGCGAGTTCCCGTCATGGTTGAGCGAACGGGCGCTCGATTACTACGTCGCCGAATACACGCGCACAGGGTTTACCGGTGCTCTGAACTACTACCGCTGTCGCGACCGGAACTGGGAAATCACCGCGTTTCTCGACGGTGCGGTGGTCCGCCAGCCGAGCCTGTTCATCGGTGGTGCTGCCGACCCATCACTCGAACCAGTCGAAATCCGTAGTCTCTACGAGCAGATCGACACCTATTTACCCGGACTACAGAAGAAGGTCCTGCTACCCGGTGTGGGTCATAGCGCGGCGGAAGAAAGTGCCGATCATGTCAACGAATTGCTTCTTGAATTTCTCGAACAGATGGGACGCTAAAAGCGAGCGTTTGCCCCATGCGTGGTCGCGATAACTCACGGCCGCACATGGGGCATGCAGGCTCAGCCAGCAGCTTTAACCAGCAGATGATCGCCGAATTGCTCTCGAAGACGGTTCTTCTGGATCTTGCCCGTGGCACCTAATGGAATTGTGTCGACAAAGATCACATCATCCGGTGTCCACCATTTCGCGATCTTGCTTTCATAAAAGGCGAGCAATTCTTCTCGTGTCAGTGTTGCTTGCGGTTTCCTGACAACGATCAGCAGGGGGCGCTCGTCCCACTTGGCGTGTTTCGCGGCAATGCAGGCCGCCTGGGAGACTGCCGGATGGGCCATCGCAATGGTTTCCAATTCGATGGAACCTATCCATTCACCTCCTGACTTGATCACGTCTTTGCTGCGATCGGTGATCTGCATGAAGCCATCGACATCGATGGTCGCCACATCGCCGGTTGGGAACCATCTTTGACCCGCTTGCTCAAGCAGCGGCGAACTGTCCCCGCTCCTGAAATAATCGCGTACCACCCAAGGTCCACGCACCAGCAGGTCACCAGCAGTCACCCCATCCCAAGGCAGCTCCGCGCCGTCAACGTCAACGATTTTCATGTCGACGCCGAATACCGCTCGGCCTTGCTTGGATTGCACGGCAAAACGTTCTATCGGGGACATTTCAACGTGCCTGGCCTTCAGGCTGCCGACCGTTCCGATGGGGCTCAATTCAGTCATCCCCCAGACGTGCAATACAGCTACGCCGTAGGTTTCCTGAAAGGTATGCAGCATGGATGGGGAACAGGCCGCACCACCAATGATGCTGCGTTTCATGCTGGAGAATCGCTTGTCCGTTTTTTCCAGATAACCAAGGAGGTTTTGCCACACAGTCGGGACACCCGCGGACAAGGTCACCCGCTCGGCTTCAAGCAATTCGAATAGCGATTCTCCGTCCAGGGCCGGTCCGGGAAGCACAAGCTTTGCCCCGACCATGCATGCGATGTAGGGAAGTCCCCAGGCGTTGATATGAAACATCGGCACAACGGGCAAAATCACATCTTGTGCTGAACAATTCAGGGCGTCAGGCAGGGCGGCCGCATAGGTGTGCAGCACCGATGAGCGATGACTGTACAAAACCCCTTTCGGGTTGCCTGTCGTGCCAGAGGTGTAGCAGAGCGTACTGGCGGCTTCCTCGTCGAAAATCGGCCAGGCATAGTCAGAGGATTCCCGTTGAAGCAGATCTTCATAGCACTGCAAGTTGTCGATGCCGGCGTCTTTCGGCATATACGCTTGATCGGTCATGGCGATGAACGCCTTGACCGTAGGGCAGCGCCCCGCGATGGTCTTGATCAACGGCAAGAAGGTCAGGTCGAAGAAGATGTACTGGTCTTCGGCGTGGTTGGCGATATAGGCGACCTGGTCTTCATGCAGACGCGGGTTGATGGTATGCACGATGGCACCCATACCGGATACGCCGTAGTACAACTCCAGATGACGGTGGCCGTTCCAGGCCAGCGTGCCGATCCGGTCGGCGGGCTGGACCCCCAACCGGGTCAGCGCGCTGGCCAATTGGCGCGCGCGACGGTGGCAATCACGGAAAGTGTAGCGATGGATATCGCCCTCCACCCTACGAGAGACGATCTGCGTATCGCCGTGATGGCGGTCGGCATGCTCAATGAGCGAGGAGATCAACAGCGGCTTGTGCATCATCAAACCATTCATGACAGCGCTCCTTTTATTTTTTGTTATTGGGGAGCGAGCAGGCGGCCGGGCACTTGTCAGATTTCGCATCAAGATCACGAACCGACACATCCTGTTCTCTCCGCTGAATTTTTACGATCTGATAACAATCCCGGCGGTCCCTTAAAGCCGGGTATGCCGGGACTCCATGAAATCCAGATCAGTTGAATGCGGTCAGGTCTTTCGGTGCGATGTCATGCTGCTCGCAATAAGCCAGATAGCGATGCAATCCTGACTTCCAGTTTTCGAGCGCGACGATGTTGTCGTTGCCGTCCAAGAACGCGAGATCGCCATTCACCTGGACCAAGGTGAGTACGTATCCATCTATGCTGCCCGTACTGACGACTTCAGGCGTGTGAGTCGATCCAGCCGTCTCATATACGATGCTGCCTGGGCCGGCGACCCAGTCATGTTCCTTGTATTTCCACTGGCCTTCGATCGTGTAGACCATCACTGTCCCCGTGTGATGGTGCTTGGGCAGTTGCATGTCGATCGGCGACTTCATCATGACAATCCACTCACCACGAATCGGATCAAGCTTGAAGTACTTCAGCAGAACGTTTTCGGCATAAGGGGTAAACGGAATCCATGGCAGGGATTCGCCATCGATGACGGCGGTGTCGACGTGTTCGTAGAGCATAGGTAACTCCGTTAATTGTTGTTGTGGTTGGGATTTTTCGGCGGCCGGGATCGCCCGACCATCGTTGATGATCGGGTGCCCAGCTGTCTGTCACGCAGTCAGGTTCAGGTCAGCGGGGTGCCCGCGAGGGTGGCGCGCAGCATCTTTCTTGGCGCATTGCCGTAGTCCGCCACTGCGTAGTGCTGGACTTGCAGGTTGTCCCACATGGCAACCGTATTGGTTCGCCATTTCAGACGTACCTGGTACTCCGGAATAGCGGCTTGGGAGATCAGGTAGTTCATCAGATGATGAGCCTCGGGCATGAAGTCCTGGCCGTAGCGAATGTCCTCGAAGTTGAAGAAGTTCGCGAAATGGGTGGTGAACGCGGAGTTGACGAACAACACCTTTTCGCCTGTCTCAGGATGGGTAAGTACCACCGGATGTTCAGCAGAAGGGTTTTTCACGGCCATGGCGTGACGTTCTTCGCGGGGCAATTGGGCGCCAAAGGTCTGCTCGGAACCGTGCTTTGCGTACAGACCCTCGATCCGTTGCTTAATGGCGTTTGGCAGGTTTTCGTAAGCCATCACCATGTTGGAAAAGAGGGTGTCTCCGCCGGTGTCAGGACCCATTTCGCAGCGCAATACCGCTCCGCGCGGCGGTGCTTTTTTATAGGTGACATCGGCATGCCAGAGATTTTCGCGGCTGGCCTTTTCAACATAGCTCTTGGGTTTGCTTGGGTCGAGGTTACGGTACAGCATCAGCAACTTGTCCGCTTCCGGGTGGCTCGGCGCCAGGGGATGGGCTTCCAGTTCAGCGAATTGCGCAGCGAAGTGCTGTTGTTCCAGGGGGGTGATGTCCTGGTCGCGAAAGAACAGCACTTTGTGCTTTAGCCACAGCGCCCGGATTTCCGCGATCAGTTCCGGATCATGGGCCGCATCGGCCAGATTGACGTTGCTCAGTTCAGCACCGATGGCGGGGGAGCAAATCTCCACTTTGATCGAATGCTGACGCACTGATGACCGGATAGTGGCCGGTGCCGTGGGGGTAAGGGGTGAAGGCGTGTCTTGGGCTGCGGCGACTGTTGTCATTGTTGTCTCCAATCCGAGCTGAACGACGGTGCGCTATAAGAGCATCCGGTGTAGGTAACTGCCCCCTGCCAGTGATTGAGGGTTGTCCTACAGTAGCTATTTCAGTCGCAGGACTATGGGCGAAGCGGGACATTTACTTAGCATTCTGGGACGCACAAGGGTGGGAAACGAACATTGTTGTGAGCAGGTCGGAGAGTCCGCTTTTGGCCGATTTCTGCCCTTCGCGACGGGCAGAAATCGACCAGGAGCAGTCTGTCGCTACGGGTAGAAAACGGCCCATTGCGACTTAAGGCGTCAAACTATTCAACGCTTGGAGCGCTTTGTAGAAAGCGTTTGGCGACAAGGCTTCCAATCACTACCCCTTTCGAGTAACCCACCTTGGTAATAGGCCGCAACAGCCTGTATCACTAACCTGTCCTCTCCCGAACATCACGGTCCTGAAGCAGGCCAGGAGTGTCACATTGTGTCGTTACCGCTCGTCTTTGAACCTCGGAATCAGCACCTGTCTGTCGGCCTGGATAACGACCGCAACAGCTGATACGCCCACCGTGCACGTGTACAACTGGTACGACTACATCGGTCCGACCACCCTCCAGGATTTCAAGCGCGACACGGGTATTGAGCCTGTGTATGACACCTTTGACAGCGGCGAAGTACTGGAGGCCAAGCTGATGACCGGCCATAGCGGTTATGACGTGGTGGTGGCCAGTAACTTCATCCTGCCCGCCCTGATCAAGGCCGGTGCCTTGCAAAAGCTCGACCGCAGCCAACTGCCCAATCTGAAACACATCGACCCGATACTTTTGGAAAAGCTTCGCGCGAACGACCCTGACAACCAATACGCCATACCTTACCTATGGGGCACCGATGGGATTGGCTACAACGTTGAAAAGGTCCGCGCCGTCCTGGGTGACCAGGCACCGGTGAACTCATGGGACCTGCTGTTCAAAGAAGAGAACCTGGCCAAACTCAGTCAATGTGGGGTGGGAATTCTGGACGCGCCCGCCGAGATCATGCCGATCGCCCTGCACTACCTTGGCCTCCCTCCCAACAGCAGCAACCCCGATGATTATAAAAAAGCCGAAGCGCTGATGCTGAAGCTGCGCCCGTACATCACCTATTTCAATTCGTCGAAGATCGGCAGCGACTTGGCCAACGGCGATATCTGCGTGGCCCTGACCTGGTCCGGTGCGGTATTCGGTGCGAAGCAGGCCGCCAACGAAGCCGGAAAAGGAGTAAAAATCGAATACAGCATCCCCGTCGAAGGTGCACCGCTGTGGTCCGATAACCTGGTACTGGTGAAAGACGGCAGCCACCCGGAGCATGGGCTGGCCTTCATCAACTACATGCTGCGCCCGGAAGTGATTGCGCCTGCTACCGATCTGGCGCTCACCGCCAACGCCAACAAAGACGCGACAGCGCTCGTCTCGGCTGAAGTGAACGACAACCCGAACATCTACCCCACTGCGCAAGTGATAGCCACGCTGTTCACCCTGCAACCGCAGTCCCATGCGGTGGATCGTGTCCGTACGCGCTCCTGGAGCAATATCAAGAACGGCAACTGAGCGGACATCAGCGATGTTGTTTCTGGTCGCGACTGAAGAGCAATCGGCACGCTGCCGGGGCTAGATACCGCCACCTTGCTCTACGCCTTGCATCGGGCCGGTTGGCCGGGGCGGAAACCGCCATTCACGACGGGCAGAGATCGGCCGATTCTGTTGAAAAAGTCGGATTTTCAGCTGGCCTGAACTAAGGCACGACCACCATCGGAGAACCTACTCACCACATCGAGTGGTTTCTCGGCTCTTCGTTGACCTTTGCTGCTCTGTTATTGGGTTAATTTGAGGTTTTTTGCTTCGTGCAGGCGCACCTATCCCGTGGCAGGTGGCCCTTGAGATGTAAATTTGGCCAGCCGTCGCAGGTTCTGCACCGCAGCGGCCAGCGTGAATTCATCAGTCGCGCCACTCATGCCACGTAGTCGCAGGCGATCCAATTTCAGGATGCGCTTGAGGTGGGCAAACAACATTTCGACCTTCTTACGTTCGTGGCGAGAGCGCACGTACCCAGGTGTCGCTGCGATTCGCCGAGCCACATCGCGCGCGGCTTCATGGACGCTGCGGGCGATCTTGCGGCACGCAGTGTTCGGGCAGCACTTGGCTTTCATCAGACAGGCAACGCAGTCGGTCTGCCGGGATCGGAAGATAATGGTGTTGGCTTTGGTGACGTGTGAACGCTCATTTTTGAAGGCTCGCCATTCGCTGCGCAATGGGTTTCCGGCCGGGCAGCGGTATTCCTCAGCCTCTTCATTCCAGTGGAAATCGTTGCTCGAAAAACTGTTGTTCTTGCGCTCGGTTTTGTCCCACACCGGCACATGCGGCTCGATGTCTTTTTCCTCCACCATCCAGGCCAGCATCGGCGCGGTGCCGTAAGCGGTGTCGCCAATAAGGCGCTCCGGCTTGATGTCGAACTGCGCTTCGACCCGTTCGATCATCGTCTTGGTGCTCTCGACTTCTGCGGTTCGATGAGCCGGTGTGGGTTCCACGTCCATGATCACGCCGTGCTCGGTATCGATCAGATAATTCGTGGAATAAGCGTAGAACGCTGGGCCACCTGGAGCTGCGGTCCAGCGGGCTTGAGGATCAGTCAGCGATAGGCGCTTCGGTAGCGTTTCGGCCAGAGCCTCTTCATCGAGTGCCTCAAGATACTCACGCACGGCGCGGGTGCTCAGGGCCGGATCGTTCCAGTTGACCGGTTCATCACCCGGTACACCGCGCTGCCGGCTGGCATCCGCTTTGATGATGCTGGCGTCCACGGCAAAGCCTTCGCCCTTGACCAGGCCGGCGTCCATGCAACGACGCAGCACTTCGTTGAACAGCCAGCGAAACAAATCGCTGTCCCGAAAACGGCCGTGCCTATTTTTGGAAAAGGTCGAGTGATTGGGGACTTCATCTTCAAGGCTTAACCGGCAGAACCAGCGATACGCCAGGTTCAAATGGGCTTCTTCGCACAGCCGACGCTCTGAGCGAATGCCGTAGCAATAGCCCACGATCAGCATGCGGATCATCAACTCAGGGTCAATCGACGGACGCCCAATTGGGCTGTAAAAATCGGCGAGGTAATGGCGCAAGTCGCTCAGATCGAGACACCGATCAATGCTACGCAGAAGGTGATTGGCGGGGATGTGGTCTTCAAGGTTGAACGAGTAAAACAGCCGTTCCTGCCCACTCGATAACTGTCCCATCATGCTGCGTGCTTCCCTGCTGGCCAATGCAGAGATTTTGCCGCAGGCCAGACAGGGGAGCTACTTTTTCAACAGAATCGGCCAAAAGCAGCCGTTCAGCCCTTCGCGTGCAGCCACCCATAGCGCCATAGATAGCTGCGTTCGTAAGTGATCAAACGTAATCTCACTCAACCAAGCCTTCTCGAACCATGTCGAAGAAGGTGGTCAGGATACGCCGTGAACTCTGCGCGCGCAGGCAGACCAGAGTCTCGGTGAAGCGACGCGGGCAATCGATGATGGGCAAACCACGAAGACGCGAGTCCGAGCCAAGCTCGGCCGCCGACACGACACCAACGCCCATGCCAATCGCCACGGCCTCACGAGCCGCCTCACGCCCTTCCACTTCGATCGCCTTGCGAATATGCAGGCCCGCCGCTGTCATTTCCTCCTCCAGGGATAGGCGGGTGACCGAACCTTTTTCCCGAAGAACCAAGGGCGTGTCGTCCAGATCAGCGAGGCTGATTGATTGGCGTTGTGCCCAAGGATGGTCAAGCGCAACGAAAGCGTGCATCGGATCGCTCCGTAGGTGCAATGTCTGAAGGCGTTCATCTTCGATGTTGCGCCCTAGCAGGGCAATGTCTGCCTGATGGCCGAACAACCGTTGCAGCACCTCATCAGTATTGGCGGTTTCAATCTTCACATCGATACCGGGGTAGCGACTGCAAAAGCGTGCGACATAAGGCAACACATGCACCGGCGCATCCACCGCCAGATTCAAGGTTCCAGTCGAGAGGGTGCGGTAGTCCATCAGCATGTCGTGGGCATCCACACTGATATCGAACAGACGCCGGGTCATGCCGAACAGCCGTTCCCCCACTTCCGTCAAGCGCACCAGACGCTTGTCACGGTAGAACACCATCACCCCGTAGTAATCCTCAAGTTTGCGAACCTGATCGGACACCGCCGGTTGAGACAGGCAAAGCTGTTCGGCCGCCCGCGTGAAACTGCCGTTGACTGCGACGGCGTGGAAAGCCTTGAGCTGGGTATGGGAAATAGTCATTGGGGAAGTCTTTGCATAGGTTCAACTTATTCATGCATACGTTAAATCGATTTTATTTATAAACGATGGACTGCAAACATGGTTTTCGCAAGTCCACAGAGCACTGTCTTCAACAGTGCCGCCCCTCGTACCCACCGGGAATGCTTGATGGAAATTGAACGTTTCGCCGCGATAAAACGCCGTTCGGACATGGTCCGGTATGAGAACCACCTCTACATCGGTGGCCAGGTTGCCACGGACCTCAGTGGCGATATCGAGGCACAGACCCACGAGGTACTCGCCGGTATCGAGCAGCTATTGCTCAGTGCAGGTAGTAGCCGCAAGCAAGTGCTTTCGGTGCGTATCCTGCTCGCCCATCGCGAGGACTACGCAGGACTCAACAAGGTCTGGGACGAGTTCTTTCCCGAGGGCCATGCCCCCACGCGAGCTTGCACCCTAGCGGATTTAATCGACCCCGGTTGGCGCGTGGAAATGATTGTGGTCGCCGCGTGCGCCTGATTGCGTCCTGACTATTGCCCTGAAACGATCAACGGAGATGACCCAATGCGCCCCTACTGGCTCGACCAGGCTCTGAAAAACCAATACGCCACGCCTTGTCCGCCGCTGCAGCAGGACACCCGCGCCGATGTCTGCATCGTCGGTGGCGGTTACACAGGCTTGTGGACCGCGGTCATGATCAAGGAACAGAACCCCGAACTGGACGTTGTCATCGTCGAAGCCGACATTTGCGGTGCCGGCGCCAGCGGGCGCAACGGCGGCTGCGCGCTGTCCTGGTCGGCCAAGTACTTCACCCTAGAGCGCTTGTTTGGCGTCGAAGAGGCGGTACGCCTGGTCAAGGAATCGGAGCAGAGCATTTACGCCATCGGCAGCTTTTGCGAAAAGTACGGGGTTGATGCCGACTACCGTCTCGATGGCACGCTCTACACCGCGACAAACAAGGCTCAGGTCGGCTCGACCGACGGGGTGATCGCGGCATTGGAGCGCAATGGCATCAACTCTTTCTCCAAATACGCGCTAGCTGACGTGCAGCGTATGGCAGGTTCGACCCGGCACATTGAAGGCTGGTTTTCGCCAGCGGCTGCCAGTGTGCAGCCGGGTAAGCTGGTGCGCGGTCTGCGTCGGGTCGCGCTGGATCTGGGCGTGCGAATCTTTGAAGGCTCGCCGATGACCGGCCTGGAACAAGGGCTGCCGGCCACCATCAAGACGCAGGGCGGGAACGTGGTCGCCAACCGCGTGGTGCTGGCGATCAACGCCTGGATGGCGCGGGTTTTTCCAGAGTTCGAGCGTTCGGTGGCTATCGTCTCCAGCGACATGATCATTACTGAGCCGCGGCCTGATCTGCTCGAACGAATCGGCCTGACCAACGGGGTAACCGTGCTCGACTCGCGGATCTTCGTGCACTACTACCACAACACCCCGGACGGCCGGATCATGCTCGGCAAGGGTGGCAACACCTTCGCCTACGGCGGTCGCATGTTGCCGGTATTCGACCAACCGTCACCTTACGCGGGGTTGTTGCGTAACACCCTCACGGAGTTCTTTCCGGAATTTGCCGATGTCGGCATCTCCGCCACCTGGAATGGTCCGTCGGATCGCTCAGTCACCGGGCTGCCTTTCTTCGGCCGTATGGGTACAAGTGGCAACATTTTCTATGGTTTCGGCTATTCCGGTAGTGGCGTCGGCCCCTGTCATATGGGAGGGAAAATCCTCTCATCTCTGGTTTTGGGGTTGGACAATCCTTGGACACGCTCGCCACTACTGCAAGGCCCCCTCGGCCATTTCCCACCGGAGCCTATTCGCTACCTGGGCTCACTAATGGTCCGCAACGCCGTTCGCCGCAAGGAGCAAGCTGAGGACCGCAACCAACGGCCAAGTCGGCTGGATGTGCGTCTGGCAAAATTTGCCGCGGCTGCCGGCAAGGCGGACAAGGAGTAAAGCCTCGATCACACAGCGAAACTTTTACGCTTGCCAACAAAAAACCGCCTGGCTATTGGCCGACGGCTTTTCTGTTTTCAACACTTTCAGGACCCAGGCCCGGTGCGCTTCAATTAATCTTCGCAATAGAGTTTTGGTACCCGGCGCAGGTTGCAGAAAATCTGATAAGGAATTGTGTCCGCTGCCGCTGCCACATCGCTGGCGAGGATGTTTTTGCCCCACAACTCGACGGTCGAACCGAGGGCGGCTTGCGGCACGTCGGTCAGGTCGATGCAGAGCATGTCCATCGACACCCGGCCGATCAGCTGGCTGCGTTGCCCGGCGACCATGACTGGCGTGCCGGTCGGTGCATGACGCGGGTAACCGTCGGCATAACCCATGGCGACCACGCCAACGCGCATCGGCTTGGGTGTAATGAATTTGGCGCCGTAACCGATCGGCTCGCCGGCCGGCAGTTCACGCACGCAAATCACTTTGGATTGCAGGGTCATCACCGGTTGCAGGCGAGCGGCCACAGTGTTGGCTTCTTCGAACGGCGTCGCGCCGTACATCATCATGCCGGGGCGAACCCAATCACTCGGGATCTGCGGCCAGCCCAACACGGCCGGCGAGTTACGCAAGCTGACTTCCGCCGACAAGCCTTTACGCGCGGCTTCAAACACCGCGACCTGCTCGGCACTGGCCTGTTCGTGCAGCTCATCGGCCCGGGCGAAGTGGCTCATCAGCACCACTTTCTCGACCTTGCTGCTGGCCAGCAGCCGTTGATAGGCATCCTGATAATCCTTTGGGTGCAGGCCGACGCGGTGCATGCCCGAATCGAGCTTGAGCCAGACCGTGATCGGCTTGGTCAGTGTGGCTTTCTCGATGGCTTCGAGTTGCCACAGCGAATGCACCACGCACCAGAAGTCATGCTCGACGATCAGCGCCAACTCATCGGCTTCGAAGAACCCTTCCAGCAACAATACCGGCGCCCGAATACCCGCCGCACGCAGCTCCAATGCCTCTTCGATGCAGGCCACGGCAAAACCGTCAGCCTCGGCTTCCAGCGCCTGGGCGCAGCGCACCGCGCCATGACCATAGGCATCGGCCTTGATCACCGCGAGGGCTTTGGCTCCCGTGAGTTCACGGGCAATTTGGTAATTTTGACGCAGGGCTTGAAGGTCGATCAAGGCACGGGCAGGACGCATGGTGGCAGCCTTTACTGGCAGTATCATGAGAAATGAAAACCAACGCTGTCACAAGGCGATTTCGCCGTGCGCAACGCTTGGTGTCGAATTGGCTTATACGTTCTCGCTCATTGTTGAGCTGGCGCTGGAGCGCCCTGCACTGCAGGCTCCGACGTACCACTGTCGTAACGGGAAATATCGAGGCCTTCGGCGCTGATCTGCGGCGTTCTCTTCGCCATCAGGTCAGCCAGCAAGCGGCCGGAGCCACACGCCATGGTCCAGCCGAGTGTGCCGTGACCGGTGTTCAGGAACAGGTTCTTGAACAGGGTCGCGCCCACGATCGGCGTGCCGTCCGGGGTAGTCGGACGCAGACCGGTCCAGAAACTCGCCTGGGCCAGATCGCCGCCCTGAGGATAAAGGTCGTTGACGATCATCTCCAGGGTTTCGCGCCGACGCGGGTTAAGCGACAGGTCAAAACCGGCAATCTCCGCCATGCCACCAACGCGGATGCGGTTGTCGAAACGGGTGATCGCGACCTTGTAGGTCTCGTCGAGAATGGTCGAGGTCGGGGCCATCGCCGGGTTGGTGATCGGCACGGTCAGCGAGTAACCCTTGAGCGGGTACACCGGCGCCTTGATCCCCAGCGGCTTGAGCAATTGCGGCGAGTAGCTGCCGAGTGCCAGCACGTAGCGGTCAGCGGTTTCCAGCTTGCCGTCGATCCACACGCCGTTGATGCGATCACCGGCGTAGTCGAGGCGCTGAATGTACTGACCAAAGCGGAATTCCACACCCAGTTTCACCGCCATTTCTGCCAGGCGGGTGGTGAAGATCTGGCAGTCGCCCGTCTGGTCGTTCGGCAGGCGCAGGGCACCGGCGAGGATGTCGGTGACGCTGGCCAGCGCTGGCTCGACGCGGGCAATGCCGGCGCGGTCGAGCAGTTCGAACGGTACGCCGGACTCTTTCAGCACCGCGATGTCTTTCGCGGCGCCATCCAGTTGAGCCTGGGTGCGGAACAATTGGGTGGTACCGAGGCTGCGGCCTTCGTAGGTAATGCCGGTTTCGGCGCGGAGCTCGTCGAGGCAGTCTCGGCTGTACTCGGACAGGCGGACCATGCGCTCCTTGTTCACTGCGTAACGGCTGGCGGTGCAGTTGCGCAGCATCTGCGCCATCCACAGGTACTGATCAATATCGGGAGTGGCCTTGATCGCCAGTGGTGCGTGGCGTTGTAGCAACCACTTGATGGCTTTGAGCGGCACTCCCGGCGCGGCCCACGGCGAGGCATAGCCCGGCGACACCTGGCCTGCATTGGCGAAACTGGTCTCCAAGGCAGCAGCCGGCTGCCGATCCACCACCACCACTTCATATCCGGCACGCGCCAGATAATAAGCACTGGTGGTGCCAATCACACCGCTACCAAGCACCAGAACGCGCATGTTCATTCCCTCTAAGTGGCTAACCGCTGAAATTGTTGTAGGTCTCGTTCGGCGCAGTCTAAGAAAGAACAACCAGTGGTTTTCACTATATAAATACTTATATTTGGCGATAATTCTCGGAAAAAACGCATAGCACGGAGGTGTATCCCCTGTTCTCAGCAACAATTAAAGCAAGTCTGAGCGAAACAAAATCGGCCGCAGAATCCTGCGAAACGTGCACGCGGTGGGGCTTATCACTCAAACGACCAGCGGAGAAAAGTACTTATTTCGATCCCGTACCGAGCGAGTCCGCGTCTCAAGCGCTAAGGGGATTTTCTGGGGTGGCTTCGAATCGCAAGCTCAACTTGGGCAGGTACGTAAGTCCTAGAAATGCATCGTCATGGGAAGAAATTTGAACTTACTCACCCAAAATGAGCGCACAGATAGATCGAGGCTGATCTACAGCGGTGATGTAATCCAACTTATAAGCTCAGCTTTTATCTGAAGTGTGATAAATCGATTTCACTTATTTATTACCAGATGTTTTTATCAATCCGTGCATCACTCCCCACAAAAATAACACCGCCGGAGAAGATCATGACCAAAGCTGAATTCCCGATTACCCAGCCGTTGGCAACGCCAGCCCTGGGTGAGCCCTACCTGTTGACCCCGGGTCCACTGACCACTTCCAAAGCCACCAAGGAAGCCATGCTCCGCGACTGGGGTTCATGGGATGGTGCCTTCAACCAAGTCACCGCCGAAGTTCGCCAGAGCCTTCTTGGCATGGCGGGCGTGCAGGACGACAGCTTTGCGTGTGTGCCTCTGCAAGGCAGCGGCAGCTACTCGGTAGAGGCGGCGCTGGCCACCGCTATCCCGCGTGACGGCAAAGTGTTGGTGCTGATGAACGGCGCCTACGGCCAGCGCGCCACCAAAACCCTGGAATACCTGAACCGCGCCTACATCACTCTGGACAAGGGTGACTACCTGCCACCGCAGCCCGATGAAGTGGACGCGCTGCTCAACGCCAATCCGGATGTGACCCACGTCTTTGTGGTTCACTGCGAAACCAGCTCCGGCATCCTCAACCCTCTGCGCGAGATCGCCGACGTGGTGAAGGATCACGGCAAGCGCCTGATCATCGACGCCATGAGCACCTTCGGGGCCGTGCCGGTGAACGTCAAAGAAATCGCCTTTGACGTGCTGGTGTCCTCGGCCAACAAGTGCATCGAGGGCATCCCCGGCTTCGGCTTCGTGATCATCCGTCGCTCCGTGCTGGAGTCCGCCAAAGGTCGCGCCAACTCGCTGTCCCTCGACCTCTACGAGCAGTGGGTGTACATGGAGCGCACCGGCCAGTGGCGCTTCACCCCGCCTACTCACAGTGTCGTTGCTTTTCACAAAGCCTTGGAGCAGCACCAAGCAGAAGGCGGCGTGCATGGTCGGCTGGCACGTTACACACGCAACCGCGACGTCCTGGTCAGCGGTATGCGTGAACTGGGTTTCCGGACCTTGCTGGAAGACTGCTGGTTATCGCCGATCATCACCACGTTCTTTTGCCCTGAGCATCCAAACTTCGAGTTCATGCGTTTCTACGATGAGCTTAAGACCCGCCAATTCATCATCTACCCAGGCAAGTTGACCGTGGCCGAAAGTTTCCGCATCGGATGCATCGGCCAGATCGACGAACACATCGTCCATCAGTTGCTACGCGCTATCGCTGACAGCCTCGTCGCGATGGGCGTGGAAATGGAAGCGACCTAACCGATTTCCCCTTTCGGGTCGCCGCCACTCTGGGTGTGTCGGGGCGGGTGTTGGGATCGCACCTTCTTTACGGCGACCTCTTTTCTCCATGGATCTGGTCATTCACAGCTCGGCAGCGTCGAGCAGGAGCCAGCGATAGAGCCTATCCAAAAAATCTGATGTCTGACGCCAGCAGCCACAAGCCATAAACCTCGCCTACTGAAATTTTTCAGTTCGCCTGGACCGGGTTGTGGCACCCAAAACAAAAACAAAAACAACTTTTTGCGCTGTACGGCAACCCATACGGGATCAGAACACCATGAACAAGAACGCTGCAAGCCCTCTCGCAACCGGCTGGAAATCTCTCCAGCGTTGGCGCGTGCAAATTTTTCTCATTACCTGGCTGGCTTATGCCGCCTTCTACTTTACCCGCAAGGCGTTTTCTGTCGCCAAGCTGGGTATTGGCGAAGACCCGAACTTCATGCTCGAAAAGGCCATGATGGCCAATCTCGACGCCCTCTATCTAACCGCATATGCAGTGGGACAGTTTCTTTGGGGCAACTTCTCTGACCGATTCGGTCCCAGGGTTGTGGTACTTAGCGGACTTGTCATCTCAGCGCTAGCCGCGCTGCTTATGGGGACCTACGCTACCCTGCCGATTTTCGTCTCCTGCATGCTAATCCAGGGGCTTGCCCAGTCCACCGGTTGGTCTGGTCTATGTAAGAACGTCGGGAGTTTTTTCACCACTGGCGAACGGGGTCGCGTACTGGGTTACTGGTGCACCTCTTACGCCTTCGGCGGTCTGGTGGCCACGCCGTTTGCCGGCTGGTGGGCGTACAACACTTACCACGACTGGCGCATCGCGTTCATTAGCAGCGCTGTCGTGGTGCTGGTTGTGGCGGTGCTGTTTTTCTTCCTGCAACGCAACACCCCGGAAGACGTCGGTCTGCCTCCTGTCGAAATCGAGGTTGAACCCGTCAGCAATGTCGTCGTTGCGCGCGAAAGCATGTGGGCCGGCTTGCGCATCGTAATGAAAAACCGAACTGTGATGGTGCTCGGCCTAGCTTATTTCATGCTCAAGCCCGCGCGCTACGCCATCCTCCTGTGGGGTCCGGTGATCATCTACGAACGCATGCCCGAAATCGGCAAGGTGGCCTCCGCCATCGTCCCAACCTCTTTCGAGCTGGCCGGTCTGATCGGTCCGATCCTCATCGGTATCGCATCGGATAAGTACTTCGGCGCTCGTCGTATACCGGCCTGTGTCCTTAGCTTGGTTGTCCTCACCCTTTGCCTTGGCCTTTTCGTTCCTGCCATGCAGAGCGGCAGTCTGTACATGGTGGTCGGCCTGCTGTTCATGATGGGCCTGACGCTCTACGGACCGGATTCGATGATCAGCGGCTCAGCTGCCATTGACTTCGGTAGCAAAGATGGAGCTGCCTCCTCCGCAGGTTTCGTTAATGGCTGCGGGTCGGTAGGTGCGGTCCTCGGTGGTTTGCTGCCGGGTTACTTCGACACCCTCACCGTGTTCCTGGTCTTCACCGGCGCAGCACTACTGGCCAGTCTGATGTTGGTTCCATTTTGGAACAGCCGTCCGAAAACAGCGGAAAACCCGCAATTGGTATCGACGCCGGTACAACCGGTCATCGTCGGCACCACCCCCTGAACTAGTACTACTAACCTACCCAATGCTGGAGTGATCATCATGCACTACAAACAACCTTCCCAACTGCAAGCAGTGGTCCTGGACTGGGCGGGCACCGTCGTTGACTTCGGTTCATTCGCACCGACTCAGATTTTCGTTGAAGCGTTCGGTGAATTCGGCGTTGCCGTTTCCCTCGAAGAAGCTCGTGGCCCGATGGGCATGGGCAAGTGGGATCATATCCGCACCTTGTGCAATGAGCCGCAGATCGCCGCACGCTACCAAGCCGCCTTCGGCCGTTTGCCAACCGATGATGACGTCACTGCCCTCTACGAACGCTTCATGCCTTTGCAGATCGAAAAGATCGCTCTGCACTCGGCACTAATTCCAGGTGCTCTCGATACGATCAATGGTTTACGCGACAAGGGTCTGAAAATCGGCTCCTGCTCAGGCTACCCGGCCGTAGTCATGGAAAAAGTCGTAGAACTGGCGCGCAAAAACGGCTATGTCACCGACCATGTGGTTGCTACCGACGAAGTGCCCAACGGGCGTCCACATCCAGCGCAAGCCTTGGCGAACGTGATTGCCTTGGGCATCAGCGATGTGGCGGCCTGCGTCAAGGTCGACGACACCTGGCCGGGCATTCTCGAAGGCCGTAGCGCGGGCATGTGGACGGTCGCATTGACCTGCTCCGGCAATGCACTGGGCCTGACTTATGAAGAATTCAAGGATCTGTCCCTGGAGGAATTGGCCGAGGAACGTGCGCGCATCGTCAAGATGTTCGAAGGCTCCCGCCCGCACTACCTGATCGACACCATCGTCGAGTTGCCGGCCGTCATTGAAGACATCAATGCCCGTCTCGCGCGTGGAGAAACCCCTCAGGGCTCCTGACCCTGCAAGGCTTGTTCAAATGACAGTGGCCGTCCACGGGCGGCCACAACCCAAAACAACAAGAGCACACCACCATGAACTACGCCCACCCAGGCACTCCCGGTGCCATCGTTTCGTTCAAAGCCAAATACGGTAACTACATCGGCGGTGAATTCGTCGCGCCGGTCAATGGTCAGTACTTCACTACGACTTCGCCCGTAAATGGCCAACCGATTGCCGAATTCCCACGTTCCAGCGCTGAAGACATCGAAAATGCACTGGACGCAGCCCACGCCGCGGCCGATGCCTGGGGCAAGACCTCGGTGCAGGACCGCTCTTTGGCGCTACTGAAAATCGCCGACCGCATCGATCAGAACCTGGAACTGCTGGCCGTCACCGAAACCTGGGACAACGGCAAAGCCGTGCGGGAAACGCTGAATGCCGACATCCCGCTGGCCGCCGACCACTTCCGCTACTACGCCGGCTGCATCCGCGCCCAGGAAGGTAGCTCCGCCGAGATCAACGAACACACCGCGGCCTATCACTTCCATGAACCGCTGGGCGTGGTCGGGCAGATCATCCCGTGGAACTTCCCGATCCTGATGGCCGCCTGGAAACTCGCCCCGGCCCTGGCCGCCGGTAACTGCGTGGTGCTCAAGCCTGCCGAGCAGACTCCTCTGGGCATTACCGTGCTGATGGAGCTGATCGGCGACCTGCTGCCGCCGGGCGTGCTGAACGTGGTGCAAGGCTTCGGCAAAGAAGCCGGCGAAGCGCTGGCCACCAGCAAACGCATCGCCAAAATCGCGTTCACCGGCTCGACCCCGGTCGGCTCGCACATCATGAAATGCGCCGCCGAAAACATCATTCCGTCCACCGTGGAGCTGGGTGGCAAGTCGCCGAATATCTTCTTCGAAGACATCATGCAGGCCGAGCCGACTTTCATCGAAAAAGCCGCCGAAGGCCTGGTGCTGGCGTTCTTCAACCAGGGCGAAGTCTGCACCTGCCCGTCCCGCGCGCTGGTGCAAGAGTCGATCTACGACGACTTCATGAAAGTCGTGATGAAAAAAGTCCTGTCGATCAAACGTGGCGACCCGCTGGACACCGACACCATGGTCGGCGCACAGGCGTCTGAGCAGCAATTCGACAAGATCCTTTCGTACCTGGAAATCGCCAAGGGCGAAGGCGCCGAGCTGCTGACTGGCGGCAAGATAGAAAAACTCGAGGGCAACCTAGCGACCGGGTATTACATCCAGCCGACGCTGCTCAAGGGCACCAACAAAATGCGCGTGTTCCAGGAAGAAATCTTTGGCCCGGTGGTGAGCATCACCACCTTCAAGGACGAAGCCGAAGCCCTGGCCATCGCCAACGACACCGAGTTCGGCCTCGGTGCCGGCCTGTGGACCCGCGACATCAACCGCGCCTATCGCATGGGCCGCGCCATCAAGGCCGGTCGTGTGTGGACCAACTGCTACCACCTATACCCGGCGCACGCCGCGTTCGGCGGTTACAAAAAGTCCGGCGTCGGCCGTGAAACCCACAAGATGATGCTCGATCACTATCAGCAGACCAAAAACCTGCTGGTGAGCTACGACATCAATCCGCTGGGCTTCTTTTAAAGCTCAGCCACGGCTGCTGTAACAGACCGAGTCAGGCATCTCGACCGCAAACCTTGCTGTCGAGATGCCTTGAACTCAGATCGACGAAATTGCCAGACCCTCCGGAGTCCTCGATGAAAATCCGTTACAAGGTGAGCCTTGTGGCTGCTTGTGTGCTGTTCGTGACGACCAGTCTTCTATCGTTGGCTCAGGTAGAGCAGATACGTACGATTTTGCGTCACCAGGTCGAGGCGGGCATTTCCGAATCGAGCAATGCTGTGGCACGGCAGATCGAAAACTGGCTGAACGGCAAACTACGTCTGATGGATTTGGCATCCCAAACAATCGACCGTCAGTACAGTGTGCAGGCGACCCAGCGAATCATCGATTCGCCCATTCTGAAAGATGAATTCAAGTTGGTATTTGGCGCCCTTGAGTCTGATGGAAAACCCATCAAGAACACGGCCTCCTGGAATCCAAAACCTGATTATGATGGTCGCATCCGCCCTTGGTACGCAACCGGAAAGGCCAGTAACCAAGCCGTTTTAACCGAACCCTACAAAGATTCCACTACGGGTGAAATTCTAATCTCGACAGTCGCGCGGATCAGCGACGCAGGTCAGGTGCTCGGGGTATTTGGCGGTGACATCAGCCTGACCAAGGTTGCCGACGCCATTAACACATTAGATTTCGGTGGAGCCGGTTATGCGTTCCTGCTAAGTAAAAGTGGCAACATCATTTCCCACCCGGACGCTGAATTGAACGGCAAGCCCTACAGCCAGCTGTTCGCAGGAAACGTCCTGCCCCTCGACAGTCAGCTTCAGGAGGTCCGTAGCGGTGAAAAGTCCCTCCTGGTGTCCTTCATTCCGCTCTCTGATCTCAAGAGCATGGATTGGTACATCGGAGTGGTCCTGGATCAGGACATCGTCATGGCTGCAGCTCACACTCTGAGTTGGCGAGCCGTCATCGGTACCGGGCTGGGTGTGTTGCTTAGCCTGTTGGTGCTGGGGCTGTGGGTTAGGCGGCTACTGCGCCCTCTGGATCAACTCAAGGATTCGTTGGCCGACATCAATCGCGGCGAAGGCGACCTGACCCGTCAATTGCCCGTGGTCGGCAATGATGAAATTGCGCTGGTCGCCGGGGAGTTCAATCAGTTCCTGCAGAACCTGAAAGCGCTCATTGGCGATGTGAAAAACAGCTCACAGCTGGTCCGCGCGAGCACCACCGCGACGTCATGTGAAGCGGATCAGGCCGCCAACCGCGTCCAGATTCAATTACAGGAACTGGATCAACTCGCCACTGCCATGACCGAGATGGCCTCGACAGCCGAGGACGTGGCGCGCAATGCTCAAGTCGCTGCCGAGGCGGCCATCGTTGCCACCGAGGAAACAGCAGACGGGGTGGCCCTGGTCTCCAAGTCAACGGGGGCGATCAAGCGCTTGGCTGACGAAATGGACGACACCGGTCATGCGATTAATGAATTGTCCACGCTCAGTCAACGCATCGAATCGATCGTGGCGGTCATCACCAGCATTGCCGACCAAACCAATCTGCTCGCGCTCAATGCAGCGATCGAGGCGGCACGTGCCGGTGAATCGGGACGCGGTTTCGCCGTGGTGGCTGACGAGGTGCGCTCCCTGGCCTTTCGTACTCAGCAATCCACTCAGGAAATACGCCTGATGATTGATCAATTGCAGACAGGTGTGAAACACGCCCAAGTGCGAATGCAGCAAAGCCGTGACACCGCCAGCAAGACTGCCGGGGACGCCAATGCCGCCAATGAAACGCTCGAACGGATACGTGAGGCGATTTTTCGCATCAATGACATGAACCTGCAGATTGCCGCTGCCGCTGAACAACAGAGCACCACTACCGAGGAAATCAATCGCAACACGACGAACATCCGCGATATCAGTCTTGAAGTATCCGCCAGTGCGGACAAGCAGGTTCACCAATGCTCAGCGATGGTGGACCACGTCGGCCAGCAAGACAAACTGCTCAGTCGCTTCCGGATTTGAGTTCAGCAATCACCCGATTGTTTGTATTCCCAACCCCGCTACAGATCACAAAAACAACTATTCCACCGAGGTAAGAAAGATGAGTGCGGCTTCCCTGTATCCCGTTCGTCCCGAGGTCCTGGCTAACACGCTGACTGACGAGGCGACCTACAAGGCCATGTACCAGCAGTCGGTCGTCAACCCGGACGGCTTCTGGCGCGAGCAAGCCAAGCGCCTCGACTGGATCAAGCCTTTCACCACGGTGAAGCAGACGTCTTTCGACGATCACCATGTCGACATCAAATGGTTCGCCGACGGCACCCTGAACGTTTCCTACAACTGCCTCGACCGTCATCTGGCCGAGCGCGGCGATCAAATCGCGATCATCTGGGAAGGCGATGACCCTTCCGAAAGCCGCAACATCACCTACCGCGAGCTGCACGAACAAGTCTGCAAGTTCGCCAACGCCTTGCGCGGCCAGGATGTGCACCGCGGCGACGTGGTGACTATCTATATGCCGATGATCCCCGAAGCCGTGGTCGCCATGCTGGCCTGCACCCGGATCGGCGCGATTCACTCGGTGGTGTTCGGTGGTTTCTCGCCGGAAGCCCTGGCCGGTCGCATCATCGACTGCAAATCCAAAGTGGTGATCACTGCTGACGAAGGCATTCGTGCCGGCAAGAAGATCCCGCTCAAGACCAACGTCGACGACGCGCTGACCAACCCGGAAACCAGCAGCATCCAGAAGGTCATCGTGTGCAAGCGCACCGGTGGCGACATCAAGTGGAACCAGCATCGCGACATCTGGTTTGAAGACCTGATGAAAGTGGCGGGCAGCGTCTGCGCGCCGAAAGAGATGGGCGCCGAAGAAGCACTGTTCATCCTTTACACCTCCGGTTCGACCGGCAAGCCGAAGGGTGTGCAGCACACCACCGGCGGTTACTTGTTGTATGCGGCGATGACCCACGAGCGCGTGTTCGACTACCGTCCGGGCGAAATCTACTGGTGCACCGCCGACGTTGGCTGGGTCACCGGCCACAGTTACATCGTCTACGGCCCGCTGGCGAATGGCGCGACCACGCTGCTGTTTGAAGGCGTGCCGAACTATCCGGACATCACCCGGGTGGCGAAGATCGTCGACAAGCACAAGGTCAACATCCTCTACACCGCGCCGACGGCGATCCGCGCGATGATGGCGTCGGGCACGGCGGCGGTTGAAGGCGCTGACGGCAGCAGCCTGCGCCTGCTGGGTTCGGTCGGCGAGCCAATCAACCCGGAAGCCTGGAATTGGTACTACAACACGATAGGCCAACAGCGTTGCCCCATCGTCGACACCTGGTGGCAGACCGAAACCGGTGGTGTGCTGATCAGCCCATTGCCAGGTGCCATCGCGCTCAAGCCGGGATCGGCCACTCGTCCATTCTTCGGTGTGGTGCCAGCGCTGGTGGACAACCTCGGTAACATCATCGAGGGCGTTGCCGAGGGCAACCTGGTGATTCTCAATTCGTGGCCGGGTCAGGCCCGTACCCTGTACGGCGACCATGACCGTTTCGTCGATACCTACTTCAAGACCTTCCGCGGCATGTATTTCACCGGTGACGGCGCGCGTCGTGATGAGGATGGTTACTACTGGATCACCGGCCGCGTGGATGACGTGCTCAACGTGTCCGGCCACCGCATGGGCACCGCCGAGATCGAAAGCGCGATGGTCGCGCACCCGAAAGTCGCCGAAGCGGCGGTGGTCGGTGTGCCGCATGACATCAAGGGGCAGGGCATTTACGTCTACGTCACTTTGAAAAATGGCGAAGAGCCGACCGAGCAGCTGCGTCTGGAACTGAAAAACTGGGTGCGTAAGGAGATTGGTCCGATTGCTTCGCCGGATGTGATCCAGTGGGCGCCAGGGCTGCCGAAAACCCGTTCGGGCAAGATCATGCGTCGGATTCTGCGCAAGATTGCCGCCGCTGAGTACGATGGATTGGGCGATATCTCCACCCTGGCCGATCCGGGTGTGGTAATGCGGCTGATCGACACGCATCGCAGCATGAATGCGGCCTAATCATTCAGGCTTCACCCACGCTCCGACCGGTGGGGAAGGAATATTCGGCTTTGGTTTATGTGCTGGATTTTTTGAAGCCCGTTGGAGAGTTGATCTGTCAACTGAAGGTTGATCGCATGAAGGAAAGTATCTTGATGCGCGCTGTCTCAGTCGGCTCTTGAGGACTAGAGAGTCATTCAGGTTCAAACATTTTCGCAGTTGGCCAGGTATGCGATCACATCGAGCGCTGAGTTTTTCAGCTGCGCTTTTCTGGTATTCCCGTTGTTTTTTTAAACAGTAGGGAGTTTTCCCGCTGAAGATTCCGTTTTGATTCATGCCCCCTATTTCAAAAAATAAGATATGGAGTTTGAACGCTACTCGAGTATCTGAAATAGGGGGGCGGCAACTGCACATCGCGACAGGCAGCGAACGACCAACTTCAGCGAATGCTCACTGGCTGCTATGGGTCCAGGCTGTGTGAAAACGCCAGTGTTTGTCTAACCTTCTGATCGTCTAGATCGTATTGGGGGCGATCATGAAGCGATTCATTGAAGGTGAGGCTCGGACGCAAGTCACGTTGCTGCCTGAGTGCTTGGACGATTACGTAGCCGAAGAAAATCCAGTGCGAGTGGTCGACGTTTTCGTCGATGAACTCGACCTGGGTGCACTTGGGTTTGAAGGTGTTGATCCTGCTGCAACGGGGCGTCCGGCCTACCATCCAGCGATCTTGCTGAAGATCTATATCTACGGCTACCTGAATCGGATTCAGTCCAGCCGCCGGCTGGAACGGGAGGCCGAGCGCAATGTCGAGTTGATGTGGCTGACGGGACGTTTGGCTCCGGACTTCAAAACCATTGCCGACTTTCGCAAAAACAACGGCAAAGCCATTCGCAGCGTCTGCCGGCAATTCGTAGTGCTTTGTCGCAACCTCAATCTCTTCTCCCAATCAATCATCGCCATCGATGGCAGCAAATTCAAAGCCGTCAATAATCGCGACCGTAACTTCACCCAGGGCAAAGTGAAGGCACGCATGCAGCAGATCGAACAGAGCATTGACCGTTATCTAACGGCGATGGATTCGGCGGATCGGGCAACACCCGAAGTAGCCGAGGCCAAGGCCGAGCGGTTGAAAGAAAAGATAGAAACGCTGAAAAAGCAGATGCAGAAACTCAAGGACATCGAGGCGCAGCTCCACGACAGTCCAGACCAGCAAATCTCTCTTACCGATCCAGATGCACGCTCAATGGCCACGAGCGGCCGAGGCACCGGAACGGTTGGTTACAACGTCCAAACAGCTGTCGACGACAAACACCATCTGATCATTGCCCATGAGGTGACCAATGTTGGTAATGATCGTGGGCAACTGAGCAATATGGCGAACCAGGCGCGTGAAGAAATCGAGGCTGAATCGCTAACGGTGGTGGCCGACCGAGGCTATTACAAAGGTCTGGAAATCCTTGCTTGCGAGCAAGCCGGCATCACTACCTTCGTACCGAAACCCCTGACATCGGGCAGCAAAGCCGAAGGCCGATTTGGCAAGCAGGACTTCATCTACGTTGCTGCATCGGACGAGTATCGATGCCCTGCGGGACAGTTACTGACCCGGCGGTATTCGTCGGTGGAAGACGGCATGTTATTGCATTGTTACTACTTCTCGGGCTGCCAGTCCTGCGCAATGCAAAAGCAATGCACCACGGGTAAAGAGCGCCGGGTAAAGCGCTGGGAACATGAAGCCGTAGTCGATGCAATGCAGGCTCGGCTGGATCATGATCCAACGATGATGAGGCGTCGCCGCCAGACCGTTGAACATCCTTTTGGAACGCTCAAATACTGGATGGGAAGTACCCACTTCCTGACCAAAACCCTGCCGAGGGTAAGCACCGAGATGAGCCTTCATGTGCTCGCCTACAACCTCAAGCGAATGATGAGCATCTTCGGCATCGCAGGATTGCTTGAAGCGATCAGGGCGTGAGTCTAGCCGCTTGCTCGCCCGTTAGTAGCGATTTGGGCCGCTGGCGCGACCCAAACCGCATTTACGAACACCTATGTAGCTGACTAAGGTAATTCGCGCTTCCGTCTGCTGTTTCGCAGGCAACGCACGCAACTCTCCGTTATCGACGTACTCAGTGCGTTTTCACACAGCCTGGGTCGATATCTGCCTGTCGCGACTTATCAAAATTGACCAAAACCGGCTTGTCGTGACAGGCAGAATACGGCTAGAAGCGACCGGTAGAAGTCCGCTATGCCATCAGAGGCGACTCACTCTGTATGTTGTCCGCTCCAAATATTTCTTGAAGGATAAAAAAATCTTCGTCTTCAAATGGTAGAAGCTTAGGATGAAAACCTACGTGCTTCCGTTTGATGCTGTCGCTATCACGCTGGGTGGTAACTACATTCATCCCCATCCAGAACATGGCCAGCTGTTTGTCTCTGGTTAGCAGCACAGACCTAGACTCAGGATGCTCTTCTTGGAATGTATCCAGGAGAAATAATAAGAAAAAATCATACATTGCATTGTACGCGTCCTTTTTTTTGTAGGTGGGCTTGGGTTTGATAATGCGTTTAGCTGGATTAAAATTCTGGCCAGCGCTAGCCGCGCTAATTGAAGCAGCCACGCAGATGTGCTGGGGAGATACTCCAGTTTTTTGTGCTGCTGTTAAAATATCCCTCCAAAGTTTATGTTTTTTACTTTTACTTGGTGTATTCATCAGTAATGGCGCAACTTCTTCAAGAAATTCCATTCCTTGGATGAAGTATCCACGATAGCCATTAAGTAGGGCTTCGGTTTGTGCCATGTCAACCTCGGGAGTCGGCCATGTTTTGATGTGCGGCAAAGATTGATTCAGTATTTTTAACGCGGAATTATACTGCTCAATAATAATCTCAAGACTAGGAAGCTCTTGCCTGTTTCCTTCAAGTGCGAAAGCCAATGTGTTTAAAGTGCATCCACATTTAGTGTCTGCCATGAAATCTATGAAGTCGTTCCTGTCCCTTTCTGGAGGGCTCAATTGCCCCCCACTGAATCGAGTGTTTATTTCAGAGATGATATTCCTGTCTGCGATGATGTTGGCATTTGCGAGAGAGTAAAAGAGCGGAACCCATCCTCCTCTGACTAGGCATATACAGTCGTTTTCAACCACTGGCTCCAAGGTTAGAGATACATTTACCCACTCTCCAATGGGGGGGATGGAACCATCTTCGGTGGTGGAGTCTGCGGTAACGCGCCCTCTTATTTGTACTGGCAGGCCTTCTTTGTCTTTATAGGTTAGCCAGTCATCAAGTTTGAGAGGATTAGGTTCGACGTTGTCCAGCACAAGGCCGCGCTCGTTACCGTCAAGGGACTCACCTTGTGCTAGCAGCCTAACCGTGACTCGTGGCTCTTCGGCTTTCAAAATAATCTACCTATTTATCAGATGTGGTGGGTGGCATTATGGCGGTGATTTTTTCGCTTGGAAGACGAATTTGTGACGAGCCCGAGGAGCCTCAATGGATCGGTTCCGGTCTTGCAATACTGACAGCAACCGACCCTTTGCAGACATTCATAACGATTAAGCTAAAGGGCCGGCTTTATCCGGTCCCAGTGAACGAAGCGAACAATTTGACCGCATTGTTATGCACATACTACTGCCCGCTTTCAATTGCTTTCTGGATTATTGGCGCGACGGCTTCTTTAGCGATGTCGCGATCAAGGCAGTACTTAGATTGCAGCCAGGTCGATAATTTTTTCTGCCCCTTGCTGGCATTACAAGAGCAGCAGCAGAGTGCAATATTCTCTCGCGTGATTATTTTAGCGTCATTTATTATGTGCTCCCAACTCGCGCACGTTTTTTTTGAAACGCTGGCTGGCGTGAAGTTTTCACCGCAGTACACGCACTGTTTATCCCTTTCGCGGACTTCTTTTTCAAGCCAGTGTGGGATATTCCAACTATTTGTCATGCGATTACCTTGCGCGCCTGTGCATAACGATAGGTTAAGGCGGGCTTTATCCCGTCCAGAGTGAGCGAAGCGAACGGCCTTGAACCGCTAGTTAGACGTTAACTCCAAGACTTAGGGTCAAGCTCAAAATTTTCACTTTCCAGGCGACGAAGCTCCTGAAAACTCTTGGATTTCCCCTTGATCTCGCTCCAAGCACGTTTGAACGGAGGAAGATCAAGGTTTGACTTTATTCCAGATAGCCAATTCATCCATGCTTCCTTGTTGATACGGCCGCGCTGCCTTAAAGATATTTGTTCGTTGGTTAAGTCTATGTATCTATAAAGCTCATCGAAAGATTTTTGAAATTCCTCATCAGAAAGCTCTACGCCTAACAACGCTTTTGTCGGGATGTTGGCTGCAAGCTCTCTGTACTCTTTTGCAAGACCATCTTCAAATTCGAGTTGCGCAATGTTCTTCGATATTCGCAATTGCCAAAAGGCTAAAAATACGCCGAATGCTGCAACAACTGATGCCAAGGATGAAATCCAATCTGGCGTGATGTATTCGCAAAATTCCAAGGTTGCCTCGATTTTGATTTGGCGTCTAACTACTATTAGGCGACATGCCATGTCGCGTTTTTTGTCGCGATGGCGTGTCGTAAACGTTCCTTGTCGTCCTACAAGCCCTTGTCTAGCCTGTAGGGAATCGCAGCAAACGCGACATATCCCAGGGAGAAACGCGACATGGATGACGCCAAGCTCAGCTGCGGTAAAGATTCAGCGCAGAAGGTCGACGCTACCTATTTGCCACTAGTCTGTCCAGCGGCTGCTTCTGGCCGATTGCTGCCTATCATGAATGTATGCAAAAGGCCAAAAGCGGTCGGCCAAGAGAACAAGGACGTTTCACTCAGACTTTCTGACGGTAGGAAAAGAGCAATCGGATGAAAATAGCGATGCTGTAAACCACTTTTTTGAGTTGTTAACCTCACTGATTTACAGATCAAAAAAGCGGTTTACAGGCGTTAAAAAAACTTAGTGAGCGACCGGCCAGTTTCACAACCAAAACTGCAGGCCTTCCATCCTCGGCTCACCGAGTATGGCGGCTTACGACTAGCCATTCGGCGAAGCAATGCCGTCGAAATCGCCCTCCTGGAATCCGTCATAGCACTGCACCTTTGCCCCTCCCCACTGGTCGAACTCTTTGGTAGACGGCGCGCTCAACGAGCCCAGTCGCCGAATGGAGCATCGGCCTCAATGTAGCGTGCTGCCGACTGCACATCTCGCCAGCCCACATACTCCATCAACGCCTTGCTGCTCCACTGGTTGCGACTGGCCCAGGTAGCAAAACCGCGGCGCAGCGAATGCGCGGTGTAACCCTCGCCAGCCACACCGCTGCGCACAAATGCCATACGCAAAATACGCGAGATACTGTTCGGATTAACTCGCCCCTCCGCCAGGTGGCCCCAGCGATCGATGGCGCGAAACACGGGCCCTTGGTCGATGCCGCTGACCGCAAGCCAGTGCTGGTAGGCATCCACCGGGCAGAGTCGCTTCAGGGCCGGTACTACCAAGGTAACGCCGCGGTGATCGCGATCGGTCTTGCTGCTTGCGAGGAAGATTTTCAACTCTTGCCCTTCGCGCAACTGAATATGCTCGACACGCAGCCTGCACAGTTCGTCGCCACGCAGCGCTCGCCAAAAGCCTATCAGGAGCAACGTCTTGTCCCGCGCCGTGCGCAACCGCACCGCTAATTGATCCGAGGTCAATTGCTGGTCCAACCCCTCAATGCATGCTTCCAGCCGCTGTAACTGCAGCACTTCCGCCTGCTTGATAGGTTGCGGATGCAGCGCCTGAATACCGCGCAAGACATCGCGCACCCGCGACGCCTTGGTCGGGTCGGCGAAGCCGTGCTGCTGATGCCACTGAGCCAATGCGGCTAGATGAATGCGTAGGGTGTTACTGGCCAACTCTGCACCATAGGCTGCCAGGTAGCGCACGATACTTTCACTGGAAGCTGGCAGCACCCCGCCCCACTCCGCTTCAAAGTGTTCAACGGCTTGCGCATAGCGGCGCAGAGTGCTGTCGCGTCGCGCCGCTTGCAGGTACCGCTCGGCTGAATCGCTCACCCTATCTCCCGCATAGCGCCTTTCTGGAAGACTTCGCCGATAAAGGCTTATCACGTTCAAGAATTCAGCATTCTCGAACGCCAGTCCGTCCGAATTCCTGCCGTCCCAAAGGCAGGGTTACAGCTGTAATTGCATACTCCGTAAACCAGTACGAAATCGTCGGAGTCAGGCCATGTCACGCGGAGGCATCAACAAGGCCGTGGTGCAAATCGCCCGCGAAGCGCTGCTCGCCCGCGGCCAACACCCCAGCATCGACGCGGTGCGCGTGGAGCTGGGCAACACCGGTTCGAAGAGCACCATTCAGCGCTACCTGAAGGAGCTCGGCGCCCGAGAGCAGGCGCAGCCGCCCACCCCCGACGAGGAACTGCACAGCTTTGTCGCCGGTTTAAGCGCTCGCCTCACCGTGCTTGCCGAACAGGCGGTCGCCGAGGATCGCCAGCGCCTGCAGCGGGATCGTTCGGCGTATGAGCAGCAGCGGTTGCAGCACCAGGCGCAACTCGATCACCTACAGAGCGCTTACGCCGGCCTCGATCGTGAATTGCAGGCCCTGCGCGAGCACGAACGAACACTCCAGGAACAACTGCGCCAAGCGGACGGCGAATGTCAACGCTTGGGCCAGCTGGAACACGACCTGAACCAACTGTTGGTCGAACGGACGACGCACCTCCAGTCGCTGGAGGACAAGCACCGCCAAGCACGTGAAGCGCTGAAGCACTTTCGCCTACAGCATCTGTCCCAGCGGGAGCAGGAAACCCAGCGACACGACGCGCAGCTTCAGCAGTTGCAACACGAGTTGCGGGCACTACGTATCAGTCTTTCGGACAAGCAGGATGAACTCGCCCGCCTATTCCAGGACAACGAACGGCTGGTCGGTGAACTGCGCCACCAGGGTCAGCAAGATCGCCAACGTGAACGTGCACTGCTGCACTTGCGACAACAAAACCAGGATGCGGAAGTCCGCGAGCAGAGCGCGCAGGCGCAGGTCCAAGCGTTGACCACCGAACACGCCGGCCTGCGCGAACGGGTCAAGCGTCAGGTGCTCACGGAACGGCAGAACCTTCGCGAGCTGCGGTTCCAGCGGCAACAGATCGAGCGCTTGCAGGACTTGCTCAGCCAATCGACACCACCACCCTCGGCCACCGATGACAGCTAGCGTTGCTCCCAGACCACCCCTAGCTGGAGCCCGCTGCAACGGGCACAGGCTCGACCGGTAGTGAATCGGAAACATCAGGCCATTCACCCATTGCAAAACGATCACGTCGGTGGCCCTTAAGCGCAGCCTCCACAAACTTCGCCTGCCGCGTTGACCGTTCAAAGGGCGCCGGCGGACCGACCAGCGCCGAGACGTTCCGTCGCTGCCATGCTTCGTCCGGCCAGCAATGCTGAAAAAGGGTACAGGCGTAGAGGTCCCAACCGGATATCCAGCCGCGATAGCGCAGCCAGTCAGCGTAGCGGTTGAACTCTTGGCAAGCCTGGTCGAAAGCGGCAAAGTCGGATGGCCAATCATCAATGGGCTCAAACAAACCGCGCCTATACAATTCATTGAGCAACTCGTACAGCGGCTCACGGACGAAGCATCCTGGTTCAGTCATGCACACCAGGAGCAGGTAATTGAGGAAATGCGTGCGCAACCAATGAAGGTGGGCTTTGAATTGTCTGCAGGTCGAGCCCAATAGGGCGAGGACAAATCCCAAGTTGTGCCAGTCGGGGCAGACACACAGGCGACGCATCAGGACGGGGCCAAGCGCCGGAAGTCGGTAGCCGTTCTCCAAGTACAGAGACTGTGCCAAATGGTCGGTATGGCGCCGCTTATCCCAGAGCCTGCTCAGGACGACCCACAACGGATCATTTAGCACGGAATGCAGAGACGGAAAGTCCACCAGTAGTTCGTTCAAACAGGTCTGACGAAGCTCACTGCCTGTCAGTAATCGCGGCCACTTGTTGTTACGGGTCGGGCTTATCTTTGGATGATGCTGGTGTGTCCACGCGCAGCCACATCGCTCCAATGCGGGTCCGTCGTGCCGACATCCAAAGCAATTACACAGACTGTGAGCAACTACGCGGCCTCTCAATTGGCCGACCAGCGATGAACCAGGCATCACACCGCACCCCTTTTCCGCTTCAAACACCTGCAGTGAAGCACACCGCTGGCCAAAGAGAACGTGCGCCCCGGCAGAAATCACAACATGCGTTGATAACACGGCGTTAAGACCAGCCGTCTCAAGGGGATAGTTAGACAAATTTTAGGACGTGGCGCCGCGGTCAAGAGTGGTGTTGAATAATGTTAACAACGCAAAAATCAGCAGACCTCTGTCACGTGCCGAGAGCGCCACCATCATGAGTACCATACTTGATCGGTATCGTTTACGAAGCGAAGCGACTGCACGTCGCGCCAGTGCAGAATCGGCTTTTAGCTCGCCTCGCCTGCTGCCCCTGCTGTCGATCTTTCTGCTCCCAACAATCATGCAACCTGAGCGCGACGAAGCGCATGGGCACCCCGCCTTTCCTTTGCGAACAACGCTGTCGCTGGCCAACCTCCATCACGGCGCCTATCCCTCTCGACAGGCCAGCACGCCCCCCAACCTGAATTTGTTTCGCCGGGACAGCTTCGTGTTCGTGGAGGATTTTTCTCGCGATCCCAAACATCGGGTGTACAGCTACCTACTGCGCGCACTCGGGATGAAGGTCAGGGTAAAACCGCTGTCGATATGGCTGCCCGACATTCGTGTCGACAAACCTGTGAGTGGATGTCTGCAAGTCCTAAGATTTTTCGATGCACACACAGGCCGTGTAATAGGACTGCGCATTTGCGCCAGGTATAGGGTGTGCGAATGGGTAACTGGTAAATTGCCTGCCTTGGCGGATCAGCAATTATCACTACCCACCGGCGGGATGGGCCGGACACGGCACGACATCAAGCGCTACCCGCGAACCGGTCAAACGTTACCGCCCACGGATCAACCTACAAGTGTTGAGGCCTATGAGAGGTGCCGGCGGTATTCGGTCGTCCACAACCGCCGCGATAAAGCCCATCGACCTCACTGGAGCTAATTGAGTAAAGCAGGGTGAACACCGTCTTTCTGAAGGAAGCAAGCCATGGGTCTTTCGCTCAACACCAGCAATCCTCAACCAGGCTATGTCCTTGGTCCAGCCAAACCGGTGGTATCCGGCAGGCACGGCAAGCTTGTGACATTTTTTGCCTCACAAAAAAATGTTGCCCCCATAGGCTGCGAGTCGTTGCTGGAAGCCGACTATTGTCTGTATCTGGAATACCTGCCGTCAGTCATCAGCTACCGGGCACAACCCTTTACCGTCTACTTTCGCGACCCTGCTCTGCGCTACACCCCCGACTTCATGGCCACCCTGGATGACGGTCGGCAGGTACTGTATGAAATAAAAAGTAACAGCAGCGGCCGCGACCCAAGGTGGCAACAGCGTCGTGCGCGTCTAGAGGAGTTGCTGGGTATTAATGGATTGAGTTTCGAATACGTCGAAGAACATCAGTTCCGTCATCCCATACTGCTGAATAATCTTCGCACCCTGCACCACTTCGGCTTCAACGGTAACCCTTGCAATACACCGTCAATTGTTCGCCTGTTGCTTCAGCAACCGGATCAGCACGCCACCATTGGGCAACTGATTAAATTGGGCGCGCGTCAGGAAGACGTCACCTTCGCACTTTTTCATCAGTTTCTTCGCTGCAATCTCCAGCACCCGTTGGACCTGCGCAGCAGGGTCTGGGCCGATTAAATGAACGAAACGCTGCAAATTGTGGTTGGCGAGCATTACCGTTACCACGGTACTGACTATCAAGTAATGGATATCGACGGTGAGCGCATACAACTGCGATCGCTTCGCGCGAGTACCAGCCCGCTGTTTCAGACCTTTGAACGCTTGGTACGGGCCCATCAGAGTGGTGAGTTTCGAAAAATACAGGAAGCCCCTTTCGCGCCCGACGCGACACTTATCACTGCCGCGCTGTCCTCCGCTCACAAAGCGAAAGCTGAGCGGAAAGAATGCTTTTTGTTAACGATTCGGGACGAGTGTGGCGGACGCTTGCCGCGAGAACGCGTGGAACAGTTAGCAAAGGAAATTGCGGCGCAACGAGGTGAGCCTAAAGCGCCGAGCTATGGCGCTATCTGCCTTTGGAATAAGGACTATCTGGCTAGCGGCGAGAACATCCTTTCATTGGTCCCTAAAACACGTCGTTCTACCCTGCACCGTCTGCATCGCCAGCCTGAGGAGGTGCAGGAACTCATTAAGTTAACTATCGACCAGCTTTATTTCACACGCACCCCGTGCAACAAAACCGAAGTGATCGACGCCATTGAATGCGCCATCCGAACGTCCAATCAGAGCCGGAGCCCGATTCATCAACTGCCCGTTCCCTCGTTCAGCACCTTGTACCGAATCATCGTTGAGTTGGATCGTTATGAGACCGATCTTCATCAATTGGGGTATCACGCCGCAATCAAAAAGCAAAAATGGAGCCGCAAATGTCATCAACCCTATCGTCGGTTTGAATTGGTCGAGGGTGATACTCACCTCCTGGACATTGAGACCTGTGATAAAGCCGGCCATCCAATAGGTCGGGCGTTTCTCACCGTCTTACTGGATGTTCGCACGCGTATGATTGTTGGCGGGGACATATCCTACAACCCGCCATCTTTGGAGAAAACCATCCGGGCGTTGAAGTACTCTCTGCGCAGCGAAAACCCATATGGAGGTCTTGCTAGTAGCTATCGTTTTGACAACGGTGCCGATTACACCGCTGAACGATTAAGAACCATACTGAGCGGACTGGGCGCAAGCATCACTTTTTGCGAACCGGGAAATCCAGATCAAAAACCTCATATCGAAAGTTTCTTTAAATCATGGACTACCTCCATCGTCCATACCATGCGCGGTACGACATTTTCAAAGCCCAATCGATATGACTCTGAAGGCAACGCTATCTATACGTTAGAAGACCTCAAAGAACGCTTTGAAGACTGGCGTGACACGTTCTATCACGCCAATTATCATAGCGGAATCGGAATGGCGCCTAAAGAGTTGTGGGAGCAAGACGAAGCCGATCGCCACGAGTTCGCTTTAAAAAAATATAGCGAAGAGGATTTGAATAGGCACTTCTTGAGCGTTGCCTATATTACTCCTAATAATGGTCGGTTGCGGCATAGAGGACTTGCCTGGACTGGTTCGGGTGTGAGTTTTCTCGCTGGCAAGCGACCCGGTAAAAAGAAACCGCTGCGGCTGTATTACGATATTAGCGGCCTTGGACGCGCATGGGTTTGCGACCCGCAACAACCTGGGCACGTGTACGAGGTCGACGCGGTCGACCCCGATTACCAAATCGGTCTGACCATGCACTTGCATGAGCTCATCAAGGCTCGACTGGGTAGCAAAAAAAAATCAATCAACTACCGGACTGCCCGCGAAGCGCGTGTACGTATTCTTCATGAACTCGCCAGTGCCAACACCAAACGCCGTAGAAAAATTCGGGAAATTGCTGACGAACATGGAGATTTCAAAGCACAACCCAAGCCGGACTCTGCTCAACTGGCTTGCGATCCATCAGTGAAACCTGAGGACATCGAGCAATTTCACATACATCCCGATACCCCTGCTAGTTATCAAGTGGTGGTGGTCAAAAATGAACACGACCCTCAGAAGTGATATACTCACAAAATTCAGCCAACAGACCATTTTTTTCCCTAATTTTCGCTTTGCCTATTCACAACTTCAAAAATCCGTCGAAACAACGGCTTTACGCAACACCCCCAGTTGTGCATTTTTAATCGGTCCTTCTGGCTCTGGAAAATCCAGGCTGTGTGAACTGTTCCGCGACTCCTTTGGACCGGTGACCGAAGAACTAGACGATGATGGAATACACAAGATTATTCCAGCACTGTATTGCCTCGTCCCTGCACCAGTTACAATCAAAGGCTTCTGCTTGACGCTGCTTAAGCAACTAGGAAAATACTCACCTCATAGCAATGTTCACGAGCTGAACAACTTGCTGGCCCCACGTTTAAAAATATGTAAAGTCCGTGTACTGATATTTGATGAAATTCAACGTCTACTGAGGCCGGACGCGGAAAAAACACGCGACGGCACGTTAGATTGGCTAGTCGTACTGTTGAGCCTCACCCATCTCCCGATCGTATTATCGGGCACTGAAAAGTGCAGTGATCTGTTCGACGACGCGCCATTTGCGCGCCGGTTTTGCTACGTGGCTAACTTGGAATACTTTAAGTACGATGGTTCTCCCACCTCTGACTTTCATCTAACCCTACAAGGTTTGGACAAAGAATTATACCGCCTGACAAACTTCTCTGGCGAGGAACACCTGCATGATGTATCAATCAAGCTCCCACTTTATGTGGCGAGCACGGGTAATTTAGAGTATGTGCGGCAAATTATATTTGAGGCAGTAAACATTTGCCTTAGTCGCGAAGCTCCCACCCCCACTCTCAGACGAGCTGATTTCGTCGACGCCTGCCGAAATTTGCTGCTACCCCTCAATCTTGCCAAAAGCGCCAACCCATTTACCGTCCCTCTGAGCAAGAGTCTATCATTGATCGAGAAATATGAAGATGAACAAGCTGATCTTCGTTCCCACTCCGCTCACCGAAGAAAGCCCACATAGCCTGATAAAACGTGCAGCGCAATGCCACGGCTTTTCGACTACTGGAAAACTTAACGGCCTATGCATTGGCGCGCAAACCTTTCGATCAACGTCGCTCACACAAAACTCAGATTTTGCAAAACTATTTGTTGCTGAGGCTGGAATCAATGGACCAAGAGTCCTGGATGGTTTCTATGCAACGATCGAAAAACCCAAGCAACGACGGCGTTTTGTTATTGGCGGCATAGAAATTCCGATCACTTATCTACGCCTGCGCACTGGCGCATATTGTGATGGCTGCTTCAATGAAGGCTGGGAACGCCAAATTCGGGATCTGAAATTCGCAGAATTTTGTCCTTATCATCAGAAAAAATATTTGACTCATTGCCAGGACTGCCACATGCCAGTCGAATGGTGGCACGCACTCGATGGAAAATGCAGACATTGTGCTAAACCATTGAAGTGTCAGTCCTGCACACTCGAGGAATGTCGACTAGAACGCATGCTGGTAGAACTTATGCGTACCCGCAGCCAACTCGATTTTGATCGGTTACTTACCATCACTCGTCAACTGGGCTACGCACCCGAAAAACCAACGGTGCCAGATGCGACTCGGCGAATGATATTCCTTGAGGCATTTTCCATCATGACCGATGACTCGCGGGCAATATTGGAGCATCTATTTAAATTACATAACCTGCATCCTGATGTTGAAAAATTCTGGATTGCAACGCGTTTGAGCCTGGTCACTACCCCTGCCGCGCGAGAGGCATCAAGAATCTTTTTGGAAACAAAATACAAACCCTTGCCTAATTTAGCTTATTGCCATGCTCCGTTCCTGCTGACGTTACGCCAACTCCGATCAGCTTTGAATACCACCGCCGCACAAATGGCCGAAATCAAGAAGCGTACGTCGTTTGCGCGAAGGTCGATATATTCTTGTTTTACAGTAGACGACGCCTCTACTCTCGCAAACATAGCGAACGAATTTTTATTAGCGGACGGCGGGCGCTTGCCTATTCCCAAGAAAGAAATGCTTAGCAGAGCAAAGGCTAGTCAGATATTAGGTGTCTCAGTTGGAGCATTAAACTCATATGTGAAATACAACTTACTAAAGCCATATCTAGGGTATAAGCATGCTCCGTTCTTTTTCCCTTCAGACATAGAGAAATTTTCAACTCGTTACGAGCCATTTCCGAGCCTTGCAAAAATAACCGGTATGTCAACACGCAGGCTATGCGTAGCACTTGAGTCGATGGACATTAAAATAACCCCGAGTCAAAGCCTTAAAAAAAGCCATTGGCTGATCGAAAAATCTGATGTCGATCGCGTTAATCATGCAATAACAAAAAAAAGTAAAAAACCCTACCAACGAACCCCCTTACCCTCCGCCGACTTTTCAAAAAAGCCACGGACTGACTACATTACGATACGTGAAGCAGCAAAGGAACTGCAAATGGTCGTAGACAATGTGGTTGCTGCCATACGGATAAATATACTGAAGGGGGCTTGTCACGGAAAAAAAAGCTGCGTTCTGATCCCTAAAACTGCAATACAGAAATTTAAAAGTAAATTCATGACAGCCACACAAGCTGCCAAAATTATAAAAGTCCACTGCCCACAACTAAATGACTTACTCTACGGCCTAGGAGTGCATGCGATCATTGGACCGATGGTAGATGGCACTCCGAATTACATCTATAAAGCAGCGGATATTATGCGGGTGGCAAAATTGGCAGAGGCGGAGGACCCAAGTGAGCATTTCAATTATTGCAGTAAATATTTCGCCGCAAATCGGCTGCACGTCTCAACTGAAACTTTATTACAGTTAATGGAAACTGGATTTGTAAAGTACATAAAAGGAAGGATGAGCGCCTACTTCAGACCTAGTTGGCTTAATACTTTTGAAGAAAATTTCATCATGCCAAGGGAACTCTTGAAGCTAGCAGGCTTGGCACCAAACATGGCCGTTCAAATGATCGATGCGCTTAAAAATATAGAAATAACCCCAATAAAACTAAAGACAACCGATCAATCCTTGCATCTGTTTTTCCGTGCAACTATACGTGATTCGCGCGATAAATTCTTTAGCCAAATGGCCTACCTGGGCAAATGCACAGAGTACAGGACCTATTTAAAGCATACGAAGAAACCTCCACCAAAAGGATACAGCCCGCTAAAAGACATCATCAGCACCTATAACATCTCAGGCACTGACATCTCAAATCTATTTATAAAATTCGGCTTTATCAACACCATAGTCAACAATAAGATAATATACATATCTAGTAGCGACAGAAAGAAATGTGAATCTATTTTGGACAACTACTGCACTTGCGCAATGGCTAGTAAGAGCACACCAGGCGGATACCGAAAAATTACAAACCTACTTCGCTCCGGCATACTAAAAAACGAGAATCCTATTCCAGAACAATACACCCAAACCAAGCTGATAAACAGGTCAAAACTGAAAATATATTTGGATTCCCTGCCCCCCCTCTCGCCCCAATGAACAATAGACCCTTAATTAAAACCGTTTACCCTCTTGCTTTCCAGCCACAACATCAATAAAAATCAGCAATATAAGCTCATTTTTTCGAATACTTACCCCCGTAAAACCCCAGTAACCACGCCACTATGGCAGCCTCCCCCTACGTCATTAGATTCAGACAAACTGGAATGTGCCTGGCAAAAATTCATCAATACTATTTTTTTTGAAACCGCGCTTAAGGATTCTTGAAATAAAAGCCTTAAAATCGATACTCTAGTATAAATCCTCTTGAAATTGACCGAGAGGACATCAGTGAACTGGTCAGCGCCATAAAAGCAGTATTTGCAGGTTACAACTATTTCCCGAGCGAGGCTTTGAACCCCGTCCGCGGAGATGAAACACGCTGCATCGAACTGGAACTTTTCAAATCGGTAAATGACCGGGAACTGATGGTATTGCAACTTTTTGCCCAGGGTCGCACAAACAAGGAAATCGCCAAGGGCATGTTTCTGAGCAACAAGACCGTGAGCACCTACAAAAAACGCCTCATGCAGAAACTCAAAGCCAAATCCCTGGTTGAACTGATCGAGATGGCAAAACGTAACGCACTCGTGTGAGAACCTGGATGCCCAGCCGTTTGAAGGTCTGTCTGATTCAACTGACCGCAGGTCTATGCGTGAGCACCTCGTTGTTCGGGGCACCGGGCAATGAAAACTACACGCTGCTCAGCCGCTCGAAGGTCGGGGCGCTGGAGGTTCGGCTGGATGACTCCCAGCGACAATGGATAACACAAAAAAATCAACTGACGCTCGGTACGTCGGCCCCGGACTATCCCCCATTCGACCTGACCACCAGTGGTCGGGACTATGAAGGGTTTACCGCCGATTACGCCGGTCTCCTGGAAAAAGTAACCGGTCTGCCCGTCACGGTTCAGCGTTTCGATTCCCGAGGGGCCGCGATCACTGCGCTGGAGAACGGCGAAGTCGATCTGCTGGGCACCGCCAATGGATTCGAAGCTGGCAATGCCGACATTGCCCTGTCCATCCCCTATGCCGTCGACCAACCCGTCTTGGTGACCCGCGAAGGGGAAACCCGATCCCTCACCGATGGCCTGGCCGGATTGCGCCTGAGCATGGTGTATCACTACTTGCCGCTGGCGGAAGTCAAGGCGTTGTACCCGAAGGCGATCATCACCTCCTATCCGTCCTACCAGAACGCGATCAATGCCGTTGCTTTCGATCAGGCGGACGTGTTTCTCGGCGACACCATTTCAACTCACTACATGATCAACAAGGGGTACCTGAACAACATCCGCATGGCCAACTTCGGCAAACATGAAGCCTTTGGTTTCAGCTTCGCCGTCAACCGGAACAACCCCGAGCTGCTCGGCATCATCAACGCGATGATCACGGCCATCCCCTCCAGCGAACGGGAAAACATCGCCAAACGCTGGAGCGCCGGCAGCGACATTCTGCTGACCGATCAAAAGCTGCAACTCACCGAGCGGGAAGAACGCTGGCTGAGCCACCACCCGATTGTGCGTGTTGTCGTCAACGAAGCCTTTGCGCCACTGACGTTTTTCGATAGCAATGGCAATTTTCGCGGAGTCACCGCGGATTTGCTTGAGCTGATCAGGCTGCGTACCGGCATGCGCTTTGATATCCGGAGCAGTCGAAGCGATGACGAGATGATCAAACAGATCAAGGACAACAAGGTAGATGTGATCGCCGCGTTGCTCCCCAGCGCCCAACGTCAAACCCAGCTGAACTTTACCCGCCCCTTTCTGGAAAATTCCTACGTCCTGCTGACCCGCAAAGCCGCCGACAGCCCGACCAACCTCGCGCAGTTACAGGACAAGCGCCTGGCCATTGCCCGCGGCAATCCACTCATGGATTACCTGCGCAGAGAGTTTCCCCGGATCAAGCTGATCGAAACCCCGGACACCTTCAGCGCCGTAGAACTACTCGCCGAAGGCCAGGCAGAGGGCGCGGTGAACTCACTGGTCATTGCCAATTACTTCATTTCCTCGCGGCTGTTCGAGCACACATTGCAAATCAGCACCACCATCGGCACCGAGCAGGCGGCGTTTTCCCTTGCCACCGCTCGGGGCGCCAAAGAGCTGAACGCCATTCTCGACAAGGCGCTGCTGAGCATCTCGCCGGAAGAACTGGGCATCATCAACAGTCGCTGGCGCGGCTATTCGGCGTCCTCGCAAAGCACCTGGCGCAACTATCAAAGACTGTTCTACCAAATCGTCATCGGTGCCGGCGTGCTGTTGCTGATCTCCGTTGCGTGGAACGACTACATGCGACGCCAGATCAAGCAGCGCAAGGCCGCCGAGCGTGCGCTGAACGATCAGTTCGAGTTCATGCGATCGCTGGTCAATGGCACGCCCCATCCGATCTACGTACGTGATCGCCAGGGGCTGCTGCAAAGTTGCAACGACAGTTACCTGCAAGCGTTCTGCGCCCGCCGTGAAGATGTCATCGGCAAAAGCGTCATGCAGGGATCGATGAGCAATGTGTTCGAAGCCCGGGAGTACCAGGCCGACTACCATCGCGTGGTGGCCGAGGGCAGACCGTTGATCGTCGATCGCGAGCTGCACATTGGTGGCCGGAGGCTGACGATCTACCACTGGATTCTTCCCTATCGGGATTCCAGCGCAAAAGTGCAAGGCATTATCGGTGGCTGGATCGACATCAGCGAGCGGCGGCAACTGCTCGATGACCTGCGTTGCGCGAAAGAACGCGCCGATAACGCCAACCGGGCCAAAAGCACGTTTCTGGCCACAATGAGCCATGAGATCCGCACGCCGATGAATGCAATCATCGGCATGCTTGAACTGACACTCAAGCGTCTTGATCATCAGCACCCGGAGCGTGCGGCCATCGATGTCGCGTACAACTCGGCGAAAGGATTACTGGAATTGATCGGCGATATTCTCGACATCGCCAGAATCGAATCAGGACGCTTGAGCCTGAGCCCTGAGCGGGTCAATCCGGGTGAACTGGTGACCTCGGTGGTGCGAATTTTCGAAGGCCTGGCCCGACAGAAGGAACTCGAGCTGGTGCTGGAGTTTTCATCGGCGAACCTGACCTTCGATGTGTTGCTGGACCCATTGCGCTTCAAGCAGTTGCTGTCCAACCTGATCAGCAATGCCATCAAGTTTACCGAGCAAGGCCAGGTCCGGGTCATTGTCGACCTGCACCCGGCAACGCAACCTGAGCATGTACACATGCTGGTGCAGGTTCACGACAGTGGTATCGGGATCAGCGAGCAGGATCAACAGCGCCTGTTCGAACCCTTCGCTCAGGCCGACCACGCCATGCAATCGGCCAGGGGAGGCGCAGGGCTGGGGCTGGTGATCAGCCGCAATCTCTGCGAGATGATGGGCGGCAGTCTGCAATTGCGTAGCGAGCCGGGCATCGGCACCCGCGTGGAGGTGCTGCTGCAGCTGGAAACATTGCCGCTGCAACCGCCAGCCCAATTGGTCGAAACCCAAGTTGTCGTCGCCACAACCCCATTGAATGTTCTGGTCGTCGACGATCACTCGGCCAATCGATTGCTCACGTGCCAGCAACTGGAATTTCTCGGGCATCGATTTGCCGTCGCGGCCGATGGTCAGGAGGGATTGGAGGCGTGGAAAGACCAGCCTTTTGATCTGGTGATCGCCGATTGCAACATGCCGGTCATGAACGGTTATGAGCTGGCCCGCGCCATTCGCCGGCATGAGCGAGAACTCCATCGTCCTCCTTGCACCGTTCTCGGTTTTACCGCCAACGCCCAACCGGAAGAGATACAACGCTGCAAACAGGCCGGAATGGACGACTGCCTGTTCAAACCCCTCAGCCTCGGGGCCTTGAGTCAATGGGTGCAAGGCATTGAACCAGCCCATGCAACCCCGGCGTTCAGCCTTCACGGGTTGAAACTGCTGACCGGGGGCAACCCGATGTTGAACCGACGATTGCTGAACGAACTGGTAAACAGTAACCGCCAGGATCTGCCAACGCTGTTGTCGTTATCCAGCTCCGGGGATACGCAGGCGCTGCGGGACATTGCCCACAAAATCAAAGGCGCAGCCCGGATAGTACAGGCCTCCCGCCTGATCGACTGCTGCGAGGCACTCGAAGCCGCCTGCCATGAGGATTTCGATCGCGAAAAAGTGGCCGGATGCTGCAAATCCATGGAGCGCGCCATGCTCGAACTGGAGGACGCGTTGCTACGTCAGATCGAACATTACGACGAAGGCAAAATGCCAGAGCCTTAACTATGCTTGATCCCTCGGCAGTGTGTTGACCATCATGGAGAAACCCGCAATGCCTGACCCACTGCGCACGGATCCACGAAGGTTTCCGCTGCATGTCCATATCAGCGTGATGTTCACCTTTTTATTGTTGCTGACCGGAGCGGTGCTGGGGCTTTTCAACTACCGGCAAAACACACAAATCATACTGTCCAGCAGCGAAAAACTCTTCAACCGCATCGAGCAGGATGTCCGGCTGGACCTGCACGCGACCTATGACCCCATTCGTCATCTGTTGAGCCTGCTGGCACTCAATCCGGCAGGCCAGTCCCAAGATCTGGAACAGCGCCTGGCACTGCTCGAACCGTTCAGCCAGTCACTCGAGGACCACCCCAACCTGGCTTCGCTGTACCTGGGCTACGACAATGGTGACTTTTTCATGGTCCGCCCGCTGCGCACCCCAGAGGTCAAAGCCCTGGTCAAGGCACCGGACACGGCGGTTTACCAGGTCTGGAGCATCGAGCACGGCAGCAGCGGCCAGGCCCATTCCCAGTCGTTGTTTTTCGACCGAAACCTGACACTTGTCAGCCGTCAGGACAACCTGCACGACATGTACGACCCACGCAACCGCGCCTGGTTCAGCAGCGCCCGCGGCGACAAGGACCAGGTCACGACCGAACCCTATATCTTCTTTTCCACCCACAACATCGGCACGACGCTGGCACGACGCAGCGGCGACAAGGCAATCCTGGCCGCTGACCTGACCCTGGCCGAACTCAGCGCGACTCTGGCCAAGCACGTCGTGACTCCCAATACCGAAATCGTGCTGTTCGATGCCGAAGGCAATGCCATTGCCTACCCCGACAGCCGCAGGCTGATCATCGATGATCAGACGTCCCGCCTGATCAAGGCGGCGGACCTGAGCCCCAGCCTGGGTGCGTTGCTCAACAGCCCCCCTCAGGGCAGTCGTCTGAACGCGAGCGGCCGGCAGTGGATCGTGGCCCGAAGCAGCATGCAGGAAGGCGGCCCCCAAGGCCTGCAACTGGCGCTGCTGGTTCCGGAAGACGAGTTGCTCGTCGACGCGTACCGGATGCGCTGGCAAGGTGCGCTCATTACCTTGGCAACCCTGTTGTTATGCGTGCCGCTGGGTTGGCTGACGTCAAGAATTCTGGTCAAACCCTTGCGCGCCCTGGTGCAGGAGGCCGATGCGATTCGCAGTTTCGATTTCAATTTTCCGCTTTCCCGTCGCTCGCCGGTACTCGAAGTCGATCAGTTGAGTGTGTCGATGGCACGGATGAAAGACACCCTGGCGAGCTTCTTCCAGATCACTGACAGCCTCAGCGCCGAAACCCGTTTCGCCCCGCTGCTGGAACGGGTGTTGTTTGAAACGGTGAAAATCGGTCAGGCCCAGGCCGGCCTGATCTATCTGCGCGAAGGTGATGGCGAGCACATGGAACCCCACGGACTGGTGATCAACAACACCGCCGAAAACCTGCAAGCCTTCGACATCCGCGGACACTCGCTCAAGAACCCGCAAAGCCCCCCATGGCTGAGCCAGTTGGCCAACGTCGACACTGTCGTCATCAACCTGGGATTCGAGCAGGCAGGTGATCTGCAGAAAATCCTGCTCGCGCTGAAAAGCCCCCGGGTCCATCTGATCGGGATCCGCCTGCACAATCGCCACAACGAAACAGTGGGTCTGCTGGTGTTGCTGTTGGCCGACAGCGGCGAGCAGAGCGATCTGGACAAACTGCGGCCGTACCGCATCGCGTTTCTCCAGGCGGTGTCCGGCGCGGCTGCCGTGTGCATCGAGAGCCAGCGCCTGCAAGCCCGGCAAAAACAGCTGCTGGACGCCTTCATTCAACTGCTGGCCGGCGCCATCGACGCCAAAAGCCCCTACACCGGCGGCCATTGCCAGCGCGTACCGGAACTGACCCTGATGCTTGCCCGGGCGGCGGCAGCCAGCCAGGAGCCCGCCTTCAGCGCCTATCAGCCGACCGAAGATGAATGGGAGGCACTGCACATCGCCGCCTGGCTGCACGATTGCGGTAAGGTCACCACGCCGGAATACGTCGTCGACAAAGCGACGAAACTGGAAACCCTGTCCGATCGCATCCACGAAGTCCGTACCCGCTTCGAGGTACTCAAACGCGATGCCTGGATCAGCTACTGGCAGGCCATTGCCCTGGGCGGTGACGAGCAAGCGCTGACGGAACTGCGCAATGCCAGCCTGGCCGGTCTGGATGATGATTTCGCCTTCGTGGCCCGCTGCAACCTCGGTGGCGAAGCCATGGCCGACGCTGACCTGCAACGCCTGCGCCACCTGGCTGAACGCACCTGGACGCGGACCCTGGATGACCGGCTGGGCGTGTCCTGGGAAGAAAACCGGCGTCAGGCCCGAACGCCCGCCCCCACCCTGCCCGTCAGCGAACCCTTACTGGCGGACAAACCCGAGCACCTGTTCGAACGCAGCGAAAACGAAGTGATAGCGCAAGACAATCCCCTGGGCTTCAAGCTCGACGTTCCGCCCCACAAATACAACCGGGGCGAGCTGTACAACCTGAGCATTGTCCGGGGCACCCTGACGAGCGAGGAGCGTTATGTCATCAATAACCACATCGTTCAGACGATCCTGATGCTCAACCATCTGCCGTTTCCCGAGCACTTGCGCAACGTCGCGGAAATAGCAGGCGGGCACCATGAAAAAATGGACGGCACCGGATATCCGAAACGCTTGAAGCGAGAAGAAATGAGCCTGCCGGCGCGGATGATGGCGATTGCCGATATTTTCGAAGCCTTGACGGCCGCCGACCGCCCCTACAAAAAAGCCAAGAACTTGAACGAGGCGCTGGGCATCATGGCGTTCATGTGCCGTGATGCCCACATCGACCCGGAGCTGTTCGGGCTGTTCATCAAGGCACAGATCTATTTGCAGTACGCCAAGCGCTTCCTCGACCCCGGGCAGATCGATGCGGTGGACGCCTCAGGCCTGCTGGCCAAGGCCGGCCTGGCGTCTTGATCAGCAGTCGGTCAGGCGCAGGAAAATCGCCGCCAGCTGTTCAATCCCGGCCTGGTCCTGCGCGGTGAAACGCGCGAGCTTCGGACTGTCGAGGTCGAGCACGCCGATCAATTGACCGTCCTTGACCAGCGGCACCACCAATTCGCTGTTCGAGGCGCTGTCGCAAGCAATGTGACCGGGGAACGCATGCACATCTTCGACTCGTTGAGTCTGCAAGGTAGCTGCCGCCGCCCCGCAAACGCCACGACCGAACGGAATCCGCACGCAAGCGATCTGGCCCTGAAACGGGCCCAGCACCAGTTCTTCATTACGGTTGAGGTAGAAACCGGCCCAATTCAAGTCATCGAGCTGGTTGAATAGAAACGCCGAGAACTGTGCGGCATTGGCGATGAAATCCCGCTCGTCCGCCAGCAATGATTCCAGCTGCGCGTGCAGCATGCCGTAGCCTTCGAGGCCCTGGCCGCTCTTTTGTAAATCGATCATGCCTTGTGCTCCAACAGTTTCAGCCCGACCCAATAACGAGCAAATTGATAGGCGCAACGCCCATTGCGATTGCCTCGACCGGTGGCCCAGCGTACCGCCAGGATGTCCAGTTCTTCGGTGCGCTGCCAGGCCAGTCCGGCCTTGCCGGCCAACTGGCCGATCCAGTGTTCGACGACGTCGAGGAAGTGTTCCTGGGTAAACGGATAGAACGACAGCCACAAACCGAAACGGTCCGACAGCGCGATCTTGTCTTCCACCGCCTCGCTCGGATGCAGTTCGCCGTCGACCCGTTTCCAGTTTTCGTTGTCACTTTCCTTTTCCGGTACCAGGTGGCGACGGTTGGAGGTGGCGTACAGCAAAACGTTGTCCGGCGCCTGTTCCAGTGAGCCATCGAGAACGCTCTTGAGCACCCGGTAATCCCCCTCGCCCGACTCGAACGAAAGGTCATCGCAAAACAGCACGAAACGCTGAGGCAGTTTGCCGATCTGTTCGACCACTCGCGGCAGGTCTGCAAGGTGATCACGCTCAATCTCGATCAAGCGCAAACCGGCTTGAGCGTGCTCAGCCAGCAAGGCGCGCACCAGCGACGACTTGCCGGTGCCGCGCGAACCCCACAGCAAGGCGTGGTTGGCCGGCATGCCGTCGAGGAACTGTCGGGTATTGCGCCCAAGCTGCTCGACTTGCCGGTCGACGCCGATCAGGTCTGACAAACGCATGTCGAGGCTGACCTCCAGCGGCATCAGATAACCGCCGCGCGACTCACGCTGCCAGCGCGCGGCCAGGCATTGCGTCCAGTCGATGGCGGGGCGGGGGGCCGGCAGCAACGGCTCGATACGGGCCAGAACGGCATCGGCGCGTTCAAGAAAAGCATTCAATCGGGAATCCACGACTTCTCCTCAGGCACGTTCACAGTAATGATGGTGATACAGCGACGAAACACAGCGTCACACAAGCGGCTGCCCCCGCAGTACAGGCCTCGCGAGAACATCAGCAGGCAGGCATGATCGGCTATGCTTGAGCAGCGAAAGGAAACCGAAGTGGTTCACCCCCTCATGGACATCAAATTCACCAACCGGCTGTCATTCAAGCAAGCCCGGCTCACCGTGCTGGTCGGTTTCATTCTGGGCACGCTGCTCAGCCTGCTGCAAATAGGCATCGATTATGCCAGTGAAGACGCCTCCATCAATCGTGAAATCCTTTCATTGCTGGAAATCAGCCACAACCCGGCCTCGCGAATCGCCTACAACATCGACGCCGAACTCGCCAAGGAACTGACCCTGGGCCTGCTGCGCTCGCCGGCGATCATCGGCGCGAAACTGACCGACAACAACGGCACCGTGCTGGCCAACGTCAAGCGACCCGGTGTGGAAAACGGTTACAGGATGCTCAGTGACTTCCTGTTCGGCGCCAACCGACAGTTCGAAGACCGGCTTTACCTGGATCATATGCCCAACGAATCCCTGGGTACGCTGCGGCTGAACGTCGACACTTACGCCTTCGGCGACCGGTTCCTGCGCCGGGCCGAAGTGACCCTGCTCAATGGCTTCGCCCGCAGCCTGCTGCTGTCCGGCATCCTGCTGGCACTGTTCTATGTGATGCTGACCAAACCCTTGGTGCGGGTCATCCGTGAACTCAGCGGTCGCGACCCGAGCAGCACCGAATCGACCTCACTGGAGTGTCCCACCGGGCACGCCAACGATGAGATCGGCGTGCTGGTCAAGGTTGCCAACCAGCAGTTCAAGAACATCGCCACTGAAATCCAGCAGCGGCGCAATGCGGAAAATCGCCTGACCGAATATCTCGGCCAACTGGAAAACATCGTCTCGGCCCGCACTGCCGAACTCAAGGCGATCAACGCCCGGCTGAGCCAATCCAACGAGGAACTGGAAGCCGCCCGCAGTACCGCCCTCGACATGGCCGAAGCCCGCTCGGTGTTCCTGGCCAACATGAGCCATGAAATTCGCACACCGCTCAATGGCTTGCTCGGGATGATCGCGCTGTCCCTTGACGGGCCGTTGAATGCCGAACAACAGCAACAACTGTCGATCGCCCATGACTCGGGCAAAGTGCTGGTGGAATTGCTCAACGATATTCTCGATCTGTCGAAGTTCGATGCCGGCCAACTCGAACTCGAACACATCCCCTTCGATCTGGGTTCGCTGATCGAAGACACCGCTAACCTGTTGTCGCAGAACGCCGCCCCCAGCGTCGAACTGACCTGCCTGATCGATCCGCATTTCCCGGCACTGGTGCTCGGCGATCCGACCCGGGTGCGGCAGATCGTCAGTAACCTGCTGTCCAACGCCCTCAAGTTCACCCGTTTCGGGCGGGTCGACGTGCGCCTGTCGACGTTCGGTGACGGCGTCAGGATCGAAGTGTGCGACACCGGCATCGGCATCCCTCAGGATGCCCAGGTCAAGATCCTCCAGCCTTTTACCCAGGCCGGCGCCGGTATTACCCGTCAGTTTGGCGGCACCGGGCTGGGCCTGGCCCTGACCTACAACCTTTGCGAAGCCATGCAGGGGCGCCTGACGATCAGCTCCGAGCCGGGGTTTGGCAGCCAGTTCTGCGCGGACTTGCCATTGCCCAGCCATACCCGTGCAATGCCTGTTGTTTCGCTCAAAGGCAAAGTCATTGCCATCACGGCCGCCAGCAGTGGTCTGGGGGAACTGTTGAACAGCCTGTTGCCTGTCTGGGGGCTGGAATATGAACGGCGTTCCATGGATGACCCACTGTTTGGCCTGACAGCCGACGTGCTCATCACCGACTGCCCCGAATGCCTGTTCAGTTTGCGCCCCACCCTCAGCGCGCCGATCCTGCTGATTACCGCGTATGGCAACTTCATGCCCAGCGAAGAGGCAAGCGCCCTCGCCCCCCTGCAACAACAGGCCCGCCCCTTGGCCCGCAGTACGCTGCTTCAGACGTTGCAGCGGATCCTGCAACCGCAAACCCACTCGATCAATGAGGCCCGGCTCGACACGCAATGCCCTCAACGCCGCGGGAGCGTGCTGTTGGTGGAAGACAATCCGGTCAACCAGTTGGTGGCCAAGGGTATGCTCGGCAAACTCGGCTGCGAGGTCACCACCGCGGCTCATGGTGGCGAGGCGCTGGATCAACTCGAGCAACGGGATTTCGACCTGGTGCTGATGGACTGCAACATGCCGGTGATGGACGGCTATGAAGCCAGCCGGCAAATCCGCCGCAGCGGACGCTGGCCCGAACTGCCCATCGTCGCCCTGACGGCCAACGCCATGTCGGAGGAGCGTGAGCGCTGTCGTGCCGCAGGCATGAGCGACTACCTGGCCAAACCCTTCCGGCGCGAAGAACTGGCCGCCCTGCTGGACCTGTGGATCCCCGCTACGACAGCGCCTTGAACTGCCCCAACAGGTGATCGAGGCCATCGCGCAATTCGTTGAGACGATTGAGATCGACCCCGCTGTCGCACAACAGCCGCGCCTTGAGTGGTCCGACCTGGTCGCGCAAGGCCGTGCCGGCTGGCGACAGGCTCAGGTGCACTTCACGCTCATCGCGTGCCGAACGCTGACGCTGCACCAGTTGCAGTTGCTCCAGGCGCTTGAGCAAGGGTGTCAGCGTGCCGGAATCCAGGGCCAGACGCTCGCCCAATGCCTTGACGGTCGGTTGCTCCGGGGCCGCTTCCTGCCACTCCCACAACACCAGCATCGCCAGGTACTGAGGGTAAGTCAGGCCCAACTGATCGAGCATTGGCTTGTAGGCACGAATCACTGCCCGGGAAGCCGCGTACAGCTTGAAACACAACTGACTGTCGAGCTTCAGGGAATCGACTGACAAGGTATTCATTTGAGCAAGGCTTCGATCTCGCGGGTCAGGTCCTGCGGCTTGGTCGCCGGAGCGAAGCGCTTGACCAGTTGCCCGTCCTTGCCGATCAGGAACTTGGTGAAATTCCACTTGATGCCCTGGGAACCCAGCACCCCCGGTGCGCGCTTTTTCAATTGCACGAACAGCGGATGGGCTTCGGCACCATTGACGTCGATCTTTTTGAACAGCGGGAAGCTGACACCGAAGTTCAGCTCGCAGAATTCGGAGATCGCCCCTTCATTGCCCGGCTCTTGCTTGCCGAACTGGTTGCAGGGAAACCCTAGCACCACCAGGCCCTGGTCCTTGTAGGTCTGCCACAGCTCTTCCAGGCCTTTGTACTGCGGAGTGAAACCGCACTTGCTCGCTGTATTGACCACCAGCACGGCCTTGCCGGCGAAATCCGCCAGGGTCTTTTGCTCTCCCTTGATGGTGGTGCAAGGGATGCTCAGCAGGTTATCGCTCATCTTTGAGTTTCCGAGTGAATGGAAGAAAAAACAAAATAGCGAGCAATTGAATTGCGTGCAATTTAAATATCGGGAAAGCGATCATCGGATCGCTTCGTGGGCTTACTCGCGAGGCACCAGGCTCAGGCACACCGAATTGATGCAGTAACGCAGGCCTGTCGGCGGCGGGCCATCAGGGAATACGTGCCCCAGGTGCGCGTCGCACTTGGCGCAGACCACTTCGGTGCGGATCATGCCGTGGCTGACATCACGTATTTCGGTCATGGCGCTGTCGCCGATCGGCGCGTAGAAACTTGGCCAGCCGCAGCCGGAGTCGAACTTGGTTCCCGAGTCGAATAGCGGTTCGCTACAGCAGATGCAGTGGTAGACACCGTCGGTCTTGGTGGCGTTGTATTTGCCGGAAAACGGACGCTCGGTGCCTTTAAGGCGGCACACGTTGTACTGCTCCGGGTCGAGCATCGCCTTCCATTCTTCCAGGGTTTTTTCCAACTTTTCCATCATCACACCTCAGCGGCTGAAAAAGCCCGATCTGTACCTTTTCCACGGATCGGGCGGCACGTATGATTGCGCCTCGTCAAACGCCAGTCTGGCAGCCAGACCACGCGCATTCAAACGGAAATATGGGTGCTGCATCTCAAGGCGTCAGGCCTGTGTGAATACGCAGGATTCCCAGCACGGTTGCCCAAACGCCGTCTGGATCGTTCATTTTCGGGAACACATCGCCATGCAGGTCAGCAAATCGAACAAGCTCGCCAACGTCTGCTACGACATTCGCGGCCCGGTGCTCAAGCACGCCAAGCGCCTGGAAGAGGAAGGCCATCGCATCCTCAAGCTGAACATCGGCAACCCGGCGCCCTTTGGTTTCGAAGCACCGGATGAAATCCTCCAGGACGTGATCCGCAACCTGCCGACCGCCCAGGGCTACAGCGATTCCAAGGGCCTGTTCAGTGCGCGCAAGGCCGTGATGCAGTACTACCAGCAAAAGCAGGTGGAAGGCGTCGGCATTGAAGACATCTACCTGGGCAACGGCGTTTCCGAACTGATCGTGATGTCGATGCAGGCCCTGCTCAACAATGGCGACGAAGTGCTGGTGCCGGCGCCGGACTATCCATTGTGGACCGCAGCCGTGAGCCTGTCCGGCGGCAATCCGGTGCATTACCTGTGCGACGAGCAAGCCAACTGGTGGCCGGACCTGGCCGACATCAAGGCCAAGATCACCCCGAACACCAAGGCCCTAGTGATCATCAACCCGAACAACCCGACCGGCGCGGTGTATTCGAAGGAAGTGCTGCTGGGCATGCTGGAACTGGCCCGCCAGCACAATCTGGTGGTGTTCTCCGACGAGATCTACGACAAGATCCTCTACGACGACGCCGTGCACATCTGCACCGCCTCCCTGGCGCCGGACCTGCTGTGCCTGACCTTCAACGGTCTGTCCAAGTCCTATCGCGTGGCCGGTTTCCGTTCCGGCTGGATCGCCATTTCCGGCCCGAAACACCACGCCCAGAGCTATATCGAAGGCATCGACATGCTGGCGAACATGCGCCTGTGCGCCAACGTGCCGAGCCAGCATGCGATCCAGACCGCCCTGGGTGGCTATCAGAGCATCAATGACCTGGTGCTGCCCCAGGGCCGCCTGCTGGAGCAACGCAACCGCACTTGGGAGTTGCTCAACGACATTCCGGGCGTGAGCTGCGTCAAGCCGATGGGTGCGCTGTATGCATTCCCGCGAATCGACCCCAAGGTCTGCCCGATCCATAACGACGAAAAATTCGTTCTCGACCTGCTGCTCTCCGAGAAGTTGCTGGTGGTTCAAGGCACCGCGTTCAACTGGCCATGGCCAGACCACTTCCGCGTCGTGACCCTGCCCCGTGTCGATGACCTGGAGATGGCCATCGGACGCATCGGCGGCTTCCTCAAGTCCTACCGCCAGTAAGCGATCTGTCACTGTGCGACGCTCCTGCACGTCGCACGGTGATTCATCCGGCAACATTTGTTTGCATGGCGCCACTGGCAGTTGCTTTGTGCACTGCCGGACAGCGCCTTGCCTGCTCGCGCCTAACAAAGGCGGGGGTCTTCGACATGAATTGACTGACAAACACTTCCCGCACACTTGTCGGAAATGCCCTGCAAGCAGCTAGACTATTGCCGTAGGACACAGTTTGAAATAGTCACCCGGTTGAATACCCCGGTGCAGCACCTTATATACCCCGCAGTACGCTACATCTTTAGCTTGAGGAGATTTCTACAACCATGATGCGCATCCTGCTGTTCTTGGCCACTAACCTGGCGGTCGTGCTGATTGCCAGCATCACCCTGAGCCTTTTCGGCTTCAACGGGTTCATGGCGGCCAATGGGGTTGACCTCAACCTCAATCAGCTGCTGATCTTCTGTGCGGTCTTTGGTTTCGCCGGCTCGCTGTTTTCGCTGTTCATCTCCAAGTGGATGGCGAAGATGAGCACCAGCACCCAGATCATCACCCAGCCACGCACCCGTCACGAGCAATGGCTGCTGCAAACCGTCGAGCAACTGTCCCGCGAAGCCGGGATCAAGATGCCCGAAGTCGGTATCTTCCCGGCCTACGAGGCGAACGCCTTCGCCACCGGCTGGAACAAGAACGACGCATTGGTCGCGGTCAGCCAGGGCTTGCTCGAGCGCTTCTCGCCGGATGAAGTGAAAGCCGTCCTGGCCCATGAAATCGGCCACGTCGCCAATGGCGACATGGTTACCCTGGCGTTGATCCAGGGTGTGGTGAACACCTTCGTGATGTTCTTCGCACGGATCATCGGCAATTTCGTCGACAAGGTGATCTTCAAGAACGAAGAAGGCCAGGGCATTGCCTACTACGTGGCAACCATCTTCGCCGAACTGGTTCTGGGCATCCTGGCCAGCGCCATCGTCATGTGGTTCTCGCGCAAGCGCGAATTCCGTGCCGACGAAGCCGGTGCAAACCTGGCCGGCACCGCCGCGATGATTGGCGCCCTGCAACGCCTGCGGGCGGAACAAGGGCTGCCGGTACACATGCCCGACACCCTGAATGCCTTCGGCATCAACGGTGGCATCAAGCAAGGGTTCGCTCGCATGTTCATGAGCCACCCGCCTCTGGAAGAGCGTATCGACGCTCTGGCTCGTCGCCGGGGCTGATACACGCCACAGCAAAGCAAAAGGCCCGCAGCGATGCGGGCCTTTTTTTATCTACAGATTGGCGCGGCGCTCATTCCGGCCTCATCGCGAGCAGGCCAGTAAAGCTACCCACTATTACCGACTGGAAACCCGATATACCCGCTCCTCCAGCCGCGTAACGCCCGCCTCCAGAAACTTCCCGCTCTCGCTCAACACATCCTGATCTTCCAGGATCTTCAGCGCCCACGAGTCCCCGAACAGCCGCCGCACCTCATCATCGAGTACGGCAAACGGCGGGCCGGGCATTTGCGCCTGGTCATAGTCCAGGGTAATCAACAGGCCAAGGGACTCCTTCGGCAGTATCCGCTTCAAATGGGCCGCGTAGCGCTCGCGCATTTCCGTCGGCAGCGCGATCAACGCCGCGCGATCATAAAGCGCGGAACAATCGGCAACATCGCCTGCCGTCAGTTCGAAGAAATCGCCGCACCACAGCTCGATGGAACCTGCCCGATAAACCTTGAACGGCCCCTGCTCGCTGACGGCCGGATCAAAGCCATGTTCGCTGAAAAACTCCTCGACGGCTTTTTCCGACAGCTCGACTCCCAGGACCTCATGGCCTTGATGGGCGAGCCATAGCAAATCCAGGCTTTTTCCACATAACGGCACCAACACGCGTGCGCCTTCTTCAAGGCTTAGCGCTGGCCAGAACCGCTTCAGATGAGGGTTCACCTGCGGCAGGTGAAAGCCGATCTGGTTCGCCGCCCATTTTTTGTGCCAAAACTCCGGCTGCATAAATAACCCCGAAAATTCGATCAAAACACCCTAAAACTTATATTAGATTTAGATTAATGATCTGACTGAAGATGTTGCATCTTAACTCTCAGGAGCTCGTTCATGTTCCCCAGCCTGTATATATCCCACGGCTCCCCCATGCTCGCCCTGAATCCCGGTGCCAGCGGGCCGGCACTCGCCCGCCTGGCCGCCGAGATACCGAAGCCAAAAGCCATCGTGATTGTTTCCGCGCACTGGGAAAGCAATGAGCTGCTGGTCAGCGGCAATCCACAACCGGAAACCTGGCATGACTTCGGTGGCTTTCCCAAAGCCCTGTTCGAAGTCCAGTACCCGGCTCCCGGCGACCCACGACTCGCCGCCGAGGTTGCCGGGTTATTGAAAAGCGCTGGCCTTGCTGCACGTATCGACAGCAATCGGCCTTTCGACCATGGCGTCTGGGTGCCGTTATCGCTGATGTATCCGCAGGCAGACATCCCGATTGTCCAGGTTTCGCTGCCCTCCCGTGATGGCCCCGCCCTGCAGACCCGCGTTGGCCAGGCGCTGGCCAGCCTGCGTGAACAAGGCGTGCTGCTGATCGGCTCCGGCAGCATCACTCACAATCTGCGGGAACTGGACTGGCATGCCGGCCCGGAGAGTGTTGAACCCTGGGCCCAGGCATTTCGCGACTGGATGATCGACAAACTCGCCGCGAACGACGAAGCCGCATTGCACGACTATCGTGCGCAGGCGCCAAACGCTGTACGCAATCATCCGAGTGATGAGCACTTGTTGCCGTTGTACTTTGCCCGAGCTGCCGGGGGGCAGTTCAGCGTTGCTCACCAAGGGTTCACCATGGGTGCGCTGGGCATGGACATTTACCGCTTCGACTGACAGACCGCGACACAAATCAATCATCGACCACAAAACAGCAGGCAAAAAAATCCCCGAACCAGTCGGGGATTTTTCATGTTCGATCAATCAGCCCGAGAGCGGATCAATCTTCGCGGTAGCGACGCAGCTTCAACTGCTTGCCGGCAACGCGAGTGTCCTTCAGCTTGGTCAGCAACTTCTCAAGACCATCTTCCGGCAGCTCGACGAGGCTGAAGCTGTCACGCACCTGGATGCGACCGATGGCTTCACGCGCCAGACCACCTTCGTTGAGGATGGCGCCCAGCAGGTTCTTGGCAGCGATACCGTCACGCGCGCCCAGCGCGGTACGGCAACGTGCACGGCCTTCGCCCAGTGGCATCGGAGCACGACGCTCGCGGTCACCACGCTCAGGACGATCACCGGAACGCTCTGGACGATCGCCACGCGGTGCATTGTTCGGCACCAGTGGACGTTCTTTCTCGATAGCAGCCAGGGTCAGCGCTTGAGCGTTGGTAGCCTTGCGCAGCAGAGCAGCGGCCAGGGCACGCGGGGTGCAACCGATGTCGGCGGTCAGACGATCCAGCAGATCGCCATGAGTCGATTCGGCATCAGCAACCAGCGGCGACAGGCTGTTGGTCAGCTTCTTGATGCGCGCATCCAGAACGGCTTGAGCGTCTGGCAGGCGAACTTCAGCAACCTTTTGACCGGTTACACGCTCGATCACTTGCAGCATGCGGCGCTCACGCGGAGTCACCAGCAGCAGTGCACGACCTTCGCGACCGGCACGGCCGGTACGGCCGATACGGTGAACGTAGGACTCTGGGTCGTACGGCATGTCAACGTTGAACACGTGAGTGATGCGCGGAACGTCCAGGCCACGAGCAGCAACGTCGGTCGCCACAACGATGTCCAGACGGCCATCCTTGAGGGAGTCGATCACACGCTCACGCTGGTTCTGGGCGATGTCACCGTTCAGCGCAGCGGCTTTGTAGCCTTTGGCTTCCAGGGCACTGGCCAGATCCAGGGTCGCTTGCTTGGTGCGCACGAACATGATCAGGGCGTCGAAATCTTCCACTTCCAGCAAGCTGAGAACGGCCGAAGTCTTCTGGTCAGCGTGAACCAGCAGGTGAGCCTGCTCGATCGCGGTAACGGTCTGGGTCTTGGTCTGGATCTTCACGTGTTGCGGATCGCGCAGGTGGCGTTCAGCAATGGCACGGATCGACTGCGGCAGGGTGGCCGAGAACAATACGGTCTGACGGGTGACAGGCAGGGCCTTGAAGATAACTTCCAGGTCGTCCATGAAGCCCAGTTTGAGCATTTCGTCGGCTTCGTCGAGAACCAGGTGGTTCACGGTCGCCAGTACTTTTTCGTCGCGACGCAGGTGGTCGCACAGACGGCCCGGAGTGGCGACAACGATCTGTGCGCCATTACGGATTGCTTTCAGCTGTGGGCCCATCGGCGCGCCGCCGTAGACAGCCACAACAGTTACGCCCGGCATTTGCTTGGCATAGGTTTCGAAAGCGGTTGCAACTTGTAGCGCCAACTCACGAGTTGGGGCCAGGATCAGGGCTTGCGGTTCGCGCTTTGCAGGATCGATGCGATGCAGGATCGGCAGGGCGAACGCAGCGGTTTTACCCGTACCGGTTTGCGCCTGACCAATCATGTCGTGACCGGCCATGATGATCGGGATCGATTGCTGCTGAATAGCCGATGGCTCTTCGTAGCCAGTCGCGGTGACGGCTGCAAGAATATTCGGATTAAGATTAAAAGCGGCGAAGCCGCCGGTTTCCTGGGTCATGGGTCTGCCTCTAAGTGCATCCGCAAAGACCCATGCTCCAAAGCTGCGCGTGCCGTGTTGAGACTCAAGAGTCGCCCTGGCAGCTTTGTCGGCGGGGATTTGCGAAAACGAATGAATGAAAAGAATCGTCAAGGAAGAGTCCGCTGGGCGGACGTGCAGCCGAAGCTGGCTTCGGGGAATTGCGCTACCTAAACGCGGCCCGGTTAAAGGCCGGCGCGCACTATACCGGAATTCGCCCAAAAAGGGAGCTTTTTTTATCTAAAATTCACCGGATACACCGTTGTGTCACAGGCTTTGCGAATAATCGATCAGCCGTCTATTTTTCAAAGGCCCGGCCTTGCGGGTGATGGCGCTAAAACGGTTCACCCTTTGCCGTGCAGACCGCCGGTCTGGCACGCCTTTCCCACCCCGAGGACCGCTCCATGAATCAGCCCAGTTCCAGTCGAGTCAGCCGCGAACGGCATGGCCATGTGTTCCTGATTGGTCTGGATCGGGTGGCCAAGCGCAATGCCTTCGATCTCGACCTGCTCAACGCGTTGAGCCTGGCCTATGGCGAGTTCGAGGTCGACAGCGAGGCGCGGGTGGCGGTGGTGTTCGCTCATGGCGAGCACTTCACCGCCGGGCTCGACCTGGTCAATGCCAGCGTCACACTGGCAGATGGCTGGCAGGCTCCGCCCGGAGGCTGTGATCCGTGGGGGGTGTTCGCAGGCCCCAGGGTCAGCAAACCGGTGATCGTCGCCGCCAAAGGCTACTGCCTGACCATCGGCATCGAGCTGATGCTGGCCGCCGACATCAACCTGTGCGCCAGCAATACCCGGTTCGCGCAGATGGAAGTGCAGCGCGGACTCTTCCCGTTCGGCGGTGCGACCCTGCGCCTGCATCAAGTCTCCGGTTGGGGTAACGCCATGCGCTGGTTATTGACCGGTGATGAATTCGACGCCCGTGATGCCTTGCACCTGGGCCTGGTGCAGGAAGTCATGGCCAGCGAGGATCTACTGCCCCGGGCGATTGAACTGGCCGAACGGATCGCCCGCCAGGCACCGCTTGGGGTGCAGGCGACGCTGATGTCTGCGCGACAGGCCCGGTATGAAGGGGAAACCGCCGCGGCAAAGGCGTTGCCGCTGCTGGTCAAGAAGTTGATGGCCAGCGAGGACGTCAAGGAGGGTGTGCGGTCGATGGTGGAGCGGCGGCCTGGAGTGTTCAAAGGGCTTTAGCCTTGTATCGCCAGTTGGAAAGCTATCGCGAGCAAGCTCGCTCCCACAGGGGATCGCAGTCAAATGTGGGAGCGAGCTTACTCGCGATGACGCCTTCACAGACAACTCATGTCGCCGGACGAATGCACTTGATCAACGAGTCCAGCGAATACCCCAACCGCGGTGCCAGCGCTTCGGCGCGGGCGATCAGGCCGTTCATGTCCAGCTCCTGGTCCAGCTCCGACGGCACGATCAGAATCACGTTGCCCTCCTTCACCGGCAGCTCCCAGTAATGTCGATGATACAAACCGCGCAACAAGGCGGCGCCCAAGGGTTTGCCATCGTCGGTAGCCCACTGATTGATGACCAGCCAGCCACCCGGATTCAATCGCTTCTGGCAGTTTTCCAGAAAACTCCAGGCCAGATGCCCGACACCCGGCCCGACATCGGTATAAAGGTCGACGAAAATCAGGTCCGCCGACTCTGCAGTGTCCAGCAGCTCCAGCGCATCGCCAACGCGGATGTACAGGCGCGGATCGTCATCCAGCCCCAGGTACTCGATGGCCAGGCGCGGCACATCCGGGCGTAGCTCGATGGCTTCGACATCTTCCAGCGGCAGGAACTTGAGGCAGGCCTGGGTCAGCGTCCCGGCGCCAAGACCGAGAAACAGCGCACTTTCCGGTTGCTCGTGGCACAGCGCGCCGATCAGCATCGCCCGGGTGTAGTCGTACTCGAGCCAGCTCGGATCGGCCGTAAACACGCAGCTTTGCTCGATGGCATCACCGAACTCGAGAAAACGGTAATCGGCCACTTCCAGCACGCGAATCACGCCGAACTCGTCCTGTACCTCGGCGAGCAGATGCTCGACGCGTTCCTCAGTCATTTCATCTCCTGATCGTCACCGGGGCCGGCAACGCAATAACACCGCGTGTAGAGAGCGGCAAAGGCGAGATTGTCGGCGAAGCGACGGGAACAGGTCACGCACTAATTTGCTGATAACATGGACGTCCGAGCGAAAACACTAGAGACCGTGATGAGCCAACCCTGGAGCCCTGACAGCTGGCGCGCCCTGCCGATCCAGCAACAACCCCGATACCCCGACGCCGCGCATTTGCAGCAGGTCGAGCAGTCCCTGGCCAGCTATCCGCCGCTGGTGTTTGCCGGCGAAGCCCGGGAGTTGCGCCGTCAGTTTGCCGAGGTGACCCAGGGCCGCGCGTTTCTGTTGCAGGGTGGCGACTGCGCTGAAAGTTTCGCCGAGTTCTCCGCGGCGAAAATCCGCGACACCTTCAAGGTGTTGTTACAGATGGCGATCGTGATGACCTTTGCCGCCGGCTGCCCGGTGGTCAAGGTCGGGCGCATGGCCGGGCAGTTCGCCAAACCCCGTTCGGCCAATGACGAAACCATCGATGGCGTGACCCTGCCTGCCTACCGTGGCGACATCGTCAACGGTATCGGTTTCGACGAAAAAAGCCGCGTGCCGGACCCGGAGCGCCTGCTGCAGTCCTATCACCAGTCCACCGCCACCCTGAACCTGCTGCGCGCGTTCGCCCAGGGCGGTTTTGCCGATCTGCATCAGGTGCACAAGTGGAACCTGGACTTCATTGCCAACTCGGCGCTGGCGGAAAAATACAGCCACCTGGCCGACCGCATCGATGAAACCCTGGCGTTCATGCGCGCTTGTGGCATGGACACCTCGCCACAACTGCGCGAGACCAGTTTCTTCACCGCCCACGAAGCGCTGCTGCTGAACTACGAAGAAGCCTTCGTGCGTCGCGATAGCCTGACCAACGATTATTACGACTGCTCGGCGCACATGCTGTGGATCGGCGACCGCACCCGTCAGCTCGACGGCGCCCACGTCGAATTCCTGCGCGGGGTGAACAATCCGATCGGGGTCAAGGTCGGCCCGAGCATGAACCCCGACGACCTGATTCGCCTGATCGACGTGCTGAACCCGGACAACGACCCGGGCCGCCTGAACCTGATTGCGCGGATGGGCGCGAACAAGGTCGGCGATCACTTGCCGCAGCTGATCCGTGCCGTCCAGAGCGAAGGCAAGCAGGTGCTGTGGAGTTCCGACCCGATGCACGGCAACACCATCAAGGCCAGCAGCGGCTACAAGACCCGCGACTTTGCGCAAATCCTTGGTGAGGTTAAGCAGTTCTTCCAGGTGCACGAAGCCGAAGGCAGCTATGCCGGTGGTATACACATCGAAATGACCGGGCAGAACGTGACCGAGTGCATCGGTGGTGCGCGGCCAATCACCGAGGATGGCTTGTCTGATCGCTACCACACCCACTGCGACCCGCGGATGAATGCCGATCAGTCGCTGGAGCTGGCGTTTTTGATTGCCGAGACTCTGAAGCAGGTTCGGCGCTAAATTCCGGCGCCCTCATCGCGAGCAGACTCGCTCCCACATTGGACCGCGTTCCCCTGTGGGAGCCTGCTCGCGAAGAGGCCAGCTCAGCCACCATCAATCTGCGCCAATGCCACCCGCAACCTTGCCGCACTCGCCCGCGGGCAATTGAGCTGAACCTGCACCAGCCCCAACCAATCCGCCATCTGCCGCAGATTGACCGCCAACGCCAGCATCCCCTCCTCATCCAGCCCCGCGTCCTCTTCATGCACCGCATGTACGGCCAAACGGCCCGCCGCCCGTTCGGCGCGCAGATCGACCCGTGCGGCAATGCGTTCGTTGTGCAAAAACGGCAGGACGTAATAGCCGTATACCCGTTTGTCCTGTGGCGTGTAGATCTCCAGCCGATAGCGAAAATCAAACAACCGCTCGGTCCGGCTGCGCTCCCAGATCAGCGAATCGAACGGCGAGAGCAATGCGCTGGCGGGGACTTTGCGCGGCACTTTTGGCTCGGCCAGACAATAGGCCGGTTGCCGCCAGCCCTGAACTTCGCAAGTCTGCAATTCACCGGCCTCGACCAACTCGGCCAAACGTGGACGACTGTCCGCGGGGTTCAAGCGGAAATAGTCACGCAAGTCTTTCTCCGTACCGACCCCCAAGGCCGTTGCCGCATGCCGCAACAGGCCGTGCTGGGCCTCGTCTTCACTCAGCACGGGGTGCGCAAGCACCGCCCGGGGAATCACCCGCTCCGGCAGATCGTAGAGCCTTTCGAATCCGCGTCGTCCGGCAACGGTCACTTCACCGGCAGCGAACAACCACTCCAGCGCATGCTTTTCCGCGCTCCAGTCCCACCAGGGGCCGGCTCGTTCCTGACGGGTCGACAGATTTCCGGCCCCCAGCGCGCCCTGCTCCTCGACCGAAGCCAGCACCTTGCGAATAGTGTCTTGCTGTTCACGGCCAAAGCGCGCCAATTGCTGATAGATGTCTTCGCCACGGCTCGCACGCTGCATGCGCCAACGCATCAACGGGTACATGGAAAGTGGCAACAACGAGGCTTCATGCCCCCAATACTCGAACAACGTACGGCGCCGGCCCTGGCTCCAGGCAGCCTGGTCGAGCAAATCGGAGGAGTAATTGCCGAGGCGGGAAAACAGCGGAAGGTAGTGCGAACGCACCAATGCATTGACCGAATCGATCTGCAGAATGCCCAGCCGTTCGATCAGGCGATTGAGCGCAACAGCCTTGATCGCCGCTGGCGGCGACCGCCCGTTGAACCCTTGGGCGGCCAGCGCCAGACGCCGAGCCTGTTTGAGGGTAAAGGACAACGTTGCGGGCATGGGTGCCTCCTTGTCTGCTCGCAACCTACCTCACCGGTAAGGGGTTTGTGTAGCGTGGCATTCATCATTTATGCATCGGGTCATTCCAGAACGGCTTGATCGACTCGTTCTCCACATCCGCACGGCTCATGCCGATGTCCTTGAGTGCTTCGTCGCTCAAGCTCGCCAGCAATTCGCGCTCGCGATGCAGTTCGTACCAGCGGCCGACCTTGTGCAGCAGATCGGATATCACGTGAATCGAGTGTTTTTCTGATCCGTGGAACTCGTGTTGACCTTTCATCTTGTTGCCCTCCGTTTGGATGGCTCCAGTCTCGCGCCGGGTCTAAGATCAATCCAACGAATGTTTCTGATGTCACATATCTCGGAGATTGATGGATGTCCGCCTACCCGAGTATCGATACCGAAGTGTTGCGCACCTTCGTCGCCATCGCCGACCAGGGCGGTTTTACCCGCGCCGGCGAAATCGTCAACCGCACCCAGTCAGCCGTCAGCATGCAGATGAAACGACTGGAAGAAGATGTGCTGCAGCGCCAGTTGTTCCAGCGCGACGGGCGGCAGGTGCGACTGACGGCCGAAGGCCAGGTATTGCTGGGCTATGCGCGACGAATCCTCAAGCTGCACAGCGAAGTGTTCAACACCTTGCGTGAACCCGACATGGTCGGCACCGTGCGCATCGGCACACCGGACGATTATGTGATGCGGTTCCTCCCGGGGATTCTGCGCCGGTTTGCCCAGTCTTACCCGCTGATTCAGATAGAAGTGCACTGCGAATCATCGAAACAACTGTTGATGCGCCAGGATCTGGACCTGTCCATCGTAACCCGCGAACCGGGCAGTGAAATCGGCCAGTTGTTGCGCAAGGAGCGTTTTGTCTGGGCCGAAGCGCAATGCTACAGCGCTCATGAGCAAACGCCGCTGCCACTGGCGATGTTCAACAGTGATTGCTTCTGCCGCCAGTGGGCCTGTAACGCCCTGGATGCCCGGGGGCGCGACTATCGGGTGGCGTACAACAGCGACAGCCTGTCGGCGATCATGGCGGTGGTCAGCGCCGGCCTGGCCGTCACGGCGCAGCTTGAAAGCCTGATCACCGCGGACATGCGCATCCTCGGCGAGGCAGAGGACCTGCCGCTGCTGCCCGAGGCCAGCATCATGCTCGTGCGCAACCTGCATAACCCGTCGCCGATCACCGAGTGCCTGGCCGAGCACATCATCGATGGCTTCAAACCTTGAAGGCGAGCATCACCGCACAGAACACCAGGAACCCGCAAAACAGCCCGCGCAGCAGCCGCTCCGGCAATGCGTGGGCAACCTTCACGCCCCAACTGATGCTCATCAACCCACCAACCGCCAAGGGTAAGCCGATCACCCAACTGACCTGATGGTGCGCGGCGTAAGTCACCAGCGTCACCCCCGTACTCGGCAAGGCCAGCGCCAACGACAGCCCCTGCGCAACCACCTGGCTGGTGCCGAACAGACTGGTCAGCACCGGTGTCGCCACCACCGCGCCCCCCACGCCGAACAACCCGCCCATCGTGCCGGACGCAGCGCCAAGCAAGCCAAGCCAGGGCCATGAGTAGTTCATCTGCGAAACCGGCGGGGCGCTGGTGGCGAACATGCGAACGAGGTTGTACGCCGACAGCGCTACTAGAAAGGCGACAAAGCCTATGCGCATGGTTTGCGCATCAATGCCCACCGCCCAGATCGACCCGAGCCAGGCGAAGCAGAACCCCATGATGGCCAGCGGTAACGCGTGGCGCGGTTCGATCCGGTTGCGCTGATGATAGCGCCACAGCGCCAGCATCACGTTCGGCACCACCATCACCAGCGCTGTGCCTTGGGCAATCTGCTGATCGAGCCCGAACAGCACGCCCAGCAGCGGAATGGCGATCAGGCCGCCGCCGATGCCAAACAACCCGCCGAGCGTGCCCAACGCAGCGCCGAACGCCAGATACATCAAGAACTCAATCACAGCATTTTCCCCCGTTGCCGTCAGGCCTTTGATCCTACGCAGTTGCTTCTGGCGCGGAAACGCACAGCATCGCACAATGGCTGTGCCAAATTCGCACAAGCGCAAACCTGCCATGAACCCCAATCAACTGACCGACCAACTGGCCTTGTTCCTCGATGTGCTGGAAACCGGCAGTTTTTCCGCCGCCTCGCGCCGTCATCCGCTGACCCCTTCGGCCGTGGCACGGCGTATCGACAGCCTGGAAAGCGCGGTCGGCAGTCAACTGTTCCTGCGCAGCACGCATGCGGTACGTGCCACTCCGGCGGGATTGGCCTTTGCCGAACGCGCACGGCGGATCGTCGCCGAGTTGCGCCTGGCCCGGGCCGAGGCCGTGTCCCTGAGCAGCGCGCCTGAAGGCCTGATTCGTATCGACGCGCCGGCAGCCTTTGGTCGCCTGCACCTGGCACCGGTGATTGCCGATTTCCTGATGCTCTACCCCGGGCTCGATGTGCAACTGCACTTGATCGACAGCTTCGTCGACATGCAGGGCCTGAACCTCGGCAAGGTCGATCTGGTGTTGCGCGCCGGGCAATTGGCCGATACCCGGCTGGTGGCCACGCCACTGGCGAGCATAGTGCGTATCGCCTGCGCCAGCCCTGATTATTTGCGGCGTCGCGGCGTGCCGACCGAGCCGTCACAGCTGATTGAACACGACGGACTCGACTGGGATGGCCTGGCCCCGCCCTTCGCCTGGCGTTTCGAGCGCGACGGGCAAATGCAGTTGCACCGGCCGGCGCGGATCCGCATGAGCGCCAACAATGCCGAGGCGCTGGTGTGCGGTGCATTGGCCGGACTGGGTATCGCGCATCTGCCGACCTGGCTGGCCAGCGAGTACCTGTTGCGCGGTGAATTGCTGCCGCTGTTCTGCGACAGCGGTCTGCCGAAACCGGAAAGCGCCGGCATCTACGCCTTGCGCCTGGAACAGCAGCCCAACTCCCGCAGTCGCTTGTTGCTGGAGTACCTGAAAACCCGCTTCAGCCCGATTCCGCCCTGGGATCTGGTGCTGCAAACCCATTTGCAACGACTCTGAGCAAAATTATCTGGCGCATTAAAGATTCGCCCGCTAGATTCTTGAGATCACAGATCAAGGCTTCGACATGACCACCGAGCGCAACACCCCGGACAATTGCGACAACCTGCTGCTGGACAATCAGGCCTGCTTTGCCCTGCATTCCACTTCGCTGATGATGACCAAGGTCTACAAGCCCTTGCTGCAAGCGCTGGGCCTGACCTACCCGCAATACCTGGCGATGATGGTGCTGTGGGAAAGAGACGGTTTGACTGTAGGTGAAATCAGCACGCGATTGCTGACCGATCCAGGCTCGTTGACGCCACTGCTCAAGCGCCTGGAAGCCGAAGGCCTGCTCAGCCGAACCCGCAGCCGTGAAGACGAGCGGGTGGTGATCGTCGAACTCACCGAACAGGGCCGGGCATTGCGCGACAAGGCCCGTGATGTTCCCCAGTGCATCCTCGGCGCCAGCGGGATGACCATGGAGCGCCTGCAAAACCTGCAAGCGGAACTGCAGGAGTTGCGTCGCCACCTGCAAGACAGCCTGTAATTTCAAGGCCAGCACAGCCCCCTGTGGGAGCGAGCCTGCTCGCTCCCACATTTTTTTTGCGCGGGACCGAAAAATCGGGTTCGCCACATCCTCTTGAAAAATCCCCCTCGATAGCTCTAGCTCAACACTTCCAACAAAAACGCCCCCGCTGACATTTCGCCTTTTCAAATTTCTTTGAAAATTTATATTGCGCACTAAATATTTGCGCGATACATTCACCTCGCACTTACTTAGCGCGCAAACATTTAGCGCAAATAAACCAAACCCTGAACGAGGCTTACACCATGCAAACTCTCTACACCGCAATCGCAACTTCCACCGGTGGCCGTGACGGTCGTGCGGTTTCCAGCGACAACATCCTCGACGTCAAGCTCGCCACGCCGAAAGAACTCGGCGGTGCCGGCGGCGCAGCCACCAACCCAGAGCAACTGTTCGCTGCCGGCTACTCCGCCTGCTTCATCGGCGCCCTGAAATTCGTGGCCAGCCAGACCAAGCGCAGCATCCCGAACGACGCTTCGATCACCGCCCACGTCGGCATTGGCCAGATCCCCGGCGGCTTCGGTCTGGACATCGACCTGCACATCAGCCTGCCGGGTCTTGAGCAAGCCGATGCACAAGCACTGGTCGACGCAGCCCACCAGGTCTGCCCGTACTCCAACGCCACCCGTGGCAATGTCGATGTGCGCCTGCACGTAACCGTCTAAGCACTGGCTACCCAGGCCCGAACAGGAAACGAACATGAACACTTTCAGCAAAGTCTTGACCGGTACCCTTCTCGCCCTGTCCATCAGCAACGCGTTTGCAGGTACCGGGGTTGAACACAACACCCAGGCATTCCTCGACGTTCTGAACGCCGGCACCGGCAAGCCGATGGAACAAATGACACCCGCCGAAGCCCGCGCCGTACTGGTTGGCGCGCAGGCCGGGGTGAAGCTGACGCTACCAAAAGCCGATGTCAGCCAGAAGACCATTCAAGTCGACGGCCAACCGATCAGCCTGACCATCGTCCGGCCGGCCGGGGTCAAGGGTGAGCTGCCGGTGTTCATGTTCTTCCACGGCGGTGGCTGGGTGCTGGGGGACTTCCCGACCCACGAGCGGCTGGTGCGTGACCTGGTGACGGGTTCGGGTGCCGCGGCCGTGTTCGTGAACTACACGCCGTCGCCGGAAGCGCATTACCCGGTGGCGATCAACCAGGCTTACGCGGCGACCCGATGGGTGGCCGAGCACGGTAAAGAGATCAATGTCGATGGCCAGCGCCTGGCGGTAGCCGGCAACAGCGTCGGCGGCAATATGGCGGCGGTGGTTGCACTGATGGCCAAGGACAAGGGCACACCTGCGATCAGGTTCCAGGTGCTGCTGTGGCCGGTGACTGATGCCAATTTCGAAACCGCGTCCTGCAACCAGTTTGCCGAAGGGCACTTCCTCACCAAAAACATGATGAAGTGGTTCTGGGACAACTACACCACCGACGCCAATCAACGGAACGAGATCTACGCCTCACCGCTGCGCGCGACCACCGCCCAGTTGAAAGGACTGCCTCCAGCGCTGGTGCAGACCGCCGGAGCCGACGTGCTGCGCGACGAAGGCGAAGCCTACGCCCGTAAACTCGATGAAGCCGGTGTGCCGGTGACCTCGGTACGCTACAACGGCCTGATCCACGACTACGGTTTGCTCAACGTCGTCAGCCAGGTGCCAGCGGTGCGTTCGGCGATGTTGCAGGCTTCGCAAGAGCTAAAGGAACACCTGAAATAAAAACTGTGGGAGCGAGCTTGCTCCCACAGCGTTTCTGGTTGAACCCGAAATCGCAGGCACAAAAAAGCCCGACTCAATGGTCGGGCTTTTTCATTCCTGAAGCTGTGCTTATTTGGCACGGCCTTTGTAGGAACCGCCTTCGCGGGTGTCGATCTCGATCTTGTCACCGATTTCGATGAAGTCAGCAACTTGCAGCTCGGTACCGTTGCTCAGCTTGGCTGGCTTCATTACTTTGCCGGAAGTGTCGCCGCGAGCCGAACCTTCGGTGTAGTCAACTACGCGCACGATGGTGGTCGGCAGTTCTACGGATACCAGACGCTCTTCGAAGAAGATCGCTTCGCAAACATCGGTCATGCCTTCTTCAACGAAAGGCAGAACGGCTTCGATGTCTTCAGCGTTCAGCTCGTACATGGTGTAGTCGGTGGTGTCCATGAACGTGTAGGTGTCGCCGCTGATGAAGGACAGGGTCGCTTCTTTGCGGTCGAGGATTACGTCGTCCAGTTTGTCGTCGGCGCTGTAAACGATCTCGGTCTTGTAACCGGTCAGCAGGTTCTTCAGCTTGGTCTTCATGATCGCGCTGTTACGACCGGACTTGGTGAATTCAGCTTTCTGAACCAGCCAAGGATCGTTTTCGAGACGAATCACGGTCCCGGGTTTCAGTTCTTTACCAGTTTTCATTGCGAATATCCGAATTTGGATGGGATTTACAAAAATCTAGGCCGCGTATCATATCCAATTTCCATAAAACTGTACCAGCGCCGTGGCAAGATCGGCCTGCAAGGCCTGTTCCTGACACCACGCCTCGGCGTGTTTTTTCAGCTCTGGCCAGTGTTTACGGGTGAATTGCCAGTGGTCGGCTATTTTTTCACCAGCGTTCCACGCCCGCCAGAGACCGCTGATCGCCTCCCGCGCAGGATCCGAAAGCCCTTTTACATAAAGTTCGAGGAAGGCTTCGAGCTTGTCCAGGTGGATGTCTTCCTCCTGCCGGTAGATGTGCCAGAGAAATGGCCGGCCGGCCCATTGGGCGCGCACGAAGGAATCTTCGCCGCGCACGGCATTGAAATCGCAGCACCACAGCAACCGGTCGTATTGATCCTGGCGGACGAATGGCAGCACTTGCACGGTCAAGGCATCCCGCACATGCACGGCACCGGCCGCCAAACCCGTCACACCGAGCCAGCGCTCGACGTCGCCGAGAATCCGCCCTTCCGGCACCAGCAAATGAGTGGCCGTCGAATCGCCAGCCATTGCATCGAGCCAACTGGCCAGACCGGTGTTTTCGTAGGCAAACAATGAGATCAGCTGCGCGCCGGGAGCAGGATCAATCCCCAAACCTTGCAGGAACTCTGTTTGAGCCTGCGGGTTTTGCTGAAATTGCCGACACCGTTCCAGCAACCCTCGCTCACGCAGCAGTCCGCCGGTGCCCTTCCGGAATCCAGGGAAGAAGAAGAACTTCTGCACGTTTTTGTACTTCACCGAGGGCAAACCGTGGCAGCCGATCACCCAGTCTTCGGCGCTCAGATAGTCGAGGTTCATCCACAGCGGCGTCTTTTCCCTTTCGGCCATGGCCTCCATATAGGCGCTCGGCAATTGGCAGGCAAAGGCAGCAATCACCACATCGGCGGCTTCGGTCGGCTGCCACTCGGCGGGCCATTGGCGCACTTCGACATCGTGCTGCCACTGCTGCGCAGCATGGATGTCGATTTCCGGGCACAGGCGTTCGAACGCTCGCAGGTCATCGACCCATAGACGCACCGCCAGCCCATGTTCGGCCACTAGTTGCCGGGCCAGTCGCCAGGTCACGCCGATATCGCCGAAGTTGTCGACCACGGTGCAAAAAATATCCCAGCGGGTTTTCATTTCAGGCATTCCAGGCTCCCGTTGGCAAAGGCGCCGATTGTCCGCATAAATTACCCCGTGCAGAAGAGCCGACGGCGATTATTCTTCATGCGACAATCGCCACCCGCCAGTGACCTTTCGCCAAGAGGCAATCATGCCCCACCGCCCCACTCCACGCCGATCCGTCCCGATCAGCCTTAACGCCCTGCAACTCACCGGCAGCATCGCCCTCGGCATGTGGCTGGGATTCATTGCCATCGTGCTGACCTGCTGGCTCGCGTCGCGCCTGCTTTTCAGCGAGCAACTCGCCCCGGTCGCGGCGGCGGTAGCGCAATTGGCCCAACCACCCGCAGTGGCTCAACCGGTGCCGAATATGCCGTCACAAAGCCCGCTGTTCGAGCAATATGAAGAAAACCTGCGCAAGAACGAGCAGCAGCAACGGCTCGATCAGGCCCGCAACAGTAGTCGCAACCTGTCCAACCCAAGCTGTCAGTTCTGGCTGCAACAGGACCGGACTGCACCCAGCGAAAAAAGCCGCGCCAACGTCCTGCAATTCTGCGATTGATCATGAATAAGCAAACCGTCCACCAACTGATTCTCGACAAGCTGCGGATCGATCTCGACATCGCCGAACGGGCCGCGCAAACCGCCTACGAAACGGCGACCCACGAAGAAAACATCGCCGAGAACAAGTACGACACCCTGGGGCTGGAAGCGTCCTATCTCGCAGCGGGGCAAGCCAGGCGGGTCGAGGAAATTCGCCAGTCATTGAGCCTCTGCCAGAACCTGGCCCTGCGCCCGTATGACGATCAGCGGGGCATCGAAGTGGGCGCGCTGCTCGGGCTGGAGGACGAAAAGGGACGCGAACAATGGCTGTTTCTGGCACCCGATGCAGCCGGGCTGAAGGTCGATCTGGTGGGGCAACTGATCACCGTCATCACCCCGCGCTCACCGCTGGGCAAAAGCCTGCTGGGCAAGTTCGAGGGTGACGAGGTGGAGATCATGGTGGCGGGCGCTCGGCAACAGTTCGCTGTCACCGAGGTGGTTTGAGCGGCAGGAAACGCTGTCAGTGAACGGGCAGTTCGACGCCCTCGAACAGCTCTTCCAGTTCCTGCTTGTTGTGGCACTGAATGGCCTTGGCCATGACTTCGCGGGTCAGGTGCGGCGCGAACTTCTCGATGAAGTCGCACATGAAGCCTCGCAGGAAGGTGCCGCGACGGAAACCGATCTTGGTCACGCTGGACTCGAACAGTTCGCTGGCATCGAGTACCACCAGGTCGCTGTCGAGCTTGGTATCGACAGCCATTTTCGCCACGATGCCCACGCCCAGCCCTAGGCGAACATAGGTCTTGATCACGTCGGCGTCGGCAGCGGTGAACACCACTTTCGGCGTCAGGCCGCGATGGCTGAAGGCTTCGTCGAGTTTCGAACGGCCGGTAAAACCGAACACGTACGTCACGATCGGGTATTCGGCCAGTGCTTCGAGGGTCAGTTTCGACAGCTTGGTCAGCGGGTGGCCCTGAGGCACGACCACGCAACGGTTCCAGCGGTAGCACGGCATCATCACCAGGTCACCGAACAGCTCGAGCGCTTCGGTGGCGATGGCGAAATCCACGGTGCCGTCAGCGGCCATTTCGGCGATTTGCATCGGCGATCCCTGATGCATGTGCAGGGCCACATCCGGGTATTGCTTGATGAAATTGCTGATCACCGGCGGCAATGCATAACGCGCCTGGGTGTGAGTGGTGGCAATCGACAGGGTGCCTTTCTTCTCGTTGGAGAATTCCTGGGCGATCTGCTTGATGCTTTCAACCTTGCGCAGGATCTCGCCGGCGGTGGTGATGATGCGCTCGCCGGCCGGGGTAACGCGGGTCAGGTGCTTGCCGCTGCGAGCAAAAACCTCGACGCCCAGTTCGTCTTCCAGCAGACGGATCTGTTTGCTGATGCCGGGTTGAGAGGTGTAAAGGCTTTGGGCTGTAGCGGAAACGTTGAGGTCGTGGTGCGCCACTTCCCAGATGTAGCGCAATTGTTGAAGCTTCATATGAATCCCTCAAAGCAGGTAGACGCCACGGGCATCAGCGACGATATATAACTATATTAATGGCTCGAAGAATAAATCTAGAACTTTTTTATCAGATTGCCATTATTCGTGTCCTAGCGGTCCCCTTGGCGACGTCGTTGCACCAACGGCACCAGATAGACCGGCACCTTGGACAGTTGCAACACACGGGCGGCGGTTCGCCCCAAAGGCGTTTCCGCACCGGCACCATGGCTGTGACTACCTACGATCAACAAATCCACGGAGAGTTTCTGCGCCTGGTCCAGAATCACCTGCGACGGATCGCCCTGCAGCACCCGTACTGCCTGAATCCGCTCCAGGTCGTGCTCCCCTTCATCCCCCAACTCCTCACGAAAACTGTCGAGCACCCGCTGCTCGATACTGGCGATCACCGTACTCAGGCCCTGGCTGTGAAACTCGTTCAGCGCCTGTTCATCGAGATAACTTTGCAGCACCGATTCGGCAAACAACCCCATGGGTTCAACCGCATGCACGACATACAAACCGGCATTGAAGGTCCTGGCCAGTTCCAGGGCATGCTGCATCACCACGGGCGCATACAGGCCAAGGTCAGTGGCATACAGCATCGTACGAATCATATGACCTCCTCGACTGCCAACATGGCGGAGATTTGATTCAGCTTAGCAGTGCCTTGGCGACTACGACGTCCGGCGCAACGCATTGAACGGTGGGCTTAAACCTTTTGTTCGTTGCTTATGCCATGGGGCACATGACCGGTGGCGACGACTTCACGGGCCAATTCGCAATGGCCGGCCTGATCGTCGAAAAACACGTCGGCCGCGAAGGCTTCGAGAAAGGCCGACTTGGTCAGGCCGCCGAGGAACAGCGACTCGTCGAGACGGATGTCCCATTCGCGCAACGTGCGAATAACCCGCTCATGCGCCGGTGCCGATCGCGCCGTGACCAGCGCGGTACGGATCGGACAGGCGTCCTCCGGGAACTCACGCTGCAACAGATTGAGGGCGGCGAGAAAGCCCTTGAACGGCCCACCGCGCAACGGCTCTCGGGCGGCCTCACGCTCGCTGGCCTGGAACGCTTCCAGACCACCGGCCTGATAAATGCGCTCCGACTCATCGGAAAACAGCACCGCGTCTCCGTCGAAGGCAATGCGTAATTCGTCGCTGGCCGCACGGCTGGCACCGCCCGACAGAATGGTCGCTGCCGCGAACCCGGCGTCCAGCGCATTGCGTACGTCTTCGGCGTGGGTCGAGAGAAACAGGTCGCAGCCAAAGGCCTTGAGGTAGGGATACGGACTGCGCCCGCCGACAAAGGCCGCACGGGAAATCGCCAGTCCGTAGTGGTCAATCGAGTTGAACACCCGCAGCCCGGTGTCGGCGCTGTTGCGCGACACCAGAATCACCTCGACCCGGGCTCGGCCGAGGCTGTTGTTGAGGTTCAGGAGTTTCTGCACCAACGGGAAGGCATCGCCGGGCTCGAGGATTTCGTCTTCATGTTCGATCTGATATTGCCGGTAGGCTTCGACGCCACTCGACAGATAGACCTTGTGGCTTTCGCTCAGGTCGAACAGAGCCCGCGAAGAAATCGCCAGCACCAGCTTGTCGTCAATTGCCTTTGGCATGCCCTTCCCCCTCAGGTCGGTCTACTCAGGTGTTGCGTCGATCAATGAAACTCAAACTGCGATACAAGGCCTCGATGCGTGGCATCTCACACCCGGCAGCCGTCGCCGCCGCCAAAGGCCGGGCGTAGATCGCGGCCAGTTCCAGCGGTCGCTTGTGCAAGTAATCGTGGTACATGCTCGGCCAGTAGTCGGGCATTTTCTCGGTCACCATGAACAAGTGCTCGGCATACCCTGCCGGTATGTCGTGCCCGCAGGCGATTGCGCCTTGCACCACTTCAGCCATCAGCGCCTTGATCAGCTCGCGACTGTCGGCATCGGCCATCAACGGTGTGGTGCTCGCCCCCAGCAAAACCGAGAGACCGTTGTAAGGGATATTCCAGACCAGTTTTTGCCAACGCGCCTGATGTAAATTCGCCATGGCCTGGGAGTCGAGGCCGGCGCTGCGAAACAGCCCGACGCCCTCCTCGACAATTGCGCTGCGTGCCGGCCCATCGGCGGGACCGCTGTGATAACCCACATGTACCGCGCCCAGCGCCTGATGGGTAATGACGCCCGGCGCCTCGCGATGGACGCAGATGTAGCAGAGCCCTCCGAGCACATGCAGCGAATCGGGGAGCAATGCGCGCAGGCTGTCTTCGACGTCCAGGCCGTTTTGCAGCAGCAGTACCTTGGCGTTCGGTGCCGCCGCCTGCAGGATGGCGGGTGCCAGGTCGGCGTTGCTGGTGGTTTTCGCGCCCACCAGCAGCCAGTCGCAGGGCGGCATGTCTTCAGCGTTCGAATAAGCCTGGACCGGGTTCAACGTCAGTGCACCGTGGGGCGCGCTATCGACTTGCAACCCGTGCTCGGCCACAGCGGAAAACTCGCTGCGCAGCAGAAAATGCACATCAAAACCGGCACGCGCCAGCATCACCCCGTAGAAACCGCCGATTGCGCCGGTCCCGATAATGCCGATCGTCGGCCTGGCAACTGCTCCCATCATGGCAACTCCTCTGCTGTTCGACTCAGCGCCTGGCGCACGGCCCGATTGAGCTCGGTGTCGGTCAGGCGCGATTTCAGTGCTCCAAAGAATTCACCGTCGCGAACGACAAACAGCGCCGGCAAGTGAAAGACCTGATAACGCTCGACCACCCCACCGTTGTTGCCGGCATCGATCCAGCACAGTCGGTCGACTGCCAGATCGAGTGTCGGCAATTGCTCGCGGGCAAACCGGCAACTGGCGCAGCCGACACTGGTGAAAATAACCAGCGATACGCCGCTCATCGCCAGCAGCCGTTGGTCGGCGTCAAAATCGGTCAGTTCCAATTCGACCACTATACTGGAGGGAACAATGTCAGATGGCCGACACATGGAGTCTGTGTTCATGGGACGATTTATTCCTCACCCTGACGAAGTGCCCGTCGAATTAACGTTGCTGAAACCTGAATGTATTTCGCGGCGGCAGCTGCACACTATCAGCCTCGGGGGCATGGCTTGCAATTATCACCGCGCGTGGCGCCACGGCACGGCGCTGGAGGTACGCATGCCGACCGTGAACCCGGACATGCGCTACCTGGGCTATGTCGCCTGGTGCCTGCGACGCAAGCGCGGTTATCTGGTGGGCATCGCCTTCGTCGATGAACAAACGCTGTTCAGCGCCCGGATGGGCGAGCAGGTGTGCCAGATCGAACGCTACTGCCGCCTGCATGACGCCCACGAAGACTTGCAGGATATCCAGGCCCTGGCCCTTGAATGGGTCCAGGAGCACGCCGACGAGTTCTCTCACGATTCGGTGCGCAAGGCTTTTGCGCAACCGGTGCTGGAATAGAGGCGTTCTTGATCGGTTTGCCCCTCACGGCAGGGAAACTGACTGCGAAACCCCACCAAACCGGCGTCTGCCCATTGTCGAGCCACGGTGTAACGCGCTAAGGTTCGGCTCCCCGACGCGCTTAATTTGCTGTGCTCCGCCGCGCGGGTTCGCTGGCGGCCGGCACCCGTGACCTGACGAGTAAACGATGGCTGATTTACCGATCAACGACCTAAACGTCGCCTCCAACGAGACCCTGATCACTCCCGATCAGCTCAAGCGCGATATTCCCCTGAGCGACGCCGCACTGCGCACCGTCACCAAGGGCCGCGAAGTCATTCGCAATATTCTGGATGGCACCGACCATCGCCTGTTCGTCGTCATCGGGCCTTGCTCGATCCACGACATCAAGGCAGCCCACGAATATGCCGAGCGCCTGAAGGTTCTCGCCGCCGAAGTGTCCGATACCCTGTATCTGGTCATGCGCGTGTATTTCGAGAAGCCACGTACCACCGTCGGCTGGAAAGGCTTGATCAACGACCCGTACCTGGACGACTCGTTCAAGATCCAGGACGGCTTGCACATCGGTCGCCAGTTGCTGCTGGACCTGGCCGAAAAAGGCCTGCCGACCGCCACCGAGGCCCTCGACCCGATCTCCCCGCAATATTTGCAGGACCTGATCAGCTGGTCGGCCATCGGCGCGCGCACCACCGAGTCCCAGACTCACCGTGAAATGGCCTCCGGCCTGTCCTCGGCCGTCGGCTTCAAGAACGGCACCGATGGCGGTCTGACCGTGGCGATCAACGCCCTGCAGTCGGTTTCCAGCCCGCACCGCTTCCTGGGCATCAACCAGGAAGGTGGCGTGTCGATCGTGACCACCAAGGGCAATGCCTACGGTCACGTGGTGCTGCGCGGCGGCAACGGCAAGCCGAACTACGATTCGGTCAGCGTTGCGCTTTGCGAGCAGGCACTGAACAAGGCGAAGATCAAGCCGAACATCATGGTCGATTGCAGCCACGCCAACTCCAACAAGGATCCAGCCCTGCAACCGCTGGTGATGGAGAACGTCGCCAACCAGATCCTCGAAGGCAACAAGTCGATCATCGGCCTGATGGTAGAAAGCCACCTGAACTGGGGCGCCCAGGCGATCCCGAAAGACCTCGCCGACCTGCAGTACGGCGTGTCGATCACCGACGCCTGCATCGACTGGACCGCGACCGAAAACACCTTGCGCAGCATGCATGCCAAGCTCAAGGATGTGCTGCCCAAACGCGATCGCAGCTGATCTTTTTTGCAGCACACACAAAAACGCCGGGCTGAACCCGGCGTTTTTTTATGCATTCGTTTTGTTGAAGGTCACTGACTCAGCTTGGCCGCATGCCGCTGGTGACGCTCCATGTAGCGCTCGACGTAGGAGCACGATGGAATGACCGTGTAGCCCATTTCGTCAGCGTACTCCAGCGCCTTCTCGGTCAAGGCTGCCGCAATACCGCGACCACGCAATGCGTTGGGCACGAAGGTGCGATAGATATCCAGGGTCTGTTTCCCCAGATCCATATAGGTCAGATAGGCACGATGACCGTCCACATTGGTCTCGAACTGATGACCAGCCTGGTCATGGTGGATGGACAACGCCTCGCTCATCACTACTCCTCGCGGGTCTGGAATTCCGACCCCTACCTTACCGATGTTTTTCCGGCGAAGGAACATCTACGCCACCCCGTGCCTGAATGGACACCGAGAAGAGCTGCACCGATCTCGCGCTACCGAGCACGTACAAATAGTAGGCACCATTGGCAGAAATGCTCAAGGTGCGCTCGTCAACGTGCGGGTTGGCGGGTGCTGCTCCGGATCACGCAGGATTGGCTCGACCGAAGATCACTCGGAGTCGATAGCCCGTACATTGCCGGATGTTGAGACTTAAGACGAGCGCCCGTTGTTAAAGTCACCTGAACATCGAGAAAGATATTGAGAGGCGCCACACAAAAGCCGAACAAAAGTGTAGACGAATCCATGTAGGCGGACTTTAGCCGGACCAGGAAAAAGAGCGCCGCGCCACAGGAACTTTTTCTCGTCAGCTCGCTCAGCCACGGGCCTTGCAGCTGGATGTTTTTTAAACAATTCAGTTAAAAGTTGCTCGAAAAAGAATCAACGCCTACAATTTTTTTTGCTTCTTGCGTCACGTCAGTTTTACTTACTACAAGTAATGGGTAGTATGTACGCCGGCTATTTCCTCAATCGGAGGAGATAGCTACTTAATAGAAAGTCCTTGAAGGGGAACACGATGAACAACGTTCTGAAATTCTCTGCTCTGGCTCTGGCCGCAGTTCTGGCTACCGGTTGCAGCAGCGCATCGAAAGAAACCGAAGCACGTCTGACCGCTACTGAAGACGCAGCTGCTCGCTCCCAGGCTCGTGCAGACGAAGCTTACCGTAAAGCTGATGAAGCTCTGGCTGCTGCTCAAAAAGCACAACAGACTGCTGACGAAGCTAACGAGCGTGCTCTGCGCATGCTGGACAAAGCTAGCCGCAAGTAATAATCCTTCGGGATTGTTATCAAGCCGACCCATTTTTTGGGTCGGCTTTTTTATTGCCCGGCGTTTCTCCAGGCAACAAAAAACCCGTCGACGCGGTCCGCGCCGACGGGCTCTTGACCAGCGTTACTGCAGCGGGTCGATCGGCATGCTGGACACCATCGGCGCAACGCCGTTGCCCGGCACAGCGATCTCAACCGGCAGGCCGTCTTCGGCGGCGACCACATCACGCACCACATCCCAGTTCATGCGCAGGTTGTTGGTGATGTCTTCACGCTTGAGCATCGCATTGATGACTGCGGTGTGCTTGTCGACCACCGACGGGTTGCCCTTGTCGTCCAGCGGCGTATGCGCCTCCAGATAGACCTTGCCGCCACTCAGGCCAAACTTGTACGGGTCGTTGATGATCCGCACCGACGTACCGACCGGCACCATGCCCGCCATTTCCAGCACGTTGTTGTTGAACATGCGGAAACAACCGTGACTGGTGCGCATGCCGATGCCGAACTTCTTGTTAGAACCGTGGATCAGGTAGCCCGGTGTGCCCAGGGTGAACTTGAACGGCCCCAGCGGGTTGTCAGGGCCGGCCGGCACGACATTCGGCAGTGGATCACCGTCTGCGGCGTGCTCGGCCTTGATCGAAGCCGGAGGCGTCCAGGTAGGGTTCGGTGTCTTGGCGGTGATGCTGGTGTGGGCAATCGGCGAGCCCCAGCCTTCACGACCGATACCCAGCGGGAACGTGTACACCACGTTCTTGCCTTTCGGGTAGTAGTAGAGGCGGTACTCGGCCAGGTTGATCACGATGCCTTCACGCGGGCCTGGTGGCAGGATGAAGCGGGTCGGCAGGATGATTTCCGTGCCGGCGCCTGGCAACCAGGCATCGACACCCGGGTTGGCCGCGACCATTTCCGTGTAGCCCAGATCGTAGGCGGTACCAAGGTCGGCGAAGGTATCTTCGTACTTGGCCTTGATCACCTGCACCTGGCCGATGATGTCCTCACCTGGCGGTGGCAGGGGAAACTCCAATGCTGCGACTGGACCGGCCACAAAGAGGGCAGCAAGAGTCAGGCAGCGGGTGACGGCAGGAAAACGCGGCAACATCCGGAAAATCCTTCGCATGATCAACAGAGGGTATAAGAACGCGATTGTACACCGCTGTCCGTTATTTCGGGGAGATGGCCCGATTGCAGGCAGTGCACGGTGATTTTGAGGTTGCCCTCAATCCGGTGTGGGAGTGAGCCTGCTCGCGATGGCTTTGTGTCAGGCGGCGTGGATTTTTGAAGGTGTACATATCCGTTGCTGCGGTCACGGCCACTTAGGGTTCCGCCCTTACGGCGGGTCACTTGGAAAAGCCCCAAGCAACCAAGGGCTCCTGCCCCTGACATTCGGTGCCTCGCCGTGGCTCGGCATGCCCTCGCTCCGGTCCTGCTCCGTGGGCCCGCCGCCATCGGCCATCCATGGCCGGGGGCGGCTAACCCGGCATCCATGCCGGGTTGCCCACTGCGCAGAACCTGCGCTCGGCCTCACGAGGGGGCGTGCACCGCAACAGCGTCCGAGGCGGCCTACCGGCCGGCCTGTTTGCTGGGGTCGTTCGTCTGTGATGTATCTGGTCGGCTGGCAGGCCGCCATCGCGAGCAAGCTCGCTCCCACAGAAGAGCAAAGGCAAAGCAGCCCATACCACCCCGCCGCTTCTCACCACTCATCAGGCCGAGCGTTAGCTCGCCTGCAGCTTTTGATCTTGATCCACCCGCCCCCTCGGGAGGCTGAGTGGAGGTGTTCATCCGGGGATTGGCGCGCAGCGACGTTCGACGTAGTCGAACTCATTGCATGTAGGTCGAAGCGAAGCCGACCGGAGGGCAATGCCCCCGGATGAATACCGCAGCGAAGGAACGCCGAGCCTTAGCGAGGGGCCGTACGTAAGGGGCGAGACCTTTGGTTACTTTGGGGCGTTTGCCAAAGTGACCCGCTGTAAGAGCGGAACCATAAGCGGCCGTTACCGCAACAACGGATATATACACGGTCAACAAAAGACAGGTCGGCTCGAAGGCCGCCTCGACTACCGACGGATCAAAGCTCGAACCGCAATTCAGGCCAGATCGGCGACGTCCCCCGCTTCTGCGACTCAAGAATGGCCCGGCACAACGAACACAGCCGCTGATCCTGAAACACCCGGCGATCAACACTCGACCAGCGAGGCGAAGCCGGCAACAGACTGCCGCACAGAGTCCGGTCCGCCGAACCGCCCAACTCCAGCTGACGGGTCACCAGATGCACCCGCACTTCCTGGCAGGCGAACAGATCCAGCTGTTCGTCAGGCTCGATCAGTTGGTAGGCAAATAGTGACCAGGCGGGACGCGGCATCGGGGGCTCCAAATCGGGGGCGCTACCTTAGCCGAAAGCCTGCTTCTAGAAAAGTGTCATAACAGCGGTTTTAGAGTAGGCCAGACATTTTCCAGCAACTTGTCCTGGGCCCCGACCGCCGGGTGTATGCCGTCGGCCTGCATCAAGTCCGGATGACCGCCCACGCCGTCGAGGAAAAACGGCACCAGCGGGATCTTTTTCTCGTCGGCCAGGTTGCTGTAGACCTCGGCGAACGCCTTGGTGTAACGCGCACCGTAATTGGGTGGCAATTGCATGCCGAGCAGCAACACCTTGGCACCGCTGGCCCGGGAGCTGTCAATCATCGAAGCAAGATTTTGTTGCAATTGAGTTGGCAGCATCCCGCGCAGGCCGTCATTGCCCCCCAACTCGAGGATCACCAGTTCCGGTTTATGCTCTGCAAGCAGCGCGGGCAGGCGCGCCTGGCCTCCAGCACTGGTGTCGCCACTGATTGACGCATTGATCACTTTGTCGTCAAAACCTTCGCGCCTGAGCCGTTGCTCAAGCAGTGACACCCACCCCAACCGGGTATCCAGCCCGAAACCGGCGCTGATACTATCGCCAACGATCAGGACTGTACCCGCCGCTGCGTTTTGGGCCATGCACATCAAGGCCAGGCCAGCACTCAAAAACCACACACGCATCGGACTCTCCATGGGCGCAAGCATTCTCATCGCGAAGGACCTTAGCAAAGTGGTTCCCAGCGCGGAAGGTGAACTGACCATCCTGCACCAACTCAGCCTGGAACTGAACAAGGGCGATAGCCTGGCCATCGTCGGCGCTTCCGGCTCCGGCAAGTCCACCCTGCTGGGCTTGCTCGCCGGTCTCGACCTGCCGAGCAGCGGCGAAGTCACACTCGCCGGGCAAGGCCTGAGCAACCTCGATGAAGACCAGCGTGCGCGCATCCGCGCCGAACACGTGGGTTTTGTTTTTCAATCGTTTCAGCTGCTCGACAGTCTCAATGCCCTGGAGAACGTCATGCTGCCGCTGGAGCTCGATGGCCGCAAAGACGCCCGCGAACGCGCCACCCAATTGCTGCAACGGGTGGGACTGGGCCAACGCCTGACTCACTCGCCGCGCCAGCTCTCCGGCGGCGAGCAACAACGGGTGGCGATTGCCCGCGCGTTTGCCGCCGAGCCCGATGTGCTGTTCGCCGACGAACCGACCGGCAACCTCGACAGCCACACCGGCGAGCGCATCAGCGACTTGCTGTTCGAGCTCAACCAGGAGCGCGGCACGACCCTGGTGCTGGTGACTCACGATGAACGCCTGGCCCATCGCTGCCGGCGCCTGATCCGTCTTGAAGCCGGCCTGCTGGTCGCCCCTCTGGAGCCTTGATGGCACGTCTGCCGCTGTTGCGCCTGTTCAGCCTCGCCATCCGCCAATTGCTGCGCGATGCCCGCGCCGGTGAATTGCGCGTGTTGTTTTTCGCCTTGCTGGTGGCGGTGGCCGCCAGCACCGCCATTGGCTATTTCGGTGCGCGCCTGAACGGCGCCATGATGCTGCGCGCTACCGAATTCCTCGGCGCCGACCTGCTGCTCGAAGGCAGTTCGCCTGCGCGCCCCGAACAGATAAGAAGCGGCACCGAACTGGGTCTGGAACACGCTCAGGTGGTGGAGTTCTCCAGCGTCATCGCCACCGACAACGGCATCCAGCTGTCCAGCATCAAGGCGGTCGACGGCACTTACCCGCTACGGGGCGAATTGAAAAGCGCACCCGCCCACTTTGCCACGGAAACAGTCGGGGGTGGACCGCAACCCGGTGAAGCCTGGGTCGAGGCACGCCTGCTGACCGCCCTGGACCTGAAGATCGGCGACAGCATCGATGTCGGCATGAAAACCCTGAAACTGGCGCGGGTGCTGACCTACGAACCCGATCGCGCCGGCAATTTCTACAGCCTGACACCGCGAGTGCTGATCAACCTCGACGACCTTACGGCCACCGGCGTGGTGCAGCCCGGCAGCCGGGTCAGCTATCGCGAATTATGGCGAGGCAATGCTCAGGCACTCGAAACGTATCGGCAACAGATCAAACCGGGGCTCGCCGCCAACCAGCGCTTGCAGGACGCCCGCGACGGCAATCGGCAGATCGGCGGCGCCCTGGGCAAGGCCGAACGTTACCTGAACATGGCCAGCCTGGTGGCGGTGTTGCTCTCCGGCGTGGCGGTGGCGCTGTCGGCAACCCGCTTCGCCACCCGCCGATTCGATGCCAGTGCCTTGCTGCGCTGCCTCGGGCTGTCGCGCCGGGAAACCATGGTGTTGTTCAGCCTGCAACTGACCGTGCTCGGGCTGCTGGCCAGCATCAGCGGCGCCCTCCTCGGCTGGCTCGCACAACTGGGCTTGTTTGCCCTGCTGCATGACTTGCTGCCGACCGACGTACCTCCGGGCGGGCTGTTTCCAGCCATTGCCGGGATCGGCACCGGACTGGTGGCGCTGGCCGGGTTCGCCTTGCCGCCGCTGGCGGCTCTGGGCCGGGTTCCGCCATTGCGCGTGCTGCGCCGGGACATGTTGCCGATCCCTTCCAGCACCTGGATGGTCTACGGCGCAGCGCTGGGTGCCCTCGGCCTGATCATGTGGCGCCTGAGCCTGGACCTGGTGCTGACCTTTGCCCTGCTCGGTGGCGGCGTGATTGCAGCACTAGTGCTGGGCGGCTTGTTGTTGCTGCTGTTGAAGAGTCTGCGGCGCATGCTTGCCCGTGCGTCCTTGCCCTGGCGCCTGGGACTCGGCCAACTGCTGCGTCACCCCCTCGCTGCCGCGGGCCAGTCCCTGGCGTTCGGCCTGATTCTGCTGTCGATGGCGCTGATTGCGCTGCTGCGCGGTGAGTTGCTGGACACCTGGCAGAACCAGCTGCCGAAAAACGCTCCAAACTACTTCGCGCTGAATATCCTGCCGGCAGACAAACAGGCCTTCATCGATCACCTGGTCGCCGTGTCGGCGCAATCGGCACCGCTGTACCCGGTGGTACCGGGTCGCCTGATCAGCATCAACGGCGAACCGGTGCAGCAAATCGTCACCAAGGAATCGGCGGGTGATCGGGCGATCCAGCGCGACCTCAGCCTGACCTGGGCCGCGGACCTGCCATCGGGCAACAAACTCACGGCCGGCAATTGGTGGAACGAACAGACACCGGATGATGTTCCCGGCGTATCGGTAGAAGGCAAGGTCGCCGAAAGCCTGAAAATCAAGCTCGGCGACCATCTGATTTTCAGCGTTGGCGGGGTCAATCGCGAGGCGAAAGTCACCAGCCTGCGGGAGATCAACTGGGACAACTTCCAACCGAACTTCTTCATGATCTTCCAGCCCGGCACCCTCAAGGATCTGCCGGCGACCTACCTGACCAGTTTCTATCTGGCATCGGGTCACGACCAACAGATTGTCGACCTGTCCCGCGCCTTCCCGGCGGTGACGATCCTGCAGGTCGAAGCCTTGCTGGAGCAACTGCGCAGCATCCTCGCCCAGGTGACCCTAGCGGTGGAGTACGTGTTGTTGTTCGTGTTGGCGGCGGGGATGGCGGTGCTGTTCTCCGGCTTGCAAGCGACGCTGGATGAACGCATTCGCCAGGGTGCGTTGCTGCGTGCGCTGGGGGCGGAGCGGCAATTGCTGGTCAAGGCTCGACGTATCGAGTTCGGTTTGCTGGGCGCGGTCAGTGGCTTGCTGGCGGCGCTGGGTTCGGAAGTAGTGAGTTGGGTGCTCTACCGCTACGCCTTTGACCTGCCGTGGCATCCGCATCCATGGCTGTTGCTGCTCCCTCTGCTGGGCGCCGTGCTCATTGGTGGTGCCGGGGTGTTCGGCACCCGTCGGGCATTGAACGCCAGCCCACTGACAGTCCTGCGCGAGGGTTGATAGACTCCTGCCATCCTCACCACAAGAAGCTGTCATGAGCCGTTACCGCCCTCCCCGCACCGCTGGCACCGCGCTGATCACCCCCGAGGGTGAAGCGCGGATGCGCGCCGAGTTCCATGAGCTGTGGCATGTACGTCGGCCCCAGGTCACCCAGGCTGTCAGCGAAGCCGCGGCCCAGGGTGATCGCTCGGAGAACGCCGAATACACCTACGGCAAAAAAATGCTGCGAGAGATCGACAGCCGCGTGCGTTTTCTCACCAAACGCCTGGAAGCGCTCAAGGTTGTCAGCGAAAAACCCAGCGATCCGAACAAGGTCTATTTCGGCGCCTGGGTCACGATCGAAGACGAGGATGGCAAAGAGTCGCGCTACCGCATTGTCGGGCCGGATGAGCTGGACCTCAAACAGGGCCTGATCAGCATCGACTCGCCCCTGGCCCGCGCACTGATCGGCAAGGCACTGGACGCCGAAGTCCGGGTCCAGACACCGACCGGTGAACAGTGTGTCTACATAGTGGCGATCGACTACCCGTGAGCTTTAACGCCGGGTAATCAACCCTTGCCGGGCAACGCGGGTCAGTTGCCGGATCACTTCAGGCGCATCTTCGAGGCTGGGGGACTGAATCACTGCCAGATCGAAACTGTCGTCGGCGAAACGAGCGAGCGACTCACCGTCTTCGACAAACTGGATCAGGAAGGCAGCGGGACCGCCGGTACGACGGGGCCAGCCATCGAGATAACGCAAGAGCGTCGGCTGATGTTTGCCGCCAAGCAGGATTTTTGGATTGCGCTGGGTCAGATGTGCCGTGATCGGCGCGGGACGTACAACAGCGTTTAGTGCATTCATTGGGTCGTGTCTCTGCCTCAAAAGTCTGCATGGCAGGTGAGAGGCAACACCGAACCAGCGCTTTAGCGGTATTTCGAAGCCTGTTCCGGCTTCTATCGGCAACTGAATGAGTCACCTGGCGCCCCGCAAGTAGCTGTTTAAATCGGCGCATGAGCAACATCCTAGAGAAGCTGACTGGACAGTGTCAAGAATGACGCTCAACAAAAAAAGGCCCGCACAATGCAGGCCTTTTCGTTGAGTCAGAGCGGTCAACCGGCGATGGCGCGGTCCGCCGAGAGTTTGCCCGCACCTTCGATCAATACCGCGATACTGCCACCGAGCAACGCCAGGGCGAATTCATAACCGTTGTTAGCCATGAACAGGCCATTGCTGATGTGCACCGAGAAAATCGCAACCAGCGACAGGAAGGTCAGGCCCAGCGCGGCCGGGCGAACCAGCAAGCCGATGATCAGGGCCAGACCGGCGAAGAATTCGGTGCCGCCCGCCAGTGCCGCCATCAGGTAACCCGGCGTCAGTCCGAGGCTTTCCATGTACTGCGCGGTTCCAGCCAGACCATAGCCACCGAATGCCCCGAAGAGTTTCTGCGAGCCGTGAGCGGCGAAAACAATGCCGACCACGATGCGCAGAACGGTCAGGCCGTAGCCAGCGCGGGTAGAAAGTACCTTGTTGATCAGAGTGCTCATGCTGTTTCATTCCTTGTAAGTGTGTGTTGGTTGGCCGCCATATTAATCAGAAATTCATATGTTAAAAGCGCAAAAAACCCGTAATAACAATCAGATTAGTTGATCATTTGCGTGAGGCAACCTTTTGCCCCTGGGGCTCCAACGACTCCCGCTCCCGGTCGAACGCCAAGTAATACTTGTTCACGCTATTAACATAGCTGACAGGCCCCATACCCACTTGCTCCATGGCAATGCGTTCGACCTGGAAGAACCACTGGTTGGGATTCAAGCCTCGCCGCCGGGCTTCGGCGCGCATGCCTTGCACCCGCTCCGGCCCGATGTTGTAGGCCGCCAGCACGAAGGCCATGCGTTCGCGCTCGTTGAGCTTGGGGCTGGCAAAGAACTTGCGCCGGATCATCGCCAGGTACTTGGCCCCGGCCTGCACATTGCCATCAAGGTCCTGAATATTGTTGACCCCCACCCGCTGCGCCGCAGAAGGCGTGATCTGCATCAGGCCGGTCGGGCCACCGCCAGTGCGGGCGAAGGGTTGCAGGGCTGACTCCTTGAAGGCCAGCGCCGCCAGGTTCAGCCAGTCCATGCCCTGGGCATCGGCGTGCTTCTGCAGCACCGGGCGAAGTTTTTCCAGGCGCTGCCGGTCCGCCTTGGCCAGCGGATAATGCACTTGATAGAGACGACGATAGATCCGCAGGAACGCGGCGTCCTGATCCGATGGTTTTTTGTAGACTGTGAGGAAGCGATCAATGCTGGCCCGCAGCATCGAGGCATCACGGCGTACGAACCAGAACTCTTCTCCCGGCTCACTGACAAGTACCTGCTTGTCGAAACGCAGCTTGGGCAGGATCTTGCCCCAGCGTTCGGCGATCGGCTGCTCGACGATGGTCAGGTGGTAGATCCCGCCCTGCACCATCTCCAGTACGTCCTCGACGGCAAGGGTCGGATCGACCCATTCGACTGTGACCGGTGGCAGTTTGTGCAGGGCGAGCTTTTGATTGATCTGGCTGACCGCATCCCCGGCGGCGCTGCCGGCAGGTAACGCCAGGGTCTTGCCGGAAAGCTGTTCAAGCCTGGTGTAGCGGCGTTCGCCCTTGATGCCCACCAGGACCAACGGGATGTTGCTGGCAATCGGTTCACTGGTGCTGACGGCGAAGCCCGGTTGCAGATCGAGCAACTCGCCTGGCGCCACCAGATCGCCCTCCCCGCGCTGCAATGCGCCGAGCAGTTGATCCTTGGCCTTGGGAATGATCTTGAGGGTGATTTCCTGGCCGTCACGGGCGTGGCCGTTGAGGTATTGCTCGAACGCTCTGAGGCGATGGTATTCGACCCCGATCGCCTGCCCCTGGACTTCGCCGGAACTGTTGCGGCTCTGGTTGACCAATACCCGCAGCACACGACTGCTGCGTATTTCCGCCAGGTCACGCACCTTGCTGGCCGGTACGGCTTGCAGCGGCCCGGGCAGACGCGCGAGCGCCGTCATCGGCAGTAGCAGCGAACAGCACAGCAGTAGCAAAACCGAGGGACGAATCATCCACTCTCCGGAAAGAATATGAGGCCCGCTTCAATGACGAAAACCATCAAGCGCGGCGACAAAAACAGAGCGCCCAAGGCACTGGCAAAGTGCAAAAGACTGGCACAATGATGGCAAAACTACCAACCCTGCCTGGTCCACGGCTCAAGAGACAGCGTTAACCCGTTGTAGTTCTTGGCTTTTCTTATAAATCCACGGCTCTGATATGCTTTCCGGCCTTTGGGCCGAGGTAGCACCATGCAACTCATCGATATCGGCGTCAACCTGACCAACGCCAGTTTTGCCGACAAACACCAGGCTGTGCTCGACCGCGCCTACGCGGCCGGCGTGTGCCAACTGGTGCTGACCGGCACCAGTGTCGAGGGCAGTGAACAGGCCCTTGAGCTGTGCCAGCAACTGGACGAAAGCGCCCAGCGCCTGTTCGCCACCGCCGGTATTCACCCCCACTGCGCCAGCGACTGGAACGCCGACAGCGCCCGACGTTTGCGCAGCTTGCTCAACGAACCGAATGTAGTGGCCGTGGGTGAATGCGGGCTGGATTTCAACCGTGATTTCTCGCCGCGCCCGCAACAGGAGAAGGTCCTCGAAGAACATCTGGCCATGGCCGTCGAATTGCAGCTGCCGGTTTTTCTGCACGAACGCGACGCCAGCCAGCGTTTGCTGGAAATCCTGCGCGACTTCCGCGACCGACTGCCGGCCGCGGTGGTGCACTGCTTCACCGGGGAGCAGAAAGCACTGTTCAGCTATCTCGACCTGGATTTGCACATCGGCATTACCGGCTGGATCTGCGACGAGCGCCGGGGCACGCATTTGCATCCGCTGGTCAAGGAGATCAAGCGCGGGCGCCTGATGCTCGAAAGCGATGCACCGTACCTGCTGCCGCGCAGCCTGCGCCCCAAGCCGAAAAACGGGCGAAACGAGCCGGCGTACCTGACCGAAGTACTGCGCGAAGTGGCACTGCATCGCGGGGAAAGCCAGGAAGATCTGGCGGCGCACACCACAGCCTGTGCGCGAGCGTTTTATGGCCTGCCATTGATCTCCTGATCACCATAAATCCCACAGACTTGAAGTTGATCTGCATCAAGAATCAGCCACCTGAGTAGCGGCACAATGATGGCACCTTGCCAAAACTGTTTCCGCTATCAGAGAAGACCTCCATGGGTGCCTGGCTTAGCAATATCTCGCTGAAATACAAATTCTGGGCGGTCAACGCTGTCGCTTTCATCACCACCCTGTTGCTGGTGCTGTACGCCGTGCAACTCGAACAGCAGGCCCGCAGTCACGCCGCCCAGGCTTCGGTCCAGGCCCAGGCGCGATTGCTCGAAACCTGGCCCGCCGGGCAACCCCTGCCCCACGCCGACAACCTGCTGACGTTCAATCGCGGACAGGCGCCGTCGCTGAATGAACAACCCGTTCCGGAACTCATCAATGCAAACGGCTGGGTCGAGATCAACTTGATGCCGCTGTTCGGTGACAATCCGTTGATGGGTGCCGAAGTGTTTACCCGTGCCGACGGCCAGCAGGTCGCCGTAATTGCCCACGGCCCAAGCCTGAGCCAGGTATTCAATGAGCGTTTTGCCAACTACGCAGCGGCCGTGTTCATCCTGATGCTGGCAATGCTCGGCGCATCGCAGTTATTGATCCGCTTCCTGCTCAGCCAGCTCAACACCTTGAAAGACGTCATGTTGCACGTGGAGAAAACCGGCGACCTGTCGGCCCGCGTGCCATTGGCTTGCAGCGACGAAGTCGGGCAAATGGCCAACGCCTTCAACGCCATGCAAGCCGGTTATCAACGTGTGGTCAACACCGTCGCCAGCACCGCCCGGCAACTGGACATCGGCGCCGCGCGGCTGGCGGCCAGCATGAATGAAGTGCGCCACGGCATGCTGGGCCAGCAAAGCGAAACCGATCAGGCCGCCACGGCGATCAATGAAATGACCGCCACGGTCTATCACATCGCCCAACACGCGGGTGCCACCCGTGACCTTTCGCAATCGGCCAATACCCTGGCCGGCAGCGGGCAGGAGGTCGTGACACGGGTGCAGCGCTCGATTGCCGGATTGTCCACTGGCGTCCAGCAGACCGCCGAGATGATTCAACGCCTGGCCGAGGACAGCCAGAAGATCAACGGCGTGGTCAACGTGATTCACAGCATCGCCGAGCAGACCAACCTGTTGGCATTGAATGCCGCCATCGAAGCGGCCCGGGCCGGCGAAATGGGTCGCGGCTTCGCGGTGGTCGCCGATGAAGTACGCAACCTCGCCAAGCGCGTGCAGGCCTCCACGGATGAAATCACCCTCATGGTCTCGGCGTTGCAGGCCGGCACGCGAGACGCCGTGGACTTCATGCAAGAGAGCTCGTTCAAGGCCGACGACTGCGTACAACAGGCGCAAGAGGCCGGCGCGGCATTGGCCGAGATCACCGGCGCAGTGGCGCAGATGCGTGAAAGCAACACGCAGATCGCCGTGGCGGCCGAACAGCAGAGCCAGGTGGCGGAAGAGATGAACCGGGCGGTGGTGAGCATCCGTGACGTGACCGAGAACACGGTGCAGCAGACGGTGACGTCGGCGACCACCAGCAATGAGCTGGCGGCGTTGGCTGGGGAGTTGAGCAAGGCTATCGGTCAGCTGAAACTTTGAGGGCCTCTTCGCGAGCAAGCCCGCTCCCACAAGGGATCTATGTATGCCCAGAATCTGATGGTCACCGAAGATCAATGTAGGAGCGAGCCTGCTCGCGAAGGCGTCAGAACCGGCACCATCAACTCCAGTCATGGCACCTATCAAGTCAATAGCCAGCCTTGATTCGCCGCCAGCAAGGACCGGGCCTATTCTTCCTGCATGTATTCAACATGGATCGAGGATCGGCATCATGGGCAAACGTCACCCCAACCTTCCCGCCTGGCAATGGCGAGCGTACCCGAACAATCATCAGCACCCGACCAATCTGGTGTTGCACCTGATCGCGGTGCCGCTGTTCATCGTGGCATTTCTGCTGATTGTGTCCGGGGTGTTCAGCCTGAGCCTGGCAAACATCGCCATCGGTGTGATCGGTGTGATTGCAGCGCTGGCCTTGCAACGCCACGGCCACAGCCTGGAAACCCAAGCCGCCGAACCCTTCAGCGATCGCAAGGATGCGGTATCGCGCCTGTTGGTCGAGCAGTTCCTGACGTTCCCGCGGTTCTTCCTCAGCGGCGGCTGGTGGCGCGCCTGGCGTGAGCGCCACCGCCGTCACTGATCAGGCGAACACCGTCACCGTCTGCCGGCTCATGGCGATCAACCGGCCATCCGCGCTCCACATTTTTGCGGCGGCATGCCCGTAGCCGTCGGCGGCGTATTCGGTTTCGACGAGGTATTTGCACCAGTCCAGTGTGGTCAGCTCCAGCAGCGGTTGCACGAACTCGATGGTCCAGGTCAGCGTGCTGCCCATTGCCGGTTTCTTCAAAAACGGCATCAGGGCCGGCGGCCAGGCGTCCACCAGCGCGAGGATATGCGCCTCGCCGATAGCTTCTTCCTTTACGTCGCCGCGCAAGCGTACCCAGCCACCCATTTGCCGGGATGTGCTACCGCTGAACGGCAGCCCGCCGACACTCCAGCGCATCGCCAGATGCCGCATGAATTCCGGGATGACACCTTCGACGAAAGGCAATTCCTGGCATTCGTCCCAGTGCTTCATTTCCGGTGCCGGTTCAGCGGCCACCGCCACTTCCGAAGGGCGCGAGGCGCCGAAACTGCCTTGGATCAACGTCACTACCTGACCCCTCTGCACCACCCGGCCCAGCACCTGGCTGACGGCCTTGCCTTCGCGCAGTACGTCGACTTCAAAACTGACCGGCACCTCGGGCTCTACCGGGCCGACAAAGGTGATCGCCAACGAACGCACGGGCCGATCCGCCGGAACCCGGGCGCGCATGGCTTCGTACTGCAAAGCCGCTACCAGGCCACCGAAGCTGGCCCGACCCTGGGCCCAGGAGGCCGGGATAGAGAGCTCCAGTGGCTGGCTGCGGACAGCGTCGAGCAGTTCGGAAAAACGCATGAAAACCTCAGGGATCGGAAAAAGATGAAGGGATCTTAACCATCTGGCGAAGTTGATACATCGCCTATTCCGGCCAAATTGACTGACAGATGAGCCGCACAAGGCTCGTGCCGAACATAAAACCTGTAGGAGCGAGCCTGCTCGCTCCCACAATGGATCTCGAGAGGTCTCAGGATTTGAAGCAATCGCGACTGAGTTTTTCCAGCACCCGGTCCGCACGGCTTTCAGCCTCGGCCATGGTGGCTTGCCACACGGCAACGCAAGGCTTCAAATCCGCTTCCCGTTCAGCCATCGCCAGCCATTGCACGCAATCGTGCCAGTCACCCAGCGCGCCCTGGGCCGATTTCAACCGGGGCATGGCCGCTTTCGGCAAACGGTCCAGCTCGGGGTAAGCGTCAATGCCATAGCGCACGCGCTTGATCAGCAGGCGCAGCCGATGACGATCGTGGGTTGGGTCGTGCAGTGCCTCGTCGAGTTTTTTCCACTGCTTGCCCAGGCGTTTTTCGATGCGCTTGCGTAGGCCCTTGAGCAATCCCTGGCGCTGGGCGGCACGCAGAAATCGCGGAAACGCATCAAGGACGATCAGCATTTGCGCGAGTTCGGGACTGGCCGCCACGGCCGGATAGGCCTCGGCCATTTGCGCCATGCGCCACTGTGCGGCTTGGGGTTGATGGTGCTGGAGCAAGTACGCCGCCAGCACTTCGCGATCACGTAATGGCGTGGTCAGATCACCTACCCGGGAGGCCGCCGCCTCCAGTTGTTCGACACCGGGCAGCCCGCGCAAGGGCCGCAACAGGCTGCGTAACCGCCGCATGGTTGTGCGCAGATCGTGTAACGCTTCAGGGTCTGTACGCTCTTTCAAGCGGGCCTGACAGGCCAGCAGACGAACTTCCAGGCCCAGTACCTGAGCCACCAACCGATCGATCATGGGGGTTCACTCCGTAAACAGCGCCAGGTTGCAAGCTCCGGGCTGCAAGCTCGATGGCTCTTGCAGTTTGCAGCTTAGAGCTTGTAACCGCTTTCCGCTTTTAACGCCCCGCGCGCGACTCACGAATATAGAAACGAGCCTTCTCGGCTTTGGTGGTGCAGCCTTCGAACCCCTCGAATTGCTGCTGGGTCTTGGCCGCGGTCAACAGCGACAGGGCCTTGGAGTAGCTGACGGTCCCGGCGAAACCTTCGGCTTTGGCCAGGTCCAGTTCGTGCCATGCCGCATCCAGGTTACTACCGCAGCTATCGCGGTACGCGGTTTTGCCGGCACAACCGGCGAGCGCCAGGGCAATCAATGGCACGCAGATCCAGGCTTTCATCACTCACTCCTCAAGAATAGGTCAACAGTCATGCAGGTAAGACGTTGTGGCACCTGAAAAGTGCCGTTGGTCCGCTGTGCAAACTATAGCGCCGACGAGAATAACCATGTGCCGCCATGGAGTGTCGAAAATACGACGCTCTTGCCCCATCGAACGACCATGGCGATTGAAGCATGGCCCTCGATGGGTGCATTGTTGAACCATTCAAACGAGGGCGATTCATGAAAAAGCGTGTCGCACTGGTATTGGGCTCGGGTGGAGCCCGGGGTTATGCACATATCGGGGTCATTGAAGAGATCGAACGGCGCGGCTATGACATTGCCTGTATCGCCGGATGCTCCATGGGCGCGGTGGTGGGGGGGATCTACGCCGCCGGCAAACTCAATGAATACCGCGACTGGATCGAGAGCCTGGATTATCTCGACGTGTTGCGTCTGGTGGACGTCAGTTTTCGTCTGGGGGCAATTCGCGGCGAGAAAGTCTTCGGGCAGATCCGCAAGATCGTCGGCGAGATCAACATCGAAGATTTGCGCATCCCCTACACCGCCGTTGCCGCCGACCTGACCAACCAGCAGGAGATCTGGTTCCAGGAAGGTTGCCTGCACCAGGCCATGCGCGCCTCGGCAGCGATTCCCAGCCTGTTCACCCCGGTGATGCAGGGCAACCGCATGCTGGTCGATGGCGGCATTCTCAACCCGCTGCCGATTGTGCCGGTGGTGTCGAGCCATTGCGACTTGATCATCGCCGTCAACCTCAACTCCACCAACCAGCGTCACTACCAATTGCCGGTCATCCAGCGCCCCGCCGCGTTCAAGACCCGCTTCGACAGCCTGATCAACTCACTCGGCTCGAAGCTGCCGTTTCGCCGCAAACAGGCCGAGCAATTGTTGATCCTCGAGCAGGAAGCCCTGAGGGCCGAAGGGGCGGACCTCAATCCGTGGATCGAATCCGCCGAGCCCGAAGCGCAACAACCCGCCGCCGCTCCGGAAGCCAGTGGCGCGCCCCGCTCCGCCACCGGTTCGTTCATCATCGACAACGTCGGGCCGGCGTCCTTGCTGGATTTGATCAACCAGAGTTTCGAGGTGATGCAGACGTCGCTGGCGCAGTACAAGATTGCCGGGTATCCACCGGACATCCTGATCAACGTGCCCAAGCGCGTGTGTCGGTTTTTCGAGTTCTACAAGGCGCCAGAGCTGATCGCGCTGGGACGGGAGATTGCGCGGGATACGCTGGACCGGTATGAGAATGAGCAGAACTGAACGTCTGAAAACTCTCGATTGAATGCAAGGGCCTCATCGCGAGCAAGCTCGCGATGAGGCCAGATCAGTCACCACAAGATTTCAAAACTATTCACTCAACAACCGATACCCCACCCCTGCCTCAGTGACGATGAACCTGGGTTGGGTCGGGTCATCCGCCAGTTTCTGGCGCAAGTGCCCGACCACGATACGCAGGTAGTGAGTGTCTTCGGTATGGGTCGGCCCCCAGATGTCCTTGAGCAATTGCTGCTGGGTGATCACCCGTCCGGGATGCCGCGCCAGTTGCGCCAGCACGGCGTATTCCTTGCGGGTCAGCGCGACTTCGACATCGTCGAGCAGCACCCGTCGATACGCCAGGTCGACCGTCAACGGACCGAAGTTCAGCGCGGCTAGTTGCGCCTCGCCTGCGGGCGCCTGGCGCAACAACGCACGGATCCGCGCGAGGAATTCCTGAATGCCGAAAGGCTTGGTCACGTAGTCATTGGCGCCGCCATCCAGGGCCTCGACTTTCTGCCCTTCACTGGCGCGCACGGAGAGCACCAGCACCGGCACCGTCGACCACTCGCGAAAGTCGCGCAATACCTGTTGGCCGTCCATGTCCGGCAAGCCGAGGTCGAGCACCAGCAAGTCCGGTTTGTTCAACGCGGCTTGCGCCAATCCTTCGCTGCCGGTGCCCGCCTCCAGCACTTTGTAGCCCTGGGAAGCGAGGCTGATGCGCAGGAATTTACGGATCTGCGGTTCGTCGTCAATGACCAAAATGGTCGCGGTCTGGCTCATGAATTCACATCAACACAAAGAAGTGGCAAGAGAGTAGCGCAAGCGCGATCAGGCTTCACTTTCGTATCCCGGCTGAGCCTGTAGCGGCAGGTGCAACGTGATGCAGGTGCCGCGCCCCTCAATGCCGTCGGCGACGCTGATACGCCCGCCATGGGCACCGACCATGCCCTGACAAATCGCCAGCCCCAGCCCGGTACCCTGCCCGCCGCGATCACCCCGCGCGGCGGTGTAAAACATGTCGAAAATCTTCGCCCGCTCCTCTTCCGGTATCCCCGGGCCCTCATCGCAGACCGAGAAAAACAGCTCAGTGTCATCGGCCCCGGCACGCAATTGCAAGCGCCCGTGGGGTGGCGAAAACCGCGCGGCGTTTTCCATCACGTTGATCAGTGCCTGTTCGATCAGCGCGGCATGCACGTACAGCAGCGGTAATTCGGCCGGCACCTCGGTGTTGACCTGCAACGACGCAAGGACTGCCCGCAGGCGATTGAGCGCACTGCCGACGATGTCCGCCGGCGACACCCAGTCCCGCGCCAGCTTCAAGGCACCGTGGCCGAGGCGGGTCATGTCGAGCAGGTTTTGAATGTAGCGGTCCAGGCGCTCGGCTTCATCGCGGGTGCCTTCGAGCAGTTCACGTCTGTCCTCCAGCGGGATCGCTTCACCCAGGGCCAGCAGGCTGTCGATACTGCCGCGCATGGATGTCAGCGGTGTACGCAAATCGTGGGACACCGACGCCAGCAAGGCACTGCGCAGTTGCTCGGTTTCGCCGTGCAGCCGTGCCGCCTCCAGATCATCGGCCAGTTGCGCCCGGGCCAGCGCCTGGGCCAGCGGCTGGCTCAGGGCAGTCAACAAGCGTCGGCGCTGGCCGCTCAGGGTCTGGCCTTCCCTGGCGCACACGCCAAGCAACGCCAGCGGGCCGTCTTCCACCGACAATGGCCACCACCACCAGCGGCCGAACGGCAAGGTGCCGGTGCCCGCACCCGCGGGTTGATCGTGCTGCCAGGCCCAGTCGGCGGCGGCGCGCTCGGCTTCGTTGAACTCCAGGGGGCCACCGGTTTCGACTTTCCAGCCGTTTTGCCCGTCGCGATTGAGCAGGCACAGTTGCACATCGCTCCAACCGTTGAGGTGCTGGGCGGCCGCACTGACCACGGCCTGGCGGTCGGTGGCGGCGGTGAGTTTGCGTGACAGGTCGAGCAGTTCGGTGGTCTCTTCCTGGGTATCGCGCAATGCCTGCAATTGCCTGCGCTGGCGCGCCGCGAGGTTGCCGGTGAGGGCCGCCATCAGCAGGAAGAACAGCAGGGTCAGCACGTCTTCTTCGCGCTGGATTCTGAAAGAGAAATTCGGTGGAATGAACAGGAAGTCATAGGTCAGGAACGACAGCGCCGCACAGGCCAGCGCCGGCCCGAGGCTGCTGCGCACCGCCACCAGCAACACCGCCGCAAGGAACACCAGGGAGATGTTCGGCAGTGGCAGAACGCTCGCCACGGCCCAGGCCAGAGCGCTGGCCAGAACCGTCGCGACCACGGCCAATGCGTAGTCGAACCAGACCAGTGAATGCATCGACCGCTGATGGGGTTGATGCTGTTGTTGATCGCTGTCGAGAACGTTGATCTCCAGTCCGCGTGCATTACGCAGCAGTCGCGCCGCCAACCCGCCTCCGAACAGACGTCGGCGCAAACGTGGCCGGGACTGGCCGACCAGCACCAGGCTGGCGCGGCGTTCGGCGGCATGCTGGATCAGGGTTTTCGCCACTTCACCGGCGCGCAGCAACACCACTTCGCCGCCCAGGCGCTCGGCCAGTTGCTGGGCGCTCTGCAGTCGCAGGCGGGACTGCTCGTCACGCACTCTGCCGTTGTCCACGTGCACCAGGCTCCAGGGCAGGTGCCGCCGCTGGGCCACGCGACTGGCATGCCGTACCAGGCGCTCGGCCTGGGCATCGCCGTCGACCCCAACAAGCAAACGCCCGCGCACGGCCGGCGCCGCTTGCCCCAACTGACGATACCCTTGGGCCAGATCGTTATCGACCTGAGCTGCCGCGGTTTGCATCGCCAGTTCGCGCAGGGCCGTGAGGTTAGTCTGGGAAAAGAACGCGTCGATGGCCGCCCGCGCTTGCTCCGGCACATAGACCTTGCCGTCGCGCAGGCGCTCCAGCAGTTCCCGAGGCGGCAAGTCGATCAGCAGCAGTTCGTAGGCTTCCTGCAGCACCCAGTCCGGCAGGGTCTCGCGGACCTGCACGCCCGTGATGCCGCGCACCTGGTCGTTGAGGCTTTCCAGGTGCTGGACGTTGACCGTGGTGTACACATCGATGCCGGCGGCAAGCAGTTCCTGAATGTCCTGCCAGCGCTTTTCGTGACGGCTGCCCGGTGCGTTGGTGTGCGCCAGTTCGTCGACCAGCACCAGCTTCGGTTTGGCGAGGAGCAGACCGTCGAGGTCCATTTCTTCGAGCAACACGCCACGGTACTCGGAGCGTACCAACGGCTGCTGCGACAAGCCGCCGAGCAATGCTTCAGTTTCGGCCCGGCCGTGGGTTTCGACGACGCCGGCAATGACTTTCACCCCTTGGCGCAGCTGGGTGTGGGCCGCTTGCAGCATGGCGTAGGTCTTGCCGACACCCGGCGCGGCGCCGAGAAATACCTTGAGCCGGCCACGGCCATCGCGGGGCAGGTCTGCTAACAGCGCGTCGGCGCGGCCGGAGTTGCTCATGTTTGAAGTTCTCGTTCTTCTGATGTTGATGTAGTGCCTTTCAGGCCGTCATCGCGAGCAGGCTCGCTCCTACATTTGGAATGCGTACTCCTGCTCGCGAATGGCAGCACCGCGGACCTAAAGTTTTTCCAGCGCCCGATTCAACTCAAGCACATTCACCACCGGCGGGCCTATCAGTGGTTGCTCGATGTGGGCGTCCAGCAGTTGCTGCAGTGTCGCTACCGGCAGATTGCGCGCCGTCGCGACACGCGCCAGTTGATAGGCAATCGCCGCCGGTGGCAAGTGCGGATCGAGTCCGCTGCCGGAGGTAGTGAGCAGCGCTAGGGGCACGGGTCCCTGGCCGGGCACCAGCAGTTTGCTGGCATCGTCGATCACCCGCGTCGCCAGCGCCGGATTGCTCGGCGACAGGTTGCTGGCACTGCTCGACACGGTGGCAAAGGCACCGGCCGAAGGGCGCGGGTGGAACCAGGCGTCGCCGACGAAATCCTGGGCGATCAGCGAGGAACCGCGGACCCTGCCCTCGGCATCCCGCAACAGGCTGCCGTTGGCCTGATCCGGGAACGCGACCTGGGCCACGCCAGTGACCACCAGTGGATAGGCGACGCCGGTGATCAGCGTCATCAGGACCAGCAGGCTCAGGGCCGGGCGTATCAATGTGGACATTTCACAATCCTCGAATTCGTAAAGTCAGGTGCACCACAGAACCCTGTGGGAGCGGGCTTGCTCCGGGCGGCGTTCCGACGAAGGCGGTGTGACTGACACACCGCCATTCAAGGTCAAACCAGATGCAACGCCGTTAACAGCATGTCGATCGCCTTGATGCCCACGAACGGCACCAGGATCCCGCCCAGGCCGTAGATCAGCAGATTGCGTCGCAACAACGCCGCCGCACTCGCCGCGTGAACCCGCACACCACGCAGCGCCAGCGGAATCAGCACCACAATGATCAGGGCGTTGAACACGATCGCCGAGAGAATCGCGCTCTGGGGACTGCTCAGGTGCATCACGTTGAGCACGCCTAGTTGCGGGTAGATCGCGGCGAACAGCGCCGGCAGGATCGCGAAGTACTTGGCCACGTCGTTGGCGATGGAGAAGGTCGTCAGCGCACCGCGGGTGACCAATAACTCCTTGCCGATCTGCACCACGTCCAGCAGCTTGGTCGGGTCGCTGTCGAGGTCGACCATGTTGGCCGCTTCACGGGCCGCTTGCGTGCCGTCGTTCATCGCCATGCCGACGTCCGCCTGGGCCAGGGCCGGGGCATCGTTGGCGCCGTCGCCGCACATGGCGACCAGACGACCGTCGTTTTGCTCATGACGAATGCGCGCCAGTTTTTTCTCCGGCGTGGCTTCGGCCAGCACATCGTCCACACCCGCTTCAGCGGCGATGGCAGCGGCGGTCAACGGGTTGTCGCCGGTGACCATGACGGTGCGGATCCCCAGCTTGCGCAACTCGGCGAAACGTTCGCGGATACCGGGCTTGACCACGTCCTTGAGGTGGATCGCACCCAGCAACTTGCCGTCGGCACACACCAGCAACGGGGTGCCGCCGCTTTGGGCGATCTTGTCGATTTCACGGGACAAGGCCGGTGCCAGGTCAGCACGCTTGAGGCCAACGAACGCCAGCAACGAATCCACCGCGCCCTTGCGGTACACGCGCCCTTGATAGTCGACACCGGACAAGCGGGTTTCGGCACTGAAAGGCACGGCTGTCAGCACGTCAGCGGATGGTTCCGGTTGCGGATGGGTGCCGCGCAGGTATTCGACGATCGACTTGCCTTCCGCGGTGTCGTCGGCCAGCGAGGCAAACAACGCGCCTTCAGCCAGTTCCTTGGCTGTGACGCCCGGCGCGGCATACACCGCTGAGCAACGACGGTTACCGAAGGTGATGGTGCCGGTCTTGTCCAGCAGCAGAACGTGCACGTCCCCCGCCGCTTCCACCGCACGACCGGACTTGGCGATCACGTTCAGGCGCACCAGGCGATCCATCCCGGCGATACCGATGGCCGACAGCAAACCGCCAATGGTGGTCGGAATCAACGTGACCAACAGCGCCACAAGGAACACCAGCGGCAGGCTGCCGTTGGCGAAGTGGGCGAATGGTTGCAGGGTCACCACGACCAGCAGGAAGATCAGGGTCAGGCCGATCAGCAGGATATCGAGCGCCACTTCGTTTGGAGTCTTCTGGCGTTTGGCGCCTTCGACCAGGGCAATCATGCGGTCCAGGGTCGACTCGCCGGGGTTGGCAGTAATCTTCACCAGTAGCCAGTCGGACACCAGCCGTGTGTTGCCGGTAACGGCCGAGCGGTCGCCGCCGGACTCACGAATCACCGGGGCCGATTCACCGGTAATCGCCGCTTCGTTGACCGCCGCGATGCCTTCGATCACCTCCCCGTCACCGGGGATCATCTCCCCTGCTTCGACGCGCACCACATCGCCTTTGCGCAGGTTTGCGGCGGGCACCACTTGAAAGCTGCCGTTGCCGGTTCTACGCCGGGCGCTGAGGCCTTCGCTGCCGGCCTTGAGGCTATCGGCGCGAGCCTTGCCACGGCCTTCGGCCAAGGCTTCGGCAAAGTTGGCGAACAGCACGGTGAACCAGAGCCACACCGCGATTTGCGCGGCAACGAAGGTCGGTACTGCCGTGTCGGGAATGAAGCACAACACGGTGGTCAGGATCGCCGTCAGTTCGACCACCAGCATCACCGGCGCACGCTGTAATTGCCGTGGGTCGAGCTTGACGAAGGCTTGCACTAGCGCCGGGCGCCACAAGGCCGAGATCGCGGTTTTCGTTTGTTCCGGTGCCTTGGTGGCGACGGTTTTGATTACGGGCATATTCATCATTGACTCCTTAGAAGCCCATGCTCAGGTGTTCGGCGATTGGACCTAGCGCCAAAGTCGGCAAGAAGGTCAGGCCGCCCACCAGCAAAATGGTCACGGTCAGCAGGGTGACGAACAGCGGGCCGTGGGTCGGAAAGCTGTTCTGGCCAATCGGCGCGGTTTTCTTCATCGCCAGGCTGCCGGCCAAGGCCAGAACCGGGAGGATGTAGCCAAAGCGACCGATCAACATGCCCAGGCCCAGCATCAGGTTGTGGAAAGGTGTGTTGGCGCCGAAGCCAGCGAAGGCGGAACCGTTGTTGGCGCTGGCCGAGGTGTAGGCGTAGAGCAGCTGACTGAATCCGTGAGGCCCAGGGTTGCTCACCGCGGCCACCGGGCCAGGCAGGCTGGCGGCAATCGCGCCGAGCACCAGTACGCCAATCGGCATGACCATCAGGGTCACCACCAGCAATTGCACTTCCCTGGCTTGCAGTTTCTTGCCGAGGTATTCCGGAGTACGACCGATCATCAGGCCGGCGAGGAACACCGCGATCAGCACGTTGAGCAACATGCCGTAGAGCCCGGCGCCAACGCCGCCGAAAATCACTTCGCCCACCATCATGTTGACCAGCGCCACCATGCCGCTCAGCGGGTTGAGGCTGTCGTGCATACCGTTCACCGAACCGTTCGAGGCAGCAGTGGTGGTCACCGACCACAACACTGTGGCGGTAGTGCCGAAGCGCGCTTCCTTGCCTTCGAGCGGCGCAGTCTGTTCGACGGCGACATTGTTCAGGGCCGGGTTCGGCTGGTATTCAGCCCACAACGAGGTGGCGCCGCCGATCAGGAACAACGCCAGCATGCAGGCGATGATCGCCCGGCTCTGGCGCAGGTCCTTCACGTAATGGCCGAAGGTGAACACCAGCGCGACGGGGATCAGAATGATCGAGGCCATTTCGAACAGATTGCTCCAGGCCGTCGGGTTCTCGAACGGATGCGCCGAGTTCACGCCGAAGAAACCACCACCGTTGGTGCCCAGTTGCTTGATCGCAATCTGACTGGCAGCAGGTCCCAGCGGTATCACCTGGTCAACACCCTGCATCGTCACCGCATTTACGTACTGCGCGAAGGTTTGCGGCACGCCCTGCCAGACCAGATACAGCGCCAGCATCACGCACAGCGGCAGCAAGCCGTAGAGGGTGGCACGGGTCATGTCGACCCAGAAGTTGCCCAGGGTCCGGGTGGACTTGCGACCGATGCCGCGACACAGCGCGACCAGTACCGCCAGGCCGGTGGCGGCGCTGACGAAGTTCTGCACGGTGAGGCCGACCATCTGGCTCAAGTAGCTCAGGGACGCTTCGCCGCTGTAGGCCTGCCAGTTGGTGTTGGTCATGAAGCTGACAGCGGTGTTGAACGCCAGCGTCCACTCCTGACCCGGCAGGTTCTGCGGGTTCAGCGGCAGGTGGTCCTGGAACAGCAGGATCGCGAACAGCAGCAGGAAACCCGCGAGGTTGAAGGCGAGCAAGGCCAGCGTGTATTTCTGCCAGCTCTGTTCGGCCTGCGGATCGACGCCGGCCAGACGATAACAACCGCGTTCGACCGGACCGAGAACCGGCGTCAGCCAGGTGCGCTGCCCTTCCATCACCTTGTAGTAGAAGCGCCCGAGAAACGGCGCCGGGACCAATACCAGGGCGAAAAACCCGAGGATCAGCCAATAGTCATAACTGTGCATAGCCGCTCCTAGTTCCGGTCCGCGCGCAGCAGCGCAACCAACAGATAAATGAACAGCCCCACTGCCAGCAGCAGCGACACCCCATCCAGAACGCTCATGGAAGTTCTCCGTGTTACGGCGTATTGCCGCGTGTGGAGTCATTGTCGGAAAGGAGGCTGTAAAGGAACGAGACCGAGGGTGCCTGCGGGGCATAAAGAAAGCGTAAAGAGTGGGTTTATGGCTTTGTTACAGCGAGGGTTGATGGCGGATGCAAGCTCGCTCCCACATTTGAGATGCGTCAGCCCATATGACATGGCTCCACTGTGGGAGCGAGCTTGCTCGCGATGGCGGCAAAACAGACAAAAACGCACCCAACTGGCGCATCAAAAAGCATGCATCCAGCAGCGATCATCCCCGATACGACAGCTTTCAGCGCTTTACGACGCAACATCACAAAATGGCACGCCCACTGCACTGCCCTCCCCGAGCTTTCCAAACCACTCAGGGAGCAACCCCATGAACACACAACTCAAACCCACTCTGGGCACCTTGCACCTTTGGGGCATTGCGGTCGGGCTGGTGATTTCCGGAGAGTATTTCGGCTGGAGCTATGGCTGGGGCGTGGCCGGAACCCTGGGCTTTCTGGTGACCTCATTCATGGTCGCCACCATGTACACCTGCTTCATCTTCAGCTTCACCGAACTGACCACCGCCATTCCCCATGCCGGCGGTCCCTTTGCCTACAGCCGTCGCGCCTTTGGCGAGAAAGGCGGATTGATCGCCGGGCTGGCGACACTGATCGAATTCGTCTTTGCCCCACCGGCGATTGCCCTGGCCATTGGCGCCTACCTCAATGTCCAGTTTCCAGCCCTGGACCCGAAACACGCTGCAGTCGGTGCCTACATCGTCTTCATGGGCCTCAACATCCTCGGCGTGAAACTGGCAGCCACCTTCGAACTGGTGGTCTGCGTGTTGGCGGTCGCCGAACTGCTGGTGTTCATGGGCGTGGTCGCCCCGGCATTCAGCTTCAGCCATTTCGCCCTCAATGGCTGGGCCGGTTCCGATGTATTCGGTGCTCCGGCGATTGCCGGGATGTTTGCGGCGATCCCCTTCGCCATCTGGTTTTTCCTCGCCATCGAAGGCGCAGCCATGGCCGCCGAAGAAGCCAAGGACCCGAAACGCACGATTCCCAAGGCTTACATCAGCGGTATCCTGACCCTGGTGCTGCTGGCGATGGGGGTGATGTTCTTCGCCGGTGGCGTCGGCGACTGGCGCACCCTGTCGAACATCAACGACCCGCTGCCCCAGGCGATGAAAACCGTGGTCGGCGAAAGCTCGGGCTGGCTGCACATGCTGGTGTGGATCGGCCTGTTTGGTCTGGTGGCGAGCTTCCACGGGATCATCCTTGGCTACTCGCGGCAGTTCTTCGCCCTCGCCCGGGCCGGTTACCTGCCGGCGTCCCTGGCCAGACTGTCACGTTTTCAAACCCCGCACCGGGCGATCATCGCCGGCGGTGTCATCGGCATTGCAGCCATCTACAGCGACGGCTTGATCAACCTCGGCGGCATGACGTTGACCGCCGCGATGATCACCATGGCCGTGTTCGGCGCCATCGTGATGTACATCATGAGCATGCTCAGCCTGTTCAAACTGCGTAAAACCGAGCCGAACTTGGAGCGCACCTTCCGCGCCCCTTGCTACCCGCTGGTGCCGTTCATTGCACTGATGCTGGCGGTGGTGTGCCTGGTGGCGATGGCCTGGTTCAACACGTTGATCGGCCTGATCTTCCTGGGCTTCATGGCGGCAGGTTTCGTGTACTTCATGCTCACCGCACAACTACGCGCCGACGCGCCGGCAGATGCGATGCTGACCGGACATTGAAAGCGTTCGAGTGAACCTCGAGCAACAGGCATAGAATGGGGATGATAGCGATGGAACTGCGATGAAACCCCATCACTCAAAACGGTATGCACGTTCGGTTGGCGAACCCTCGCCGACCGCCTGCTTTTCAAGGAGAGTCCTATGCCCTGGTATGCCTGGTTGATTCTGGTCGTTGCCATCGGCTCGATCGTTGGTGGTCTGATGCTGCTGCGCGACACCGCCAACAAGGTCGAACTGACCGAAGAACAACGCAAGCGCGTCGCCGAACGCAATGCGGAAATGGACGCCAAGGAAGCGCAAGACCGCTGACTGAAAACCCCGCCTTGCACGGCGGGGTTTGTTTTTGCGTGGAAACTCCCGAAATCACGCCGCTTTGCACCCATATCGAAGCATCTGCATGTTTTTTAGAAGTAGAAGTACAGTCACCATGCAATTTTCATTGGTTAATATGGCCGCATTGATGCGGAGATATCAGATGCGTTACTCGCAGGACCATAAAGCCCAGACCCACAAACGCATAATCAAGGAAGCTTCAGCGCGATTTCGACGCGACGGTATCGGCGCGACCGGACTGCAACCCCTGATGAAAGCACTGGGCCTGACCCACGGTGGCTTTTACTCGCACTTCAAGTCCAAAGACGAACTGGTAGAAAAAGCCTTGCAGGAGGCTGGCGCACAAGTCGACGAGTTGTGCGCGCAAATCTTCGCCGAAGAACAGCCACTCAAAGCCTTCATCGACACCTACCTGTCCGAATGGCATCAATCCTCCCCCCACGAAGGTTGCCCGCTGCTGACCATTTCTTCGGAACTGGGACTGCGTGGTCAACCGAGTCCGACCAGCGACGTCGTGCTCCAGGCGCGACTCGATCAGATCCAGCACACCCTTGAGGGTGAGCGCAGCGCCGATCGCAGCATCGTCATCATGTCTACGCTGGTCGGCGCCTTGCTGTTATCGCGCAGCGTTGCCGACGCCGAGTTTGCCCAACGGATTCTCGACGTCGCACGCGAACACCTCAAGCACTCGCAGGATTAACCCTGCCAACGCTTGAACAGTACACTGGCATTGACCCCGCCAAATCCGAAGCCGTTGGACAACGCGTACTCGATGGCCATTGGCCGCGCTTTGCCATGAACGATATCCACGCCTTCAGTGGCAGGATCCGGGTTCTCGAAATTGAGGGTCGCCGGTGCCACCTGGTCACGGATCGCCAGCAGCGTGAAGATCGCCTCGATTCCCCCCGCAGCACCGAGCAAATGCCCGGTTGCCGACTTGGTCGATGTCACGGCAATGCCGTTTTGCGCACCGAACAACGCCTTGATCGCCGCCAGCTCACCCAGATCCCCCACCGGAGTCGAGGTTGCATGAGCATTCAGATGCTGAACCTGAGCCGGTGAAACACCAGCCTGTGCCAATGCCAACGACATCGCCCGCCGCGCACCGTTGCCGTCCTCGGGGCCGGCGGTCAGGTGATAGGCATCGGCGCTGGTGCCGTAGCCGACCAGCTCCGCCAGGGGCTGGGCGCCCCGGGCCAGCGCATGGTCCAGAGACTCGATGACCAGCAGCCCGGCCCCCTCTCCCATGACAAAGCCATCGCGACCACTGTCGAAAGGTCGCGAAGCGCGCTCAGGCGTTTCGTTGTAAGCGCTGGACAAGGCGCGAGCAGCCGCGAACCCGGCAAGGCTGACCCGATCGATCGCCGCTTCCGCGCCACCGCACACCGCGATATCCGCCTCACCCGCACGAATCAGCCGCGCCGCATCGCCAATCGCCTGAACCCCGGCGGCGCATGCCGTGACCGGCGCGCCCAATGGCCCCTTGAAGCCATGCTGGATTGACACATGACCTGCCGCGAGATTGACCAGAAATGAAGGGATAGTGAATGGAGACAAACGCCTCGGACCACGGCTATCAGTGGTGCGCACCGCGTCGGCAATCGCGCCGAAGCCACCCACACCCGAACCGATGATGGTGGCCGTGCGCTCCTGGGCATTGGCATCCAGCGCTTGCCAACCAGCTTGCTCCAGTGCCTGACGCGCCGCTTCCATGGCGAACAGGATGAAGCGGTCCATCTTCTTCTGCTCCTTGGGTGGGGTTGCCCGGTCCGGATCGAACCCTGCCTCCGGATCGTCAGCCAGCGCAGGCACTGCACCGCCGACCTTGGCCGGCAGATCGGCAACCACGTCATCCGGCAAGTTACGCAGGCCGGAGCGCCCGGCCAGCAGCCGCGCCCAGACTGCTTCGACACCGCTCCCCAATGGCGACACCAGGCCCATGCCCGTTACAACCACTCGACGATCACTCATACCAAATACACCTCAAACCGATTGATGGCGCTTACCGATAACGGGCTGCGGCCTTGCTTTTCGAAAGGTTAGGCGCCATCACATGACGCGCCGCCACGAACGCATCCCAATCCGCCGCATCAGGCAGCGAAGGAATGGTGATCAGTTCACCCTGATCCAGACCCGACAACGCAGCATCGACCATCTCGCCCGCCTCCATCACCATCTCCTCAGGGATTTGCGATGCATCGATACCGGAGCGCTCCCAGATCTCGGTTCGTGTCACACCGGGCAGCACCGCCTGGATCTTCACTCCAGTGCCATTCAGCTCGGCGTTCAACGATTGAGTCAAGCTCAATACATAGGCCTTGCTGGCGCTGTACGTCGCGTTGAAACGCTCGGGAAACAATGCCACCACCGATGCGATATTGATGATCGTGCAGCGCCCGGCCTTGGTAAAGCTGGCCGCAGCCGCCGAGGCCAACCGCGTAACCGCCGTGATGTTAAGTTGAATCAAGCGCTCGAGTTGGTCCATATCGGCATTGGCCAACAAACCATCCGCCGCCACACCTGCGTTATTGAGTAGCAGGCTGATGCTCGAATCACTTCGCAGACGCTGCTCGAGCTTGAGTAGGTCCTCCTTTTGAGTCAGGTCCGCTTTAAGCACCTCTACCCAAACACCATACTCGGCGCGCAGCTTGCTCGCTGCAGACTCCAATCGATCCTGATCGCGAGCAACCAGTAGCAGATCAAGACCGCGTGCCGCCAAACGCTCGGCGTAAACCGCACCGATACCCGACGAAGCACCGGTGACGAGGGCCGTACCTGGGGACTGAACAGAATTCATGGCAGTGCTCCTGAGAAACGCAAAGAGAAAACCAGCGCCTGTGTTTCAGGACGCGGTGTCGAAAGGCCAATTGATTATAGGCATAATTTATTCACCATATGATAGTCGTAATTTTATACTGCTGCCAAAGGGTGAGTCTCAATGATCGGGGCCAGGAACAGTCAACGCGCGGAGTGTTCCCATTTGCCAAAATGCAAAAAGGCCGGTCAATGACCGGCCCCTTGGCGTTGATTTACAAGCTTAGTTCACCTCAAGCTTCTCGCGGTTTCTATCGAGAATGGCTTTGCCGATACCCTTGACCTCAAGCAGTTCGTCAATTGAAGCAAATGGCCCATTATCCTCACGATACGTAACAATCGCTTTCGCCTTGGCCTCGCCCACACCAGACAGTTCGCGGTGCAGTGTCGCTGCATCCGCCGCATTGAGGTTGATTTTGCCGGACTGCTCTTTCTCTGAAGCTTCCATCACCACAGGAGGATTTCCAGCTTCCTGTTTGACTGCAGGTGCAGCTACGACTGCAATTGAAGTGCTGGTCAGCAGGGCAAAAACGAGAGAGTAGAAATAGCCAGTACGCATAAATGACGCTCCATGACATCGATTGAGAAGGCAGCTTTTCCAAAGCTGCCCTCAAAACTTAGGTGATGTCTGGAGCGTGTCAAAAATGTGTCTGTTGCAGAATGTGAAACAATCAGGGTTCGAGGCGACGCTGCTGATAGATCCAGTCAACAATCTCGCCGTCTGGGGTATAGCCGCTGACGGTTTCGCGCAGGAGTTGGCGGACGCAGGAGTAGTCATCCTGCTCAACTGCGGCCAGCAATTCCGCCAGCTTGACTTTGAGAACCTCCCAGGAAAGGTAGTCCTCAGTGGCGGTCATGATCATTGGATGAGGAGTTGCGGCTACGTTGTCGCCGATCAACAACTCTTCATACAGCTTTTCACCAGGGCGAAGTCCGGTGAACTCAATGGAGATATCTCCATGGGGATTTCTCTCCGAGCGCACACTGAGACCGGACAGATGGATCATTTTTTCCGCCAACTCGACAATCTTTACCGGTTCGCCCATATCCAGAACGAAAACGTCGCCTCCCTGCCCCATTGAACCAGCCTGAATCACAAGCTGGGCCGCTTCGGGGATCGTCATGAAATAGCGAGTGATCTTCGGATGCGTAACCGTCAGTGGGCCACCGAGTTGAATCTGCTTGTGAAATAGCGGGATGACTGATCCTGAAGAGCCCAGGACGTTGCCGAATCGAACCATCGTAAAACGGGTTTTATTCACCCGCGAAACATTCGAGGCGTCCCCGAACAAAACAGGTGCCAACTCCTGGCTCAATGCCTGAAGCGTCATCTCAGCCAAACGCTTGGTGCTACCCATGACGTTCGTAGGCCGTACTGCCTTGTCCGTTGAGATGAGTACAAAATTGGCAACATTGGACTGCAACGCAGCTTGCGCAGTATTGAGCGTACCGATGACGTTGTTGAGTACGCCTTCAGCGATGTTGTGCTCAACCATTGGGACATGCTTGTAAGCTGCAGCGTGGTAAACCGTATCGACACGCCACGTCTTCATCACGTCCAGCAGTTTTTCCTGATTACGGACAGAGCCAAGGATCGGCAGCAACTTTACAGGTAAAGACTCGCGTGCAACCCGCTGCTCCAATTCGGACATAATGCTGTAAAGATTGAACTCACTATGCTCAAACAGCAAAAGAGTAGTGGGTCGCAGCACCAGTATCTGCCGGCAAAGCTCAGAACCGATCGATCCACCTGCCCCCGTCACCAGCACGACCTGGCCCCTGATGCAGTGCTCGAGCAGATCGCTTTGCGCAGGCACGGCATCGCGCCCGAGCAGGTCCGCAATATCCACTTCCTGAATGTCGTCTACTTTTACACGACCGCTCGCCAGATCCATAAAGCCGGGAACACTTCGGACATGCAGCGGAAAGCCTTCCAGGTACCCCAATATTTCACGACGCCGCGCGCGATTTGCCGACGGGATGGCCAAAAGGATTTCCTGAGCCCCGGTAACATCGATCATCTTCTCAATATGCTTGGGCTCGTAGACATGCAATCCCGAAATGACCCTGTCAGCAATACTGGTGTCGTCATCGATGAACGCGACAGGTCTCATTAATCGTCCCATGCGAAGCGCCGCTACCAACTGGTTTCCCGCGGCTCCTGCGCCGTAGATTGCAACCTTTGGCAACCCCTTGTCTCTATTCGTAAACGGGACATGCTGAGCAGCAGTAAGCCAATCGCCAAGAAAATACTGGCGCATTGCTAGTCGCAACCCACCAATCATCAATAAGCTTAGCCACCAATAGTTAAAAATGATCGAGCGGGGAATAACAGTCTGATGATTGCTATACCAATAAACCACGAGCCCGAGGATCAGCGACGAGAGACTAACCGCCTTCACGATTTCAATCAGTGCGTCGTTTCCGAAGTAGCGTAAAACCGCCCGATACAATCCGAAACGAATGAACAGCGGAATCGCGATAATCGGTGCACACAGGAATAACCAGGTGTGCGCTTTCAGCGGATTTACGATCTCGTCAATACCCAAGCGAACGACGAATGCCAACCAAAGCGCAGCCCAGACCAGGAAAATATCGGTCGCAACTTGCATCAGCCTTTTTTGGCGTCGCGGAAGCTGCAGTAGCCATTGGCGAAGCATCTCAATATCCTTTTCAAATAAAGCAAACGACAAGCTTAAAGCTCAAGCGTGTTTATCTCAAACAACTTCAAGCGACACATCACACTTCGCGCTGACCAGCTTTGAATCGCAATGCCAGCAGAAGCAAGGGGGCATAAGCTACCAACAATCCGACGAGGCCATCGAGCAGGCCTATCGCCACTAACATGGCAATAGGTAACAGCCAAACCACATTTATGCCGGTTACCGAAAGCGTTACAGGTAAATGGCTGCCGTACTGTCGTGACGCGTACTGATAAGCGTGACTGCGATGCGCCTCGTAGACCTTGTCGCCTCTAATCAGTCGAACGAAAAGCGTGCATGTCGCATCGACAATGAATGCTCCCAGGAGAATCAGCCATCCCCAGAACAAGGCAGGGTTTACCCACGCTGCCTGCAATGACAGAAAACCTAGCGTTATGCCCAGGAATCCGCTACCGGCATCGCCCATGAAAATTCGCGCCGGAGGAAAATTCCAATACAAGAAACCGGCAACAGCCAGCGCGAGCGCAACCGGCCCCCACACAAAACCGGGATTTCCTGAAAGGATGTACAGGACTGCTCCACCCAGGCAAACAAAAATGGCTTCCATACTCGCCAACCCATCGATCCCGTCCATAAAGTTGTACAGGTTCAATAACCAGACCAGATAGAAGCTTCCAAACAAATACGCCGCCCACCCTAGATCAATGGCCATGCCGAACAGGTGAATCGCCGGCATTCCATTGAAAATCACCATCCCGATGATTGCCGAAGAAAAATGGCCGAGCAGTCTCCAACGTGCCGGGACATGACCGTGATCGTCGAGAAAACCAATGATCGCGACAAACCCGCCGGGCACCAGGACAGCCAAGGCGACGGACCATTGAATCTGTTCAGTTACAGCAAGAAAAATCGCACTCAAAAGGAAGGAAACCACGATCGCGACCCCTCCTCCCCTGGGGGTGGGCAGCACGTGCGAGCTCCGCGCGTTAGGGACATCAATAAGGCTATTGGACAATGCGTATCGACGTAGAACAGCAGTGCCTACCAGAGCGCCAACAAACGCCAAAGGTAAAATCCAATATAAATTCGTCATCATTGATGTTCCAAAAATTCTTTGGCTGTTTTGTCTAGAGCGTCTTCGACTGATACTGCTGGGTGCCATCCAAGAAGATGCCGGGTCTTGTGTATGTCGACTTGTAGTGATCCACACAAACGCTGGGAAAGTGATCGACGTCCCAAGGCAACAGCAAAAAATGCCAACATCTTTGCAGGTACCGGAACCAGCCGACTCTTGACCCCTAGCGCCTTGGCAGTGCGTTGTAATAATTCAGTTGTAGACAAATCAATACCATCACTGACCAAAAATGTTTGTCCAGCGGCATTGGGGTGTTCAACGCAAACCATGATCAAACTGACGAGATTATCGAGTGAAACCAAACTTCGTTTGTTATGAATAGAACCAAATGGCAGCGGAACACCCTTGTGGAGCCAAGTCATCATATTTCTAAAATTAGCTTTTACACCTGGGCCATAAACCAAGGTAGGCCGAATGATGACAACCTCCATACCCGTTTCTTTCGAAATAACACGCAATGCGTCTTCGGCTTCTTTTTTGGAGACACCATAGGCATCGGATGGGGCAGGCTTATCGTCAGCGGTAAACGGTTTACCGAAATCTGTCTGTTCCCCATTTACCTTTATGGAACTGATGAAAATAAAACGTTTAACTCCCGCGGCAGCGGCCTGCCGAGCAAGATTGATTGTGCCTTCAACATTAACCCTCCTGAATTCGGCTAATGCATCCCGTTCTACTTCCTTCATCACGTGAACCCGTGCGGCAGCATGAACAACTACAGCAGCGTCCTTTACTCCAGCACTCCAATCGGTTGCAGAGGATATATCCGGAACTGAGAACACCGATGAAGAATGTTTTTGGCTATCTTTTTTTGAACGTACGACAGCCACTGGAAAATATCGCTCAACTTTATCCAGCGCGCGTACCACCGCGGATCCGACAAAGCCACTTGCCCCGGTAATTACGATACGCTGGGGGACCTGAACTGAATCAATAGTCAATTAAAAAACCTCTTATATTCGTTAATCAACAGTTCGGAGCAGGTACTCGCACTGAATTCGGTAATGGCCCGCACCCTGGCAGCCTCCCCCATCGCCTCCAATATACGAGCATCACTCAATATCGAAACAATGGCTTGCTCAAGTGAAGCAGGATCCCTGACAGGAACCAAAATTCCCGTCTCACCATTTACTATCGCGTCAGACAAACCGTAAATATCGGTACCTACCGTTGGTGTCCCCATAGCCGCAGCCTCAATGACAACGGTGCCGAAACCTTCGCGATAGCTGGGTAGACATAGCAAGTCCGCCAGCGCCATATACTTTTCAGGCTCGTTTGAATAACCGATAATTTTAAGGTTGCGACTTAAGTCATCCGTAGAGGCACTAGCGACAATTTCTTCGGCATCGGCTTCAAATGGTCCTACCAGAATGAGAAATACACTTCTATCGGCTCGTACAATTTCACCAAACGCAGACAAAAGCTCTCTGATACCTTTGTCCGGAGTAACTCTCCCGACAAACAAAAGTATTTTGCTACCCTCTGGAATACCAAGACCACTTCGCAAATCGGCCAACTCCTCCTCGCCATAACGAGAAGAATCAAACCGATCAAGATTTATGCCTGCCAAGGATCCACTTCCTAGAACGGAAATTTTTTCAGCTTTTATTATACCGTTGGAAACAAGAAAATTCTTTTGGCTTATACTATCGGCATAACAGTGTGTATTCAGCACCCCTATGATTTTATCACAAAACTTCAGTATTGATTTTTTGACTCCGCCCATCGTTACCCAAGGCTGTCCAGTAAAGGTATGCAGACGAACTTCAGTGCCCGATAAAAAACCTGCAATTGCACAAAGCAATCCAGCCTTTGGCGTCGTAGAATGAATGACATTGAATTTTTTGTTTCTGAAAACCTTAATCAGCGATATCAAACTTAACAAATCCTTTACAGGATCTATCTTACGCTCAATATTTACTGGTATATAATTCGTACTTTCCGCTAGCTGATTACTCATTTCATCGTGACTAGCAATAACAGTAACCGCAGCACCAGAAGCAGCCAATGCGTCAATCTGCGCTTTCAACTGCGTTAGAACAAAAAAAGGAACAGTTGAAACTCGAGCAATTTTTAAGTTTTTATCCTGCACTATGAATCCCTCTCTTAACACCTTGGCTACGTCCATTACCCCGCGTCGAGACAATCAAACCAATAGCTGCACCCATAGGCTGCAAAAAAATACGAACGATATTTTGGAGTGCTTGGTTGCGAAACATAAAGACTACTCCATTTATCAGGCTATCGGCCGTTTTGTAAAAAGCTCACTGATAGCCTCTGGCACATTTTTTTCAGGAACAAAACCGAGAGTGTCACGAATCTTGGTGGCTGGATAAGTTGTTTTGGACACCAGTGCGTCAATACGTGCTGGAGTGACGGGCAGACGCAAAAAACGATTGGCGACGGTAACCATTACGCGTAGCAGAGTTTCTGAAACGCTCCATTTCGGACGAGATACATGTTGTGCGTCGGCCATTCCGTTTATCAAATCAGACAATGGACAGTCATTAGAAATATTAAAAATCTCACCTCTAGCCAAGGGGTGAAATCCACAAAGCATCAAAGCAGAGGCAACGTCCTCAACATGGATATATGTAGCGACGGCATCTCTCCTGGCAGTTCCGATGTAAAAAAACAAGCCTTTCTGTACAATTCTACCAAGCTGACGAAGTGAATTGTTCGTCATGTTTTCACCAAATACGTTAGAAGGCCTCAATATCGAGTAACTAAAAAACTCACTACCCCCACTTTTCATTACCAGTGAGTCGGCTACCGTCTTGGTTTCTTCGTAGGCTCCTTGAGGATTTTCTTTTGTTGTTTCACTTACAATACGGAGCGCACCCTGGGCAGGGCCATATGCTCCAACACTACTTAATTGAACAAAGTGAATGGGGTGCTCCGGAGATGCCTGACGATTAACAGCTGCAATCAAACGACCGGTGGCATCGACATGAAGTGATCGCATGGCCTTTTCATCGCGGATTTCACCCGCGCAATTGAAAACGACCTCACAACCGGATACCAAAGAGTCGTAATTCGTATCAGGGTTCGTCAGATCAGCCAGCACAACCTCCACGCCGCTGAAACTACTTTCAAAGGAGGTACGGGTTACAACCCTGACTTTATGACCCGATGCACACAGGCGCGCGAGCAATTGGCTTCCAATAAAACCCTTAGCACCTGTCAGTAATACAAACATCTCACCTCCCCCTATTACAAAAACACATTTTCGTTTCCAGCTTTTTTTGGTCGTTTTCCAGTTGCTAAACTGGCACATGCGAGGCGAATGACGTACCCGATCTCCAAGGGGTAAAAAATCCAGGCATAAATGCCAAATCTGTCATTATAAGCCACATCAAACATCGCGATATGCAAACAAGAAAGAAACGCACAGATATAAAATATATACGTTTCATTTTTTCGCTCTCTTTCTAGCAGTTTAAGCACCATCAACAACATAATGGAAAACGATGAAAACGCCCAGAAATCCCATCTAAACCCTATGAGATAGTCAATATTATCGACATCAGTATAGTTTATTGACAAACCATAACCTGACAACAACTCAAACAACATGGTCACCAACAAAGAAAAAATCTTAAAATAGGATGCCATAGACACCAACACCCAAAAAACCACTACACCGAAAACACCAATACTCATAATTTGCTTTCGAAAAAGCACAAAGGGAAAGTAAACCAATGAGGACTTATGAAATAATGTTGCCAACAACGAAAAAACTAGACCTCGACGCCAATAATCCTTCACACAACAAACCAAGGCAAAGTTCACAAAGCAAAGAGCAAAACCTTGACGAATAATGTTTGCCGTCAATGAAAAGAAGAATGGATAAAATAACAAAAATCCAAAAACAGGGAGCGCCCAACTAGAGCCATTGCCAAATACAACTTTCAGCAAAAGGTAATAGGACCATAAAAACATAAACGCAACAAAGAAGAAAAAACACTGATAGCTCAAACCAAGAAAACCAAAAAAACTGACTACCCCGATAAAGCCAGGCTCAAAGGTTTGAAATGGATTTTCAAGACCAGAATTAAAACCGTTATAAAAATTTATATAGACCTCAGTATCACCCTCCATATCAAATGGTCGATTAGATATATAATAGGACGCTATGACAATCGCAAGAAAAACGATAGAAGCCTCTAGCGTGCGAAACAGATTGTCCGCCCTATTATCAGGCACCAACGCTCTCACTGCAGTCAATAAAAGCAGGAAAACACTTATTACATACAGTGGCGTGCCATACAACTCTAAACCTGCCATTCTCTCGCCTCGATCAGCCTCATATCGCACCGCTCTCTAGTCAACGAACTTTGCTCTCAGGGCCTACATGCTTTCTGACGCTTACCGTATCCATAAATTTGTGTAGTCGAAAGTAGTAAAAATTCCGCAATAGAAAAATCACCCCCTTGAATGTGCATTTATGAGTAGATTTCGCCATCGCCAGAAACGTGACAACAAAATTAGAATATAGATCTTTTCTCAGCTCTGGTAGCTGATAAAAATATCGATACAAATCATCAAAATAAATCGTATACGATTTTATTTTCCCTTTGGTCGTCGACAAATAAGAACCCGCAGATGGATTACACCGATATTTGACTAACGGAGAATTTATGTAGGCCGCCCTACCATTAGGAAGTAAAGAATCGATAACGAAGAACCACTCCATAAATTCTCGAGTAATGACTGCCTTCCTGGAAGTTCGACGATAGGCGTAAGAACTGTGAACCGCGATCGCTCCCCACCGAGCCATTTCCTGAAGCGAGATAAAAGAAACCAGGCCTGCGTCAGAACTTGGGTACTGAGTTTCAGAAGCGTAAGAACCGTCATCAGAAAAATAAATGGCTTTGTGGAACACGACATTTACATCCGCATTCTCTTTAAAAATATTATACTGCTGCTGAAGCTTCCCCGGCAGCATGACATCATCACCATCAAAATGATAAACAACATCTCCGGACGCCATCTTGTGGACACCATGGTAATTCAAGGCGGCGCCAACGTTTTTCTCTCTCAGCAGCAGCTTTATTCTACCTTCGTGCTTGCTTGAGTACTCACGAAGTATTTCCTGCGTTCGATCGGTTGAGCAATCATCCGAGACAATAATTTCGCAGTCAAAATCTATATCCTGAGAAAGGATACTATCCAGACACTCCTCTATGTAATCCTGCTGATTATAACAAGATACAACTACACTCCCGGATAACATCAGGCATTTCTCCTTTTATAAATCACAAAACCAAAAACCGAAACGATAAAATAAATTACATTCATTATTAAATTAGCGATAAAAGCGCCTTCGACGCCCTGTCCACTATTCAAAAAAAACAGACTTAAACTGCAAAACACTACACCCTGAGTCAGTTCACTTAGCAAGTATATTTTGAGTGCCGCCCGTGCTACTACGACGAAGCTTATCACGTACGTGATAACACGGAAAAAATCTGCTAGCAGTTGATACTTAATAAGACCTTCAAGCTCGGAAAACTCGGATGAAAGCAGTAATGGAATTACGTATTGACGAAGAGCGAAAAACACCGCTCCACCCAGTACGAAAAGCACCATAACGAGCTTCATAAACTTAAAAACCAGAGGTGTAATGTCCGACACTCTGCTCTTTTCTGAAACCATTGGCATAAAATAAACAGCGAGAAAAATCGTAAAAAAACCCATATATGCACTGGATATCTTTATCGATGCCTGCCAAATACCTGCTGCTACAAATCCAACATGCTCAATAATTTGCTCACGAATAATAATTTCGACCAATGGAACACTGATTGCTCCAACTGTTGCCATCAATGTAAAGGACAGCAATCGTTTAAAACCTTGTTTCTCAAACTTGAAACCGATGGGCAACTTCAAGAAAATAGATTTACAGTAAAAATACAGTGCCGGTATCGAATAAAACGAGAAAAAAAGCACCATCGATATTGCTGCACCGACAAAATTAAATCTCTGAATCAAGATCCAACTTACCGGGAGAACCAATATATTTCCGACTATTTGAATGACCGCAAAAGTCTTGGTATCGCGAAGACCATTTGCGACGCCCGTCACTAGATTGGTAAAAGCAAACCCAAACTGAGAAACAGAAAGAAATACTACAATCCAATAATAATCAGGCGTCTTAAAAATATAGCTAGAGATAACCCTGGAAAAAGAAATCCCCAACAAACACACAACAACACAAAAAGTTAAGGAGTAAGCTTTGGAAACCGCGATCGTCTTCAGCAGTTCCTTCGGTTGTTTTTTGTACTGTGCAACATATTTAATAAGGCCGTTTACAATCCCTCCTCCCGCAAGAAGAGAAAGCATGGTGACAGCACTCATAAAATGCCCCAACTGCCCCATACCCTCTGCACCAAGGTATACAGCAACAAGCTTAATGAAGGCGAAACCTACTCCGATTTTCGAAATTTGGGCAAGAGTAGTTAAAGCGGCGCTAATTAGCGCACGCTTACTATCAGAGAATTTTTTTGCTACTTTACTGGTCGGATGCATGAACCGCACCGATGACAACAGAAGTTACTCGATCTATGTCCTTCTTTTGCATTCCGTACCAAATTGGCAGACGAATCAGGCGCTCACTCTCAACTGTGGTGCAGACATCTTTGCCATGAAAACGACCAAGCCGCAATCCCGCAGGCGCTGAGTGGAGTGGAATGTAATGGAAAACTGCACCGATCTCTTGATCTTTGAGTAAGCCCAGTACTTTTGTTCGAACGTCGATATTCCGAACTTTTATATAGAACATATGGGCATTGCCGACACATCCATCAGGTGTCGTGGGGAGTTCGATATAGCCAGCATCGGAGAGTTCTTTTAATGCCAGATAATAACTTTCCCAGATATGACGTCTTGCACTATTTATCTCGTCAACTTTTTCGAGTTGACCGAATAGATAAGCCGCTTGCAGTTCTCCTGGGAGATAACTACTACCCACATCGACCCAGGTATATTTATCAATCATGCCGCGGAAAAACAGGCTGCGATTAGTTCCTTTCTCTCGAATGATCTCTGCCCGCACTATAAACTGTTCATCATTTATCAGCAGCAGTCCTCCCTCACCGCCACTTGTATAGTTCTTTGTTTCATGAAAACTATAGGCTGCCATGTGGCCAATGGTACCTAACGCCTTGCCTTTATAGGTCGACATCATACCTTGTGCGGCATCTTCGATGACAAACAAGTTATGTTGCTTTGCGATGGACATAATTGTGTCCATTTCGCATGCAACCCCCGCGTAATGGACAGGCACAATAGCTTTGGTTTTGTCGGTAATTGCAGCCTCAATAAGCGTCTCATCAATATTCATAGTGTCAGGGCGAATATCAACAAATACGATTTTTGCACCGCGCAATACAAAAGCATTAGCTGTGCTAACAAACGTATAACTAGGCATGATCACTTCATCGCCCGGCTGAATATCGATCAGCAGAGCAGCCATTTCAAGCGCCTGAGTACACGAAGGTGTTAACAATGCTTTTTTGCAGTGTAGTTTTCCTTCAAACCAACGCTGACAACGAAGGGTGAACTCCCCGTCACCAGACATCTTTCCGCTGCGCATTGCGGAAATGACGTATTGGTCTTCATTTCCGGTATAAGGTGGTTTATTAAATGGAATAGTCATTTTTGTTCATCCAGAAACATTTGTTCGAGTGCCAGGAGATCTCGCTTACGCTCCTTCACTCGCTCAGCAGGAACACCAACGTAAATCCCCCATGGATCAGTGCTTTTCGTAACCAGTGCCATAGCACCTATCGAGCAGCCCTCTTTAATAGTGACTCCAGGCATCACTATTGCTCCCGCACCGACTATTACATGACGCTCCAGCTTAACCTTCTCGAATATTTCATTTTTATACCTCTTTGGAACCAACGAGTTAGTAAGTGTGGCACCACTGTAATCGTCTGATTGCGAGAAAATTTTGACACCATAAGCCAACGTGCAGAAGTCGGAAAATTCAATACCTGGCACTCCACCAGCAACGAGGCACATTGGTGTAATATGATTGTACTTACCAAACACCACGCGCCCCGACACCACGCAAAAATCATCTATTCGCGTGTAATCCCCAAGGTCAATCAACTCTGGATTATAGATAGCAGCCTTATCACTGATTTTTACTTCTTTCCCGAGGGTTCTGAAACCTAGTTCACTCAACTGTATTGCGCTCAAGTATGCCATAGGCCACCCATGTAGAACTTAACTCAAACTCTAAACAAATTACTTTTCATCAATCTCGTCAACCAGACTCAACAAGTACTGCCCATAACTGTTTTTCTTCAGTTCATTGCCAGTACTTTTGAGTTCTGCAACGGTCAACCATCCATTATTAAAGGCAATTTCCTCTAAACAGGCGACCTTGTAACCCTGGCGTTTTTCTATTGTTTCAACAAAATGCGAAGCCTCGAGCAAGCTTTCGTGCGTACCGGTATCCAGCCACGCAAATCCTCGCCCCAGAAGTTCAACGTGCAAACTTCCTCGTTCCAGATATGCCTGGTTTATGCAGGTAATTTCCAACTCGCCGCGTGCAGAAGGCTTGACGTGCTTTGCAATTTCAATCACGTCATTGTCGTAGAAATACAACCCGGTTACTGCGAAATTGGACTTTGGCTTGAGTGGCTTTTCTTCAATTGAGATCGCTTTACGATTTTCATCGAACTGAACTACACCAAATCGCTCCGGATCCTTCACCTGATAACCGAATACTGTTGCGCCGCTTTTACGCTTCGTTGCCTCTTGAAGCATGGGCGTAAACCCCTGACCATAAAAAATATTATCGCCAAGTACCAAACATACCGAATCCTTACCAATAAATTCTTCACCGATAAGAAATGCTTGTGCAAGACCATCGGGACTTGCTTGAACTGCATATGTGAGGTTGACACCGAACTGCTTGCCATCAGCAAGCAGACGTTGAAATCCAGCTTGATCTTCAGACGTCGTGATAATCAGGATGTCACGGATCCCGGCGAGCATGAGCACAGAAAGCGGGTAAAAAATCATCGGCTTGTCGTAAATCGGAAGCAGCTGCTTGGATACCCCTTTCGTCAGAGGGTACAAACGAGTTCCCGAACCGCCTGCCAGAATGATGCCTTTCATACTCTTCCCTCGTGCCTGATCCTAGGCTTCTGATCAACATTGATACAAACAATCTACCGGCTAAACATAATCGTACACCTGTTTAGTGCTATTTTTCCGATAGACGAACATAAGGCCGTCCCGCAATACGATCAGCGCCACTCAATAGCCCCGACAAAACCAAACACCCATCACGATAAATAAAATCTATCAAAATCAGCGAAATCGCTGTGTGTTATAGGCCTTTCTGTACGGACACCTTATTGGCCACAAGAAAGTCCCGAACAACTGCAACAACCATCCCAAAAACAAGACCTAAAAACATACCTGCCAGGATTACAAATAAGAATTTTGGCTTGACTGGTGCGCCCGATTTTTCTACGAGCCCATCTATCCTGAAAGCTTTAGCTTCTCGATGGCCTTTTGAAAGTCGACTATAAAAATTGTACTTCGTTTCTATCTCTCGCAATTTGCCGATAAATGGATCGTCAGACTTCCTTGCTTTCAAATTTTCTATTTCAGCCGTCAGTGCTTTCGTGCCGCGCATATAGGTAAGATCACCCTCCATGTTACCTACAATACCCATCGAGGCTTTCGAGTCGCTGCCAACGGCAGGTGGCTTTTCAAGACCAATCGCTTGGGCAACTACCAGGGCCTCACGAAGTTTAATCAAGCTATCTTCTCTTGTCTTGTCTCCAACTTCCCGCAGCGAGACTATTTCTTGAAGAAGATTTTGAGATTCAATATCATACTCACTAGAGATATTTTTATTAATCTCTTGCATCGCTAATTGCTGCGCACGCTCCAACAATTGCTCAACCCACTTGGCGCCGATTTCCGGATCATTATTCAGGATAACAACAGAGTATCGATCCATCGCATCTTTACCAACTATGGAGACAACAAGATTCTTCGAAAGCTTCTCATATAACTTTCCCTTGGGATCCTCATTCTTACCCTGTGCAGCTAAATATGTACTTTTGAAAAACTCACGACGAAGTGATTCACTTTGCAAGTTTTTCAAAAAAACCGAATAAACTTCTTTTACCGTAAACTGAGGCAACTTTGACTGATCGATGCGACCGTAGTTTAAGTTCTCGATGTCATTTTGGGTAGGCGGGATCACAAAAGCCTTCGCTTCGTACAAAGGCTCTGCGAGGAATGCATAGGTAGCGGCTACGAATGCCCCCAGCAGCGCAGCACACAAAATCACCAGCTTTTGTCGCCAAAGTGTATAAGCAAGCGCGTGCAAATCGAGACCATCATTGACTACAGAACTACTTGAACCAACCTGCATATCCTAAAACCCTTGAAATAAAAAAACTATAGCCTCAACCATGTAAAACACCTTCAGCTCCTCTCTGCACGCGCGTCACTTACTCAAATCAGTGCCCTTCAATGAGTTTAGTCAAACATAGAGGTGAAAACATTTTATTTAAGCATGGCAAAAATCTTTAAAACCATGACAGCTAGAATAACAAATTGATATTCATTGAAAACTACAGTCCTATTTTTGTGTTTATTAGTCGCTTATGAGCCCCCTGAGCATCTCGGCTTATGCCCGCGTGCCAGCTTGGCAAGTACATAGCGGATACCCGACAACTCTTTCCGAGTCTGAATTTGCAGAATCGCCAATGTGGTGACATCGGCGATCGGATCCGCACCTGTCGCAACCCCTATCTGATCAGCAATGATGCTTAAAGTTTCAAGCTCTTTGGAAGGGCATAACAGATCAGGCAAGTCTTCGAAGAGACCATCAACCTTCTGACGATCCAGCTCGCCCAGTGGCGCGAGTGATCGCTGCTGCTCCCGGCCGACCTGGCTGTTTTTCCCGAGCAGGAGGACTTTCATACCGTACTCGAACGACCCGCGTAATTCTGTTCGATCCACTGCTGGTAGCTACCGCTCTTCACATGCTCCACCCAATCAGTGTTCTTCAGATACCACTCTACCGTCTTGCGGATGCCCGTTTCGAATGTTTCTTCCGGTACCCACCCAAGCTCACGCTGAATTTTGCTGGCATCAATTGCATAACGCTGGTCGTGACCTGGACGGTCCTGAACATAAGTGATCAGGCTAGCGTGGGGACGGTGAGCAGAGTCTGGACGCAGTTCATCGAGCAACGCACACAGCGCAAGGACGACTTCGATATTCTGCTTTTCGTTATGACCACCAATGTTGTAAGTCTCACCGATGACGCCTTCGGTCACAACTTTGTAGAGTGCGCGGGCATGATCTTCGACATAGAGCCAGTCACGAACCTGATTGCCTTTGCCATAGACAGGTAGAGGCTTGCCTTCCAAAGCATTGAGAATGATCAGCGGGATCAATTTTTCAGGAAAATGGCAAGGGCCGTAATTGTTCGAGCAGTTCGTGATCAGGGTTGGCAGACCGTAAGTACGGCTCCAGGCGCTGACCAGGTGATCGGAACTGGCTTTGCTGGCCGAGTAAGGCGAGCTTGGCTGATAGGCTGTAGTTTCAGTGAACAAGTCTTCCGGACCTTCCAGGTCTCCGTAAACTTCATCAGTCGAAATGTGGTGAAACCGAAAACTGGCTTTGCGTGTATCGTCCAGCGCCATCCAATATTGACGAGTAGCTTCCAGCAAGGTGTAGGTGCCGATGATATTGGTCTGGATGAAATCGGAGGGCGTCGAGATCGAGCGGTCAACGTGCGACTCTGCAGCCAAATGCATGATAGCGTCGGGTTGAGACTCAAGCAGTACGCGATCGATATGGTCACGGTTGCAGATATCAACGCGCTCGAATACATAGCGCGAGCTCTGACTGAATTCCGCTAAAGACTCGAGATTACCGGCATAGGTAAGTTTATCGACGTTAACAACAGAATCGGCGGTATTCGAAATGATATGACGAATGACTGCCGAGCCAATAAATCCGGCTCCGCCGGTTACGAGAATTTTCACGCGAAACCATACCCTTGAGTTGCTGACGGAGCTGCACATCGGTGCTGCCAAATCCATGTATAAAAAGCCACCAAAAATGCGGCTTCTGTCAGAGCTAGTCAAAATCGATGTGGAGATAGACCACTCTCGAACAAGCGCAACATTTTACAGCTTAATGACCGATTTACTAAGGGATGTAGAGAATCTGTGACGCGAGCTCTCTGAGCACTTCTTACTTGATGTTACTAGACCAGCCACTTGCGCAAAATCCTGGACGATCGTCCTAGAATCCAACCAAGTAACGGTCCGATGACCATCCCTGCCAGCAAAGCCAGAACTATTACCAAAGATACTGGCAGTTGCGGGCCGGCCCAACCGAGAAAAAACAAGGTCACTGATTGCTGATTCTCCAGCACGAACGCCAGGATCATCAGCACCAGAAAAAGGATTAACACGCCAAGCAGCACTCGCATGAGATTACGCATGAAGAGCTCCTTGATCGGCAGCGACTGTCAAAGCACATCCTCCTCTTCTTCATTCACCCGGTCACGTAGCTCTTTACCTGGCTTGAAGTGAGGAACGAATTTGCCGTCGAGACTGACAGACTGGCCGGTTTTCGGATTGCGCCCTACTCGTGGCGCGCGATAGTGCAGAGAGAAGCTGCCAAACCCCCGGATCTCGATACGATCCCCGGTAGCCAGACATTGGGACATTTGCTCAAGCATGGTCTTGATGGCCAGCTCCACATCCTTGGATGAGAGCAGCCCTTGATGGGTGACAATTCGTTCGATCAACTCCGACTTCGTCATATTTTTCCCTTCTTTTTCAAGCAGCTAGATCAGCGCTTCAAAGGTTTTAGCACGCCTGAACGATTTTGAACAGCCTGACTTTTAGCATCTATCCCAGCCCCTCAAAATGCTTGATTCCGGGAACGGGAAGACTCTGGACGATCACCCTGTCATCGGCAAATCACCAGCATGGTGCGCGTCAGGAAACCCGCCGGGTTGAACCCAAAAAGCCCCCCCTCCTCCTCTTCCTTAAGATCATCAGACCGTGTCAAAACCTTGTAGCCCGCACCCTTACACTCCTTGGCCGCGCGCTTGTAACACTTCTCCCATTTCGAACCGAGCCCCGAACAATCAACCTCAATACCGCTAACCCCACGCACTACGTGAGTCTTGGCGTTAGTGGTACAACCCGCCAGTGCCAGTGCCAGTGCTGCTACTGCGACAATGAGCTTGTTCATTCACGTCCTTTTGCCAGAAAGCCTACCGGGCGATCATTAGTCTCAGGCTAAAGACTAGCTGTAAATAAGCGTTTGATCCGACTAAACAATCAGACCTTCTTTCGGCGTTTTTGGTTCACGATCCTAGCGGCTACATCCACAGGTAACTCACCAAACGCCAGGCACAAAAAAGGGCGACCAAAGTCGCCCTTTTTTACAGAAAGTCAGAACTTAGTTCTGTTTTTCCATTTGTGCACGCAGCAGGTCACCCAGAGTGGTGGCCACAGGAGCATCAGTAGCTACTGGCTTGTCGCGCAGGCTCTGGATTGCTTCTTTCTCGTCTTCAACGTCTTTCGACTTGATCGAGAGCTGAATTACACGGCTCTTGCGGTCAACGCTGATGATCTTGGCTTCTACTTCTTCGCCTTCTTTCAGAACGTTGCGCGCGTCTTCAACGCGGTCACGGCTGATTTCGGAGGCTTTCAGAGTCGCTTCGATATCGTCGGCCAGAGTGATGATGGCGCCTTTAGCGTCAACTTCCTTCACGATGCCTTTAACGATGGCGCCTTTGTCGTTCTCTTGAACGTACTCGGAGAACGGATCGCTTTCCAGTTGCTTGATACCCAGGGAGATGCGCTCGCGCTCTGGGTCAACCGACAGGATAACGGTGTCCAGCTCGTCGCCCTTCTTGAAGCGGCGAACGGCTTCTTCGCCCACTTCGTTCCAGGAGATGTCGGACAGGTGAACCAGACCGTCGATGCCGCCGTCCAGACCAATGAAGATACCGAAATCGGTGATCGACTTGATGGTGCCGGAGATTTTATCGCCCTTGTTGAACTGGCCAGAGAAATCTTCCCATGGGTTAGATTTGCACTGCTTGATGCCCAGGGAGATACGACGACGCTCTTCGTCGATGTCCAGAACCATAACTTCCACTTCGTCGCCGACTTGTACGACTTTCGAAGGGTGGATGTTCTTGTTGGTCCAGTCCATTTCGGAAACGTGTACCAGACCTTCAACGCCTTCTTCCAGCTCAGCGAAGCAGCCGTAGTCGGTCAGGTTGGTTACACGCGCGGTAACGCGAGTGCTTTCCGGGTAACGAGCTTTGATAGCAACCCATGGATCTTCGCCCAGTTGCTTCAGGCCCAGGGAAACACGATTGCGCTCGCGATCGTACTTCAGAACCTTGACATCGATCTCGTCGCCAACGTTGACGATTTCGGAAGGATGCTTGATACGCTTCCAAGCCATGTCGGTAATGTGCAGCAGGCCATCGACGCCACCCAGATCGACGAATGCGCCGTAATCGGTGAGGTTCTTGACGATACCTTTGACTTGTTGGCCTTCCTGCAAGGATTCCAGCAGAGCTTCGCGCTCGGCGGAGTTCTCGGCTTCCAGGACGCTACGACGGGAAACGACAACGTTGTTGCGCTTCTGGTCCAGCTTGATGACCTTGAATTCCAGCTCTTTGCCTTCCAGGTGCGTGGTGTCGCGCACTGGACGGACGTCAACCAGAGAACCTGGCAGGAACGCACGGATGCCGTTAACGTCGACAGTGAAGCCGCCTTTAACCTTACCGTTGATAACGCCCTTGACCACTTCTTCGGCTGCGAAGGCTGCTTCCAGAACAATCCAGCATTCAGCGCGCTTGGCTTTTTCACGGGACAGCTTGGTTTCACCAAAGCCGTCTTCAACCGAGTCCAGAGCAACGTGAACTTCGTCACCGACGTTGATGTTCAGTTCGCCAGCGTCGTTGTAGAACTGCTCAAGCGGGATGAGTGCTTCAGACTTCAGGCCAGCGTGAACGGTTACCCAGCGAGCCTGGTAATCGATATCAACGATAACACCGGTGATGATGGAGCCTGCCTGAAGGTTCAGGGTTTTTAGGCTTTCTTCAAAGAGTTCCGCAAAGCTTTCGCTCATTTTAATTCCTGTTGATGAGGGCGAAGAATACGCCCATCTCCACACCCCAGACGGTGTGGGTTAGTTTCATTTAAAAGAAGCCACCGCAGGACTATGACTGGTCCCCTGCGGCCTTCTTGGTCACCCGGCGATATCGCGAATGGCGATCTCGCTCATGATGCGTTCCAGCACCTGGTCGATGGATAATTCCGTGGAATCCAGCTGTATGGCGTCAGCCGCCGGTTTGAGCGGGGCTACCGCTCGCTGGGTGTCACGCTCATCGCGCGCACGTATCTCATCTAGCAGACTCGACAGACTAACACCCTCGACCTTGCCCTTCAACTGCAAATATCGACGGCGTGCCCGTTCCTCGGCGCTGGCGGTCAGAAAAATCTTCAGCGGCGCGTCGGGGAAAACCACTGTGCCCATGTCGCGACCATCCGCCACAAGGCCCGGCGCTTCCTGAAAAGCACGCTGGCGCTGCAGCAGCGCCTCGCGTACAGCGGGCAGCGCAGCCACCTGGGAAGCGCCGGAACCGACGCTTTCGGTGCGAATGACATCGCTGACTTCATCACCTTCCAGAATGATGCGTTGCAACTGACCGTCCGTCGCCGCGATGAACTGCACATCCAGATGAGCGGCGAGTTTCTTCAGCAGCTCTTCATTGGTCAGGTCGACACCGTGGTTATGCGCGGCGAAGGCCAGCAATCGGTACAACGCACCGGAGTCCAGCAGGTTCCAGCCCAGGCGCTTGGCCAGAATCCCGGCTACCGTGCCCTTGCCCGAACCGCTTGGCCCGTCGATGGTGATGACCGGTGCAATGTTGTTCACGACTGCGCCTCTTGTGCCACGCGAATACCGACCTGTGCGCACAGCGCCAGGAAATTCGGGAACGATGTCGCGACGTTGGCGCAATCATGAATGCGGATCGGCGCACTGGCGCGCAGCGAAGCAACGCTGAACGCCATGGCAATACGGTGATCACCATGACCGTGCACTTCACCGCCGCCGATCTGGCCGCCGTCGATGATGATGCCATCCGGGGTTGGTTCGCACTTGACGCCCAATGCCAGCAAGCCATCCGCCATGACCTGGATGCGATCCGACTCCTTGACCCGCAGCTCTTCAGCGCCACGCAACACGGTGCGCCCTTCGGCACAGGCAGCGGCGACGAACAGCACCGGGAACTCGTCGATCGCCAGCGGAACCAGCGCCTCGGGAATCTCGATACCTTTGAGTTTAGCTGCACGTACGCGCAAGTCAGCTACAGGCTCGCCACCCACTTCACGCTGGTTTTCCAGGGTGATGTCGGCGCCCATCAGGCGCAGGATGTCGATCACACCGGTACGGGTCGGGTTGATGCCGACGTGTTCCAGCACCAGTTCCGAACCTTCAGCGATCGAGGCCGCCACCAGGAAGAACGCCGAGGACGAAATATCACCCGGGACTTCAATGTGGGTCGCGGTCAGCTTGTTGCCGGACTCGACCGATGCGGTCGCGCCGTTGACCGTTACCGGGTAGCCGAAGCCACGCAGCATGCGCTCGGTATGGTCGCGGGTCGGAGCAGGCTCGGTAACCGTGGTCTTGCCTTCTGCATACAGACCGGCCAGCAGCAGGCAGGACTTAACCTGGGCGCTGGCCATCGGCATGGTGTAGGTCAGGCCCTTGAGCTTGCTGCCGCCACGAATGGTCATCGGCGGACGACCTTCGGCGGCGGTTTCGATCACCGCGCCCATTTCACGCAGCGGATTGGCCACGCGATTCATCGGGCGCTTTGACAGCGAAGCGTCGCCGGTCAGGGTGCTGTCGAAGTTCTGCGCAGCCAGCAGGCCGGACAGCAGACGCATCGAAGTGCCGGAGTTGCCCAGATAGATCGGGCCCGGTGCAGGCTTCAGGCCATGCAGGCCAACGCCGTGAATGGTCACGCGACCGTGGTGCGGACCTTCGATGACCACGCCCATGTCACGGAATGCCTGCAAGGTCGCCAGGGCATCTTCGCCCTCGAGGAAGCCTTCGACTTCGGTGACGCCTTCGGCCAGGGAGCCAAGCATGATCGAACGGTGGGAAATCGATTTGTCACCCGGTACGCGAATCCGACCGGACAGGCGGCCACCAGGTTGAGCCAGGAAAATCAGATCGTTGGAATTCATAGCGTCCACATAGGCCCTGCGGGCCAGGATTTTACTGAAATGCTCGCGGGCAACCCGGGCGCGAGTGAAAACGCCCAACAATTGGTGCCCATCCCCTGCATCGACCGCGTCGCGCAAGGCGTCGAGATCGCTGCGAAATGTATCGAGTGTGCGCAGGACAGCTTCGCGGTTGGCGAGGAAGATGTCGTGCCACATGACCGGGTCGCTTCCGGCGATTCTTGTGAAATCGCGGAAACCGCCCGCAGCGTAACGGAAGATCTCAAGATTTTCATTGCGCTTGGCCAACGAATCGACCAAGCCGAACGCCAGCAAGTGCGGCAGATGACTGGTCGCAGCCAGCACTTCATCGTGACGCTCGACCTGCATGTGCTCGACATCGGCGCCCAGTTCGCGCCACAAACGGTCGACTACCGCCAGGGCAGCAGGATCAGTCTGATCCAGCGGCGTCAGGATCACTTTGTGGCGACGGAACAGCTCGGCGTTGGAGGCTTCCACCCCGCTCTGCTCCGAACCGGCAATCGGGTGCCCCGGCACGAAGCATGACGGCATCTTGCCAAATGCCTCGGTGGCCGCACGCACCACATTGCCCTTGGCACTGCCGACATCGGTCAGGATCGCCTGCCCCAGATCCATGCCCGACAGACGCGCGAGCACTTTTTCCATGGCCAGGATCGGCACCGCCAGCTGGATGATGTCGGCGCCCTGACAAGCAACGCCCAGGTCTTCCTCGCAGCGATCCACCACACCCAACTCGACCGCGAGCTTGCGCGATTGCGGATCGAGATCGACCCCGACCACTTCGCGGCACAGACCGCTTTCACGCAACCCCTTGGCAAACGAACCGCCGATCAACCCGAGACCGACTACCACCAGGCGACCGATCATAGGTTCAGCAGATTGCAGTGCAGTGACATCAACCACGAGCCAGAACCTTGGTCAGCGCTTCCAGGAAGCGGCTGTTCTCTGCCGGCAGGCCAATGGTGATGCGCAGGTGATTCGGCATGCCATAGTTGGCCACCGGACGCACAATTACGCCTTCACGCAGCAAGCCCTGGAACACCGGGGCCGCGACCTGGCCGAGATCGACGCAAATGAAATTGCCCTTGGACGGAATCCAGCTCAGCCCCAGCTCACGGAAACCGGCTTCCAGTTGCTGCATGCCGGACTCGTTCAACTGACGGCTTTGCGCCAGATACTCTTCGTCCTTCAACGCCGCACAGGCCGCGGCCAGGGCCAGACTGTTGACGTTGAACGGCTGGCGTACACGGTTCAGCACGTCTGCGACTACCGCCGTGGACAAGCCATAACCCACACGCAGCGCCGCCAGACCATAAGCCTTGGAGAAGGTGCGGGAAACCAGCAGGTTCGGATAAGCCGCCAGGAAGTCCAGGCCATCCGGCAGATCGCTGCCTTCGGCGTATTCGATGTAAGCCTCGTCCAGTACGACCAGCACATGCTCCGGAACATCCTGCAGGAACTCGTCCAGCGCCTCGGCGTCGAACCAGGTCCCCGTCGGGTTGTTCGGGTTGGCGATGAACACCACGCGGGTGTTGGCATCGATCGCCGCCAGCATGGCAGGCAGGTCATGCCCCCAATCCTTGGCCGGAACCACCTTGGCCTGCGCGCCGACCGCCTGGGTGGCAATCGGGTAGACCGCGAACGCATGCTCGCTGAACACGGCATTCAGGCCCGGTGCCAGATAGGCGCGCGCAACCAGCTCCAGGATGTCGTTGGAACCGTTGCCCAGCGTGACCTGATCGAGTTCGACGCGGCACTGCTCGGCCAACAGGCTCTTGAGCGCAAAACCGTTGCCGTCCGGATAACGGGTCAGCTCAGGCAGCGCATCGCGGATCGCCGCCAGCGCCTTGGGGCCAGCGCCCAGCGGGTTTTCGTTGCTCGCCAGTTTGACGATGCTGGCTGGATCGAGGTCCAGCTCACGCGCCAGTTCGTCCACGGGCTTGCCCGGAACGTAAGGCGAAAGTTGTTGCACGCCCGGCTGTGCCAGAGCGAGGAAATTGCCACTCATTTGCTACCGCCCCTTAAAGAACTGCTTTCGGGTAGGAACCCAGCACCTTGAGTGCCACTGCTTCCTGACTGATCTTTTCCAGCACACCTTTGACCAGCGGGTCGCGGTGGTGGCCGACGAAGTCGATGAAGAACACGTAGGTCCATTTACCGCTGCGCGACGGACGAGTCTCGATTCGCGTCAGGTCGATGCCATTGTCGTGGAACGGCACCAGCAACTCGTGAAGCGCACCCGGCTTGTTGCTCATCGAAACGATGATCGATGTCTTGTCGTCGCCGGTCGGCGGCACTTCCTGGTTGCCGATCATGAGGAAGCGCGTGGAGTTATCCGGACGGTCCTCGATCTTCTCGGCCAGACGGGTCAAGCCGTACAGGCCGGCCGCCATGTCGCCGGCAATCGCCGCCGAGTTCCACTCACCCTTGACCCGCTTGGCCGCTTCGGCGTTGCTGGACACCGCCACGCGCTCGACATTCGGGTAATGGGCGTCCAGCCACTTGCGGCACTGGGCCAGGGACTGGGCGTGGGAGTAGATGCGACTGATGCTGTCGGTCTTGGTATTTTCACCGACCAACAGGTGATGGTGGATACGCAGCTCGACTTCGCCGCAGATCACCATGTCATGTTCCAGGAAGCTGTCGAGGGTGTGGTTGACCGCGCCCTCGGTGGAGTTCTCCACCGGCACCACGCCAAAATTCACCGCCCCCGCCGCCACTTCACGGAACACTTCGTCGATCGCCGCCATCGGCTTGCTGATCACCGCATGGCCGAAGTGCTTCATGGCCGCCGCCTGGGTGAACGTGCCTTCAGGGCCGAGATAAGCCACTTTCAGCGGCTGCTCCAGCGCCAGGCACGAAGACATGATTTCACGGAACAACCGCGCCATCTCTTCGTTGCCCAGCGGCCCCTGATTGCGCTCCATGACACGCTTGAGCACCTGAGCTTCACGCTCAGGACGATAGAACACCGGCACTTCGCCTTCGGCCAGCGAGGCCATCTTTACCCGCGCGACTTCCTGGGCGCAGCGCGCGCGCTCACTGATCAGCTCCAGGACCTTTTCGTCCAGGGCATCAATGCGCAGGCGCAGTGCCTTGAGTTCTTGCTCAGACATTAGCCATGTTCCTTCTCGAACTCTGCCATGTACGAAATCAGCGCGTTGACGGCGTTGATGTCGACGGCGTTATAGATGGAGGCGCGCATGCCGCCCACGGAACGGTGGCCCTTGAGGTTCAACAGGCCACGCTCGTCGGCACCGGCCAGGAACGGCTTGTCCAGACGATCATCAGCCAGGCGGAACGGCACGTTCATCCACGAGCGGTCCGACTTGTTGATCGGGTTGCTGTACAGGCCGCTGGCATCGATGAAGCCGTACAGCGTGCGCTGCTTGACTTCGTTGAGCTTGCCGATGGCCTCGACGCCGCCCTGCTCCTTGAGCCACTCGAACACCAGGCCGGACAGGTACCAGGCCAGGGTCGGCGGGGTGTTGTACATCGAACCGTTATCGGCCGCGACCTTGTAGTCGAGCATGGTCGGGCACAGGGAACGGGCCTTGCCCAGCAGGTCTTCGCGAACGATGTTGACGACGATACCGCTCGGGCCGATGTTTTTCTGGGCGCCGGCGTAGATCATGCCGAAGCGCGAAACATCCACCGGGCGCGACAGGATGTCCGAAGACATGTCGGCGACCAGCGGTACATCACCGGTTTCCGGAATCCATTGGAATTCCAGGCCGCCGATGGTTTCGTTCGGCGCGTAATGGACGTAGGCCGCGTCTTTCGACAGCTTCCATTCGTTCTGGCCGGGAATGGCGAAATAGTCGTAAGGCTTGGCGGTGCCGGCAACATTGACGTGACCGTAGCGCGAGGCTTCTTCGATGGCTTTCTGCGACCAGATACCGGTGTCGATATAGTCGGCCGAGCCGTTTTCCGGCAACAGGTTCAGAGGAATCTGAGCAAATTGCTGGCTGGCGCCACCTTGCAGAAACAGCACTTTATAGTTCGAGGGGATATTCAGCAGATCACGCAGATCCTGCTCGGCCTTGGTGGCAATGGACACGAACTCATCGCTGCGATGGCTCATTTCCATGACCGACAGACCCTTGCCGTGCCAGTCGAGGAGTTCACCCTGGGCGCGCTGCAGGACAGCTTCGGGAAGCGCCGCAGGACCGGCACAGAAGTTATAGGCTCTCTTGCTCACATCCAATCTCGCTCTGATTTGGTGGTATCACGCAATAAATCACAACATCAATCGCCACGAAACTCATGTGGGAGCGGGCTTGTGTGGCGAGGGGGCTTGCCCCCGTTCGATTGCGAAGCAATCGTAAATCGGTCACTGCTTTCCAGAGCAAGACCGCGACGCCTGGTTTCAGGGGCGCTTCGCACCCCAACGGGGGCAAGCCCCCTCGCCACAACAAGCCCGCCCCCACATTTGATCTTCGTGGGTGTCGAAATTTTCTCATCGGACAAACAACAAGGGGGCGAATTTTCATCCGCCCCCCTGCTTACCCGCTTATTCCTGTGGTTCTTCGTCAGCGGCGGCGTCGAGCTGCTGATCATCAACGACGTCGTCGATCACGACTTCGCCGTCGAACACTGCACCCTCTTCACCCTCCAGCTCTTCGCCCTCGACTTCCGACGGTTCCTGAACCCGTTCCAGGCCTACCAGCGTTTCATCGCTGGCCAGCTTGATCAGGGTTACGCCCTGGGTGTTACGACCCAGACTGGAGACTTCGTCGACACGGGTACGAACCAAAGTACCCTGGTCGGAAATCAGCATGATCTCCTCGCCGTCGAGCACCTGGACCGCGCCGACCAGACGGCCGTTGCGGTCGTTGCTGACCATGGCGATAACGCCCTGGCCGCCACGCTTGTACTCAGGGAACTCGGTGATCGCCGTGCGCTTGCCGAAACCACGGGCCGAAGCCGTGAGGATCTGGCTGCCTTCTTCCGGGATCAGCATGGAAATCAGCTTCTGGCCTTCCGGCAGACGCATGCCGCGCACACCGCGAGCGGTACGACCCATGGCGCGAACGTCGGTTTCCTTGAAGCGAGTCACCTTGCCGCCGTCGGAGAACAGCATGACTTCACGACTGCCATCGGTAATGGAAGCGGAAATCAGCACGTCGCCTTCATCCAGTTCCAGCGCGATCAGGCCGACGCTGCGTTGACGGCTGAAGGATTCCAGCGGGGTCTTCTTCACGGTGCCTTTGGCGGTAGCCATGAAGATGAAGTGACCTTCGGTGTATTCCTCGACCGGCAGCATGGTGGTGATGTATTCATCACTGTCCAGCGGCAACAAGTTGACCAGCGGACGACCACGGGCAGCGCGGGACGCTTCAGGGATTTCGTAGGTTTTCAGCCAGTACACCTTGCCCTTGCTGGAGAACAGCAGCAGCGTGGTGTGGCTGTTGGCAACCAGCAGGTGAGCGATGTAGTCCTCATCCTTGACGCCGGTCGCCGACTTGCCTTTACCGCCACGACGCTGGGCCTGGTACGCAGCCAGCGGCTGGGTCTTGGCGTAGCCACCGTGGGAAATGGTCACGACGCGCTCTTCTTCCGGGATCATGTCACCCAGGGTCAGGTCGAGACGGGCATCGAGGATTTCGGTGCGACGCACATCGCCGTATTCGGCACGGATCACTTCCAGCTCTTCGCGGATCACTTCCATCAGGCGCGTGGCGCTGCTGAGGATGCGGATCAGCTCGCCGATCTGGTTGAGGATCTCTTGATACTCGGCCAGCAGTTTTTCGTGTTCCAGACCGGTCAGGCGGTGCAGACGCAGTTCCAGAATGGCTTGCGCCTGCTCTGGCGACAGGAAGTACTTGCCTTCGCGCAGACCGTATTGCGGGTCCAGGGTCTCTGGACGGCAAGAGTCGGCACCGGCACGCTCTACCATCGCGACAACGGCGGAGGATTCCCAAGGCGTGCTGATCAGCGCTTCCTTGGCTTCCGACGGCGTTGGCGAGGCCTTGATCAGGGCGATGACCGGGTCGATGTTCGACAGGGCAACCGCTTGACCTTCAAGGATGTGACCACGCTCGCGCGCCTTGCGCAGTTCGAACACGGTACGGCGGGTCACCACTTCGCGACGGTGACGGACGAAGGCTTCCAGCAGGTCCTTGAGATTCAGGATCCGCGGACGGCCGTCGATCAGCGCGACGATGTTGATGCCGAACACCGCTTGCAGCTGGGTCTGGGCGTAGAGGTTGTTGAGGATGACCTCAGGCACTTCGCCGCGACGCAGCTCGATCACGACGCGCATACCATCCTTGTCGGACTCGTCGCGCAGTTCGGTGATGCCTTCGAGCTTCTTCTCTTTTACCAGCTCGGCGATCTTCTCGATCAGACGCGCCTTGTTCAGCTGGTAAGGGAGCTCGGTGATGACGATCTGCTGGCGGCCACCGACCTTGTCGATGTCTTCGATCATCGAGCGGGCGCGCATGTAAATGCGGCCGCGACCGGTGCGGTAGGCTTCGATGATGCCGGCGCGACCGTTGATGATCGCGGCGGTCGGGAAGTCCGGACCGGGGATGTATTGCATCAGCTCGTCGACAGTCAGCTCTGGATTGTCGATGAGCGCCAGGCAACCGTCGATGACTTCACCGAGGTTGTGCGGCGGAATGTTGGTCGCCATGCCCACGGCGATACCGCTGGAGCCGTTGACCAGCAGGTTGGGAATACGGGTCGGCATGACCGCCGGGATCATTTCGGTGCCGTCGTAGTTCGGCACCCAGTCCACGGTTTCCTTATGCAGGTCAGCCAGCAGCTCGTGCGCCAGCTTGGTCATGCGCACTTCGGTGTATCGCATGGCCGCGGCGTTGTCGCCGTCCACCGAACCGAAGTTGCCCTGGCCGTCTACCAGCAGGTAGCGCAGGGAGAATGGCTGCGCCATCCGAACGATGGTGTCGTACACCGCGGTATCACCGTGGGGGTGATACTTACCGATCACGTCACCGACAACACGGGCAGATTTCTTGTACGGCTTGTTGAAGTCGTTGCCCAGCTCGCTCATCGCGAACAGCACGCGCCGGTGCACGGGCTTCAAGCCATCGCGCGCATCCGGCAGTGCCCGCCCGACAATTACGCTCATCGCGTAGTCGAGGTAGGACTGCTTCAGCTCGTCTTCGATATTGACCGGGAGGATTTCTTTGGCCAGTTCGCCCATGAGAAGCCTGATTCCTTTTTCTGGTGAAACCTCGTCACATCCATATGGGACGAACGAAGCTCGCCGATACAGGCTGAGTGCCATGCACCGACTTACGACAAATCAACGAGTTATGCCATGGATCTGCGCAGTACGGGTCGCCACTTCGGGCAACCCTGGAAACCGCCGGATGTTATCACAAGAGCCGCCACGCACCTATCCCCCAGATGCGCATGGAGAGTAGTTAGTTGACCGGTGACAGGCCTGAAGGGGACGAGAGAGGCTTAGAGCCGTGTTGAATGGAGAATTTGTGGCTGATTCAGGTTGATTCATTGGGTTTGACGGCCCCATCGCGAGCAAGCTCGCTCCCACAGGTTTTGTGTGTACCGCAAACACTGTGGGAGCGAGCTTGCTCGCGATGGCGACTTACCAGACACCAACGATTATCAATGCAGACGCTTACGGCACATCAACTGCGCCATTTTCGCCGTATCAGGGCGCTCGACGATGCCTTTTTCGGTGACGATCGCATCGATCAGGTCTGCCGGCGTCACGTCGAACACCGGGTTAAAGGCATTGACATCGGCACCGACACGCTTGCCGCCGACCTCCAGCAACTCGCGACCATCACGTTCTTCAATCGGGATCTCATCGCCATTGGCCAAGTTCATGTCGATGGTCGAACTCGGCGCCACCACCATGAAGCGCACGCCGTGGTGCATGGCGTTGACCGCCAGCTGATAGGTGCCGATCTTGTTGGCCACATCGCCGTTGGCGGTAATCCGGTCAGCGCCGACGATGACCCAGGTAGGGCCTTTGGTCTTCATGATATGTGCCGCGGCGGAATCGACATTGAGGGTCACTGGAATGCCTTCATTGGCCAGCTCCCACGCAGTCAGTCGCGAGCCCTGCAGCCACGGGCGTGTTTCGTCGACATAGACCTGCTCGACCATGCCCTCGAGAAATGCGCCACGAATCACCCCCAGCGCTGTGCCAAAGCCGCCCGTGGCCAGCGCGCCGGTGTTGCAGTGGGTCAGGATCGCCTGGGCGTTGCCCTGATGCTTGCGGATCAGGTCCACACCCAGTTGCGCCATGGTCAGGTTGGCTTCGCGATCACTTTCATGAATGGCGATGGCCTCGGCCTCCAGCACCGCCAGCGGATCGGCATTTTCTTTCAGGCGATCAAGCCGGTCGTGCATGCGGCCCAGCGCCCAGAACAGGTTAACGGCTGTAGGACGGGAATCGGCCAGCAACATGAAATCCTCTTCCAGCGCAGCGTACCAGTCACCACCCTCGGCAATCCGGGCACGAGCTGCCAGTACGATGCCATAAGCCGCGCTGATGCCGATGGCCGGCGCGCCACGCACCACCATCGAGCGGATTGCCTCGGCCACACCCGCTGCACTGGTGTAGGCAATCCAGGTTTCCTCGAACGGCAAAATACGCTGATCCAGCAGATGGAGAGCGCCATCACGCCAATCGATGGCCTTCACCTTCTCCGCAGCCAACAGTCGATCGCGCATCCCACACCCCGCACTCATGAACAAAAGCCGCCGATTATAGCGATCCCCCCGCGAAGACGCTCGGGTATACTTCGCCATCCTTTACAAAAGCACTGGAACCAACCCTCGATGCCGAACACTGCCGCTGCGCTCGACCTGTTATTGCTGCCGACCTGGCTGGTACCCGTCGAACCCGCTGGTGTTGTCCTCAAGGAACATGGCGTCGGCATCCGTGATGGACGCATCGTGTTTATCGGCCCACGTTCCGCTGCACTGAAGCTTAACGCAACCGAAACCCGCGAATTGCCCGATATGTTGCTCAGCCCCGGCCTGATCAATGCCCACGGGCACGCGGCGATGACGCTGTTCCGTGGCCTGGCCGATGACCTGCCATTGATGACCTGGCTGGAGAACCACATCTGGCCCGCCGAAGCCAAGTGGGTCGATGAGGACTTCGTGCGCGACGGCACGGATCTGGCCATCGCCGAGCAAATCAAAGGCGGCATCACCTGTTTCTCTGACATGTACTTCTTCCCGAAGGTTGCCAGCGAGCGCGTGCACAACAGCGGTATTCGCGCGCAGATCGCGATTCCGATCCTCGACTTCCCCATTCCCGGTGCCGCTACAGCGGACGAAGCCATTCGTCAGGGCGTCGAGTTGTTTGGCGATCTCAAGCATCACGAGCGCATCAAAATCACCTTCGGCCCCCATGCACCCTACACCGTAGGTGACGAAAACCTGGAAAAAATCCGGGTGATCGCCGAAGAACTGGACGCCTCGATCCACATGCACGTGCATGAAACCGCCTTCGAAGTGCAGCAATCGGTCGAGCAGCGCGGCGAACGACCGCTGGCCCGACTGGCGCGCTTGGGCTTGCTGGGGCCGCGCTTCCAGGCAGTTCACATGACCCAGATCAGCGAAGAAGACCTGGCGCTGCTGGTAGAAAGCAACAGCAATGTGATTCATTGCCCGGAGTCGAACCTGAAACTGGCCAGCGGGTTCTGCCCGGTCGAGCGCTTGTGGCAGGCCGGGGTCAATGTCGCTGTCGGTACCGATGGCGCGGCCAGCAACAACGACCTGGACCTGCTCGGCGAAACCCGCACCGCAGCCCTGCTGGCCAAGGCTGTCGCCGGCTCGGCCACCGCGCTGGATGCCCATCGTGCCTTGCGCATGGCCACCCTCAACGGTGCCCGGGCACTGGGTATCGAGGCCGAAACCGGCTCGCTGGAAATCGGCAAAGCCGCGGACATGGTGGCTTTCGATCTCTCGGGCCTGGCCCAGCAGCCGGTCTATGACCCGGTTTCGCAGCTTATATACGCCACCGGCCGGGATTGCGTGAAACACCTTTGGGTTGCCGGCAAGCAGTTGCTCGACGACCGTCGCCTGACACGCCTGGATGAACAACAACTAAGCGCTGTCGCAAAGGCCTGGGGCCAGCGCATCAGTGGCCGCACCGAATCGTAAGCACCCTGGAGCACAATCCGGGGCAACAGGATTTTTCAAGTTTTAGAGGACTTAAACCATGAGCAACGTCGACTACGCCGAAATCGCCAAATTCGAAGCCCTGGCCCATCGCTGGTGGGACCGCGAAAGCGAATTCAAACCGCTTCACGACATCAATCCGCTGCGGGTCAACTGGATTGACGAGCGGGTGAACCTGGCCGGCAAGAAGGTCCTCGACGTCGGTTGCGGCGGCGGCATCCTCAGCGAAGCCATGGCTCAGCGCGGCGCAACCGTGATGGGTATCGACATGGGCGAAGCGCCATTGGCGGTTGCCCAGTTGCATCAGCTGGAGTCGGGCGTAAGCGTCGAATACCGGCAGATCACCGCCGAAGCCCTGGCCGAGGAAATGCCCGAGCAGTTCGACGTGGTCACCTGCCTGGAAATGCTTGAGCACGTACCGGACCCGTCGTCGGTCATCCGTGCCTGCTTCCGTATGGTCAAGCCCGGCGGCCAGGTGTTCCTCTCGACCATCAACCGCAACCCGAAGGCGTACCTGTTCGCCATCGTCGGCGCCGAATACATCATGAAGCTGCTGCCGCGCGGCACCCACGATTTCAAGAAATTCATCCGCCCTTCCGAACTCGGCGCCTGGAGCCGCATGGCCGGCCTGACCGTCAAGGACATCATCGGCCTGACCTACAACCCGCTGACCAAGCACTACAAACTGGCCTCCGACGTGGACGTCAACTACATGATCCAGACCCTGCGCGAGGAGTAAGCCGATGCCAATCAGAGCAGTTCTTTTCGACATGGACGGCACCCTGCTCGACACCGCGCCGGACTTCATTGCGATCTGTCAGGCGATGCGTGCCGACCGTGGCTTGCCACCGATTAACGACAAGCACATTCGCGACGAGATTTCCGGCGGCGCCAAGGCGATGGTCGCGGTGACCTTCGCCATGGACCCTGAATCGCCGGGGTTCGAGGAACTGCGCCTGGAATTCCTGGAACGCTACCTCGTGGGTTGCGCCGTTCACAGCAAGCTGTTCGACGGCATGAGCGAACTGCTGGCGGACATCGAGAAGGCCAACCTGATCTGGGGCGTGGTCACCAACAAGCCGCTGCGCTTCGCCGAACCGATCATGCAACAGCTGGGGCTGGCTGAACGCTCGGCGCTGCTGATCTGCCCGGATCATGTGAAGAACAGCAAACCGGACCCGGAGCCGCTGATTCTGGCCTGCAAGATGCTCGACCTGGACCCGGCCAGTGTTCTGTTCGTCGGCGACGACCTGCGCGACATCGAGTCGGGCCGCGATGCCGGCACCAAGACTGCCGCGGTGACCTTTGGCTATATCCACCCGGATGATAATCCACGGCTTTGGGGGGCGGACGTGGTGGTCGATCATCCGCTGGAGTTGCGCAAGGTGCTTGATAGCGCGCTTTGCAGCTGCTGATTAAAGTCAACAGATCGCAGCCTGCGGCAACTCCTATAGGGGACCGCGATCGACGTAGGAGTTGCCGCAGGCTGCGATCTTTTCCAGCTTTTTAATGGATTGAGGTTTTTTATGTTTGATTATTCCGCCCGCCCCGAACTGCTCAAGGATCGGGTCATCCTGGTCACCGGCGCAGGACGCGGCATCGGCGCCGCAGCGGCAAAAACCTACGCGGCCCACGGCGCAACCGTGTTGCTGCTGGGCAAGACCGAAGCCAACCTGACCCAGGTCTACGACGAAATCGAAGCCGCCGGCCATCCACAACCGGCAGTCATCCCCTTCAACCTCGAAACCGCCCTGCCCCATCAATACGATGAGCTGGCAGCCATGATCGAAAGCGAATTCGGGCATCTCGACGGCCTGCTGCACAATGCTTCGATCATCGGCCCGCGCACGCCGATCGAGCAGCTTTCCGGCGAAAACTTCATGCGGGTCATGCAAGTCAACGTCAATGCCATGTTCATGCTCACCAGCACACTGCTGCCGCTGCTCAAGCTGTCGCAGGATGCCTCGGTGGTGTTCACTTCCAGCAGCGTCGGCCGCAAGGGACGTGCCTACTGGGGCGCTTACGGCGTCTCCAAGTTCGCCACTGAAGGCCTGATGCAAACCCTGGCTGACGAAGTCGATACCGTGGCCCCGGTACGCTCCAACAGCATCAACCCGGGCGCCACCCGCACCAGCATGCGCGCCCAGGCTTACCCGGGTGAAAACCCTCTGAACAACCCGACGCCCGAGGAGATCATGCCGGTCTACCTCTACCTGATGGGCCCGGACAGCACTGGTATCAATGGCCAGGCGTTCAACGCCCAGTAACGACCGTACGTCGCTTTCTGGTGCCGCGCCAGCTTCCTGTCGCGGCACTTGAAGACTCCCGGATTCGAGCCAGGCACCTGTCAAACAAACGTCACACTCTGCACCACACAGGTAGCAGACAGACCGCAACTAGTTGATTTAACACAGATTTTATTCGGATGAACCGAATGGCACGACTTTCGCTCTAAGTTTGCTCAGACACGTATCGTGAAAGCAGACGGGGGTGAAGCTTGAGTGCAGAGATTACTCTTCTTCTACAAAGCGGATTAAACTTGTACGAAATGTCCTACGGGACTGACGGACCAGTACGACGCGCAGCCCTAAGCCGCTCTCACCCTGCTTGTAAGACAGCCTTACTGCTTAGGGGCGCACGCCTTATGAAACCACCCTCCCAGACCAACGCAATTGACTTCGATAGCGCCAAATTGCAGCGCCTGGGCTTTGGTCAGCAGCCGCCCCTCCTGGAAAGACCTGTCAGTCTTGCGCAATTGCGCCAGCAACTGAGCCTGCAGCTGCAAACCAGTCTGGAGCCGCAACGCATTCTTGGGACTTTCTATCGTGAGATTCAGCGGTTGGTGCCGTTGGACGCCTTGTGCTACCTGCATAAGAGCAGTGACCTGCGCCTGGAGTTCGGCCAACGCGGCCACCACTCCATCAGCTACAGCCTCAGCCACGAAGGCGAACACTTGGGTGAGCTGATCTTCCGTCGCAATCAGCGTTTCAGCGAACAGGAACAGGGCAATCTCGAATCACTGCTGGCCGCGCTGCTTTTCCCGATGCGCAATGCGCTGCTTTACCGTACCGCCACCCAAAGCGCACTGCGCGACCCACTGACGGGCGCCGGTAACCGCATCGCCATGGACCAGACGCTGCAAAGGGAAATCGAGCTGTCCCGGCGCCATCTGCAACCGTTGTCGGTGCTGATGCTGGACATCGATCATTTCAAGCTGGTCAATGACACCCACGGCCACAGCACTGGCGATGACGTGCTCAAGGCGGTCGCCACCACGATCAAAAACCAGCTGCGCAACGTGGACATGGTGTTCCGCTATGGCGGTGAAGAGTTCCTGATCCTACTGTCCAATACCTGTCGCGAGGCCGCGGCCATGGTCGGTGAGCGGCTGCGGTTTGCAGCGCAGTCTGAAGAGTACCTGGCCGATGGTCACAGGATCCTGCTGACGGTCAGCCTCGGCTGTTCGACCCTGTTGCCCGGCGAGTCTGCCGAAAGCCTGTTGCGGCGGGCAGACAGCGCGTTATATGTGGCCAAGCGCGAAGGTCGTAACCGGCTGGAGATGGCGGGCTGATTTTTCAGCCACGATACAAATCAATGTGGGAGCGAGCTTGCTCGCGAATGCGGAGTATCAGCGACATCCATGCCGCCTGATACACCGCTTTCGCGAGCAGGCTCGCTCCCACAGTTGTTTCAAGCAGACGTTGGATCAGCCTTCGGCCAGTGCCATCCGCTCACGCACGACCGGTGCCCGCTCTGCGTGCTCCATTTGCATGCAACGTTCGAGGAACAGGTACATGTAGTCGTAGCTCTTGCAAACGGCCTGACGCAGCTCCACCTGCAGGGATTTGCCCGGGTTGGTGCCCGCCAATGTGCAGATGATCTCCAGGGCTTCCCATGGATGGGCATCGTCGTACTGGGCATGCATCTTCAGCCACTTCATCGCCCGCTTGCGATCTTCCTCGGGGAACGAGGCGGCGTAGATACCGTTGGAACACACTACCGCCGACCATTCCCCGGTCGCCCCTTCGATGGCGTAGTTGGTGGCGGCAATCCCGACGATCAGCGAGTCGGCGGAACTGGTGTGCCAGCACCAATGGCTCAGGGCGTGAAGCTCCGGGGGAACCTGCTGAGCCTGCAGCTCTTCCAGGCTGACACCGTGCGCGCGACTCCAGTGCACCCAGTAATCGGCGTGGTTCAGTTCGACGCGGATGTTGCGCATCAGCCAGCGACGAGCCATGTCTTCGCCGGGATGACGGGCAAAGCGGGTCTTGGTCAGGTTTTGTGCCATATACAACGCGAACTGTTCGACCACCGGCCAGCCACCGATCAGGTACTGGCGCATGGTCTTCGCACTGAGTTTGTTGTCTCGCATGCGTTGGTACAGTTCGTGTTCGACAACCCGGCGCTTGCTCTCGCTGCAATCCTGGATCAGGCGCTGGGCCCAGGCAGGGTAACTTGCAGCTTCCATGAGCGGTCCGGTTCGGTTGAATGTATCGATCACTGTCGAGCTCCTTTTGATTGTGATTGTCAGACCGGCAGGAGTTTCAACGGAACGTGCCAGGCGCCTTGAACAACAGCGGCTGAGGCCTGGCAGGGCGACTCAGCAAGCTGTCGCAGGTAAACAACTGCGGGCGTTCAATCACATACCCTTGAGCGTAATCTACCCCGATCTCGAGCAATGCCTGCTCGATCTGGGGCGTTTCGACAAACTCGGCAATCGTGCGCTTACCCATCACATGGCCAATGTGATTGATCACTTCGACCATGGCGCGGTTAATCGGGTCGTCCAGCATATCCTTTACGAAACTCCCGTCGATCTTCAGGAAGTCTACAGGCAAATGTTTCAGGTACGCGAACGAGGACATTCCGGCACAAAAATCGTCCAGGGAAAAATGGCAGCCTAAGCCTTTGAGTTCATTAATGAATCGAATGGCGCTGCCAAGATTTGAAATAGCACTGGTTTCAGTAATTTCAAAACAAATCATTTCAGGCGGAATCGAATACCTCACAAACTGTTCGCGCAAGAAGTCCAGGAACGCCTCATCCCCGATCGTCGTGCCTGACAGATTTATCGCACACATGGCCAGCGGCCCGTTGCCTTGCTCTGCCCGGCATTGGGCGATGATCTTGAACACGTTCTGCACCACCCAACGATCAAGCGAGCTCATCAGGCCATAGCGTTCAGCTGCCGGAATGAAGCTGTCGGGCAAAATCATCCGCCCGGCTTCATCATGCAATCGCAGCAGAATTTCAATATGTCCGCCGTCCTGATCGACATGACCCAAGGGGACAATTTCCTGGGCGTACAGGCAGAAGCGGTCTTCCTCCAACGCCATGTGCAAACGCTGCACCCAGGCCATTTCGCCGAAGCGCAGAGACAATTCCGAGTCATCCGGATGATAGACCTGAACCCGGTTACGGCCCTTTTCCTTGGCCATGTAGCACGCCATGTCAGCAGCGCGCAGCGAGGCTTCGAGCGTCGTCGGATTCTGCGCGACATGGACCAGCCCGATACTGACAGTGGTCACGAAAGGCCGGCCCTTCCAGACAAAATGCAGATTCTGCACAGTCTGGCGCAGGCTTTCGGCAATTTTCTCCGCCGCTTCCGGTGCGCAGTTTTCCAGCAGGATGCCGAATTCGTCGCCACCCAGGCGCGCCAGGGTGTCGCCTTCGCGCAGCCCGGATTGCAACAGCGCGCAGATGTGCCGCAACAGCTCATCGCCCGCCGCGTGGCCGCAGGTATCGTTGACCAGCTTGAACTGATCCAGATCGAGGAACATCAGGGCATGGCGGCCCGCGTAGCGGGTCAGGTTGTGTAGCGCCTGCTCCAGGCGATATTCGAATTCGCGACGGTTGGCAAGGCCGGTCAAGGCATCGTGGGTCGCCTGCCACGACAGATTGGCGATGTATTGCCGTTCCTGGGTCATGTCATGCAGCACCAGCACCGTCCCGCTGACTTTACCGGCATTGCGGATCGGCGCGCCCACCAGCGTGACCGACACCGTGCTGCCGTCCAGGCGTTGAATCAGCTTGGAGTGTTCACTGCCGCCACTGAGTTGGCCGCTCAGAATATGCTCGATCAGGGTGAAGCCATCGGTCTGGGCGTTTTCGTCCAACAGGTTGAACAGCGCCGCCAGCGGCAACCCTGTCGCCTGCTCGGCCTTCCAGTGGGTCAACGCCTCGGCGGCCGGATTCATGTAGGCGATCGCACCGGAAACATCCGTGGTGATCACTCCGTCGCCAATCGATTGCAGGGTGATCTGCGCCCGCTCTTTCTCCGCTTGCAACGCATCGGCGAAGGCATGGCGCTGCTTGAGCAGTTTATGGGTGCGCATCAAGGCCAGCGCAATCAAACCCAGGGCGGTGGCCAGATTCGTCACCAGCAACAAACGCAGAATCACCCGCGAACCTTCACCCAAGGCATCGCTGAACGCCTTTGCCGCCGGCGTCACGCCTTCGTTGATGGCGAAGATCTGCTCCTTCCAGCGCTGCACATCCACACCGGAGACCGGGCCGGCAGCGATGTGCTGATGCATGTCCTGCGCAACGTCATCGAGTTGGACCAGATAGGCATCCCCCACGGTCCAGAGGTTGATGGCTTTTTCGAGGTAGCTGAAATGACGAAAGTTGAGGTACAGCCAAATTAGACTGGAAACGTCATCCGGATGGTTGCCGCCCTTGAGGATCGCCACACGTGCCGCCTCGATATTCGGCGGTTGATGATCCAGCGCCACGCGCAACTCATGCCCGCCATGAGGCACGGAAATGGCCTGCTGGTATTTGCGAAAAATCGCTTCGTCGCCGCTATCGGCGTAGAGGTTGAGGTAATAGATGGCGTCTTTCTGGCCCTTGGACCAGAGACTTTCGCCGGCAACATAGCCGCGAACCGCCGACAGCACGTAAAGGCTAACGCCGCCCAACAAGGCTTGAAACACCACAACGGCGATAAATGGCCAGACGATGCCCAACAACCGTGGCGTTCCGAGAGTCCGCGTTTGATTCATGAGGTCCCTTGCATTAGCACTGCTTGTTCGTCTTCCGGACGAAATCGCTTTAGCTAGACTAGGTTGCGATTCCGATCCCGGCAAGCGACAAGCTTTGCCCGGAGGGCGTATCGCGGCCACTGAATCCGGTCGCGATGATGTTTTTTTATAGTATTGAACTGGCGCCCTGCAATTTTGATCTCATCTCCCTACAACCGCTGTAAATGACCGTAAAGCTTGGCGTACAGGCCCCCCTCGGCAATCAGTTGCTGATGATCGCCATCCTCTGCGATCTGCCCGCCATCGAACACCAGCACACGGTCGGCCTGTTTTACTGCCGAAAGTCGGTGGGCGATGATCAACGTGGTGCGGTTGCTCAGGAACCGCGCCAAGGCTTGGTGCAGGTTGTACTCAGTGGCGGCGTCCAGCGCAGAGGTGGCTTCGTCGAGGATCACCACCTTGGGCTCGGCCAGCACCATCCGGGCGATGGCCAGGCGTTGACGTTGCCCGCCGGACAATCTCACCCCGGAGCGCCCGACGATGCTGTCCAGCCCATTGGGCAAATCCCGGACCGTGCCGTGCAACTGGGCGATTTCCAGCGCCTGCCAGCAAGCCTCGTCACTGCGTTCGCGGCCCATGGTCAGGTTGGCCCGGATGGTGTCGTTGAACAGCGCCGGATGTTGCAGGACCACGGCAACATTTTCCCGCACGGTTTCCAGGCCGATCTCCTGCTGGGTCGAACCACCGAAGCGAATGGTTCCGGCCAACGGCGTGTACAAGCCCAGCAGCAGTTGCACCAGCGTGCTCTTGCCGCCGCCACTGGCGCCGACGATCGCGACCTTTTCGCCGGGGGCGATGGACAGGTTCATCTGGTTCAGGACCAGTTCATCGCCGTAACCGAAACTCAGCCCTTGCACTTCCAGCCCGACCGTCTCACGACCGACGAAAGGGTCGACGCCGCCCGGGTATTCGGGCTCATCGGCTCGGGCCAGCAGTTCGTTGATCCGCGACAGCGCACCGCCGGCAGCGTAGTAGGCATATTGCAGGTTCAGCAGCTGTTCAACCGGACCGATCATGAACCACAGGTAGCTGAACACCGCGAGCATCTGGCCGATTGAAAGGTCGGAAAACAACACGGTGAGCATCGCCGCGGCGCGGAAAATATCGATGCCGAACTGGAACAGCAAACCGCTGGCCCGGTTCGACGCATCGGTTTTCCATTGCGAATTCACCGCATAGTCACGCACGTCCCGGGCGCGATGCCCCAGGCGACCGAGGAAAAATCCCTGACGGTTGCCAGCGCGAACTTCCTGGATGGCATCCAGCGTTTCGGTCAGCGCCTGGGTAAAGCGCGAAGTGCTGTCGTTCTCGAGTTTCTTCAGGTGCTTGACCCGCTTGCCCAACTGCACTGTGGCGTAGATCACCAGCGGGTTGAACAGCAGAATCAGCAATGCCAGCTTCCAGTGCATCCACATCAGAATGCCCGCCGTGCCGACCAGGGTCAGCATGGCCACGAGGAAACGGCTGAGGGTTTCGCCGACGAACTTGTCCAGCGTGTCCAGGTCGGTGACCAGGTGCGTGGTCACCGTGCCGCTACCCAGGCTTTCGTATTCGCCCAGGGAAATACGCTTGAGACGCTCGATCAGGCGTATGCGAATGCGGTAGACGATGTCCTTGGCCAACCCGGCGAACAATTTCGCCTGCACCACGTTGAACAGCAACGCCGAGCAACGCAGGGTCAAGGTCACCACCAGCATCAGGCCGATGTAGCCCGCTGCCTTCTGCCAGCCGTCGGGCAGCACGTGGTTCATGATCTTCAGAGCGGCATCACCATGTCCCAGCAACACCTCGTCCACCAGCAACGGCAGGAGCAAGGGAATCGGCACGCTGCACAAGGTCGCCAGCACGGCCACGCCGTTGGCGATCCACAGGGACTTCTTGTGATGCAGGGCCAGACGGCGGATTTCCGCCCAGCTCAGACGGTCGACACGTTTAGCGGGTGCGACATCATCAGGCAGGTCATGCACAGGCAGCACGCTCCAGCCAGCGGCCGAGCAGCGGGGACAACTCGCTCAACGGCTGATAGCCATTGGTCAACAACGCCAGTTGGCCGTTACGCTCGGCCAACAGAGTGGGGAAGCCGGCAATGCCCAGGTCCTGGACCCAGGTGAAATCGGCTTCAGTCGCCGTGTGCATGTCGGCACGGTCGAACGCGGCGGCGAATTCGATGCGCGGCACGCCGGCTTGCTCGGCCAGCTCCACCAGCACGCTGGCGCGGGTGACGTCCCGACCTTCGACATAAAATGCATGCTGAATCAGCCCGAGCAGCTTCCAGGCACAATCCGGCGCCAGTGCGCGCGCCGTCACCAGAGCCCGACAGGCAGGCTCGGTGTCGTAGACAAAGCCATCGGGTAACGCGCCTTCAAACTTGAAGGGCTGGCCGGTGGCCTCGGTGACCGCCTGCCAGTGCTCAAGGATGTAGCGGCGGGTGGTCGGTTCCAGCGCCGCACCGCTGCCGGTGCGCAAACCACCCACGATCAGATGCACCTCCACACCCGCGGCTTGCGCCTGCTCGACCAGTGCGTTGGCCACCGGGGCAAACCCCCAGCACCAGGAGCACATCGGGTCCATCACATAGAGCAGGCGCGCAGACATGGTTCAGGCCTCGGAAGATGCTTGCTTGTAGTTGAAGCCGATCGGGTGAGGCTGGTTACGAGCCTTGGCCAGTTCGATCTGCTTCTGCCGGTCGATCGCGCTGCGACGGGTCTTCTCACTCAGCTTATCCCAGCAATGCGGGCAACTGATGCCGGCCACGTAATGCTCGGACGCGCGGTCTTCCACGCTCACCGGCGTACGGCAGGCATGACATTGATCGTAGTCGCCTTCGCTCAGGTCGTGACGAACGGTCACGCGGTTGTCGAACACGAAGCAGTCGCCCTGCCACTTGGTTTCTTCCTGCGGCACCTCTTCGAGGTACTTCAGGATGCCACCCTTGAGGTGAAAAACCTCACCGTAGCCCTCGCTGAGCATGTAGCTCGACGCCTTCTCGCAGCGGATGCCACCGGTGCAGAACATCGCGACCTTCTTGTGCACGGCCGGGTCGAAGTTGGCTTTGATGTAATCAGGAAATTCGCGAAAACTGGTGGTTTTCGGGTCGATGGCGCCTTCGAAGGTACCGATCGAGACTTCGTAATCGTTACGGGTGTCGATCAACAGCACTTCCGGGTCGCTGATCAGGGCGTTCCAGTCCTGCGGATCGACGTAGGTGCCGACCTTTTTGTTCGGGTCCACGCCTTCGACGCCGAGGGTGACGATTTCTTTCTTGAGTTTGACCTTGGTGCGGTAGAACGGCTGATCAAAGCAGTACGACTCTTTATGGTCGATGTCGTCCATGCGCGGGTCGTTCTTGAGCCAGGCCATCAGCCCGTCGATGCCTTCGCGGCTGCCGGACACGGTGCCGTTGATGCCTTCCTCGGCAATCAGCAGCGTGCCTTTGATGCCGTTGTCGACCATCGCTTGCAGCAGGGGCTCGCGCAGGGCGACGTAATCTTCCAGGGTGACGAACTTATACAGTGCCGCCACGACAATCTGTTGTGTCATGGGTAAATCTCCAGGTGGCTACCCTCGTAAGGGGTGAACCGGATGCGAAAAAAAACGCGCCGGGTCAGCGGCGCGTTGGGCATTCTAACAAAAAACGGGGGTTTAGTGCTTGCTGCCGCCGGCACAGGTCGGCGAGGCCGGAGCCGCGTCGATCTGTGCCCATTCCTCTGGCGTGTAGGTATGCAGCGCCAACGCATGGAACTCTCCCATCAGCTCGCCGAGCGTGCCGTAGACCTTCTGGTGGCGCTTGACCCGGTTCAGGCCTTCGAACTGCGCACTGACCACCACAGCCTTGAAATGGGTTTGCAACCCACGGCTGTGCATATGGCTTTCATCCAGTACTTGCAGATGCTCGGGCTGAAGCAGGGCCAGCGTCGATTCGATGCGTTGTTGCATGGTCATACCGAACTCCGCTTAAGGCTTTTTCTTGGCTGGAGCGGCCGCGTCTTTCGGCGTCAGCTCGGCGGTCATGTCAGCCAGCAGCTTGTTGACTACAGGCACTGCGCTTTCCAGCTTGGCCTGGGTCATCTGGGCCGATTGCTGGGTCAGCTGAGGCATTTTTTCCAGGACTTTCTTGCCCAGTGGCGACTGGTAGAACGCAACCAGGTCCTTGAGCTCGGATTCGGTGAAGTTGGTGGTGTAGAGCTTGACCATGTCCGGCTTCAGCTTGTTCCAGCCAATGGCCTGGTCCAGAGCGGCGTTGGCCTTGGCCTGGTAGGTTTCCAGCACGGCCTTTTTCGACTCAGGGGCTTTAGTCTGTTCGAAACGCTGGGCAAACATCTGCTGTACTTGCATGTACACCGGGGTGCCCAGTTTGTCAGCGTGCGCCATGGTCAGGAAAGCCTCGGCACTGGCGTTATGGCTGGCGGTGTCGGCAAGAACCTGGCCGCTGGCGCAGACCAAAGCAACGGCGGTACAGATGGCACGAAGACGAGTCATCGAGTTTCCTTTTCTAGCTGGCGAGGTAAGACCCCAAGGGCGTCCATTCTGCGCCTAAAAAAGTGTGTCGCTCAACCCCAAGCCTTGTCGCACCTGATTTAGAGGGGTTGAATGGTCAAATTCAGACTGATGGAACCACGGCCGTCGATCACGGCCTAAACTGCGCAATCGGACCTACAGGAGTGAGCAAGATGAGCCGTATCGAAACCGACAGCCTCGGCCAGGTTGAAGTCCCGGATGAAGCCTACTGGGGCGCTCAGACGCAACGCTCGCTGATCAACTTCGCCATCGGCAACGAACGCATGCCGCTGGCCGTGTTGCATGCCCTGGCGCTGATCAAGAAAGCCGCGGCACGGGTCAACGATCGCAACGGCGACGTGCCCGCCGATATCGCCCGCCTGATCGAGCAGGCGGCCGACGAAGTACTCGCCGGCGACCACGACGACCAGTTTCCGTTGGTGGTCTGGCAAACCGGCAGCGGCACCCAGAGCAACATGAACGTCAACGAAGTGATCGCCGGTCGCGCCAACGAGCTGGCCGGCAACCCCCGTGGCGGCAAGTCCCCGGTGCACCCCAACGATCACGTCAATCGCTCCCAGAGTTCCAACGACTGCTTCCCCACCGCCATGCACATCGCCGCCGTCCAGGCGGTGCAACAGCACTTGCTGCCGGCGATCAGCGAACTGACCGGCGGGCTGGCCGAGCTGGCCGCCCGCCACATGAAACTGGTCAAGACCGGCCGAACCCACATGATGGATGCGACACCGATCAGTTTCGGCCAGGAAATCTCGGCCTTCATCGCGCAACTCGATTACGCCGAGCGGGCGATCCGCAGCGCACTGCCTGCGGTCTGCGAGCTGGCCCAGGGCGGAACGGCCGTCGGTACCGGGCTCAATTCACCCCACGGCTTCGGTGAGGCCATCGCCGCAGAATTGGCCGCCCTCTCCGGATTGCCGTTTATCACCGCGCCGAACAAGTTCGCCGCACTGGCCGGCCATGAGCCGCTGACCACGCTGTCCGGTGCGCTGAAAACCCTCGCCGTGACGCTGATGAAAATCGCCAACGATCTGCGCCTGCTGGGTTCCGGCCCGCGCGCCGGCTTCGCCGAAGTCAGGCTGCCAGCCAATGAACCGGGCAGTTCGATCATGCCGGGCAAGGTCAACCCGACCCAGTGCGAAGCGCTGTCGATGCTGGCTTGCCAGGTGTTGGGCAACGACGTCGCCATCGGTTTTGCCGCCAGTCAGGGCCACTTGCAGTTGAACGTGTTCAAACCGGTGATCATCCATAATCTGCTGCAATCGATCCGTTTGCTGGCTGATGGCTGCAGCAACTTCCAGCAGCACTGCGTGGCCGGTCTGGAGCCGGATGCGGCAAAAATGGCTGAACACCTGGAGCGTGGCCTGATGCTGGTGACGGCGCTCAACCCGCACATCGGCTATGACAAATCGGCGGAGATCGCCAAGAAGGCCTACAGCGAAGGCCTGACCTTGCGCGAGGCTGCGTTGCAGCTCGGGTATCTGACTGATGAAGAGTTCGATGCGTGGGTGAGGCCGGAGAACATGCTGGAGGCTGGGGCCAAGGGCTGAGATTTGCAGTGAAGCGAAAAGATCGCAGCCTGCGGCAGCTCCTACAGGGATAGGCATTTACATGTAGGAGCTGCCGCAGGCTGCGATCTTTTGATCTTCAGGCCATCCGTAACTTCCGCGCCTTCAACCCGGCAATCAACGATGGCCCCAACGCCACCAGCGCCGACCCCAGCACCACCAGCACTGCGCCGCCATACCCCAGACCATTGATCGTCTCGGCATGCACATAGTCGGGCCACAACCACGCAGCCATGGCAACTGCGGCAAAAGTCACCAACGGTGTGATGGCCAGTGTCGCGCTGACCCGGGAGGCTTCCCAATGGGCCAGGGCCTCGGCAAACGCACCATAGGCAATCAGGGTGTTGAGGCAGCACGCCAGCAGCAACCAACCCTGCAAGGGGTTCAATTGCAACGCTTCGAGCGGATGCACCCACGGCGTCAACAGCGCCGCGCAGAACAGGTAGATCACCATCATCACCTGCAGCGAATTCCACACCGTCAGCAATTGCTTCTGCCCCAGGGCATAGAAGGTCCAGACCGTGGACGCCAGCAGCACCAGCAGCACGCCGGCGGTGTAGTCGGTCAGCGACGTGAGCAACTCACTCAAGCGCTGGTTGAAAAACAGCGCAAAGCCGATCAGCAGCACCAGCAGGCCAATCCCCTGCCCCAGGCTGAAACGTTCCTTGAACACAAACAGACTGGCGATCAGCAGCATGATCGGGCCCATCTGCACCACCAGTTGCGCCGTGCCGGGGCTGAGCAGGTTCAGGCCCATCAGATACAACACATAGTTACCGACCAGGCCGAGCACCGCCATCAGCACCAGCCAGCCACCACGAGGACCGAGCACCTTGCGGCTGGGCAGGCGCCTGGTGGCCGCCAGGTAAATGAACAGACAACCGCCGGATACCAGCAGGCGAAACCAGGTCACCGTCACCGGGTCCATCACCAGCAACACTTGCTTGAGCTTGATCGGCAGGATTCCCCACAACAACGCGGTCAACAAGGCCAGGAACAGACCGTAACCCCAGCGACCCGATGAAATGTGCATGTGAACCCCAACGCCAACTGACAGGAGTCGTCATTCTAGGCCTGGAGCGGTGGCGTACACAGGGACAGTTTCGGGCTGGCCGCGAATGAAACTGTGCGGGTCGTAATCTTTGAAGGGGATTTTTTACAACCGAGGTGCGCCCATCGCGAGCAAGCTCGCGATGGCTATCTTACTGACAACGAGAAATATCGAGGCTTACCGAACCGCTTCAAACAACCCGGTCGCCCCCATCCCGCCACCCACGCACATGGCGACGATGCCGTAACGCAGATTGCGTCGCTGCAATTCACGAATCAGATGCCCGACCTGGCGCGAGCCGGTCATGCCGAACGGGTGACCGATGGAGATCGAGCCGCCGTTGACGTTATATCGGGCGTTGTCGATTTCCAGGCGATTGCGGCTGTACAGGCACTGCGAGGCGAAGGCTTCGTTGAGTTCCCACAGGTCGATGTCGTCAATCCGCAAGCCTTTGGCCTTGAGCAGTTTCGGTACCGAAAACACCGGGCCGATGCCCATCTCGTCCGGCGCGCAACCGGCCACGGTAAAACCGCGGAAGAACGCTTTCGGCTTGAGCCCCAGTTCCAGCGCCTTCTCCAGGCTCATCACCAGGGTCATGGACGCGCCGTCAGACAGCTGCGAAGAGTTGCCCGCCGTGACCGAGCCATCTTCGGCAAACACCGGTTTCAACCCGGCCAGACTTTCCAGGGTGGTGTCCGGGCGGTTGCAGTCATCGCGATCGACGATGCCGTCGAGGATCTGTGCCTGACCTGTGGCCTTGTCTTCGACGCGATATTTAACCGCCATCGGCACGATTTCATCGGTGAACAGCCCGGCGGCCTGAGCATCTGCGGTGCGCTGCTGGCTTTGCAGCGCATACAGGTCCTGCTCTTGGCGGCTGACGTTGTACCGACGCGCGACGATTTCAGCCGTCTGGCCCATCGGGAAGTAGATGCCCGGCACCTGTTCCTTGAGCAGCGGGTTGATCAGGTTGTCGGTGTTGACGCTCTTCATGGTCAGGCTGATGGACTCGACGCCGCCGGCGACGATGATGTCGCTGCAACCCGAAGCGATCTGGTTGGCGGCAATGGCAATCGCCTGCAAGCCCGAGGAGCAGAACCGGTTGAGGGTCATGCCGGCCGTGCCGATGCCCAGGCGCGAGAGCACCGCGACGTTGCGCCCGATATTGAAACCCTGGGCGCCCTCGTTGGAGCCAGCGCCGACGATGCAGTCCTCGACGCTCGCCGGATCGATACCGGTGCGCGCCAACAGTGCATCGACACAGTGTGCCGCCATGTCGTCGGGGCGGGTCATGTTGAATTTACCGCGAAAGGATTTGGCCAGGCCGGTCCGCACGCTGTCGACGATCACCACTTCACGCATGGCATACCTCATTGTTGTTATCGGTTGAGAGTGGACCGAGCATAAGTCCAGCTCTTCGCCGACCGCGACAATCATTCACCTCGCGTATGCGTAACCATCGCTTCAATCCTTGTCCTTACGCTTCTTGTCTTCATGCCGGTCGGATCTTTCGAAGGCCTCTTCCAGTGCCCGGTTGATGGTGCGCAGCACCTTGACCCGTGCCCAGCGCTTGTCGTTGGCTTCCACCAGGGTCCATGGCGCAATCTCGGTGCTGGTACGGTCGACCATGTCACCGACCGCCGCGCGATAGTCATCCCATTTTTCACGGTTGCGCCAGTCGTCTTCAGTGATCTTGAAACGTTTGAAGGGAATCTTTTCGCGCTCCTCGAAGCGCTCCAGTTGCGTCTGTTTGTCGATGGACAGCCAGAACTTGACCACGATCACACCGGCGTCGGTGAGCTGTTCTTCAAAATCGTTGATTTCACCGTAGGCACGCAGCCAGTCTGCCGGGCTGCAAAAACCTTCGATGCGCTCCACCAACACCCGGCCATACCAGGAGCGGTCGAACACGGTGAACTTGCCCCGGGCCGGCAGGTGCCGCCAGAAGCGCCACAAATATGGCTGCGCCCGTTCTTCCTCAGTGGGCGCGGCAATCGGCACGATGCTGTACTGGCGAGGATCAAGCGCTGCCGCTACCCGGCGGATCGCCCCGCCCTTGCCTGCCGCGTCATTGCCCTCGAACACCGCCACCAGCGCGTGGCGGCGCATGCGCTTGTCACGCATCAACCCGGAAAACCGCGCCTGCTCGGTGATCAGCTGTTCTTCGTAATCATCCTTGTCCAGGTGCAGGGTCAGGTCCAGGCTGTCGATCAGGTTCACTTGATCGACACTGGGAAACACTGGCGCGGCACTGACCTTTTCCGGATGGATCGTCGGCCGCGTCAATGCGCCCTGCAGGCCCGCCAGCAGGATCCGCCCCACGGCCAGGCTGCGATAATGGGCATCCGCCCCGGCGATGACATGCCAGGGTGCATAGTCGCGGCTGGTGCGGCGCAGCACCCGCTCGCCATACTTCACGAACCTGTCGTAGGTTTGCGACTGCTGCCAGTCCAGCGGGCTGATGCGCCAGCTGTGCAGCGGGTCGTCGGCCAATGCCTTGAGGCGAGCCTTCATTTGCTTCTTGGAGAGGTGAAACCAGAACTTGAAGATCAGCGCGCCTTCATCGCAGAGCATCTTTTCCAGGCGCTCGGCGGCATTGATCGCCTGGTCCAGTCGCGGATCCTTGAACTCGCCATGGACCCGCCCCTGCAGCATCTGGCTGTACCAGTTGCCGAAGAAAATCCCCATGCGCCCCTTGGCCGGGAGCATCCGCCAGTACCGCCAGGCCGGCGGCCGCGCCAGTTCTTCGTCGGTTTGCTGATCGAACGTGCGGACCTCGATCAGGCGCGGGTCCATCCACTCGTTGAGCACCTTGATCGTCTCACCCTTGCCGGCACCTTCGATGCCATTGATCAAAATGATCACCGGAAAGCGGCGTTGCTGCTGCAATTCAAATTGCGCTTCGAGCAACGCCTCGCGCAGGGCCGGGATTTCGGCGTCGTAGGTTTCTTTGTCGATGGCGTGATCGATTTCGGCGGATTCAAACATGAGCGGCTCCCTTCCAGATTGAGCAAGACTAGCGGATTGAACTGAAGGCCAGCAGAGATTTTCCCTGCCTCGGCCAATGCATGCCTTGCCACGGATCAAGCACCACGCCGTCGATCGGCTAGAATGGCGGCCTTGCCGTTGCCGAGCCTGCCATGAAACCTGTATTGCCCCACGCCCAGCTCGACTGGGACGACCAAGGTCGCCCGTATTCGCGAGTGTTCGACGATGTGTATTTCTCCGACAAGTCGGGGCTGGACGAAACCCGCTATGTCTTTATTGAGCAGAACCGATTGGCGGAGCGCTTTGCGGCCTTGCCCGAGGGCGGGCGGCTGGTCATCGGGGAAACGGGGTTCGGCACCGGGCTGAATTTTTTGTGCGCCTGGCAGGTGTTCGAGCAACACGCGGCGGCCAGTGCGCGGCTGCATTTTGTCAGCGTCGAGAAGTACCCGTTGAGCCCCGATGACTTGCAACGGGCCCTGGCGCTGTGGCCGGAACTCAAGGTGTTTGCCGATCAACTGCTTGAGCAATATGTGGCCATCCATCAGGGTTTTCAGCGCCTGACACTGGACCACGGCCGCGTGACCCTGACGCTGCTGATCGGCGATGCACTGGAGCAACTGCCGCAACTCGATGCCCGAATCGACGCCTGGTTCCTCGACGGTTTCGCCCCGGCGAAAAACCCCGACATGTGGACCGCCGAACTGTTTGCCGAACTCGCACGCCTGGCCGCCCCCGGTGCTTCCATCAGCACCTTCACCAGCACCGGTTGGGTGCGACGCCTGCTCAACGCCGCCGGCTTCAAGATGAAACGCACCCCCGGCATCGGCCACAAATGGGAAATCCTGCGCGGCGAGTTCCTCGGCTGGCCCCAGGAAATGCCGGCCCCGGCCCTGGATAAACCCTGGTTTGCCCGCCCGACCCCGTTGACCGGCGAGCGCCAGGCATTGGTGATCGGTGCCGGCCTGGCCGGTTGTGCCAGCGCCGCCAGCCTCGCCGCGCGTGGCTGGCAAGTGACTGTGCTGGAGCGCCACGACGCCATCGCCCGGGAAGCCTCGGGCAACCCGCAGGGCGTTCTCTACCTGAAGTTATCCGCCCACGGCACGGCACTGTCGCAAATGATCATCAGCGGATTCGGCTACACCCGACGCCTGCTCGAACACTTGCAACGGGGCCGCGACTGGGACGATTGCGGCGTGTTGCAACTGGCCTTCAACGCCAAGGAAGCCGAACGCCAGGCGCAATTGGCCGCAGCGTTTCCAGCGGACTTGCTGCACCTGCTGGATCAACCAGAGGCACAGGCCGTGGCCGGTGTCGGGCTGGCACAGGGGGGCCTGTTCTATCCCGAAGGCGGCTGGGTCCACCCACCGGCGCTGTGCCAGTGGCAGGCTGCGCATCCACAGATTCAATTGCTCACCCATCACGATGCGCTGGAACTGCGCAAGGTTGAAGGCCGTTGGCAAGCCTGGGACGGCGAGCGCTTGCTTGCCGACGCCCCCGTGGTGGTGCTCGCCGGCGCAGCCGAAATCCAGCGTTTCCCCGAGAGCGCCGGGTTGCCGCTCAAACGCATACGCGGGCAAATTACGCGCCTGGTGCAAACCCCGCAAAGCCAGGCCCTGAGTACCGTGGTGTGTGCCGAAGGCTATGTCGCCCCTGCCCGTTTGGGCGAACACACCCTGGGGGCCAGTTTCGATTTCAAGAGCGACGACCTGACGCCGACCACGGCAGAACACCTGGGCAACCTGGCCATGCTCGAAGAGATTTCCCACGATCTGGTCGAGCGTCTACAGGCCGATAAACTGGCGCCTGAAAGTCTCCAGGGTCGCGCTGCCTTTCGCTGCACCAGCCCCGACTACTTGCCAATCGTCGGCCCATTGGCCGACACCCAGGCATTCACCCAAGCCTATGCAGCGCTGGGCAAGGATGCCCGGCAGGTGCCGGACGTCGAATGCCCATGGCTTGACGGCTTGTACATCAACAGCGGTCACGGCTCGCGCGGCCTGATCACCGCGCCGCTGTCCGGAGAACTGCTGGCGGCGTGGCTGGACAACGAACCCTTACCGTTGCCCAGAAGCGTGGCCGAAGCCTGTCACCCCAACCGGTTTGCCCTGCGGCGCCTGATCCGGGGCAAGTAGTCGATACAGCAGCCGAAGTCGCCCTCACGGGGCGATTCGGCCGTGGTCTGTCGCGCATATAACTCATCGATCTAAAACTCCCCTTACCGAGGAGGGTCACTTTCTGAGTACCCGCTGTTTCGGCGCGGTATCGATTGACCCTCCCCAACGGAAAAACCGGTAAGGAATTTATGTGCGGATTAGCTGGCGAGTTACGTTTTGATCATCAACCTGCAGACCTTGCAGCCATAGAACGAATCACCCATCACCTGGCCCCTCGCGGCCCCGACGCCTGGGGATTTCATAGCCAGGGGCCGGTTGCCCTGGGCCATCGGCGCCTGAAAATCATGGACCTGTCGGACGGCTCGGCACAGCCGATGATCGACCCGCAACTGGGCCTGTCCCTGGCCTTCAACGGGGCGATCTACAACTTTCCTGAACTGCGCACGGAACTGGAAAGCCTGGGTTACGCCTTCTACTCCGGTGGCGACACCGAAGTGTTGCTCAAGGGCTATCACGCCTGGGGCGAAGCGCTGCTGCCAAAACTCAACGGCATGTTTGCCTTTGCCGTTTGGGAGCGCGATGCCCAGCGTCTGTTCATCGCCCGCGACCGTCTCGGTGTGAAACCGCTGTACCTGTCGCGCACCGGCCAGCGCCTGCGCTTCGCCTCGGCGCTGCCGGCATTGCTCAAGGGCGGCGACATCAACCCGATCCTCGATCCTGTGGCCCTCAATCACTACCTGAATTTCCACGCCGTGGTCCCGGCACCGCGCACCTTGCTGGCGGGCATTGAAAAACTGCCGCCGGCCACCTGGATCCGCATCGAAGCCGATGGCCGCACCGAGCAGAAAACCTGGTGGACCCTGCCCTACGGCCCTCACGCCGATGAGACGGATTTGACCCTCGAAGATTGGCGCGACCGCGTGCTCGACAGCACCCGCGAAGCGGTAGCGATTCGTCAGCGTGCGGCGGTGGATGTCGGCGTGCTGCTGTCCGGTGGTGTCGACTCGAGTTTGCTGGTGGGCCTGTTGCGGGAAGTCGGCGTGGACAATCTGTCGACCTTCTCCATCGGCTTCCAGGACGCCGGCGGCGAGCGCGGTGACGAGTTCCAGTATTCGGACCTGATCGTCCGACACTACGGTACGCAGCATCACCAACTGCGCATCGACGAAAAGGAAATCATCGAACAGCTGCCCGCCGCATTCCGCGCCATGAGCGAACCGATGGTCAGCCACGACTGCATCGCCTTCTACCTGTTGTCACGGGAGGTGGCCAAACACTGCAAAGTCGTCCAGAGCGGCCAGGGCGCCGATGAACTGTTCGCCGGTTACCACTGGTATCCGCAAGTGGACGGCGCGAGTGATCCGTATGCCGCGTACCGCGAAGCATTTTTCGACCGCAGTTACGACGACTACGCCGCCACCGTGCAACCGAAATGGCTGACCGCGAATGACGCCGCCGGTGACTTCGTCAAAACCCATTTCGCCCAGCCCGGTGCAGATGCGGCGGTGGACAAGGCCTTGCGCCTGGACAGTACGGTGATGCTGGTGGACGACCCGGTCAAACGCGTCGACAACATGACCATGGCCTGGGGCCTGGAAGCGCGCACGCCGTTTCTCGACTACCGCCTGGTGGAGCTGTCGGCACGGATTCCGGGGCGTTTCAAACTGCCGGACGGCGGCAAGCAAGTCTTGAAAGAAGCTGCGCGACAAGTGATTCCCAGCGAAGTGATCGACCGCAAGAAAGGTTACTTCCCGGTGCCGGGCCTCAAGCATTTGCAGGGCGATACGCTGGAGTGGGTGCGCGAGCTGCTGCTCGATCCCAGCCAGGATCGCGGCCTGTTCAACCCTGCGATGCTCGACCGTCTGCTGACTGATCCACAGGGGCAATTGACGCCGTTGCGCGGCTCCAAGCTGTGGCAACTGGCGGCCCTCAACCTGTGGCTCAGCGAACAAGGAATCTGACCGATGAAACCTCACGCCACGGCTTTCAGCCAACGCCTGTTGCGCGGCCAGTCGCCATCCTACGAACGCTTGCAGGCACGTCTGGCCGAGGATGGCAGTGAACTCGGCGGGGCGCCGATTGCCGTGCATTGCGGCTGGGGCCGCTTGCTGATCGGCCATACCTTTGCCGATGCCGCGAGCCTCGCAGGCGAGTTGCTCAACGAGCAGCCCGGCGAGCGGGACATTGCCCTGTACGTCGCCGCGCCCCAGCAAGTGCTGGGGCTGGAGCCGACGCAGCTGTTCCTCGACCCGTCCGATACCTTGCGCCTGTGGTTCAGCGACTACCGTCAGGCGACCCGGGTGTTTCGCGGTTTTCGCATTCGACGCGCGCAAAGCGATGCCGACTGGCAGGCGATCAACCAGCTGTATCAGGCCCGCGGCATGCTGCCGATCGATGCCACCCTGCTCACTCCGCGCCATCTGGGCGGCCCGGTGTACTGGCTGGCCGAAGACGAGGACAGCGGCGCGGTCATCGGCAGCGTCATGGGCCTCAATCACCACAAGGCCTTCAACGATCCGGAAAACGGCAGCAGCCTGTGGTGCCTGGCGGTCGACCCGCATTGTGCGCGGCCGGGTGTCGGTGAAGTGTTGGTGCGGCATTTAATCGAACACTTCATGAGTCGCGGGCTCGCCTGCCTCGACCTGTCAGTGCTGCACGACAACCGCCAGGCGAAAAGCCTTTACGCCAAGCTCGGTTTTCGCAACCTGACGACCTTCGCCATCAAGCGCAAGAACGGCATCAATCAGCCGCTGTTTCTCGGGCCCGGCCCGGAAGCTGCGTTCAACCCCTACGCACGGATCATTGTCGAGGAAGCACACCGTCGTGGCATCGATGTGCACGTCGATGACGCCGACGCCGGGATGTTCACCCTCAGCCATGGCGGGCGCCGGGTACGTTGCCGCGAATCCCTGAGCGACCTGACCAGCGCCGTCAGCATGACCCTGTGCCAGGACAAAAGCCTGACCCACAAAGTGCTCAAGGCGGCCGGCTTGAAACTGCCGGCGCAGCAACTGGCGGGTAACGCCGATGACAACCTGGCGTTCCTCGATGAACACCAGCGCGTGGTGGTCAAGCCACTGGATGGTGAACAGGGCCAAGGGGTGGCGGTGGATTTGCGCACCATCGAGGAGGTGCAGCAAGCCATGGAAGCCGCTAGCCACTTCGACAGTCGCGTGTTGCTGGAAAGTTTCCACGAAGGCCTGGACCTGCGCATTGTGGTGATCGGTTTTGAAGTGGTCGCCGCCGCCATTCGCCGGCCTGCCGAAGTGGTGGGCGACGGCCAGCACTCCATCGGTGCATTGATCGAAGCCCAGAGCCGACGGCGACAAGCGGCCACGGACGGCGAAAGCAAGATCCCGCAAGACCAGGAAACCCAGCGCACCTTGCGTGCCGCCGGATACGACTACACCAGCATTCTGCCGACCGGTGAGCACCTGTTCGTACGGCGCACGGCGAATCTTCATACCGGTGGCGTGCTTGAAGACGTCACGGCAATCCTGCACCCGACGCTGGTGGACGCCGCCGTCCGCGCGGCCCGGGCTCTGGACATTCCCATGGTCGGCCTCGACCTGATGGTGTCCGCCGCTGACCAGCCGGACTATGTCTTTATCGAAGCCAACGAACGGGCCGGGCTGGCCAATCACGAACCGCAGCCGACGGCGGAGCGGTTTGTGGATTTGTTGTTTCCGTACAGTCAGCCAGCGGTTTGACACACCTGTGTTGCCTGCTCGCGAAGGCGGACTGACAGGCAACACAAATCCCTCATCGAAACCATCGGTGCGCTCAACTCATCAGGAGTTTCCATGATCAGCAAAATCCCCGAACCGGACCTCGGTTACCTGCAAAAAGTGCTGCTGGAAATGCTCGCCATTCCCAGTCCCACCGGGTTCACCGACACCATCGTGCGCTACGTCGCCGAACGCCTTGAAGAACTCGGCATTCCCTTCGAGCTGACCCGTCGCGGCACCATCCGTGCCACGCTCAAGGGCAAGAAGAACAGCCCCGACCGCGCCGTTTCCGCCCACCTGGACACCATCGGCGCGGCGGTGCGTGCGGTGAAGGACAACGGCCGCCTGAGCCTCGCGCCCGTCGGCTGCTGGTCCAGCCGCTTTGCCGAGGGCAGCCGGGTCAGCCTGTTTACCGACAATGGCGTGATCCGCGGGAGCGTCTTGCCGCTGATGGCTTCCGGTCACGCCTTCAATACCGCCGTGGATGAGATGCCGATCAGTTGGGATCACATCGAGTTGCGCCTGGACGCCTACTGCGCCACCCGTGCCGACTGCGAGTCGCTGGGCATCAGCGTCGGCGATTTCGTCGCCTTCGACCCGCTGCCGGAGTTCACCGAAAGCGGCCACATCAGTGCCCGTCACCTCGACGACAAGGCTGGGGTGGCCGCACTGCTGGCGGCGCTCAAGGCCATCGTCGACAGTGGTGAAGAGCTGATGATCGACTGCCACCCGCTGTTCACCATCACCGAGGAAACCGGCAGCGGCGCGGCGGCGGCATTGCCCTGGGATGTCAGTGAGTTCGTCGGGATCGACATCGCACCGGTCGCGCCTGGCCAACACTCCAGCGAGCACGCGGTGAGCATCGCGATGCAGGATTCCGGTGGGCCGTATGACTATCACCTGTCGCGCCACCTCTTGCGCCTGGCCAGCGACAATGAGTTGCCGGCACGCCGCGACCTGTTCCGCTACTACTTCAGCGACGCCCATTCGGCGGTGACCGCCGGTCACGACATTCGTACCGCCCTGCTCGCCTTCGGCTGCGACGCCACCCACGGTTACGAGCGCACCCACATCGACAGCCTCGCCGCCCTGAGCCGCCTGCTCGGTGCCTACATTCTCAGCCCGCCCGTGTTTGCCAGCGATGCACAACCGGCCAAGGGCTCACTGGACCGCTTCAGCCATCAGCTCGAACATGACACCCAGATGGAAAGCGATACACGGGTGCCGTCGGTGGACAGCCTGGTGGGGCAGCGGTCGGAGAGCTGATCCAGGATCTTCATCGCCAGGTATAACGCTATCGCGAGCAAGCTCGCTCCCACAGTTGATCGGTGGTGAACACTAATATCCGGTCCGCCGCTGAACCCTGTGGGAGCGAGCTTGCTCGCGATGGCGGCGGATCGGACAACATAAAACGACCAAACTAGCGGCAATCTCGCATTCGCCGTAGCATCGCGCCATTGATCCAACCGAGGTGCCTATGCTGATCCCCCATGAACAACTTCAAGTCGACACCCTCACCCGCCTGATCGAGGATTTCGTGACCCGCGACGGCACGGACAACGGTGACGACACCCCCCTGGAAACCCGCGTACTGCGCGTGCGCCAAGCGCTGACCAAGGGTCAGGCACTGATTGTCTTCGACCCGGAAAGCGAGCAATGCCAACTGATGCTCAAGCACGACGTGCCCAAGCACCTGTTTGACTGAAGCTTTCAGCGCCCCTTGGTTTTCGCCAGTTTGTTCTGGATGCGTTCGTAGATTTCGCAGCGGTGCACATTGACGTCCTGAGGCGCTTCGACGCCAAAGCGAATGTTGTTTCCGTTGATCGCGAGAACGCGCACGGTAATGTTGTCACCGATGGAAATGGTTTCGCCCACAACGCGAGTGAGTACAAGCATGAGGAGTGTCCTTCAGGGGTTTCTGGCCCTTGAAGATGCCCGGCCCGACGTACACCCACAATGCTCCGACAGCCAACCAGAACGGGCTGACAACCCTTGACGCACACCACTTACGGAAAGGTCTGACAGGCCGGCTGAATGTAGGGCCGATCTGTCAGGACGCGGAGAATCGCGGCCCGAACAGAATGATGCTCGCGCCGATCACACACAGCGCCACACCGAGCCAGTCCGAACCCAGCGGACGAATCCGCTCGACCACCGCCAGCCAGCCAATCGAAGCAATGATATAGATGCCACCGTAAGCGGCGTAGGCGCGTCCGGCGTAGGTGGCTTCGATCCGGGTCAGCAGCAGGGCGAACAGGGTCAGGCTCAGGAGTGCCGGCACCACCCACCACATGCTTTTACCCTGGCGCAGCCACATCCAGAAGGCAAAGCAACCGGCAATTTCGAACAGCGCTGCGAGGAAAAACCACAGGTAATTGAGCATGCGAGCGTCTCGCGAGGATGGCCGAAAGAGGCCACCCTAACCACAGCGTTGCCTGTGGGCAAGATCAGCTTGCCGATTGCCTGGCCTTGGCGCGCATTTTATCGGCCATGGCGGTCATTTCGTTGTAGAGCAATTGCGGGTTCTTCTGCTTGATCGCCCAGGCCATGCGCCCCTGTTCGTGGGGCAGGATCATGAACTCGCCGGCGGCGACCTGCCGGTAGATGTAGTCGGCGATGTCGGCGGCGCTGATCGGCGAGCTTTCCAGCAACTTGCCGACCTGGGCTTTCATGGCCGGGGTCGGGCCGCGGAAGGAGTCCAGCAGATTGGTCTGGAAGAACGACGGGCACACCACATGCACGCCGACTTCCTGATGCGCCAGCTCGATCAGCAGGCTTTCGGATAACGCCACCACGCCCGCCTTGGCCACGTTGTAGTTGCTCATCGCCGGGCCTTGCATCAGTGCGGCCATGGACGCGATGTTGATGATCTTGCCTTTGCTTTTTTCCAGCAGTGGCAGGAACGCCTTGCAGCCCTTGACCACGCCCATCAGGTTGATCGCGATCTGCCAGTCCCAGTCCTCCAGGGACAGTTCACTGAAAAAGCCGCCAGATGCTACACCCGCGTTATTGACGATGACATCGATGCCCCCGAGCTTGACCTCGCAGGCCTGGGCGAACGCTGTCAACTGGCTGTAGTCGCGTACGTCACAGCGCTGGATAAAACCGTCGCCGCCCGCTTCGCGGACCAGCTTGAGGGTTTCCTGCAAACCGGGCTCGCTGACGTCCGACAGGGCCAGTTGCCAGCCTTCACGCGCCCAGCGCAGCGCGATTTCGCGACCCAGGCCAGAGCCTGCACCAGTGATCATCATGCGATTTTGCATAGCAAACAGCCTTGTTGTTCTCGGAAGATGCACGGAGTGTAGCGAAGGAAATTGCCCGACCCACGCTCCATCAGATTGCTGAATGGCCCGAGCAAACTGCGGGAGCGTCTGACGCAATCAAGGCAACTACAAAAGAAATAAGACCCCGTGCGAAATACTTCAAAAAAACCTGGAATTTTCCTGCATGCGCAAGAGTCGGATTTTTTAAGCAGCTCGAATTTACTTCATTCCCGCTGACCTTGATTGGCATGGTCAATCCACTGCATTTTCGACAAGGAAATAGACATGGGCACAATACTGATCATCATTCTGATCCTGTTACTGATCGGTGGTTTACCGGTCTTCCCGCACTCCAGAAGTTGGGGTTACGGTCCGTCCGGAATCCTCGGCGTCGTATTGGTGGTGCTGTTGATCCTGCTCTTGCTCGGCCGAATATAACTATCCGCCAGGCAAAAAAAGAGGCCCTTTGAAGGGCCTCTTTTCTATTGCGTCACAACTTAGTCCGGCTTGCCATCAACGACACCGGCGGTGTTGTCCAGCAGGCTCTTGGTCGCTGTTTGCAGGAACGCTTCGAGCTTGAGTTTCAACTCGGCGGTACGCGGGGCATCAGCAATGACTTCGGCGTGAGGGTTGGCACCCAATTCATACTGATACAACTTCGGCGCCATGTCCTTGTCCTTCGGCAGGACCAGAATCTGGTCTGCGGTGAGGATGGCCGTGGTCTGCTCGCTGCCCGACGGCTTGATCACACCGATACCGGCGTCGCCTTCCGGCAGGTTGAGCAGGTCGCGTCCCCAGCACTGATGACGCACTTCGCCACCGATGCGGCCCATGATGGTCGGCACGATGTCGATCTGAGTGCCCACGGTGTGGTCACGCTGACCGAATTTTTCCTGGATGCCCGGCGCGATCATCAGCATCGGTACGTTGAAGCGGCCCAGGTCCATTTCGGTGATCTGCTGTTCGTTACCAAAACCGTGGTCACCGACGATGACAAACAGGGTTTCCTTGAAGTACGGCTCCTTGCGGGCCTTTTCAAAGAACTGGCCCAGCGCCCAGTCCGCGTAACGCATGGCGGTCAGGTGTTCGTTCAGGCTGCCACGATCGGTCACGCGCTCGACCGGCAATGGCGTCGGCAAGGCGTAAGGCGTGTGGTTGGACAGGGTTTGCAGCAAGGCATAGAACGGCTTGCCGTTTTCCCGTGCCTTGAGTTCGACCAGGCCACGGTCGAACATGTCCTGGTCGGACACGCCCCAGGTAGGATCAGAGAACACCGGATTCACGAAATCGTTACGGCCGATGAAGTTGGTCATGCCCTGGTTGCTGAAGAAACCCGACTGGTTGTCCCAGGCGAAATCGCCGTTGTAGACATACACGTCGTCAAAGTCGCGGGCGCTGAGCAACTGTGGCAGACCGGACAGCTTGTGGCTGCCTTCCGGGGTCTGCATCAGGTATTCGAAACCCGGCAGGTTCGGGAAGCAGGCCATGGTGGCGAACATGCCCTGGTGGGTATGGGTGCCGTTGGAAAAGAAGCGGTCGAACAGCAAGCCTTCCTTCGACAGTTTGTCGAGGTACGGCGTGATGTTGCCCGGCCCACCCAGCGCACCCACCGAGTGACCGGCCATGCTTTCCATCAGGATCACGACGACGTTCTTGATCGGCAGGGTCTTGTCGGCTGGCGGGGTGTAATCGCGACGTACCGCCGCGATGTCGGCATCCACCAGTTTTTCGGCCGGCAGCACCAGCATGTCACGCACAACCTGCTGGGCTTGTGGCTGTGGCAGGGTCGCCTTCCAGATATTGTCGCGATCTTCAGACATCCGGCTCTTGGCTGCGGCTACCAGCGACAGCGTGCCGTTGAGGCCCAACTGGTTGGCGAAATTCGAGTCGGTGGTATAGACATCACCCCAACGCAGCGGCGGGCCCTGGCGCAAGGTGCCGCGGGCGGCGACCACGCAAACCAGCAAGCACACCATGAACACCGCGATACGCGCATACCACGGCGCAACCTGGCGCGTGCCGATGCTGCCGCCACTGAACGGGCCACGAGGACGGGTCGCACGGTCGGCGCCCTTGAATGCCAGGCTCAGGATCCAGGTACCCACGGCCCAGGCCAACAGGTAACGGACCACCGGAAAACCGTACCAGAGCATGCTCATCACGGTTTTCGGATCTTCCTTGACGTACTGGAAGACCAGGCCGTTGAGGCGCTGGTGGAACTCACGATAGAAGTCCATCTCCATCAGGCCCAGGAACAGCGCAATGCTGGAGACCACCGTCAGCCACAGACGGAACAGCCCGCGTGCCGCCATGGCCCGGGCGCTGAACAGTGCCAGCAGCAACGGAATGCTGAGATAGACCACCAGACGCAGGTCGAAACGCAAGCCATTGGCGAATGCCTCGAGGAAAGTCGAGGCCGGCGTGTCGAGGATCATCGAGCGGTTGTAAGCCAGAAGCGCGACGCGCAGCAGGCTGAACATGACCATCATGACCAGGGCACACAACAGCGTGTAGGCCAGATGCGATTTGACGGTCGGTTGCAGCAGGCGACTAGAAGCTCGCTGCTGATTCAGGGCGTCCGGGATTGCCATGTCGTTTTAGGACCCATTGGAAGTTGAAGTTTCAAAAATACAGCTGCGTCTTGCCCTCTTTTCGGCCCGTACCAGGCCCGGGGGATTACGCGGTGCGCAAATGTTGCACGATCAACGGCAGCATTGCCATTGATAACTACCCTCATTCCGACTCTTTCATCCTGCACTCAGGCATACGCAGCGTGTTGCGGGAGAGCCGGCGAATTGTCTTGGAGACTTGGTGAAAATTTCGTGCAACGCATATCCGGAAACAAATTAAAGTCTGCGCACCGTTCAAAAACGCAAACGCCCCGATCCAGTCGGGGCGTTACGAAGTCACCTCAAAAGAGCGACTCAGTTACTTCTCGGCGCGTTCCTTGAGGGCTTTCAAGGTATTGAACGGGGCATCCACCACGAACTTGTTGGCCACCATCGACGGCACGCTGCCGCCCGGCTCGGTGTGCACCTGATAGGTCACTTCGATCTGGTCGCCCTTGGGTACGAACTTCCAGAAACCGTCGACCTTGGCGACCCGGACGAAGCCTTTTTCTTCAGGAATGTATTTCGGTACACCTTCGAGCTTGCGGGTCAGGCTGCCATCGGCGCCTTCGATGGTGGTGACGTGCAACACCGAATCTCGGGGAGTAACCGGCCACGGGGTATTGAACTGAGTGTAGGTCCAGCTCTGGTCACCTTCGTGCTTGAGCAGCTTCTGGGTTTTGCATTCGTGAATCCAGGCGCAGGCTCCGGACACGTCTTCCTGCAACGCACGCAGCTTGGCCATGGTGGTCTTCATCAACGTGACGCCCTGGTAGGCCTTGTAGTCGGAGCCGGCTACTTCACTCAGGGATATCTTGATGCCGTCTTCGTCTTTCTTGACTTTCCAGTCTTCGGCCTGGGCCGTCGAGGTAGCCAGCACAACCGTCAAACCACACAGCACAGCCATACGATGCAGCGAACCCATAGTCTTATTCCTTATTGTTGAAGTTCAGTTCGTTGGGCTTGCACCTCCGATCACCTTCAGGTTTTTCGGAGGTGACCGGAGGTGCAAGCCCACACATCACGCCGCCGTCATTTGCTCCCACCAGCCAATCAACCGGATGGCTTCTACGCTGCTGCTTCCGCACACCTCGGGGTCGGCCTCGAAGGCAGAACACACCGCCGGCCGTTCCGGCTGGCCGAAAATACTGCACAGGTTATCGGAGGAAAGTTGCAGGCAACGCTGCCCCGCGGCCTTGCCGTTGGGCATACCGGGAATCGGCGAACTGATGGAAGGGGCAATGCAACAAGCGCCACAGCCCTCACGGCATTTCATGACGACAAGCTCCTCGCGACGAGCAATGTGTTAATGGACGGGGCACAGAGTACCCGCTTAAACAGTTGTTTTAAATTACCTGCGAGCGGGTTTTTCAACGCAAGCGGGCATGACCGGCCAGTCTCCGACAAAGCGTCTGGCCTGCGGCTCGCGGATCCTGACGGGGTTACTGCTTGAACTCGAAATCCAGTGCCGCGCCTTCGACCTCGTGGCGCACTTCATTTCGCAGTTGCAGCTGCATTTCATTGCTGATCAGGCGGCCGTTGAGCTGGAACTCGCTGCTGCCGCTTTTGTCACCGAACATCTGGGGTAACAACGGTTCGCGCCTGACCAACGGCACCGATCCGACCGGCTTCAGTTCCTGAACCATATCCTTGGGCAAGCTCAGATCCAGTTTGGCAGATGGAAGCTCAGTCTTTGCCACCTCGCTGGCCGGTTTCGATTTGGAGGCAATGGGTGGATGTTTTTTCACGGGCGCAGCCTGCTTACTGGCCGCCGAGGCTTTTTTCGCAGGTGCGGCTTCTATCGGTGCGACGTGGAAACTGCCGGTAGTCTGATCCTGCTCGGTAGCGGCCACGGCGGATGCCGGCTGAATACTCGCAATCAGGCAGAGCAAAAGCCAGGCGGCAGGAAAAGTCGGTTTCATGTATCCAACGGTGGGTGCAAACGGCAGAGATGCATATGCTCGCCTGTTGCAGCCCACAAGACAAGCGCAGTAGCAGCCTGTTACAAACCGCTGGCCATTTCCTGGCAGAGTTGGGTGGCCAGCATGCCCAGGGTCATCAATGCACGCTCGGCTTCACGGTTCCACGGGATGCCGCAGTTGAGCCGGATGCAGTGATTGAATTGCTCGGTATTACTGAAGATCAGTCCCGGCGCGATACTGATGCCCTGTTGCAATGCCCGCACGTGCAACTCTTGCGTGTTGACCCGCCCCGGCAGGCTGACCCACAGAATGAAGCCGCCGGTAGGCCGGGTCATCTGCGTGCCTTCCGGGAAATACTGCTGCACCGCCAGTTGGAAGGCACTGAGGTTTTTCCGGTATTCCTGGCGGATGAAGCGCAAATGCCGGTCGTACCCGCCATTTTCCAGGTACGCGGCAATGCCCATCTGGGTCACGCTGCACGCGGAATGCGTGCTGAAGGTCTGCAAGCGCTGGATTTCCTGCTGATACTTGCCGGCAATCATCCAGCCGATCCGCACGCCTGGCGACAGGGTCTTGGAGAAGCTCGAACAATAGATCACCCGGTCCAGCCGATCGTAGGCCTTGAGGGACTTGGTGCGCCCCTGCTCGAACATCAGCTCACCGTAGATATCGTCTTCGACAATCTGGATATCGAAATCCGACGCCAGGCGCAGCAATTGTTTCTGCCGCTCCTCCGGCATGGTGCCGCCCAATGGATTGCTCAGTCGGGTGGTCAGCACCAACGCCTTGATCGACCATTGGTTGGCCGCCAGTTGCAGTGCTTCCAGGCTCATGCCGGTGGCAGGATCGCTGGGGATCTCGATGACCTTGAGGCCCAATAGGTCAGCCAGTTGCAGCAAGCCGTAATAGGTCGGCGACTCGGCGGCGATCAGATCGCCCGGACGGGTCAGTACACGCAAGGACATCTGCAGCGCGTCGACGCAGCCGTGGGTGATCACCACTTCCGACGGATCGACCACCACGCCGGCATCGCGCATGCGGATCGCCACCTGTCGGCGCAACGGCTCGAAACCGGGGCTGAACATGTAGCTGAAGGCCCGCGGGCTATGGAAACGGGTGACCTTGGCCAATTGCTGATGCAGTGCCCGCACCGGCAAATAGTCGACACTCGGCACCGCTGCGCCCAGCGGGAAGACACCTTCACGACGGGATTCGACCAGGACTTGCTGAATGATGCTGCTGCGGGTGACCAGGCCGGGGCGTTCGACCCGGGCGATGTCCGGCGTCGGCGCGGTGAGTGCCGGCGTCTGGTGCACGTAGTAACCCGACTGCGGCCGGGCGCGGATCAGCCCCTGATCCTCGAGATTGGCATACGCCTGCAACACCGTCGCATGGCTGACATTGAGCTGCGAGCTCATCTTGCGCACCGAAGGCACGCGCTCTCCCGGCTGATAGACCCCACGGCGGATGTCTTCGGCCAGTTGTTGAGCAATACGTTGATAGAGCAAAAGATTGGTCATGACGCAGCACTCGATTTCACGGGCATTTTATTCTTGTGTGAAACAATACCGGAACAGTTTAGAAGTGTACGGGAACAGTTGCCACAATAGTCGACCGTACAGTGCAGTGTCAGCAAAATCTGTACTGTTTTGTGCGGTGATCGGTAGGTATAAAAAAACCCGGCGCTGCATGGCAGGCCGGGCTTTCCAGCGACGCAACCCTTAGCGGGCAGCGCCGAGCTGGCCCTTTTCGTCGGAAAACACAATTTCCACCCGACGATTCTGCGCCCGGCCCCGTTCCGACGCATTCGCGTCCACCGGATACTCGTCGCCATAACCCTCGACCTGGATGCGCTTGTCGTCGATACCCAGATCCATCAGCACGTCAGCCACCGATTGCGCGCGGTCGCGGGACAGCTTGAGGTTTTCCTGCTTGCCCCCGGTACTGTCCGTATAACCTTCGATCCGCACCACACGCTTGGGGTTGAGTTGCAGGAACTGCACGATCTTCAACACCACGCGGTTGGCCGACGGTTTCAATTCCGCTTCGCCCGTATCGAACAGCATGTCGCCCAAGGTCATCACCAACCCGCGGTCGGTCTGGCTGGTGGTCAATGCCAGGATCTGCTCTTCGAGCCATTTGCCTTGCTGCTGCACGCTGAACAGTTTGGATTCACGCAGCGCCAGTTGCAGGCGCTGCCGTTCCAGTTCGAGTTTCGCTGCTTGCTCTTCGTTGAGCGCCTGATTGGTGTGTTCCCGGGCAATGGCGCTATAACGCTGGCTCAAGTAGGCGTTATGCACCACGTCCGAACCGCTGCCCCAATAGCTGGACAGGCGATCGGCACGGGCCAGGGACTCACCGGCGCGAATCACGTCCTTGGGGGCGATTCGCAGCACATTGGAGTCTTCCTTGACCTTCTGAAAGTCGGCACCGGCCTGCTGCAATGCAGTCTCGCTGTGCTGGCTGGCGCAGCCAAAGAGGCTCGCGCAGCCTGCCAGGATCAAACCGCCGAGGGCTTTGCTCTTGAGGCTCATTCGGCATCTCCCAGTTGCTTGCGCAGGCGGGCGATGCGGGTGTTGAGCACGTTCAACTGTTCCTCGCTCTTGGCCGTCAACACCTTGGCTTCAGCCAGGCGCGCATCGAGTTCGGCCTGTTCGGCGCGCATGCGTGCGTTTTTGAAGGATTGATCGGTCATGTTGCCCTTGGCGCGGTTGAACTTGTCTTCGGCCAGTTTCATTTCCGGCACATCGTCGGCCGTGGCGCCCACGGCCTTGGCCTGTTCGAGTGCCTGTTCGGTCAGGCGAATCTGTTCATTGGGCGCAGGATCGGTTGCACAACCCGCCAGGGCGGCAAAGGCCACGGCAGCGAAAAGAGGTCGAATACTCACTGAAAATCCTTACTGTTTTGGGGTACTGACGGGTTGTTGCGGGGGGATTGGCTGTGGTTGTGAGCGTTGTGTCTTCCATCGCTCGATATTGCGCATCAGCACGGCCTCCGTCAGTCCGGACGCGGGCAATTCTGTCATCTTTTTGGCCAACTGTCCGCGCAACCACGGATCGTTGCAGGCCGAGTCATGGGAAATCGCCAGGTACAGGCCAGGCTTGTCGACCGGTTGCGAGCGCGCGACCAGGTCAGCGGCCATGCCCAGTGTCTGTGCAGTCGCCATGCCCGAGTAACGCCCTGCCAGTACAAATTCGACCTCGCCCAACAGCAGCTTCTGAAAGGCCTGGGTCAGGCTGGACGTGCGCGTGAGGGTCAGTTGCTGTCCGGCAAAGGTGCTGAACTGCGGGGTCAATCGGGCCTTTTCCGATACGGCACCGGGATGGCCGTGCAGGTCCTGCACTTCGTTGTAGACCAGGGTCGAGTCCTTGCGAGTCCAGACCAGATAGTCGTTTTCCAGCAAGGCTGGATGGATGTAGTCCAGGGTTTCCAGGTCGCTGACGGTCAACGTCGCGTCCGCCAGCATGTCCATGCGCCCGCTGCGCACTTCGTCCAGGGCCTGGGTACGTTTGCCGGCATAAAGCAGTTCGACCTTGAGTCCCAACTCCCCCGCCACTTGCTGCAGCAAATCGGCGCTGGCACCGATCAGGTGCTTGGGATTCTGCGGGTCTTGCCACAGGTACGGCGGCGCGTCCGGGCTGCCGGTGACCACTAGGCGTTCACATTTACCTGCGGCGAAAGACAGCGTCGACATAGCCGACAGTCCCAGCAGCAACGACCAGCCGCACAGGCGACGCAGATCCATGGCATCACACTCCCATTCAAATCCGGAACAAAAAAAAGCCCGACCAAAAGGCCGGGCTCTTTATAAGTGAAGCCGCCGGATTAGACCAGCTTCTCGAACTCAGGGATGGCTTCGAACAGGTCCGCCACCAGGCCGTAATCGGCCACCTGGAAGATCGGCGCTTCTTCGTCCTTGTTGATCGCAACGATCACTTTGGAGTCTTTCATGCCGGCCAGGTGCTGGATCGCGCCGGAGATACCGACGGCGATGTACAGCTGAGGAGCAACGATCTTGCCGGTCTGACCGACCTGCATGTCGTTGGGAACAAAACCTGCGTCGACCGCGGCGCGCGAAGCACCGACGGCAGCGCCCAGCTTGTCGGCCAGGGCGTACAGGTGTTTGAAGTTGTCGCCGTTCTGCATGCCGCGGCCGCCGGAAACGACGATCTTGGCAGCGGTCAGTTCCGGACGATCGGACTTGGCCAGTTCTTCGCCAACGAAGCTGGAGATGCCAGCGTCGTGGGCAGCAGCAACGGCTTCAACGGCAGCGGAGCCACCTTCTGCAGCTACCGGGTCGAAACCGGTGGCACGCACGGTGATCACCTTGACCGCAGCGTTCGACTGAACGGTAGCGATGGCGTTACCAGCGTAGATCGGGCGCTTGAAGGTGTCGGCGCTTTCTACCGAGATGATCTCGGAGATCTGGTCAACGTCCAGGGCAGCGGCAACGCGCGGCAGGATGTTTTTGCCGTTGGAAGTAGCGGCAGCCAGGATGTGGCTGTAGCCCTTGCCCAACTCTGCGACCAGCGGAGCAACGTTTTCCGGCAGCTGGTGAGCGTAGGCAGCGTTATCGGCTACCAGCACTTTAGCCACGCCAGCGACTTTCGCAGCGGCTTCAGCCACAGCGCCAACGCCCTGACCTGCAACCAGTACGTGCACGTCGCCGCCGATTTTGACAGCAGCGGCCACGGTGTTCAGCGTGGCCGGGGCCACTGCTTTGCCGTCGTGTTCAGCGATTACCAAGATGGTCATGATTAGGCTCCCCAATTCAAAGCACCTTCGCTTCGTTTTTCAGTTTCTCGACCAACTCAGCGACAGACTTGACCTTGATACCCGCGCTGCGTGCAGCCGGCGCTTCGACTTTCAGGGTCTTGTTGGTGGAGGCGGTGGAAACGCCCAAAGCGTCCGGAGTCAGCACTTCGAGAGGCTTCTTCTTGGCTTTCATGATGTTTGGCAGAGACGCATAACGCGGCTCGTTCAAACGCAGGTCGGTGGTGACGATGGCCGGCAATTTCAGGGAAACCGTCTGCGCGCCGCCGTCGACTTCACGGGTGACAGCAACGCTGTCGCCGCTGATTTCGACTTTGGACGCGAACGTGCCCTGACCATAGCCGCTCAATGCAGCAAGCATCTGGCCAGTCTGGTTGTTGTCGCTGTCGATGGCCTGTTTGCCAAGGATCACCAGCTGAGGCTGTTCCTTGTCGACAACAGCTTTCAACAGTTTGGCAACAGCCAGGGAAGTCAGGTCTTCGGCGGACTCGACGAGGATGGCGCGGTCGGCACCCAGAGCCAGCGCGGTGCGCAGTTGCTCTTGAGCGGTGGACGGGCCTACGGAGACGACGACGATTTCAGTCGCAACACCCTTTTCTTTCAGGCGTACGGCTTCTTCCACGGCGATTTCGCAGAACGGGTTCATCGACATCTTGACGTTGGCAAGATCGACGCCGGAATTGTCCGCCTTGACGCGGACCTTGACGTTGTAATCCACAACGCGTTTGACAGCTACAAGAACCTTCATGGATTCCTCGTTACTCTCCGGTGAAAAGAAAGTCGCCTAGGCGAACCTGGCGGTTGATGCTCATCGGGCGCAAGGGCACCTCCAAAAACGCCGGCAAACGTGTCAAGTGACCATCGCTCATGATCTGGATGACCGTTCGTCAGTGGTGACTGACGAGTCATTCAACATCGCGGCGTGTAAACTGCGCATCAAACCCGCGCAGCGCATCACTCTCTACTGCCATCGCCCTGTCTTTAGAGGTGCTCTTGAAACCAACAGTCAGCCTACGGCGAGCGCAAAACCGCCCGTATCTTGACCGGAACGCCTATTCCGGTCAATACGCCAAAATGGCCGTTCATAAGGCGCGTGACTTTGATTTCTCTGGCTTTGAGCCAATTCAAACAAACGTTTGTATTGGACGCTGAGAGTGGTGTAGATATAATGCGCCACCCAAAGAGAAAGGTGGTCAATCGATTGTCCGCTCCCGGCGCTGTGCTGGGATTCATGGATGCGACACCCGACTTCCAAATTAGAAAAAAAACTGTTGAGCCTTGAGTAGGAGATAACCTGTGGAACGCGAATACATGGAATTCGACGTGGTCATCGTCGGTGCCGGCCCCGCTGGTCTTTCCGCCGCCTGCCGCTTGAAGCAGAAGGCCGCTGAAGCCGGTAAGGAAATCAGCGTCTGCGTGGTCGAAAAAGGCTCCGAAGTCGGTGCTCACATCCTGTCCGGCGCCGTGTTCGAACCACGGGCCCTGAACGAACTGTTCCCGAACTGGAAAGAACTCGGCGCGCCGCTGAACACGCCGGTGACCCGCGACGACATCTTCGTTCTCAAGAACGCTGAAAGCGCGCAGAAAATTCCAGACTTCTTTGTGCCCAAGACCATGCACAACGAAGGCAACTACATCATCTCCCTGGGCAACCTGTGCCGCTGGCTGGCCCAGCAGGCCGAGAACCTGGGCGTGGAAATCTACCCGGGCTTCGCCGCTCAGGAAGCGCTGATCGACGAGAACGGCGTGGTGCGCGGGATCATCACCGGCGACCTCGGCGTCGACCGCGAAGGTAACCCGAAGGAAGGCCTGTACACCCCGGGCATGGAACTGCGCGGCAAGTACACGCTGTTCGCCGAAGGTTGCCGTGGCCACATCGGCAAACAGCTGATCAAGCGTTTCAACCTGGACACCGACGCTGATACCCAGCACTACGGCATCGGCCTGAAAGAAATCTGGGAAGTGGACCCGGCCAAGCACCAGCCTGGCCTGGTGGTGCACACCGCCGGTTGGCCGATGGACATCATGGGCACCGAGAACACCGGTGGTTCGTTCCTCTATCACCTGGAAAACAACCAGGTGGTTGTCGGCCTGATCGTCGACCTGTCCTACAGCAACACCTACCTGTCGCCGTTCGACGAGTTCCAGCGCCTCAAGCATCACCCGGTGCTTGCTCAGTACCTGGAAGGCGGCAAGCGCATCAGCTACGGCGCCCGCGCCATCTGCAAGGGCGGCCTGAACTCGCTGCCGAAAATGGTGTTCAAGGGCGGCGCGCTGATCGGTTGCGACCTCGGCACCCTGAACTTCGCCAAGATCAAAGGCAGCCACACCGCGATGAAGTCCGGCATGCTCGCCGCTGAATCCGTGGCTGACGCGCTGTTCGCAGAGAAGGACGGCACCGAAGAGCTGACCACCTACGTCGACGCGTTCAAGAAGAGCTGGCTCTACGAAGAACTGTTCGCCAGCCGCAACTTCGGCCCGGCGATCCACAAGTTCGGCGCCATCGTCGGTGGTGGTTTCAACTGGCTGGACCAGAACATCTTCGGCGGCAAACTGCCGTTCACCTTGCACGACACCAAGCCGGATTACGCTTGCCTCAAGCTCGCGGCCGACTGCAAGAAGATCGACTACCCGAAACCGGACGGCAAGATCAGCTTCGACAAACTCAGCTCGGTGTTCATCTCCGGTACCAACCATGAAGAAGAACAGCCGTGCCACCTGAAGCTGACCGACCCAAGCATCCCGATCAGCAAGAACCTGCCGCTGTACGATGAACCGGCACAGCGTTACTGCCCGGCCGGCGTGTACGAAGTGATCACCAAGGAAGACGGCGAGAAGCGCTTCCAGATCAACGCCCAGAACTGCGTTCACTGCAAGACCTGCGACATCAAGGACCCTGCACAGAACATCACCTGGGTGACGCCGGAAGGCGCTGGCGGCCCGACTTACCCGAACATGTAAGCCGAACCGCGAACATCAAGGCTCCCGACATGGGGGCCTTTTTGTTGCCCGCAATTCAGGGCAGCACACCCATCACCTTGTGGGAGCTGGCAAGCCAGCTCCCACAAGGGTGGGTCGTGTTCAGACCTTGAGACCCAGCTCTGCCGACAGCCGCGCCGTGACGCCCTTGATCAACGGAATCAACTCGGCCATTTTTTCCAGCGGCATGTAAGGCACGGTACTGGCGATGCTGATGCCGGCAACGATGCGTTTGCTGGCATCACGGATCGGCGCCGCCACGCAGCGGATCGACGGTTCGTTGTCTTCCAGGTCGAAGGCATAACCGCCGGCTACGTACTCGACCATGCGCTGCTCGAACTGCTCCCAGGATTGCTCCGGGTGCTGCGGCCAGAACTGGTTTTTCCCACCCACCGGCAGGCTGACTTCGTACAGGCGCTGCCACTCTTGCGGCGAATCATCGAGCATCAGCGCCTTGCCGATCCCGGTGCGCGCCAACGGCATGCGATGGCCGACCCGCGAACGCATTTCCGGGCCATTGCGCCCCGGATTCTTGTGCAGGTACAGCACCTCGTCACCTTCACGAATCGCCAGGTGAATAGTGTCGCCGGTCAACGCCGACAACTCATCCAGATACGGCCCGGCCAGGGTCACCAACGGCAACTCTTCACGGGCCTGAAAGCCCAGCTCGATCAGCTTCGGCCCCAGCAGATAACCGACTTGCGGCACCACCCGCAGATAACGCTCGTCCACCAGGCAGCTGGCCAGGCGATGGGTGGTGCTGCGCGTGGTGCCGATCAGCCGGGCGATTTCCTTGAGATCGCGGGCGCCGCTGGCCACGGCATGAACCACACCCAACCCTCGAAGCAGGGTCTGGGTGCCGGTCGGCGCGGCGTCCTTGGCGATTTTTGGGGCGTCTTCCTGCATATCCAGCCTTTACCGTTGAGCGAGTGAACGGGCGGCATTATGGTCGCCCGAATGCCACGACTACAACTTGATACGCTCGACCTTGCCCACCAGCAAGATGTAGGACAGTGCGCCAATCAACGCCAGCACCGAGATGTAGGTGATTGCCGGGGCAAATGAATCACCCGTGGCGAGGAAGCCGATCACGATAGGTGTGGCAATCGCCGACAGGTTGCCGATGAAATTGAACACCCCGCCGGTCAGCCCGAGCAAGCGCGCCGGAGCCAAGGTCGACACCAGCGACCAGGTGATCGAAGCCAGGCCATTGCCGAAGAATGCCAGCGCGAGGAAGGCAATCACCAACGGCGTCGACTCGACGAAGTTGGCGCCGATGATCGAGGTGGAAATCAGCAGGCCGCTGATGATCGGCAACTTGCGGGCGAAACCTACCGTGTAACCGCGACGGATCAAAAAGTCCGAGAAGAAACCGGAACACAGCACACCGATAAACGCGGCGAGAAACGGCAGCGATGCCAACAGCCCGGACTTGATGAAGTCCATGCCGCGGTACTTCACCAGGTAGGTCGGGAACCAGGTCAGGAAAAACCACAGGGTCGAGTTGAGGCAGAACTGTCCGAGGTAGATGCCCCAGAGCTTGCGTTTGGTCAGGACGATTCCCAGGTCGGTCCAGCTGAATTTGGCTTTGACCTTGGCCTGTTCGGCCTGGATATCCACCAGCCCGCCGCCCTCGCGAATCAGATCAATCTCTGCGTCATTGGCGCCTTTGAAATCCCGCGGTTCGCGATACACCGCGTACCAGATCACCGCCCACAGAATGCCCACCGAACCCGTAGCGACGAACACCATGTGCCAGCCGAATTCATGCTGCAGCCAGGCCAGTACCGGCGTCAGGAAAGCCAGGCCGACGAACTGCCCGGAGGTGTAGAAACCGATGGCCGTGGCGCGCTCGCGCTCGGGGAACCAGGTGGTGACCACGCGGCTGTTGATCGGGTACGCCGGCGCTTCCAGGGCACCGACCGCCATGCGCAACACGAACAGCGCGATGAAGCTGGCGGCGAAGCCGAGCATCACCGTGGCCACCGACCACAGCAGCAAGGCGACGCTGTACAGAATCCGTGGCGGTACGCGATCCACCAGCCAGCCGCCGGGGATTTGCATGGCAGCGTAGGTCCAGCCGAACGCGGAGAAAATCAGGCCGACGTGGATCGGGTCGATGCCCAGGTCGCTGGTCAATGCCGGCGCGGCAATCGACAGGTTGCTGCGGTCCAGGTAGTTGATCACCACGGTGATGAACAACAGCACCATGATGAAAAAACGCTTGCGGCTGGGCGTCACCAACGACGCCTGCCCGGTGAGGGTTTGCGGATGCATGGGGGGTGCCTCTTTTTATGTTTATTGAGGTCGTTCTAAAGACTGACGCAGACCCCTTGTAGGAGTGAGCCTGCTCGCGATAGCGGTATGTCATGCAGCATTGATGTCGACTGACACACCTTCGCGAGCAGGCTCGCTCCTACAGGGGATTTGTGGTGGATCAGAGATCACTCACCACTCGGCAAAACTGCCATCGGCATGGCGCCAGATCGGGTTGCGCCAGCGGTGGCCGATGGCCGCGCGTTCGATCACGTATTCCTCATTGATCTCGATGCCCAGACCCGGGCCGTTGGGGATCTTCACGAAGCCTTTGTCGTAGTCGAACACCCGTGGGTCTTTCACGTAATCGAGCAAGTCGTTGCTCTCGTTGTAATGGATGCCCAGGCTCTGCTCCTGGATGAACGCGTTGTAGCAAACCGCGTCCAGTTGCAGGCACGCCGCCAGGGCAATCGGGCCCAACGGGCAATGCAGCGCCAGCGCCACGTCGTAGGCTTCGGCCATGTTGGCGATCTTGCGGGTTTCGGTGATGCCACCGGCGTGGGACGCATCCGGCTGGATGATGTCGACATAACCTTCACTGAGCACGCGCTTGAAATCCCAGCGCGAGAACAGCCGTTCGCCCAGGGCAATCGGCGTACTGGTCAGTGGCGCCAGCTCTTTCAGCGCTTCATAGTTTTCGCTGAGCACCGGCTCTTCGATGAACATCAGCTTGTACGGATCAAGTTCCTTCATCAGCACCTTGGCCATGGGCTTGTGCACCCGGCCATGGAAGTCGACGCCTATGCCAACGTTCGGGCCGACGGCATCGCGCACGGCAGCGACGTTGGCCAGGGCCTGGTCGACCTTGTCGAACGTGTCGAGGAATTGCAGTTCTTCGGTGCCATTCATTTTCACCGCGGTGAAACCACGCTCGACCGCTTCTTTCGCCGCCCGCGCGGTGTCCGCCGGACGGTCGCCGCCGATCCACGAATACACGCGAATCTTGTCCCGCACCTGGCCACCCAACAGGTCGCTGACCGACACGCCCAGCGCCTTGCCCTTGATGTCCCACAAGGCCTGGTCGATACCGGCCAGGGCGCTCATGTGGATCGCGCCGCCACGGTAGAAACCGCCGCGATAGAGCACGGTCCAGATGTCTTCGATGTTGCGCGGGTCTTTGCCGATCAGGTAGTCGGACAATTCTTCAACGGCAGCGGCAACGGTGTGGGCGCGGCCTTCGACCACGGGCTCACCCCAACCGGTGACACCCTCGTCGGTTTCGACCTTGAGGAAACACCAGCGCGGCGGAACGATGAAGGTGGTCAGTTTGGTGATTTTCATCTTTTAGCTCTCTTATTAGATGCAGCGCGCTCGGCGCTCAATGAAGTCTTAGCGAAGGGCTTTCCAGGCAGCGACGTAGGCCTTGGCATTGGCCGCCACTTGCGCAGGCGTCATGCCCGGTTTGAACAGGCCTGAACCGAGGCCGAAACCCTTGACGCCGGCGTCGATGAACGACTGCATGTTGTCCGGCGTGATCCCGCCGACCGGCGCCAGAATAGTTCCGGCAGGCAATACGGCGAGCCAGGCTTTGACGACCGCCGGGCTCATCTGCTCGGCCGGGAACAGCTTCAGCACATCCGCGCCTTCGGCCAACGCTGCGAAGGCTTCGGTCGGTGTGGCGACACCCGGCGACAGGTAAAGCCCGGCTGCTTTCGCTGCACGCAGGACTTTCGGATCGCTATGGGGCATGACGATCACTTGGCCGCCCGCCGCTTTTACCTGTTCGACCTGCTCCGGGGTCAACACCGTGCCGGCACCGATCAGGCAATCGGCGGGCAAGGTACTGCGCAGGATGCGGATACTTTCGTACGGCTCAGGGGAATTGAGCGGCACTTCGATGACGCGAAATCCGGCGGCGTACAGGACTTCGCCGATGGCCGCCGCTTCCTGCGGGCGCAGGCCACGCAGGATCGCGATCAGGCCGTTTTGCGCCAGGGCTTGTTTGAGCATGTCAGGACTCCAGTCAGGTTTAACGGGATGCGGTGCACGTGACCAGGCCGGCAGCCAGCGCCAGTTGCCACAATCCGCGTTCGGTGGCCTGTTCGGCCAGGGTCACCCGGGCAAAACCGCAGGCGTCGAGCGCACGGCTGTAGCGGGCACAGAGTTGGGTGTTGCCGATGAGGATGATCGAAGGCAGGTGCACGCTGTTGCGTCGGCGCCGCTGGACATTGGCCAAGGCCGTCAACTCGTGGCCGATCAGCAGGCCGGACAGATAGTCCGCTTGCGCCGCAGCGCTCAGTTCACCGGTCAGCCCGAGACTGCGGGCACTGAACATGGTCGACAGCGGACCGATTTCACCGTCCGCCGACAACGCGACCCGCACGCCGCGATCAAACGCATCGCCTTCGAAAGACCCGCCACATTGCTGGGTACGTCCGAGAATGCTGTGTTGACTGAGCACAGCGAAGACTTCGCCGGTCATGAAAGTGTCGAAGTGCACGATGCAGCCGTCGGCCACTTCCACCCATTTCGAATGGCTGCCCGGCAGGCCGATCAGCAGATCAGCACCCGCCTCGCTCGTCAGATTTTGCAGCACGCCGAGCACCTGGGTTTCTTCACCGCGCATCACGTTCGGCAAAGGCGAACGCTCGATGACGCCGGGCACGATGTGCACATCGACGCCGCGCAGGCTGCGCACGGTTTGCAAGGAAGTACCGAGGGTGGCGACGTTCGCCGGGGTGTCGCGGTAGGCCGCTTCGCTCCAGCCCTGGGCGCTGCCGACCATGCCGCAGGCAATCACCGGCAAATCCGGCTGGGCATCGAGCCAGTCGCCGCAAGCCTCGTCGAAGGCCAGTTCGAAACCATCGGCGCATTCCCGGCCGCCAATGATTCGTGGCGCTTTCGGCAGCTGCATGATCCCCGACGACAGCGAACGCTGCTCGAGCACTTGGCCGCCTTCAGTCAGTTTGTAAGCACGTAATGAGGTTGTCCCCCAGTCGAGCGCGATCAATTGCGCCTGCATCGCTTCACCTGTTTTGGTTTTTGGCAGTGAGTGAGCGGGACTATAAACCTGCGCAGGGATAAATCTCAATATATAAATATCAATCCCATATTGTGAGACACGACAAAAAAATCGCAGCGCGAAGGCTGCGATCTTTTAAAAGTGATCAGTTACCTGCTGCGAAATCCCGCAACACCGCCCCATCCATCCGATAGCGCACCCACTCCTCCTGCGGTTGCGCCCCCAGGGATTTGTAGAAATCGATGGCGGGCGTATTCCACTCCAGCACGCTCCACTCGAAACGGCCGCAGTCGTTGGCGCAGGCGATTTTCGCCAGATGCCGCAGCAGGGTCTTGCCCGCACCGCCGCCGCGTTGTTCCGGGGTGATGTAGAGGTCTTCCAGGTACAGGCAGTTGCTGCCAAGCCAGGTGGAATAGCTGAAGAAGAACACCGCGAAACCGATGGGTGCACCGTCGCGCAGGCAGATCAGGCCATGGGCGGTGGCACCTTCGCTGAACAGGCTGCGCTCGATATCGGCAACGCTGGCGATGACTTCATGGCGGGCACGTTCGTAGTCGGCCAGTTCAGTGATGAACGCGAGGATTTGCGGTGCGTCACTGGGGGTCGCCGGGCGGATTTCGATCGTCATGGACGTGCCTTGTCAAAAGTGGAAAACGCCATACTAAGTCGGCGCGGTACTTGTGGCGAGGGGCTCCCTCGCCACAAAAGCTGAATCACCGCGACAGTGCAAATGCATTACTCCGGCCAACACTAACCCTGGAATCGATAACCTCGGACCTAACATTTGGGCACTGCGTGGTTAGATAGCGGCGCTGCTCATTCAGCCGGCAAAGGAACCGCGTCATGTCTACCGCAACACCTCCAGTTTCAAGCAAGTTGTTCGGCCTGTTCTGCCTCGCCAGTTACCTGTTGTCGTTGTCCTACGGTTCGACCTTTTTGCTCTCATTGCTGATCGGTTCGCGCGGCGGTAACGAACACGACGCCGGAAGTGTGATTTCGGCGGCGATGCTCAGCACCTTTGCGGCGGTGATTGTTTCCGGTCATTTGTCCGACCTGTTCGGTGCCGCCCGTTCGGTGGCGCTGTTCGGTGTGTTGCTGGTAGCGGCTAGCCTGGGCTTCGCCCTGACCCCGGGCTTCGGTCAACTGCTGTTGTTTTTCGGGCTGCTGCTGGGCCTGGGCTGGGGCGTGTTCTACACCCTCGGGCCGATCATCGTGGCGAGTCTTGTGACACCCGCACAGCGCGCCAAATACTTCGCCCTGCTGTCGGGCAGCATGATGACCGGGATCGGCAGTGGCCCGTTGCTCGGCCGCGCGGCGAGTGCGCTCGGTTATCCGGCGACGGCGGCGTTTTACCTGGCGGCGCTGGCCAGCCTGATCGGCGTATTGCTGTTCTGGCGCCTGGATCGACAATTGAAACAGGAGCACGCGCAATCTGGCAGTGTGTCGCGGATTTCCTGGCGTGCAGCGGGTCAGGTGCTGTCGTCCAGGGCCGTGTTTCCGATCATCATGGTTGGCCTTGGCGGCTGCGTGTTCGGTGGTCTGTCGAGCTTTCAAACCAGTTATGCGGCGGCACGCTCACTCGACTATTCGCTGTTCTTCCTCGGCTTCATGAGCGCTGCGATCAGCGGCCGCATGCTGGTTGCCGGTTTCGTGGTCAAGCGCGATCCGTTCCGTGCGTCGTGCGTACTTTCGGGGTTGATGCTGGCATCGATCGTGATGTTCGGTTTTGTCGTCGACAGCAGTTTGAGCTACGTGCTCGCAGCGGTGATGCTCGGGATCGGTTACGGCCTGACCTACTCGGTGATAAACGGCCTGGCCGCCAATGAAGCGCCGAACGGCACCACCGCGCAATCCTTGCTGTTGTTCAGCCTGTCGTACTTCATCGGCGTGTTCGGCTTTCCATTGCTGGCCGGGAAAATCATCGTCGAGCAAGGCATGCCCACGCTGTTGCTCACGGTGTTGGCGGTTGCTGCGCTCAACTGGCTGATCACCGTGGGCCGGTTGATCTGGCGTAGGGCGACAGCGGTCAGGGCGCTGGAGCAAGCCTGAGCCGTTCGTCGCCAACAATGCACCCATCTGGATCGAGGGCGTACTAATCAGGTAAGGACTCTACTCGTTGGAGACACCGCCATGACCCTGTCCAGGCTGATCGCCCTCGCTCTCACTGCGCTTTTGTCCGCAGCCGCCTTCGCCGGGACCATCGGCTCGAGCACCGGCCCGACCAATCCGGTGGAAAAACCCAAGGCCCCCGCCATCCAGAGTGCCCCCGGCATGAATACCGATGGCACCACGATCGACCACAACCTGCCGCCCTCCACCGGCACCGACCCGCGGGTTCAAGGCAATGACGCGGGACGTCAGGGTGTTATGAATTTGCCAGGCAGCAAAACACCCAGCAGCGGCGGACTCGGCTCGACCACTAGCGGCAGCTCGGGTGATGACGACGATGACAGTCAATAGTAGCGGCCGGATCATGTGTTGAGTTTAAGGGCCTCTTCGCGGGCAAGCCCGCTCCCACAGGATCTGTGCCAGACCATAATTCGACGTGTGAACGCAGAACCCTGTGGGAGCGAGCTTGCTCGCGATGAGGCCGACACATCCAACATAAATGCTGGCTGATACTCCGCCATCGCGAGCAAGCTCGCTCCCACAGGTGTAATGGGTGTCAGCGCTGTTTCAGTCGGTCAATGACCACCGCCAACAACAAAATCGAACCCCGAATCACATACTGATAAAACGTATCGATGTTCTTCAGGTTCATCGCATTCTCGATGATTGCCAGAATCAACACCCCGGCGATCACGTGCCGGATCATGCCGATCCCGCCACTCAACGACACCCCGCCCAGCACGCAGGCCGAGATCACCGTCAGCTCGAAACCCTGGCCAATCATTGGCTGCCCCGAGGTCATGCGCGAAGCCAGGATCACCCCCGCCAACGCACCAATCACACCGTGCACCGCGAAGATGATGGTCTTGGTCCGGTCGACATTCACACCGGCCAGCAACGCCGCTTCCTGGTTGCCGCCAATGGCCATGGTGTTACGCCCGTAGGTGGTGTAGTTCAGCAGCCAGCCGAAGAACAGGAAGCAGACGATGGTGATCAGGATCGGCACCGGCACGCCAAACAGCTGGCCGTTGCCGAACACAAAGAACGATTCCTGGGACACCCCCACCGCCTTGCCGTTGGCGAAGATGTAGGCCAGGCCGCGCACGATCTGCATGGTCGCCAGCGTGGTGATCAGCGCGTTGACCCGCAGTTTGGCGATGACGATGCCGTTGATCAGACCGACGATCAGGCCCATCACCAGCGCCGCACAGACACCGAGGAACACACTGTTGGTGTCGCGCATCACCACTGCCGCAACCACCCCGGCACAGGCAATCACCGAGCCCACCGACAAGTCGAAATGCCCGGACGCCAGGCAATACAACATGGTGCACGCAGCAATCCCTGTGGTGGAAATCGCCAGGCCCAGGCCACGCATGTTCAGCGGTGACAGGAAGTTGTCGATCAGCAAGGTGCAGGCGACAAAGATGCCGACCGCCGCCAGCAGCATCACCCAGTCATCGAGGAAGCGCCGCAGGTCCAGCGGTTTGCGTGTGGTGGGCAGGGTGTTGTTTTGGGTTGTCATCATAGTCACCTCTCAGTTCGCCACGCCGTCGGCGCGTTGGCGCGGCAAAGCCAGTTGCAGCAGGTTGGATTCGTTGGCCTGTTCGCGGCTCAGCTCGCCACGCAGGGCGCCTTCGCACAGCACCAGGATGCGGTCGGAAATGCCCATGACTTCCATCAGGTCGCTGGACACCACAATCACCGCGATCCCCTCGGCGGCCAGGTTATGGATGATCTGGTAGATCTCGGCCTTGGCACCGATGTCGATGCCACGGGTGGGCTCGTCGAGCAGCAGCACTTTCATCGGCATCGACAGCCAGCGGCCGAGAATGGCCTTCTGCTGATTGCCACCGGACAGGTACATGATTTTCTGCGCCGCGTTGGGCGTCTTCACTTTCAGCGCCTTGATCTGCTGCTCGGCGTTGTCCTTCTCCCACAGGCCGCGCAACAGGCAACCGAAGGTGGAGTGGGCGCCGCGCGCACTGATGTTGATGTTCTCGGCGACGCTGGCCAGCGGCAGGATGCCTTCCTTCTTGCGGTCCTCGGGACACAACAGGATCCCGGCGGCAATCGCGTCACGGGGTGAACGCAGCTTCAGTTCATGGCCACGAAGTTTCAGTTGTCCGGCGCTGTTGCGTGCCAGGCCGCTGAGCAGGCGCAACAGCTCGGTGCGACCGGCACCAACCAGCCCGAACAGCCCGAGGATTTCGCCTTTGTGCACCTCGAAACTCACCGACTCGCGCAACCCCGGCCCGAGCAGACCGTCGACCTTGAGTGCCACCGCGCCGCGCTGGCGCGGGCGGTAATCGTAGATGTCCTGGATGTCGCGCCCGACCATGCAGGTGACCAATTGATCGTGGGTCAGCTGGCTCATGTCGTCGAAGGTGCGTACGTAACGCCCGTCCTTGAACACCGTCACCGCGCTGCAGATCCGGAACACTTCTTCCATCCGGTGGGACACGTAGAGCACCACTTTGCCCTCGTCCCGCAGCCGGCCGATGATCGCCATCAAGCGGTCGATCTCCCTTGCCGAAAGGCTGCTGGTGGGTTCGTCGAAGGCAATCACGTGGGCGCCACGGGACAACGCCTTGGCGATTTCCACCAGTTGCCGCTGGCCGAGGGACAGGCGCCCGACTTTCTCCTGCGGGTCGATTTCATCGGCCAGGCCCTTGAGACAGGCCAGTGCCTGCTGGCGCAAGGTGCTGCGATTGATCAGGCCGAAACTGGCTGGCAGATGCCCGAGAAACAGGTTCTCGGCCACGGTCATTTCCGGCACCAGATGCAGCTCCTGGTGGATCACCGCGACGCCACTGCCGATGCTGTCGGCGGTGGACTTGAAGTCCATCGTCCGCTCGCCGATCTGCAAGGCACCGCTGCAAGGCGTGTAGGCCCCGCCGAGGATTTTCAGCAGTGTCGACTTGCCGGCGCCGTTCTCGCCCATCAAGGCATGAACCTGCCCCGGATGGGCGACGAAGCTGATGTTGTCCAGCGCCTTCACCCCGGGAAAGGTCTTGCCGATCCCGTTGAAGCGCAAGCTGCCGGTAAGGCTGTGTTCGTGTTGGATTGTTTGCGCGTGCATAACCACCTCTTCACACCGATCAGGCAGCCCCGCCGCCGGGGCCGCCGCTGAAATCAAACGGCTGTCAGTTCCACAGGCCGATCTTTTCCAGCTCCTGCTTGAAGTTGTCGCGGGTGATCAGCGTCACGTCATCCATGGCGGTGTACTTCGCCGGTTCTTTGCCGGTGGTGACCCACTCGTACATCATGCTGGCGGTGTTGTAGCCCTCGATGTGCGGGCTCGGCAGCATCGAGCCGTAGAAACCGCTGTCGGGTTTCTTCAGCTCGCCGATGGCGTCGGTACCGTTGATGCCGATGCCGATCACGTTGGCCGCGGCGAAACCGGCGCTCTCGGTAGCGCGCACACCACCCAGCACGGTGTTGTCGTTCATGCCGCCGATGATCAGGTTCTTCGCCGCAGCCGGCAGTTTCACCAGGGCCGAATTGGTGGCGTCCATGCTACCCGGCACATCGAGGGTCTTGAGGGCTGCGAACAGGATGTGGTCTTTCGGCATGCCGGCATCTTCCAGCGCTTTCACCGAACCGTCGGTGCGCTTCTTGCCGGTGTCGAGTTCGTTGTAGGTGTTGATCACCGCATAGGTGTCTTTCCAGTCCCAGCCGCGTTTCTTCGCTTCGGTCGCCATGGCATGGCCTTGTTTCTGGCCGACTTCGAAAGCGGCCATGCCAAGGTACGGCACGTCTTCCATGAACTTGCCGCCAGCATCGACAAAGCGGTCATCGACGGCGATTACTTTCAACCCGTTGAGCTTGGCCTTGGCCATGATCGCCGGGCCGAGTGACACATCCGGCGGGCAGATCACGAAGCCCTTGGCGCCGTTGGCCGCGAGGCTGTCGATGGCGGAAAGGGTTTTCTCACCATCCGGCACGGCGATCTTGATCAGGGTGAAGCCCTTCTCTTTCCCGGCCTTTTCGGCAAACGCCCACTCGGTCTGGAACCAGGGCTCTTCCGCTTGCTTGACCAGAAAACCGATTTTCACTTCCTCGGCCGCCAGCAGCGTGCTGCTCAGGCTGACCGCCGAAACCGCCAATGCGGCACAGCAGAGGGAACGGATTGCATGACGACGATTCATAAGCTGACTCCTTGTTATTGTTCTTGAGCGTTCTTTGAAAGTGTTTTTTTGTTAATCAATGGGCGGTAAAACCGTACTGCCAATAGTCATATCGTATGATGATTGGATTTCAGACGTAGTAGTGCGCCTGAAAGCCCGATCACTCAGTCGTGGTACATCACCGAGCGCCCGCCATCGATAGTGATGCACGAGGCATTGATGAACGGCGCTTCATCGCTGGCCAGGAACACGGCGGTCATTGCCACTTCGATCGGTTGCCCGATGCGGCGCGGCGGGTGCAGGTCAAACGCACGCTGGCGTTCGGCGTGGGGGTCGGCGAAACCGTTCCAGTAATCGATGTTGATCTGGGTTTCGATATAGCCCGGCGCGATGGCATTGACGCGGATACCCTTGGACGCATATTCGATACCCAGCGCGCGGGTCAGACCCAGCAGGCCATGCTTGGCAACCGGGTACGGGAAGCAACCCGGAATGATGTGGGAGGAATGGGTCGAAGCAATGTTGATGATGCTGCCGATACCCTGCTCGATCATCTGCGGCAGCACCGCCTTGCAGCCGTACCAGGCGCCATCCAGGTCGATGGCAAAGCAGCGACGCCAGTCTTCCTCGGTCATTTCCAGCGGATCACGAAACACGTTGACCCCGGCGCAATTGACCAGCACATCGATCCGGCCATGCAGGTCGATCGCCAATCGGGCCATGGCGTGCAGATCCTGCTGACGCGACACGTCGGCCTTGATCGCCACCACATCGGCGCCCTGGTCCCGCCAGTGCGCCGCGACCTTCTCGACTTTCTCGGCCTGAATGTCGCTGATGATCAGCCTGGCCTGCTGGGACGCGAAGGTCGCCACAATCGCTTCGCCAATCCCCTGGGCGGCACCGGTCAGCAATACGACCTTGTTTTTCAGGCGTTCACCCTTGGGCGGTTCGGGCACCGGTGGCAATGACAGTGGTTCAGCCATGGATCAAGACTCCTGTTCGAAGACACGACGAAAACCGGGCATCTGTCGATGTCCGGTCAAAAGGCGCTGGGTAGGAAGCAGGTGAGTGCGAAAACGTTTCAGCTCGGAAACGTTCTGAGGCACAGGCTCCGCAAGGGAGCACGGGGGAACTTCGCTGCATCACTTCACCTGTTTTGTTTTTTTAAGTGTGAGTGCATGTAACTCGTGAGGCCGACTATAAACCCGGCTCGCGACAAATCTCAATATATATATTTACATCCCATATTATGGGATTTATCCAGCGAAACGCGCGCAATGCTTTCCACGCACATCCACTGCAATCGACAACACCGCCCCATCCAACGTATGGCCCAACGGACTCGCTGCGCTGGTGATGTACAGGGTTTTCAGGTCTGTACCGCCGAACACGCAACTGGTGGGTCGACTGACCGGCAGCTCGATGATCCGATCGATGTTGCCGTCCGGGCTCAATCTGAGCAGACAGCTACCGTCCCAACGGGCATTCCAGATAAAACCTTCGGTATCCATCGCCGAACCGTCCGGGCAGCCACGCCCGTGCGGACCAAACAAGACTTGCGGCGCATCGAGGGCTCCGTCGGTACGGATGAAATGTCGATACAAGGTGCCGTCGAGGCTGTCGCCGAAATACACGGTGGTGGCGTCATCGCTCCACAGCAGTGTGTTGGGAATGCCCAGATTGCGAAGCAACGGCACAACCCGCCCTGCGCGTTCGATGCGAAACAGTCCACCGGAACGGCAGACGATGGGCAGGTCTTCTCCGTGTTCTCCGAGGTTGTTTTGCATGGTGCCGAGCCAGAGTCGGCCCTGGGCGTCGCAGCGGGCTTCGTTGGGGCGGTTGCCCGGCTGCGGATCGGCAACGCAAAACAATGTCAGGCGCGGTTCCAGGCCGGGCGAATCGAGATCGAGGCGATACACCCCGCTGCTCAGTGTCACCAGCGCGTCGCCGCTTTCGCAGGGAATGAACGCCGATACGTGCTCCGGCATCTGCCAGATCTGCACGTTGGCGCCGATCAACCGCAACGCCTGTTTACCGGCGATATCCACCCAGTACAGGGCTTGGGTGGGCGCATCCCAGAACGGGCCTTCGCCCAGTTGTGCCCGATGTTCGGTCACCGCAATCCACGCCATGAAACCTCCTGCATTGTTCTTGTTTTTATGTGGGGATTTTCGATGTCAGCTGGCCTTTTTATCGGCCATGACTTGCGGGTAGTAGCGTTTGATCGCCAGGTCCGCGTTATCGATCAGGGTCATGCAGGCCCAGACACCCCGGGCGGTATCACGGGCCGCGATAGCCTCGGCCAGGTCCCGGTGAATCGGCAAGGTGCGACGCAGTTCATCCGGGTCGGCGGCGGACACTTCAAAGGCCACCGCCAGCAACGCGCCGAGGGCGGGAACCATTTGTTCGATGAATTGGTTGTGGCTGGCGGCGAGGATGCATTCGTGGAAGAGCTGGTCGGCACGGTTGTAATCGATGCCGCTGTCCACCGCCCGTTCCAGCGCGTTGCAGGCCAACAGGATCGCGTTCACCTGTTCGCCGGTTGCGCGCTCGCAAGCCCAGCGCACGGCCATCGGTTCGATGGTGCGGCGCAGGTCGAGCAGATCGTCGACGAAGTTTTCCGGCAAGCCGCTGCGCGACAACCAGCCGACGACTTGTGGGTCGAAGAGGTTCCAGCGCCGCACCGGCAAGACCCGCGTGCCGACTTTTGGCCCGACCTCGAGCATGCCTTTGGCAACCAGGGTCTTGATGGCTTCACGGATGACCGTGCGGCTTACACCAAGTTGTTCGCCGAGGTCGGCTTCGACCTTGAGTGACTCACCCGCCTTGACCTGCCCCGTGGCGAGCCAGCAACCCAGCCAGTCAACCGTCGATGCATGAAAGCTGCTGGACATGGACACCTCAAAGCCGTTCGCAATGGAGGCCCACGCTAATCATCATACGATTGGATGTCAATTTGAATTTACCGAGTACACAGAAAGCACCGGGTTATGTGTCAGGGTTCCAGACCGATGGGGAAGAACTCGCCGCCACTCCATACACCGAGCCAGCGCTGGCCGTCGATCTCGCGACTCACCGCCAGCTCTACCAATTGATAGAACACGTTGCGATGGATCAAGGCTTCAAGATTGCTGCGCACATGCACGTAAGGGGCTGGCTCTTGGGTTACCGGGTCGATGACCACGCGCATCGGGTGTCCGGCACCGGCCTCGGTGGTTTCATCGACGTTGGTGGTAAAGCGCAACAGTTGCGCCTCGCCCTCGCCTTCCACCTCCACCGCAATCGCCACGAACGGCACATCGTCGACCTTGATGCCGACCTTTTCCACCGGAGTGATCAGGAAATAATCATCGCCGTCGCGGCGAATGATGGTGGAGAACAGTTTGACCATCGGCTTGCGCCCGATCGGCGTGCCCAGGTAATACCAGGTGCCGTCGCGGGCGATGCGCATGTCGATGTCGCCGCAGAAATCCGGATTCCACAGGTGCACCGGCGGCAAGCCTTGGGTCTTGGGGATTTGCCCCAGCAGGTCGTTGGCTTTTTGCGGGCCACTCATGGCGTTCTCCTTGGCATTACTGGTCGCTGAGGCCCAGCAGGCTGCGCGCGTATTGTTCCAGCGGCGGGCCCATCAGGTCTTCGGGTTTTTTATCGTGGAACGTCAGTAAACCGCCACGACTCTTGATGGTTGCAGTATCAATCAAATACTGGGTGCTGGTCTCGATCAACATGATCTGAATCATACCGCTGTCGATGCCGAGACGATCCAGGGCTTCCTGGTCCAGCCACTCGTCCGAGTTGCCGATACGGTCGTCAGACTTGGCAAACCGGGTATAGAGCAGATAGTGCGCACCGGCGGCACGGGCTTCGCCCATGGCCTGGTCGAGGCCTTCCGGCGTACGGGCACGGCGGACCATAGGGAAGTATTCGACGAAGCCATCGAACGCGACTTCGGCGATCACGTTGGGTCGCGGGTAGACGTCGCTGCCTGGGGGCATGAAAGCGCCTTGGGCGATGTAGACGAACGAGTCCGGTTGAATGCGCAGGTTGTTTACGCGACGGCTGTCACTGTGGTCGAGCAACCCCGCATCGCTCATATGGTAACGAGTCCCTTCGGCCATATCGCTGACGTTCATGCAGCCACCAAGTGCCAAAACGGCCAGCAGCAAAACCAGGCTACGCATCCTATCCTCCAGAGGCCGGTGTCGGAAAACCGGCGAATGGCCGTAGGATGCAGCTTCCGCGCCAGCTCAAGTTGCGCGTTGCCTGATCAAACGCAATCGCGGGCAAGCCACGCTCCCCCAGGTTTTACGCAAAACCTTGTGGGAGCGTGGCTTGCCCGCGATGAGGCCGGTTCAGCCGCCGATGATTTTCATCACGGTAGCGCCACCAGAGAACGCTACTTCCTGCTTGTCCCCCAAGGCTTTCACCAGCAGCCGCTGCAGCGCCGGCAGGGCCTGATGGCGCGGTTTGTCCAGCAGGTCGCCGATGTAATGGCGATTGCTCGATGACAGGCAGCCGTGCAGCCACCCGGTGGACGACAAACGAAGGCGCGAGCAGGTACGGCAGAAAGGCACACTTTCGTTGGCGATCACGCCGAAATGGCCTTGCCCCGGAATTTCATAGCGCACCGCTGTCGCATCGACGGGCGCGTCGGCTTGCAGATACTCGTAGCGCTCGCCGATCAAGCTCAGCAATTGCTGGAGGCTGACGAACTGTTGCAGAAAGGCATTGGAGTCGCTGGCCAGGTGGCCCATGCGCATCAGCTCGATGAAGCGCAGTTCATAACCGCGATCCAGGCAGTAGTCGAGCAGCGGCATCACTTGATCGAGGTTCTGGCCGCGTAGCGGTACCATGTTGACCTTGATTTTCATGCCGGCTGCACTGGCCTCGCTCATGCCGTCGAGCACGGTGGCCAGGTCGCCGCCCCGGGCAATGCCGCGGAACGCACTGGCGTCGAGGGTATCGAGGGAAACGTTGAGGCGCCGAATGCCGGCGTTCACCAACAGCGGCAGTTTCTTCGTCAGCAACTGGCCATTGGTGGTCAGGCTGATGTCTTCCAGGCCCATCTGCCCGACCGCGGTCATGAACGCTTCGAGTTTCGGGCTGACCAGCGGCTCGCCACCGGTAATGCGCAGACGCTCGATGCCCGCCGCTTCAATCAGATAAGCCACGCCGCGCGCCATGGCTTCGGCCGACAATTCATCCTGCGCAGCCACCAGCCGCTTACCGTTGGGCACGCAGTAGGTACAAGCGTAATTGCAGGCTGAGGTCAGACTGATTCGCAAGTTGCGAAAACGCCTGCCTTGACGGTCAACGATCATGATCACTCCGGCGGAAGAATATCGGGCCGCTAAAACTTGACTCAGAAATCAAGTTTTAGCAAGTCCTCTACCTGAGTATATTCCTGCGGTACTGCGCCAAGTAGCAAAATCATGGCGCAATAAGGCAACTGAATGGCTCAGCTACCGGAAGTGTCGGTGTCGCGCTTGCGCTTGTTGCCCATGCGCACGCCGATGTCCATCAGGAACTGGAAGAAACCTTCCTGATCTTCCAGCACATTGCTCCAGAACGGCGAGTGATACAGCGCGACGGCACCGTGCACCAGCGCCCAGGACGCGCAGTAGTGGAAGTAAGGTGGCACGTCTTCCAGCTTGCCTTCGCTGATCCGGCCCTTGATCAGCAGGGTCAGGCGTTCGAAGTTCGAGGCACGGATCTTGTGCAACTCCTCGATCATCTCCGGCACCTGGTTGCCCTTGACCACTTTCTCTTCGAGGCGGTCGAACAGGCGATAGCGTTGTGGATCGCGCATGCGGAATTCGAAGTAGGCCCGGGACAGGGCTTCCTTGTCCTTGTCGACATCGGCCGAATGCAGCAGAGCGTTCAAATCGCGCTCGTAGTCGAGCATCAGGCGCAGATAGATTTCCGCCTTGGATTTGAAGTGCTTGTAGATCGTGCCTTTGCCGATACCGACGGCATCAGCAATCATCTCGACGGTGACACTGTCTTCACCTTGTTCGAGGAACAGCTTGAGCGCGGTATCGAGAATTTCCTGCTCGCGGCGACGGAATTCACGGACCTTACGAGGTTCTTTATGCATAAGAAAAGGTCTGTCGGGGTCAAAATTCGAAGCCGCGTATTATGCCTAACTTACGCAAAAATGCACGGATCATCCGACCATATCTGCGCTTTCTGGTCATTCCGCGTACGTTTACCGGGTGATGAGAACTCTTCCGAAGCGCACGTATTCCAAATTTGTTTAAAAACCCGGGCCGCTAAACTGGACGAGGCGCAATCCTGATCAATACTTGAACTGTCGGCGGGGCATCTCCCCCAAGTGTCACGCCGATATTGGTACCAACGGACCGCGTGCCATTGTTTTACTCCTAATGGTCTTAACCCGGATTCACCCCCCAGAACCCGGGTTTTTTTTGCCTGCGATTTAACCTTTTACGTGCGCCAGCGGGAACAGTCGCTTGAAATTCGCCGTGGTCTGCTCGGCAAACCGCTCGTAGGGCTCACCACGCAACATTGCCAGAAATTCCGCAACTTCACGCACGTACTGCGGCAGGTTTGGCTTGCCGCGATAGGGGATCGGCGCCAGGTACGGCGAGTCGGTTTCCACCAGCAATCGGTCGGCTGGTACCTTGCTGGCCACATCGCGCAACGCGTCGGCATTGCGGAAAGTGACAATACCGGACAGGGAAATGTAATAGCCCATGTCTAGCGCAGACTTCGCCATCTCCCAGTCTTCGGTAAAGCAATGCAGTACGCCCGCCTGGGGCAGCGCCGCTTCACGCAGCAAGTCCAGGGTATCGGTGCGGGCACCACGGGTATGGATGATCACCGGTTTGCCGGTTTGTTGCGCTGCCTGCAGGTGCAGGCGGAAGGATTCCTGCTGCAACTCTGCCGCTTCCGGCTCGTAGTGATAGTCCAGGCCTGTTTCGCCAATCGCCACCACACGCGGGTGGTTGAGTTCGTGCAACAGCCAGTCCAGCGCCGGCGCGGCCCCCGGCTGCACATCCAGAGGGTGCACGCCCACCGAGCAGTCGACGTCGTCATAACGCTCGGCCAGGGCCTTGACGTCGGCCGCGTTGTCCGCGCTGACACCGATACACAGAAAGTGCCCTACCCCGCGCTGCCTGGCAGCCTCCAGGGCAGCATCCAGGGAGCCGTCGTGGGCGGTCAGGTCGAGGCGATCAAGGTGGCAATGGGAATCTACGAGCATAAGGGGCTGCAACTTGTATCGAATGGGTGGGACGGTCGGATGTACCGATACTCAGAGTTTAGGCGCAGACAGTCATCGCTGGGCAGGCAACGACGCCCATTGCACCAGTAATGCCTCCAGCAGCAAGGCCGGGTTGAGGTTGGCCTTGCTCAGGACTTTCTGCCGCTGGGCGAGGATCCAGTCCTGGATATCGAGGACTTTGCCCTGGGCACTTTTCTGCGCCAGGTATTGCACGACCTTGCGCATGTCGGTCAGGCCCAGGCCGGCTTCGTCCTGGGTCAACTGATAGCGCAGGATCAGGCTCGACCAATCGCAGAACCAGTCGAACAGGCGCAACATCGGAATGTTTTTCCATTCTTCGGCAAGTTGCGTCGGCGACTGTTGTTGCTTGAGGAGTTTTTTCACCCCTTCCACCACTTGCGCGCGCTGTTCACGCACGCCCTGGCCCTGGAGATTGACCGCCGCCAACGGCGAACCGGCGGCCAGGGTCAGCAGTTCGACACGCTCGTCTTCGGAGCACTCCGGCAACGCCTGGGCCAGCCACTTCAAGCTCATGGCCTCGCCCGGCAGCGGACAGGCCTGCTGCACGCAGCGACTCTTGATGGTTGGCAACAAACGGCCCGGCTGATGGCTGACCAGCAGCAAAACGGTATCGCCGGACGGTTCTTCAAGGCTTTTGAGCAAGGCGTTGGCGGCGTTGATGTTCATCGACTCGGCCGGCTCGATCAGCACCACCTTGCGCCCGCCCAACTGCGCGGTCTGCACCACGAAACCGACCAGGTCGCGAACCTGATCGACCTTGATCGCCTTGTCGGCTTCTTCCGGCTCCAGGATGTAGTTATCCGGGTGACTACCTGCCTTGAGCAGCATGCAGGATTTGCATTCGCCGCAGGCTTCCAGCGCGTTCGGGCGCTGGCATAGCAAGCTGGCCATCAAACGCTCGGCCAGTGCCCGCTTGCCGATCCCGGCCGGGCCATGCAGCAGATAGGCGTGTGCATGCTGGGCGCGACCGGCCAGTTGCTGCCAGAGGGTTTCCTGCCACGGGTAGGCCTCAGCCACGGTTCAACTCCAGCAGGCGCGGCAGCAAGGCATCCAGCGATTGCTGGACCTGTGCCAACGGCTGGGCAGCATCGACCAGCACATAACGCGCCGGATCCGCCTTGGCTCGCTTGAGGAAGGCACTGCGCACGGCATCGAAAAAGGTCCGACCTTCGAGCTCAAAGCGATCCAGACGACCGCGAGCGCTGGCGCGGGCCAGACCCACTTCGACAGGCAGATCGAAAATCAGCGTCAGGTCCGGGCGCAGATCGCCCTGGACGAAGGTTTCCAGGGTCGCGATGCGCTCCAGCGACAAGCCGCGACCGCCGCCCTGGTAGGCATATGTCGAATCGGTAAAACGATCACACAAAACCACCGCACCGCGGGCCAGCGCCGGGCGAATCACTTCGGCGAGGTGTTGGGCACGCGCCGCGAACACCAGCAGCAACTCGGTGTCCGGGTTCATGACTTCATCGACCGGGGCCAGCAGCACTTCACGGATGCGCTCGGCCAGCGGCGTGCCACCAGGCTCGCGGGTCAGCACCACCTCGATGCCGGCGGCGCGCAGGCGCTCGGCCAGGTATTCGCGATTGGTGCTCTTGCCGGCGCCTTCCGGGCCTTCCAGAGTAATAAACAAGCCGGTCACAGGCAGTCCTTAGTCAGAGTCATTGCGAGCTTTTCGGTGCGTTGGCATCGAGTTCGGGCGTTTCAGGGGCTGGCGCAGGATCCTGCGGCGGCACTTGCGGCAGCGCCTCGGGAGCCGTGTTCGGTGAAGCGGCCGGGATCGGCGCCTGCTCCTGCGAAGCCTTGGCCTCCTGCGTACCGTTTTGCTCAGCCTGGGTTGGCGGCATTTCGGTCGCAGTAGCGGGAGCCGGGCTGGAGCGGTAGTCGGCGCGACGCTTGAGCTGGAACTCCTTCACGGCATTGTTGTGGGCATCCAGGTCGTCGGAGAACACATGAGTGCCGTCACCACGCGCCACGAAGTAAAGGCTGTTGCCCTCCACCGGATTGAGCGCCGCATGGATGGCTTCGCGGCCGACCATGGAAATCGGGGTCGGCGGCAGGCCCGCATTCATGTAGGTGTTATAGGGCGTCGACTCCTTGAGGTGAGCCCGGGTCAGCTTGCCGCTGTAGCGGTCGCCGAGGCCGTAGATCACCGTCGGGTCGGTCTGCAGCAGCATGCCTATCGCCATGCGGCGCACAAACACGCCGGCAATCTGCCCACGCTCCTGCGGTACGCCGGTTTCCTTTTCCACCAGCGAAGCCATGATCAGCGCCTGATAGGGCTCGGTGTACGGCACATCGGGAGAACGCTGTTCCCACTCCTTGACCAGAACTTCGTCGAGGCGGTCGTAAGCGGTTTTCAGCAGCTCGACATCGGACATGCCCCGTACGTAACGATAGGTGTCAGGGAAGAATCGCCCCTCCGGAAAAATCCCGGTGTGGCCGAGCTTGTCCATGACCTGGCTGTCGCTCAAACCGTCGAGACTATGGTCAAGCCTCTCTTCCTTGGCCAGCGCTGCACGGACCTGACGGAAATTCCAGCCTTCGACCAGGGTCAGGCTGTACTGAACCATGTCCCCGCGTTTCCACAGGTCGATCAGGCCTTCGACGGTCATGCCCGGTTTCATGCGGTATTCACCGCTGTGCAGGGGTTGTTTGGCGAGGTTGAAGCGCCAATACACCCGCAGCCAGAATGCGTCCTTGATGACGCCATTGGCTTCGAGTCGGTAGAAGGTGCGGGTCGGCGTGGTGCCCTTGGGCACATCCAGCAATTGTTCCTGGGCAATGTTCAGCGGCTGTACCAGCGCCGAATGAATTTTCCAGGCTGAAGCACCCATCAGCAGCCCTGCCAGAACCACTCCGGTTTCCAGCAGCAGCAAGAGTTTACGTCTCACGTATCAAGCATCCAGTAGAACACGGGCAATGGTTTGGAGTTTACGGGTGAGCGGCCCAACCGGCCAGTGAAGAGCAGCATAGGCGTGCACCGGCCAAATACCATACACGCTGTTGCAGACAAAGACTTCGTCAGCCCATTGCAGCTGTTCGAGGGGGATATCGGAGATTTGCGTGGGGATTCCCAACGACCTGGCCTGAAACAATATTTCGGCACGCATCACGCCTGCCACGCCGCAGCGCTTGAGGTCAGCGGTGATGAGCACGCCATCACGCACCAGGAACAAGTTGCTGAACACGCCTTCAATCACGCGTCCGGCCTGATCGAGCATCAAGCCTTCGGCATGCTCGGTGTCCTGCCATTCGGCTCGGGCGAGGACTTGTTCAAGACGATTCAGGTGCTTGATACCGGCCAGTAATGGCTGCCTGGACAATCGCGTGGCGCAAGGAAACAGACGTACACCCTGCTCGCCATGCGCAGCAGGGTAAGCCGCCGGTGGATTGCCTTGCAGAATGCGTCGGGCCTGAGCCGAAGGATCGGGGGCGTAACCGCGCAGACCGTCGCCACGGGTGAGAATGAGCTTGAGCACCCCGTCACCCAGTGCCGCGGCGTAGGCCAACAGTTCGCTGCGGATCAGCTCATGCTCGGCTGTTATCGCCAGGCGCGAACAGCCATCCGCCAGACGCGACAGATGCCGGTCCAGCAACACGGGCTGCCCGTTGCGCACGGCGATGGTCTCGAACAGACCATCGCCATAAGCCAGGCCGCGATCCTTCAGCGACAAAGCGTCAGCCGGCTGACCGTCGACCCAGCTGTCCATCAGCCTGCGAACCGGCGGAACACCAGCGAGCCGTTGGTGCCGCCAAAGCCGAAGGAGTTGGAAACGACCACATCGATATCCATGTTGCGCGCCGTGTGCGGCACGAAATCGAGGTCGCAGCCTTCGTCCGGCTCATCGAGGTTGATGGTCGGCGGTGCCACCTGGCCGTTGATTGCCAGCACGCTGAAGATCGCCTCGACCGCGCCCGCCGCACCCAGCAGGTGGCCGGTCATGGACTTGGTGGAACTGACGGCCAGCTTGTAGGCGTGCTCGCCGAACACCGACTTGATCGCATTGACTTCGGCCAGGTCGCCTGCGGGAGTCGAGGTGCCGTGGGCATTGATGTACTGCACTTGATCGCCATTGATTTTGGCATCGCGCAGCGCATTGGTGATGCAGCGCGCAGCACCCGCGCCATCGGCTGGCGGCGAGGTCATGTGGTAGGCATCGCCACTGGTGCCGAAGCCGATCAGCTCGGCGTAGATAGTCGCGCCACGCGCCTTGGCGTGCTCGAGTTCTTCCAGCACCAGCGCACCGGCACCATTGGACAACACAAAGCCATCGCGGCCCTTGTCCCATGGACGGCTGGCGCGGGTCGGCTCGTCATTACGGGTCGACAACGCGCGGGAAGCACCGAAGCCGCCCATGCCCAGACCGCAGGCCGCCATCTCGGCGCCGCCGGCAATCATCACGTCGGCTTCGTCGTACATGATGTTGCGGGCTGCCATGCCAATGCAGTGTGTACCGGTGGTACAGGCCGTGGCGATGGCGTAGTTAGGTCCCTGTGCACCGAGGTGGATGGACAGGAAACCGGAAATCATATTGATGATCGAGCCTGGCACGAAGAACGGAGAAATCCGTCGTGGGCCGGTCTCGTGCAGCGTGCGGGCGGTTTCTTCGATATTGGTCAGACCGCCAATACCCGAGCCCATGGCCACGCCGATACGCTCACGGTTGGCGTCAGTGACTTCCAGACCGGAATTGCGTACCGCCTGAAAACCTGCGGCCAGACCGTATTGAATGAACAGGTCGAGCTTGCGGGCTTCCTTGACCGACAGGTATTCCTCGACATTGAAGTCCTTTACCGAGCCGCCAAAACGGGTGGAATAGGCAGAAAGGTCGGTGTGTTCGATCAGACCAATGCCACTGCGGCCAGCCAGAATGCCCTGCCAACTGCTCGGCACATCCGTGCCCAGTGGCGACAACATACCCATACCGGTGACTACGACGCGTCTACGCGACACAGCACTCTCCTTTTTTCAAATGACGACTTTGCATCAGGCCTAAAGAAAAAACCGCACGCCATGATGGCAGTGCGGTTTTTCCATGACAGCGAGCAACGATTACAAACTATTACGCCTGATGGCTAGTAACGTAGTCGATTGCAGCTTGTACAGTAGTGATCTTCTCGGCTTCTTCGTCAGGGATTTCGGTCTCGAATTCCTCTTCCAGAGCCATCACCAGCTCAACGGTGTCAAGGGAGTCGGCACCCAGGTCTTCAACGAAGGAAGCAGTGTTGACCACTTCTTCTTCTTTAACGCCCAGTTGCTCAGCAACGATTTTCTTGACGCGCTCTTCGATGGTGCTCATACCTTGTTTTCACTCCTAATGGACAAATTCAGGCAGCTGGCCAGTGGGTAAGTGTATAGAAAGGCTTTTCAGCTTTTCAACTGAAAGCTTCACTCCTCGAACCCGGTGACCCTCTGCCTATAAATAGATTGCAGCTTTATAACGGATTTTAGACAGCTCGTATGACATTTTTTTGAAGCAATCCGTCACATTTGAATTACATGTACATCCCGCCGTTCACCGGGATTGTAGCTCCGGTAACGTAAGCCGCACCGTCCGACGCAAGAAAAGCGACCACGGACGCGATCTCTTGAGCCTGCCCCAAACGACCCAGCGGAATCTGCGTCTGCAAGGCTTCACGCTGTGCCTCGGGCAGTTCACGAGTCATATCGGTATCGATGAACCCAGGGGCCACCGAGTTTACCGTAATCGAACGCGAACCGACTTCACGCGCCAGAGCACGGCTGAAACCTTCCAGACCGGCCTTGGCGGCAGCGTAGTTTACTTGGCCTGCGTTGCCCATGGCACCCACAACCGAGCCAATACTGATAATTCGGCCCCAACGGGCTTTGGTCATGCCGCGCAAAACGCCCTTGGACAGGCGGAACAGACTGTTCAGATTGGTATCGACAACGTCGTGCCACTCGTCGTCTTTCATGCGCATCATCAGGTTATCGCGGGTGATACCGGCATTATTGACCAGAATCGCCGGCGCACCGAACTGCTCCTGAATGCTCGCCAGGACCGCAGCCACGGACTCGTCGCTGGTGACGTTGAGTTCCAGGCCAGTGCCCTGAATACCGTTTTCCTTCAGGGTCGCGGCAATGCGCTCGGCACCCGACGCGGAGGTCGCGGTACCCACAACGATGGCGCCCTGACGACCCAGTTCCAGGGCGATAGCCTGGCCGATGCCACGGCTGGCACCGGTGACCAGTGCAACTTTACCTTGCAGACTCATGCAAGCTTCTCCTGATTCAGGCCAACGCTGCACGGGCGGCAGCGAAAGCGTCTGGGGTATTGAGGTTGGATGTCGACACGCCTTCGGCGCAACGCTTGTTCAGACCGGCGAGTACTTTGCCCGGGCCACACTCGACCAGGTTGGTTGCGCCCTTGGCGGCCAGCACCTGGACCGATTCAACCCAGCGTACTGGCTTGTACAGTTGCTCGAGCAGATCGCGCTTGAGGGTTTCCAGATCGGCCGGCACCTGGGCACTGACGTTCTGCACCACAGGAATCTGCGGCGCCTGCCAGTCGATCGCGGCGATCGATTCGGCGAAACGCTCGGCAGCCGGACGCATCAGCTCACAGTGCGACGGCACACTGACCGGCAACGGCATGGCTCGCTTGGCACCACGCGCCTTGCAGCCTTCGATGGCGCGCTCGACGGCAGCCTTGGCACCGGCGATGACCACCTGGCCCGGCGAGTTGAAATTGACCGCGCTGACCACCTCGCCTTGCGCCGCTTCGGCACAGGCCGCCAGTACGTCGGCATCGTCCAGGCCCAGGATGGCGGCCATGCCGCCCTGACCGGCCGGAACGGCTTCCTGCATCAACTGACCACGACGCTCGACGAGTTTCACCGCGTCGCCCAGGCTCAGGCTGCCTGCCGCGACCAGCGCGCTGTATTCACCCAGGCTGTGTCCGGCAACGTAAGCCGGACGCGCACCACCTTCGGCCAGCCACAGACGCCACAGGGCGATAGAGGCGGTCAGAATGGCCGGTTGGGTTTTATCGGTTTGATTGAGTTGCTCTTCCGGCCCTTGCTGGGTCAGTGCCCACAGGTCGTAACCCAGTGCATCGGAAGCTTCTTTGAATGTTTCAAGGACAACCGGATGTTGCGCGCCCAGCTCGGCCAGCATGCCGAGGGACTGCGAACCCTGTCCTGGAAAGACGAATGCGAGGGAAGCAGACATGTAACAAGCCCCTAATGATCTTGTCGTCGGAGAGTTGGCGCCCCGCTTTGGGGACGCAAGAAACTGACAGTTGGATGGCCCATCGAACCAAGCGGTCACATTTAAGCATTGTCCGACGAAAACGCCTAAAGCAACAAATCCTCCAGACGACCGTGCAGGCGTTCAGGAAGATTCTCTTGAATCTCGATCAAGGCGCGCTGAATGGCACTTTGAAAACCCTGGACCCCGGCAGAACCGTGGCTTTTCACCACAATCCCCTGCAAGCCGAGAAAGCTCGCGCCGTTGTGCCGGGCAGGCGCCAGATCGGCCTGCAAACGCTTCATCAACGGCAGCGCCAGCGCGCCGACCACGCGAGAGGCCAAGTTCTTCCTGAACAACGCCTCGATGCGCCCGGCAATCATGGTCGCCAGACCTTCGCTGGATTTGAGCAGGATGTTGCCGACAAAACCGTCACACACCACCACATCCGCTTCGCCACGGTACAAACCGTCGCCCTCGATAAAGCCGATGTAATTGATGCCACGGGCGCCTTGCAACAACGTCGCTGCCAACTTGACCTGTTGATTGCCCTTGATGTCTTCGGTGCCGATGTTCAGCAACGCCACCCGAGGACGCACTATGCCCAGGGTTTCAGCCGCAACCGAACCCATGACCGCAAACTGCAACAGATGCTCGGCACTGCAATCGACGTTGGCGCCCAGGTCGAGCAACTGGCAGTAACCCTTCTGTGTCGGAATCGCCGCCACCATGGCCGGGCGGTCAATGCCCGGCAAGGTCTTGAGCACGAACCGCGACAACGCCATCAGCGCCCCGGTGTTGCCGGCACTGACACAGGCCTGGACCTTGCCGTCACGCAACAACTCAAGCGCCACGCGCATCGACGAGTCAGGTTTGCCACGCAGGGCCTGGGCAGGCTTTTCGTCCATGGTGATGACTTCGGACGCCGGTGTAATCGACAGGCGCGCGCGATCCACAGCCGGATGGCCAGCGATCAATTCTTCAAGAAGGGAGGGTTGACCGACGAGGGTCAGGTGCAGCGAAGGTGTAGCAGACAAGCAAGCAAGGCTGGCCTGGACAATGCTGCGGGGACCGAAGTCCCCGCCCATTGCGTCAATCGCGATGACTTGAGCGGACAAGTGATTACTCGTCAGCGCCCTTGTCGATCACTTTACGGCCACGGTATACGCCTTCTGGCGATACGTGGTGACGCAGGTGAACTTCACCGGTGGTTTTTTCTACAGACAGGGTGCTAGCCTCGAGAGCGTCGTGCGAACGGCGCATGTCACGGGCAGAGCGGGATTTTTTGTTCTGCTGAACAGCCATAATTGATTAACTCCTAAACGTTTGGGTCACGCTTTAACTGCGCCAATACACTGAACGGGTTGGACCGCGTTACCTCGTCCTCGCTCGGTTCGGGCTCATCGAGACCCGCCGGCTGCTGGCATTCTTCCGGATGATGAGCAGGCACAATGGGCAAGGCGAGCAGAAGCTCCTCCTCGATCAGTGACTGCAGATCCAAAGGATCTTCGCCCAGTTCCAGCACGTCATAACCTTTCGGCAACGACTGGGTATTCGCACCCTCCTTCACCACAGCGTAACTGCATTCGCTGTGGATCGGCAGGGTGACCAGCTCAAGACAACGCTGGCAAACCATTTTGACTTCAGTGTCGATAAAGCTGTGGATGACCACAGATTTACGTTCATCTCGTTCAAAAACGAATTTAGCCTGCACCGTACCGACAGTGTCGGAAAGCGGGTCGCAGAGTCTCTCCAAATCGGCCAGCAGCATTTCACCTTGAAGGGTGGTGCCACGATCAGCCAATTTGCGCGGGTCAACGTGAGGTGGAATCGGGTCATTCAACATAGGCGCAGCATTATAGGGATGCCCCCGCCCATGTCAAAGGAAATTCAGCCCTGTCCGTCACTTGGAAGCCTCGCTAGAATTCGCACCTGCCTTACGGAGTTGCGCATGCTGCCATTATTACTCGCTTCCAGCTCGGCCTATCGCCGGGAATTACTGACCCGCCTGCAGCTGCCTTTCACTTGCAGCTCGCCGGATATCGACGAAAGCCATCGCCCGGGCGAATCCGCCATCGAGCTGGTCAAACGCCTCGCCGAAGAGAAAGCCCGCGCCCTGGCCGGCAGCCATACCGCTCATCTGATAATCGGCTCCGACCAGGTCGCCGTGCTGGGAGAGCGGATTATCGGCAAGCCCCACACGTTCGAAAAGGCCCGCGAACAACTGCTGGCCGCCAGCGGCGCCAGCGTGACGTTCCTGACTGGCCTGGCCCTGCTCAACAGCCAGACCGGGCACTGCCAGGTCGATTGCGTGCCGTTCACCGTACACATGCGCACACTCGACGCAACCCGCATCGAACGCTACCTGCGCGCCGAGCAACCCTACGACTGCGCAGGCAGCTTCAAGGCCGAAGGCCTGGGGGTAAGCCTGTTTCGCAGCACAGAGGGCCCCGACGCCACCAGCCTGATCGGCCTGCCGCTGATTCGCCTGATCGACATGCTGTTGACTGAAGGCGTGCAAATCCCCTGAAAGCAAAAAGATCGCAGCCTGCGGCAGCTCCTACACGAATTAGCGTAGGAGCTGCCGCAGGCTGCGATCTTTTGACCTTAAAGCCGGATCAGCGCAGCGACGGCCCGTTAAAGCCCATCCACATCGCCAAATGCTCAGCAACGCTGGCACCGAGTTTTTTCGAGAAACGATCGAATGGCGACTCCTGAACGGTGAAGTCCACCAACTCTTTCTCGCCGATCACATCCCGCGCAACCGAACTGGCATTGCCCAGCCCATCGACCAACCCCAGCGGCAGCGCCTGCTCGCCGGACCAGACCAGGCCGGAGAACAGTTCCGGATGCTCCTTATCCTTCAGGCGATCGCCCCGCCCCTGCTTCACACTGCTGATGAACTGCTTATGGGTCGTGTCGAGCACGCCCTGCCAGAAGGCGGTTTCTTCCGCTTTCTGTGGCTGGAAGGGATCGAGGAACGACTTGTGCTCGCCAGAGGTGTAGGTGCGACGCTCGACGCCCAGCTTCTCCATGGTGCCGACAAAACCATAACCGGCCGCCGTCACACCGATGGAACCGACCAGACTCGCCTTGTCGGCGTAGATCTGATCCGCCGCACTGGCAATGTAGTAAGCGCCGGAAGCCCCCAGATCGGAGATGACCGCATAGAGCTTGATGTCCGGGTGCAGGCCGCGCAGACGACGGATCTCGTCATAGACATAACCCGACTGCACCGGACTGCCGCCCGGGCTGTTGATGCGCAGGATGACACCCTTGACCTTCTTGTCCTCGAAAGCCGCGCGCAGGCTGCCAACGATATTGTCTGCGCTGGCCGGCTCCTTGTCGGCAATCATGCCCGTCACATCGATCAACGCCGTGTAATTGGCACTGCGGGTAGCGGCCTTCTCCACATCCATCAGCGGCGAAAACAGGGCAATGGCACCGAACAGATACACAAATATCAGAAGCTTGAAGAATATCCCCCAGCGACGAGACCGCCGCTGCTCCTGTATGCTGGCCAGCAGCGTCTTTTCCAGCAGCTTCCAGCTTCTGTCGTCACCGCTCTCTGCGCTCGCCTTGGCGGGCGCCTTCCATTCGTCGGTCATGCCATCCACCCCAAAAACAACCGGTTAAGCCTGCTGACTCAGCCAGGCATGCAATTCTGAAAAACGATCGATGGCCAGTAGCGGCTCATACAACTTCAACGCTTCGATCGATTGAGCGCCGTAACTGACGGCCACCGAGCCCATGCCGGCGTTGCGCGCCATCTGCAAATCAAAGGACGAATCACCGACCATCAACGCCTGCTCCGGGCGAACCTCGCAATGCGCGAGAATCTGCTCGAGCATCAGCGGATGAGGCTTGCTGGCGGTCTCGTCGGCGGCGCGAGTGATATCGAAGTAATTCTCCCAGCCATGGGACTTCAACACCCGATCCAGCCCGCGACGGGCCTTGCCGGTCGCCACAGCCAGATGATAGCCCTCAGTACGAAACGCCTCGAGCGATTCGACCACACCCTCGAACAGCGGCGAAGGCACAGCCTCCGACGCAATGTAATGCTCAGCATAGTGCTCGCGGAAGGCAATCAGCTCGGCGTCGTCGATTTCGGGGTACAGGGTGCGGATCGCTTCCGGCAAGCCCAGGCCGATGATACCTTTGACGGCCAGATCATCGCGCAGCTCAAAGCCGGAACGTTGCGAGGCAACGTGCATCGCCTCGACAATCCGACCAATGGAATCGGCCAGGGTGCCGTCCCAATCAAAGATCAGCAGCTTGTAATCAGATGGGCGCACTCAATCGCTCCACGGTTTTGGCCCACATCTCGTCGACCGGCGCTTGCAGCTTCAGCTCACCGCCATCGGGGAGCGGCACGGTCAGCATGTAGGCGTGCAGGAACAGGCGCTTGCCGCCCAGATCGCGGATTTCCTTACTGAAATCGTCATCGCCGTACTTGGTGTCGCCCGCAATGCAGTGCCCGGCGTGCAACGTGTGGACACGGATCTGGTGAGTGCGGCCGGTGATCGGCTTGGCTTCGATCAAAGTGGCAAAGTCGCCAAAGCGACGCAGGACCTTGAACACGGTCACAGACTCCTTGCCCTCCTCCTCGTCGACCTCGACCATACGCTCACCGGAGCGCAGATTGCTCTTGCCGAGCGACGCTCGAACCTGCTTGATCGAAGACGCCCAGTTACCGCGAACCAGCGCCATATAGCGCTTATCGACGCCATCACCGCGCAAGGCCGTGTGCAAGTGACGCAGCATGCTGCGCTTCTTGGCGATCATCAGCAGGCCGGAGGTGTCACGGTCGAGACGATGAACCAGTTCGAGCTCCTTGCAATCGGGACGCAACTGACGAAAGGCTTCGATGACCCCGTAATTCAAGCCGCTGCCGCCGTGAACGGCGATGCCGCAAGGTTTGTTGATCACGATCAGCGCCTTGTCTTCGAAGACAATCGAGGCCTCGAGCCGCTGCAGCAGGCCTTGTGCCAGTGGCACCGGCTCGTCGCGCTCAGGCACACGTACCGGCGGCACGCGCACGATATCGCCCGCCTGCAGCTTGTACTCGGGCTTGATCCGACCTTTGTTCACGCGCACTTCGCCCTTGCGCAAAATGCGGTAAATCAAGGTCTTGGGCACGCCTTTGAGTCGGGCGAGAAGGAAATTATCAATGCGCTGGCCGGCATATTCCGGCGAGACCTCAAGCAGTTGTACGCTTGGAGTCGGGGGGGTAGTCGTCGTCATGGCGCGGATGATAACAATTTTTTATGGAATTGAAGCACTTAATCATTGCTGCTATAGTCGCGAACGCCGCCAAAAGCGGCCTGGACAGCGGACCAACGGTCAAAAACCGGCCCTGACCAACGCAATTCACCAGGACGCGAGGCCGTCCTACGGGGCTTTCGCTACGTAACGGTGGAGTTTGCAGGTGTAACGAGCGCAGGTGACATGAGGCCTGAATCACGCCACAAAGCAGAGTTTTCACTCGTTTTGCGAGCCATATTCACGGCCAGTTCACAAAGTGCAGTCAGCTGCGAATGACCCCGAGCGAAGGCATCGGAAACAACGCCTAAATTAGCCATGATGCGTGACCTCCCCTTTCGGAGCTCACGGTAAATGCCAACCCGCTGCGGATTCTGCGCGCGGCAGCACCCGAATTATCAGGGATACGTGTAGGGTGGAGATGCACAACCGCCGGACTGTGTAGCAACAGGCTTTCTCAAGACGCTTCATCTCGTCCACAGCCGCTGGTTGATTCCTCCTCCTGACTGAGTGCTTAAGTAGCCACAGCAAGCAGGACGCGTACGTCGCGATGAAGGCCCACATTGGCCGGACTTCGCTGGACACGGGAAATGGCCAACCACTCCCGACGCACCTGACACCGACCGTGAGAAGTCGTGTGTGCCGAACGCCGTTTCCGGCAGCCCGGAAACCGACGGTACTACATGAAAAGAATGCTGATTAACGCAACTCAACCCGAAGAGTTGCGTGTTGCACTGGTAGATGGCCAGCGCCTCTACGACCTGGACATCGAATCCGGTGCACGCGAGCAGAAGAAGGCCAACATCTATAAAGGCCGGATTACTCGCATCGAACCAAGCCTCGAGGCTGCCTTTGTCGATTTCGGTTCTGAGCGCCACGGCTTCCTGCCCCTCAAAGAAATCTCCCGCGAATACTTCAAGAAAGCCCCGGAAGGTCGCGTCAACATCAAGGACGTCCTGAGCGAAGGCCAGGAAGTCATCGTTCAGGTCGAAAAAGAAGAACGTGGCAACAAGGGCGCCGCCCTGACCACCTTCATCAGCCTGGCCGGTCGTTACCTGGTGCTGATGCCGAACAACCCGCGTGCCGGCGGTATCTCCCGTCGCATCGAAGGCGAAGAGCGCAACGAACTGCGTGAAGCGCTGAACGGCCTGGTTGCCCCGGCCGACATGGGCCTGATCGTGCGCACTGCCGGCCTGGGTCGCAGCAGCGAAGAAATGCAGTGGGACCTCGACTACCTGCTGCAACTCTGGACCGCTATCAAGGAAGCCTCGCTGGATCGTTCCGCGCCGTTCCTGATCTACCAGGAAAGCAACGTGATCATCCGCGCGATCCGCGACTACCTGCGCCAGGACATCGGCGAAGTGCTGATCGACAGCGTTGAAGCCCAGGACGAAGCCCTGACCTTCATCCGCCAGGTGATGCCGCAGTACGCCAGCAAGATCAAGCTGTACGAAGACAGCGTTCCGCTGTTCAACCGTTTCCAGATCGAAAGCCAGATCGAAACCGCTTTCCAGCGCGTCGTCGAACTGCCTTCCGGCGGCTCCATCGTCATCGATCCGACCGAAGCCCTGGTGTCCATCGACATCAACTCGGCGCGCGCCACCAAAGGCAGCGACATCGAAGAAACCGCGCTGCAAACCAACCTTGAAGCGGCCGAAGAAATCGCCCGTCAGTTGCGCCTGCGCGACATCGGCGGCCTGATCGTCATCGACTTCATCGACATGACCCCTGCCAAGAACCAGCGCGCCGTGGAAGAGAAAGTCCGCGAATGCCTGGAAGCCGACCGCGCTCGCGTGCAAGTCGGTCGCATCTCGCGCTTCGGCCTGCTGGAAATGTCCCGTCAGCGCCTGCGTCCGTCCCTGGGCGAAAGCAGCGGCATCGTCTGCCCGCGTTGCAACGGCACCGGCATCATCCGTGACGTTGAATCGCTGTCCCTGGCGATCCTGCGCCTGATCGAAGAAGAAGCCCTGAAAGACCGTACCGCCGAAGTTCGTGCACAAGTGCCGATCCCGGTGGCTGCGTTCCTGCTCAACGAAAAACGCAACTCGATCACCAAGATCGAACTGCGCACCCGTGCCCGTATCGTCATCCTGCCGAACGATCACCTCGAAACGCCGCACTTCGAAGTGCAGCGCCTGCGTGACGACAGCCCGGAAGCCGCGACCAACCAGTCCAGCTACGAAATCGCCGCTGCCGCCGCCGAAGTCGAAGAAGTCCAGCCAGCCGCTGCGACCCGCACCCTGGTTCGCCAGGAAGCCGCGGTCAAGACTGCTCCGGCCCGCGCCAATGCTCCGGTTCCGACCGAAGTTGCCGCCCCGGCCCCTGCCCCGGTCGCCGTACCGGAGCCAAGCCTGTTCAAAGGCCTGGTGAAATCGCTGGTGAGCCTGTTCGCCACCAAGGAAGAGCCTGTTGCTCCGGCCGTGGTTGAAAAACCTGCGACCACCGAGCGTCCGGCCCGCAACGAAGAGCGTCGCAACGGTCGCCAGCAAAGCCGCAACCGTAACGTTCGCCGCGATGAAGAGCGCAAGCCCCGCGAAGAACGTGCACCGCGTGAAGAACGCGCACCACGTGAGCCGCGTGAAGAGCGTCAGCCACGTGAAGTGCGCGAACCACGCGAGACCCGCGAAGAAACTCCAGCAGTAGCCCGCGAAGAACGCGCACCACGCGCGCCTCGTGAAGAACGTGCACCGCGCGCTCCGCGTGAAGATCGCAAGCCACGTGGCGAGCGTGAAGAACGCGTCCGTGAACTGCGCGAACCTCTGGATGCCGCTCCGGCCGCTCCGGCTGCTCCGGCCGTCGCTGCTACCGCTGAAGAGCGTCCGGCTCGCCAGCCACGTGAAGAGCGCGCTCCACGCCCACCGCGTGAAGAACGTCAGCCACGTGCCGAACAAGCCGCCGCCGCAACTGAAGAAGAACTGGTCACCAGTGAAGAGCAACTGCAGGAAGACGGTCAGGAAGGCGCCGAAGGCGATCGTCCACGCCGCCGTTCCCGTGGTCAGCGTCGTCGCAGCAACCGTCGCGAGCGTCAGCGTGACGCCAACGGCAACGTGATCGAAGGTTCGGAAGAGTCCGAGTCCGGCGAAAACGCTGAAGCGCCAAGCGTTGCCGATCTGGCCGCCGGCCTGGCTGTCACCGCAGCCGTTGCCAGCAGCGTGATCAGCGCTCCTGCCGAAGCTGAAGCCAATGTGCAAGCCGAACGCGCTACTGCCGCTACCCTGGAAGCAGCTCCGGTTGAAGCGCCAGTCGTTGAAGCGACCACACCGGTCGAAGTCACCGCCTCGCCGGAAATCGAAGTGGCGCCAGCGCCAGAAGCTCAGCCAGCTGTTGAAGCGGCTGCCGAGCCAGCGCCAGTAGTAGAAGCACCTGCCGTGGCTGCAGAAGCGGTTGTTGAAACCGTGACTGAAACCGTGCGTGAAGTTCGCGAAGAGCAAACCGCATTCAACTGGGTTGCCGAGCCAGCCGTCGCTGAAGCCGCTGCACCAGCCACTGAGACCCCAGTGGCTGAAGCCATGGTTTCCGAGCCGGTGGTTGCCGCCGCGGAACCGGCTCCAGCACCAGAGGTTGAAGCGCCAGTCGTTGAAGCTCCGGTCGTTGCTGAAGCACCTGCTCCTGTAGTCGAAGCTGCTCCTGCCAGCGCGCTGACGCCAAGTGGCCGTGCGCCTAACGACCCGCGTGAAGTGCGTCGCCGCAAGCGTGAAGCCGAGCGTCTGCAGAAGGAAGCTGAACTGGCTGCCGCTGCCGAACCTGCACCGGTTGTTGCTGAAGTGGTTGAGGCAGCTCCTGCCCCGGCTGCCGAAGTGGCTGCCGAGCCGGTTGAGTCGGTGATCCACGAAGCACCGCGTTCCGTTCAGGAAGCGGTAGAGCAAGCCGAGGAAAAAGAACACGAGCCTAAACCTCTCGTCTGATTCCATCGGCCACTAAAAAGCCCCGCCTGGTGATCCCAGGCGGGGCTTTTTTATATCTTTGAACATCCCACAAGGATCTATGCCGGTCTGAAGGTTAGTGCTTCAGGCACATCCACATCCCACAACACACCCGGATCATCCACCGCTACTTCTACTACCCGCCCCTGGGCAAACAACGGTTTGGCGCCACGATCCCCCGATAGCGCCACCAACCCCGCCGCGAAGTCCCGTCCGAACCCGACCGGATGCCCGTACTCACCGCTCTGCACGGGGACGCTGATACGGTCATCGCCGATACCCGCCACAACTTGCTCGATACTGGATGGCAGGATGAACGGCATATCCCCCAGCACCATCAGCCAGCCATCGAGTTGCTTGCAGGCAGCGACTCCCGCAGCAATGCTGTCGCCCATTCCCGTCGATTCGATCAGCACAATCTCGCAACCATAGGCCTGAGCCATGCGTATCACTTGCGGGCGGTCAGCAGTGGTCACCAGTACGCGTTTGTCCAGCGTCGCCGGCAAGTTGACCAACGAGTGCTCGATGACGGACCGCTCCACGCCGTCACGCCCGGTGCAATCGGCCACCAATTTATCCTTTTCGGCGCCCGCCGCCTGACGAAAGCGGCTGCCCTGCCCCGCCGCCAGTACGATGACGCCAATGGACTCGCTCATACGCTCTCCCGCACGGCTTTCTTCTGCTTCAGTTCGACGCCATTTTTGACCGCCACGATTTCCGCCATGAGCGACAAGGCGATTTCCGCCGGATTATGACTGCCGATGTGCAAACCGATCGGGCCATGCAAGCGGTCAATCGCCGGCTGTGACAAACCCAGTTCAGCCAGGTTTTCCCGGCGTTTCTGGCTGTTGACCCGCGATCCCAGCGCCCCGACGTAAAAAGCCCTGGAATCCAGGGCTGTGAGCAGCGCCATGTCGTCCAGACGTGGATCATGGGTCAAGGCCACGATGGCCGTGCGTTCGTCGGTCTGGATGTTCAATACCGCCTCATCCGGCATGCCCGAAACAAATCGCCCGTGCTGCTCCTCCCAGCCGTAGACGAACTCGCTACGCGGATCGCAAATCAGCACCTCGAAATCCAGCAGCCGGGCCATTTCCGCCACATAGCGCGACAGCTGCCCCGCGCCAATCAGCAGCAAGCGCCAGCGCGGGCCATAGATCGCCCGCAAGGTCTGTCCGTCGAACGTCAACACGTCAGCTTTACTGGCCGGCTGCAAAAGCACTTCACCGGTGGCCAGGTTCAGTTCACGCGCAACGATTTCATGGGCCTCGCAACGGGCGAGCAATTGCTCGACCCAATCCCCATCGTCGATACGCTCCTCGGTCAAGCGCAAGGTGCCACCGCAGGGCAAGCCGAAACGTGCGGCTTCCTCCCGGGTCACGCCGTAGGTGATCAATTGCACCGGCGGCCCGTCAAGCGCGAGGCGCCCGTCGTGCAGCCGGGCGATCAAGTCATCTTCGACACACCCGCCCGAGACCGAACCAATCACCATGCCGTCTTCGCGCAAGGCCAGCATGGCGCCGGGTGCCCGGGGCGCGGTGCCCCAGGTTTCGACCACGCTGTACAACACCACGCGCTGACCGGCGCGATGCCATTGCAACACGCTGCGCAGGACATTCAGATCGGCGCTGTCCATCAGGCGCCAGCCTTCTGCCAGCCCGACAGCTGATAACGAACCGGCAGGTTGCGGATGCGTTTGCCGGTGGCAGCAAAGATCGCATTGCACAGTGCCGGCGCAATCGGTGGCACGCCCGGTTCACCCACACCGCCCAACGGGACGTTGCCCGGTGGCGTCACCAGATGCACCGCCACTTCTTTCGGTGCCAGGGACATGCGCGCCACTTCGTACATGTGGAAGTTATCCTGCTGGACCTTGCCGTCCTTGAAGCTGATTTCCCCCAGCACCGCATTACCCAGGCCCATGACGCAGGCGCCTTCGAACTGCGCACGAATCCGCTCGGGATTGATCTGCGGTCCGCAATCGACGGCGATGTCAGCCTTGTGCACCAGCAGCGTACCGTCGTCCTTGACCTCCACCTCGATCACCGCCGCCACATAGGTCACGAAGCTGTAATGCACCGCCAGCCCCAGGCCACGCCCCTTGGGCAACTCACGCCCCCAACCGGCGGCTTTGGCGGCGGTTTCCAGTACCGTGCGCAGACGCGCGGTGTCGATCGGATAACGCTCGGGGGATTCGCCGTAGTTCCACTCTTCACTCAAGGTGCGCGGATCGATCTGACGGTCCGGGCCGAGCAATCTGATCTGGTACTTCAGCGGATCTTCCCCGGCCTTGTGCGCCAGTTCATCGATAAAACTCTGGATCGCGAAGCCATGGGGAATGTTCGATACCGAGCGATACCAACCCACCCGGGTATGCACCGTTGCCTCGGGGTTCTCCAGGCGAATGTTGGGGATCGCATACGCCATGTTGGTGAACCCCATGCCCAACTCGAACGCCGCCTCATGGTTCATGCCCGGCGCAAACAACGCGGTGATGCTCGGTGCCACCGTACGGTGCAACCAGCCGGACGGCAGGCCGTCCTTGTTCAGGCTGGCCTTGAGGTATTCCACCGACACGGTGTGGAAGTAGGAACAGTGGATGTCGTCTTCGCGGGTCCATTGCACCCGCACCGCTTTGCCGGGGAACTCCTTGGCGAGGATGGCGGCCTCGATGATGAAGTCAGGCTTGGACTTGCGCCCGAACCCGCCCCCGAGCAAGGTCACGTTGAACGTGACCTTGTCGAACGGCAGTCCCAGGCGCTCACCGATCCGTTCCCGGGTGACCTGCGGTGCCTGGCTTGGCCCCCAGGCTTCGCACGCACCGTCCTTGAACCGCGCGATGGCGACCATGGGCTCCATCGGCGACTGTGACAGATGCGGCAAGTAGTAGGAGGCTTCCAGGGTGTTATCGGCGCCGGCCATGGCCTGGTCGATGTTGCCGGTATTGCGCACGACTTTGCCGGGCTTGAGCGAGGCCGCTTCGAGTTCCTTGCGATAGGCAATCGAGTCGTAGCTGGCGTTGGGGCCGTCATCCCACTCGATTTTCAGCGCCTCGCGGCCCTTGATCGCCGCCCAGGTATTGCTCGCCACCACGGCGATGCCGCCCAGGGGCTGGAACTCCGAAGGCAACGGACGGCTTTCGATCTGCAGCACCTTGACCACGCCGGGGACTTTCATCGCCGCGCTGCCATCGAAGCTTTTGACTTTGCCGCCATACACCGCGGGCCGCGCAATGGTCGCATACAGCATGTCGTCGAAATGCACATCGGCGCCGTACACCGCACGACCGTTGACGATATCTTCACCATCGATGGCCTTGGTGCCTTCCTTGCCGATGTATCGAAACTCCGAAGGTTGCTTGAGCTTCAGGCTATCGCGGGCCGGAACCGGCAAGGCGCCTGCGGCGGAAGCCAGGGCGCCATATCCGATTTCGCGGCCGGACGGCTCATGGACGACCTTGTGCAATTGCGCATGGCATTCACCGACCGGCACTTTCCATTGTGCGGCGGCGGCCTGTTCAAGCATGGTCCGCGCAGCGGCACCGCAGCGACGCATCGGCTCGTACCAGTGACGCATGCTGCGCGAGCCGTCGGTGTCCTGATTGCCGAAGCGCGCTTCATCGCCGGGGGCCTGCTGTACCTTGACCATCGCCCAGTCGGCTTCCAGCTCATCGGCCACCACCATGGTCAAGCTGGTGCGCACGCCCTGGCCCATCTCCGAGCGGTTGCAGATCACGGTCACCGTGCCATCGGCGGCGATACTCACATAGACTTTCGGATCGCCGACCCAGCCGTGAGGCATGCCGTCGGCGCCGAACTTCTTCTCTTTCTCTTCGGCAAACGCGTCCTGCCAGCCCCAACTCGCGGCGACCACCAGCGCACCGGTCGCCCCCACGCCCTTGAGAAAACCACGGCGACTGAGGTTGCTCAGGACGAAATCATTCGGTAACCGGCTCATGCCTTGACCTCCTTCAGGTGAGTGGAGGCCTGGCGGATCGCGGTCTTGATGCGATTGTAGGTGCCGCAGCGGCAGATGTTGCCGAGCATGGCTTCTTCGATCTGCTCGTCGCTCGGGTTCGGGTTGGTCTTGAGCAGCGCCGTCGCCGACATGATTTGCCCGCCCTGACAGAAGCCACACTGGGCCACTGCCGTGTCGAGCCAGGCTTGCTGCACGACTTTGCCGATCGGGTCGGCGTGCAGGTTGTCGATGGTGCTGACATTCTGCCCGGCGACTGAACCGATGGGCGTGATGCAACTGCGTGCCGGAGCCCCTTCGATATGAATGGTACAGGCGCCGCACAGGCCCATGCCGCAGCCGAACTTGGTGCCGTTGTAACCGGCCACGTCGCGGATTGCCCAGAGCAGCGGCATGTCCTCGGTGACGTCGAGTTGATGGTCTTGACCATTGAGTTTCAGGGTAATCATGGGCACGCCCGCATAGGTCTTGAGTTATGGGGTCGAGCAATCTGCCGCTGGATCTCGGTCGGTCGCACGCAGATCGACTCAGGCTAGTGGGCTCTCTTATGCAGACGCAGACGTCTGCACCGGGCCTTTTGTGGAGCAAGAGTGTGCATCGTTAGCTGACTAAGTTAACCGAGCATTAACAAAAAAGCCCTGCACAATAAACATTGTGCAGGGCTTTTTGATCCGTCCTGGAAGCTTAGCTCAATAGCGGTTTGGCTCCATTTCCAGATCGACATGGAAACGCTCGAAAATGTCTTTCTGGATGCGCTGAGCCAGGTTCAGCAATTGCAGGCCCGTCGCGCCGCCATAGTTGACCAGCACCAGCGCCTGCAATTTATGCACGCCAGCATCAGCCTCACGGAATCCTTTCCACCCTGCCCGCTCGATCAGCCAACCGGCGGCCAGCTTCATCTGCCCGTCGGGTTGCGCATAGGCCACCAGGTCCGGGTATTCGCCCTTGAGCCGTGCAGCCAGCGCCGCCGACACCAGAGGGTTCTTGAAGAAGCTGCCGGCATTGCCGAGTACGGCCGGGTCCGGGAGTTTTTCGTTGCGAATGCTGCAAATGGCCTGGCTGACATCGCTGGCAGTCGGATGCTCGATGCCTTGTTCGGTCAGGCGCTGACGCACCGGGCCGTACTCCAGGTGCAGATGCGCGGCGCGGTCGAGGGCGAAACGCACACGCAGGATCAACCAACGCCCCGGTTCCTGCTTGAACAGGCTGTCGCGGTAGGCGAAGTTGCACTCTTGCAATGTGAAGTCACGCAGTTCGCCGGTCTGGCGATCAAGGGCGGTCAGGCCGGCGAACACGTCCTTGATCTCGACGCCATAAGCGCCGATGTTCTGCATCGGTGCCGCACCGACCGTGCCGGGAATCAGGCTGAGGTTTTCCAGGCCGGAGAGCCCCACGGACAGTGTGTGTTGCACAAAAGGATGCCAGGGCTCGCCCGCCTCGGCCTCGATCACCACTTTGCCGCCCTCATCGCTCAGCACGCGAATCCCGCGCGTGGCCATGCGCAGCACCAGCGATTCGATGTCCGCCGTCAGCAGCAGGTTGCTGCCGCCGCCGATAACCAGCACCGGGACCTTGTGCTCCAGCCCGTAGGCCAGGGCTTCGCGCACATCGGCGTCGCTATGGGCCTCGGCAAACAACCGGGCCTGGACATCCACGCCAAAGCTGTTGAACGGCTTGAGCGAAACCTGCGATTGAACCTGCAAACTCATAACCGTCCCTTCAATTCGATCACCAGCAAATCACTGGCGTGCTCGATCAGGTCCAGCACCTGCTCGAAGCCTTGCTCGCCGTCGTAGTACGGGTCCGGCACTTCATCGACCGGCGACTGGTAGCGACGCAGGAACAGGTCCAGTTCGGCCTTGCCCTTGGCCGGTTGCAAGGCCTTGAGGTTGCGCAGGTTGCTGTTGTCCATCGCCAGGATCAGGTCGTAGGTGGCGAAATCGGCACGGCTGACTTGCTGGGCGCGCTGGGCGGACAAGTCATAACCGCGCAGCTTCGCCGCAGCCTGACTGCGCTTGTCCGGCGCCTTGCCGACATGCCAGTCGCCGGTGCCGGCGGAGGCCACTTCAACCTGATCGGCCAAACCGGCCTCGCGCAGTTTATGCCGCAGCACGCCTTCGGCCGTGGGTGAACGGCAGATGTTGCCCAGGCAGACAAACAGAACCCGCATCACGCCTCCAGCAGGCGACGAACGCGCTCAAGGTCTTCAACGGTATCGACGCCGGCTGGCGGCGCGATCAGTGCGTCGGCCACGTGGATCCGCACGCCGTGCCACAGGGCACGCAGCTGTTCCAGACACTCGGTGTTTTCCAGCCAGCATGGCCCCCAACTGACGAAATCCTGCAGGAAACCGGCGCGGTAGGCATAGATGCCGATATGGCGGCGGTATGGCACACCTTCGGGCAACTGCTCAGGGTTCACGGCAAAGGCATCCCGCGCCCAAGGCAAGGTGGAACGGCTGAACGTCAGCGCCAGGCCATTGAGGTCGCTGACGACCTTGACCACGTTGGGATTGAACAGGGTGTCCACGTCTTCGATCGGCTCGGCCAGGGTGGCCATGCGCGCTTCGGCGTGGGCCGCCAGGTTGGCGGCCACCTGATCGATCACGCTCGGCGGGATCAGCGGCTCGTCGCCCTGGACGTTGACCACGATGGCGTCGGGCGCCAGGCCCAGCTTCGTCGCGACTTCGGCCAGGCGATCGGTGCCGGAGTTGTGATCTTCACGAGTCAGCACCACTTCGGCACCAAAGCCTTTGCAGGCCTCGACGATGCGCGCGTCGTCGGTGGCCACCACCACCCGTTCGGCGCTGCTTTTGCTCGCCTGTTCCCAGACGTGCTGGATCATCGGCTTGCCGGCGATCAGCAGCATCGGTTTGCCCGGCAGGCGGGTGGAGGCGTAACGCGATGGAATGACGACGGTAAAGGCTGTGGTCATTTATCCAGGCGCTCATCGGTGGTCAGGGTGCGCGCTTCGGATTCGAGCATCACCGGGATGCCGTCGCGAATCGGGTAAGCCAGGCCTGCGCCCTTGCTGATCAGCTCGGTCTTGTCGGCGCTGAGCTTGAGCGGGCCTTTGCAGACCGGGCAAGCGAGGATATCGAGCAATTTGGTGTCCATGAGCATTCCCTGAAAAAACGGAGTTAAGGCAACAAACGAGCCGGCAGCAGGCGCATCAGCTGTGTGTCGAACCAGGCCACGAAGGCCTGCGACGGCACAGCATCGACTGCCAGGTACCACCAGTCGGCGGCGGCAAAGGCACGGCATTTCACCGCGTCCTTTTCCGTCATCACCAACGGCAATGACGGCATGAAATTCAAAGCCTCCACGCTGTATTCGGCGTGGTCGGCAAACGCATGTGGAACCGGCTGCCAGTGTAGCGTTTCGAGGGTCTTGAAGAAACGTTGCGGATTGCCGATGCCGGCCACCGCGTGAAGGGCCTGGCCGCTGGGGAAGTGGTCGAGGGGACGCCGTTCGCCGCTGCGCAGATTGACCAGCGCGGTGGGTCGCAATTGAAAGGCAAATCCATCATCGCGGTCGGCCACGGCACCGTTGTAGAGCACCGCGTCGACGCTTTGCAGGCGCTCGGCCGGTTCGCGCAATGGCCCGGCAGGCAGGCAACGGCGGTTGCCCAGGCCACGGGCGGCGTCGATCAGCACCAGTTCCAGGTCACGGGCCAGGCGGTAGTGCTGCATGCCGTCGTCGGACAGGATCAGGTCCAGCGGCTCACTGGCCAGCAAGGCTTTGACGGCGTTGCTGCGATTGGGGTCGATCATCAGCGGCACGCCGGTGCGCTGGACGATCAGCAACGGCTCGTCACCGGCGACGTCGGCGCTCTGTTCGGCCTCGACTCGCCACGGCAACTGCGGCGGTTTGGCGCCGTAGCCACGGCTGACCACGCCGACCCGCAGGCCGCTGCGCTGGCAGTGCTCGATCATCCACAGAATCAGCGGCGTCTTGCCGGTGCCACCCACGGTGATGTTGCCGACCACGATCAGCGGCACCGGCGGCTGATAGATCTCGCCCTCACCCGCCAGAAAGCGCTTGCGCTTGTTCATGACCACGCGCCGGTACAACCACTCCAGCGGCTGCAACAGCTTCAGGGCCGGATGACCTGCGTACCACGCGGCGAGCAATCGATTGGACATGGCCATCAGGGCGCCGGGGGCGCCGCCTCGATGGTAGTCATGCGCAAATGACTGAAGCCGAGTTTGCCGGCCGCATCCATGGCAGTCACAACGGACTGATGCTGAGTCTTGCCGTCAGCGCTGATGGAAAGTGGTCGGTTGGTGTCGCCGTTGGCTTCTTTTTGCAGCGCGTCCATCAGCGAGGCCAGGTCGCTTTTCGGCAATATATGGTTGTTCACCGAGAACACACCGTCGGCACTGATGGCGATATCGAGCTGCCGGGCCTGGTCGTCGGCAGATGCGCCACTGACCGCTTCCGGCAGCTCAACGCGCAACTGGGTTTCGCGGGTAAAGGTGGTGGTCACGACGAAAAACAGCAGCAGGACAAACACCACGTCGATCAGCGACACGAGGTTGATGTCCACGTTCTCCCGTTGCTTGCGGCGGAATTTCACGCTTTGCCCTCGGCCAGATCAACGTCACGGTCGCCCTGCACCACTTCAACCAGCTTGATGGCTTCCTGCTCCATGCCCACGACGAGCTCATCAATGCGCCGTTGCAGAAAACGGTGGAAGAACACCGACGGGATACCGACGATCAGACCCGAAGCCGTGGTAATCAAGGCTTTGGAAATACCGCCGGCCAGCACTGCGGCGTTGGTCGTCATGCCGGTGCCCATGAACGAACTGAAGATATCGATCATGCCCAACACGGTACCAAGCAGACCCAGCAACGGCGCCATGGCGGCGATGGTGCCCAGCGCGTTGATGTAGCGCTCCAACTCGTGGATCACCCGGGCAGCAGCCTCTTCGATGCACTCTTTCATGATCTCGCGACCATGCCTGGAGTTGGCCAGGCCGGCCGCCAGGATCTCGCCCAACGGGGAGTTGGCGCGCAGTTCCTTGAGTTTTTCCTTGTTGAGCTGTTTGTCCTTGATCCAGACCCAGACCTGCCCGAGCAAGTGCTCCGGGGTCACGCGGCTGGCCCGCAGGGTCCACAGACGCTCGGCAACGATCGCCATGGCCGCGATGGAACTCAAAATGATCGGCAGCATCATCCAGCCGCCGGATTTGACCAATTCCCACACAGTGACAGCCCCCTCGAAAAAGTGCGCCACTCTAACATAGGGGGTGCAAGCACCGAAGACCGTGATGTCGCATCCGGTCGGGCTTTGATAATGCTCGGTTATGGGTTCAAGGGCGGCGGATCGCGCCAGAAACGCCGCTCCTGGCGCATTGACCACGGCGGCTCGAAGCGTCCCAATTGCAGACGAATGGCACCCTGTTCGACGCTGTCGTAGATCGCCATTCCACGTTTTTGATAACGCGCGATGACCGTGGGATGGGGATGGCCAAACGAATTGCCCTGCCCGCGGGAGATCAGCGCCCCTTTGGGTTGCAGGGCATCCAGCAGGGCATTGGACGACGAACTGCGACTGCCGTGGTGTGGCGCCTGCAGCCAATCGGTGGGCACGGCCAGCGGACTGGCCAGCAGGGCTCTCTCGGCGGCGGCGTCGATGTCGCCACTCAACAGCAGCCGTTCGCCATTGGCCTCGATCAGCAAGACACAGGAGTTCTGGTTGCTGTCGCCAGCCAATGGCCAATGCCAGAGCTGGAAATCGACTTCATCCCAGGTCCATTGCCGACCGCTCTCACAGCTCCCGGCCTGCAATTGCGCAGGTAAGTCTGACGGTTCACCACTGACCACCTGTTTCACCGGCAAGCCCCTGGCAACCGCCGGGGCACCGCCGGCATGATCGGCGTGGGCGTGGCTGATCAGCATCAGGTCGAGCCCCTTCACCCCCAGTTTGCGCAATGCCGGCAGCACCACCCGTTCCCCTTGGTCGAGTTCACCGAAACGCGGTCCGGCGTCATACAACAACGTGTGATGCCGAGTGCGCACCAGGATCGCCAGGCCCTGCCCCACATCCAGTTGCCAGACTTCGGCCATGCCTTCCTCCAACATCGGCCTGGGCGATAAAACCAGCATCAACAGCATGGGCCACCCTAACGGGCGCATCGGTACGCCTCGCGGCAGCAGTAACAAGAAGGCGCCAATGGCACCAATTACCCAGGCCCATAGCGGGACTGCCGCGGGCACCCACGCGGGAACCTCACCGGAGACGAGCCCCAACGCCCTGAACCACCCGTCGATCAGGCCGCCCGCCAGCCACAGCAATTTCTCACCCACGTAAGGCACCGGCAGCAACAGCGTCCCGAGCAACGCCGGTGGCAGGACCACCAGACTGATCCAGGGCACCGCGAACAAATTGGCCAGCGGCCCGCTGAGACTGATTGGCAACCCCAAAGCCAGTAACAGCGGACACAGACCGATTGCAATAAGCCACTGGGCCCGGGTCCAGGTCTGCCACCAACGCCAAGGCCCCAAACGTCCGCCGAAGGTCAAAATCAAGACGGCCACAGCCGCGAAAGACAACCAGAAACCAGGCTGAAGGCTGGCCAGCGGCTCCAGCAACAAAATCCCGACGAGTGCCAACAACAGTGGCCACCATGCACCGAGATGACGGAACCGCAGGCGCCACAACAACACCATTGCAATCATCAGGCAGGCCCGTCGTACCGGCACCTCGAAACCGGCCAGCATCCCGTAACCGAGCGCCGCGGCGAATGCCAGGCCACACGCCCAGGGCAACCATGGCAGACGGTTCGGCCACAGCCCAAAGCGGGCCAGGCCGGCGATCAGCAGATACACGACGCCCGCCAGCAACCCGATGTGCTGCCCGGAAATCACCAACAGATGCACCGTGCCGGTGTCCTGCAATACCTGCCAGTCTTCGCGACTCAGCCCGGCGCCGTCCCCGAGCACCAATGCCGTCAACGCGCCGTTTCGCCCTTGGGCATCCACCGCCAGCAATCGCTGTCGGATAGCATCGCGCCAGGCCCCTCGGGCTGGCGCAAGGCGTTCGCCCTGCTTGATTGTCCCGGTCGCCCCTATGCGTTGTGCCAGCAACCAGGCCTGGTAGTCGAAGGCCTGCGGATTGAGGAGCCCGATCGGGCGCTTCAACTTGACTGCCAGACGCCAGCGCTCGCCACTGTTCACCGGTGGCCCGCCATACCAGGCCAGACGCATTTGCCGCGGCAGCCGGGTACGTCGGGACTGGATATCGGTCAATTCGAAACGCACGACACCGTCGTCATGCCGGGGCAAGCCCGTGACCCGCCCTTCGACCCAGCGGGTTTCCCCGTCCAGCGCCGGCGGCAACCGGTCATCCAGCGCCCACTGCGCATTCGCGCAGGCCCAGCTCAAACCGAACAGGTAAAACGCCACCGGATAGGTCCTGAAAGGCAGCAACATCAAACCCGCCACCGGCATCGCCAGCCACAACCAGACCGGCGGTAATGCCGGTAAAAAACGCAAGGTCAAAAGACCCAACGCCAGCGCCATCATCCCTGTGCGCATAAGCCCGTCCTTGAGAGTACCCTCAAGGCTTAGCCCGCCCGCCGCATGGGCGTCGTCAATAATTGTCACAAAGTCTGAATGGGCAGCTCATAGAATCCAGACATACTTGCCACCCTGACCGACCGAGAAGCCTTATGCCCCGGCGCTTATTCAAACGTTACATGCCAGACCCGATGAGCATCAGGGAACACAAATCCTTACGCTTTCTCGGCACGCTGTTGCATGACCCGAACCTGTGGCACCTCAACCGCCACTCCGTTGCCCGCGCCATGGCGGTGGGCCTGTTCGCCGCGTTCCTGCCGATCCCGCTGCAGATGCTGCTGGCGGCAATCCTTGCCATCATCGTGCGCGGCAACATGCCGATTGCCGTGAGCCTGGTCTGGCTAACCAACCCGATCACCATGCCTGCGGTGTTCTTCTGCACCTACCAGACCGGCGCCTGGCTGATGGACGTTCCCGCCCGTCAGTTGCCGGACTCACTGACCTGGGAATGGATCAGGGGTGAAATCTCGACCTTGTGGCAACCGTTTCTGCTGGGCTCGGTGGTGACGGGGCTGGCGCTGGGTGCATTGGCCTACTTCCTCGTAATGGCGTATTGGCGCTGGTGGGTGGCCAGGCAGTGGAAGCGGCGCAAGAAGAGCCGGATGTGAGAATGCAAAACGGCCTCCACTTGGGAGGCCGTTTTTTTTGCGGTGTCTGGGCTCGCGATGCAGGCGACGCGGTATCCCTTAGGTCCGCATCCCGCGTCCACTCACCAGCAACCTTGCACTACCGAGATACAGCACCGCGGTCGCGACCAGCATGAAGGCGATGGCCACGCTGATACGGATATCCGAAACACCAAGGATGCCGTAACGGAATGCGTTGACCATGTGCAGCACCGGGTTGGCCAGGGACACGGTCTGCCAGAACGGCGGCAGCAAGGTGATCGAGTAGAAGACCCCGCCCAGGTAGGTCAGTGGCGTCAGCACGAAAGTCGGAATGATCGAAATGTCATCGAAATTGCGTGCAAACACGGCGTTGATGAAGCCCAGCAGCGAGAAAATCGTCGCGGTCAGCACCACCACCAGAATGGTCACGCCCAGGTGGTGCACCTGCAAGTGGGTGAAGAACAGCGACAGCAGGGTCACGATGATCCCCACCATCAACCCGCGCAGTACGCCGCCCAGGGTGTAGCCGATCAGAATGGTGTGCGGCGACAGCGGCGAGACCATCAGTTCTTCAATGGAGCGCTGGAACTTGCTGCCGAAGAAACTCGACACCACGTTGCCGTAGGAGTTGGTGATCACCGACATCATGATCAGCCCCGGCACGATGTACTCCATGTAAGTGAAGCCACCCATGTCGCCAATCTGCCGACCGATCAAATTACCGAAGATCACGAAGTACAGGACCATGGTGATGGCCGGCGGCAGCAAGGTCTGCGGCCAGATCCGGGTGAACCGCCGGACTTCACGGTAAACAATGGTGTTGAGGGCAACGAGGTTGGGGCGCAGCTCGGAACTCATACCGCCACCTTCGACAGATTTTTCTCCACCAGGGACACGAACAACTCCTCGAGGCGATTGGTTTTGTTACGCAGGCTCAGCACTTCGATGTTCTGCTGCGCCAACTGGGTGAACAGCGCGGTGATGCCCATGGACTTGTCCACCTGGACTTCCAGAGTGTGGCCGTCGATCAACCGGGACGGATAGCCGAGCAACTGCGGAGCCACTTGCAGCGTGTTCTTCATATCCAGCAGGAACGTTTCCACATGCAATTGGCTGAGCAACTGCTTCATGCTGGTGTTCTCGACAATGGTGCCGTGGTCGATGATGCCGATGTTGCGGCACAACTGCTCAGCCTCTTCCAGATAGTGGGTGGTGAGGATGATGGTAATGCCTTTCTGGTTCAGCTCGGTGAGGAAGCTCCACATCGAGCGACGCAGTTCGATGTCCACCCCGGCGGTCGGTTCGTCGAGGATCAGCAGGCGCGGTTCATGAACCAGCGCGCGGGCGATCATCAGGCGACGCTTCATGCCGCCGGACAGTGAACGCGACGGCACGTCCTTCTTGTCCCACAGGCCGAGCTGGGTCAGGTACTGTTCGGCGCGTTCCTTGGCGATTTTCGCCGGGATGCCGTAGTAGCCGGCCTGGGTCACGACGATGTCGAACGTCTTTTCGAACTGGTTGAAGTTGAATTCCTGAGGCACCACGCCGATGGAGCGCTTGAGCTGCGCAGGATTCCTGTCCAGGTCGTGACCGAAGATATTCACCGTGCCGCTGGTCTTGTTCACCAGGGTCGAGAGAATGCCGATGGTCGTGGATTTGCCGGCGCCGTTCGGGCCGAGCAAGGCGAAAAAGTCACCTTCGGCGACATCCAGATCGATACCACTCAGGGCCTGGAAACCGTTGCCGTAGGTTTTGGTTAGCTGCCGGATGGACAGAGCGGAACTCATATCTGATTTACGCACCAAGAAGGGAAGAAAGGGATAAGTATGGGCGGCGGCGAACAATACAACCGCAGCGACCTGGCACAATGGTGCTTGTCGCCGCCACACAAGTACAGTCAAGCGTGTCGATAGTGAGTATTAAGTCAACGCGGTCATGACCGCCTTTTGATACGCCGGACGCTGTTTCAACCGCGCGTACCAGGCCTGCAGATGGGGTTGCGGCGCTCGCTCGATCGGCATCTCGAACCAGGCATAAATGAAACTGCCCAAGGGAATATCGCCCATGCCGATCTCGTCTCCGGACAGGTAGGGCTTGTTCGCCAATGCCTGATCGGCCATCGCCAGCAGCGTGTCGCATTCCTTGATCGCCGCCTTGATGGCGGGCCAGTCCTGCTGGTCTGCCGGGGTACGCAGCACACCCCAGAACACGGTACGGAACGGACCGGCAAAGCTTGAGGTGGTCCAGTCCATCCACTTGTCGGCAGTGGCGCGAGCCTTGAGATTGTTCGGGTACCAGGCCGTGCCGTCGGCATGCAAGGCCATCAGGTAACGCACAATGGCGTTGGATTCCCACAACACAAAACCGTCGTCTTCAATGACAGGCACGCGACCATTGGGATTCATGGCGCGGTACTCGGGCGTATCGACGACACCAAAGGCACCACCGGCGTCGATTGCCTCATAGGCCAGCCCCAGCTCTTCGGCGGCCCACAATGGTTTTCTGACATTCGACGAGTTTTTCCGACCCCAGATCTTCAGCATGACCGCCTCTTTTTCGGTAAGTGGGCAGGCAGCATACGCCGGATCAGGCGCGACTCAAATCGCTCTGCATGTCGCCCAACAGCGGTTGCTGCTGCTCGCCGAACAGGTGCGGATAGCATTTTTCCAGGTGTTCGAAAAAGAACGTTTCAGGGACGTCGGCGAACTGGCCGTGATCGACGAGGTACTCCATCAGCTTCGCGCCATCGCGGTTGAAGGGATGAAAAACGCTGTCATTGATCCCGTCGAATTCCAGCGGCGCCACATTGAACAGATCGCAGAGTTTGCGGTTGAACGCTGGCGTCGCCTTGACCCAGCGATCCTGCAAGTAAAATTCGGTGTAGCCGTGCATGGCAAACATGTCGCTCTTGAGCAACTCAAGCAGCCGTGGCGTCGACAAATGATTGCGCACATCCGCCAGGCCGATCCGCGCAGGAATCCCGCAATGCCGCGCAGCACCTGCCAGCAACGTGGCCTTGGGAACGCAGTAGCTCTCCCCGGCCGCCAGCGCATAACTGCCGCGCAGGGTCTGCGGGTCGCGACTGAATGTGTACGGGTTGTAGCGCACCGCTTCGCGCACGGCGTAATAGAGACTGATCGCCTGCTCCAGCGGATCGCGACTGGCGCCACGGTGCTTTTCGGCGAACTCCACCACGGACGGATGGTCACTATCGATGAAGCGGCCGGGACTCAGGTACTCGTGCATGAGAATAATCTCCTGGGGAAGCCCCGAGTCTAGCGAGAGCCTCAGCACAGAGATAACGACGTTTCGGCCAAACATGGGCGCTTTGCCGCTCGCTCAATCAACGCTTTTCCCACGATTCCAATCACATCGCTCCAACCAGCCTGTTTCGCGGATGCCGTCTAAGCTCTGTGGGCTGGTTCGCCCTGGTTTCACGGAGGAATGAATATGCTGCTGTTGTGGATACTGGTTCTGCTGGTCGGGATTGCTTATTTGGCCCACCGCCGCATCGCCCCACTGCCCGCCTTGGTCATCGTGGCCATCTATGTCGTGGCCATGGGCGCTTTCAGCCGCGCGCCGGGCTGGTTGTTGCTGGTTTTCTGGGTGTTGATCGCCGCCGTCGCAGCCCCCCTGCTGCTGCCCGACCTGCGCCGCAAATTGTTCAGTGCGCCGATGTTCAACTGGTTCCAGAAAACCTTGCCGCCGATGTCGCAAACCGAACGCGATGCCATCGACGCCGGCACGGTCTGGTGGGACGGCGAGCTGTTCAGTGGCCGTCCGGACTGGAGCAAACTGCTGTCCTATCCCAAGGCGCAATTAAATGAAGAGGAACAGGCTTTCATCGACGGGCCGACCGAAACACTCTGCACCATGGTCAATGAATGGCAACTCGGTCAAACCATGGACCTGCCGCCGCAAGCCTGGACCTTCATCAAGGACAACGGCTTTTTCGCCCTGATCATCCCCAAGGAGTTTGGCGGCAAGGGCTTCTCCGCCTATGCCCACTCACAAGTGGCGATGAAACTGGCGAGCCACAGCGGCGACCTCGCCTCCACCGTGATGGTCCCCAACTCCCTCGGCCCGGCCGAACTGTTGCTGCACTACGGCACCGACGAACAACGCAATCATTACCTGCCTCGCCTGGCGCGCGGTGACGACATCCCGTGCTTTGCCCTGACCGGTCCGCTGGCCGGCTCCGACGCCGGCGGCATGCCGGACTCCGGGGTGATCTGCAAAGGTGAATGGGAAGGCCAGGAAGTCCTCGGCCTGCGCCTGAACTGGGAAAAACGCTACATCACCCTCGGCCCGGTGGCCACCCTCCTCGGCCTGGCCTTCAAGGCCTACGACCCGGATCACCTGCTGGGCGACAAGGAAGACCTGGGCATCAGCCTGGCGCTGATTCCGACCGACATCGCCGGTGTCGACATCGGTCGCCGGCATCTGCCCTTGGGCGCCGCGTTCATGAATGGCCCGAACTCAGGCAAGGATGTGTTCGTCCCGCTGGAGTTCCTCATCGGTGGCCAGGAAATGCTCGGCAAAGGCTGGATGATGCTGATGAATTGCCTGTCGGTCGGGCGTTCGATTTCCCTGCCCGCGGTGGGCACCGGCATGGCCAAGTTCACCAGCCTGGTGACGGGCCAGTACGCTCAGGTTCGCGAGCAGTTCAATGTGCCGATTGCCACGTTCGAAGGCATCCAGGAAGCCATGGCCCGCATTGGCGGCAATGCCTGGATGATGGACGCCGCCCGCATGCTCACCGCCAATGCTGTCGATCTGGGCGAGAAGCCGTCGGTGCTGTCGGCGATTCTCAAGTACCACCTGACCGAGCGCGGCCGCGACTGCATCAGCGATGCCATGGATGTGCACGGCGGCAAGGCGATCATCATGGGGCCGAACAATTACCTCGGCCGCAAATGGAACGGCGCACCGATTTTCATCACCGTCGAAGGCGCGAACATTCTCTCGCGCAACTTGATGATCTTCGGCCAGGGCGCGATTCGCTGCCATCCCTTCGTGCTCAAGGAAATGGCCCTCGCCGGCCGTGAGGACAAGGATCAGGCGCTCAGAGAGTTCGATGAGCTGCTGCTCAAGCACATCGGTTTTGCCGTGGGCAACGCCGCCAGTACGCTGGTTCTCAATCTCGGTTTCGGGCACCTGGAACACACCCCGGGCGACAAACTCAGCCAAGGTTACTTCCGCGCCCTCAATCGTCAGGCCGCTGCTTTTGCCCTGCTCGCCGACCTCAGCATGATGTTGCTGGGCGGCGCACTGAAACGCCGCGAACGCTTGTCCGCACGACTGGGCGACGTACTGAGCAACCTTTACCTGGCCTCGGCCGCACTCAAGCGCTACAACGACCTCGACTCACCGCAGTACATGACACCACTGCTGACCTGGGCCATGGAAGAAAGCCTGGGCCAGGCGGAACGGGCCATGGATGAACTGCTGAGCAACTTCCCGAACAAAGTCGTGGGCTACCTGTTGCGGGTGATCGTGTTCCCGTTCGGTCGCCGGCACAAAGGGCCATCGGACAAACTCGGTGCCGAAGTCGCTGGGGTGATCGGCCGCGCCAAGGGCGACCCGGCACTGGAGGAAGTGCTCCTGGGTTGCTACCGCCCGCAAGGGAGCGACGATCCGGTGGGTGCATTGCAACACGCCTGCAATCTGTTGAGCGCCGCACAGCCGTTGCAGAAGAAACTGCATGTGGCACTCAAGAGCGGCCAGGTCAACCCGGTGGCTGGCGAGTCGGTGATCGATGCTGCACTTGAGGCTGGCGTACTGCAGCCGGTGGAAGCCCAAACCCTGCGTGAAGCCGAAGCGGCCCGGCGCAAGGTGATCGATGTCGATGACTTTGACCAAGAGGCCTTGGCACTGGCCGAGGGAAAAATCCGCTGATCCCTTCAAATGTGTAAAAACGGGCGCGGGCGCTTTATACTCCCGCGCCCGTTTTGCTCTTGAGGACTTATCTCGTGTCCAACATCGTTGCCGATCATCTCGTTTTACTCGACCACCTGCGCAGCATCCTGGTCGCCGTAGGTGAGGCCGAGCAGGTTCCCGAAGAAAGCCATGCCTTGTTCCTTGAGCGCTTCGACGAACTGCTGGCGTCACTGCCGATCGAGCCGATCGAAAGCCAATACCTGGGCCAGGACATCCTGACTCAAGTCATTTCCCGTTATCCGCAAATCGCCCACCTGATTCCACGGGATCTACTGTGGTATTTCGCCGGTGACTGCCTGCACTACTTGTCCGATGAAGAAATCGACCTGTATCAGGCACTGGAAGAACGCCGCTTCGAAGCCGAACAGAACGACGAACCTTTCGACTGGAACCAGGAAAAGCAGCTGCTGGCGCTGTCGAACCAGGACCGCAAGCACTGATCTTCAATCAGTGATGCCAAAGGCCCGCATGTTCAAGCATGCGGGCCTTTTTTGTTTATTGCCTTCAGCGCAACCCGCCAGTTTCAGGCAACCGCACTGTTCTGCGACCTTGCCCATAGCGTTCGCCTGCCTATCTCCAGCCTTTGCACCAACAGTTTTCTCTCTAACTCATGGCACTTTGGTTTGATTGAACTACCTTCAAACTACAAGAAGTCATAACGGCTCGAGTTTCCACGTTAGCTTCAGTGATCAGATAGCGGATTGGCAAAAGGAGTTACCTCACCATGATCCTGGCAGGCGTTTTCCGGCTATGTACCTGCATTGCCGATTACTTTCAGGGGAAATCAGGACAACAGACAGTGCCGTCCATGGCCGCGAGTCTCGCTCTTGCCGGCAGTCCAGGTCACCGGATCACTGAAAACCGTTTCAGCAAAGGTCGCTCGCTATCCAGCCAGATCAGCGAATTGCGCCCGCTCGTGCGTAGCACGCAAGGAATAACGCCTGGGCCATGGATGAGTGGTCTGGCGCATTGGGGGGGATAGTCCGATCCCCATGAAGTGATCCGAGACAACTCGGCCTGACTAAAAATGGCCTATCCAGCGAGGATGTACTCAATGAGCTTTCGTACCGAGCCCGCTTTCAAGCGAATTATCCATGGCCTGTTCTGGATGGGCCTGAGCGTGGATGCGGCTCAGGCCGCGCCGGCCAACTGCCCGCAACTGGACAACTGGCCGACAACGTACGAGGTCGGTCAGGGACTTCAGAATGAACTGCGCAGCCCCGTTCCGGTAACGCAACTGGCGGTGGGTGACCCGAAAATTGCCGACGTGCAACCCAGCGGCAGCAACGCCTTCATACTCACGGGCATTGCGCCGGGGACCACCAGCCTGATGGTCTGGACCGCCTGTTCGAAAACGCCGCGCCAAAGCATGGTGTTCGTCAAGGGCAAGGCCACGTCGGCGCTGACCAGCGCGCCGACGGTACCTTCCGACGACCCGCTGCTGCCGAGCCAGGTGCAGACCGATGTCCGTTTCGTTGAAGTCAGCCGGACCAAGCTCAAGGAAGCCTCCGCCTCGATTTTCGGCGTCCGGGGCAACTGGCTGTTCGGCTCGCCGAGAACCTTGCCCACCATCAGCGGCATAGTCACGCCGTCGATACCGGTGAGAAACGACCAGTTCAACCTCACGTTTGCTACCGGCAGTACCCTGGTTGCGATCAACGCGCTGGAAGGCAGCGGTTTCGCCTACACCCTGGCGCGACCAAGCCTGGTTGCGCTCAGCGGGCAAAGTGCGAGTTTCCTGGCCGGCGGTGAAGTACCGATTCCAGTGCCCAGTTCAGGCAGCGATAACGTGTCCATCGAGTACAAGGAATTCGGTATACGCCTGACCCTGACGCCAACCATCGTCGGGAAAAACCGTATCGCACTGAAGGTGGCGCCGGAAGTCAGTGAACTGGACTTCACCAACGCCGTGAGCATCGCCGGCACGATAGTCCCGGCCCTGACCGTGCGCCGTACCGATACCAGCATCTCCCTGGCCGACGGCGAAAGCTTCGTCATCAGCGGCCTGATCAGCACCCACAACGACTCCCAGGTGAACAAGTTTCCGGGGTTGGGCGATATCCCGATTCTGGGCGCGTTTTTCCGCGACAACACCATCAACCGTGAAGAGCGCGAACTGCTGATGATCGTCACCCCGCATCTGGTCCAGCCATTGGCTGCCGATGCACCACTACCGACATTGCCTGGCGAGCAGCTGCGCAATTACGACCCGAACTTCTATCGCATGTTTTTCCTGGAAAATGGCGACTTCGACAGTCTCAGCGGGCTCTCGCAATGAACCGTAGCCTGAACCAGACGTGCCTCGCCCTCACTCGTAACGGTGACCTTGAACGCTTGCCGGGCCAGCTGTATTGCCATTGGCCAGGCGTTCAACGTGTTGTAGCCAGGGGACATTCGATGAAAGCAGTCATTGCAATAGCAGCGACATTAATGCTCGCAGGTTGTGCCAGCAATGGCCTGTCTTCGCGACCGGCCAGCTGTGCCAAGCCCGGTTCGGAGCAAGAACTGGCCCTGAACCTGGCCGACAACATGGCCGAAGAAGGCCGTTTGTATGCCAGCCTGGCAAATCTGGAAGGATTGTCCGATAACCTGGTCCAGGTTCGCCTGCGCAAGGCTCGCGTAATGCGCTTGATGGGGCGTAGCGGCGACGCGCAGCCGTTGTACGAAAGCTTGCTCGGCACCTGTCTGGCGGCTGAAGGGGAACATGGCCTGGGCCAGTTGGCCGCCGCCAGAAATGATAACGCCACCGCTGCCACTCACCTTGAGCGTGCGGTGAAGATGGCCCCCACCGACGACAGGATGCGAAATGACCTGGGGGTCGTCTACCTCAATCAGCGACGGATCCCTGAAGCACGCTTTGAGTTCATGACGGCCATGGAGCTCAAGCAGGCAAACACACTGCCGGCACTCAATATGGTGACGTTGCTGATCTATCAGGATAACTGGAAGGCGGCAGCCGAACTCGTGACCCGCGCCGACTTGAGCCCCAAGCAAGTCGTAGAGGCTCAAACCCGCGCGGAAAAACTCAAGGCCTCCGCCAAAAAAGTGGTGGTCTCCGAGGGGAATCGCAAGACTGAGGTAGCCGATGCCTCTTCCAGTGCGAACAAGTAGAACGTACGAGGAGTCGAGATGAATACCAAACGGCTGTTGATCGTGTGCATGACTTGCCTGTCCACCAGTGCCTGGGCCATTGAGCCGGGGCCCTCTTCGCCGTATCAACAAGGCACCGAACAGTGGTTGCAGCTACAGATTCGCGGTGTGGTTGCCTCCCCTCACCTGCAAACCGCATCGGCCACCGAACGTGATATGGCCATGCAGCGCTGGCTGAACAGCTTCAACTACCCGATTCCGCAATTTTATGACCAGGATTCAGCGGGACAAATGACCATCGGCGGTGGCAGCAACTGAGACAAGTCGATGAGTGATCAGCCTCTGGCGTAATCCAGAGTGGCCTGGCTGCAAAGCCGGGCTTTATGTTGTGTGCAGGAAAGCAGTGACATCGATGCATTATCCTTCCCTGGACGGATTACCCCGGAGCAGATGTGTTGATCTTTGGCGGAAAAGTGCAGGTCAGGCTCGGGTGGCAAGGCTGTCGTACTCGACAGCCTCAAACCGTTTGATCTCACCCGAATGCTCTCAACACCCCGATCAGGGCCGGGCCGATGGCAACCAGAAAGAAGCTCGGCCACAGGCAAAAGATCAGCGGAAATATCAGTTTGGTACCGATTTTCGCCCCCGCCTCTTCGGCCGCCTGGGTGCGCCGGTCACGGAATTCATCGGCATAGATACGCAGGGTGTCGGCCACGCTGGTACCAAAGCGGATGCTCTGCGCCAACAGGCTGACCAATCCTTGTACATCATCCAGACCGGTGCGCACAGCCAGTTGCTTGAGCGCCTCGGTACTGGTAATGCCCGCGCGGATTTGCGCATTGACCTGGGCCAGTTCTTCAGCCAGCTCAACGTGGCTGACCGACATCTCTTCAGCCACACGTTCAATGGTCGTGGGCAGGGCCAGGCCCGATTCCACGCAGACGACCATCAGATCCAGCGCATCCGGAAACGCGACACGCAGCCGGTTTTGACGCGCCTCCTTACGCTTGCTGACATACAGCGCCGGCAGCAGCCATCCGATACCGGCCGCCATGAGCACCACCAACAGGCCGATCATCAATGAGACCTTGGGGATCAACGGCAACAGCAGCAACGCAAGGCCGATCAGTAACAGCGGTAACATCAGGCGCACCGCCCAGTACATCTGCACCGCCGAAGAGGAACGGTAACCCGCATGCATCAACAGGGTCCGGGTTGTGGACGTCTTGGTCGACTCGGCCGAAGCAAAGCGCTGGCCGACCCGCTCCAGCAGCAATTGCAGGTTACCCGGAGCCTCCTGCCCGACCGTATTGCCAAAATGACCACGCTTGATCAACGCCAGGCGACGCTGCACCGGGTCCTGAAGGCCCAACATCAGCAACATCAGGGCAATGACCGCAAACACCGTGCTCAAACCGATCACGCTGATGAACAATATGCGCGCCAGTTCCTCGTTCCCCGTAACCCGACTGAACAACCCCAGTAAAAAGTCCATGACCCTGTACCTCCCGGTAGCGAATACCGCTTAAACCTGAATCCGGATGATTTTCTTTATCCAGAAAATCCCGACCAACATGGCGACAAAAGCCCCGATGATCAGCTTATGGCCCGTGGGATCATTGACCAGCACAGGGAGGTAACTGGGGCTTGTAACGATGATTGCGATCGCCAGCACGAAAGGAATCGCCACCAGCACCCAGGCCGACATACGTCCTTCCGCCGACAAGGTCTTGATCTTGCGCTGGAAGCGGAAGCGTCCACGGATCAGCCGACTCAGGCGCTCCAGCACTTCCGTCAGATTGCCGCCGGTCTCGCGGTGGATGAGGATCGAGGTCACCAGCATCATCACCGTCATGCTCGGCATGCGCTCCAGCAGGCCGAGCATGGCCCGGCGCACATCGTTGCCATAGTTGATATCGGCGAAGGTCAGGCCAAACTCATGAGCGACCGCTCCTTGGTGCTCCTCGGCGACCAGGCGCAGGGTTTCATTGAACGGGTGCCCGGCGCGCAGGGCCCGGCACATGGCATCCAGCGCATCTGGCAACCCTTCCTCGAACTGCGCAAAACGCTTGTTGCGATCACGCAGGATTTTCAGGACCGGAATCCAGGCCACCACAAAAGCCAGCGCCAGCGCCATCCACCAGATCGGCGAAAACATCAGGACTACCGCGCCAACAGCAACGCCCAGAACAATCCCGAGCAATACCACCCGATAAGCACGATATTCATGGCCCGACTGCTCGATCAACTGCGTCAGGTTCGCCATAAAAGGCAACTGCTCGAGCATCGCCTCCAGTGGCGACAAGCGCGTCAGGTACTTCTGCCTCAACACCGTTTGCATGTTGGGTAGATGGTTGGCTTTCTCCAATACATGCAAGCGGCTGCGGATGAGCTTGCGCATCTTGCCGGCTTCGCCGAATACCGGCACCGCCACGCCTTGGGACAGAAGGAAGACGGCAATAAACACCATGCCGAGGAACATCAGAATGAATTCACCGGGAATATTGTTCATGACTGCCGTGCCTCCATCCACTCAGGCCTGAACATCGTAAGCGGCAACTCGATGCCGCGCTTGGCCAGCACATCACGGAAGGCGGGGATCATGCCGCTGGGCCGATAATCACCCATCACTTCGCCGTTTTCGCCCATGCCATGGCGCGCAAAGGAGAAGATTTCGGTCATGGTGATGATCTCGCCTTCCATGCCGTTGATTTCCTGCACGCTGACCAGTCGGCGCTTGCCGTCCTCCTGGCGTTCCAGCTGAATCACCACATCGATGGCCGAAGCGATCTGCTGACGCATGGCCTTGATCGGGAAGGTTGCCCCGGTCATCGACACCATGTTTTCGATCCGCCCCAACGCATCACGCGCGGTGTTGGCGTGGATCGTGGTCAACGAGCCGTCGTGGCCGGTGTTCATCGCAGTCAGCATGTCCAGCGCCTCGACGCCGCGCACTTCGCCGATCACGATGCGGTCCGGGCGCATCCGCAGGCTGTTGCGCACCAACTCCCGCTGGCTTACCTCGCCGCGCCCCTCGATGTTCGAAGGCCGGGTTTCCAGGCGCACCACGTGGGGCTGCTGCAGTTGCAGTTCGGCCGAGTCCTCGATGGTGACGATCCGTTCGTTTTGCGGAATGAAACTGGACAGGACATTGAGCATGGTGGTCTTGCCGCTGCCGGTACCGCCAGAAATCAGCACGTTCAAGCGCCCACGCACTATCGCCTTGAGCAGCAGGGCAATGGCCGGGGTCAATGTGCCCACCTGGATCAGGCTGTCGGTATTGAGCAGGTCCACCGCAAAGCGCCGGATCGACATGCTCGGGCCGTCGATGGCCAGCGGCGGGATAATCGCGTTGACCCGCGAACCGTCCTTGAGCCGGGCGTCCACCAACGGCGAGGACTCGTCGATACGCCGACCCAGGCTGGAAACGATACGGTCAATGATGTTCAGCAAATGCTGATCATCGCGAAAGCGCACATCGGTGCGCTGCAGTTTGCCGAAGCGCTCGACATAGACCGAGGCATAGCCGTTGACCAGAATGTCGGACACGCTGTGATCGGCCAGCAACGGCTCCAGGGGGCCAAGGCCGAGCACTTCATCGGTGATCTGCTTGATGATCAACTGGCGGCTGGAGGTACTCACCGGTGCCGAATGCTCATCGAGCAGGCGCTGGCAAATATCGCGAATCTGCCGCGTGGCCTCAGCCTGTTCCAGGGAGTCCAGCAAGGACAGGTCCATGACCTTGAGCAACTGCTGGTAGATCTTTTCTCGCCACTCGGCTTCCACCGGGGTGACCTGACTTTTGGTTTCGTAAAGAACGTCCGGTATTGCACGTTCCCACGCCATTATTTCCTCGGCCGGATCCGGCTGGTCGTCACCCGGCTGGTTAGCCGACGACGGGGCGGTTTTACCGGACTGTTTGCGCAAGCGGTTACGAAAGTCGCTGATCATGGGTCACCCCCCGAAAAAACGGTTGAAGGCACGTTTGAACACGCCTTTTTTTCCAACAATCTGGTTGCCGAGCAGGTCATCGGCCACGTTGCGCAGGGCAACGGTGATCGCCGCCTTCGGCGCATGCAGACCCAACGGCACGCCAGTGTTCTGACTCTGGCTGACCAGGTTGAAGTCGTTGGGTAATTTCGACAGGTTCGTGCAGCGCAGCGCCTCGCCGATATCCTTGAGGCTGACCGCTGCCGTCTTGTCATAGCGGTTGACCACTATCTGCAATTGATCCCCACGCACGCCCAGGTCTTCGCGAAGGATCCGCACCAGGGAGCTGGCATCGCGCAGATGGCTGACGCTTTGCTGCACCACCACGTACACCCGATCCACCTGTTCCAGCACTGAGCCAGTGAGGTGGTCGATTTGCCGCGGCAGATCGATCACTACCCAGTCATAGCTGGCGCGGGCCAACTGCATCAGGGTGTCAAGTTGCTCGGGTTGAGCATCCTGCGGCAGACACAGCTCACCGGCCCGGCCACCCAGCACATGCAAGGTCGGGCTGAAGTGGCTGCAAAAACCGCGTAGCGCAACACTGTCCATGCCGTCGATCTGATGCAACACCTCAAGATGGCTGTGGGTTTGCGCCACATCCAGGTAATGCGTCACGCTGCCAAACTGCAGGTCCATATCCAGCAACAGGGTACTGCCCCCCTTCATGCTGAGCTGCTGAGCCAGGTTGCAAGCCAGCATGGTGCCGCCGGATCCGCCCTTGGAGCTGATCACGGCGAGCAATTTCCCTTCTGCCCCGCTGCCGGTCCGAACCTCCATGACCAGCCGATTCAAAGCGGCAACCAGTTCTGTCTCGGCGACAGGCTCCGGCAGCACGTCACGGGCGCCGGCCTGCATCGCCAGACGCATGCCTTCCTGTTCGCTCAGCAGCCCGCAGACCAGCATCGGCGGACGCTCATGGGCCGGGCGCTGCAACAGCGCCGCCAGCTCCTCGCGCCACAGGTGGCTAACGCGCAACAGCAACAGATCGGGCATTCGGTCCAGACCGTAGAGCGGGTCGACATGCCCATTGCTCACCAGGCGAGTGCTCACCTCCAGGCTGGGCATGCGTTGGCAGACGCTCTGCAGATCGCGCAACGACGAGGCATCACGGCTACTGATCAGCAACCGTAGCCCGGCTTTGCCGGTCGAGGTGGTGAGTGGAGTGTCCTTGGTATTCAGCATGGCGTGATCTCCCCGGAATCGGAATGACGCCCGAGGCTTTCGCGTGGCAACGTTGCCCTGAATGCAGGCAAGGTAATGGGCACACCGAACCCGGGAATGAACAGATTGAAAACGAAGTTCTGCAGACTCAACCGGACATAGCGGATGGCACGAAAGCCATTGGCGCTGACAGTGTCAGCGGGGTTGGCCACCTGGGCACCGTTTACGTCCAGATAGGTCAACGTCAGGTTGGTGGTGGCCAGGTTACCGATCAGTTGGCTATTGCCTGCATTGCCCGCCGCATTGAAGATTGCCCGCCGCAACACCACCGGATCGCTGATATTGCACACCGCCGCCAGGCGCGTACCACGGCGCACGGCTTCATCCAGCGCATTGACCGTAAAGTACAGACGGCCCATTTCCACCACGCCGAACAACAACGTGAACATCAGCAGCCCAATGAAAGAGAACTCCACTATATAGGTGCCGCGCATGTGTTTTCTGTTCATCACAGGGCCCTCATCACGGTACTGGCGACCAGCGGAATGCTCAGCGCAATCTGGTTACCAAAAAATCCTGGAATCGCTCCATTACAATTGCCACTGCCAATCACCGGGCAAAAGTTGTAGGTAATGGTGACCCGTACATGGTCGACACCCACTGCGGCGACCACTACGTTTGCGGCCGTCAACCCGGACACCACCGGCGTGCCGGTCTGGCTGGGTACGCCATACACCGCTACATTTTTTGTCTGGGTCTGCAGCGTACTGCTCAGGGCAACCATGCCGAGCGTCGAGTTCCAGGCCTGACTGGCGACAAAACGGTCGGCATCGCGGCTGGCCTGCAGCAATACGTTGTACTGGTAGAGCATGCGGCCTAACTCGCCGAGGCTCAGCAACAGCAGGAGCAACACCGGCAGCACCAGGGTGAACTCCACCAGCGCCACGCCCTGCTGTGCCCGTGGTCGTTTAAAGGTGTGATGTCTCATGACGCCTCCTACGAGTCAGTGCTCGGAGTGCCGATGCTGAGATAGGTTTTGTAGAGCTGGATGATCTGCGGGCCGGAATCGGTCGACGGCGAGGGGCCGGCCACATTGTCGCCTTCGCACTCGCGCACAAACTGGCCGAAGATCTGCGCTTGTGTGCCGCCGCCATTCATAGGCTGCACCACGAAATAGCAGCCAAAGCCCAGGACAGGGATCGTGGATGAACCGCCCTGTTTGCCGGTGCAGTCACCAACAACGATTTTCAGCATCCGGCGCTCGAAGACCCCTCCGTTCTGACAACCACTGCCGGACCCCGCCACACAGGCGGCAACTCTTGCCTTCCAGTCGTTGTAGTCCAGTATCGCTTCACCGCCCGCGGTGAGATTGCCACCGCTCGAGATGACGGGTTGCCCCTTGTACAGCGTCTGCGCCGGGGTGACCGAGTCGTTGTACGTGATCGCGGGATTGCTCGACGACGTCACCATGTCTGGCGGATAGTCCGAGGCACTGACCGGGCCGTTGTAGATGCCGAAGCGCGTATTCAAACCTTGAGACGCAGGGCCGACCGTGTTGCCGGGTGAGGTCTGGACAGTCTCACCCACATTGCGGCAGACCGAGCCGCCACCGGCCAGGTCTTCTCTGACCGAACTGCCACCCGAACCGAAATCAAGCAATTGAAAGTTGCCAGGGCCAATGGGGGACGAATTGCTGGCAGCTGACTTCAACACCTGCAAATCACCAAACTGGAAACCCCAGAACATGCCGGCGGCCGGGTTGTATTGAGTCGAGTCGCCACAGATCATCAACGGTGCGACATCACATGGGTTGGTGGGACTGGGTCCGGCGGTGGCGATCGCCGCCACCGCTTTGGTTCCCAGGCCGCCAGAACCGAATGCCTGGGCGAAGTTCCAGAAAAATCCCGTCAGGTTATAGCTCGCTACCGATACCCGAACGTACTTGGCATCCGCCGGCCCGGGAAAGGAGAACGGGCCATAGACACTGCTTGCCAGTTCCACCACTGCAAATGCACCGGCGTTGCCGCCGACAGCCGTGGCCAATTCTTTGTTGCCCGTGGCATTGGCATTCTGTACCAGCGTATTGAGTGCAGCGGTCTGCGTCGTGCTGGCACTGTTGACACCACCCGTCACCTGACTCAGGGTTTTGGCGCCACTCAGGGCGGCGGCATCCACCGCATTCTGCAGGCGCGTTTTGTTCAGCATCAGATGCCCGCCGTCCAGAGCCAACGCCGCCATCATGCCGATCACCGCCAACGCGATGACCATCAATACACTCACCGATCCTTCCTGGCGCCTTGGCGTCGAAGTGAACGGCCGCTGAATACGAAGATTCATCATCAAGCCCTCGATTGCCGATACTGATCCGGATCGGCTCCACCAATACCCTGGTGCCCGGATACGGTTGTGCCCTGTCAGCGAATGTTGACTACTTTGGTTTCGGTCCCGCGGATAACGGTGATACCCCCACCCCCGCCATTGCTGCGCTGTACCACGCGCTTTGGCGCCTCGGCGGTGGCCACGGCCATGGCCGGGGCCGGGGCCGGGGCAGCAGGCGTAGCAGGCGCAACGGCCGCAGCTTTCTTCTCGAGGTTCAGCGGGTTACGCAGCGCCAGTTGCAACTTGCCTTCCGTCTGCGCCGTGACCAGGGTTTCCGCTTCAGCGGCCGACATTTCCAGGGTCACCGCACGCACCACGACCGGTTGGGTCTTGTCGGTGCCCGCGGTCTGATCCACCGCCAACACCCGCAAGTTCTCGAGGATGGTCCTGGACGTAGCGCTGTTACTCCCGGCATTGGTGGTTTTGGTCGCCAGTACATCGACCCGGTTACCCGGCAACAGGAATCCGCCGACGCCGACCACATCGTCCACGCGTACCGATATGGCGCGTTTGTCAGGTGCAATCAAAGAAGCCAGGGTGCTGCCCCCCAGGTGCTCGCTCAGACGCGCACCGCGCACGATGTCGCCCCGCAGAATGTCGAACGTTGCGATCTTGCCCACGGCTTTTTCACTGGCATCGAAGGCATCGTCCGGGATCGTATCCATGGGCATGCGTACGGTCGTGACCTGCTGGGCCTCGACCATTTGCCCGAATGGAATCTCTACCGTGGCGACCACCACGTTTCGAAGGTGGTCATCCGGACTGGCATTGAGCCGCGCGCTCAGCCATGAATCAGCCATCCATGCAGCCCCTAGGCCCATGGCCAGGGAAACGCCTATCAGGGTAAGCGTGCGAGAGCTCATGTCAGTATCTCCGTATCAAAGAAAGTTGAGCTGGACGAAGTAGTTGTGCCAGGCCCATTCCAACTCTTTCGGTGACAGTGGTCCGGAACCGCCCATATAGCGCTGGCGATCGAGTGCCATGTTCAGGAGATCACGGGGGTGGCAGGGCACCAGGGGCATGCCTTCACTTGCATAAAGCCTTTGCAGCACATAACGCAACAGCAGCGGGTCATAGGAAATACCCAGACGCTCGCTTTCCTGACGCCAGATCTTTTCGTACTCCTCGGGCTTCAGGTAACCGAATTGCAGCTTGTAGCCAATCCGGCGAAGGAAGGCCTCATCGGCCAGCTCCAGGGGATTGAGGTTGGTGGAAAACACCAGAATCAGATCGAACGGCAGCTCGCAATGCCGACCGCCACCCAGGTTGAGGAAATCGCGTTTCTCCTCCATCGGGACGATCCAGCGATTGAACAGCTCGGCAGGCGCCATGCGCTGGCGCCCCATGTCGTCGATGATGAACAGGCCATTGCTGGCCTTGAGCTGCAAGGCGGCCTGGTATTGGCGGGTGAAGGGGTCATAGCGAACGTCCAGCTGTTCCATGGTCAACTCGCCGCCCGTGATGACGATCGGGCGTTTGCAGCACAGCAGTCGACGGTCGATGCCTTCGTTGAGCATCAGATTGTTCTGTTGAGCGTTATCATCGAGCCGCTGATGCACCTGCGGGTCATAGATCTCGATCACCGACTCGTTGATGACGATGGCATGAGGGACCCAGATGGCCTCGGCGAACAGACGGATCAGCCGACTGCTGACATAAGTCTTGCCGGTACCCGCGGGGCCATAAATCATGATTGCGCGCCCGGAGTTCATTGCCACACCCAGCTGATCGAGCATCCCCTCCGTTAGCACTACGCCCGCGAGGGCATTGCGCATATCGTTGGCGTTGATGCGTCCATGGTGAATGGTCTGCAACTTGATCAGGGAGCGGTAGGTGCTCACCGGGAAGGGGGCCGCACCGATATAGCCACTGCGCGACAGGGCATCGCGGGCGGCACTGCGACCACGTTCGGTCAGGCCGTAGCGCAGCATCTGCCCACCCGTTTGACTCACCTGGCCCAGCACTTCGACACGACCATCCTTGCGCAGAAACGCCAGGACCTCTTCAAGTACCGCGCCGGTCAGCGCCAGGCGGTCCACCAGCCGTGACATGTCTAGCACGCCGGCGTCGTGCAAATGCTTGCACACCAACTCGCCGAGAAAACTGTCGGTCAGACCGGTTTCGCGGATTGTGCACGGCTGAGGAGCCAGTCGTTGCACCGCTTCCCGCTCATTTGGGAAGGCATCAGTATCAACCATGACGTGCATGACTAAACTCCCAATCCACTGGCAATGAGTTGCCAGTAGATGCTGCCCAGCGTGCCGAGCAAAATTGCAACTGAGTAAGGAAAAGGCTTGCCGGCTACTTCATCCGAAGTTGGCGCCAGATAAGCCTGCGCCCTTAGAATCAACCAATAACGCCCCAGGGTCTGAAACAATTGACCGCGATACAGCACTATCAAAAAACCGCACACGCCGCCGGCTATCAAACTGAACATTGCAGCCCACAACGCGAAATGGAATGGTAGAAAACTGCCGACCATGGCCATCAACTTGACGTCACCGGCGGCCATGCCACCGAAGGCGTACATGGGCAGGAACAGCGCAAAACAGATCAGAATGCCCAACAGGCTGTCACCCAATCCACTGATGCCACCCGAATACATTTGAGCCCCCAGCCCCAGGGCAAGCCCCAACAAGACCAGCATGTTGGGAATACGGTGGCGAAGCAGATCGCTCACCACCGCGACGCCCAGCAGTCCTAGCAGTACAGCTGTCGACACCAGCAATTCCATGGACATGGCACGTCTCCCCTGACGGGACTATCGTTAGCAGCCAGTACCTTTGACCGCAGTGCACAGCGCTGTGATCTTGGTGTTCACCTCGCCGCCCAAAGTTACAAACATTGCGGCAACAGCTACCGTAACTAACCCACCGGCAACGGCGTACTCCACAATGGTCAGGCCATCTTCATCTTTGACGAACTTGCTTATCGAAGTTCTGATTGCTTGCAGAGTCATTTTTGTGTACCTCACTTCAGCGACCATACGGCTCAGAAAGTACATTGGCGGGGACAGCGCGAAGCGCCCCGCCACCGTGAGTTGCAATCATCAGCAGCCACTACCTTTGACCGCCGTGCACAGCGCTGTGATCTTGGTGTTCACGTTGGTACCCAAAGTCACAAACATTGCGGCGACAGCCACCGTAATCAGCCCACCGGCCACCGCGTATTCCACAATGGTCAGGCCGTCTTCGTCTTTGACGAATTTCACTACCGAAGCCTTGATTGTTTGCATGATCATTTTGCCCACCTCACTCGAATGTTGTTTTTTCTGAGGCAGTACTTTCTGCGCTGCCTGAGTGCAACACTAGTCAGGTGCAAGGCATGGGCGTTAGGAAGATTTTGCACATCGATAGGACTTTTTTGCGGGGCGGCCGAATACGAGACGTTGGCCGTTGCACTGGTAAGGAGGGTGAAAACAAGGCATTGAAACGCAAAGGCAATTGCCATTGATTCACAAGCGACAGGCGGCTCAACCCGGGTTTGCCGACAACACACAAGCAAACACTCGTCCCGGGCAACCTTCCAGGAGACTCATAGAGCGAAAGGAACTAAAAATCGCCTGTTCTATCGGGATTAAATCTGCAAAGTGATATCACTTTGGTAATACTGGCGATGAGAGTCACTAGAACCCCCAGAGTAGAGACATGACGTCCATTTTGACCCAAAGGCCATCGCTCCTGTGGTTCGATCTGACTCATGATCGGTCCACGAAAGAACTCGTCACGCAGTTCGAGGACGCCTGCGATTGCAAACTGGCAAAAAACTCCGTGCTGCCCATCAGGGAGCACGCAGACATGATCTGCATCCACTTTGATCGCCCCGACACTCCAGGCTTGAGGTTATTGCTGGAGATCAAACGCACCACCCCCACCATTCCGATCACCATGTTTACCGTGCAGCACTCCGAGGAGCTGGCGGTATGGGCCATGCGCTCCAGCGTCTGGGAATACATGGTGCTCCCACTCTCGCCCACCGAGAGGAAGCGTTACCTGACGGCGGTGATGCAGCTCTGCGAGCTGCGACGAAATGCCAACGGCCAGGGCAAGACATCGCAGATCGACCACTCGCCGACCCTGCCGGACAGCATCCGGCTGACCTCAGGACATCAAAAACACCAGGCGCTGACTAATGTCATGCTGTACATCGAACAGCACTTTCGAGACAGCATCGATCAGAGGGATCTGGCGCAGCGCTGCGGCATGACGACATTTCGCTTCAGCCGCCTGTTCAAGGAAACCAATGGGCTTGGCTTCACCGACTACATCCTGAACAAGCGCATGAACTTCGCCAAAGACCTGCTCGACAACAGCCAGATGCCGATTACCAGCATCGGCTATGAGGCCGGCTTCAAGGATCCTTCCTACTTTGCCCGTGCCTTCAAGCAGTTCGCCAACTGTACGCCCAGCGAATACCGCCTGGCACGCCAACTCAAAGCGGCTGCAGCTGCGCAACTGGTAGAGGATGAGAAAACCACTGAAGCGCTCGAAAGCCTGGTGCAAAGCCTCAGCGGTTGATCCGGTTTTTTACGCGCAAACAAAAACGCCGCTCAATGAGCGGCGTTTTCGTTAAATATGGAGCGGGAAACGAGACTCGAACTCGCGACCCCGACCTTGGCAAGGTCGTGCTCTACCAACTGAGCTATTCCCGCAAATGGCGTCCCCTAGGGGACTCGAACCCCTGTTACCGCCGTGAAAGGGCGGTGTCCTAGGCCACTAGACGAAGGGGACACGCTACCCGGAACACATGGTGTGTGTTTCGGTGTCCAGAGCCGCATCCGAAGACTTGGTTCTGGTTTCACTCAGCCCTGCCCGAAAGCAACGCTGTTTAAAATTGGAGCGGGAAACGAGACTCGAACTCGCGACCCCGACCTTGGCAAGGTCGTGCTCTACCAACTGAGCTATTCCCGCATTGGCGTCCCCTAGGGGACTCGAACCCCTGTTACCGCCGTGAAAGGGCGGTGTCCTAGGCCACTAGACGAAGGGGACACACGTACAACATTCACTCCCTGCTTCGTTTCGCTGTGTGCTTTACGCTGCAAGTGGCGCGCATTCTATGGATGGATTGAGAGGTCGTCAACCCCCTGATATAAATTTATTTAAATCAATGACTTCGCCCTGCTTTTGAGAGCCATTGCGGTTTTTCCGCTGCCCGGCGTTTGACGCCTATATTCTGGCACCCGCCAAGACGTTATAGTCCACCGGGTGATGGCAATCTGTATATCGAGTGCCATCATTTATAGAAGCGGGGCTCCGGCCGATATAAGTACAAGCATGTCCGATCCAACCCGTCGTGCGGGCCTGGGCGCTCAAATGCCAAGCCACCAGACTCGCATGCGCAACCTATAAAGAGGTCTTACCGGTGACGCCACTCATGATCACCCTGCTAGTTGTAGCCGGGATCGCACTGTTGATCGCCATTGGCTACATGAACCATGTGGTGGAAAACAACAAGCTGGAAAAGGCCCGTACCAAGATTGAACTCAACGATCGCCTGCGACGCTGCGGCGAAATCACCGAGACGTTCCCCGGCCAGCTGATGACCCCGGCCCTCAAGCTGCTGTTGGCCCGCCTGGAACTGAACGTCTGCCGGCGCCTGCTTAACCTGGAGAAATCCAGCGCCAACCTCAAGGCACGGATCGCCGAACTGGAGGCCCTTGTCGGCCAGGGTGAATCCATCCCGGTCAACAATCCGCCGGCACCGATCCAGACCGAAGCCAAGGCCAAGGATGTCCGTTTCCTGCTCGAAGCCCTGCACGGCCAGATTACCCGCGCGGCACAGGACGGCTTCTTGCCCCCTAACGAAGCCAAGCGCTGGATTCGTGAAGTGCGCCACATCCTGGTGCTGCTGCACATCGAGTTCTTCAACAACCTCGGCCAGCACTCCCTGCAACAGAATCAGCCCGGGCAGGCTCGCCTGGCATTCGAGCGCGGCGTGCAATACCTGCGCAAACAACAGGAGCCACAGGTCTACGCCGAGCAACTCCAGTACCTGGAAAAACTCCTGGCCCGCGCCAACGACCAGGTCATGGATCGCATCGCGCCGGTCGAAGGCGAGGTCAACCAGTTGACCGAAGGCCTCAAAGACGTCGAGGCCGATGCGGACTGGAAAAAGAAAGCGATCTACGACTGATCAGCGAAAACACAAAAGCCACCCAGCAGAGGTGGCTTTTTTTTGGTCTGGCCGATGATCAGTTCAAAGCCTGAAATGCCCCACCATCCCCTTCAGTTCAACCCCAAGCTGCGCCAACTGGATACTGGACGCGGCATTGCCCTGCATCGCCAGCGATGACTGATCGGCACTGGCGCGAATGCTGGTGACACTGCGGTTGATCTCCTCGGCCACCGAGCTCTGCTCCTCGGCCGCCGCTGCAATCTGCTGGTTCATCTGCTGGATCAGCGACACCGCCGCCGCAATGCTTCCCAACGCACTCTCGGTCTGCAAGGCATCGCTGACTGCCAGCTTCACCAGCTCGCCACTGCTCTGGATCTGCTGCACCGACGACTGCGCCGCCGTGCGCAAGGCGCTGACCAGGCGTTCAATTTCTTCGGTCGATTGCTGGGTTCGCTTGGCCAACGCACGCACTTCATCGGCCACCACGGCAAAGCCCCTGCCCTGCTCGCCGGCCCGGGCCGCCTCGATCGCCGCGTTCAATGCCAGCAGGTTGGTCTGCTCCGCCACGCTTTTGATCACACTCAAAACCGTGCCGATATTCTGGATTTCCGCACTCAGGCTTTCGATGCTCGAACTGGCCGAGGCGGCCGAGTCCGCCAGTTGCTCGATCCGCGCCATGCTCTGGCGCACCACCAGCTGACCACTTTCAACCTTGCCGTCAGCCGTTTGCGCAGCCAATGCCGCTTCTTCGGCATTGCGCGCGACATCATGCACCGTGGCCGTCATCTGATTCATTGCGGTGGCGACCTGTTCGGTTTCCTCCTTCTGCGTGCTGACTTCGAGATTGGTCTGTTCAGTCACCGCCGACAACGATTGGGCGGAAGTCGCCAACTGCTCGATACCCGACTGCAAGCCGCTGACTATATGGCTGAGCCCCGCGCCCATTTGTTGCATTGCCTGCATCAACTGGCCGATTTCGTCACGGCGTGTCACGTCAATGGTCGCACTCAAGTCCCCGGAGGCAATCTGCTGCGCCACCTGAATCACACGGCGCAGCGGTGCCACGATCAACCGGGTGATGAACCACGCGGCAACCAGCCCGACCAGTAATGCCAGCGCGGAAGAGCCAATGATAAGCAGCGAGTTCTTTTTCAGTTCAGCCTGCATCGCCAGGTCTTGCGCGACATAAGCCTGATCCACCCGCTCGACCACTTGGGCTGCGCGCTGATGCAATTGTTGATAGACGGTTTTTTCCTGCTCCAGCAGGCCGGTGTACTCGGCGAGCTTGTCACTGAAACTGGCGATATGGCCTGTGACCTCATTGAGGACGGTCTGATACCCCTCGTCCTTGACCGTGGTCTTGAGCTGCTCGGCCTGGGTCAATGCCTGGCTGGCCTGTTCGATCTTGCCCTGCCCGGCGCTGTCGTCGCCTTTGCGGCTTTGATCCAGGCGCACGCGGGCTTCATTCATGGCTTGCAGCATCAAGCGTGAAACCTGGCTGACCTGGCTGGCCTGCTCAAGGAATTGCGCACCGTCCTTGCCTTCGGAATCCTTCAGCGTATAGGCGCCGTCATCGGCGAGCCCGGACTGCAATACATCAAGATTATTGGCCACGCTGGACACCGACCAACTGGCCATTTCCAGGGCCAGATCCTTGGCCTGGGTGAGCGAGACGAATTCGTCGAAAGCCTTGCGATAGGCACCCAGAGACTGTTCGACATCATTCATCACCGGCACGTTGGCCGCCGACGCGGCCTTGAGCTGGCCGGCCAGGGCGATCAAGCCATCGACGCCCTCATGCAGGGCATCGACGGTTTTCGGATTGCCGTGCAAGGCGTACTCCTGCTCCAGCAGCCGCACCTTGAGCAGACCGCTGTTAAGCGATGACATCTGCTTGAGCCCGTCGAAGCGCTGGCTGATGGTTTGCAGGGACCAAACACCAATGCCCGCCACCACTGCGGTCAACAACAGCACCAGGACAAACCCGACACCCAGTTTTTTCGCCATACCGAGGTTGGCAAAACGTCCTTGCACGGCCGAATTCATTGCACTTAGTCCCCTGCCAAAGTCTGTAGACGCAGATTCGCAACGGGCCAGTGGCAACACAAGGCTCTGGCGCCGGAATAATGGCAAAAAGCTACGCCAACGTCGTTTTCAGAACGCTTGAGGTCGATCCCGGGCAGTGGCCTGAAAGAACGCCCGGGCACGCGGATCGCAGGCATATGCCACGTTGATACGCTGCCAGTCACTGGCCTCCCCCGAGGGGTTGAAGGCTGTCTTCGATGACAGCAGTACACCCAGACGCCGGGCGTGGGTCCGCAGCTGATCGAAGTCGGACATTCGTGATCGTGCCCAGATGAACAGGCCTCCCGCCGGCTTGCCGAACACTTCCCATTCGGCATCTTCCAGCAATTGCAGCACCGCCAGCCGGTCGCTGCTCAAGCGTTGGCGCTGACGCTGCACCAGTTTGCGGTAGGCACCGTTAGCCAACAGGCACGCCAGCACCGATTCGCAAAATCGCGAAGCGCCCATGCCACTGATCATCTTGACCTCGGCCATGCGCGTAATGACTTCGGCATCGGCCACCACGAAACCCACCCGCAAGGAACTGCTGAGTGTCTTGGAAAAGCTGCCTACGTAGATCACGTCGTCGTCCAGCGCAGCCAGTCGCATACCGGAACCACTGTGCAGATCCGCATAGACGTCGTCTTCGATCACCTGCACACCAAAGGTCCTCGCCAGCTGCAGCACGCGGCGCGCCACCACCGGTGCAAGGCTGCTGCCGGTCGGGTTGTGATAGAAGCTATTGATGATCATCCCTTGAGGCCGGTGTTTGACCAGCACCGATTCGAGCACGTCCACGTCCGGCCCGCGCGGCGTTCGCGGTACCTCGACCATGTGGATGCCGTGCAGCCTGAGCAGGTCGAACAGCACCGGATAACCGGGACTCTCCACGACCACACAGTCACCGGCCTTGAACAGTGTCCGCACGATCAGGTCGAGCCCCTGACTGGCACCCGCCGTGGTCATGATCCGGTTGTCCTGCGCCCGGATATCCAGCTGCCGAAGGTGCTTGAGGATCTGTTGTCGCAAGGCCGGCAAACCTAGCGGCGTGCTGTAGTTGAACAGGCTGGCCGTGTCGGTACGACTGACTTGCCGAATCGCGTAAATCAGATCGTCTGTCTCGCGCCAGCTTTCAGGCAGCCCGCCACAGCCCAGCCTCAACTCAGTCGAACAGGGCCCGATCCCGGGGTCAGCCCCCTCGAACCAGACAGGCTCGTGCTTTGCGCCTGTGGCCAATGCCGGGTCGGCAACCGCATAGCCGGCGCCATGACCTGACACCAGCATCCCTTGCGTCACCAGACGTTCACAGGCCTGAACGACGCTTACCTGACTGAGCAAATTGACCCGCGCGATCTGTCGCACCGAAGGCAGGCGCGTACCGGGCGATACCCCGCTGGAATGAAGCCAGCAGGTCAGCGCGTCAACAATTTGCTGTACGACGGGCACCAGCGCCTGTCGGTCGATTCTCAATTCCATGAGCAAGCAAACTCCTGTTGATTTTGCGAGAAGCAGTTAATCACAGGAACGTTCGAAGACATGTGCGACAACGCCGCCAAAACCCTTTGCTCTAATCATTTGAAACACATTGCCTGGCCCTTTAGCGGAACCAAAAAACCTGTGGGAGCGGCGGTGCGGCGCTTTTTAGAACGCAGTAACACCACCATCCACCGCCAGCGAATGGCCGGTCGTGAACGCCGCGCCATCGCTGCACAGATACAACACCGCGCTGGCGATCTCTTCGACCTTGCCGATGCGACCGACCGGATGCATGGCGTTGGCGAACTCGCCTTTTTTCGGGTCGGCTTCATAAGCGCGGCGGAACATATCCGTGTCGATCACCGCCGGGCACACCGCGTTGACCCGGATCTTCTTCTTGGCGTACTCAATGGCCGCCGACTTGGTCAGGCCGATCACTGCGTGTTTAGAAGCTGCGTAAATGCTCATTTTCGGCGCTGCCCCAAGGCCGGCCACCGATGCCGTATTGACGATCGCACCACCCCCTTGCGCCAGCAGCAGCGGCAACTGGTACTTCATGCACAGCCAGACACCTTTGACGTTGACGCCCATGATCGCGTCGAACTCGTCGAGCGTACCGTCGGCCAACTTGCCTTTCTCGATTTCGATACCGGCATTGTTGAAGGCATAGTCGAGGCGACCGTAAGTGTTGATCACCTCATCCATCAGATTTTTTACATCGCTTTCCAGGGTAACGTTGCAGCGCACGAAGGCCGCTTCGCCACCGGCCGTACGAATCAGCGCCACCGTGCCCTCGCCGCCCGCCACGTCCATATCGGCCACTACTACCTTAAGGCCCTCGGCGGCAAATGCCTGGGCGGTCGCGCGTCCAATACCGGCCGCCCCGCCTGTCACCACGACCACCTGGCCGGAAAACGTCATGCTCATTGTTATGTCCTCGAATAGAAGAGTGCGGGGAATCGCGTAGGACCAGTCTAGCCATGGAGGTCTTGAACACGGCAGCACTATCAAGGCTCCGGTTGGGCGCCCATGAGTTGCAGTGATGGAACTGCCGTACCAACTATCACTGCACTGGATCAACCTGCATTCGCCGCATCAGCCGAACTTGCGACATCGGCGCTGACCGGCTATCAACAAAGCTTCATTCATCTTGAGTGCCTGCCATGACCTCCCAGATCAATCGCCAATTCCTGCTCGCCAAACGTCCGGTTGGCGCGGCGACCCGTGAGACATTCACTTACCAGGAAGTACCGGTCGGCGAGCCGGCGGCGGGCCAGATCCTGGTCGAAAACCAATACCTGTCCCTGGATCCGGCCATGCGCGGCTGGATGAACGAGGGCAAGTCCTACATCCCGCCGGTCGGGCTCGGCGAAGTCATGCGCGCCTTGGGTGTGGGCAAAGTCGTTGCTTCGAACAACCCGGGGTTCGCCGTGGGTGATTACGTCAACGGCGCCCTGGGCGTGCAGGATTTCTTCCTCGGCGAGCCCCGAGGCTTCTACAAGGTCGATCCGAAACTGGCACCGCTGCCACGTTACTTGTCCGCCCTGGGCATGACCGGGATGACGGCGTACTTCGCCCTGCTTGACGTCGGCGCGCCGAAGGCCGGTGACACCGTGGTGCTGTCGGGTGCGGCAGGCGCCGTGGGCAGCATTGCCGGGCAGATCGCCAAGATCAAAGGCTGCCGGGTGGTTGGCATCGCTGGCGGCGCCGACAAGTGCAAGTTCCTGATCGATGAACTGGGTTTCGATGGCGCTATCGACTACAAGAGCGAAGACGTCCTCGCCGGTCTCAAGCGCGAGTGCCCGAAAGGCGTCGACGTGTATTTCGATAACGTGGGTGGCGACATTCTCGACGCGGTGTTGAGCCGCCTGAACATGAAGGCGCGGGTGGTAATTTGCGGCGCCATCAGCCAGTACAACAACAAGGAAGCGGTCAAGGGGCCGGCCAACTACCTGTCGCTGCTGGTGAACCGCGCGCGCATGGAAGGCTTTGTGGTGATGGACTACGCCGCCCAGTACGCCAGCGCCGCCCAGGAAATGGCCGGCTGGATGGCCAAGGGGCAACTCAAGAGCAAGGAAGACATCGTCGAAGGGCTGGAGACTTTCCCGGAGACGCTGATGAAATTGTTCAGCGGCGAGAATTTCGGGAAGTTGGTGTTGAAGGTGTAACCCGATATTTGAAGTAATCCCAAAACCACTTTGGGAGCGAGCTTGCTCGCGATAGCGGAGTGTCAGGCGACATTGACGTCACTGACCCTCCCTCATCGCGAGCAAGCTCGCTCCCACAGGTTTAGCGGTGTTTAAGCCAGTTCAGCCACAACCGAAGCCAGTGCCTTGGCTGGATCCGCCGCCTGGCTGATCGGACGGCCGATCACCAGATAGTCGGAACCGGCATCCAGTGCCTGACGCGGTGTCAGGATGCGGCGCTGGTCGTCCTGGGCGCTGCCCGCCGGACGAATCCCCGGGGTCACCAGTTGCAACGACGGATGCGCCGCTTTCAGCGCCTGGGCTTCCAGGGCCGAGCACACCAGGCCGTCCATCCCGGCTTTTTCCGCCAGTGCGGCCAGGCGCAGCACCTGCTCTTGCGGCTCGATGTCCAGGCCGATGCCCGCCAGGTCTTCACGCTCCATGCTGGTCAACACGGTCACGCCAATCAGCAGTGGTTTGGGACCAGTGCGCTGATCCAGCACTTCACGGCACGCAGCCATCATGCGCAGGCCGCCGGAGCAATGCACGTTGACCATCCACACACCCATTTCCGCAGCCGCCTTGACGGCCATCGCGGTGGTGTTCGGGATGTCGTGGAACTTGAGGTCCAGGAACACTTCGAAACCCTTGTCGCGCAGGGTACCGACGATTTCCGAGGCGCAGCTGGTGAACAGTTCCTTACCGACTTTGACCCGGCACAGCTTCGGGTCCAACTGATCGGCCAGCTTCAGTGCGGCGTCACGGGTAGGGAAATCCAGGGCGACGATGATGGGAGTCTGGCAGGCGGACATGAGTGGGCTCTCAGGCAAGTCGAAATCGGCGCGCATTGTAGCGGAACCGGGGCCGCTGCGGGACCCGATGATCGGTAAATCGTCGCGACGGCTCAGGCAAGACTAGCCCTTGAGGCCATTGTGTCGAGTTCGATACAGACACGACACGCCCGCAACACCCTGGCCCGCTACCCTCGGCAACCGCAACAGGCCCCTGCAACAGCACTTCCCGCCTCAGGGCCGGACGCCTATGCTGGAACCACAACCTCGCAGCCTATCTTTGTGGTTGGCAGCCTACCTGGCAGATGAACGCACGCATGCACAACACCCAAGCACCCGTGAACGACGACCAAAAAACGCCCGGTGACGACAAACGCTGGAGCATTCGCGCCCTGATCGTCGACGATGACGTCCCGATCCGCGAATTGATGATCGACTACCTGGCCCGGTTCAACATCCACGCCAGCGGCGTCACCGATGGCGCCGCGATGCGCCTGGCGATGCAGGCAGAGCATTTCGACGTGGTGGTGCTCGACCTGATGCTGCCCGGTGAAGACGGTCTGTCGCTGTGCCGCTGGCTGCGCGCCGAATCGGACATCCCGATCCTGATGCTCACCGCCCGCTGCGAACCCACCGACCGGATCATCGGCCTGGAACTTGGCGCCGACGACTACATGGCCAAGCCGTTCGAACCTCGCGAACTGGTGGCGCGGATCCAGACCATCCTGCGCCGGGTGCGCGATGACCGCAGCGAACAGCGGTCGAACATTCGTTTCGACAATTGGCGCCTGAATAGCGTGCTGCGCCAACTGATCGCGGACGATGGTCTGGTGGTGCCGCTGTCCAACGCCGAATTCCGCCTGCTCTGGGTATTTATCGAACGTCCGCGCCGCGTACTCAGCCGTGAACAACTGCTGGACGCCGCTCGCGGTCGTTCGATCGAAGCCTTTGATCGCAGCATCGACCTACTGGTGTCGCGCCTGCGCCAGAAACTCGGCGACGATCCCAAGGCTCCGCAGTTGATCAAGACCGTCCGCGGCGAGGGTTACCTGTTTGATGCCCGAGACATCGGCTGATGCGCGGGCGCTTCGATACGCTGTTCGGCCGCCTGTTTGGCGTGCTGTTGCTGGCGATTATCCTCGCGCACCTGCTGGCCTTTGCCTGGTTTCACCATTACGGCCCGCCGCCACCGCCGCCTCCCCCGGAGTTTTCCGAGGGCCAGGACGGGCCACGCCCGCCACTGGACCCGAACCTCGAGAAACGGCCACCACGGCCGTGGTTCGGCGGCCCCCTGGTGCCCCTGACGTTTCAATTGGTCACACTGATCATCGCCGCATGGTACGGCGCCAAACTGCTGAGCCGGCCGATCCAGCGCCTGAGCGACGCGGCCGAGCGCTTGAGCGAAGACCTCGACAGCCCGCCACTGGATGAATCGGGACCAAGGGAGGCGCGGCAAGCGGCGCACACGTTCAACAAAATGCAGCGCCGCATCCTGGAACAGGTCAAGCAGCGCTCGCGCATGCTGGGTGCCGTATCCCATGACCTGCGCACGCCGTTGTCGCGGCTCAAATTGCGGCTGGAGAAAATCGACGACAACAAGTTGCAAGGCCAGATGCGCCAGGACCTCGACGACATGATCAACATGCTCGACGCCACCCTCACGTATCTGCATGAACAGCGCACCAGCGAAGCCCCGCAGTGGATGGATGTGCAGGCGTTGGTGGAATCCCTGAGCGAAAATGCCCAGGACCAGGGCGCAAACGTCCAGGCCAGCGGCCACTGTGCGCCTCTGCAAGTGCAGCCAATGGCCTTGCGTTCCTGCATCAACAACCTGATGGATAACGCCCTGCGCTATGCAGGACAAGCGCTGATTACCCTGCAAGACCATCGTGAACAGCTGGTGATTCGAGTCATCGACCATGGCCCGGGCATCGCCGCGGAACAACGTGAAGCGGTGTTCGAACCCTTCTTTCGCCTTGAAGGCTCGCGCAATCGCAACTCCGGCGGCGTTGGCCTGGGCATGACCATTGCCCGGGAGGCCGCGCAACGGATGGGCGGGCAACTGACACTGGAAGAAACCCCCGGTGGCGGCCTGACAGCGGTTATCCATCTGCCGCGCACCTGAAAGCCACACCGGCCCTTTGTGGGATATTGGTGAGGCTGAAGGCCATGTGTACCACTCGGTACAAACTCAACATACCCACGACAACTCGCCCCTCGAGTCTGCATAAGCCGGTACACCACCGGTTTATCTTTCCAGGGAGTGAGCCCGATGATCGGTAGCATCAGCAGCAATTACTCGAACTACACAAGTACCAGCAGCACAACCAATAGCGCCCGCAGCCAGCAATTCCAGAAGGACCTGCTGGCCAAACTCGACAGCAACAGCGATGGCACGGTCGATCAGGATGAACTCAACAGTGCCTTGTCGCCAAAATCCCACGACGGCCTGCTGGTCAACCTGAGCAAGAATTTCGCCGACCTCGACAGCGATGGCAGTGGCAGTGGCAGCGCGACCGAACTGAGCAGCGCGTTGCAGGCCAGCAACGGCAACTCGTCGACCAGCACCGACACCAGTGCCGCATTGCTCAAGGCACTGGACAGCGACAGCAGCGGTAGCGTGAGCAGTGATGAACTCAAGGCAGCTTTGCAGACCGGTCGCGAGCAGAACACCAACAGTTCTTCCGATCAATCGAGCGTAAATGACGCGCTGCAAAAGATGATCGCCAATCTGAGCAAGCAGTATTCGCTCGATAACGTAGCGAGTGTGGGCAAGTACCTGAACGTGGCGACCTGAGTCAAAAGCTTCGCGAGCAGGCTCGCTCCCACATTGATCTGTGTCGAACACAAAACCAGTGTAGGAGCGAGCCTGCTCGCGAAGAGGCCCTGAAGCCCAATGCAAATTTCAGGGCCGGCGATCGTCAACCCGTGCCTGGGTCTTGCTCCAGTCGATCAACAGACTGTAGGCCACCGCCAGCAATGTCGGGCCAATGAACAGTCCGATAAAGCCAAAGGCAATCAACCCGCCAAACACCCCAAGCAGCACAATGACCAGCGGCAGGTTACCGCCACGGCTGATCAGGTACGGCTTGAGCACGTTGTCGACACCGCTGATGACGAATGTGCCCCAGATGCCGAGGAATATGGCCATTCCGTACTCGCCCTTCCAGGCCAGCCACGCCGTCGCCGGAATCCACACCAGCGGCGGGCCCATCGGGATCAGGCTGAGCATGAACGTCACGATGCCAAGCACCAGCGCACCCGGTACGCCGGCAATCAGGAACCCGATCAGTGCCAGGGTCGCCTGGGCCGCCGCGGTGCCGATCACACCGTTCACCACCCGCTGAACCGTGCCCGCCACCAGTTCGATGTAGTAGCCGGCCCGCTGACCGATCAGCCGCTCCAGCAACGTGTGCACAAACGCCGCCAGGCGCGGCCCGTCACGATAGAAAAAGAACACGAAGACGATGCTCAGGGTCAGTTCGAGAATACCGCCGCCGATCTGCGCGCTGCGCGCCAGCAGCCAGTTACCCACCTGCCCCAGATAAGGTTTGAGCGACACTATCATCGCCGCGCCCTGTTCATCGATGCTGTTCCAGATCCCGACCAGCCGCTCGCCCACAAAGGGAATCGAACCCAGCCACACAGGTGCTTCGGGTAGCCCCTCGACCTGCGCATCCTTGATGAAGGCCGTGGCATCGCGCACATGATCGGCAAGGTTGAAACCCAGCCACACCAGGGGTGCCGCTACCAGCACCATCCAGCCCAGCGTCAGCAATGCCGCCGCCAGCGACTCGCGGCCATTGAGCCAACGGGTCAGCAGGCGCATCAGCGGCCAACTGGCAAACGCCAGGACCGCGCCCCAGAACATCGCCGACCAGAACGGCGCCATCACCCAGAAGCTCGCGCCGAACAACACCACGAGCAGGATCTGCACCAACAGGCGATCGTTATTGATCATCAAAAATCTCGAAAAAGTCAGTCAGCAAAAGAGTAGGCGAACGCAGCTTGCACGTTCGCCAGGTACAGCCTAGCGCAATAGCTCGATGTGCAGGCCAGAGCCCTCGGCACTGCCGGTTTCCATCCGCGCGGCACGCACGCCCTGGGCAATCAGTGCCTGACGCCAGGCTTCGGCGTTCGCTCCGGAAATGCTGACCCGCAAGGTGGTGTCCAGATTCAGTCCGCGAGAGATCAGCCGTAGCCAGGTCTCGTCAGGTGCGCTGTTCAACGTGGAAAAATCGAGCTCGCCGGTGCTCTTGAGTTCACGCAGCAAGGTCGCGGAGGTCGGCAACAACTCGCCCAGCGGTGCCGAAGCTTCGAACTGCTCGACATGCAGGTAAGCTTTGCGATTGCCCCGGGTGATGCTGTACAGCGCGACGAGCGTGTTGTCCCTTGGAGCGGCAAGACGCAGCAGCAGATAGGCCTGTTGATCGTCGGCGCCGTACAGCTTGGCGTTGCCGAAGACTTCATTGGCCCAGAGACTGCTTTCGCCGCAATCGCGCGCCTGGCACCAAAAGAGCAACCCGGCGTCCTGCTTTTGCAAAGCCTCGCGGGCAGCGGTGAACGCCTCGATGGATGAATGCTCCGGTGGCAACTCGTAGGTCACCGAAGTGACGTTGCCGCGGGCACTGACCTGGCCGTCGAAGCGTAACTGGCCACTGATTTTACGGATCGAGCCCAACGGGTAGATCCGCTCCAGTTCGGCGGTGGGGCGATAGTCGACAATCTGGGCATCGACCATGCGCGGCACTATCGGCAGGTCCTGACTGCCCGGGACATCGGCGGCGAACGACAAGGAACTGAAACTGCACAGCACCAGCAAACTGAATGAACGCATGGATAGACTCATCGGATCAGCATGGCCTGGGCGCCCTTGATAATACTGGCTTCATCGGCGCGTTTCGGTACCTGCAAACCACGCTGCACCGCGGGCCGGGCCTCCAGGGTTGCCATCCAGCGTTGCAACGCCGTCAAGCCCTCAACCGAGACGCCCGACCACTCGTAGCCGCGCACCCAGGGAAAGGTGGCGATGTCGGCAATGCTGTACTCGCCGGCCAGGAACTCCACGCTTTGCAAACGCGTGTCGAGCACTTCGTAGAGGCGACGGGTTTCATGCTGATAGCGGTCGATGGCGCCCTGGAGTTTTTCCGGAAAGTAGCGGAAGAACACATTGGCCTGGCCCTGCATCGGGCCGATGCCCCCCATCTGGAACATCAGCCACTGCAATACCAGTGAACGTCCCTTCGGATCGGATGGCATTAGTTTGCCGGTCTGTTCAGCGAGGTAAATCAGGATGGCGCCGGATTCGAACACGGCGAAATCGCCGTTGGCGCGGTCGACAATCGCCGGAATCCGGCCATTGGGGTTGATCTTGAGGAAGTCCGCGGACTTCTGCTCCTTTTTGTCGAAACTCAAGGCATGCACCGTGTAGGGCAGGCCGAGTTCCTCGAGCACGATAGAGACCTTGTGGCCATTCGGGGTCGCAGCGGTGTAGAGATCTATCATGGTTGTCTCCCTTTTCAACCCGCCAAGCCTCGACAGTTGCCCGGCGCAAGTCAAGGAATGGCGAAGAACCGATTGAAACAGTCTGCGACAAGATCGGCACCGGACTCGTCATTGAGGTGCAAATGGTGGCCGCCTGGCAGCTGTTCCCGGCTAAAGGGTAGACGCTCCAGCAACTCAGGGTGTTTGGCGAGCATGCCGTCGGCAGCGACCACCAGGGTTGCAGGACACTTGATCCGCTGCACGAAGGCCATGGCCTGCTCGGTGGTAAGACGCAGCGGCGATGGCAGCGTGAGGCGGTTGTCGGTGCGCCAGGTGTAACCGCCCGCCACCGGCATCAGGCCACGCTGCGCCAGCAGTTCAGCGGCCTCCCGGCTGACCGCCACCAGGCCCTTCATGCGCGCTTCGATGGCTCGGTCGAGGGTGTCGTAGACCGGCTTGCGCTTTTCCCGCAGATCCAGTTGCGCCTGCAGGGCCATGCCCATGCGCTCGGCAGCGTTTTCACCTTTGTCTGTAGGAGGAATGATCCCGTCGATCAACGCCAGATGGGTGACACGCTCGGGCATCGACCCGGCGATGATCAACGAAGCAATGGCGCCCATCGAATGCCCCATCAGCGCAAATTGGCGCAGGCCAAGCTGTTCGGCGACTTGCAGCACATCGTGGGCATAGTCCCACATGGCGTAACCGGCGCCCGGCGGGCGATGCCCGGAATGACCGTGGCCGGCCATGTCCAGCGCGATAATGCGCAGGCCTTTGAGTTTGGGTGCCAGGCGGGCAAAGCTGTTGGCGTTGTCCAGCCAGCCATGCAAGGCAATCACCGGCAAACCGTCTTCAGGACCGAACAGGTGCGCCGCCAGTTCGATGTGCGGCAGGCTCAGGCGGACCTCTTCGACGACGTGGTTCATGCGCAATCCTGCTGTCGACGGCCGCCCCAGCGATGGAACAGGCCTTTGAGCATGTCAGCGGTATCCAGGGGACGTTCGAGCGGAAACATGTGGCCGCCAGGCATGGTCAACGACTCGCCCAGCGGCAGGCGGTCGACCGAACTGGCGTGATGGCGCATCACCACGCGGCTGTTGTGCCCGCGAACCACCGCCAGCGGCACTTGCAACTGCCGGGTGCTGCCCGGGCTGGTGTGCGGCACGCCGCGGTAGATGCTGATTTCCGTGGCCGGGTCGAAGCGCAGGCGCAGCTTGTCGCCGACCTGGTGCAAGCCGTGTTGCAGGTAGGCGTCAAAGCATTCCGGGTCGAAGCTGCGAAACAGGGTTTTACCGGCGAAATACTTGCGGGCGCTTTCCAGGTCGGCGAATTCTTCACGGCGGCCCAGGGTACGCCCGGCCGGGGTCAAGCGGTCGATGAAACCGAAGCGTTTGGCCGCCCGTATGACCCATTGGTCGGTGCGGGTCAGTACTGGCGAGTCGAGCATCACCACCCCGCGATACAACTCAGGGCAGCGCAAAGCCGCATGCAGGTGCAACACGCCACCGAAGGAGTGACCGACACCCCACACGGGCTCGGCCTGTTGTTGCAGGTGATGGATCAGCTCATCCACCAGGTTGTACCAGTTGTCGTCCGCCGGGTAACGCGGGTCGTGGGCGTGCTGCTCCAGATGCGTCACCTGAAACTCGGGTGCCAGCGCCGCAAACAACTTGCCGTAGGTCCCCGAAGGAAAACCATTGGCGTGGGCGAAAAAGATCTGTTGCGACATACCTGCAAATCCATGAGCGAGAACAGGCGTTGATTGTCCGCAAGACCGCGTCCTACAGCAATGACCGTAACTGACAGGAATGATGACAGTCCGGTCAAAGCTATGGCTTTGGTTCAACGCGTCGGCGGATTCTCACCCAACGGCACCACCGCCATGGTCAGTCGCGACACGCAACTGGCCTTGCCCTCATCGCTGGTCAGGCGAATGTCCCAGACATGGGTCGTGCGGCCGATGTGGATCGGCTTGGCCACCGCCGTCACCCGCCCGCTGCGCAGGCCGCGCAAATGGTTGGCGTTGATTTCCAGGCCCACGCAATAGAATTTGCTGGCATCGATGCACAGGTAGCTGGCCATCGAACCGACCGATTCGGCCAGCACCACCGAGGCACCGCCATGCAGCAAGCCGTACGGCTGATGGGTGCGGTGATCGATGACCATGCTGGCGGTCAGGGACTCGTCGTCAAAGGCTTCGAAACGGATGTCCAGTAATTCGCCAATGGTGTTTTTCTGGATTGCGTTCAACCGCTCGATGTTCGGGGTGGTGCGCCACAGGCTCATCACAGAGTTTCCTCGTTGGTTTTGTTCGTGGGGCAATCCTGCCACAGCACCGCTTCGCTGCGCTCGCTCCATTCCTCAAAGCGCTCACCGTAGGCCGCTTCGATCACGTTGCGCTTGATCTTCAGGGTCGGGGTGAGAAAGCCGTTTTCCACGGCCCAACTGTCCTTGACCACCACCAGACGCCGCAGTTTTTCATGCTTGTCGAGGGCGCCGTTGACCTCTTCCAGCAGTTTTTCCAGGCTCGAATGCAGGCCGGCGCGCGCGGCCCCGCCGGCATCCTGCTGGCCGACCGCCGACAACACGCACAACCCCAGCGGTGCACTCAAGCCATCGCCCACCACGCAGACCTGTTCGATGCGCGAATGCACGGCCAGGCGATTTTCAATCGGTGCCGGGGCCACGTACTTGCCTTTGCTGGTCTTGAAGATCTCCTTCAGGCGTCCGGTCAGGCGCAGATTGCCTTCGGCGTCCTCTTCACCCTTGTCGCCGGTACGCAGGAAGCCGTCCTCGGTAATGGTGTCGGCGGTTTTTTCCGGTTCCTTGTAATACCCGAGCATGGTCGCGCCACTGCGCACCATGACCTCCCCCGTCTCGGCGATCCGCACTTCTACCTCCGGGCACGGCTTGCCGATCCAGCCCGGTTTGTTCTGGCCCGGCATGCCGATGTGGGAGTAGCCGCAACTCTCGGTCATGCCGTAGACCTCCAGCACGTCCAGCCCCAGTTTGCGGTACCACTGCAGCAAGGTCTGCGGCACCGGAGCTGCGCCGGACAAGGCGATGCGCAACGCATCCAGCCCCAACCCGGCGAGGACTTTATGCCCGACCCGTTTGCCGATGATCGGCAGGCCGAGCAGGAAGTCGAGGCGTTTTGCCGGGATCTTGCTGTACACGCCCATCTGGAATTTGGTCCAGATGCGCGGCACGCCAAACAGTGCGGTCGGGCGCGCACGCTTCAGGTCGGCGAGGAAGGTGTCGAGGCTCTCGGCGAAAAACACCGTTTGGCCGGTATAGATCGACGCCAGTTCGACGAACATCCGCTCGGCAACGTGGCACAGCGGCAGGTAGGACAATAGCCGGTCGGATTCGTTGAGGCCGAACAACGCAGTGCCGCGGGTGGTGGCGAACCCCAGATTGCCGAAGCTGTGCATCACGCCCTTGGGCATGCCCGTAGTGCCGGATGTGTAGATGATGGTCGCCAGTTGATCGGCGCCAGGTTTGGGATTGTCCTGGATGGGCGAGTTGCGTTGCAGGTCGTCCCAGCTGAAATCAAAATCGCCGGGAGGATGCAGGGGCAGGCTGATGGTCGGTAGGTCAGCGCTGACGCCACGGGACATGCCTGGCCAGTCGTCAAGCTTGCCGATGAATGCCAGCGCCGCCTCCGAATGTTCGAGTACCTGGGCAACGGTCTCTGCGGTGAGGTTTGGATACAACGGCACCGAGACATGTCCGGCCATCCAGATCGCCAGGTCGGCAATGATCCAGTGCGCACAGTTCTTCGAGATCAGGGCGATATGGCTGCCCTGCGGCAGTTCCCGTGCCCGCAACCAGTGGGCTGCGCAGCGGGCTTGATGACCGACGTCGGCCCAGGTCAAGGTCTCGACACGCCCGCCGCCGGCAGGCTGGACCAGAAAGCGCTGGCGGGGATGACGGGCCTCACGCTCGTAGAAGACGTCCAGTGGCAAACGAAAAGCAGCAGACATGCGACTCGCTCCTGTGATTTTGGTCTGGAGCAAGCGTAGCCAACCAAGCAAGTGCTTGGTTGACTATTTCATTCAAAAATTTCCGGGTGATGACATCCCACAGAAAAGCGGTGTTAAGGATGCTTGATGCTGTCGAGCTTCATCGACCCGATCAGCAACTCATCGCCCTTGAGCTCGGCCAACCCGGCGGTGCTGACTTTTTCCGGCGGATGCCCGGCACCATGTTGCAGGTAACTCAACAAATGCCCTACCAGCGGGTTGTGGCTGACCAAAAGGACGTTGCTCACCGATACGAGTTGCTCGGCCACTTTGTCCGGGTCGGTGTCCGGGGTCAGCCATTCGACGGTGCGGATCTCGGGCTCGAAGCCCAATGCCTCGCGCACCAGTTGCGCCGTCTGCTGTGCACGCAGGTAGGGGCTGGCATAGATCGCCGTCAGCGGCTCACCCATCAACCGTGCAGCACTGCTCAACACTTCCTTGCGGCCGTGGTCGGTCAATGCTCGCTCGGAATCAGGTCGCGTTCCATAAGGCTCGGCTTCACCATGACGCAATACCCAGAGTTTCATAGCTTGGGTTCCTCATCTCGGGCCGGATGCGGTGCCGGTGCCACGACATGCGGCGCCTCACCTTCCGGTGTACGCGGCGTCGGCCAGTCGGCGAACGGCCAGGGCTTCTGGTCGCTGTGAAAGCTGCCGAAACGACCGATCTGCGCCAGAAACTGGCTCAGGCTGTCGCCGAAATTCATCAGGCTGGCGCTTGGAGCGCCATAGAACAAACGATAGATCAACTGCACCAGCACGACGGCGCCGAGGATGAACTGCGCCACTTGCCACACCAGCACGAAGAGGATCATCCACAGCACCCGCAGCAGGATGGATTCGTACTTGGCTTCTACTTTTGGATCGTTCATGCGCAACTCCCTGCTTTTCTGGCAAGCGTGATTAGTTGAAACCACTGGTGGAAATAAAGTCGACGTCGGTTTTCGGCTCGCCACGCATTAACAGACCGATGACCTGCTCCAGCGTGCGGCCCTCGAACAGGATCGCGTGCAGCCCGGCGACCAGCGGCATGTACACGCCAACCTCCTGGGCCTTGGCCTTGAGCACTTTAAGGGTGTTGACCCCTTCGGCAACTTCGCCCAGGCGCGTGACCGCCTCGTCCAGGCTCAAGCCCTGGCCGAGGGCGAAACCGACCTGATAGTTACGGCTCTTGGGCGACGAACAGGTCACGATCAGATCGCCCACGCCCGCCAGCCCCAGGAAGGTCATTGGGTTGGCGCCCTGATTCACCGCAAAGCGGGTCATTTCCGCCAATGCCCGGGTGATCAGCATGCTCTTGGTATTTTCGCCCATGCCCAGCGCCACCGCCATGCCAGCGATGATCGCGTAGACGTTTTTCAACGCCCCGCCCAACTCCACGCCGAAACGGTCGGCGCTGGCGTATACACGAAAGGTGCGCCCGTGTAGCGCGGCCTGAACCTGCTGGCAGAGTTCTTCGTCTTCACTGGCGACCACAGTGGCGGTCAGCGCGTGCTCCGCGATTTCACGGGCCAGGTTGGGTCCGGAAAGGACGCCGATGCGCGCCTGCGGGGCGATCTCTTCGAGGATCTCGCTCATCAACTTGAACGTGTGGGCTTCGATGCCTTTGGTCAGGCTCACCAGCATTTTGCCGGTCAAGCGTTCGGCGTGCGGCACCAGCACCGAACGCAGCGCACTGGAGGGCAATGCGACGAAACACAGGTCGCAGGCATCCAGCGTGGCTTGCAGGTCGGTGACCGCCGTGACGCTGGGCAGAATCTTGATGCCTTTGAGGTAACGCGGGTTTTCGCGATTGACCCGAATGGCCTCGGCCTGTTCGGGGTCACGCATCCACTGAAGGACCTGATGCCCGTTCTCGGCCAGCAGATTAGCCACGGCGGTTCCAAAACTTCCGCCTCCCAGGACCGCAATCGGGCGCTGTTCAGTCATATGCAATCCGTTAATCCATACCAGTGGCGATGTCGGCATTATACGGGGCAGCCCATCGGCGGCCAGCCCCGACATCAAATACCGCCGGCCTTGGGAGAAAGACCAATAAAACCGAGGAAAATGCGGGCATCCTGAATGGAAAAGTCACTCGGCTCGGTTAACATGCGCGCCATCAATCGTTGACAGGGATGTGTTGTGTCTCCGGGTTCTCCTTCACCACGTTCGCCTCGGGTACCGGCGCTGATGCTCAGCTCGCCAGTGCCGGCCGACGACCCGTTTGCGGACAACGATGCTATCGGCGCGGAGCTGGAGCATTAAGATGCCGTATCGTCTGGCCGGGAGAACGCCGACCTTGGGCCGGTGGCTGGCGGTACTTTGCCTCTTGTTCAGCGGCGTATCAGGCAGCTTTGCGGTGAAGGCGGCCGACATTTTGCTCACGGGTGCCGAAGACAATCCCGGCGTGCGGGCTTTCGCTCAGACCCTGAGCGAGTTACGGCCCAGGGACCACGTACGATTCCAGACAGTGGCGAACATGCCACTACCGGACAAGCTGCCGGAAAACATCCGCTTGATACTGCTCGACCTGCCCAGCCTCGACTGGCGCCTGCAAAACGCCCAGGGCCCGGCGACTCTCGTATTGCGCATCAGCCGCCTGCAAGCCCGGCAACGCTTGAACAACACGTTGCCGGCGCGCCTTTGCCTGCTATGGAGCGATCCACCACTGGACCGCCAGTTGCGCTTGACCCGCACCCTGTTGCCCCAGGCCAGACGCATCGGCGTGCTCTATGACACCCACAGTGAATTCCTCTTGAATGAGCTGCGTCAGGCCGCCCTCCCCCTGGATCTTGAGGTGGTCACCCAGCGCTGGGACAACATTCACGACAGTCGTCCATTGCAGGCATTGCTAAATAAAAGCGACGTGTTGCTGGGCCTGGACGATGCCGACCTGTACAACCCGCAAACCGCAAAGAACCTGCTGCTGAGCAGCTACTCGCGGCAAGTGGCGCTGATCGGACCCAACGCCGGATTCGTCAAGGCCGGGAGCCTGGCCAGCACCTATAGCGATCAAAGCGACTGGTTGGCGGTCCTCGACGAATTGCTCGACCGGCCACCGGCCACCTGGCCGCGCACGCACTATCCCCATCGATTCAAGGTCGCGAGCAATCCGCAAGTGGCGCGTTCATTGGGTATCGAACAGATAAACGATGCGTCTGTCGCCACACTGCTGGCTGAAGGAGAACGCCGTCCATGAGCTTGCGCCGTCGCTGGGACATCAACACCCGCACCCAACTGATCAGCCTCGGCCCCGCACTGCTGCTGACCTTGTTGCTGATCAGCTTCTTCACGTTCGTGCGCATCCAGGATCTGCGTCAGGAAATCACCCACACCGGCCAGTTGATCGCCAATCAACTGGCCCCGGCCACCGAGTACGGAGTGATTTCGGGCAACATCGAAGTGCTCGAAACCTTGCTCAAGGCGACGCTGGCCACGCCCAACGTGAGCTTTCTGGAAATCCAGGACAGCGCCAACCGGGTTCTGGTGTACGTCGAACAACCGAACGAACACCACAATCGCGCGCAACAGCTCGAAGTGTTCCAGGCACCGATACGGCTCCAGCGCATAGCGTTGCACAATGATTTTTTCCAGAGCAGCAAAACCGCCACCGCGGCCCCTGTCGAGGACTATCTGGGCCGGGTGATCGTCGGGCTGTCCAACGACGCCTTCAGCCGGCGCCAACAGGAAATCGTGCTCAAGGCCGCCATCCTGGCGCTGTTTGCACTGCTGTTTACCTTCCTCGTGGCCCGACGTCTGGCCGGCAGCCTGTCGCAACCGATCCGTGATATCGGCAATGCGGTCAAGGCGATCCAGGACGGCGACTACAAGACACCGCTGCCCATTGTCGACGACACCGAGCTGGGGGCGCTGTCGCAACACATCAACAACCTCGCCAGCGGTCTCGAGCAGGCCAGCCGCGAACAGCATCAAGCCATGGCGCAGTTGATCCAGACCCGCGAAGAAGCGGAAAAGGCCAACAATGCCAAATCCGATTTCCTCGCCATGATGAGCCATGAACTGCGCACGCCAATGAATGGTGTACTGGGCATGCTGCAGTTGCTGGAAACCACCGACATGACCGAGGAACAGGTGGAGTACGCGGCGCTGGCCTCCGAATCCACCGAGCACTTGCTCAAGGTCATCAACGACATCCTGGATTTCTCGCGGATCGAACGTTCGGAGCTGGAACTGGAGCACATCCCGTTCAACCTCGCCGACCTGATCGGCAGTTGCGCCCAGTCGTTCCAGCACAGCGCCGCGCAACGCGGCCTGGACCTGCAACTGATGATCCCCGACGACATGCGCGGCTTGCAGGCCAAGGGCGACCCGACACGTATCAGACAGATTCTGGTCAACCTGGTCGGCAACGCGCTGAAGTTCACCGAAAAGGGCCGCGTCACCATCGAGGCACAGTGGCAGTCGCTGGACCATGAGTTGCTGTGGTTCACCTGCACCGTGCGCGACAGCGGCATCGGCATCCCGGCGCAAAGCCTGGAATTGATGTTCAACGCTTTCCAGCAGGCCGACAGTTCCATCTCGAGACGCTACGGCGGCACGGGGTTGGGCCTGCCGATTGCCCGTACCCTGGCCGAACGCATGGGCGGTACTTTGCGCGCGCAGAGTGAGGAAGGCCGCGGCTCGGTGTTCACCCTGGAAATTCCCCTGGCTCTGCACCAGCAGACACAACCGCTGTTGCCCCCTCGCACGCAGTCGCGCAACAGCAACGGCGAAGGGCGCAATGTGCTGTTGGTCGAAGACAACCCGGTCAACCAGACAGTCATCGAGGCCATGTTGCGCAGCCTGGGCTTCAAGGTCAGTGTCGTCGCCGACGGCGCGCAGGCGGTACGCAGTGCCGAGAGCCTGATTTTCGAAGCGATCCTGATGGATTGCCGGTTGCCGATCATCGATGGCTATGAAGCCACCCGACAAATCCGCAAGCTACCCGGCTGCACCGACCTGCCGATCATCGCCCTGACCGCCAACGCCTTGCAGGGCGACCGCGAAGCCTGCCTGTCGGCGGGGATGAACGATTACCTGGCCAAGCCGTTCAAACGGACTGATCTGCAGCAAATTCTGCAGCGTTGGGTGCAGTAGTACAGGCCTTTCGACCATCTGCGACTGGCGTGAAAGGCGAAAGTGCGGCAGTCTTAGTCACCCGAACAGGCCCGAAAAGGGGCTTGAATAATAATTTCAGTGCACAAGTGTACATTCATGTCCTTTGTGCTGTGACTTTCACCACAACGCAATAGTCTATGAGTAGGCTGCCGGTTCGAGGCATGAACGCTTCGATCGGCCGGGAAGATTTGCCCCACCTGCCGCATGGGACTATTGAGGAGCTCGCATGACCAAACAAAACGCCTTTACCCGGGAAGACCTGCTGCGCTGCAGTCGCGGTGAGCTGTTCGGCCCAGGTAACGCGCAACTGCCCGCCCCGAACATGCTGATGGTCGATCGCATCACCCTGATCAGCGAAGAAGGTGGCAAGTACGGCAAAGGTGAATTGGTCGCCGAGCTGGATATCAATCCGGACCTGTGGTTCTTCGCCTGCCACTTCGAAGGCGATCCGGTGATGCCGGGCTGCCTGGGCCTCGACGCCATGTGGCAACTGGTCGGCTTCTTCCTTGGCTGGCAAGGCCTGCCGGGCCGTGGCCGTGCGCTGGGTTCGGGCGAAGTGAAATTCTTCGGCCAAGTGCTGCCGACCGCCAAGAAAGTCACCTATAACATTCATATCAAGCGCGTCCTCAAGGGCAAGCTGAACCTGGCCATCGCCGACGGTTCGGTCACTGTCGACGGTCGCGAAATCTACACCGCCGAAGGCCTCCGGGTCGGCGTGTTCACCTCCACTGACAACTTCTAAGGGTTATCCGCATGCGCCGCGTCGTTATCACTGGTCTGGGTATCGTTTCTTGCCTGGGCAATGACAAAGAGACCGTCTCCGCTAACCTGCGTGCAAGCCGCCCTGGCATCCGGTTCAACCCGGAATATGCCGAAATGGGTCTGCGTAGCCAGGTTTCCGGCTCCATTGACCTCAACCTTGAAGAACTGATCGATCGCAAGATCTATCGCTTCGTCGGCCACGCGGCAGCTTATGCCTACCTGGCCATGAAAGACGCCATCACCGACTCCGGCCTGACCGAAGAGCAGGTGTCCAACCCGCGTACCGGCCTGATCGCCGGTTCCGGTGGCGCATCGACCCTGAACCAGATGGAAGCGCTGGACATCCTGCGCGAGAAAGGCGTCAAGCGCGTCGGCCCATACCGCGTAACGCGGACCATGAGCAGTACCGTTTCCGCGTGCCTGGCCACTCCGTTCAAGATCAAGGGCCTGAACTACTCCATCGCTTCTGCCTGCGCCACCAGTGCTCACTGCATCGGTACCGCCATGGAACAGATCCAGATGGGCAAGCAGGACATCGTCTTCGCCGGCGGCGGTGAAGAAGAGCACTGGAGCCAGTCGTTCCTGTTCGACGCCATGGGCGCCCTGTCCAGCAAGCGTAACGACACTCCGGAAAAAGCTTCCCGTGCCTACGATGCTGACCGTGACGGTTTCGTCATCGCCGGCGGTGGCGGCATGGTCGTGGTTGAAGAGCTGGAACACGCTCTGGCCCGCGGTGCCAAGATCTACGCGGAAATCGTCGGCTACGGCGCAACGTCCGACGGCTACGACATGGTTGCCCCAAGTGGCGAAGGCGCGATCCGCTGCATGCAGCAGGCGCTGTCCACCGTCGACACCCCGATCGACTACCTGAACACCCACGGCACTTCGACCCCGGTCGGCGATGTCGCGGAAATGAAAGGTGTGCGTGAAGTGTTCGGCGACAAGGCTCCGGCCATCAGCTCCACCAAGAGCCTGTCGGGTCACTCCCTGGGCGCCGCCGGCGTTCACGAAGCGATCTACTGCATGCTGATGATGGAAGGCAACTTCATTGCCGGCTCCGCCAACATCGACGAGCTGGACCCTGAAGTGGCCGACCTGCCGGTGCTGACCAAGACCCGCGAAAACGCAACCATCAACACCGTGATGAGCAACAGCTTCGGTTTCGGTGGCACCAACGCCACCCTGGTACTGAAGCGCTGGCAGGGTAAGTAATACCCCGCCATAACGCCGCACAAGAAAACGCCCCGACTGGTTCGGGGCGTTTTTTTTGCCTTGAGAAAAACCTCAAGACATACACAAATCCTCTGTAGGAGTGAGCCTGCTCGCGATAGAGGTATTCCAGTCGACATCACTGGTAACTGGCCCACCGCTATCGCGAGCAGGCTCACTCCTACAAGGGTCTGCGGTGCGTTCTGAAGATGAAGCTTTTGTCATGAAACTTAATGCCCTGCAACCGAAAGCCGCGTGTTTAGCGGGCTGCAGGACTGTTTCCATTTTTGCAAAAATACCTTACCAAACTCAGTCGTTTACTAAGCAAGCTACCAAACTTATAACAGAGTCCTGCACACGCCTTGCTGCAGATAACAGAGATTGGAGCTAGCAGATGACTGTAAAAGTAACTGAACGCGACGATTCACATAAATCCCACGAGGGTATAGCCGCCGGTATCCGGATCTGGGACGTGCATCAACAAAACCTGCTGGTCGGGATGTTCCACTCCGAGACCGAAGCACAACACTACAGAGCCGAACTGGAAATGCTCGAGCGCGACCGCGAGCTCGCAAGCCGTTGAAGAAAGACTCCACCACCGTGCAGCCTGCCCCTGGCAGGCTGCGTCCAAAGCACGCGGTTCAGACAATCTGAATGGCAGCCAAATGAACGGAGTCGTCTACCACCACCGAAGGAACAACACCGACGATCCAGCCCGCCTCAAGCTTCACCACCTCGCACTCACCATCACCCATGCCGTCATTGCGGACGGCAAACTGAAGTGAAGATAGATGACGCTTGCTGCTATCGAAGTCCATGCCGCAGGCAATGAGAAAATCTATTTTTGCCCCCGCCTGTTCAACTTCCTTGTCTCGCTCACCGTCTTCCAACACCGCATAATCCAGGCACAAATTGATACCAAATGGACAACCCGCTACAAGACTATTAATGAATATCCCTTCGTAACCACCAAAGTAACTGTGCTCGGCCCGTACATCACTGACTCTCTTCACCCTTACCACGACCTCATCGAACAACTTGAAAAACCAGTACCCGTCTTCCGCGCCTACATGTCTTCCAAAATCGATTCCTGACACATAACGTTTCGGCCACATCGACATCAGCGGAATGTCAGCCTCATACTCCTTATTGGAAATGGTCAGCACATAATTAATGACATCGTAATAGCTCGACTCCCCCTCTCCCACCTTGATCAGCGTCGCACAACTTCCCGCCAGTAAAACGATCTTGCCGTAGCGCTCCACCGGCAAATCGCTTATCAACAGCGTCACACACTCGGTCACCTTCGTCAGATAGGCAGAGCTCAGTTCGTGAAGTTCCTGTTCATTACGGACTTCGTGCCAGGGAATGTTCCAGAAAAACTCAGGCAGGGTTACGAAAACGCAGGCGGGACTGCCGTGATCGTCGCGAGCAGCTTTCGCAGCGACCTTGATCTTTCGCCGTACAAGCTCCGCTCGCGCGACAAGCTCGTCGTCCAGATAATCGTGAATGGTTTGATCGAGTTGTCGCGGCTGTGAAAGCTGCGACTTAAAAGTGGGTTGGCGTAACGAAGCGATACTTATCAGCATTGAGAATATCCTTATTCATTGAACTTCATTCCATTAGTTCTCTCCCCTGAGAATACTTCGGGCAAAAGAAAACCCGAGAGATCGTATCGACGCGATCTTTCGGGTTCAATTGATTAATCCAGCAATGTACGAACAAACATGTAGGCCGGAAGAGCGATTACCACATCAGATCATCAGGGATCTTGTAGGCCGCGTACGGATCGTCCTCGACGCTGACTTCTTCGGTCTGCACATTCAACTGCACGATGCGTTGCGGGTCGCGCTCCTGAATCTTCAGCGCCGCCTCACGCGGAATCACTTCGTAGCCGCCAGCGTGATGCACAATGGCCAGCGAACCGCTGCTGAGCTTGTTGCGCATCAGGGTGTTGACGCAGATGCGCTTGACCTTCTTGTCGTCGACGAAGTTGTAGTAATCCTCGGTCGTCAATTTCGGCAGGCGCGAGACTTCGATCAATTGCTTGACCTGCGCGGCACGGGCCTTGGCCTCAGCCTTCTCCTGCTGCTGGCGGTTGAGCTCCTGGTCGCGCTTGACCTTCTCGGCCATGGCTTCCTGCGCCGCGCGCTGCTGGGAGTCATCCAGCTCGATCTGGCCTTTGTGGACCAGGCGTTGTTGTTTCTGCTTGTCTTTGCTGACCTGCTTGGCCTGCTTCTGGTTGACCAGCCCTGCTTTGAGCAACTGGTCGCGAAGGGAAATGCTCATGGTGCTTATTACTCACTTAGGCCACTGCTCAACCGCAGCTGGGCAAATTCTTTTCCTGACGTTTGGCTTCGCCCCACAAGGCGTCCAACTCTTCGAGGGTGCAATCTTCCATGGGACGGCGGGTCTCGCGCAATGCCTGTTCGATAAAACGAAAGCGTCTTTCAAACTTGCCGTTGGCGCCACGCAGTGCGGTTTCCGGATCGACCTTGAGATGCCGCGCCAGATTGACCACGGAAAACAGCAGATCGCCGATCTCGTCGGCCACGGCCTCGGGATCGTTTTCCGACATGGCTTCGAGGACTTCATCGAGCTCTTCACGCACTTTATCGAGCACCGGCAGAGCGTCCGGCCAGTCGAAACCGACCTGCCCCGCACGCTTTTGCAATTTCGCCGAACGTGACAACGCCGGAAGCGCGGCGGGAACATCGTCGAGCAAAGACAGCTGTTCGGGCGCCGAGGACTTCTCTGCGCGCTCCTCGGCCTTGATCTCTTCCCAGCGCTGCTTGACCTGCGCTTCGCTCAGGCGCGGGACATCCACTGGCGCATACAGATCCCCGGTGGGGAACACGTGAGGATGACGGCGGATCAGCTTGCGGGTGATGCTGTCGACCACGCCCGCGAACTCGAAGCGTCCTTCTTCCCGGGCCAACTGGCTGTAATACACCACCTGGAATAACAAATCGCCGAGTTCACCCTGTAAGTGATCGAAGTCACCGCGTTCAATGGCGTCGGCGACTTCATAGGCTTCTTCCAGAGTGTGGGGGACGATGGTGGCGTAAGTTTGCTTGATGTCCCACGGGCAACCGTACTGCGGGTCGCGCAGGCGGTTCATCAAGTGCAATAAATCTTCAAGTGAATACATTTATCAAACTCTACTGGACCCTGTGGGAGCGGCGCTAAACATGCCATCACGGCGTACGGTTACGCCGGGTTTCGATGATGTTCGGCAACTGAGAAATCCGCCCCAGCAACCGCCCCAATGCATCCAGCCCCGGAATCTCGATGGTCAGGGACATCAGCGCGGTGTTGTCCTCCTTGTTCGAGCGGGTGTTGACCGCCAGCACGTTGATCCGCTCGTTGAGCAGCACCTGCGACACGTCACGCAGCAAACCGGAACGGTCGTAGGCGCGGATGACGATGTCCACCGGGTAGGTGAGCACCGGCACCGGGCCCCAACTGACCTGGATGATCCGCTCGGGCTCCCGCCCGCCCAGTTGCAGCACCGAGGCACAGTCCTGGCGGTGAATGCTCACGCCACGGCCCTGGGTGATGTAACCGACGATGGCATCCCCAGGCAGCGGCTGGCAGCAGCCGGCCATCTGGGTCATCAGGTTGCCGACGCCCTGGATCTGGATGTCGCCGCGCTTGCCCGGTTTGTAACCGGTGGCCTTGCGTGGAATCAGCTCAAGTTGCTCGTTGCCACGCTCCGGCTCGACCAGTTGCTGCGCCAGGTTGACCAGTTGCGCCAGGCGCAAATCGCCGGCACCGAGGGCGGCGAACAAGTCCTCGGCGGTTTTCATGTTGGCCTTGTCGGCCAGCTTGTCGAAATCCACCGCCGGCAGGCCGAGGCGATTGAGTTCGCGCTCGAGCAGGGTTTTACCGGCCGCAACGTTCTGGTCACGGGCCTGCAGCTTGAACCAGTGAACGATCTTCGCCCGTGCCCGCGACGTGGTGACGTAACCCAGGTTCGGGTTCAGCCAGTCACGGCTTGGGGTGCCGTGCTTGCTGGTGATGATCTCGACCTGTTCACCGGTTTGCAGGCTGTAGTTGAGCGGTACGATGCGTCCGTTGATCTTGGCGCCACGGCAGTTGTGGCCGATTTCGGTGTGCACGCGGTAGGCGAAGTCCAGTGGCGTCGCGCCCTTCGGCAAGTCGATGGCGTGACCGTCCGGGGTGAAGATGTAGACCCGGTCCGGCTCGATATCGACCCGCAGCTGTTCCGCCAGGCCACCGATGTCGCCCAGTTCTTCATGCCACTCGAGCACCTGACGCAGCCAGGAGATTTTCTCTTCGTAGTGATTGGAACCGGATTTGACGTCGGTGCCTTTGTACTTCCAGTGTGCGCAAACCCCAAGCTCGGCCTCTTCGTGCATGGCGTGGGTGCGGATCTGCACTTCCAGCACCTTGCCCTCAGGCCCGATTACCGCGGTGTGCAGCGAGCGGTAGCCGTTTTCTTTCGGGTTGGCGATGTAGTCGTCGAACTCTTTCGGGATGTGCCGCCACAGGGTGTGGACGATGCCGAGCGCGGTGTAGCAATCGCGCATTTCCGGCACCAGCACGCGAACGGCACGCACGTCGTAGATCTGGCTGAACTCCAGACCCTTGCGCTGCATTTTGCGCCAGATCGAATAAATGTGTTTGGCCCGGCCGCTGATGTCGGCATCGACACCGGTGGCCTGCAATTCGTTTTTCAGCTGGCTCATCACGTCGCTGATGAAACGTTCGCGATCCAGTCGCCGCTCATGCAGCAACTTGGCGATCTGCTTGTACTGGTCGGGCTCCAGGTAACGGAAGGACAAGTCTTCCAGTTCCCACTTGATATGACCGATACCCAGGCGATGGGCCAGCGGCGCGTAGATGTCGAAGACTTCCCGGGCCACACGGTTGCGCTTTTCGTCGTCGGCGGTCTTCACCGCACGGATCGCGCAGGTGCGTTCGGCCAGTTTGATCAGGGCGACGCGCACATCGTCGACCATGGCCACCAGCATCTTGCGCAGGTTTTCCACCTGGCCCTGAGTGCCCATCACCATGGATTTGCGCGGGCTCAGGCTGTCACTGATCGCCGCCATGCGCTGCACGCCGTCGATGAGCTTGGCGACCACGGGACCAAAGCGCTGGCTGACGGCCGGCAACTTGATCTGGCCTTCGCGCACGCCTCGATACAGGATCGCGGCGACCAGTGAATCCTGGTCGAGTTTGAGGTCGGCGAGGATCTCGGCGATCTCAAGCCCGGTACGGAAAGTCGAGTTACCTTCCGACCACAGATTCTGTGCCGCATTGGCTTGTTGTTCGGCCTCGCGAGCGTACTCGCAGGCTTCTTTCAAGGCTTCGCGATCCAGTGCCAGATCGACACTGACCGCATGATCGAGCCAAGCCTCGAGATTGATACTGCCGTCGGTGTTGATCGGCTGGTGTGCTCTCACCTGTACCATCTTGCTTACCTTCCCTACGACGCAGATTCAATGCGTCAAATCGCTGACCTTCGTTGCCCGTGCGCCCACATCGGGCTGGGTGCGCGGCTGCACGGGCGGGCCAGTCGGACTAGACGAGCATCCTAGCTCGCTTCAAATAACGCCATGGCCTCGACATGTGCCGTTTGAGGAAACATATCGAGAATCCCGGCACGTTTTAACCGGTAGCCCTGCTTGATCAATTCGACCGTGTCGCGCGCCAGAGTTGCAGGGTTGCACGACACATACACCAATCGTTCGGCGCCCAGGCTCCTGAGCTTGCGCACGACCTCGAAAGCACCGTCACGCGGTGGGTCCAAGAGTACCGCACAAAAGCCTTCGGTGGCCCATTCGGCGCCTGTCAAAGGCTGGGATAAATCGGCCTGAAAAAACTTCGCGTTATGCAGATTGTTGCTAGCTGCATTCGCCGCGGCCCGATCGACCATCACCTGCACGCCTTCGACCGCCACCACTTCACGAGCGGCCTTGGCCAGCGGCAAGGCAAAGTTGCCCAGGCCGCAGAACAGGTCGAGTACGCGCTCATCCGCTGTCGGCTTCAGCCAGTCCAGTGCCTGGGCGACCATCGCTTCGTTGACGGCGGCGTTGACCTGGATGAAATCCCCGGGACGATACGCCAGCTCCAGATCCCACTGTTCAAGACGATAGCCCAACGACTGATCGGCCTCGACCGGTTGCGGTTCGCCGTCGCCATGCAGCCATAACTGGGCTCCGTGGAACGCACAGAATTCCTTGAGGATGGTCAGGTCGGCATCGGACAACGGCGCCATGTGCCGCAGCAACACGGCCAGCGTCGAGCCGCTGAACAACTCCACATGCCCAAGTGCCTGGGGTTTGCTCAAGCGCCGCAGCATTTCCGGCAAGCGGGCCATGATCGGTTGCAAGGGCTGTACCAGCACCGGGCAATCATCGATGCCGACGATGTCCTGGCTGCCGGCGGCACGGAAACCGATTTCGAGTTTTTTCGCCTTCATGTCCCAGCGCACCGCCACGCGGGCGCGACGCCGGTAAGCGAACTCCGCACCGCTCAATGGCGCCGCCCACTCTTCGGGTTCGACGCCCGCGACCCTCGACAACTGCTCGGCAAGCATCCGCTGTTTCAGGGCAAGCTGTTCGTTGTGGGGCAGATGCTGCACGCTGCAACCGCCGCAGCGGCCGGCATGGGCGCACGGTGCCGGGCGGCGCAATTCGCTGGCCTTGAACACACGTTCGGTGCGCGCCTCGACCACTTTGCCGTGGGCACCGAGCACGCGCGCCTCGATCTCTTCACCGGCCAATGCGCCGATGACGAACCAGGTCCGGCCTTCGAAAAACGCGATACCGCGACCGTCATTGGCCAGGCGCTCGATGGTCAGGCGCTGCTTTTTGCCAGTCGGGACTTGCGGGGCCTTACTGCCGCCGGTGGGCTGGAAGCGCAGGCCTCTTTCATGTTTGGCCATCAGTTGGGCGCGTCGAAAATGCCGGTCGACAGGTAACGGTCGCCACGGTCGCAGATGATCGCGACGATCACCGCGTTTTCAACTTCTTTGGACAGACGCAGCATTGCCGCCACGGCACCGCCCGAGGACACGCCACAGAAAATGCCCTCTTCGCGGGCCAGACGACGGGTCACGTCTTCGGCTTCGCTTTGGGCCATGTCGACGATCCGGTCCACGCGGTCGGCCTGGTAGATCTTCGGCAGGTATTCCTGAGGCCAGCGGCGGATCCCCGGGATCGCCGAGCCTTCCATCGGTTGCAGGCCGATGATCTGCACGTTGTCGTTCTGCTCCTTGAGGTAGCGCGACACGCCCATGATGGTGCCGGTGGTGCCCATGGAGCTGACGAAATGGGTGATGGTGCCCTGGGTCTGGCGCCAGATTTCCGGGCCGGTGGTGGTGTAGTGCGCCTCGGGGTTGTCACCGTTGGCGAACTGATCCAGTACCTTGCCGCAACCTTCGGCTTCCATCTTCTGCGCGAGGTCACGGGCGCCTTCCATGCCCTGTTCCTGGCTGACCAGAATCAGTTCGGCGCCATAGGCCGTCATGGCCGCCTTGCGCTCGGCGCTGGAGTTGTCCGGCATGATCAGGATCATCTTGTAACCCTTGATCGCAGCGGCCATGGCCAGGGCGATCCCGGTGTTGCCCGACGTCGCCTCGATCAGCGTATCGCCGGCGTGGATCTGCCCGCGCAGTTCGGCGCGGGTGATCATCGACAGCGCCGGACGGTCCTTGACCGAACCCGCCGGGTTGTTCCCTTCGAGCTTGAGCAATAGGGTATTGCTGGTGGCGCCGGGCAGGCGCTGCAAACGGACCAGCGGAGTGTTGCCGACGCAATCGGCGATGGTTGGGTACTGCAAGGTCATGGCGTATTCGCAATCCAGACTGCGGGGGTGACTATCATACCGGCAAACGTTCCCAGGCCATATCACGCAAAGTGTGGTGCTTATGGCTAATGGGAATAAGCAGATATTTTGCGGTGAAGATCATGGCCTCTTCGCGAGCAGGCTCGCCCCCACAGGGGGCTGAGGTGATCACACGTTTCGCGGTTCAAACACGGTCAGTGTGGGAGCGGGCTTGCCCGCGAAGGCGTCGGCACTGGTGCTATTAACATCCGCCAATAACCGCATGTTCAGGCGCAACCCGGTCCCGGTGTTCTGCGCCCATAGCTGTCCGCCCTGACGCTGCACAGCGTTCCGGGCAATACTCAAGCCCAGCCCGAATCCACCATCCCCCGGTCGCGAACCGTCGAGTCGGGTGAACGGCAGGAAGATCCGCTCCAGATCAGCTTCCGCTACGCCACCGCCGTGATCTTCCAGCCACAGGTGCCAGAAATCGCCATCACGCCGTCCGCCCAATTGGACAATGCCTCCGGCCGGCGAATGACGAATGGCATTACGCAGAATGTTTTCCAATGCCTGGGCCAGGGTGTTGAGATGACCGCGAACCCAGCAGGATGAATCTACGGTGCATTGCAACTGCGTATCGGGCCAACCACTTTCATAGCAGGCGTTCTCCGTGAGCATTTCCCACAGGGCCTGGATCTGGATCGCTTCGTCGGGCAATCGGGTGCGCTCGGTATCGAGCCAAGCCAGTTGCAGCGTGTCTTCCACCAGACGCTGCATGCCATCGACCTCACGGCCGATACGTTCGCGCAATGGCTCCAGCCCCTGCTCGCTTTCACTGGCCACCCGCAAGCGACTCAGCGGAGTACGCAATTCGTGGGACAGATCACGCAGCAGTTGCTGCTGCAAGGCCACAGTGCTTTGCAGGCGCTCGGACATGTGATCGAACGCCCGACCCAACTCACCCAGTTCATCCGATCGATTGGTGGTCCGGGTCGACAGCCGTACGTTCAGTTGATCGGCACGCCAGGCATTGGCCTGCGCGCGCAAGTGATTGAGCGGCACCACCAACAGGCGATACAGCCCGACGCACAGCAGCAAGGTGAACAATCCCGGAATCACGCCATTGGTGATCACCCGCCAGAACACCCGGTAACGCCCGGGTACGAAGCGCTTGGGCAACTCGATCACCAGGCTGCCGGCGGACGGATCACCGGGAAACGGTATGCGCATCCACGGTTGGCCTTTCTTGTGGATTGGCCAATCGAGGCCGCGCAAAAAAGTCAGGCGTTCGACTTCCTTGTCCGTCAGCGATTGGTTGCTCAAGGACTGCAAATCACCGCCGATGACACCGACCCAGCCTTTTTCCCGCTGATGCATGCCTTGCAGCCAGTCATCGATACCGGCGCTCTGGCGCTGCCGCCACGCCTGCTCGGCTTCGGCGGCATAACCGGACAGGGTGCCGCGAGCCTCATCGGAGAGGAACTGGTTACGTTCCTCCATGTAACGGCCCCAGGACCAACTCAACCAGATCATCAGCAGGCAGAAAGCGACCAATAGACAAGCCAGCTTCCAGAACAGCGAATGTCTGCCCGGCAAGTTACATTTCATCGGTGGCGCTCAGGATGTAACCCTTGCCCCATACCGTACGCACTTCGCGCTCGGTGTAGCCAATGGCCTTGAGCTTGCGGCGAATCTGGCTGATGTGCATGTCCAGGCTGCGGTCATGGGCCGCGTAACCGCGCTGCAGCACCTGTTGATAAAGGAAGGCTTTGCTCAGTACTTCGTCGGCGCTGCGGTGCAGCGTCTCCAGTAACCGATACTCACTACGGGTCAGGCCAGCGGCCTGATGGCCATAAAAGACCTCGAAGCTTTCATCGTCGAAACGCAGGCTGTCCATCGACGGGGCCGGCACCGCGGGCGCGGGTCGGCGGTCGAGTGCCACGCGCCGCAGAATGGCTTCGATGCGCACCCCCAACTCCACCATGCTGAAGGGCTTTGGCAGGTAATCATCGGCCCCCAGGCGAAAGCCGCTGATGCGATCGGCCTCGGCACCGAGGGCCGACATCAGCAACACCGGAGTGGAATGGCTCTGACGCAATTGAGTCAGTACCGCCAGCCCATCCATGCCCGGCAGCAGAATATCCATCAGCACCACGTCGAAAGCTTCCCTGCGGGCAATGTCCAGGCCTTCCTGGCCGTTCTGGCACCAGGTCACCTGGAAGCCGCTGCGGTCCAGATGCTCATGCACGTAGGCGCCGAGCACAAGGTCGTCTTCGATGGACAGGATTCGGGGGAGGCCAGCAGTGATGGGAGTCATGACTATCTGCAAATAATTCTCAGTTAGGTGATTATTCAAGATTGCCTCGCCAGGGGCAACCCACGGTTTGTCCGTATCGCCAAAGAGTCGCCCGTGCCGACGAATGACGGCACCATTTTTACCAGGATTGCCCGCGAGCAAATCGCTACACTGCGCAAGTGGTGCATGGCGGATGCATGTACAGGTCTATAAATAGCGGGATGCAGGAGAGATGCGTGCTTAAGAAACTCGGAATCAAAGGCCGCGTGCTGTTGCTGACCCTGTTGCCGACCAGCCTGATGGCGTTGGTGCTAGGGGGTTATTTTACCTGGATGCAACAGGCTGACCTGCACATCCAGCTCATGCAGCGCGGCGAAATGATCGCCGAGCAGTTGGCGCCACTGGCGGCGCCCGCCATGGGCCATCAGGACAACGAACTGCTCGAACGCATCGCCACCCAGGCCCTGGAGCAAACCGACGTACGGGCCGTGACCTTCCTGGCCCCTGACCGCACGCTGCTGGCCCACGCCGGCCCGACCATGCTCAACCAGACACCCTCCGGCAGTGGTACACAGATGCTGCGCCGCAGTGGCAACGATGCGACCCGCTACCTGCTGCCGGTGTTCGGCAAACACCGCAACCTGGCCGGGGACGTGATTCCCGAAGAAGCCGACCGCCTGCTGGGCTGGGTCGAACTGGAACTGTCCCATAACAGCATGCTGTTGCGTGGTTACCGCAGCCTGTTCGCCAGCCTGATGCTGATCGCTGGGGGACTGACGGGTGCGGCACTGCTGGCCCTGCGCATGGGTCGCACGATCAATCGGCCGTTGAGCCAGATCAAGCAGGCCGTGGCCCAACTCAAGGACGGTCATCTGGAAACCCGCCTGCCGCCCCTCGGCAGTCAGGAGCTGGACGAGCTGGCTTCCGGCATCAACCGCATGGCCGGCACCCTGCAAAATGCGCAGGAAGAATTGCAGCACAGCATCGACCAGGCCACCGAAGACGTGCGCCAGAACCTGGAAACCATCGAGATCCAGAACATCGAACTGGACCTGGCGCGCAAGGAAGCCCTGGAAGCGAGCCGGATCAAGTCCGAGTTCCTGGCCAACATGAGCCATGAAATCCGCACGCCGCTCAACGGCATTCTCGGCTTCACCCACCTGTTGCAAAAAAGCGAGCTCACCCCACGCCAGCTCGACTACCTGGGTACCATCGAAAAGTCCGCCGACAGCCTGCTGGGGATCATCAACGAGATTCTCGACTTTTCGAAAATCGAGGCCGGCAAGCTGGTGCTCGACCATATTCCATTCAACCTGCGCGACCTGCTTCAGGACACCCTGACCATCCTCGCCCCGGCCGCCCACGCCAAGCAGCTGGAGCTGGTGAGCCTGGTGTATCGGGACACGCCGCTGTCACTGGTGGGCGACCCGCTGCGGCTCAAGCAGATCCTGACGAACCTGGTGAGCAACGCGATCAAGTTCACCCGCGAAGGCACCATCGTCGCCCGCGCCATGCTTGAAGAAGAACACGAAGACACCGTGCAGTTGCGCATCAGCATTCAGGACACCGGCATCGGTCTGTCGAACCAGGACGTGCGCGCCCTGTTCCAGGCCTTCAGCCAGGCCGACAACTCGCTGTCGCGGCAACCCGGCGGCACCGGCCTGGGCCTGGTGATTTCCAAGCGCCTGATCGAACAGATGGGCGGTGAGATCGGCGTCGACAGCACGCCGGGGGAAGGCTCGGAGTTCTGGATCAGCCTGAGCCTGCCGAAAGCCCGCGACGATGCCGAAGACCTGCCCTGCGCACCCTTGCTCGGGCGACGGGTGGCGGTACTGGAAAACCACGAGCTGGCGCGGCAGGCCTTGCAGCATCAACTGGAAGACTGCGGCCTCAGCACCACACCGTTCAATACCCTGGAAAGCCTGACCAATGGCGTCACCGCCGCCCATCAGACCGACCAGGCGATCGAGCTTGCCGTACTCGGCATCACCAGTAACGACATGCCGCCGGAACGCCTCAATCAGCACATCTGGGACCTCGAGCATCTTGGCTGCAAAGTGTTGGTGCTGTGCCCGACCACTGAACAGACGTTGTTCCATCTTTCCGTGCCCAACCCCCACAGCCAGCTCCAGGCGAAACCGGCCTGCACCCGCAAGCTGCGACGCTCCCTGTCTGACCTGGTCAATCCGCGCCCGATGCGCAGCGAACCGAGTGAACCGGTGTCCAGCCGCGCACCGAAGGTGCTGTGCGTCGACGACAATCCGGCCAACCTGATGCTGGTGCAGACCCTGCTCGAAGACATGGGCGCCAGGGTGCTCGCGGTGGAAAGCGGCTATGCCGCCGTCAAGGCGGTACAGAACGAGACATTCGATCTGGTGTTGATGGACGTGCAGATGCCCGGCATGGACGGTCGCCAGAGCACCGAGGCGATCCGCCAGTGGGAAAGCGAACGCCATTGCACACCGCTGCCGATCGTGGCCCTCACCGCCCACGCCATGGCCAACGAAAAACGTGCATTGCTGCAAAGCGGCATGGACGACTACCTGACCAAGCCGATCAGCGAACGGCAACTGGCGCAGGTGGTGCTCAAGTGGAGCGGCCTGGCGCTGCGCAATCACAGTCCTGAGCGTTCCGGCGATGGGCATGCTGGTGCCCATGACCTGTTGGTGCTCGACCACGAGGAGGGCTTGCGCCTGGCCGCCGGCAAGGCTGATCTGGCTGCAGACATGCTGGCAATGCTGCTGGCGTCACTGGAGGCTGACCGCGAAGCCATCCGACTGGCTCAGCAAAGCAATGACCACAACGCCCTGATCGAACGGGTCCATCGCCTGCATGGCGCGACGCGTTACTGCGGCGTACCGCAATTGCGCGCGGCCTGCCAACGCAGCGAAACCCTGCTCAAGCAACAGGACCCGAAAGCCAGCGTGGCACTGGATGAGCTCGACCGGGCAATCAATCGCCTGGCGGCCCAGGCGCGCATGAATGCTTGATGCAGCGCAATCGCGAAGGGCTGCCGGCGAGCTAACCTGACGACTGTCGAATGCCGGCTTGCTCAACGGCGCAGGCCACCTTCAAGGAGCACCGCATGCGTACGATTCTTTTCAGCAGCCAGAACTACGACCGCGACAGCTTTCTCGCGGCCAAGCAACCGGCCGGCATCGAGTTGCAATTCCAGCCAGCGCGCCTGAGCCTCGACACGGTGGCGCTCGCCCAAGGGTATGAAGCGGTTTGCGCGTTCATCAATGATGACCTCGGCGCGGCGGTACTCGAGCGCCTGGCCGCTGGAGGCACACGCCTGATCGCCCTGCGCTCGGCCGGTTACAACCATGTCGACTTGCCGGTGGCAAAGCGTCTGGGGCTGGCCATCGTGCGCGTCCCGGCCTATTCGCCCCACGCCGTGGCCGAACATGCGGTAGCGCTGATCCTCGCACTCAACCGCCGCTTGCCCCGCGCCTACAACCGCACTCGCGAAGGGGATTTCAGACTGCAGGGGCTGACCGGTTTCGACCTGGTGGGCAAGACCGTCGGCGTGGTCGGCACCGGTCAGATTGGCGCCACCTTCGCCAAAATCATGAGCGGGTTTGGCTGCAAGCTACTGGCCTATGACCCCTTCCCCAACCCTCAGGTCGAAGCCCTCGGCGCGCGCTACCTGAGCCTGCCGCAACTGCTGGCCGAATCGCAGATCATCAGCCTGCACTGCCCGCTCAACGAGCAGAGCAAGCACTTGATCAACCGCGAGTCCCTGGCGCACATGCAACCGGGCGCAATGCTGATCAATACCGGACGTGGCGGCCTGGTGGACACCCCGGCACTGATCGATGCCTTGAAAGACGGTCGCCTGGGTTACCTGGGGCTGGATGTGTATGAGGAAGAAGCGCAGTTGTTCTTCGAGGACCGCTCCGACCTGCCGCTGCAAGACGATGTGCTGGCACGGCTGCTGACCTTTCCTAACGTGATCGTCACCGCGCACCAGGCTTTCCTGACCCGCGAAGCGCTGGACGCGATTGCCACCATCACATTGAGCAACATTACAGCCTGGGCGGCGGGCACCCCGGAAAACCTGGTGACGGGAGACTGAAACAGATCGAAGGTCATCTGCCTGCGCGATGCGGCGTGCAAGCCCGTGCTAGCATATCGCGCATATTTGGAGGACCCATGGTCGAACACGATTTCCGCTACAGCCTGATGAACCCGCAACACACCCTCACTGAATGCCGCGCCCTGGTGCCGGGGCGTTATCAAGTCACCGGCAACGGTGGTTCGATTCGCAACAATGACGTGTTGGTCGTGACCCTCAAGGGTGCCAAGGACTTGTCCATGCGCCTGACCGTCGAAACGGTTCGCCACCTGATCAACCCGCCCGGCCAATGGGTCGCGGTGGCCAGTGGCCCGGTATTCGGCGAACTGGCCATTCACACCTGGCAAGTGAACTGTGACAGCTGCGCCAAAGAGCTGAGCTTTGAGTTCGCCGTCGATGCCAAGCTGGGCAACAAGGCCGAAAAACCTGCCGCCACCGCGCGAATTGCCGAGCTGGGCTGGACCACCGTTGGCGAGAAACACCTGTGCCCGAAATGCCAGGAGCCTGCGTGATGAAACGCCTCGCTCTGACCGCTATGGTCGGCGCCAGCCTGCTGGGCTGCGCCGCCGAGCCGGTGCAGCTTGAACACAATCGCAGCTACATTCTGGAGTGGATCGGCGAGCGGCCGTTGATGGACTACAGCCACCTGACCGTCACCCTCGGCGAAGACGGCCGGGCCTACGGCAATGGCGGCTGCAACCACTGGTTCGCGCCGTACACCCTCGATGGCGACAAACTGACTTTCGGCAAAATCGGCAGCACCCGCAAATTGTGCGCGCCGGCGCTGATGGAACAGGAAAAACGCTTCCTTCAAGCCCTGGAAAACGTCCAGCGCTGGGACGTCTCCCCGATCGAGCAGCTACGCTTCTGGCCAGCCGAAGGCAAGCCGCTGCGTTGGTGGCTTGAGGAGGGTTGATCCTCTTCCGGTGATCGCTCCCACGTTCTGCGTGGGAACGATCAGTGACTTCACTCAGTTTTTAGCCTGCAACGCCTCAAGCTTCGCCATCACTCCCGCCGCCGTCTGCTCACCCATCAATTGCTCACGCACCTTGCCCTTGTTATCGATGATGTAGGTCACCGGCAACGCCTCGCTGCGCGGCAGCTCGAACAGTTCGGAAGGGTCCTGGGCCAGCACGGTGAACCTGATCCCCAGTTTCTCGCTCGCGCCCTTCAGCTCTTGCCCCTGAACATTGTCGAAGTTAACCCCGAACACACCGATTTTCTTGTCCTTGAGTTGCTCGGCCAAGGCGTTCAACTCCGGTATCTCGGTACGGCAAGGCCCGCACCATTCTGCCCAGTAGTTGAGGACCAGCCATTTGCCGTCCAGTCGGTTGGCGGCGATCTTGTGGCCGTCCTGGTCGATACCATAGTCATTACCGCAGCCCCCCAGCATCAACGCTCCGATGATCGCCAATGCCGCTGCCAGTCGCCTTGTCATGTCGTGTTCCTTGTCAAAAATTGAATGCACCTGCGACCCATCGCCTCTCACGGTTCTGGATTGCGCGCTGCACAGTTAGAATAGCCGCCACCTTACGCAAGATGCGACCCGCTCATGACCGATCTGACGCTTTATCACAATCCGCGCTGCTCGAAATCCCGCGGTGCGCTCGAACTGCTTGAAGCCCGTGGCCTGACCCCGACCGTGGTCCGCTACCTGGAAACCCCGCTGGACGCCGCGCAGATCCAGAGCCTGCTGGGCAAACTCGGGATCAGCGCCCGGCAATTGCTGCGCACCGGCGAGGACGAGTACAAGACCCTCGGCCTGGCCGACAGCAGCCTGAGCGAAGTGCAATTGATCGCCGCCATCGCCGCCCACCCGAAACTGATGGAGCGACCGATTCTCGAAGTCGGCGACAAGGCCATCATCGGCCGCCCACCGGAGCAGATCCTGGAACTGTTGCCATGAGCGCACCGTACATTCTGGTCCTGTACTACAGCCGCAGCGGCTCGACCAACGAAATGGCCCGGCAGATCGCCCGTGGCGTCGAACAGGCCGGGCTTGAGGCCCGACTGCGCACGGTGCCGGCGATTTCCACAGAGTGCGAAGCCGTCTCGCCGGAGATTCCCGACGAAGGCGCGCTCTATGCCAGCCTCGACGACCTGAAGAACTGCGCCGGCCTGGCGCTCGGCAGCCCGACCCGCTTCGGCAACATGGCCGCGCCGCTCAAGTACTTTCTCGACGGTACCAGCAACCTGTGGCTGACCGGCGCCCTGGTGGGCAAACCGGCGGGTGTGTTCACCTCCACCGCGAGCCTGCACGGCGGCCAGGAAACCACGCTGCTGTCGATGATGCTGCCGTTGCTGCACCACGGCATGCTGATCACCGGCCTGCCGTACAGTGAATCGGCACTGCTGGAAACCCAGGGCGGCGGTACGCCATACGGCGCCAGCCACCACGCCGGTGCCGACGGCAAAAGCGGTCTGGATGCCCATGAAGTGGCGCTGTGCCGCGCGCTGGGCATGCGCCTGGCCAAGACTGCACAGAAACTGGAGAGCTGAGGTGGCCAAGAAGCCGAAGATCCTGCCCGCCCTCGAATGGCTCGAACCACGGGTCAAGGCAATGCGCGCCATCAGCCTGCTGTGTTTTTTCGGCCTGGTGGGACTGCTGTGTGTTTACTACCTGGCGATTGCCGACCTGCATGGGGCACGCCCCTGGGTGATCCTGTTGATCGAACTGGTGCCACTGCTGATTCTGGCACCGGGGATGATCATCGGCAGCCCTCGCGGGCATTCGTGGATGTGCTTTGTGGTGAACCTGTACTTCATCAAGGGCGCATTGGCTGCCTATGACCCGAACCGGCAAATCTTCGGTTTGCTGGAGATGGGCGCGAGCCTGGCGGTGTTTTGCTCGGCGTTGTTGTATGTGCGGTGGCGGTATCAGTTGAACCGTAAATTGGCTGGTGAGGGTGAGATTTCCGTCGCCTGATCTGACGCCTTCGCGAGCAAGCCCGCTCCCACATTTGATCGCATTTCAAATGTGGGAGCGGGCTTGCTCGCGAAGGGGGCGACTCGGTCTTAATGATTGACGGTATAAGCCAGCATCATCGAAATCTGGCTCATCGGCCGCCCGCCACTTTCCTCATGCCACTGGTTGAACACATCCTGCACCAGCGCCAGGTCGCGCAGACTGCTCGGCACCTTGTCGATGATGTCCTGCGCATTCAGCGCCGCCACAACGTCGTAGCTCGGTACAAAGGTGTCCTTGCCGATCATCCGCAGGAAGCGCGGGGCTGACAGCCCGCCCAACTGATGTCCGCGTTTTTTCAGGAAGGTCCAGAGACCGACGATATCGGTCACCGGCCACTCGGCGATCAACGCACCGAAGCTGCCCTTTTCATGGGCCACGTCCAGTATGAACTGCGCATTGCGCGGCACGCTCTTGAGCTTGCCCAGGTGACGGATGATCCGCGTGTCCTGCATCAGGCGCTCAAGGTGCTCGGCGCTCATCAGCACGACTTTTTCCGGGTCGAACTTGAAGAACACTTCTTCGAAGGCCGGCCACTTGGCATCCACCAGACTGTGCTTGAGCCCGGCGCGAAATACCCGTAGCGCCATCATCGAGAGGTAGCGATCGTCGCTGATCTTGCGCAGTTGCGCCGGAGTCTTGGGAACGGGCAGATGGGCTTCCAGTTCAGCCGCCGAACCGAAGCGGTTCAGACAGTACTCGTTAAGCCACTTGTAATCGCGCATGCCCTCTCCTGAGGTATGAAACAAAAACCAAATGTGGTTAGAGGTTGACCACATTGACGAAACGCGATGCGGCGCTTTCGTCGATCTTCAGACTGGTGAAGTCAAACAGATTGCGGTCCGCCAGTTGCGACGGGATCACGTTCTGCAGGCTGCGGAAAATGCTCTCGGTACGGCCCGGGGTCTTGCGCTCCCAGTCCAGCAGCATTTCCTTGACCACCTGACGCTGCAGGTTCTCCTGGGAACCGCAGAGATTGCACGGGATGATCGGGAATTGCTTGAAGTCCGAGTAGGCCTGGATGTCTTTTTCGTTGCAGTAGGCCAGCGGGCGGATCACCACGTTACGGCCATCGTCGGCGCGCAGCTTCGGTGGCATGGCCTTGAGCGAACCGTTGAAGAACATGTTCAGGAAGAACGTTTCGACGATGTCGTCGCGGTGGTGACCGAGGGCCATCTTGGTCGCGCCGATTTCATCGGCGAAGGTGTAGAGCGTGCCGCGACGCAGGCGCGAGCACAGCGAGCAGGTGGTCTTGCCTTCCGGAATCAGCTCCTTGACCACCGAATAAGTGTCTTTCTCGACGATGTGGTACTCGATCCCCAGTTCCTTGAGGTAGGCCGGCAGCACATGCTCCGGGAAGCCCGGCTGCTTCTGGTCCATGTTCACGGCCACGATCTCGAACTTGATCGGCGCGACCTTCTGCAAGTGCATCAGCACATCGAGCATGGTGTAGCTGTCCTTGCCACCGGACAGGCAGACCATGACCTTGTCGCCGTCTTCAATCATGTTGAAGTCGGCAACCGCCTCACCAGCCAGTCGGCGAAGGCGCTTTTGCAGTTTGTTCTGGTTGACCGTGAGAGTGCCCATGACGCGAAATCCGTGAGGTGTGACGAAAGGCCGGCATTTTACGCAAAAACGCCTCAGGGGCGAAGTGCCTCGCCAAAAGGGCTGTTCGCCACAGACCCGGCGGCGATTAACAACTGCGTTTACAGCGCGATTTGCTCTAAACCCCCTACTCCCTCTGGGGAAACTCCTCCCTATACTGCGACATAAGGTCACATACAAATTCAGACCTATGACTTACTTGGCCGTATTGGCCCGTAGGCGCTCCGCTGGGGGGCGACGGTAAAAACAAGAGGAGTGACTGGCATGATCCATCACGTAGTGGGGCTCTTCACCCACCCTGACCAAGAATGGAAAGAAATCCGTGGCGACCAGGAGGAAAGCATCAGCCACATGTACCTCACCCATACGCTGATCCTGGCGGCGATCCCCGCCGTGTCTGCCTTTATTGGTACCACAAAGGTCGGCTGGGTCATCGGCAATCGACCTCCCGTGATGCTGACCGTAGAAAGCGCGATATGGATGACGATCATGTCGTACCTGGCGATGCTCGGCGGTGTTGCGGTAATGGGCGCATTCATCCACTGGATGGCCCGCACCTATGACGCCAACCCAAGCCTAGCCCGCTGCATTGCGTTTGCCACCTACACCGCCACACCGCTGTTCATCGGCGGACTCGCCGCCTTGTACCCGCACTTGTGGCTAGGGATGATCATCGGCACCGCCGCCATCTGCTACACGGTGTACTTGCTGTACGTGGGCTTGCCGACTTTCATGAACATTCCATCTGACGAGGGCTTCCTGTTTTCAAGCTCGGTGCTCGCCGTAGGCCTGGTGGTGCTGGTCGCCATCATGGCGTTCACAGTCATTGTCTGGGGACTCGGCGTCGGCCCGGTCTACACCAGTTAGCCGCTCATCACTGAACATCGGAACTGCCGACAAAGGCCGCCGCAAGGCGGCCTTTTCATTCTTCAGCAACGAGACGGCACACGACCATTCGTCAACCTGGCGATTCGCAAGGTCCGAGGGTTGCGGCATACTCGACCGCTCTGGAGATCCATCAAGCATGCCCGAGCAACTCAATACCCGCGTCGAAGACTGTTTCCAACTAGCCGAATCCTTTTTCAAACGACCTTTCAAGCGCCCTGTGGTGAGCCTCAAGCTGCGCGGGCAAAAAGCCGGTGTCGCGCATTTGCACGAGAACCTGCTGCGCTTCAACCCGCAGCTGTACCGGGAAAACACCGAAGATTTCCTCAAGCAGACCGTGGCCCATGAAGTCGCGCACCTGATCGCCCACCAGCTGTTCGGCGACCGCATACAACCCCATGGCGAAGAGTGGCAACTGATCATGCGCGGTGTGTACGAACTGCCGCCCAACCGCTGCCACACCTATGACGTCAAACGCCGCAGCGTGACCCGCTACATCTACAAGTGTCCGTGCGCCGACAGCGACTTCCCGTTCTCGGCCCAGCGCCACGGCCTGGTGCGGCAGGGACGACGGTACTTGTGCCGACGGTGTCGCAATACCTTGGTGTTCAGTGGGGAGATGCGGGTCGAGTAGTTGGATTTCCGGTGTTTGTGCTCGCGATGGCGGCCTGACAGGCACTAAAGAATCACCCTGGCTCGCCGCAACTGTTCGATCCGCTCCGCACTGAACCCCAACTCCCCCAACACCTGATCCGTATGCTGCCCCAGCGCCGCGCCAATATGCCGGGGCTCAGGCAACCCTTGTGAAAACTTCAGCGGACAAGCCATCTGCGCCTGGGACGAGCCATCGCCACGGGGAACGTCGGCCACCAACTCCCGAGCCTGCAACTGCGGATGATGCAGCGCTTCTCCCAGGCTCAACACCGGCTCGACACAGGCATCCAGTCCGGCGAACAGCGTGCGCAACTCGGCAAAGTCATGCTTTTCGAATTCGACCTTCAGTGCGTCTTTAAGCTGTTTCCGATGCGCCGGTTGCGGTGACATGCCGAGGCCGGTCAGCTCCTCCAGCCCCAATGCCGCGCACAACTGCTTCATGAAGGCCGGCTCCAGGCTGCCCACCGACAGCCAGCGCCCATCCCGGGAGCGGTAATAATCGTAGAAACTGCCGCCGTTGAGCACCTGATTTTCCGGGCCCGGCTCGACGCCACAGGCCAGATACCCTGCACCCGCCATTGCATTGAGGCTGAACACGCAGTCGGTCATGCTGACATCCAGGTGCTGACCCTGCCCGGTTTGCTGCCGGGCAATGACCGCCGCCAGCAAGCCAATCACCCCGTGCAGCGAACCACCGGCGACATCCGCCACCTGCATGCCCAACGGCAGCGGCCCAGTGTCGGCACGGCCGGTGTAACTCGCCAGCCCGGACAGGGCCAGGTAATTGATGTCATGGCCGGCACGGTCCTTGTAGGGGCCGGTCTGGCCGTAGCCGGTGATCGACACATAAATCAATTTCGGATTGATCGCCTTCAGGGCTTCGTACCCCAACCCCAGACGCTCCATGACACCCGGACGGAATTGCTCGAGCACGATGTCGTAGTCCTGCAGCAACGACCTGATCACCTCCAGCGCCTCAGGCTGCTTGAGGTCCAGGGCGAGGCTGCGCTTGTTGCGGTTGAGGTAGGCATGACTGGCTGACACGCCTTGATCGTGGGGCGGCAAAACCCGCAACAGGTCCATGCGGGTCGGTGATTCGATGCGCAGCACTTCGGCGCCCATGTCCGCCAGCAGCAACGAGGCGAACGGCCCCGGCAGCAGTGTCGAGAAATCCAGAACCTTGAGTGATGCCAGTGGACCGAGCATGAGCGTTCTCCCTTAACGATGCCCACAGCCTAGGCAGCCGATCGCTTTGCAGCAATCACCTTATACGCCACGAGCAGTGACCGTTGCGCTCAAACGCCGGGCATGAAAAAACCCGCCGAAGCGGGTTTTTCATTACGACAAGGCTTACTTGGCGCTAGTCGGGGTTGCCCCTTCAACGTGGCCCAAAACATCGTCTTTAGGCTCGTCGGCAATGCCGCGACCGCCCGAAGCCAGCTCCGCTTGCAGCACGTCGGTGTCCAGTTCCTTGACCCACTTGGCCACAACGATGGTGGCCACGGCGTTGCCGACCAGGTTGGTCAGGGCACGGGCTTCGGACATGAAGCGGTCGATGCCGAGGATCAGCGCCAGGCCGGCAACCGGCAGGTGGCCCACGGCGGACAGGGTGGCAGCCAGTACGATGAAACCGCTACCGGTCACGCCCGCAGCGCCCTTGGACGACAGCAGCAACACCACCAGCAGGGTGATCTGGTGCGTGATGTCCATGTGCGTATCGGTTGCCTGGGCAATGAACACCGCGGCCATGGTCAGGTAGATCGCAGTACCGTCGAGGTTGAACGAGTAGCCGGTCGGGATCACCAGGCCTACTACGGATTTCTGCGCGCCCAGACGCTCCATCTTGATCAGCATGCGTGGCAGTACCGATTCCGAAGAAGAAGTACCCAGCACGATCAGCAGTTCCTCACGGATGTAGCGGATCATTTTCAGCACGCTGAAGCCGTGCAGGCGGGCGATGGAGCCCAGCACGATCAGGATGAACAGCAGGCAGGTGATGTAGAAGCACGCCATCAACTGACCCAGTTGCACCAGCGAGCCGACACCGTAAGCACCGATGGTGAAGGCCATGGCACCGAAGGCACCGATTGGCGCGAGCTTCATGATCATGTTGATGATGTTGAACATCACGTGGGCGAAGCGATCAATGAAGTCCAGCAGCGGCTTGCCGTAGGCACCCAGGCGATGCAGGGCGAAACCGAAGATCACCGAGAACATCAGCACTTGCAGGATGTCACCAGTGGCGAAGGCGCCGACGATGGTGGCCGGGATCACGTTCAGCAGAAAGCCGACGACGCTTTGGTCCGCACCGGCTGCAACATAAGTGGCAATCTTGGAGGCATCGAGGGTGGTGACGTCGATGTGCATGCCATTGCCCGGCTGCACGATGTTGACCACGACCAGACCGACCAGCAATGCGATGGTCGAAACGATCTCGAAGTACAGCAGCGCGTAGCCGCCGGTCTTGCCGACCGCTTTCATGTCCTGCATGCCGGCGATACCGCTGACGACGGTGCAGAAGATGATCGGGGCGATGATCATTTTGATCAGTTTGATGAACCCGTCACCCAGCGGCTTTACCGCCACACCGAGCTGCGGATAGAAGTGACCGAGCGCGATACCGATGACAATTGCAACGATCACCTGGAAATACAGGGATTTGTACAGTGGCTGACGAGTCGTCATTGCAAAGTTCCTCAAGGGTGCCCGGTGACAACATCCATCTGTTGCCCGCAACACCGCAATTGCGAACCCTCCTGCACTGGAGGGATTTGTTTTTTCGAGCTGCGCAACGGCAGGCATCTACACGTTGTATCGCAAGGCCCGTGCCACCTTCCGTAAAATCCCTGCAAGCCTTTTGATCTCCGGGGTTACAGCGAATTCCCTGTCATCGGATGGATACAAGCAGGTGGCGGATTTCCGCCCTTCCGTTAAAAGTCGTCCTGCTATTTGGCGGATATCCGCCCTGTTCATGCCCGCAGTGCGCAGCTACCATCCGTCGTTCAACGGTCGGATCTGCCCGCTATGCGTGAACGCACCATCGCCAGTCATTTCGCCCGCGCCGCCCTGGGTGGTGCGCGTCGGCACGGCTACGACTATTCGGGCCTGCTACAGCAACTGGGAATCAGCCCCGAGTTGCTGGACGAGCCCCGGGCACGCATCGCTCCGGAGCAGTTCACCCAACTGATCCAGGCGTTATGGCTGGCGCTGGACGACGAGTACCTGGGGTTCGGGCAAGCCCCAAGCAGGCCGGGCAGCTTCGCGATGATGTGTCATGCCGTGATTCACTGCCGCAACCTGGATAAGGCACTCCATCGCGGCTTATTGTTTTATAGCCTATTCCCCGGGGCTCCGCGTTTAACCCTGAGCCGCGAAGATGAATGGGTGCGCCTGAGCCTGGACGACTCGCAACTCTGGGACCCGGATCATTTCCTCAGCGAAAGCCTGCTGGTGATCTGGCACCGTTTCGGCAGCTGGCTGATCGGCCAACGTATTCGCCTCGAACAGGCCACGTTCAGCTACCCCCGACCCGAACACGGCGCCGAGTACGACCTGCTGTTTTCCTGCCCGCTTGAGTTTTCCAAATCCCAGAGCAGCCTGTTGTTTCACAGCCGCTACCTGACCATGCCGCTGCTGCAGGATGAACGCACCCTCAAGCATTTCCTCGAGCGCTCCCCCGCCGACCTGCTCTCGCGCCCGGATGACGGCGACAGTTTGAGCAGCCGCTTGCGGCGCTTGCTCAGTCGTGACAGTTCACGCTGGCCCGACCTGGAAGCCGTAGCCGCCCACCTGCACATCAGCCCGCAGACCTTGCGCCGGCATTTGCGGGAAGAGGGTTCGAGCTTTCAGGAGTTGAAGGACCAGTTGCGCCGGGACATCGCGATTTATCACCTGAGCCGCGCGGACCTGTCGTTGCAACAGATCGCCGAGCAGCTGGGGTTTTCCGAGCCGTCGGCGTTTCACCGGGCGTTCAAGAAGTGGACGGGGCTGACGCCGGGGGCTTATCGGGCGCAGGAGAGCTGAGCTTCAGCACCCGCGTTGCACAGCGATCACTGGCGTCCTCCCGAACGCACCCGGTAATACCCCGTCCAGGTTTTGCGAATGCTTATTCCAGAGGCGGGATGATCAGTGACAAGCCAGGGTAAATTTTATCTGGATGATCCAGCGCCGACCTGTTTGCATTGAAGATCAGTGAGTACTTGGCAGCATCACCATAAAACTCTCTGGCAATTTTGGACAATGTGTCGCCCCTTACGACCACATACATATTCAACTGACTGACCGGCGCAATCGCCAGTGTGGACGGTGATTCAAAATCCACATCGCCCAGCAGCTTTATCTGCCCGATGAACCGGCCAAGATTATTGGCCGTGGTCGCGTGTATGTCATGCATCAGCACAATGGAGTTCTTTCTTTTCCTTATTTGCTCAACACCATGGGATACCCAGCCCCCCGGTTGGTAGTTGTTGCTCCAGTCCAGGGTATCCACGCTCCAGAGAACCTGCCGGTACCCCAATTCGGCGACCGTGCGATCGACCATCGCATCATGAGCGCCATAAGGCGGCCTCATGATCAGGTCCGGCTGCTGGTAGGGAGTCAGTGCCTGCTCCGTCATCTTGATTTGATCGATGATGGTGTCTTTGTCCTGGCCGACCAGCCTTAGATGATCGTAAGTGTGATTGCCGATCCGGTGCCCTTCGCCCAGGATGCGCTTGATACGCTCGCCATGCCTGGCAACCAGATTGCCAACAATAAAAAACGTCGCCTTGATATCAAACAGCTCCAGTGTTTCGAGCACGGTTTCGGTTTGGACTTGCCGAGGACCGTCATCAAACGTCAGCCAAACTTTCTTCCTTTCCATTTTTATCTCCTTTGGTGGCTTGTAACGCTTCAACCTCTATCCACTCATGCAACCAACACAGGCTCTGCGTGTGCATGTCGTCAACAAGGCGAGGCTTATTACTTGCCACCAAACGGCTGAACGCCAACAAAACATTGTTGCCGGTCGTTTACGCTTGACGCCTGTAGCCCGAAAAGACGGCTATCAAATACCCGTTCACACCGCCGGAAAATGAATCCGGAACGCTGCTCCGCCCATTGGTGAATCGTCCAGGGTCAGCTTGGCGCTGTAGCTCTCGATGATGTCCTTGACCACCGCCAGGCCGATGCCCTGCCCCGGGTGCTGGCGGTCCAGGCGTTCTCCGCGCTCGAGAATCCGTGCGCGCTGATCCTGTGGTACGCCAGGGCCGTCGTCCTCGACACACAACTCCGTGCCACTGAGGGTTTCACGCACACTGATGCGTATTTCGCCCAGGCACAGGCGATAGGCGTTTTCCAGCAGGTTGCCCATCATCTCCAGCAGAGCGCCCTGCTCGATCGGTACGTAGCACGGGTCAGGCAGGTCGAACGCGACGTGCACGCGCTTGTCGCGATAGACCTTGTCCAGCGTGTCGCACAGGCTTTTCAGTACCGGTCGCAATTGCACCTGATGACGTACCAGGCCGCTTTTGCGCAGGCTGGCGCGCTGCAACTGGTAGCTGATCTGCTGGCTCATGCGTTCGATCTGGGTTTGCAGTACCCAGGCCTGATCGCGATCCTCGGGACGCTGGGCCATGTCTTCGCTGACGCCTTGCAACACCGCCAGCGGCGTTTTCAGGCTATGGGCCAGGTCGTCGAGGGAATCACGATAGCGACTGCGCTGCTCACGCTCACTGTGCAGCAAACGGTTGAGGGAGCCGGTCAGGCGCAGCAATTCCCGGGGATGTTCCTCACTGAGACTTTCGCGGGTCCCCCCCTCGATCTGGTCCAGCTCCTGGCTCAAGCGCCGCAAAGCCTGCAAGCCCCAGGTCAGGCCGATCCACAGCAACGCCAGCAGCACCAGCAGTGCCGCGCCAAAACCCAGATAGAGATTTTCCCGCAGGCCTTCGAGGGTCAGCTCGTACTCGCGAACCGGCTGCAACGCCACGATGCTGAAGGCTGCACTTTTGCCGCCGAGCAACTTGACCTCGACGTCGTAGACAAAGAACTCCTGGCCATTGGCTTCGCGGATCCGCGCAAACTCGCTGCCACGTCCGTCGTAGCGCGGCTTGTAGTTGATGCGTTCTTCCTGGGTCGCCTTCGAACGCCAGACCAGATGCCCTTCACGGTCATAGATATAGCCGAGCAATCGGCTGTCGGTGAGATTGAAGCGCTCGTCGGGCAATTGCGCCGGCATCTGCAGGCTATTGTTCTCCACCCGGGCGGCCGAGATCAGCGTGGTCACATCGGATGCCAGGCGCTGCTCGATGGAGTCCTGCAGTGCCAGGCTGAAGGCGCCCTGCATGGCAGGCAGCAACGCCAGCATGAACAACACCGCCAACAGCGTGGCGGCGAGCATCAAGCGTATGCGTAGCGAACGGATCAAGTGCAACGCTCGTTGAACAGGTAGCCCAGGCCGCGCACGGTGTCGATCGGCTTGAACCCGCCCGGCCCCTCCAGTTTGCGGCGCAGACGGCCGACCAGCACCTCGATCACATTCGGATCACGCTCGTCGTCATCCGGGTAGAGCTGTTCCATCAAGCGGTCCTTGGGTACCACTTGCTGATGGTGACGCATCAGGTATTCGAGAATGCGGTACTCATACGCGGTCAGCGCCAGCGGCTGTTCGTCGAGGGACGCCTGCTTGCGATTCAGATCCAGCAGTAACGGGCCAGCGACGATGGTCGATTGGGTGAAACCGCTGGAGCGTCGCAGCAAGGCATTCAGGCGGGCCTCCAGTTCTTCGAACTGAAACGGCTTGACCAGGTAATCATCGGCACCGGCGGCCAGGCCTTCGACCTTGTCCTGCCAGTTGCCGCGCGCGGTGAGGATCAGGATCGGGAAGGTTTTGCCACTTGAGCGCAACTGGCGGATCAGGTCGAGCCCGCTCATGCCCGGCAGACCGAGGTCGATCACCGCCAGGTCAAAGTTGAACTGTGCGGTCTGGTACAGCGCCTCCTCGGCGTTGGCCACGGACTCGACCACGTGGCCGCTCTCCGTCAGGCGGGTTTGCAGGTGATGACGCAGCAGCGCTTCATCTTCGACGACCAGCAATTTCATATTGCTCTCCCGGGCAAATCAACATCTCCAGAGGCGCAACGTCACACCTCAATAGCTAACATGGCAACGCCGGATCAGTCACTAGGACTGATCCGGCACAGGCCGCTCACGAAACGCTTGTCAGAAAGCGTAGTTGGCGGACAGGTAAGTCTGGGCGCTGCTGGTCAGGTCCAGCGAACCCTGCTTGCCGCCGCCGCGCTCACTCATCTCGGTACTGGCGTTGCTGCGCAGGTAACGGTAACCCAGTTCAACCGAGGTGTTTTGCGAAACCTGTTGCAGCACACCCACCTGGCCACCGATGGCGTAGCCGATATCGCTGTCGCGGCTGAAGCCTGGCGACTCCTGAGTCATTTTGGTCAGGCCGGCCGTGGCGCCACCGAACAACCTGGTGCTGCCGCCCACCGGGTAGAACAGATCGTAGCTGCCCAGGAGGTTTTCCTGACGCAGTTTAATGCCGTTGTGGGAGCCCGACACATTGTCGTAAGTGGCGTAGTAGCGGCCCTTGGTGTTTTGCTGGCCCAGACGAACACCCCAGGTGGTGTCCTTGCCGATTACACCATCGGCGTTCGGGTGATTGAGGTTGTCGTTCAGGGCGTGGGACTTTTTGACCTTGTTACTGGTCTGTCCAAGAGTAAGGCTGGCGAAGTTGTCGTCGGACGCGAAAGCTGCGGTGCTTGCGCCCAGAACCGTGAATGCCAGAAGCAGTTTTTTGAATCCAGTCATTGGGGAGTTTCCTCATGTGCCGTTTGTTTTTTGGGTACGGGGCAAGGTTACGCACCGCGCCCTGAACTCCCCCTGAACGCACTCTGAACCTGGGCTGAACCGCCCCCTTGCGAATGTTTCGACACGTTTCAACAGGAGATCCGACCATGCGCCTGTTCCTCGCCGTCCTCCTGCTGGCCCTGAGCGGGCTCAGCCAGGCCGCTATCCAGACCCGGGAAATCCCCTACCAAAGTGCCGATGGCACGAAAATGATCGGCTATTACGCTTATGACGATGCCATCAAAGGCCCGCGCCCCGGGGTCGTGGTGGTGCATGAGTTCTGGGGCCTTAACGACTACGCCAAGCGTCGCGCCCGGGATCTCGCCGGCCTGGGCTACAGCGCCCTGGCCATCGACATGTACGGCGACGGCAAAAATACCGAGCATCCCAAGGACGCCATGGCTTTCATGCAGGCCGTGGCGAAAGATAGTGCCGTGTCGAGCGCGAGGTTTCAGGCCGGGCTCGACCTGCTAAAAAAGCAGCCGCAAACCGACCCGCATAAAATCGCAGCCATCGGTTACTGCTTCGGTGGTGGTGTGGTGCTCAATGCCGCAAGACAGGGCGTGCCATTGGCGGGTGTGGTGAGCTTCCATGGCGCGCTGGCGACCAATACCCCGGCAACGCCGGGCAGTGTCAAAGCGAAGATCCTGGTGGAACACGGGGCGCTGGACAGCATCGTCACCCCGGAAAACATCACGGCTTTCAAGAGTGAGATGGACAAGGCCGGCGCCGACTACCAATTCGTCAGCCTCGACGGCGCCAGGCACGGCTTCAGCAACCCGGATGCCGATCGACTGGGCCATGGCGATCATGGCGGGCCGGACATCGGCTACAACAAGGCCGCGGATGAAAAATCCTGGGCGGACATGCAGGCTTTCTTCAAGAAGATCTTTGGTTGAGATACAGCGACTGAAGCTGAGCAAGGCTCACTGTGGCGAGGGAGCTTGCTCCCGCTCGGCTGCGAAGCAGTCGTAATTCCTGCAACCGCGCCCTGGCTGAAAAAATGCAATTGCAGGTTTTGAGGCGGCTTCGCCACCCAGCGGGAGCAAGCTCCCTCGCCACAAAAGCCACGTCGCTACTACCCAGTCGTGGTGCTTAACGGCAAAATGCCCGACATGAATCATGCCCCCGCCCTGCCCGTCTGCTGCACGCCCCTCGATGACCATTGGCCACTGCCGTTTGTGCTGCCCGATACGGTCCTGCTGAGTACTCACTTCGATAGCACCCGACTGGCCAGCGATGACTTTCAGCGCAGCGCTGTCGAAGTGCCGGCGAGCATCCAGCGATCTGTCGCCAAACGGCAGGCGGAGTTTCTCGCCGGGCGAGTGTGTGCCCGGGCCGCGCTGCAGCGACTGGAAGGCTTGAGTTTGATTCCAGCCATCGGTGAAGACCGGGCACCGGTCTGGCCTGCTCATATCACTGGCTCGATCACCCATAGCACTGGCCGGGCCGCGGCGATCGTGGCGAACAAAAGCCAATGGCGCGGCCTGGGCATGGACCTGGAAAACCTGCTCAATGCCGAGCGGGCCGAACGCCTGGCTGGGGAAATCCTCAATCCGCCGGAGCTCCAGCGCATGACGGCCGGTGATCATGATCAACGGGCGTTGCTGGTCACCCTGACTTTTTCGGTCAAGGAAAGCCTGTTCAAGGCCCTCTATCCGATCGTTCGGAAACGCTTTTATTTCGAACACGCCGAAGTGCTGGAGTGGCGTGAGTCGGGTGAGGTGCGGTTGCGGTTGCTTACTGATTTGTCCAACGAATGGCGCTCTGGCACCGAGCTGGATGCGCAGTTTGGGGTCAAGGATGGGCAGTTGCTGAGTCTGGTCAGCATCAGGACCTGAGGTTTATTGGCGCCTGTTCGGGCCCCATCGCGAGCAAGCTCGCTCCCACAGGGATTTGTGGCGTGACATAGATCCAGTGTGGGAGCGAGCTTGCTCGCGATGGGGCCGCAACAGACAACTCAAGGCTCAACGCTTCTCCTGATTGCGCGGCCAGCTCAGACTGAAGCACGCCCCGCCCAGGCTCTTGCTCTTGCCGATCAACGCGCGCCCGTCATGCCAATGGATGATGCGCCGCACAATGGACAGGCCTAACCCATGACCTCCAGACGCGCGGGTACGGCTGTCGTCAAGACGCAGGAACGGCGTAAAGATCTTTTCCCACGCCGACTCCGGCACACCCGGCCCGTCATCCTCGATATCCACCCGGCATCGCTGCTGCCCGACCTGATAGCTGATGGTCACCCGTGATTGCGCGTGGCGCATGGCATTGGTCACCAGGTTCTGGATCGCACGGTGGAGGTAGCGCGGCTCGGCCTCGACCCAGGCGTCGTCGTTATCGGCGGCCGACAGGCACAACCCGCGTTGCACCGTGACGTCGGCACGCAACGGCGCCAGTTCTTCGATCACCTGATTGACCAAGGCATCCAGATCGATCCGCTGAAAGTTCAGCGCCGGCGAACCCTGCTCCAACCGCGCGTAGGTCAGCATCTCGTCCACCAGCCGGTCGAGGTCCTCGATGTCGTGGTCCATGCCCTGGCAGTATTTTTCCAGGGCTTGCGGCGTAGTGGCCGAGCCGATCATCTCCAGGCCAAAGCGCAGGCGTGCCACCGGCGTGCGCAATTCGTGGGACACCGCACGCACCAGTTCGCGCTGGATCGCCAGCAACTGCTGCAAGTGTTCTGCCATGCCGTTGAACGCCGAGGCCAGCCGCCCCACCGAGTCCGCGCCGCGAGCGGGTACGCGGGTTTCCAGGCTGCCCTTGGCGATGCGCGTGGCGGCGGCTTCCAGGCCACGCAAGCGTCGCTCGAGCTGGCGCACCAGCAGATAGACGATCAGACCGATCAGTGTCAGGCCCAGCGCGGCGATCAGCACCAGCCACTCCGGCGGATAAGGATTCATCTGATACAACGGGCCGATTTCCAGGACCCACGGCGTGCCCACCATGCCGGCAAACACCCGGATCGAATCGCCCCCCTTGCCCAGCGCCATCACCGTGTCGCCCTCGGATACCCGGCGGCTCTGGTCTTCGTCCATGTCTGCCTCGTCGACCGTGACCAGGCGCAGGTCGAAGCCGAAGCCCTTGCTTTCCTTCAAATGCGCCAGGCGCAAGGGCTGGTCGGCGACCGGGGTGCGCACCAGTTCATCGGTCAACAGGTAGATGGTCGCCCGGGCCAGCTGCTCGCTGATCTGCTGCACCTCCCCGGTGAGCATCAACTGTTCCTTGTCGCTGACCAGCTTGTAGACCTTCGCCGCGTGCGGCCCGGTCTGCTCCACCAATGCCTGGCCGCGCAACACACGGGTGCGCTGGGTCAGGTCGAGGTCGGTCTCGGCAAAGGTCTTCAGCGCCAGCGGAATCCCCAGCAGCCGCTCCCACACCAGCAAGGCGCGGTGGCGCTCGGTCTGGTTCATCGGTTGCAGGTTGTCGGCCATCAGCGAGAACGTGCCGTGGGCCAGGCGTTCGCGGTATTGCTCGCTGCGCACCTGATTGAGCAGGTGCAACGCCAGCACACCGAGCACCGCCACCAGAATCAGCGCGGCGCACATGCCGCCATAGATACGCAGGAAGATCGAGTTCACAGGGACGGATCTACGCAAGCCTCGGGAACGAACAGGTAGCCTTTGCTGCGCACGGTCTTGATCAGCCGTGGATGCTCCGGGTCATCGCCGATCTTCGGGCGAATGCGCGAGATGCGCACATCGATGGAGCGGTCCTGACCGTCATAGCCGATACCCCGCAGCGCGGTGAAGATCTCTTCCCGGGAGAGGATACGCCCGGCATTGGCCACCAATAGCCAGAGCAGGTCGAATTCGGCGCTGGTCAGCTCGATGCCGCTGCCCTGCAACCAGGCTTCGCGCAAGGCGTTGTCGACGATCAGCGGGCCGAACTGCAGGCGCCGCTGTTTTTCCGGAGCGACCTCGGGCGCTTCACTGCGTCGCAACAAGGCCTGGATGCGCGCCAGCAACAGGCGCGGGCGTACCGGTTTGCAGACGTAGTCGTCAGCCCCAAGGTCCAGGCCGAGAATCTGGTCGGTGTCATCGGTGCGGGCGGTGAGCATCAGGATCGGGCCGTCATAGCGGGCGCGGACCTTGCGGCAAATGCTCAGGCCATCTTCACCGGGGAGCATCAGGTCGAGGATCACCAGGTCCGGCTGTTCCTTGATGATGCGATTTGCAGCAAGGGCGCCATTGCCTTCGATCGATACACGCAGGCCATTGGCTTCCAGGTAATCGCGGGTCAGTTCGGCCAGTCGCTGGTCGTCCTCCACAATCAATACCTGCCAGGCTTCTTGCTCCACGGGTGACCTCTGCTTGCCAAAAACACTAATAAGGAAGGATCCGCCCGTCTTTTTGTAATGATTCGGGAGGATAAATATGTATACACGCTGGGCCGATTGTATAAACGCCGCCCGTCGAGAACACAAGCGGGTAAATGCGTTCGGACAACAGGGTTTTTTGTGATAGGGTTCGCGCCCTTAAAAATCTGCCCGGGCGTTTTCGATGGTTGAAAATCGCTGAAAAAAGGTCCGGTCCAGCAGCGTCGCGGCCTACACGCCGGTTACCTCTTTCACACACAATTTACGCACAGGTTTATCCACAGGTAGTACGTTGCAATCCCCCCCTAAAACGCATTATCTTGTACCCCGGCGCTAAAAAACCCCTAGATGTAGGGTTTTGCGCAAAAAACCAAACACAAACCAGACACCAATTTCAAGCGCTTTTATTGCCTCTGTCCGGTTGAACCATACGTATTTTTGAAAGACCAAACCGCGCGTGCGGATGGCTACTGTATTTCGGCCCCACGTGGTGAAAACGGTACGGGTGTTGCAGTCCTGAACTGTCACCTCAAAGGACCCCCGGTCTTGCGCCCACGGCACGAGACCAAAGACTTCGGCATGGAAGCGGCGCCCTATAGCCCCCTTCCTGATCTGTCCCGAAGTTGTTATGCCCGGCCCTCGCCGGTTGTAGTGCTTCAGGACGGAACGGTGGGCACCGTGATGGTGCCCAAACAAACATAGAGAATGTGGAGACACCCCCCCATGCAAACCGACACAACTCGCGAGAACCCGCAGGGCACCTTGCCGCAGGCCACCGATTCGAATTCGGATCTGTCCGCCACCGCGCCAGGTCAGCTGCGTGTGATCAAGCGTAACGGCACTGTCGTTCCCTACACCGATGACAAGATCACCGTCGCCATCACCAAAGCGTTCCTCGCAGTTGAAGGCGGCACCGCTGCTGCCTCGTCGCGAATCCACGACACCGTTGCCCGCCTGACCGAACAGGTCACCGCGACCTTCAAGCGTCGCATGCCATCGGGCGGCACCATCCACATCGAAGAAATCCAGGACCAGGTCGAACTGGCCCTGATGCGTGCCGGCGAGCAGAAAGTGGCTCGCGACTACGTGATCTACCGTGACGGCCGCTCGAAAGAACGCGCTGCCCACGCACCGGCCGAAGAAGCGGTCAATGCTCACCCGTCGATCCGCATCACCCGTGCCGACGGCAGCCTGGCGCCGCTGGACATGGGCCGCCTGAACACCATCGTCACTGAAGCGTGTGAAGGCCTGGAAGAGGTCGACGGCGACCTGATCCAGCGCGAAACCCTGAAGAACCTGTACGACGGCGTGGCCCTGACCGACGTCAACACCGCCCTGGTGATGACTGCCCGTACCTTGGTTGAGCGCGAGCCGAACTACTCGTTCGTGACCGCCCGCCTGCTGATGGACACCTTGCGTGCCGAAGGCCTGGGCTTCCTCGGCGTGGCCGAAAGCGCTACCCACCACGAAATGGTCGACCTGTACGCCAAGGCCCTGCCAGCCTACATCTCCAAAGGTATCGAGTTCGAACTGCTGAACCCTGTGCTGGCCTCCTTCGACCTGGAAAAACTGGGCAAGGCGATCAACCACGAGCGCGACCAGCAGTTCACTTACCTGGGCCTGCAAACCCTGTACGACCGTTACTTCATCCACAAGGATGGCGTGCGATTCGAACTGCCGCAGATCTTCTTCATGCGCGTGGCCATGGGCCTGGCGATCGAAGAGAAGCACAAAGAAGACCGTGCGATCGAGTTCTACAACCTGCTGTCGTCCTTCGACTACATGTCGTCGACTCCGACCCTGTTCAACGCCGGTACCCTGCGTCCACAGCTGTCGAGCTGCTACCTGACCACCGTGCCGGATGACCTGTCGGGCATCTACCACGCGATCCACGACAACGCCATGCTGTCCAAATTTGCTGGCGGCCTGGGCAACGACTGGACGCCGGTTCGTGCGCTGGGTTCGTACATCAAGGGCACCAACGGCAAATCCCAGGGCGTTGTTCCGTTCCTGAAAGTCGTGAACGACACCGCCGTTGCCGTTAACCAGGGTGGCAAGCGCAAAGGCGCTGTGTGTGCCTACCTGGAAACCTGGCACATGGACATCGAGGAGTTCATCGAACTCCGTAAGAACACCGGTGATGATCGTCGTCGTACCCACGACATGAACACCGCCAACTGGATCCCTGACCTGTTCATGAAGCGTGTCTTCGATGACGGCAAGTGGACCCTGTTCTCTCCATCCGAAGTACCGGACCTGCACGACCTGACCGGCAAGGCCTTCGAAGAGCGCTACGAGTACTACGAAGCCCTGACCGAGTACCCGGGCAAGGTCAAGCTGTTCAAGACCATCCAGGCCAAAGACCTGTGGCGCAAAATGCTGTCCATGCTGTTCGAAACCGGCCACCCATGGCTGACCTTCAAAGACCCGTGCAACCTGCGCAGCCCGCAGCAGCACGTTGGCGTGGTCCACAGCTCGAACCTGTGCACCGAGATCACCTTGAACACCAACAAGGACGAGATCGCCGTTTGCAACCTGGGCTCGATCAACCTGCCGAACCACATCGTCAACGGCAAGCTGGACACCGCCAAGCTGGAACGCACCGTGAACACCGCCGTTCGCATGCTCGATAACGTTATCGACATCAACTACTACTCGGTGCCGCAAGCGAAGAACTCCAACTTCAAGCACCGTCCGGTCGGTCTGGGCATCATGGGCTTCCAGGACGCTTTGTACCTGCAGCACATCCCTTACGGTTCCGACGCTGCCGTCGAGTTCGCCGACAAGTCGATGGAAGCGGTCAGCTACTACGCGATCCAGGCTTCCTGCGACCTGGCCGATGAGCGTGGCGCCTACGAGACGTTCCAGGGTTCGCTGTGGTCCAAAGGCATCCTGCCGCTGGATTCGCAACAGATCCTGATCGAGGCCCGTGGCCAGAAGTACATCGATGTCGACCTGAACGAATCCCTGGACTGGGCACCGGTTCGCGCCCGTGTACAGAAAGGCATTCGTAACTCGAACATCATGGCCATCGCACCGACCGCGACCATCGCCAACATCACTGGCGTATCGCAGTCGATCGAACCGACCTACCAGAACCTGTATGTGAAATCGAACCTGTCGGGCGAATTCACCGTGATCAACCCGTACCTGGTTCGCGACCTGAAAGCTCGCGGCCTGTGGGACTCGGTCATGATCAACGACCTGAAGTACTACGACGGTTCGGTGCAGCAGATCGAGCGCATCCCGCAAGAACTCAAAGAGCTCTACGCGACTGCCTTCGAAGTGGACACCAAGTGGATCGTCGACGCCGCCAGCCGTCGTCAGAAGTGGATCGACCAGGCTCAGTCGCTGAACCTGTACATCGCCGGCGCTTCGGGCAAGAAGCTGGACGTGACCTACCGCATGGCCTGGTACCGTGGCCTGAAAACCACTTACTACCTCCGTGCCCTGGCTGCGACCAGCACCGAGAAGTCGACCATCAACACCGGCAAGCTGAACGCTGTTTCCAGCGGCGGCAACCACGGTGACGACTCGGTCCTGGCAGCTCCTGCCGGCCCAGCTCCAGTGCCAAAGGCTTGCGCCATCGACGAGCCGGATTGCGAAGCTTGCCAATAAGCTGAGCCCGTGAGCGCCGCAAGGCGCTTACTCGAAACCCCCGATCAGCCTCTGGCGGATCGGGGGTTTTCTTTTGTCCATTTCAAATCAAGAGATCGCAGCCTCGTTTCACTCGACAGCTCCTACCAGGAATCGCATTCCAATGTAGGAGCTGTCGAGTGAAACGAGGCTGCGATCTTTTACATAGACAAAAAAAGCCCCTCTTTCGAGGGGCTCCTTGCACTGCACTTTCCAGCATCAAGTCATCTGAATGATGGTCTGCATGATGGTGCTCTGGGTGGAGATGGTCTTGGCGTTCGCCTGGTAGTTGCTCTGCGCCTTGATCAGGTCGACCAGTTCGTTGGTCAGGTTGACGTTGGACTCTTCCAGGGAGTTGGAAACGATCGAACCCAGGGTGCCCGTCTCCGGCGCATCGTAGCCCGGAATACCCGAGCTGTAGGTTTCCTTCCAGCTGGTGCCACCCACCGGCTGCAGACCTTGTTCGTTGGTGAAACTGGCCAACGAAATCTGGCCGATTGGCTTGGTCTGGTTGTTGCTGAAGTTGGCCAGCAGTACGCCGCTGCCGTCGATGGTCAGGTTGGTGATCTGGCCAGTGGCATAACCGTTCTGCGATGGAATCGAACGCGCGGTGTCGGCGTTGAACTGGGTGGTGCTGCCCATGGCGATGGTCAGGCCCGCCGGATCGGCCGCCGCGCCGTTGGCTGTCCAGACACCGTTGGTGACGGTGCCCGGCGTCCAGTTGCTGATTTTCAGGTCATTGCTGGTGGTCGATGTTGCCGGGGTCGTCGGCGGCGTTACTGGCGTACTGACCGAAAGCAGTTTGCCGGATGTATCAAATGTCATGGTCGAAGCGATTGGATCAACTGCACCCGTGCCGGTAGGCGAGGAACCGTCCGGGTTACGGCCATCGATCAGGGTGTAGGTATCCCAAGTGTTCGGCCCGGTCTTGACCATGTATTGATCCATGGTGTGCTGGTTACCCTGAGTGTCGAAAATCGGGGTACTGAACTGCTTGGTGAAAGTTGCCTGTTTGGTCGGATCGAATTTGTTGGTGGCGACTGACTGATCAATCACCACGGCCGTAGAGTTCAGGTTGATCGTCGACGAAACGGTGCTGGTGGATTTCGGCGCCAGATTGGAGGTGTCGATCCGCAGGTCGGTCAACACGCCGTTGAGGATCTTGCCATTGGAGTCCACGCCATAACCCTGCAGACGGGCCGTACCGTCGCTGTTCGTCACGTAGCCATCCTTGTCGGTCTTGAACGTACCGGCACGGGTGTAGGTCAGCGAACCGTTGTTGCTCAGGACGAAGAAGCCATTGCCCTGGATACCCATGTCGAGCACGTTGCCGGTGTTGCTCACGTCACCCTGGCCGAATTGCTGGGAAATGTTGGACAGGCGCACGCCGTTGCCGACGGTCTTGCTGCCGGTGCCAAGGCGAGTTGCCGAGTACACATCTTCGAATTCTGCACGGGACGACTTGAAACCGGTGGTCGCGACGTTGGCGATGTTGTTGCCGGTCACGTCCAGTTGTTTGTTGGATGCAAAGAGACCGCTAAGGCCGATATTAAAAGACATAATCCACTCCTTTGTGCCGGGTTAGTCGGCCTTACATGCCAATGGTTTGTACTTTGGACAGAGCGACAGTGCCCAGCCCGGCCAGATTGAGCATCAACTCACCGCCAGTCTGGCTGATCGTCACGCTGTTGACGGTCGCTGGCAGGTTGGTGATCAGCGCCACGGACTTCCCGTCGATCGTGCTGGTAGCGCCGAAGGTGTAAGTGCCTGCAGCTACCGTTTCGCCCGCGTCATTCTTGCCGTCCCAGATGAAACTGGCGTTGCCTGCTTTCTGAGCGCCCAGGTCGATGGTGCGTACGGTCTTGCCGCTCGCATCAGTGATCTTCAGGGTGGTGGCGGCCACCGACGATGGCACCACCACCGTACCGCTGAGGCTCTTCGACGTGTCGACCACAGCCTTGTCACCGGGTGCAATGACCGAACGCCCCACAAGCGACGAAGCCTGTAATGCCTGGGACGAGTTGTAGTTGCTGGCCAGCCCGCTCACGGTGTCGTTGAGCGAGGTGATGCCTTCCAGGCTGCTGAACTGCGCCAACTGGGCCACGAAAGCACCGTTGTCTTGCGGCTCCAGCGGGTTCTGGTTTTTCAGCTGGGTCACCAGCAACTGCAGGAATGCATCCTTGCCCAAGGCTTTGTTGCCCGTGGCGCTGCCGGTTGCCGACGCGAGGCCGTCAGTCGTGGAGGTGGTCTTGACCGAAGAATTGGCCAGGATATCCTTGAGGCTCAAACCACTGGTGGAATCGGTAACACTCATCTGAGTCGCCCCTTATCACTGACCGAGGGTCAGGACCTTCTGCATCATGGTTTTGGCGGTGTTCATCATTTCGGCGTTGGTCTGGAACGAACGGCTCGCGGAAATCATGTCGGCCATTTCCTCCACCACGTTGACGTTCGGGTAGTAGACGTAACCCTTGGCATCGGCCGCCGGATGGTTCGGCTCGTAGCGCGCTTCAAGATTGCTCTGGTCTTCGACCACACCCAGCACCTGAACACCCTGACCGGCGGCGTCCTGGCTCTGGAACAGCGAATCGCTGCCGCCGCTCTGCCCGCCCTGGAACATGGTGGCGAATACCGGGTGGCGCGCACGGTAGGTCTGGTCGATGCTCGACGAGACTGTCTCGGCGTTGGCGATGTTCGAAGCGACGGTGTTCAAACGCGTGGTCTGCGCACTCATGCCGCTACCGGCAATGTTGAAAACACTGGATAGAGACATGGCTTACTCTCCGCGCAGGGCTGACACCAGCCCTTTGAATTTGCTGTTGAGCAGGGTGAAGCTGGCCTGGAAGCCGATCGCGTTTTCCGCGTAGTTCGACTGCTCCAGCTGAGCATCCACCGTGTTCTGGTCGATCGACGGTTGCATCGGCGTGCGATACAGCAACGATTCGTCGCCATTGCCCAGGCCTTCAGCCTCGATATGACGGCTGTTGGTCATGTTCAAGGCGAAGGTGCCGCTTTTGGTTTTCTCGTTCTGCTCGGCGAGCACTTTCGAGAAGTCCAGGTCCCGAGCCTTGTAGTTCGGGGTATCGGCGTTGGCGATGTTGTTGGCCAGGACTTCGGCACGCTGGGCGCGGAAGCCCAGGGCTTGTTCGTGGATACCGAGCGCTTTATCGAAGCTGATGCTCATGTCGGGAAACCTTCGGGTGACCTGATTTTTCGTAGGATCAACTTAGCAAGCCCCATGCCAATTCAAAAAGCCCCGAAAACCGGGGCTTTGCCGGCCATGGCAACGCGGCAATGCCAGAAAAGCGGCAACGGTTTTCCGCCGGATGCCGCTTTTCTGCCGCTTGGGTCCCATCTCACCAACACCACCGAACAACTGTTGTAGGAGTGAGCCTGCTCGCGATGACGGTGTATCAGTCACCGGATATGTCGAATGTGAAACCGCTATCGCGAGCAGGCTCACTCCTACAGGGGATTTGTGGTGTGCAGGAGGGATAATTCAGGCATAAAAAAACGGGAGCCCCTGAGGACTCCCGTTTTTTGACAACACCAGAAAAATCACTTCGCCTGGTAAATGATCCCCGGGCTGCACTGAACCATCTGATAATGATCCGGCAAACCGTTCAGCGCTTCGGAAGCACCGAGGAACAGGTAACCACCCGGCTTCAACGTGCTGTGGATGCGCAACAGGATGTCCTTCTTCACCTCGGCGGAGAAGTAGATCAATACGTTGCGGCAAAACACGATATCGAACTTGCCGAGGCTCGCGTAGCTGTCCAGCAGGTTGAACGAACGGAATTCCACACGGCTCTTGATCGGCGCCTTGATCGCCCAGCGCCCCGGCCCTTTCGGATCGAAATAACGCTGCAGGCGCTCGGGCGACAGACCGCGGCCGATGGCCAGGCTGTCGTACTCGCCGGTCTTGCAGTTGTTCAGCATGGTGCCGGACAGGTCGGTGGCAACAATCTGCACCCCCATCCGTAACTGGCCCAGGTTCACCCGCTCGAACTCGTCGATGGACATCGACAGCGAATACGGTTCCTGGCCCGACGAGCACGCTGCCGACCAGATGCGCAGGCGCTGGCCGGGACTGGCCTTGATCGCTTCGGGCAGTACCTTGTTCTTCAAGACTTCAAACGGGTAGGTGTCACGAAACCACAAGGTTTCGTTGGTGGTCATGGCATCGACCACCTGCTCGCGCAACCCGCTGCGCGGCTGGGTCTGCATGCGCTGAACCAGTTCCCCCAAAGACTTGATGCCTTGCTGTTCCATCAGTTTGTTGAGACGGCTGGAGACCAGGTACTGCTTGTTTTCACCGAGCAAAATGCCACAGGCTTTTTCCAGGAATACCCGGAACTGTTCGAAATCCAAATTACCCGTAGACAATGATGCCGCCTCTTAAATCGTGTTGACTGCCAGGGGCACGGGCCCCTAGCTGATATCTGCTGCTTTGATCCGGTCGACTACCCGGGATGCCAGGTCATCAGGACGGAACTTGGCAAGGAAGTCATCGGCACCGACCTTCTTGACCATCGCCTGATTGAATACCCCCGACAACGAAGTATGCAGGATGATATGAAGCTTTTGCATGCGCGGGTCGTTGCGGATTTCCGCCGTCAGGGTGTACCCGTCCATCTCCGGCATCTCGATGTCGGAGATCATCATCAGGAACTCTTCTTCCGGCTTCTTGCCCTCGTCGACCAGCTTGCGCAAGTAGTCCAGCGCTTGCCGGCCGTCGTTCAACGCCACCACTTCGACGCCGACCGTTTGCAGGCAACGCGTGACCTGCTTGCGCGCCACCGATGAGTCGTCGACCGTCAGCACGCGCAACGAAAGCGCCTTGTGCTGGGTTTCGACATCCACCACACCGACGGAAATCGCTTCCGGCGTCGGCGCCACTTCCGCCAACACCTTCTCGACGTCGATGATTTCGACCAACTGATTGTCGACCCGCGTCACCGCCGTCAGGTAGTGATCGCGTCCGGTGCCCTTGGGCGGTGGATGGATCTCCTCCCAGTTCATGTTGACGATGCGCTCCACCGAGCGCACCAGGAAACCCTGGGTCTTGGTGTTGTACTCCGTGATGATCACGAAGGGGTTGTTCTTGTCCTTCAACGCGCCGGAGCCGGTCGCCATCGCCAGATCAAGGATCGGAATGGTCGCCCCCCGGATGTTCGCCACGCCGCACACGACAGGACTGGATTTGGGCATCAGCGTCAGTTTGGGGCATTGCAGCACCTCCCGAACCTTGAATACGTTGATCCCGTACAGCTGCTGGCCGTCGAGACGGAACAACAACAGCTCAAGGCGATTCTGCCCCACCAGTTGCGTGCGCTGGTTTACCGAATCCATTACACCAGCCATGCCCAGACTCCTACGCCAACGCCAAGTGTTGTTGCGACGCGCCTTCATCACTAAACGGCACGGCGCTTGCTTTTTTAATCGTTATGAACACAGAACCGACATTTTTTCGACGCCTGACCACCCCCTACCGCAAGTTGCTCGGCGTGCTGGCGGCTGTTTGCCTGCTCAACACTGGCAGCCCTGCCCTTGCTGACGCGGTTACCTTGCCTGACATGCTTATCGGCGTCACTCAGGGCTTTCTTGAATTCACCGTAGAAGACTATCTGGCTACCAGTCAAACGGAAGGTCGCTACGAGATCCAGGTCAACCCGCTCGATCCGCGCATGCACATGCCCATGTGCGACAAGGAATTGACAGCAACGCTCGAGAGTCCCAAGCCGCTGGGACGGGTCACGGTCAAGGTTCGCTGCGAGGGCGCGTCCCCCTGGACGGTGTTCGTACCCGCTCAAGTCCGCCTGTTTCGCGATGTCGTGACCAGCGCCCGGCCACTGCGCCGCGCCGCCATTGTCGAGCCTGAGGATGTGGTCCTGCGCGAGCGCGATATCAGCCTCATCAGCCAGGGTTACCTGACCTCCCTGGATCAGGCGATCGGGCAGCGACTGACCCGACCAATGGTCGCCGACCAGGTGATTACCCTGGTGCATATCGAACAGGCCGAGGTCATCCGCAAGGGCGATCAGGTGGTGATCACCGCCCGTAGCGGTACCCTCAGCGTGCGCATGCCGGGCGAAGCACTGTCAAACGGCAGCCTGAGCGAACAGATCCGGGTGAAAAACCTCAATTCCCAACGAGTCATCAAGGCGCAGGTCATGGCGCCGGGGCAGGTGGAAGTGTCCATGTAAGGCGCTCTGTTCATCTGAATGTGGCGCTTGCCGCGGCGGTTCCCTAGACTGTGTTCCATGCACGGCAAGCGCTGGCGCGCGCAAGGTTCATTGATAAATGAGCCTAAAGTTTTCCAGGGAATGGCCGAAACCATGGCAAGCGTCCAAATTCCCAGAGGTTTTTTTATCATGGTCATCGATTTCAGCCGTTTGAACAGCTCCTCGTCCCTTACGGGCAGTACACGTACCAGCGCCAGCAAGGAAAGTGCCGAGGCCGGCAAATCCGCGCCGCTGGAGTCCGCGGCCGAACAGGCCGGTACCGTCAAAAGCGGGGAATCGGTACATCTCAGCAATGAGGCTCAACAGTTGCAGAAGGTCACTGACAAGCTGCGCGATCAGCCTGCCGTCGACAACGCCCGCGTGGCCGAGTTGAAAGCAGCGATTGCCGATGGCAGCTATAAAGTCGACAGCAACCGCGTAGCCAGCAAACTGCTCAACTTCGAAGCCCAGCGCTAGGCCACCGCCGGCGCCAGGCTTTTGGACGCTTAAAACCCAAGGCCAGCCATGCACGACACTAATTTACTGCAACTGATCACCGACGACTTTGCTCCAGCGCAACACCTGCTGGAATTACTGCAGACCGAATCCCTCGCATTGCATGGCCGCGACATGCCATTGCTCGAGAACATCCTGGCGCAGAAACAGGCATTGATCGTTTTGCTCGAACAGCATGGCCGCAAGCGCAGTGAAATCCTCGCCAGCCTGAACCTGCCAACCAACCGTGGCGGTCTGGAACAATTGGCCGACCAGTCGAGCATTGGCGAGCAGTTGCTGGCACAAAGTGACGTGCTGACCGATCTCCTGGCCCAGTGCCAGGCCATCAATGCCAACAATGGCCAGTCGATCCTCATTCAGCAGGCAGCGACGGCCACCCAGCTGAAAATCCTCACCGGCGGTGAAACCCCGGCGCTTTACGATGCCAGCGGAACATTCTCCAAGCTTGCCAAGCCGCGCCAGCTCAGTCAGGCATAAGCCGGTCAATGCCCCCGCTCTATCAAGACGCGCAACATACTGGCAAACTGATAGCCTGCCGTAGTCAAATTTTGTCTGGAGATTGATTAACCGTGTCCAATGCCTTATCCGTGGATGATGCTCCGCAGCCACCCAAGGTGCTCTCCACGCCCTTGGAAATCTCCAGCAACCTGCGCCAGCTGCTCGAAAGCCATGACCCGCTGATCATCACGTTCCACGAGCGCAGCCAGCGCTTCCAGAGCTACCTGGTGGACCTGGACCGTGACAGCAACATGATTGCCCTGGACGAAATGATTCCCCGTGACGGCGAGCGTTACCTGCTGGCGGGCGAACCGTTCAGGGTCGAAGGCTTCCACGAAGGCGTGCGCATCGCCTGGGAAAGCAACGGCCAGTTGAACATCGACGAATCCGCTGGCAGTCGCTGCTATCGCGGCTCCCTGCCCGATGAAGTGGTGTACCACCAGCGCCGCAATGCGTTCCGCGCCGCGCTGAAACTGGCACAACTGGTCAACGTCAATCTCGACGGCGAAAAGCTCAAGGCGCCGATCAGCGGCAAGCTGCTGGATATTTCCGCTACCGGCTGCAAACTGCGCTTCGACGGCGACATCACCGGCAGCCTGCAACTGGGTCAGGTCTACGACCGTTTCAACGCCGACCTGCCCTTTGGCAAGATGACCGCGCCGGTCGAGTTGCGTTATCTGCACTTCGAAGAAAGGATTTCCACCACCTTCGCCGGCATTCGCTTCCACAACATGAGCGGGCTGGTGCAGCGTCAGGTCGAACGCTTCGTCTACCAGTTGCAACGCGAAGCACGCCGCTTCGACAAAGACGACATGTAATAGAGCGGCAACAAAAAACGGGCAGTCCCTTGCGGAGACTGCCCGTTTTTTTGTGCCCCGGTTTTATGGCCTGGCCTCGGTAAAGCTCTGCTCGCGGCCCGAGTCAGGATCTTCTGGTGGCTCATCGGAATCAGGCCCAGATTCCGGTTCGGCTGGCGGCTCCGGATTCACCGGATTGCACATCTGATCCTGCACCACCTGTTCATCGACACGCGGGTCCAGGCAGGCCACCAGTGGCGAACTTGTCATATTGTCCGGCATGGCCACGTGATGCAGCGGTGCGTCGTCTACCTGATGCAGGTTGGTCACCGCTTTCGGGCGAATCCGCCATACCAGCACCAACGCAAAGAAACTGAAGAAGGCATAGAGCATCTGGCTGCCGAACAGCTTCATCAGCACGCCTGCCACCAGTGGCCCGATACTCGCGCCAACGCCGTAGGTCACCAGCAACATTGCCGTCAGGGACACCCGGCGATCGCCTTCGACATGGTCATTGGAGAACGCCACCGCCAACGGATACAGGCAGAACTGCACCAGCGAACAGAGGAACCCGGCGATGAACAATACCTCCAGCGGCACCTGCGGCATGATCGCCAGCGGCAGGGCAGCCAGTGCCAGGCTGAACGCGAAACTGCGGATCAACACGGCCCGATCGTAGCGGTCGGACAACCAGCCCAACGGCCACTGCACCAGCAGCCCGGCAAAAATGCAGCTACCCATGAACAGACCGACCTGCTCGGTGGACAACCCTTGCTGCGAGGCATACAGCGGCGCCAGACCGTAGAACGAACCGACGATCAGGCCTGCCCCGAGCACCGTGCTCAGTGACTGCGGCACGCGCTTGATAAAGAACCGTGGTTCCATCGGTGCCGGATGCAACGGTGCCGGGTGAATCCGTCGGGTCAGGGCCACGGGTACCAGACACAACGCGAAACACAGGGCGACCAACATCAGCAATTCAAGCCCCAGCCCTGGGTGCATGACCAGAATCAACTGCCCCAGCACCAACCCCAGGTACGAAGCGATCATGTAGCCGCTGAAGACCATGCCGCGCTGATTGGCATCGGCCTGCTCATTGAGCCAGCTCTCGATCACCATGTACTGGCACATCATGCCGAGGCCGACGATCACCCGCAAAAACAGCCAGGCCGGCAACCAGTCCACCAGGCCATGGCCGAGCACCGCCGCGCCAACGATCCCGGCACACGCCGAATAGGCCCGGATATGCCCGACCCGGGCAATCAACCGGTGACCGATCTTGCCCCCCAGCACCAGGCCGAAATAGTTGGCGGCCATCAGCGCACCGACCCACAGACTGTCGACATGGTCGGCAGCCAGGCGCAACGCCAGGTAAGTACTCAACAGACCCGAGCCGATCAACATCATCAGCGAGGCGAAATACAGCGCTCGAAAGGATTTCCAGATTTGGCGCATCGGCGTTCCGAGCGGCTCCTTGCAGTGAGAGTCGGCTATCGCTAAACGATAGCCGGATGTCGACGGGACGTCAGGCCTGGGCTGCTAAAACACGCCTTTCCCAGGGAGTAATTTCATCATGGAAACTGGTCAGCTCCAGTGTCTTCGAAGCGATGTAGCCTTCGATGAATTCCGCGCCGAACAGTTCCTTGGCCAACTGACTACGTTTCAGACGCTCAAGTGCCGCATGCAAGGTACACGGCAACGAAAGATTGTCCGGCACTTCGAACTCACCCTGGATCGGCGCACTCGGCTCCAATGCCTTCTCGATGCCATACAACCCCGCCGCCAGGCTGGCGGCAATCGCCAGATACGGGTTGGCATCGGCCCCCGGCAAGCGGTTCTCGACCCGACGGGCCACCGGCAAACTGGCCGGAATCCGCAGCCCCGCCGTCCGGTTGTCGTAGGACCAGCAGGCATTATTCGGTGAGGCGTAAGGGTGGCACAAGCGCTGATAGGAGTTCACGTTCGGCGCAAACAACGCAGTGAAATCGGCCATGCACGTTTGCTGACCGGCAATGAAATGGCGGAAGGTGGCCGTCTCCTGCCCCGCCTCGTCGCTGAACACGTTACGCCCCGAATCGATCTCGACCACGCTCTGGTGGATATGCATCGAACTGCCCGGCGTATGCGCCAACGGCTTGGCCATGCACACCACGCTCAGGCCGTGCTTGAGGGCCACTTCCTTGAGCAAGTGCTTGAACAGGAACGTCTGGTCGGCCAGCAACAGCGGATCACCGTGCAGCAGATTGATCTCGAACTGGCTGACGCCCATTTCGTGCATGAAGGTATCGCGAGGCAACCCCAACGCAGCCATGCACTCATAGACTTCATTGAAGAACGGCCGCAAGCCGTTGTTGGAACTGACGCTGAACGCCGACTGACCGTCTTCGCGGCGACCGTCCAGCCCCAGTGGCGGTTGAAAAGCCAGGGTCGGATCGGTGTTGGGGGCGAAGACAAAAAACTCGAGCTCGGTCGCCACCACAGGCGCCAGGCCGCGGGCCGCGTAACGGGCAATCACCGCCTTGAGCTGGCCACGGGTCGACAGGTTGGAACTGGTGGTGGTGCCCAGTTCATCCGCATCGCAAATGGCAAAGGCCCGCGGTGGATGGCTCCAGGGCAAGCGATGAATTTGCGCAGGGTCCGGGATCAGCGCCAGGTCGCCATCGTCGCTGCCGTAAAACCGCGCTGGCGGATAACCGCCCATGATGCATTGCAGCAGCACACCCCGCGCCATCTGCAAACGTCGACCGTCGAGAAAACCCTCGGCGGTCATCACTTTGCCCCGTGGAACGCCATTCAAATCCGGCGTGACACATTCAACTTGATCAATACCCGTCAATCGCTGCGCGAGTGAACTCAGGCCAACGGTCGTCATGACGCTATCCTTGTTATTGTGCGGGCCGCGAACGGCGACCGTACAAAATAGGCTCCACGTGTTCGGAATTTCAAGCAGCGTTAATAAATATGCTGCCGGTCAGGGCAGGTAAAGACGGAACACTCCACCACCCAACGGCCCGCCATTGCTGATTTCGGTACGCCCACTCACGCCATTGCGCTGATGCAGCGCGGCAATTCGCCCGGCAAAGTACAGGCCCAGCCCGGTGCTGCCGGTGCTTTGATTGATGCCCTGCACATAATCGGCCTGACGCTCGATCATCTGCGCCGGATACCCCTGGCCATCGTCATTGATGGTCAACACCAGTTGCCCGGCTTCGTCGCTGACGCTGATCAGAACGGCATGCCGTGCAAAGCGAATGGCGTTGTTGATGCAGTTGGCCAATACCGACGCGATCAACTCGCGGTCGAAGAAACCCAGCGGGCACAGCGGGTCCACTTCATAGGTGGCCATGATGCCGCGGCTGGCGAACACCTCCTGATGACAGGCCAGTTGCGCTTCGATGAAGTCGTCCAGTTCATGGTAGGCCGGTTGCAATGGCATCTGGTTGACGCCGAGCTTGTACAGCCCCAGCAACTGCACCAGCATGCCGTTGAGGTGGGCGAATTCGAAGTCGATCACACCCTGCTCCGGCGCCTGCCGCGCCGACTCCGGCAATCGCCCCAGCCACTGGCTGTGGGCCTGCATCAACATGGCCAGCGAGTTCTTCATGTCGTGCACGGTAGAGGCGATTACCGTGGAGAAATCCAGTGCCTGTTCGTTGTCGTTCATTGGCCAAGCGCCTTGCTTTTCAGCTTCTGGTAACGCGGATAGCGCGCGTCGGAGTCGGGCATCAGGCCAACCATTTTCAGGCAGGTCCGACATTCTTCCAGCTCCGCCGAAGGAACGCTGGTATCGGTGCCATGCAACAACGACTGCGCCATGTTCAGGGCGATACTGATGTTCTTCGGTTGCATCGCCAGGGCCTTGCGGAATACCTGCCGGGCCTCCACCAGGTTGCCGGTCTTGTAGACGCGCACCCCCTGACGGTTGAGTTCCGCGGCGGCATTGCCGGAATTGAGGATGCTCGGGTCGTCGGTCTGCTTGGCGATGTCCTTCATGACCACCGGATCGTCGCCGTAGATTTCCACGCAGTTTTTAAGCATCGCGGTCCCTGCCTCGGTCTGCCCGAGCAGTTTCAGCTGCTTGGCCACCAGCAAAGCCGCCTCGGCGCTCATGAATTGCTCCATGCCATCCAGACGCAGCAAGGCTTGCTCGGTGAGCTTGTCCGCCGTCTCGGCGTCGTTGAGCAACAGGCTGGTGGCCTTCATCAGGCGCGCGCGGATTTGCAGGCCCGGATCGGAGGGATTTTCCTTGGCCACGGCACTCAATGTGGTGTTGATTTCCAGGCGGGTGCGCGTGTCCAGGCCCCGTTCGCTGCCCTTGCTGATCAACGCATGGGCCAGGCCGAGGTTGCTTTCGGCATCCTTGAACCGCGATTGCGCACCCTGGCTCACGGCCTGGCGATAGGCCTTGGCCGCCGTGTCGAAGTCCTCGTTGGTCATCGCCAGCTTACCGAGCAACGCTTGCCGGCGTACCGCCAGCGGCGACAGGCGAATCGCCTCTTCCAGGACGCGCTGCGCACCCTTGGTATCCCCTTCGGCGACCAGCACGTCCGCCATGCCGTCATACAGCGACGGCATCATCGGGAAGACTTTCAGGGCTTTTTCATAAATGCCCTTGGCCTGCCCGACCTGACCACGCTTGAACAGCAACTTGCCCAACCCGGCAAACGCCCATGGCAACGGGCGGTCGGCGATGATGCCGTCGTAGAGACGCTCCAGCGCTTCGTTCTGATTCAGGTCGCGCAGGGCATCGGCGCGATAGCGCAGGCACAGCGGCGAGTAACGAATATCTTGTTTACACAGGGCGATGCAGGCATTGAGCACCTCCATCGGCTTGCCCCGGTCGAGGGCCTGCAGGATCGGCTTGAGCAGTGTCTTGCGCTGCTCCAGGCGCTCCAGGCGCTGAGCCAGGCTGGAACGGTTGAACGGCTTGGTCAGGTAGGCATCGGGCTCATGCTCCAATGCACTGAGCACCATGGCCTGGCTGGTTTCGGCGGTGACCATGACGAACACCGCTTCATGGCTGATCAGTTTTTCTACCATCAGGTCTTCGAGCACCTGCTGGCCATTCTTCTTGCCGTCACCCAGGTGAAAGTCCTGCAGGATGAAGTCATATTGCTTCTGCGAGCACATTTTCAGCGCCTGCTCGCCGGTATCGGCAGTGTCCACTTCCTTGACGCCCAGTTCACGCAGCATCGACCTGACCGAACTGCGGAAGTCCGAGAAATCATCGACGATCAGAAAACGCTTTTGGTGATACGACAGCATCGAAGATTTCCAGGCAATTTAAGAAGAAGAACCCAAAGGCAAATACACGGACGGACTCAGCTTCGCAGCCCTTGATTTGGCGCGCAGATGATAGCTGGTAGCCCTTAGCCATCAAACACCTTCTCATCGCCAATCAACACATGCATCGACGCGAGAAAAGGCTCGTAACTGCCCGTGTTATCGGCCAGCCATGGCATTCCCTTGAGAACCTTCCCCAACGCTCACTCTGAATATGTGAAGGCGTTACAGAAAACGAGACATCACGCACAAAAAAGCCCCACCGGAATCAATCTTCCGGCAGGGCTTTTTTGGACAGCAAAGTGCTGATGAATGATGGTGTCCCAGGGCAGGTTCGAACTGCCAACCTTCCCCTTAGGAGGGGGATGCTCTATCCAATTGAGCTACTGAGACACACGATGACCGCGACGATACGCGGTGCGATGGACGGCGAGCATGTTAACGGCCGGGCTGGCTTTTGTCATGTCGTCCGTAGGCTTTTTAAGTGTAGGCAGACGCCTCGGCCGGGCGCGGACTTGTTTACCGTGCAAATTGCATCACTGCAAAAAGCCATCATTGCAAAATGCAATACAGCACTTTACCAAAAATAACTTAATTCATTGTTTTTAAAGAATTTAATTGCCGATAAACTCTGGCATGCGAGCTGCTTCTGCTGTTCTCACAGAACAACCGAGGCCCGCCCCATGAAGAGCGCCCTTTCACTCTCCTATGCCATCGCACTGGCGGTTTTAGCGGGAGTTCATTTTGTTCCCGAGAGCAGCGCTATGCAGGTTGCCCAACGTATGCCGCATTACCTTCAGTTGCAGAAGGCACCGCAGCTGGCAGTGACGAGTGACCGGCACGGCTTTGTCAGTCAGGAAAACACCCTGATGCCGGCTCCATCCGCAGAACGTTTGGTATTTTGAATGACCCTCACCAGGAGTACTGCATGTCCAGATCAGCCGCGAGTTTCTTCATCCTCGCCTTGTCGAGCGGCATTTTTCATCTGTCATTGACCCAGGACATGGTCGTCACCCTTCCCCTGATCGCCTGTGGCGTATTCAGTGCGCTTTTCGTGCTCGCATTGATCGCCGGGCGCAAGATCAAGTTTGATCCGGTACTGCGTTGATCCTGACATGGCAGACCCGCTGCAAGGGCCTGCCATCCATCCTGAATTCACCCCCGCCATACGACTTCCCCTAGTAAATCGGCCATTTGCCACTATTCTGTAAAAGGTAAGGAACAGGGATCGAGTTCACTTTTTCCTGCCCGTCGGAAACCTTTCGTCGGGTGGAGAAAGCCCGAAGTGATACGGCCTGGTCGAACTTTTCAAACCAGTCCGCATTTCTGATAATTGGTGCTGGCAGAACGCCTTTATCCAGTTCAATATTTGTCACAGAATTGACGCCAAGGATATGGCTACTTTGAGGCATGATGCGCGCCTCTATCAATTCAGGTTGAACATTTGGTCAGAGCGCTTGTCCTACCAGACATCCTGCGGCCAATCCCGAAAACCGCTCCCCTGAACTAACCGGTTAAATATATGCGCCCATTGAAACAGGCAATTTATTCCAGCCGTACGGCTGACAAGTTCGTCGTACGTCTGCCAGACGGAATGCGTGAACGCATTGCCGAGGTGGCTCGCAATCATCATCGCAGCATGAACTCCGAAATCATTGCGCGCCTTGAGCAGAGTCTTATTCAGGAAGGCGCACTGGGAGAAGAGTTGAGCATGCGCCTGGACAGCCCGGAGCTTTCCTTGCACGAACGGGAGCTGCTGCAGCGCTTCCGCCAGCTCTCCCATCGACAGCAGAACGCCCTGGTTTCGCTGATCGCCCATGACGCTGAAATGGCCGCCGACGCGTCCTGATTCAGCCAGAAAGCCCAAGCCAGCCTGATCGCTGGCTTTTTTTTGCCTGAAATCCGGGCACAAAAAACCCGCCAAATGGCTAATGCCAGTCAGTTAAGCTGACTGGCATTTTTGTTTTTGATCGGATACTTCGGCGATTTGAGCCTGATTGCGCGGGGATAAATGCGTTCCTCCCGGCGATGCGGCAAGACATAGTGTGGGGCCGAGGCATGTAACTCGGCGAGATATTTGGGGATGCTCCCCGAGCGATCTACAGAAACACCGTTGATAAACCCCAGGATCGCCCAAGTGCACGCGGTGAAGCTCAGTTCGCACGGATGGATGCCCGGACAATGGCGACTCATTTCCACCATCTGATAACGCAACAGGTTGTAGCCCAGCAACACGCCCCACAACTCTTGCTCGATCATCTCGGGCGTCTTGCTACGCAACGTGTAGCTGCTGTTGAGCAGTGTCTGTTTCATTTCCCTGAACCCTAATTCGATCTCCCAGCGATGGCTGTACAGGTCGACGATTTCATCGGATGGGAAACGCAGCGGATCGGCCATCGACGTCAAAATCTGACAGGCCTTGCCCTTGACGGTTTTGCTCAGGAGCCTTGCGGTCAGGCGCTCCGGCAATCCCGGCCATTGCTTGCGGGCTTGCGGCGAAGTACTTAACAAGACAACCGCATCCTGGCGCCCCAAACGCTGAACCACTTCGTACTGCGTGCCTTTGCGTAACGGCATCAGCCAATGCCGCTCGGTGCCGGCCTGCTGCCATTGGTGCAACAACCCCAAAGAGTAGAAACCGCGATCGAACAGCGTCAGCGAGTGATCCGGCGTGGTGTCGATCAGTTGCTCTGCCAGCTTCATTTCGTTGCTGCGATAGCCGTCAAAAGCGCTGCCGATCAGCAAATGGCTGGTCAGCTCCATTTGGCAGACCATGCGTACCTGAGGAAAACCGGTATCGCCATGCTGGTTGCTGGCGGAGTCGTAACGCGCACGGTTTTCGGGGGTGTCGGGCGTTCGCCAGACGACGCCGTCGACCCCCAGCAAACGCAACCCGGCCCAGGTCGGATGGCCGGCCGCTTCATGCCAGCTTTGCTGCGTCAGATCGAAGACTTGTCGTACCGCCTCGCTGCCCAATCGCTGACGAGCCTGGACTACGGCGCTGGGCGCGACCAGCGGGCGTTGCCCGGGCAGCATGATGTTCATGCGACTGACCACATCCCACGCCGACATGCGCCGGAAAAACGCCATGGAGATGACGCACCAAAGCATCATTTCCAAGGGTAAGCGTCGCTTGCGCAAGGTGGCGACACCGGCTTGTTCCAAGGCCTGTTCGACCAGCGATGGATCAAGCAACGAGTCCAATCCCTCGAGGGAATTGGGAGTCGAGACGAAGTTGTGGGTCAGTTCCAGTGCCCGAGCCAGACGCATAAAAAAATCCGATGCCTATTCAGGCATCGGATTTTGATTTCTTGCGGCCAAAGGTCAAGCAATGAGACTTAACTGATCGGCATTAGCCAAATGGCGGGTTTTAGTGAAGTGGACTTCAGAGCAGGAAGATTGTCGCCAGCCCCAGGAAAATGAAGAAGCCGCCGCTGTCGGTCACGGCCGTGATCATCACACTGGCCCCCATCGCCGGGTCGCGCCCCACCTTCACCAGGGTCATCGGGATCAAAACCCCCATCAACGCCGCCAGTAGCAAGTTGAGCGTCATCGCGGCGGTCATCACCACGCCCAATGACCAACTGCCATAGAGCAGGTAGGCGACCACACCAATCACCCCGCCCCAGATCACGCCGTTGATCAGCGCTACCGCCAATTCCTTGCGCATCAGGCGCGAGGTATTGCCGGTGCTCACCTGGTCCAGCGCCATGGCCCGAACAATCATGGTGATGGTCTGGTTACCCGAGTTACCGCCGATCCCCGCCACGATCGGCATCAAAGCCGCAAGCGCCACGAGTTTCTCGATCGAACCTTCAAACAAACCGATGACCCGAGAAGCCACGAACGCGGTAATCAGGTTGATCGCCAGCCAGGCCCAACGGTTACGCAGGGATTTCCAGACCGACGCAAAAATGTCTTCTTCTTCACGCAGACCCGCCATGTTGAGAACTTCGCTTTCGCTCTCTTCACGGATCAGGTCGACCATTTCATCGATGGTCAGACGACCGATCAGCTTGCCGTTCTTGTCGACCACGGGGGCGGAGATCAAGTCGTAACGTTCGAACGCCTGGGCGGCGTCGTAGGCGTCTTCGTCCGGGTGGAAACTCACCGGATCGCTGGCCATCACCTCGGCAACCTGTTTGTCCGGATCGTTGACCAGCAAGCGCTTGATCGGCAACACGCCCTTGAGGACGCCGTCGTAATCGACCACGAACAGCTTGTCGGTGTGGCCCGGCAACTCCTTGAGACGGCGCAGGTAACGCAAGACCACTTCAAGGCTGACATCCTCGCGGATGGTCACCATCTCGAAGTCCATCAGCGCACCGACCTGCTCCTCGTCGTAGGACAGGGCCGAACGCACACGCTCGCGTTGTTGCTGGTCGAGGGTCTCCATGAGCTCATGGACGACGTCTCGCGGCAGCTCGGAGGCCAGGTCAGCGAGTTCGTCGGCATCCATGTCCTTGGCGGCTGCCAGGAGCTCGTGATCGTCCATGTCGGCGATCAGCGTTTCACGGACCGAATCGGATACTTCAAGGAGGATGTCGCCGTCGCGATCGGCCTTGACCAGTTGCCAAAGCGTCAGACGATCGCCCAGCGGCAAGGCTTCAAGGATGTAGGCAACGTCGGCGGAGTGCAGGTCATCGAGCTTGCGTTGCAACTCGACGAGGTTCTGCCGGTGGACCAGGTTCTCGACCCGGTCATGATGCGGGCCTTCCTGGCGGTGAGTCAGGTCTTCTACAACTCGCTGGCGCTGCAGCAGTTCGACCACCTGAGCCAAGCGATCCTGCAAGCTTTCCTGCGTTTTCTTTACTTCAACATCGGACATAGGCGAACTCCACTCCCAGCAGCGGGGCACGCCGGAAGGATCAATCAGTCAATTCATGATTGGTGAAACGGGGTACTGAGTAACTACTGGGTAAGTCCATGGAGGTATTCCACAAGCCCCGGCGGGGCTGACGGGCGCAATGATACACCGCCTGACGGTTTTAAACGTTAAAAAATCTCGGCTGAAACAAGCGCTTGCACAACAAACCTGAGCATCGTCCTGATCCATGAAAATGCGACGACGCATTCTGAAAGGAAAACACACACACCCTTCGAAAATTGTAGTCGCTACCCTTGAAAAGGAACGTCACGGCGGACGCTGGGGAGCATGCAGAGGCGATCATCAATCAGCGGGTGGTCGCCGGCATGAGCCAGCAAGACGTCGAAAGCGCTCTCTGCAAGCCGGACAGGATCAGTATTCGCAATTCAGCCACGAGCTACCGCTACGACACCCAGAGAGGTCGTAGTGCATACGTGGAGTTCGACGAGAGGGGATGCACGAAAGGAAAAGCCAAATTCCAGACGGCAAAAAGCCCGCATGAAATGCGGGCTTTCTGTTGTATGGTGCACTCGACAGGATTCGAACCTGTGACCGCTCGGTTCGTAGCCGAGTACTCTATCCAGCTGAGCTACGAGTGCAATTTGTGTTTTTATACCAGATCACAACTGGTTGAAGCCAAGTTACTTGCATTGCTGCAACCAACTCTTAAATGGTGCACTCGACAGGATTCGAACCTGTGACCGCTCGGTTCGTAGCCGAGTACTCTATCCAGCTGAGCTACGAGTGCATTTGTTGCCGCGCATTATAGGCCGTCTAATCTCTATGTCAAACACTTTTTCTAGTAATTTCAACAACTTACCGAAGAAGCCAGATTACAACGTACTACGCAAATAATGGCGGAGAACGGGGGATTCGAACCCCCGACACCCTTTTGAGGTGTACTCCCTTAGCAGGGGAGCGCCTTCGGCCACTCGGCCAGCTCTCCGCAACACGGGGCGTATATTAACCAGCTTCTTCCCCGTTTGCAAACATAAAAAACGATAAAAATTAATGGCTTGGTTCTTCGTCCTTCTCTTTCTTGATACGCAGGTAAATTTCTTCCCGGTGAACAGCCACCTCTTTGGGGGCATTAACGCCGATGCGCACTTGATTTCCTTTGACGCCGAGCACGGTCACGGTGATTTCGCCATCACCGATAATCAGGCTTTCTGCGCACCGACGAGTCAGAATCAGCATACCTTTCTCCTCACGCATTACATTTCAGGGACAACAGTCTGCAAAAAAAAGGCACTCGACCCACAACCGGAGCGGTCGCAGCCCTACATGCCTGAGTATTGACTAGCGCGAGCAAAAGAACAGCCTCGAGGTTCACGCCATTCAAAAAAACAAAAGGCGCGGTCAGACCGCGCCTTTTGGCAAACGCATCACTCGCCCTGGCGGGCCGGTGCGTCCAGTTCGAAAGCCGTGTGCAGAGCGCGCACAGCCAGTTCCAGATACTTCTCTTCGATCACTACGGAGACTTTGATTTCCGAAGTCGAGATCATCTGGATGTTGATGCTTTCCTTGGCCAGGGATTCGAACATGCGGCTGGCCACGCCTGCGTGAGAGCGCATGCCGACGCCGACGATCGACACCTTGGCGATCTTGGTGTCGCCCACGACTTCACGGGCACCCAGCTCGCCAGCGGTCTTTTCCAGCACGGCCTGCGCCGCCTGGTAGTCGTTGCGGTGCACGGTGAAGGTGAAGTCGGTGGTGTTATCGTGCGCAACGTTCTGCACGATCATGTCGACTTCGATGTTCGCGGCACTGATCGGGCCGAGAATCTTGAAGGCAACGCCCGGGATGTCTGGCACGCCACGGATGGTCAGCTTGGCTTCATCGCGGTTGAAAGCGATACCGGAAATGATCGGCTGTTCCATGGTTTCCTCTTCATCAATAGTAATGAGGGTGCCCGGACCCTCCTTGAAGCTGTGCAGTACGCGCAGCGGAACGTTGTACTTGCCGGCGAACTCGACCGCGCGGATCTGCAGCACCTTGGAACCGAGGCTGGCCATTTCCAGCATCTCTTCGAAGGTGATCTTGTCCAGCCGCTGAGCCACGGACACCACACGCGGGTCGGTGGTGTAGACGCCGTCGACGTCGGTGTAGATCTGGCATTCGTCAGCCTTCAGGGCTGCCGCCAGCGCCACGCCGGTGGTGTCGGAGCCGCCACGACCGAGGGTAGTGATGTTGCCGTGCTCGTCGACGCCCTGGAAACCGGCGACAACCACCACACGACCTGCCTTCAGGTCACCGCGAATCTTCTGGTCATCAATCTGCAAGATACGCGCTTTATTGTGCGCGCTATCCGTCAGGATCCGCACCTGGTTGCCGGTGTACGACACCGCCGGCACGCCGCGCTTGATCAGCGCCATGGCCAACAGGGCAATCGTCACCTGCTCACCGGTGGAAACGATCACGTCCAGCTCGCGCGGAACCGGTTGGCCGTCGCCACTGATTTGCTTGGCCAGATCGATCAGACGGTTGGTTTCGCCGCTCATTGCAGACAGCACAACCACCAGGTCATCGCCGGCATCACGGAATTTCTTAACCTTGTCGGCGACCTGCTCGATTCTCTCGACAGTGCCGACCGAGGTGCCTCCAAATTTCTGTACGATCAAAGCCATTTCAAAGCCGCCTCTGCCCATGAAGGGCGCCCAAATAATCACTCAAACAGCGTTGCGGCCCACCACTAGACTGCGGGCCGCAAGTACTGCCTTATAGACCCTGCTCTACAAACGGAACGGTCAGGGCCAGTGCCGCATCCAGTGCGCCGGCGTCGGTACCGCCGCCTTGCGCCATGTCTGGACGACCACCACCCTTCCCGCCCACTGCCGCAGCGGCTTGCTTCATCAAATCACCGGCTTTGAGTTGGCCAGTCAGGTCTTTGGTTACGCCTGCAACCAGAACGACCTTTTCCTCATGGACACTGCCGAGCAGGATCACTGCGCGGCCGAGTTTGTTTTTCAGTTGATCGACCAGCGCCAGCAGCGCCTTGCCATCCTGACCGTCCAGACGCACGGCCAGCACTTTCACGTCCTTGACGTCCAGCGCCTGGGCCGACAGATCGTCGCCCGCGGCACTGGCAGCCTTGGCTTGCAACTGCTCGAGTTGCTTCTCCAGCAGACGGTTGCGCTCCAGCACAGCCGACAGCTTGTCGATCAGGTTGTCGCGGCTGCCCTTGACCAAGCTGGCCGCTTCCTTGAGTTGTTCTTCCGCCGCGTTCAAGTAGGCCAGCGCTTGCGCACCGGTGACTGCCTCGATACGACGCACGCCCGATGCCACACCGCCTTCGCTGATGATTTTCAGCAGGCCGATGTCGCCGGTACGGTTGGCGTGGATACCGCCACACAGCTCGACGGAGAAATCGCCCATGCTCAGTACGCGCACGTTGTCGCCGTATTTCTCGCCGAACAGCGCCATGGCGCCTTTCTGCTTGGCGGTTTCGATGTCGGTCTCTTCGGTTTCAACTTCAGAGTTCTTGCGAATCTCGGCGTTGACGATGTCTTCCAGCGCTTTCAGCTGTTCAGGCTTGATGGCTTCGAAGTGGCTGAAGTCGAAGCGCAGGCGCTGACTGTCGACCAGCGAGCCTTTCTGCTGAACGTGATCGCCCAGTACCTGGCGCAATGCGGCGTGCAGCAAGTGAGTCGCCGAGTGGTTCAGCGACGTGGCGTGACGCACCTCGGCGTCAACGTGGGTCTCGACCGGCGCACCGACGATCAGGCTACCCGAATCCAGGATACCGTGGTGCAGGAATGCGCCGCCGGTCTTGGTGGTGTCGCGCACGTCGAAACGCGCAGCGCCAGCCTGGAGGAAGCCGCAATCACCAATCTGACCACCGGATTCGGCATAGAACGGCGTCTGATCGAGAACGACCACGCCCTCTTCGCCTTCGCTCAATACGTCAACCGATTGCCCATCTTTATAGAGAGCAACGATCTTGGCGGAACCGCTGTGAGCGGTGTAACCGGTGAACTCGGTGGCCACATCGACCTTGACCAGGCTGTTGTAGTCCATGCCGAAGGAACTGGCGGAACGGGCACGGACGCGCTGGGCTTCCATCTCGCGTTCGAAACCTTCTTCGTCGATGGTCAGGCTGCGCTCGCGAGCGATGTCGCCGGTCAGGTCCATCGGGAAGCCATAGGTGTCGTAGAGTTTGAACACCACGTCGCCCGGCACCACGTCGCCTTTGAGTTCAGCCAGATCCTGCTCGAGGATCTTCAGGCCCTGCTCCAGGGTTTTGGCGAATTGCTCTTCTTCAGCCTTCAGCACGCGCTCGATGTGCGCCTGCTGGGATTTCAGCTCAGGGAAAGCTTCGCCCATCTCGACAACCAGGGCCGCAACGATCTGGTAGAAGAAACTGCCCTTGGCGCCCAGCTTGTTACCGTGGCGGCAGGCGCGACGGATGATCCGGCGCAGCACGTAGCCACGGCCTTCGTTGGACGGCAGCACGCCGTCGGCGATCAGGAAGCCGCAGGAACGGATGTGGTCAGCCACGACTTTCAACGAAGCCTGGGCGTCGTTGGTGCAGCCGATGGCCTTGGCCGAAGCGCTCAGCAGGCTCTGGAACAGGTCGATTTCATAGTTCGAGTGAACGTGCTGCAGCACGGCACTGATCCGCTCCAGGCCCATGCCGGTGTCGACCGACGGCGCTGGCAGCGGATGCAACACGCCATCGGCGGTGCGGTTGAACTGCATGAACACGTTGTTCCAGATTTCGATGTAACGGTCGCCGTCTTCTTCCGGCGAGCCCGGTGGGCCACCCCAGATGTCGGCGCCGTGATCGTAGAAAATCTCGGTGCAAGGACCGCACGGGCCGGTATCGCCCATGGTCCAGAAGTTGTCGGAGGCGTACGGCGCGCCCTTGTTGTCGCCGATGCGCACCATGCGCTCGGCCGGAACCCCGATTTCCTTGGTCCAGATGTCGTACGCCTCGTCATCGCTGGCGTAGACGGTGACCCAGAGCTTTTCCTTGGGCAGGTTCAACCATTTGTCGGAAGTCAGGAAGTTCCAGGCGTAGCTGATGGCATCACGCTTGAAATAGTCACCGAAGCTGAAGTTACCCAGCATTTCGAAGAAGGTGTGGTGACGAGCGGTATAACCGACGTTTTCCAGGTCGTTGTGCTTGCCGCCGGCGCGCACGCATTTCTGGCTGCTGACGGCGCGGGTGTACGCGCGCTTTTCCTGGCCCAGGAAGCAGTCCTTGAACTGGTTCATCCCCGCGTTGGTGAACAGCAGGGTTGGGTCGTTGCCCGGAATCAAAGAGCTGGAGGCTACACGGGTGTGGCCTTGCTCTTCGAAGAAGCGAAGGAAGGCTTCACGGATTTCTGCGCTTTTCATTAGGTTCTTCCACGGAGGCTGCGGCCAAAGGCCTGTTCGAAACGTCAACAGACGAAGCGACGGCAAAGGGCCGCATTATATCGGCCCTGCGCGCGGGGTACAGCGTGTTTATACGATAGAAACGGTCAATTGGAGTGCTAACGCTATCACTTGCGCGAAAAGTCGACGAATGTCGCGACGACCTGCTCGATTTGCGCACGGCTGATGTCCATGTGCGTGACCATGCGCAGACGCGCGGCGGCACTGAGCTTGATCCCGCGCTCGACGGCAAAGGCCTTGATCGCTTCGGCTTGGTCGCCCATCTGCACGTAAACCATGTTGGTCTGCACCGGCTCGACCTCGAAGCCCGCCCCGCGCAGGCCTTCGGCCAGCAACTGTGCGTTGGCATGGTCATCGGCCAGGCGCTGTACGTTGTTATCCAGCGCATACAGGCCTGCCGCCGCGAGAATACCGGCCTGACGCATGCCGCCACCGACCATCTTGCGCAGGCGCCGGGCCTTGCCGATCAGCTCGGCCGAGCCGCACAGCACCGAACCGACCGGTGCACCCAGGCCTTTGGACAGGCACACCGAGACGGAATCGAAATACTGGGTGATTTCCCGGGCATCCACACCCAGTTTCACTGCCGCGTTGTACAGACGTGCGCCGTCCAGGTGCAGTTGCAAGCCATGCTCGCGGGTAAAACTGCGCGCCCGGGCCAGGTATTCCAGTGGCAGGACCTTGCCTTGCATGGTGTTTTCCAGCGCCAGCAAACGGGTGCGGGCGAAATGGAAGTCGTCCGGCTTGATCGCCGCAGCGACCTGCGCCAGGTCCAGCGAACCATCGGCCTGCACTTCCAGCGGCTGTGGCTGGATCGAACCCAGCACCGCCGCGCCACCACCTTCGTATTTATAAGTGTGGGCCTGCTGGCCGACGATGTACTCGTCACCGCGCTCGCAATGGGCCATCAACCCCAGCAGGTTGCTCATGGTACCGGTCGGCACGAACAGTGCGGCGGCGAAACCCAGGCGCTGGGCCAGTTCGGCTTCCAGACGGTTGACCGTCGGATCTTCGCCATACACGTCATCGCCGGTCGCGGCCTTGGTCATCGCGTCGAGCATGCCGGCGCAAGGTTGGGTGACGGTGTCGCTGCGAAGATCGATAACACTCATGAATCTGGCCTCGGTAAGCAGGGGAAATCCCTTTCAGGTAGGAATTACTGCGGGCATGGCGACGATTAATCAACCCTTGGGCTCGGATAATGCTCACTAATAAAGCGAAATACTCGATAGCAATCATCCAAAAGGGGCCATGCGCACACCGCAAATATGTGATAAAAACGCTGCGCCGCCAAACATTCGGGCGGCAAAAACGTTCTCAGGGCGGGGTGCAACTCCCCACCGGCGGTAATTGCGCGCAATGCGCATAGCCCGCGAGCGCTTGGCGACGACGACGCTTCGGCGGTGGTTGGCGGCAAGGTCAGCAGACCCGGTGTGATCCCGGGGCCGACGGTCATAGTCCGGATGAAGAGAGAACGGGATTGACAACAAAGGGCCGTGCGCCGGCATTCGTGCGAGCGTGCGCACCCTCAGATCCCCTTCGATTCATAACGCCCTGTTTTTCACACAAACAGGAGTCAGAACATGCAACCCACCGCAATCGACAGCAAAAGCAAACACCATCAGGGCGAGCGCGTAGCGTTCATCCAGGCCTGCTGGCACAAGGACATTGTCGACCAGAGCCGTAAAGGCTTCGTCGCCGAAATGATTGCCCAGGGTTATCAGGAGTCCGACATCGATTTCTTCGAAGTCGGCGGCGCCTTTGAAATGCCCCTGCACGCCAAGTTGCTGGCCAAGACCGGTCGTTATTCCGGCATCGTCGCGGCAGCCCTGGTGGTGGACGGCGGCATCTACCGTCACGAGTTCGTCGCCCAGTCGGTAGTCAGCGGCCTGATGCAGGTGCAACTGGAAACCGAAGTGCCAGTGTTCTCGGTGTCCCTGACCCCGCATCACTTCCATGCCGGCGAAGAGCACCAGAAGTTCTTCTTCGAGCATTTCCTGCATAAAGGCCAGGAAGCGGCGAAGACCTGTGCGGATACGTTGCTGAAGATCCGTAGCCTGCGTCGCAGCGAGCCGCGTGCGCTAGCCGTGTAATCACCGCAAACCCTGTAGGAGCGAGCCTGCTCGCGATGGCGGACTTTCAGTCGACATTTATGCTGACTGATACACCGCTATCGCGAGCAGGCTCGCTCCTACATGGGCTCTACGCTGAATTCAGGCCAGGTTTTCGTCAGTGGTCGGCACGACCAGGATGCCGGCACGCAAACCATTCTTCACCTTGGGGTTCGGGAAGATGATCCGGGCGCCCTCTTCTTCGATGATCCAGCGGGTATTGGCGATGTCTTCCGCCAGCAGGTAACCCACTTCCAGCTCGGAAAAGTTCTCGATGTCCGCCGGCAGGTTCAGGCGGAAGCTGTCGCTGTGCTTGATGATTTCCCGTGCCACGCTGTACAGCTGCAAACCGTCCAGTGCCGTTTCAGTCAGTTCCGGCTCGGTGCCTTCGATGATCTGCTTGAGGCGCTTCTCCAGCAGCGAGACGTTGACCCCGTCGTTCTGACCAAACGGCCGCGCCTTGCCCAACTCCAGGGTGAAGGCCTCGGCACCCAGTTTATCGTAGGTATAGGAGCTGAACACGATGGACGGCTTGTTCTGCAACAACACCGCTTCCATGCCGGCAGCACGCAGGCGCGCCAGTTCGTGGCGCGAATGCTGGCGGTCTTCTTTCCACGGGTACAAGGCGAACTGCTCGATTTTCGAGCCACGAATCGCCGTGTGCAGGTCGTAGTGCAGGCGCTGGCGATCCGGCAGGCTGAAGAAGCTGGCAGCCAAACGCTCCAGCTCACAGGCGCGCAGGGCTTCGCAACCGCTGCTTTGTTCGTGACGGCCATTGAACAGCCGATTGACGTCCTGCTCGACGAAACGCTCGCCCTTGCGAATCGCTTCCGGGTTGCCGAACAGGAACAGAATACGTGCGCGCGGCTTCAGGTCGCCGCGGGCAATGTCGTGCAACAGGCGATCGAGCAACTCGATCGGCGCTGTTTCGTTGCCGTGGATCCCTGCCGACAGCAGCAGGTCCAGGCCGTTGTCACGGGCTTCAGGTGGCCGGACTTCCAACGCACCTTCGCTCAACCAGCGCATGCGCACGCCTTCGACAGTCAGTTGAGTCTTCTCCGCCGGTTCGCGGCCGGCGAGGGTCAGTTCAAGCAGTTTGCCGAGGGCGAGCATAGAGCGGTTTCCTTAGTGGTCGTGGTTGCAATCCGGGCCGTGAACGTGATCCTCGTCGTCGCTGAGGTCAGCCGGTTCCATCTCCAGTTGCAGACTTACCAGATTAGTCGCCAATGGGCGCAATAGCAGGTTGGCGTACTCGGCGTCGCCTTCTTCGACGTCCACACCGATCAGCAACTGGCCACGGCCGTCCTGCTGGATCCACAGCTCTTTACCTTGCCACAGGACCGCGACGCGGGTGCAGGAAGTCTCCAGTTGCGTGCCGTCGGTGTCTTCAAGGATCAGCTGCAGGGTATCGCTCATGTCTTTACGCTCTCGTTTGAGATGAAGCAGTGCGCCACCTTGCTCGGCAGCGCACCGTCGATCAATTGATCTGGAATGGATAAACCGCGCCCAGTTTAAGGATTTGCGTCAGTTCATCCAGTGCCGTCCGGCACTCAAGCAGCAATTGCGGGTCCGCCAGATCGTTTTCGGTCATGCGGTCGCGGTAGTGCTTTTCGACCCATTCGGTCAGTGTGCCGTACAACGGTGCCGTCATGATAACCCCTGGATTGACGGCCGCCAGTTCGGTTTCGTTGAGTGCGACGCGCAACCGCAGGCAAGCCGGGCCACCACCGTTCTGCATGCTCTGCTTGAGATCGAAGACTTTCACTTCGCGGATCAGGCCGCCGGAGCTGGTCAAACCCTGCAAGTACTGCCAGACACGCTCGTTGCCACGGCATTCTTCCGGCACGATCAACAGCATGGAGCCGTCAGGGCGCGACAGCAGCTGGCTATTGAACAGGTAGGAACGTACCGCGTCTTCCACGCTTACTGCGGAACGCGGTACGCATACGGACTGAAATTTCCCACCGACTTTGGCGAGTTTGCTCTGCAGTTCAGCGAGCATCTGTTCGGTGTCGAGGAACGCGTCCTCGTGATAGAACAGCACTTCGCCATTACCCACCGCGATCACATCGTTGTGGAACACGCCCTGATCGATCACCGACGGGTTCTGCTGGGCGTAGACCACGCCGTCATCGCTCAAGCCGTGCAAACGGGCAACGGCCTGGGACGCTTCGAGGGTCTGGCGCGCCGGGTACTTCTGCGGTGCCGGGTAGCGGGTATCGAACGCGCTGCGGCCGAACACGAAGAACTCGACACCGGCTTCGCCGTATTCACGGCAGAAACGCGTGTGGTTGGCCGCGCCTTCGTCACCGAATTGCGCCACGGCCGGCAAGGCGGCGTGGTGGGCGAAGTGTTTCTGGTCAGCGAACATCGCCCCCAGCACGCGGCTGGTGGTCGGGTGTTCGATGCTGCGGTGATATTTGCAGTTGAGGTTGGCGGCGGTGAAATGCACACGGCCATCAGCGGTGTCGGCGCTCGGGCTGACGGTGGCGGCGTTGGCCACCCACATGCTCGAGGCCGAGCAACTGGCCACCAGCAGCGGCATTGCGTCTTTGGCGGCGCGCTCGATCACTTCAGCATCGGTGCCGCCAAAGCCCAGGCGACGCAGTGCGGCCACATCCGGGCGCTCTTGCGGTGCCAGCACGCCTTGCTGGAAACCCATTTCCATCAGCGCTTTCATCTTTGCCAGGCCTTGCAGCGCCGCTTCCTTGGGGTTGGAAGACTGCTGGCTGTTGCTCTGGGACGCGACGTTGCCGTAGGACAGGCCGCCGTAGTTATGGGTCGGCCCCACTAGACCGTCAAAATTGACTTCATAGGATTTCATCAGCGAGGCTCCACGAGAATCTGTTGTTATAGGCTTCAGTAACTAACTGTTCAGTGCGACCGAGTCGCGGCCTTCGCGGGCAAGCCCGCTCCCACAGGTTCAGCAGTGTTCACAAATTTTGTGTTCGACGCAGTCCTTGTGGGAGCGGGCTTGCCCGCGAATGGGCGTTACGCCATTTTCACGCCAGGCGTAAGGGCCGACGGCATCACCAGGGTCGGCGTTTCCAGCGAGGCCACCGGGTACGCGCAGTAATCCGCCGCGTAGTAGGCGCTGGCGCGGTGGTTACCCGAGGCGCCGACGCCGCCGAACGGCGCGCTGCTCGCGGCGCCGGTCAACTGCTTGTTCCAGTTGACGATACCGGCACGGCTTTCCAGCCAGAATTGCTGGTAGCGCGCTTCGGAATCCGACAGCAGGCCCGCGGCCAGACCGTAGGCGGTGTCGTTGGCTTCAGCGATCGCTGCTTCAAAATCAGCGTAGCGGATCACCTGCAGCAACGGGCCGAACAGCTCTTCGTCAGGACGATCGGCAACGGCGCTCACGTCCAGGATGCCAGGGGTCAGCAAGGCTGATTGAGCCTGAGGCTGAGTCATTTCCAGCAGCGCCACGGCACCGTTGGCCAGCAGATGTTCTTGCGCGTCCATCAACGCTTTCGCAGCGCCAAGGGAAACCACCGAGCCCATGAATGGCGCCGGTTGTTGATCGAAAGCACCGACTTCGATAGTCGCACTGACCGCTACCAGGCGCGCCAGCAACGAGTCGCCCCAGGCACCTTGTGGCACCAGCAAACGGCGGGCACAGGTGCAACGCTGGCCGGCGGAGATGAACGCCGACTGAATGATGGTGTAAACGGCGGCATCGAGATCAGCGACCTGATCGACCACCAGCGGGTTGTTACCGCCCATCTCCAGCGCGAGGATCTTGTCCGGACGACCGGCGAATTGCTGGTGCAGGTGATTGCCGGTGCGGCTGGAACCGGTGAAGAACAGCCCGTCGATGCCCGGGTTCGCCGCCAGGGCGATGCCGGTTTCGCGAGCGCCTTGCAGCAGGTTCAATACGCCGGCCGGCAGGCCAGCCTCGATCCAGCACTTGACCGTCAGCTCGGCGACTTTCGGCGTCAGTTCGCTGGGTTTGAACAGCACACTGTTGCCGGCCAGCAGTGCCGGCACGATATGGCCGTTCGGCAGGTGGCCCGGGAAGTTGTAAGGACCAAACACCGCCACCACACCGTGTGGCTTGTGGCGCAGCACAGCGGTGGCGTCGCCCAGCGGGCCGCTCTTCTCGCCGGTACGCTCGCGGTAGCTCTGCACCGAGATGGCAATTTTGTTGACCATGCTGGTGACTTCGGTCGCGGCTTCCCACAGGGGTTTGCCGGTTTCTTCGCCGATGGTGCGGGCCAGTTCGTCAGCGTGATTCTTCAGAGCAGCGGCGAAGGCTTCCAGCACCGAAATACGCTCTTCCAGGGTACGCCGTGCCCAGCCCGGGAACGCCTGACGCGCAGCCTGCACAGCCGACTCGACCTGAGCGGCGGTGGCGCCAACGCCGGACCACAGCACCTGCTGGGTCACCGGGTTCAGCGACTCGAAGGCTTCGCCCTGACCTGTCAGCCATTCACCTGCGATGTAAAGCGACTTCATTATTTCGACTCCCGAGCTGCGGACAACGCCACGGCGCGCACTTGATCGCCAGCGTTGAGTTGAAGACGTTTAGCGGTCTGCGGATCGACCACCAGGGTGCCGGCGGCCAGACGTGCCGGCGCAGCAGTGATGCGGCAGTCTTCGCGCTTGCGGTTGTGAATGATGAATGGCGTGGCGTCGTCGCCCGGCGTGCCGATGGCCAGCACCAGCGCCTGGCTGTCGCGCACGGCGCGGATCTTGGCGGTTTCGCACTCGATCGCAGGACCCGCGTCGAAAATGTCGACGTAGCCCTGGTAGCTGAAACCTTCGCTCTTGAGCATGGCCAGCGCCGGCTCGGTGTCCGGGTGAACCTGACCGATCACGTTGCGCGCATCCGGCGACAGGAAGCAGGTGTACAGCGGGAATTTCGGCATCAGTTCGGCGATGAACGCCTTGTTGCCCACGCCGGTCAGGTAGTCAGCCTGGCTGAATTCCATCTTGAAGAAGTGCCGACCCAGGCTTTCCCAGAACGGCGAACGCCCGGCTTCGTCGGACACACCGCGCATCTCGGCAATGATCTTGTTGCCGAACAGTTGCGGGAATTCGGCGATAAACAGCATCCGCGCCTTGGACAACATGCGGCCGTTGAGGCCGGTACGGTAATCGGCGTGCAGGAACAGCGAGCACAGCTCGGAGTTGCCGGTCAGGTCGTTGGCCAGGAACAGCGTCGGGATTTCACGATAGATGTTCAGCTCTTGCGAAGCGCTGACCGTCAGACCGACCCGGAAGTTGTACCAGGGCTCACGCAGGCCGACGGCACCGGCAATGGCGGAAATGCCCACCACGCGAGCGTCGTCATCTTCGAGCACGAACAGGTAGTCCGCGTCGCCCCGCCCGGCTTCGCCGCGGAAGGTCTTCTCGGCCCAGCCGACCCGATGGGCCAGCCGCTCTTCGTTGGCCGGCAAGGTGGTCAGGCCTGTGCCGGTGCTGCGGGCCAGGTCGATCAGAGCGGGTAAATCGCTGCTGCGTACGGGACGAACGATCATGCTATCTCCTCAAACGGGCCGCTTGCGCCACCCGTGAAACTTCGCTGCTTTCTAGGCATCAATTGCGACGTTAAACCGCGACCAGGCGCACGCTGGCACCCTCGCCGACACCCAGGGCTTCGGCCGCTTCCAAGTCCAGGGTCACCGGTTTGCCCGGCGCGTAATCGAGCTCGAGCATCACCGCGCGGTAGTCCTGCAACTGGGCATTGGCCACCAGATACTGGCGACCGACGCCTTTGACCGGTTCGCCGATCTTCACCGGTACCACACGGCTCTGGGCGATCGAACGAATCCCCGAGACACGGGCATGCAGGGTCGGGCCACCGTCGAAGATGTCGATGTAGTGATCGGTCTCGAAGCCTTCGCGCATCAGGATGTCGAAGGTGATCTGCGCCCGCGGGTGCACCTGGCCCATGGCTTCTTGAGCGGAGTCCGGCAGCAGTGGGACGTAGATCGGATAGTGCGGCATCAGTTCGGCGAGGAACGTACGGCTTTTCAGCCCGCACAGACGCTCGGCTTCGGCGTAGTTGAGGTCGAAGAAGTTGCGACCGATGGCATCCCAGAATGGCGAGTCGCCGTTTTCATCGCTGTAACCGACGATCTCGGTCACCACCGAATCGGCAAAACGCTCCGGATGGCTGGCCACGAACAGCAAGCGGCCACGGGAGTTGAGCTCCGACCACGGCGATCCCACCAGCTCGCGCTGCACATAGAAGCTGGTCAGCAAGCTGTTGCCGGTCAGGTCATGGCACTGCGAGAGCACGTGGATCTTGTTGTGAATCTTCAGCTCGCGGGAAGCGTGCACGAAGGTTTCGTTGCGAAAGCTGTAGAACGGCTCGGAGTAACCGGCCGATGCCACGATGGCCGAGCAACCGACCAGCTTGCCGGTGGCAGAGTCTTCAAGGACGAAGAAATAGCTTTCCTCACCGTTGAAACTCACTTCAGCGGCGAACGAGGCTTCGCTTGCGGCGATCTTGTCGCTCAGGCGTTCAACGTCATCCGGCAAGGAAGTGACACCAATCGGACTGTCCGCAGCCAGACGCTGTACCTCGCCCAGATCAGCCATTTGCGCGGGGCGCATCACCAGCATGGTGTCACTCCTTTTTCTAAAACTCTTTGAGGAAAATAAGCCGGCCCTGCCTTTTGAAGACCTCGGTAGGAGCGAGCCTGCTCGCGATGGTGGATCAGCAACAAAGTAGTCGACTGACACACCATCGCGAGCAGGCTCGCTCCTACAGAAAAGCGGGGCCGGCATAAAAATTGGGTTCGACGCCTGACTTGCAGGCGTCGAAGGGTCTATCAGGCTTGCGTCAGTTTTGCTGCGGCACGTTCGAAGCGGTCCAGACCGGCATCGATATCGGCGTCTTCCACCACCAGGCTCGGGGCGAAACGCACCACGTCCGGGCCGGCTTGCAGAATCATCAGGCCTTCTTGTTCAGCGGCGTTGAAGATGTCCTTGGCCTTGCCTTTCCAGGCATCGCTCAGCACGCAGCCGATCAACAGACCCAGGCCACGGACCTGGGTGAACAGGCCGTACTTCTCGCCGATCTGCTCAAGGCGTGCCTTGAACTTGTCGTGCTTGGCGTTAACGCCGGCCAGCACTTCAGGGGTGTTGATCACGTCGATCACGGCTTCGGCGACAGCGCACGCCAGCGGGTTGCCGCCGTAAGTGGTGCCGTGGGTGCCGACGACCAGGTGCTTGGCCAGGTCTTCAGTGGTCAGCATGGCGGCGATCGGGAAACCGCCGCCCAGGCTCTTGGCGCTGGTCAGGATGTCCGGGGTCACACCGTAATGCTGGTAGGCGAACAGGTGGCCAGTACGGCCCATGCCGGTTTGCACTTCGTCGAACACCAGCAGCGCGTTGTGCTCGTTGCACAGTTCGCGGGCGCCTTGCAGGTAAGCCAGTTCGGCCGGCAGTACGCCGCCCTCACCTTGAATCGGCTCCAGGACCACGGCGCAGGTCTTGTCGGAAACGGCGGCTTTCAACGCAGCCAGATCGTTGTACGGCACGTGGGTGATACCGGTGATCTTCGGACCGAAGCCGTCGGAATACTTCGACTGGCCACCGACGTTCACGGTGAACAGGGTACGGCCGTGGAAGCTGTTGAGCGCGGCGATGATTTCGTACTTCTCGCTGCCATAACGGTCAAACGCGACACGACGGGCCAGCTTGAAGGCGGCCTCGTTGGCTTCGGCGCCGGAGTTACAGAAGAAGGCGCGCTCGGCAAAGGTGGCGTCGACCAGCTTGTGCGCCAGGCGCAGGGCCGGCTCATTGGTGAACACGTTGGACACGTGCCACAGCTTGTTCGCCTGCTCGGTCAAGGCACCGACCAGCGCCGGATGCGCGTGACCCAATACGTTGACGGCAATCCCGCCGGCGAAGTCGATCAGCTCGCGGCCGGACTGGTCCCAAACGCGGGAACCGGCGCCACGCACAGGAATGAATGCGGCAGGCGCATAGTTGGGAACCATTACCTGATCGAAATCGGCGCGTTGTACCGCAGCGTGCTCAACGGACATCGGAGTCTCCTGAAGAGAAAACACTCGCCTGAAACTGGCGAGCTTGGTGAGGATTGTAAGGACAGTTTTCAGCCCGGCCTTGCCGCCAAGCGACAACTTCTTATAGCGCAAACCCCGGATTTTCCCGGGTTTACGGCAATGCGACATATAGGGTCGCAAAGGCGCAGTTTAACTGGCGGCGGGCGTTTGCGGCAGGCTTGCTGCGTTGTAACGCTTGCCAATGGTCCGAGTGCGGTAAATATGTACCGCACAGCGTCCAGGTTCGCGGGTTTTCCTAGTGGCCCTTCAAAGCCAACGGCCACTGACCCCATGACTACCGAATCTACTGCCACTGTTACTTCCGATGCTTTCAGGCCGGATGCTCATTTCCAGCATCTGCAGAATGTCATCCCCTCCTGGCTCCGCCATACGGCGCCCCACCGACGCGAGGCGCTGCGCAACATCACCCCTGCCCTCCCCGCCGGACTAGGGGCCGCATCGAAACATCACCACACCGAACTCACCAGATTGATCGCCCGACAGGTCTCCAGCCAAAACCAGGTCGACAAGGCGCTGGCCAACCTGCAGAACCCCGCGGACTTCGCCGAACCGTTGCTCAAGGCCGAAATCAAGCGCCGCTTCGGCCTGGATCTGAATGTGCGCGAAACGTTTTTGCGCCTCTACCTACCTGATCACCTGCCGTGGCTACGGCTGAAGTCGGGCGCTGCGCGCATCTGGACGGTATCGCTACTGGACGCCGCGCTGCACAATTTCGAAGATGCCGAGACCCGCTTCGATGCCTTCGAGCCGGCCTCGACGTACATCACCGCGCCGTCTTCCAACGGGCAATTCCTGACTTTGCCGCTGATCCTGGAAAAAATGCCTGTCACGGCATTTACCGGCATGTGTCGGGGGCTGGACATTGGCCAGCGCTATAAAACCTATCTGGAAGACAACCTGAGTATCGGCAACCCGGTGGACTCGGCGCTGCTGCAAGGGAAAATCCGCGACAGCCAGAAATCCGCAATCACCGCCGCATTGCACCTGGCGCAGATGCAAAACCTGCTGGGCAGCGACACCCACAGCCTGATGCTCGGCCTGCTCGACAACCTGCCGCATCTGCGCCTGCACAGGCAGCCATGGCGCGGTCATGACCTGACGATCCTCAACGCGCGCCTCACCGGCATCCTGCTGTTTGCCCCAGACCTGGAGCGCGCTCGGGAAGTGGTTCGCGTGGTGGCTTATATACCGGGCGACCCCGAACAGCCGATCAAGGAATACCCCTCGTCTGCGGCCTTCGCCGAGGAACTGGGCTGGCGTCTATGTGACCCCGCCTATCAACAGTTTTTCAGTCGCTTCATTAACCATGAGGACCGCGGTCACTTTTTCGCACAACTGAACCAGTTGCTTGTGCCGATCACCTGGCAACCGGTCCAGCCAGGCGATCCTCGTCCGACCTGGCGGGAACAGCCCAACCCGCGCGCGGATCTGAAGATCGTGGCAACGCCTGTCACAGCAGACCTGTGGACTCACCTCTACCAGAGCAAACTCAACAAGATCCTCAACGATGCGCGGGTGATCGCGGTGTCCACTGCAACGGTCGACCAGAAAGCCCGCTGGGCGCTGTGGGATTCCTTCACGGAAATTGCCTCGGCACTGCTGAACATCGCCGCTTTCGTCGCACTGCCGTTCGTGCCGTTTCTCGGCGAACTGATGCTGGGCTACATGGCCTACCAGTTGCTCGACGAAACCTTCGAAAGCGTGGTCGACTGGGCCGAGGGGCAGAGTCGCGAGGCCTTCGGGCACTTGATGGGGGTGGTGGAGTCCGCGGTGCAACTGGGGACCTTTGCCGCAGGGGGTGCGATCGCCGCCGGCGAATTTCGCTCGGTATTGCCCCGGGAGATCGTTGAATTCATCGACCGCTTCAATACGGTAAAACGGCCGAACGGCGACACCCGCTACTGGCAGCCCGACCTGACCGGCTATGAACACCCCGGGGTTTTACCCAAGGATGCAAAACCGGATGAGCTGGGATTGCACCCGCATCAGGGCAAAAACCTGCTGCCCCTGGAAAACAAGCACTACGCCGTGAGCAAGACCCCGCTAACCGGCGAGTACCGCATCGACCACCCCACCCGCCCTGACGCCTACAAACCACAACTGCGACACAACGGCAGCGGTGCCTGGCAAACCGAACTCGACCAGCCGTTGAGCTGGGACCAGTCCACCGTATTGCACCGTGTCGGCCCGGACATGCAGCGTTTTTCGGCCAGCACCCGCGAGCGCATCCTCAGCATCAGCGGCAGCCACGAAGATGCCCTGCGCAAGATGCACGTGAATGCCGGACAGGTGCCGCCGCTATTGGCCGACACACTCAAACGCTTCGGGATCGAACAGGACATACAAGCCTTTATCGATCAGATCGGCAGTGACCAGCCGGAACACTTCCTCAAGGCGGATCCGGTGACACAGTTGGAACTGCTCAATGAAAACGGCTACTGGCCGGCAGACAAAGGCTTGCGACTGTTCGACGACAATACGCAAACCCTTTGGCAAAGCCCGGCACCCGATGTGCCCGTGGTGCAAATCGATATCGCCCGCCTCACCGACGGCGACCTGCTGAAAACCTTTCTCCTGGCCCTGTCGGACAGCGAAGCCAGAACGCTGCTGGGCGAAGAGTTCGGTCACCGCTCCCCAACCGCGGAAAACCGGGCGCAGCGGTTGCGCCAGATACTCGCGCGGCTTGCCGAACAGAAACGGCAGACGCTGTTCGACCAGCGTTACCGCCGACTCGAACGTGGCGCTCGCGCAGCCGTACAAGTGGTCATGGATGCCGAACCCGGGCTGCCACGCAGCGTTGCACAAGCGATTGTGGACACAGCAAGCGACCTGGAACTGCAGCAGCTGAAAAACGCAACCCTTGCCCCTCGATTAGCCGAGCTGAGCCGGGAGGCCAGACTGCAAGTGCGCGTGACTCGCGCCTACGAGGGGCTTGAATTGCCATCGACCGAGAACAACCTCGACACCGACCGGCTGGCCTTGCACACCCTGGAAAAACTGCCGGGCTGGACGGCAGAGCTACGTCTGGAAATCCGCCAGTACGCCCATGAAGGTCCGCTGATCGACAGCCTTGGCCGTGTCGACGCGCCCCTGCGTAAAGTGCTGGTGCTCAGAGAAGAAGGCTCGTATCAGGCCTTCGATCATGACGGCGAAGAACTCAGCGGCACGGGCTCGCTTTACACCTGCCTGCTACAGGCCATGCCGGACAGCGAACGCACCGCCCTGAATCTGAATATCGGTGAAGGTGAACGGCTCAAGCAGCTGATTCGCCAGCACGCCTTGAGCCGTGATGCATTGCGCGCGCTGCTGGCTCAACACCCCGACCTCAAACCCACCTACGACCCAAAGGTGATGCGCTTGCTTGGTGGCGGTGACGGGTATCGTCAAATGCCACGCAACATACCGACCTTGCAAAGTCGGGCGCAGACACTGTTTCCCCATCTGTCCGCCGAAGAGCTCGACGCCTTCGTCGAACGCTTGCAGCAACACCCCAGCGGACCACGGGCAGAACTGAGTCGGCTGATGACTCAACACGCGCAACTGCTGGAGACGCTTTCGTCCTGGCGCGATGAAATTCCGCTGTTCATTCCGGATACGCAAATCGGGATCACGCCCGAGCAATTCGCTGCGCAACAGCAGGTCCGCCGTCAATTCACTATCCATCTGGCCGACTGTTGGCGCCAGCAATGGACCCTCCCCGAGACCGCGCTTGAAGCAGTCGACCTCAACTTCCTCCAACCCATCATCGGCCAATTACCAACCCTGGGCACCGACTTCAGCGGCATCAGCATGCTAAGGATGGATGGCGGTAGCGCCACGCGGGGCATGCACGAGTTTCTGCGCAGTTTTACCGGGCTACGTTTCCTGAAACTGCGCGACTTCAACCTTGGTCGCCTGCCGGACACCCTTGCATCGCTGCAACTCGAAGAGCTCATTCTGAGCAATTGCGCGATCACCCTCAGCCCCGAAAGCCAAGTCGGGCTCGCGGGCCAACATCGGTTGACCACAATGGACTTGTACAAGAACCCCCTGGGCCTGGCACCCGATGTCGGCAGCATGCCCGATTTGAACTACATCGACCTATCGCAAACAGGCATCACTGAACTCCCGCGCGAATTGATGACGCGTCCGCGCCTGCGCACCGCCCTGCTCAATGACAACCAGATCAAAGAGTTGTCCGGCGCACTGTTCACGCTGCAACGAAGCACCCAGGAGGGGTTCGACCTGGGCAACAATCCGTTTTCCGGCGCAACCCGTGAACGCCTCAAGCAGCACTTCCTCCAGACCCATCAGGACTTCGGTATCTTTGCCGAGGAAGCCGACATCCACCGCGTGCAAGCGCTGTACCCCATGATGGACCAAGAGGACGCCAGCAAATTCGCGCTCCTGTTACCCGGCACACTGGACGAGGGTCGAATCGCATTGACCCGCTTGGAAGCGGAACTCACCACCCTTGAAAACGACCTGTCGGCCTGGACCGGCAATATTCCAGCCGTCCACCCCCACAGCAACCAACCCTTCACGGCCCAGCAACTGCTGATCGAACATTCGACGCGGGACGCATTCAGAGAGTCCGTACTGCGCTGCTGGCGCCGGGAAACCGGTCCGGATGATTTCAACGATACGCTGCAGGCGACTACTTATGACCTGAGTCTGGAGACGCGGATTACCGGCAACCTGCCGACACTGAGCGCAGACTTCAGCCATGTTTCCATGGTTTACCTGAGTAGCGAGAGCGGCCTGACCACAGGTATCACCGGGTTCCTGGAGCGCTTCCCCAAACTCAAGACCCTGGTGATCAACGACTTCAGGCTGGGCGATATCCCGGAGGCGATTTTCCGGATGAGCGATTTGAAGTCTCTCAATCTCCTGGACTGCAACATCACCCTGACCCCGCAGTCGGTCCTGAACCTGGCCGAGATGGCCCGGCTGGAATTCATCGACTTGAGAAACAATCCACTGGGGCTTGCTCCGGATATCAGCCAGATGACGGACCTGGCGACCTTGCAACTGGACAACTGCGAGCTCAGCGAATTACCCGCCGGACTGATGCAGCTCAAGAGCCTGGAAACCGTGGACCTGAGCGACAACGCGATCAGCCAGATACCCGCCGACCTCCTCGAGCTACCGTTGGAGGTCGCCGAAAGCATCAGCCTGCGGGGTAATCCGTTGTCTGAAGAAAGCCTGCAAATCCTGCTTGAGTATTTCAGGCTGACCAGCGTCGACTTCGGAGTTCAGGAAGTCATCGATCGAGCAGAACTGGAGGTGTCGACATCCGAGACGTCCGAACCGGAAAGTTGATCGGGATCAGGCGCGGATCAACCGCGCTCCGGCGGCACCGATGACAATTCGAACGGGCTGCTGCTGCGCCGCTGGTTGCGATCTTCCCGCGGCGTGGCACCGAAGAAATTGCGGTAGGCGCTGGAGAAATGCGGCCCCGAGGAGAAGCCACAGGACAGGCCGATCTGGATGATCGACTTGCTGGTTTGCATCAACATTTGCCGGGCCTTGTTCAGGCGCAGCTCCAGGTAGTACTGGCTCGGCACACGGTTGAGGTATTGCTTGAAGATCCGCTCCAACTGCCGACGGGACACGCACACATGTTGGGCGATTTCGTCGGTGGTCAGCGGCTCTTCGATGTTGGCTTCCATGAGCAACACGGCTTGAGTGAGCTTCGGATGGCTGGAACCGAGGCGGTTCTGCAACGGAATGCGCTGGCGTTCGCCGCCCTCGCGGATGCGCTCGACCACCAGTTCTTCGGATACCGCACCGGCCAGTTCCGCACCATGGTCGCGGGCCAGCACGGCCAGCAACAGGTCGAGCACCGACATGCCGCCGCACGCGGTCAGGCGATCGCGATCCCAGTCGAACAGGTGGCTGGTGGCGATGACCTTCGGAAAGCGCTCAGCGAAATCGTCCTGCCAGCGCCAATGCACGGCCGCGCGATAACCGTCGAGCAAGCCCAGTTGTGCCAGCGGGTAAACCCCGGCCGACAGACCGCCGATCACGCAACCGGAACGCACCAGTTGTTTGAGCGCACTGCTGAGCGCCGGCGCCAATGCGGTCGGTGGTTCGTCAGCGAGCAGGAACAGTTTCTGGAAGTTTTCGAGTTTGCCGGTCCACGCCTCACCCGGCAATTGCCAGGCGTTTTCGGCCGGCGGTTCGGCCTGCAGGAACGACAACTCGTAAACCACGTCCGGATGCACACGCTGGGCAACACGCAAGGCCTCCTCAGCCAGCGCAAGCGTCAGTGCTTTAGTGCTGGGCCAAATCAGGAAACCAATTCGATGGGCAGTCATGGTGGGCAATCCGAAGCGAAAACAGTGTTAAAAGCCAGAAGCGGCTGCAACCAAATTAGACCATCTGGCGCGCGCTGCGCAGCATGGCCTAATTTGGTGCGTAACGGGAGCGATTACTTCAAGCTGCCGGACAGGAATTGCTGCAAACGCTCGGATTGCGGGTTCACCAGCACTTCGCGCGGGTTGCCGCTTTCTTCGACCAGACCTTTGTGCAGGAACACCAACTGGTTCGACACTTCGCGGGCAAAGCCCATTTCGTGGGTCACCACGACCATGGTCCGGCCTTCCTGGGCCAGGGCCTGCATGACTTTCAGCACATCGCCGACCAGCTCCGGGTCGAGGGCCGAGGTCGGCTCGTCGAACAGCATCACCTCAGGCTCCATCGCCAGCGCACGGGCAATCGCCACGCGCTGCTGCTCGCCGCCGGACATGTGGCCAGGGTAAGCATCCTTGCGATGGGCCACGCCCACCTTGTTCAGGTAGTGCTCGGCTTTCTCGCGAGCTTCAGCCTTGGACATGCCCAGCACATGCACCGGCGCTTCCATGATGTTTTCCAGCGCGGTCATGTGCGACCACAGGTTGAAATGCTGGAACACCATCGACAGGCGCGAACGCATGCGTTGCAGCTGTTTCGGGTCGGCCGCCTTCAGCGCGCCGTCCTTGTTCGCCACCAGCTTCAGCTCTTCGTTGTTGAGCAGGATCCTGCCCGCGTGCGGCTGCTCCAGCAGGTTGATGCAGCGCAGGAAAGTACTTTTGCCGGAGCCACTGGAACCGATGATGCTGATCACATCGCCGGCTGCCGCTTTCAGGGACACGCCCTTGAGCACTTCGTGACTGCCATAGCGTTTATGCAGGTCTTGGACTTCAAGTTTGTACATGCTGTCGGTTCTCACAAAAACAGTCAGTCAGTGGTATTCAGTGCTTGCGCGGGGCCAGGTAGCCCAGCCAGCGGCGCTCGGCCATCTTGAACAGCTTCACCAGGATGAAGGTCAGGCACAGGTAGAACACGCCGGCGGTGATGTACGCCTCGAACGGCAGGTAGAACTGGGCGTTGACCGTGCGCGCGGCACCGGTGATGTCGATCAGGGTCACGATGGACGCCAGACTGGTGGTCTGCAGCATCATGATCACTTCGTTGCTGTACTGCGGCAGCGCGCGGCGCAGGGCCGACGGCAGCAGGATGCGCTTGTACATTTTGAACCGCGACATGCCCATGGCCTTGGCCGCTTCGATCTCGCCGTTCGGCGTGGCGCGCAGGCTGCCGGCGATGATTTCGGCGGTGTAGGCGCTGGTGTTGATCGCGAACGCCAGGCACGCACAGAACGTTGCGCTGGACAGCCACGGCCAGAGGAAGCTTTCACGCACCGCTTCGAATTGCGCCAGACCGTAGTAGATCAAGAACAGCTGCACCAGCATCGGCGTGCCGCGGATCACGTAGGTGTAGAGCCAGGCCGACATGTTGACGACCGCGTTTTTCGAGACGCGCATCAGGCCCAGCGGCAAGGCGCACAGCAAGCCGAAGAACAGCGACAGCGCGAGCAGTTTGAGGGTGGTCACCAGGCCGCCGAGGTACAGCGGCAAGGCCTCCCAAATGACGTTGTAGTCGAAGATCATAGATCAGCCGCCCTTACGCCTACCGAGTAGCGCTTCTCAAGGTGACGCAATGCCAGCAACGACACACTGGTGATCACCAGGTACATCGCGGCCACTGCGAGGAAGAAGGTGAAAGGCTCGCGGGTGGCATCGGCCGCCTGCTTGGCCTTGAACATCATGTCTTGCAGACCCACCACCGAAATCAGCGCGGTCGCCTTGGTCAATACCAGCCAGTTGTTGGTGAAACCCGGAATCGCCAGGCGAATCATCTGTGGCACCAACACCCGGAAGAACACCTGAAAACTGCTCATGCCGTAAGCCATGCCGGCTTCGGCCTGACCTTTGGGGATCGCCATGAAGGCGCCACGGAAGGTTTCCGACAGGTACGCACCGAAGATGAAGCCCAAGGTGCCGATACCGGCGGCCAACGGGTTCAGGTCGATGTACTCGTCAAAGCCGAGCAGCGGTGCGACGCGGTTGAGCAGGTCCTGTCCGCCGTAGAAAATCAGCAGGATCAGCACCAGGTCGGGAATACCGCGGATCACCGTGGAATACAGGTCGCCCAGCCAGGCCAGCCAGCGCACCGGCGACAGACGCAGTGCCACGCCGATCAGGCCCAGAACGATGGCCATGGCCATGGACGACAAGGCGAGCTGAAGCGTCAGCCAAGCGCCATCGAGGATGACAGCCCCGTAGCCTTTCAACATGATTCAGGTCCTCGAAAGTTGGGATGAAAAAATGGCGCAAACCTCAGAGATCCTGTTGCTTGCGCCATTTCGGACTTGTCGCTGGGACGTATTACTTGCCGTAGATATCGAAGGCGAAGTACTTGTCCTGGATTTGCTTGTACTTGCCGTTCGCACGAATGGCCGCGATAGCGTTGTTGAGCTTGTCCAGATCTTCCTTGTCGCCTTTGCGCACCGCGATGCCTACGCCGTCGCCGAAGTATTTGACGTCGGTGAACGCAGGGCCGACGAAGGCGAAACCTTTACCGGCGTCGGTTTTCAGGAAACCGTCATCCAGAAGCGTAGCGTCTGCCACGGTGCCGTCGAGGCGGCCGGCGGCCACGTCGAGGTAAATTTCGTTCTGCGAACCGTAAGGCTTGATCTCGGCACCCAGCGGGGCCAGGACTTCGCGGGCGAAACGCTCGTGGATCGAACCACGCTGCACGCCAATGTTCTTGCCCTTGAGCTCGGTCAGGCCTTCACTGACCTGAGTGCCTTCCTTCATCACCAGGCGAGCCGGGGTGTTGTAGTACTTGTTGGTGAAGTCCACGGACTTCTTGCGATCTTCAGTGATCGACATGGACGACAGGATCGCGTCGATCTTGCGCACTTTAAGCGCAGGGATCAGGCCGTCGAACTCTTGCTCGACCCAAACGCACTTGACCTTCATCTCTTCGCACAGAGCGTTGCCGATGTCGTAGTCGAAACCAACGATGCTGCCGTCCGGCGCTTTGGACGCGAACGGAGGGTAAGCCGCCTCGATACCGATTTTCAGAGGTTTTTCATCGGCGAAGGTTGGCAGGGACAGCACGGACAGTGCCAGGGCGCCAAGCAGCACGAGTTTCTTCATCTTGGGACTCCATCGGTAAAGGGCAAAAACGGCAGAGTGAGCAACAGCCCAATATGCGAGTGAGTGGAACCGGAAAGCAGTGCTGCGTCCTACATTGCGCGTGCGAAATTTCAACACGAGCAACGACGAGCGAGTGATCGGCATTCTAACGACAGGCCCGAGGCCGATATTTCTTCAATGCGACAACTAATTACAGAAGCACTGAGAAAGCCGTTTTAGCGCGTTGACAGCCCTGCAAAATCATGCAAGAGCAAAAGACATTGAACCGATCTATGTTGCAAATTGCGGGCCTATTATTGGCAAACCCTTCTAATCCGGCAAGCGCAGTGTAGTGGCTTATTTTTTTGAGGCGCATTTCAGGCCCGGATTTGGCCTCCGGCGTTTCCCAATGCCCCGTATTGGCGCGATGCGGTTACACATTCAGTAACCTGAAAGAATGCGGGTAACAGTAGGAATCGTCCTACGGCTGAAGCCGATATTTATTGGCTGTTGTTTATTGGGTGTCTGACAGATCGCCTTCGCGGGCAAGCCCGCTCCCACAGGGATTTGCGGTGTGCACGCGATCTGAACCACACCACGAAACCTGTGGGAGCGGGCTTGCCCGCGAAGAGGCCAGCCCAGCCAACACAAAAACCCCAGACACAAAAAAGCCCCGCCAGGCGCAACACCTGACAGGGCTTTCAGTGACTCAGAACCAGCGCTTACGCGACATTCATCGTCTTGTGCGTATCAATCAGGTGCTGCACCACACTCGGATCAGCCAAGGTGGAGATATCACCCAACCCATCGTACTCAGCCGTCGCAATCTTGCGCAGAATCCGCCGCATGATCTTGCCCGAGCGAGTCTTCGGCAGCCCCGGTGCCCACTGGATCACATCCGGCGAAGCAATCGGGCCGATCTCCTTGCGCACCCAGTTTTTCAGTTCCAGGCGCAGTTGCTCGTTCGGCTCTTCACCGTTCTTAAGGGTGACATAGACATAAATGCCCTGCCCCTTGATGTCGTGCGGCACACCGACCACAGCGGCTTCGGCGACTTTCGGGTGAGCGACCATCGCGCTTTCGATCTCGGCGGTACCCATGCGGTGGCCGGACACGTTGAGCACGTCGTCCACGCGACCGGTGATCCAGTAGTAACCATCGGCATCGCGACGGGCGCCGTCACCAGTGAAGTACATGCCACGGAAGGTCTTGAAGTAAGTGTCGACGAAGCGGTCATGGTCGCCAAACAGCGTACGCGCCTGGCCTGGCCACGAATCGAGAATCACCAGGTTGCCCTCGGCCTCGCCTTCGACGATGTTGCCCAGGTTGTCCACCAGTGCCGGCACCACGCCGAAGAACGGACGCGCCGCAGAGCCTGGCTTGAGCGCATGAGCGCCGGGTAGCGGGCTCATCATGTTGCCGCCGGTTTCGGTCTGCCACCAGGTGTCGACGATCGGGCAACGGGACTTGCCGACATTCTTGTAGTACCAGTCCCAGGCTTCCGGGTTGATCGGCTCGCCCACCGAACCCAACAGGCGCAGGCTGCTGCCGTCAGCCCCTTCAACAGCGGCGGTGCCCGAAGCCATCATGGCGCGGATTGCGGTCGGCGCGGTGTAGAGGATGTTGACCTTGTGCTTGTCGACGATCTTCGCTACCCGGGTGATGTCCGGGTAGTTCGGCACGCCTTCGAACAACAGCGTGGTCGCGCCGTTGGCCAGCGGGCCGTAGACGATGTAACTGTGGCCGGTGACCCAGCCGACGTCGGCGGTGCACCAGAAGATTTCACCCGGGCGGTAGTCGAACACGCGCTCGTGGGTCATGGCTGCATACAGCAGGTAGCCGCCAGTGGTGTGCTGCACGCCCTTGGGCTTGCCGGTGGAGCCCGAGGTATAAAGGATGAACAGCGCTTCTTCGGCGCCCATCTCTTTCGGCGCGCAAACGGTGCCGGCCACCTTCATCAGGTCCTCGAACCAGATGTCGCGATGCTGGTTCCACTTGATGTCGCCACCGGTGCGCTTGCACACGATGACTTTCTGGATGCTGCTGGTTTCCGGGTTGGTCAGCGCGTCGTCGACGTTGGCCTTGAGCGGGATCCTCTTGCCGGCACGAATACCTTCGTCAGCGGTGATCACCACTTTGGATTTGCAGTCGATGATGCGACCGGCCAGGGCTTCCGGCGAGAACCCGCCGAACACCACCGAGTGAATCGCGCCGATCCGGGTACAGGCCAGCATGGCGACCACGGCTTCGGGGATCATCGGCATATAGATAGTCACCACGTCGCCGCGGTGCACGTCCTGGCCACGCAGGGCGTTGGCGAACTTGCACACTTGCTCGTGCAATTCGCGGTAGGTGATGTTGCGGCTTTCGGCAGGGTCATCGCCCTCCCAGATGATCGCGACCTGATCACCGCGCTCGGCCAGATGGCGGTCGAGGCAGTTGTAGGAAACGTTCAGGGTGCCGTCGGCGAACCATTTGATGTCGACATGGTGATCGTCGAAGGAAGTCTGCTTCACCGTGGTGAAAGGCTTGATCCAGTCGAGGCGCTTGGCTTGCTCGCGCCAGAAGCCGTCGGGGTTGACGACCGACTGCTGGTACATCGCCTTGTAGGTCGCCTCGTCGGTCAGCGTGTTAGCCAGAACCTCGGGACGAACGGGATACAGGGAAGCCGCACTCATCTTTCTTACCTCGGTGGAATAGTTGTTTTTGTATGACCACGTTTTAGCGGGGCCGGGCCTATAGAACCATTCGACGATGGTAGTAACAAGCCCCTACAAAATGTCGTGAAAAACCTTCAAACCCACTACCGCCGCGGTACCTGTGGGAGCGAGCCTGCTCGCGAAGGGGCACTAAAGAACACCCATTTCAAGGCTGAGACCCGCACAGACCGGGGATTGTTACAGGATCTGTCAAAAGTGTTTATCAAATCCACGGCTATATGGACGAGGCGCCCACGCCTAAAATCAGCCACGCCAACAAGGCAACCTGATTAACCCAGTTGCAGCCCCCACGAAGGCAGTTAATCAAACACCCTGGTACTGAAGCTCCACACGCAATCCCAAAAGGATTGCGTGCCCCCTTTCGACCTCTAAAAGGTAAATATTAAATGAAAGCTTTATTGGTTCTGGCCCTCAGCAGCGTGTGCGTAACCGCCATGGCCGGCGAGGTCCCGACTGATGTCGCCCAGCAACAACCACCCATCGAGGAATACACTTACTCGATGAATCTGGACATCGCCAAAGTGATCTCCATGAGCGAAGCACCGAACGTGTGTGAAGTTGTACCGATGAAAATGGAATACGAAGACTCCAACGGCCAACGGCATATCCTGCGTTACAGCGCGATGGGCAACGGCTGCTCCAACGGCTGATCTCCTGCTTCACCCCTCCCCCAAAAGGTTCGACCCACCCGCCGCGATCAGGCAGATGAAGCGCCGAACCTTAAAGATCTATTAATTCGATTGCTTTAAGCATTTATTTGCGCTTTTTAATCGAAATGGCAGGCGTAGAATCAACTGCAACCCAAGACAAACAACACCTGCGAAACTGGAGTAACGACCATGAAAACCCAACTGATCCTCGCCCTGACCCTCTCCGTCCTGGCTGCCAACACCTTCGCTGCCGATGGTTACGACCGCACCGGCTCGGCTGCTTACACCACTGAAGCCGCTGTCGTTTCCGACGGTTACGACCACACCGGTTCCGCATCCTTCGCCGCCGATGGTGCCGATCACATCGGCGCAGGCAAACTGGCCTCCGATGGCGCTGACCATACTGGTGCCGCCCGCCTCGCCGCCGATGGCGCAGATCACGTCGGCGCCGCTCACCTGAGCTGATCCGCCAGCGTGACTTCACAGCCCGACTTCGGTCGGGCTTAGTTGTGTCTGGAGCCTGAGAAAACCCCACCGAAACACAAGATGTAGTGAAAAAAGCCTTTTTTGGTTATTTCTTGAACAAAAATAATCCGGGGCAAAAAATCAGGAAAAAAAATCTTCCCCCGCCAATGCCCTCCAAAGCCCTGTAAACCCTCACTCCGACCGAAAAACGGCCCCCGTCGACCGATCCGTGAGCCATTTCGCCGCACCACAGCACGCAAAACTTCCCTATAATGCGGCCTTAAACGGGCCTGCAATATTCCCTTACAGGGACGAAAAGCCAGTCTGAAGCCCCGCACAAGCGATCAAAGCTTGCTGCGCCCATCAGTGGCTCTCGGAACCCCGTACAAAATTCTGTTTGATGCCTGCGTATAGCTGCCGCAAAAAACGATTCCTTTAGATCCAACGCGGCCAGTAAGGCCGTGTGAAAAACTGACCTATCCAATTTCACACGGGCACACTGGCCCTCACGCAGGAGACGACACGTCATGCTGAGCTGGGACGAATTCGACAAAGAAGACACGGAAGTAGCAGTCAAGGGCACTAACGCTGGCCACGCCACCGAAGCCAACATGGACCGTCTCGACAGCGCCGGCGGTGCCGCCGCCCTGGAAGCCCGTGCCGTGACCGCCACTGACTCCGCCGCCGTTGCCCGCGCCAAAGCTGCCCTGGATTCCCTCGACGTCGCCGAAGGCCTCGCCGAACTCGAAGGCGCCTCCGCCCGTGTCGCCGTTGACGAAAAGCGCATGATCAACTGCCGCGCCGACCTCAACCAACTCGTACCCTTCAAGTACGACTGGGCCTGGCAGAAGTACCTGGACGGCTGCGCAAACCACTGGATGCCGCAAGAAGTCAACATGACCGCCGACATCGCCCTCTGGAAAGACCCGGAAGGCCTGACCGACGACGAGCGCCGCATCGTGATGCGCAACCTCGGCTTCTTCTCCACCGCCGACTCCCTGGTTGCCAACAACCTGGTCCTGGCCGTGTACCGCCTGATCACCAACCCGGAATGCCGCCAGTACATCCTGCGCCAGGCCTTCGAAGAGGCGATCCACACCCACGCCTACCAGTACTGCATCGAATCGCTGGCCATGGATGAAGGCGAAATCTTCAACATGTACCACGAGATCCCGTCGGTCGCGAAAAAAGCCACCTGGGGCCTGAAATACACCCGTTCGATCTCCGATCCGAAGTTCGAAACCGGCACCGTCGAAACCGACAAAGAGTTGCTGCGCAACCTGATCGCCTACTACTGCGTTCTGGAAGGCATCTTCTTCTACTGCGGCTTCACCCAGATCCTCTCCATGGGCCGCCGCAACAAAATGACCGGCGTCGCCGAGCAGTTCCAGTACATCCTGCGCGACGAATCCATGCACCTGAACTTCGGCATCGACGTGATCAACCAGATCAAAATCGAAAACCCGCATTTGTGGGATGCCGAGATGAAGGAAGAGGCTTCGCAGATGATTCTGCAAGGTACTCAGCTGGAGATCGAATACGCACGTGACACCATGCCTCGTGGGGTGTTGGGTATGAATGCGGCGATGATGGAGGACTACCTGAAGTTCATCGCTAACCGTCGCCTGTCGCAGATCGGTTTGAAGGAAGAGTATCCAGGGACGACCAACCCGTTCCCTTGGATGAGCGAGATCATGGACTTGAAGAAAGAGAAGAACTTCTTTGAGACGAGAGTGATTGAGTATCAGACTGGTGGGGCTTTGAGCTGGGATTGATTCCCTAGTCGTGAAGTCGCATCAAAACCTGAACCCATCTCATAAAAAATGAAACGGGTTCTGCGAAAAGGGTTGCCAGCTGGCAGCCCTTTTTTTGTTTTTGCTTCGGCGAAAACGAGACTATTGCGGTCGAAGAGGTAGAAGTTTCAGAGCGCGACATTGACCGCATCGAGAAATCCGTGCGCGCCGGGTAAGGAATCCATGAGGTATTTCCTCGACTGGCGACGGTAGGCACACGGAAGGATTGTGAAGGGGTGAACCTAGTCGTTCATTTTACTAAGAAGGCGCTCCTGTTCGCTATATCGGTGGTGACGATCCTGCCGATGCGGCGGCGGTGCGTGAGCTAGATCTCCAGAAGAAGTTTTACTTAGGGGCGGCACAGCTCGCGGAGAAGCTCAGTCTGACGCAGCCAAAGGCCAGAGCATTACGAGTCCACTTAGGGGGCGATGAGGATGTGTCCTGCCGTCATGTCTTTGAGTTTGACTCGACCAGACATCCCTGCTTTTCTGACAATGCGTTCAGGAGAATGCGTGAAACCCTGGATTACCTGGATATCGAGGAGATTTGGTGGGCGCGTCCGCGATAGGAGAAGCTGACTCAAAGCTCGGCGGTCAGCACCTTGATACCAACCGCTTCGCAGAACCGTCCCACAGCGGTCAGCGATTTCCCTACCCACACTGACTCGCGCCGCGAGCAGATCGGCAGCCACTTGGCGCCGAGGCGCAGTTACAGGCGCCAGGTCTCGCGGTCCCGCAGCACGCGAAACTCTCGCGCCGCCCCGGTCTCGACCTACGCGCCAAGGTCTACTGCTCAATGGATCTCTTCATTGGCAGCCCTTTCGTTCCACTACTACGCCATGCCCCCTTTCGCCGAACATGGCTATAGCAAAAAGCCATCTTAAAGGGCGCAACCAAATCTCGGATCACGATGCCGCGCCCGATTGTCACGCATTGGCGCTGACTAGCTCAGTCCACAATTGCCTCGGCTCGCCCACCTGTGACTCCATCTCCCGAATCGAATCAACCACCAACCCGCGTCTGATTTCCGGTAAGCGCTCCATAAACCCAAGGACAGCGCGCTCAGCCGCAAAATCAGCCGCGCCTTGCAAGCATGAATAACGATTACAGCCTCTACACTACTATCAAGATACAAATGTCGACGGCGCTTCACGAAGATGGCACAGTGACACACAGCTCAAAAACTGAGGTAGTGCCGCTATAGACGTCGCCAAGAGCCTGCGCAGCGCTGCATGATTTTGAACCATTCAGCATAAGGATTTGCGTCAATGACCGCATGCACCCCTGCTGTTAATCCCATAAAAGCTTGGCTCAGTGAATTTTTACTCACCCGAGAGCTATTCAAAGGCCCCAACGGCAAACCTCTGTATAGCTACCAACTGTCCGAACACGAGTACGCATCCTTACGTGATTTGCTTCGAAAGTATTTGCGTCTGGCGTCCAGTCCAGTCCAGTTCATACACCTGGGAGCATGTTTTTGTTTATTCGTCAGTGAGCAGTACCGTAGAAATTACAACAGCTCATGGTCCTGGTCAGGCGCTGAGAGCGAGTTAGCCGTCTCACTTTCACACAGCCAGCATGCAACCTTGACCAGTAAAGGACTGGAATACTGGAAGCGCCCTATTCGATACCGTGAAAACGGTAGGGATTGGCTAGGGTCACTTTTCGCAGAAGGTGGGTTACCTTGGCCCCTAGTTCAAAAGGAATCACATGGCTTTGGCAAAGCCGTCAATCGAGGCATTAATCTCTTCAGTGCAGGGAGCAGCCACCGAACAACTGCTGACCTAATAGCGGCGCACGAAGATGAATTGCCAATTTCCTTTCGAAATCTAGAAACCAGGCAGCTGCTTGCCGGCATTGTTGAACAGTTGATGCATCTGGCGGGGCAATATCCGCTTAAGGATCAGAAAGACCCGGCTGCCTACCTGGATAAAGTCGCTCCTGAGTGGACAGAAGCCTTTCCAATCCCTCTCGATGAAACTAACGCTAGAGGCCTGATTAATGATTGGCTACATGATGCTGGCAAGCAGCGGCTTGATAGCAAAGAGGCCCTAATTCAAGCCCGAGCATTCACCTGTGAGCATTTTCTATTAGGCACACTGCCAGACTGGAGGATTAGGACAGAGCTTGCCTTACCAAAGGAACACTCATTTGATATTGATGCCCAGCAGCTGGGTAGCACTCGGCTCGATCAAGCCTATTACGAAGGTGAGCACATACTAGCTCGTGGGCCTGCGGTGTATGCCCAGCTGAACGAGTCGCGTCTGACGATCCGCTTCTCCAATCCCTCAATATCAATAGAACGTCGCCGGCTAGGCGAACCTGTCACGCTGCGCTTACTCGACAATGGACGAGTTGTTCAATGTTACCAATTCGACGGCAGCGAGTTGGATTACGAAGAGACGCCGTTAGTTTTTGAGCAGCGGGCTGACTGCTGGCAATTAGTCGGAACGTCCTCTTGCGGTGTTGCTGGTGAGTCCGCACGTATTCGCATTCCGACCAAATTTAGTATTTCGTCAGACGGCCCCGCACCATCGCTACTGACTACCGACAGAGAGAACGGCCAGTGGCTGGATTTACGGGCCGACATATCGCTCCAAAACGGCCCTGATCTCTATCGAATCGAGCTAAATAAAAATCTAAACGAACACCGTAAGCCCGCTCTGGCCGGTGTTCAGGGCCTCTATGACAGCAATCCGAGTGTTGTGTATTTGGGTTGGCCACGACTGGAGCTGCCCGAAGACTATGAGTTTGGTTTGGGCGATATTCTAGAGTTTGCTAATGGGCAACCCCTGGATAGTCTTCGCCGTAACGGCCCTTTAGGTGTCGTTCGTTACAACTTAAAAAGCCGCACGGGAAAAACGCTGTTAACACGCCGTTTTGCCGTCTTACCCAAAGAATTCAGTACCTCGTTGCTTCCCGCAACCACCGAAAAACCTGCGCGATTGCAGGTCAAAGGTGCGCTCCAGCTTGACTTGAAAATCGACAGCTCGCTGCTAATGGCCAAGCGGTTGGAGTCTGATCAGCCCGTAACCACTTTCAGCCTTATTCACCCAACCGATGCACCTCCTGCTGGTTTTACGCTGAAGATCGACCAGAAAAACAGCAATCAGCCACTACAACTTCGTCTCCCGTATCCGTATCAAGGGGCACGGCTTATTGGACCAGACGACCGGCCTTCACGAGCACATGAACTTACGTTAGCTGAGCTAATAGGTCATCGCATTGCATTGACCTCAGGACAAGCTCAAGGGCAAAGCTTCTACATGCAATTGGAACTGGTGTGCGAGGCGCTGCCGCATCCAAAACGGCACTATGAGATCAAAGTAGGCTCATCGCCCACGCTGCTAAATTTATTTAGCTACCAAAATGACATGCTGCAAATGCTAGGAGCAGTCGACGAACAAGATGCGTTTATCAGACTCACCCTAGAAACCGAAAAGCGTGCGCTCAGCCTGAATATCAGACGGTACAACGGCCGCTTGCAATGGGAAAATCGAGACACATTCACGATCTGCGAAATAAGTAACGCGACAATTTTGAATGAAACCGAAGCTGAAGCAATGTTGCTTTCCGATCCTAAGCAAGCACCAGTCAGAATTGAGGGACTCAAGAGCCAAGGTGTTACCACCGGGCGATTTATTATACCCAACACCATGCAACGTGATGGCCCATGGCTAATCTATCCTGCCAAAGATAGTAAAACTCAATTTCGCCCTGCGCTGTTCGTGTCGACATCGTCGATTGCTGAAATTCAAACTGAAGTTTTTTCCCTGCACAGGGCAACACAGGTTTACCACCCAAAAACCAACCCAGATGCCATCAGTCAACAAATCACCGCGATGGCAATAGAGTTTGGACACAGCGGCTGGCAATATTTAGCGGATTTGAAGCAGCACTACGCACACCTGCCGTTGTCTTCATTTGAAAGCTGGAAGGCACTGTCAAAGCAACCAGAGGCGCTTGCATTCGCGGTGCTCCGACTAGAAATGGACGAAGCTAGCATCCACTGGCGATCAGTCCAGCAATCAAATTAGTCATGACTGGAGGTTTCAACTTGATCAAGAAGCACTTCTTAAGCTTTGGTTGGGTAGCCAGTTCTCCATCTCACCTGAAATTGAAATAAAAGAACGAAGCAGGGAGCTTCAACACGCGAGAGTGATAACAGTAGATTGGGCATCGGGTAAGCGCAGCAAAGTTTTCCTTGATCAAGGAATGGGTTACTGGCGAGGTAGAATGCCGTATCGCGACCAGATGGGGTTTGACTTCCGCGCTAACCACGAGAGCCAAGCGCTACAAATGCTGGAGAAATATAAAATGGCGCAAATGTGTCCTAGCGGCGATTGGCCCACTTACATGAGTCTGCTCGTGAGCTAAGCCAAGCCAAGCACCCAATGAGTCAGAGAGTGGTGTCCACCTAAGGTAAAGTGGACGCCACTCGTCTGTCTTTAAAGGCGCTCCAAAATTATCTGTGCGTCGGATTTCTTTAGACCACTACACAAATCGAACATCTGAAAGCCCCCGATCTGATCGGGGCGTTCTTATGGGGTAGGAAAACACCTACTGGCAATCTCAGTAGTAGCTAAACCTCCTACAGAAAATCCAGCACATTCTGTATTGAGGGTCACTCCAAGCAACTCTAAACTTTATTGCAAGCGCCTAAGAAACGCCCAACGTAGAAGCGACTTCATCACACAGAATGCATGCTGGCATCCGCCATACATGCGCAATCCTGTGGGTAGGAGGAACCGCTTGTTGGGATTTCTTAAATCCTCTACGTCGGGCTCTGGCCATTTTCAACTTTATACGTAGAGGTAATGGATATGCCTGTAAATACTTCACTCCGATCAGTAATCTCTGATCCTTTCCATCCAATGATCTTTACCCTCCATAACCTACCGCTCCATGCCCTCCTGCTGGAAAATCAACCATGGTTCTGTGCCCGTGACATTGGCCGCTTGATGGGTGTCCATCTGAGTGATCGCATGGTCAGCAAACTGGATAAGGATCAACGCTGCTTCTTGTGGATTGAGTATTTCCGACAACCACGGAAACAGCTAATGCTCAGCGAGTCCGGTGTGTATGCACTATTGGTGTATCACTATGTTCCCGCAAATCGATTGTTACGCGAATGGCTGACCCAGCAGGTTGTGCAGGCCTTACGTGATGCCGTGCAGCCGTATGCTGCGGATCGACCGATGTTGAGTTCGTTGGACTGGCCGGAAATGTCGTTAAATCTGCTGCACTGGCGGGGTGAAAGTTGGATTCGGCTACGAGACATGCCTTACCTGTTAGACGATCAAACGCAGCGGCGGGTGTTGGTAGCTAAGCCTTGGTGGCGGAAGGTAGCCCGGGTGTTTCAGTCGTCGAAGCATTCGAGGGACTAAGGACAGCCTGTAGGAACGAAAACGCGAGGGTTTCCTACAAGCACTTCACCAACTGTCCTCATTTCCATAACCAGCAACTCGCAGCCTCTCAATATTTGCAGGCAACAGCCCTCACTGCCTCAGCACACAGTTCAATCAGGCTTCAATTGCTTCCAACCGCTGCTTCAACTTCTCATTCAGCAACGCTCCATGTACTCCAGAATGAATTTCCCGATGGCAACTTGGGCACACGGCTCCCACATAGCGCGGGTGATCTAGTCCACCATCTGAGAGCCGGTTTACGTGATGCGGCTCTAAGTAGGGGGTGCCATCCTTTTTCGTAAAAGGAGCCGGTTTCTCACAGCTCTCACATTCTCCCTTGGCGCGCATCAGCACATAGTGCGCAACCTTTCGGCTGCGCTGGTAGATCTTACGCGGAGCGGATACCCCTAAATCATCGCTGCTGGGCTTACATGCAGCCAGCGCAGCCAACCGCGCAGCATCCAGAGACCCGGAAAGGTCAGCCTCATCTTCATCCTGTTCTTCAGCTTCAATTGCTTCAGCAGGAATTGCCACAGGGACTAACCGAAAAACAATCGCCGTCCGATCCTGGCCGCTCACATCCGGCTGGATCTGCTCAAACGTGTCGGCGCAAGAAAACTCGCCCATGTAAGCGTTGCCTTTACCTTTGCCTAGGGACTTAAACAAGTGAAGCGCTCGACCATCCACGGCATGCTCAGCAATGGCTCGGTTGCCACGGGTCAAAGTCATCGGCCCGCGCTGCCCTTCACCGGTATAAAAGTAGGCGCCGTCTTCCCAGTGGTCGGCATACCCGTATTGTTCACCGCTATCGCCAGTGAACAAAAAAATCGCAGGGTAGGTAGCGGACGCTGCAATGCCGCTTTGCAGGCTTCCACCGAACGGTCCGTTGATTTCAGTTTTTCGGTCGTAAACAGCTCCCGGTCTGAACTGCAAGACATGCGTGCCCTCCCCACTCGGTAACTCCACAACAGTGAAGCCCCGCTTTTTTAGATAACTGTTGGTCGGGTGCCCACCGGAGAACTCTCCTACGGCAATGCCAGTTGCCAGAGAGACGATTTTCTTCGCCGGATACAGTTCGCCGCCCGAGTGAACGGCGTAACGGTGAGCTAAGTTTTTTTCCCAGCCCAGCCACTCGTGCTTACTCCGAAATTTACGGTCAAATTCCAGCAACGCTTTGTCTATTCGTTCCTTCGAAACCGCTTTGATCACCACGAGTGCTGCCCTTTATCGACAATGGCTGTAGGAAAATTCCTACAATCACCAAAGTATCAAAAGGCTTCAATTTGTTATAGGGCGAAAAGCCACTATTTCTAAGCGCTATTGCTCAATAACGGGCAGCGGTGGAATGGACCAGCCGCTGTTCGCCTGCTACATGAATCTCATATCTTCCACGACAATACTCTGCGCCCTCACCTCCCCAACCCACTAATCCGCCACGGACACACCGCTGCCCTAACCCCACTCGGCCCAACAATCTCCGGCGTCTGCCCCAAGGACCTCGCACTCAACACACTCCCCACCCGCTCAATCAACTGATCAAACCCCAACGTCGCATCCTCCTGATGCAATTTGCGCAGTTGTTCGACCAGGGCATAGGTAAAGGCCCCATAGCTGTTCGACCCCACCTCATACTCATTGGCTTTTTCGTTCTCCCGCGCGGCATAGAGCATCAGCGGCATGTACGGCCCATGGTGGCCGTAGAGTTTGCCTTGGCGCAGCAGTTGGGCTTTTTTCTCGGGACGAAGGCCCGTGGCGGCGCCTTGGGTGGTGCGGGTGCGGGTGAGGCCGCGGGTTTTGTTGTCTTGTTCGCTGAAGTCGCGGCGGTCGCTGTCGACGGCGTAGACGCGGCGGTCCCAGTCGCCGGCGTAGGGGTCCCAGCGCAGCATGCGGTGGCGGATGTCGCTGGGTGGGGTGATGCCACGCACGCGGCCGTTGCCGCGGGTCATGCCGCCGGCGTAGCAGCAGTCGAACATGACGGTGAGTTTGGCGCCGTGGCCGTCCGGGTCGAATGGCAGGTGGCTGTAGAACTGGCGGAACAGTTTGTCGGTGAAGTGGGTGCTTTCGTCGTCCCAGTCGAAGTCGTGGAGCACCAGGGTTTCGTCCATGCAGTCGGCTTCGCCGCTGCTGCTGTAGACCGGCAGTTGAGTGCCGTGGCCGGAGTAGAACAACACGCGCTCGTCCCCGGCGCGGGCGCCTTCCACCAGCCATTCGAGGCGCTCGACGAAGTTGGCCCGGGTCGCTCGGGCGTCGTGCAGCAATCGGATGTCGCCAGCGTCGTAGCCGCTTTCCTGGAGCATGCGGCTGATCAGGTAGGTGTCGTTGATGCAGCCGTCCAGGCGTGCACTCGGGTCGAGGTAATCGTTGATGCCGACCACCAGGGCGCGGCGTTTGCGTTGGCCGCTGCGGGACAGGAACGCTGGCACTTCCAGTGCCCGTGCGGCCACCACATCACGGGCCAATTGCGGCCAGAGGCCGGTCTGGCTGGTGGGTGACGACAAGTAGGCCTGGGCGGCGTGGTTGAGGTCGAGCAGGTCATCGCGCAATGGCAAGGTGAATTCGGTTTGCAGGTCGACCCGCGCGGAATCCGGCGAGGTGATTGGCCGGGTCAGCAAGCCGTCGTTGGGGTTATAGAGGTGGAACCAGCGGCGGATGCCTCGGCCGTTTTCGCTCAGGCGCAGGACTCTCCCGCCCCACACTTCGCGCATCACCAGCGGCAGTGCGATCGGTGAGCCGAAGCTGACGAACACCCGGCCATCGATGCGCTTGAGTGCCGAACCTTTTTTCGCCACCGACCGGCGCAGGGCGTCGTAGCCGATCAGGCTGCCCAAGCCTTGGGCGAAGATGATCTGCGGATTGAATGCGTCGATCTTTGCGAGCAGATGTTGAGTCAACTCCGTGCGCAAATCGGCGTCTTCGATCCATTGCACGAGGGCGCCCACCGTGGTGCGCAACATCTGGTTGACCGGCAGGCCCCAACTGCCGAAGTTCTCGTCGGCCTTGCCCCTGGCATCGGCCCTCAGCATCGCCAGGCCTCGGGTGATCTGGGCGAAGTCCGGCCCCTCCTTGAGTTGCTCATCGAAGCACAGAAAGTCGATGTCCTGGTCATCGATGGGGCGACCGTTCTGTGCCAGTTGAGTGCGGATCAAGGTGCGCCATTGTTCCTGCCAGTTCGCATCGATACCGCCCTGCCCGCCCGTTGCCCGGCTGAACCCCACGCCGGGCAGGCACAGGACGCGCAGCCGTGTTGGCGCGACCTCCGATCCCGGCTCGACCAAGGCTTTGCTGGCCGGCGCCGCCACCGGGGGCACCGTTTGCCCTTGGGCGGTGACCATCAAATCCTGCAGGCGCCGCAGTTTCGCCTCCAGGCTGTCTGCACTGGGCGCGGCAGGCGTGAGTGCCGCCTGGCCCGGATCAGCCAGGGCACGACTGCGGTTGCCAAGAAAACCGCTGACCCACTGGGCGCTGCTCTTCCAGATCTGCTCTGGATCGAGGCCATCGAGGTAACCGGTGGCGCTGTCCACCACCTGTCGGCTTTGGGTCGCCAGTTCGGACTCGATCAATGGCAACCCGGCGCGACTCGGCACCACGGTGGCCGCCAATGTCGGCGCTGCCGTTACGCTCGGTGCGGCACGCCAGATGGGTGCATTGCCGAAGTGCTGCGCGGCGACCACCCGTGGGCCGAGGGCACTGCGCGGCACCTTGAAGTGATCGCAAAGAAACGCCAGCAAACTGGTGTGATCGTAGTGCTGCGCCTGGACATCGCCCGTCCAGGGGATCAAACCCGGCTTGAGCCACGGCGAAGCCAGGATCGCCGGTACACGCACGCCGAGGCGGGTGAAGGGGTTCTTCCAGGGCACATCGACCGTTGAACCGGTTGCCACGCAAGTTGGCGGCACCACGTGGTCTTGGAAGCCGCCATGTTCGTCGTACAACAGCACGAACAAGGTTTTGCTCCAGACAGCGGCATTGGCCGACAAGGCGTTGAACACCTCGCCGACGAACTGATCGCCAAAGCGCAAATCTTCAGGTGGATGATGGGACACGTTTGGCCCGAGTTTGCCGTTGAGCAGGCCATAGCTCGGTTCGATCCACGACAGTTCAGGGAGTTTGTTTCCGGCGACGTCTGCCTTGAAGTCGTCGATGCTCAGGTGCTGCAAACCACCCTTGACCAGCGCCGCCAACGGAACAGCGCCGTCGGAATAAATGCGCGCGTCATGGCCGTTGTTGCGCAGCAGCGAAAAAATGCTCTCGCCGCCGAACTGTGCGATCAGGCTTTTGATGCCGGCCAGTACCGTGCCGGTGGAGGGCATCAGTAGATGACCATTGCAACTGCCGAGCATGGCAAAAAAACGGTTCGGCCAGGTCGGGCCTGGGACCGAGGAAAACCAGCGGTCGCACACGGTGAAATTGCGCGCCAATCCGTGGATGGCCGGCAGCGTATCCTTCGCGGGCGTAGCGCCGAACGGGATGTAGTTCATCGCCCGCTGGGCCATGGATTGCGACCAGGTTTTGTACACTTTCAGGTCGGTGCGGGCCTTGTCGTAGGCGTCCTGGGCAAAACCATTGAGCGTGGGGTTGGCCGGGCTGGTCTTGAAGGCGACGCCCAGTTGTTTCTCTACATTGACGAACTCGTGACCAAGGTCGAAACCCTCGCTGTTGCTCGGCGGCAACGCCGGAGGCAGAGGGGGCGGCGGCGCCCACAGGCTGTAGTTCTCCGGGAACTCCGAGGCCTGGGTGATCACCGTCGAATTGCCATTGGCCAGCTTCAGCGGGTTGGTGCTGGGCGCCTTGCGGTTGATACCGTCACACGCGGGATTAATGCTTGTGTAATCCCCCAGCAAATGGTCGAACGAACGGTTTTCCATCATCAGTACGACAACGTGTTCAATCCCGGCGGGCCAGTTGTTCGGCATGGTTCGCTCCTTGATGTGAAGTCTCTATTTCGATCTCGCGGGTTTCACGGCAACCGGTTCCCTTCATCTTCCCGCTCCCTGTCATCCACCTGATAGTTCGCCACATAACTATCCACAGCCGTCCCAATCGTTGGGAAGAACGCCGTCTCCCCCAGCCGCGCAAACAACCCGAACCGCTTGAGCTTGTCCTTGACCGGGTCTTTCATCTCGGCAATGCACAACTCGATACCCGCCGCGTGCAGGGTGTCGTCCAGTTCGGCCAGCATGTCGGCGGAGGTCACGTCGACGCTGGTGACCGGTTCTGCGGCGACCACCAGCCAGCGCACAGGTGTGGGCGATGCCGCCACGGCGTCCAGCACGCGGTCGCTGAATAGTTCGGCGTTGGCGAAGAACAAGGGTGCATCCCAGCGAAACAGGACAAGGCCGGGGATCAGGCGCGCGTCTGGGTAGCGTTTGATGTCGTGGTAGCCCTTGACCCCATCCGCGCGCCCCAATACCGCGGAGTACGGGCGCCAGCCATCCCAGAGGAACTCAATGACGGCAATCACGATGGCCAGGCCGATGCCCTCGATCGCGCCGAACACGGTCACGCCGACCGTACAGACAATCGACAGCCAGCATTCCCAGCGCTGGATGCGATAGATCCGGCGCAGGTCGGCGATTTCGATCAGGCCAATGGCCGAGGCGATCACGACTGCCGCCAGGGCGCTGGACGGTAAATGCTGCAACAGGTCCGGTGCCACCAGCAGCAGCAAGGCAACCGCCAGTGCGCCGACGACGCCGGTCAGTTGGGTTTTGGCGCCGGCGGCCTCGGCCACGGGCGTACGTGACGAGCTGCTGCTGATCGGGAAGCCCTGGAAAAAACCGGCAGCCAGGTTGGCGATGCCGAGGCCTACCATTTCCTGGTTCGGGTTGACGTAGGTTCGGGTCCGCGCCGCATAGACGCGGGAGAGCACGCTGGTGTCGGCGAACGAGACCAGTGCGACGGCACACCCGCCGATCAAAACCGGGACGATATCGGCGCTGGTGATCCAGGGGATGGCGAAACCGGGCAAGCCCTGGGGGAGTGAACCGAGGACCGACACTCCGGCGCGTGTCGCCAGGTCGAGCACTCCCACCACGACCGTCGCGCCTACCACGGCGATCAGGATGCCCGGCAGTCGCGGCCATCTTTTGAGTAGCAGGATCGCTGCCAGGGTGAGCCCGCCCACCGTGAAGGTGGTCCAGTTGACCTTTCCCTCCATCACCGCTGAGGCGATGGCCCATATGTTTCTCAATGGGCCCTCGGATTCAATCGAAAAACCGAACAGTTTGGGCAACTGGCTGATCAATACCGTCAGTGCGATGCCGTTCATGTAGCCGTAACGGATCGGTTTGGACAGCAGCTCGGTGATAAAACCCAGTCGCGCGATACCGGCCAGGATACACACCGCTCCCGAGACGATCGCCATCATCCCCGCCAGGGCGACGGCACGCTGCGGGTCGCCGCCGGAGAGTGGAATGATCACGGCAAGGATGACGGCCACCAGGGAGGAATCCGGCCCCATCACCAGAATTCGGCTGGGGCCGAACAAGGCATAGAACAGCAGCGGAACGATGGTCGCGTAGAGGCCATAAATGCCGGGCACGCCCGAAGCCACCGCATAGGCGATACCGACGGGCACCAGCATCGTGGTCAGCACCAGGCCGGCCACGATGTCATAACGCAACCATGCCGGTTGGTACTCGCGCAGCATGCCCAGCCCCGGTAGCCAGCGGCGCCAACCGGTCTGTTCGTCCCGGCGAGCTATCCGGCCCTGCTCCGGGAGGGGGGGCGAAGCATCTGTTTGGCTCATGAACCGCCCTCGTTGATGGACCGCGCAAACTCCGGGATATCGAAGTGATCTCAGTGTAGCTATTGCTTCGAATGCGCCATCACTGGAAGCTGTTCACCTAAAGGACTTGGAACCCGACATGAAATTCGACCTCGCCTACTGCCTCAGCCTCAACGACAAGTTGTCGATCTACGACGTTCGGGATCTGAACTTCGACGAGACGATGGATTTCGACTCCGCCAGGGAACACTTCCAGTGCCCCAACGATGCCTGTCGCCTGGCGTTCGATGCCACCAATGAGCTGGGTACCTTCAACGCCAAGAATGTGAACTACGTGCGCACACCGCACTTCAAGAACCTGCCGAGTACGCGGCATGTCGAGGGCTGCCCTTATGTCAGCTTGAAGACGCCGATGTCGGGTGTGGATGAGGCGGAAACGGATGACAGTCGCGAGGAAAATTTCCCGTCGGAATTGTTACTGACTCGGCGTGAATATGTGCGTAAGCCGCCCAGCCCGGTGGTGATTGCCGATGTGGTTCGGGATAAGCCATTGGCGCCTAAAGCGGCTAGCAACGTCGAGCAACCGAACAGGGAATCGGCCCCGGACAAGACCAGCGTCTTCGCCCATCCGGTGGAGTGTTTCGTGTCGAACTTCGACGACAAGGATTTGCTCAAGCGCGTGCCGCTGAAAATTGGCGAGCACACCGCGCCTTACGGGTCGTTTTTCAAGAAAATCGAATACCTGCAAGACAACAAGGGGCTGATTTACTGGGGCAAGGTCAAGGAGATCAAGGACTACACCCAGAGCTTTCGCATCGATTTCGAGAAGAAGGTCTGGTTCGAGAAAAAGCCTTACTCGGTCAATGTTTACCTGAGCAAAAAGCTGATCGACAGCTACCGCAAGCGCAAGGCGTTCCTGGAGGAGATCAAGCATGCCATCGAGAGCGGGCGGGAGTTGTACTGCTTCTTTTATGGCGTAACGCCCGAGCTGAAGCAGGTGCCGAGCAAGAAAAACCCCGAGCAGACGTTCGGGGTGTTCAGCGCCAACATTGAAAACCTGGATCACTTTATTGTGCGCGAAGCGCCGGGGTTGGTGGGCAAATAAGCGCAGTGCCATTCGTCTGGCTGAAAAGAAATATCAAAAATTGCATTTGATCCGAGCTCAAAACAACTGTACAAAAACACAGTATATTTTGACCAACACTCTCGAGCCCGGAGAACACCATGGCCTCTCAAGCGATGAAAATCACCCTGGAACGTATCGCCCTCTTCCAATTCACCCCGGCCCACTGCGCCCAGGCCCGAGCGATGCTGGGCTGGAGTGTAGAAGAGCTGTCGCGGGAATCCCGAGTCTCGGTGGATGCCATTCAACGCTTCGAGGCACGCCAGGAGGTGCTGGATGTCACGCGCCTGGCACTGGCCTATCGGTTCGAATCGGAAGGGTTGGTGTTCTTCCCGGGGTTTGCCCCGGGTCGAGGGATGAATGTGAAGGGGTCGACGCCGAATCCGGTTGGGCGGGCGGATTTTGCGATGGTGGAGTGAAATTCAGTGAATATGGAGTCGCCGACCTGAAGCCTGATATGGAGCAGAACGGCGACTTGAGCTAGCTCTTACAATCGTCAAGGATTGAAAGCAGGTGCTTGCCGCGCGTGGGAAGCTTGTTCATAACCATAAGCTATCGCCAGAAGTTCGGCTTCGCTCCAGCGGGCTCCGTAGAAAAAGAGCGACGTAGGCAATCCATCGGCGTCCATTCCGGTTGGCATCATGATGCCGGGGTATCCCGCCAGCGGTACGACGCTCATGGCAGGCGACGCCACATCCGAGACCAAGGCATCCAGTTTGTGTGCTGCCAGTAAATCATCGATTGCTGTGGCGTTCTCACCTTGAATGCGCTGCCAAAGCCTGTTGTAAGCACGCTCATCAAAGTCAATTCTACTGGCCTCGCTCAGCGTGCTTTGTCCATATCCCTCGGCGCCCTGAGTGCGCTCATTGAAACTCATTAACGCCTCCAGGGTGGTGACTGCGATGCCGCTACGACTCGCAAGATAACGAGGCAAGTCTCGCTTGATCCCCATTCTGAAGGCCTCTTCGACCTGCTCCGACAAAGGATCGTTGAGCTCCACGGGTATCAAGCTTGCACCAGCCTCCTGAATGACTTGCAGAGCCTGGGAAAACTGCGGATCAAACTCGGAGCCATCGGTGCCGGTATGAAATTTTGCGGGAAATCCTATGCGCTTTCCGACCAAAGCGTTCGGCTTCAGCAATACCGTGTAGTCCATGACGTTGATGGCCGACGGATTGTCGGCAGGGTCAGCCTTGTCATTGCCCTTCATGGCGCTCAACAGCAACGCTGCATCGCGGACGGTGCGAGTCATTGGGCCTGGTGTATCAAGTTTGCGGGTTACTGGAACGATGCCACTGCGACTCAGCAACCCCACCGTTGGCCTGAGGCCTACCACGCCATTGAGCGCCGCAGGACAAATGATCGAACCGGCAGTTTCCGTTCCGACAGTGAGGGGCGCGAAACCCGCTGCTACAGCAACTGCCGAGCCGGAGCTGGATCCGCATGGGTCTGCGCTCAACACGTGAGGATTTTTAGTCTGCCCGCCTCGACTGCTCCATCCGCTGGGAATGCCCGGGTCGCGAAAGTGGGCCCATTCGCTGAGGTTGGTTTTACCTAAAATGATTGCCCCGGCCTCTCTGAGACGCTTCACGATAAAGGCATCTTGAGCAGCGGGTTGTCCGACCATGGCCAATGAGCCGGCACTAGTCTGCATCAGGTCTGACGTATCTATATTGTCCTTGAGCAAAACAGGAATGCCATGCAACGGGCCGCGTACTTGCCCATTTTTTCGCTCTTTATCCAGTGACTTGGCTATTTCAAGCGCCTCAGGATTGAGCTCTATGATCGAGTTGATCGCTGGCCCTTGTGTATCCAGCAACTCGATCCGACGTTGTAAATACTGGACAAGGCTAACCGCGCTCAACTGCCCTCGATTCATTCTTTGGTTGATTTCATCGACACTTAAATACTCCAGCCTTGTTTCAGGCGTCGGTGTCTGTGCATGGGCTGTGCTTGCCACTATCGATATCAGAAAAGCTAGTCCCAGCCGCGTCATGTGACTGTTTAAGGTTACGTCCATGTAAAAAGATCCTTGTGGAGGTTGATTAGTGAGCGAAAAAGCTCAGGCGCTAATCAGCCTACAGACGCGACCGGAAATGTCCGTCATCACTTACCGCCGGATCACGTAGGAATGCTCACCTCAATCTATAGCTTCTTTACCCAATACTTTGTTGACTCTGGTAGACCTGTTGCTCGACTTCATACCACCACGCACCACCACGCTGTGGATGCATCAAGCTGAACGCTTCTCCCATCTGCGGTGTGGTGATCGACACGTTGCGTTCCCAGGCCAGGGCCAGGATGCGGTCGAAGGGTTCGTACCAGGCGTGCATCGACAGGTCGAAAGTGCCGTTGTGGATCGGCAGTAGCCAGCGGCCCTTGAGGTCGAGGTGGGCTTGCAGGGTTTGTTCGGGTTGCATGTGCACGTGCGGCCAGTCGACGTTGTAGGCACCGGTTTCCATCAGGGTCAGGTCGAATGGGCCGTACTGTTCGCCGATGCGTTTGAAGCCGTCGAAGTAGCCGCTGTCGCCGCTGAAGAAAAGACGTGTGTCGCCGTCGATCATCACCCACGAGGCCCAGAGGGTGCTGTTGCTGTCGAACAGGCCACGGCCGGAAAAGTGCTGCGACGGGGTGGCGATGAACTGTATGCCATCGACTTCCGTGCCTTGCCACCAATCCAGTTGGCGGACTTTGCCGGCGTCGATGCCCCACTTGATCAGGGTGTCGCCTACGCCCAGCGGGGTAAGGAAGTATTTGGTCTTGTCCGCGAGCTTGAGCACCGCCTGGTAATCCAGGTGGTCATAGTGGTCGTGGGACAGGATCACCGCTTCAATAGGCGGCAATTGTTCCAGGCTGATCGGTGGCTGGTGAAAACGCTTGGGGCCGGCCCATTGTACGGGCGAGGCACGCTCGGCGAAGACCGGGTCGGTGATCCAGAATTTATCGCGCAGCTTGAGCAACACTGTGGAGTGGCCCAGGCGATAGACGCTGTGGTTGGGCGCCGCGATCAGCGCAGCTTGAGTCAGGGCTTGCACCGGGACGGGCGCGCTCGGGCGGGTGTTTTGCGGTTTGTGGAACAGCACGTTCCACAGGATGCCCATGGTTTTGCCGAAGCTTAAACGTTGAACCGGCGTGAAGTTTTGATACTGCCCTTGAGCCTGTCGGGACGCTTCAGGTGTGGAGGCGTTGTCCGCCGGGGAGTTTGAATTGGCCATGACTGAATGACTCCAGAAAAACCGCGCATCACGCGACTTTCCGCTTTGGGACGATAAATGGCCAAGGCACGCACGCATCAGCCGGACTTTCTATTTTTGCTGGGCAGGGTTAACAAAACATTACACTGCACAGTGTAGTTTCTAGGTTGCATCAAAGTCGATGACAAGTAAACTACCGAGTGTAATTCCCCCTCTCTTCCTGCCGAAGCGTACTTATGACAGCTCCACAGCGCCTCACCGACCGAAAACGCCAAGCGATCATTCAAGCCGCGATCAACGAGTTCCGTGACAACGGTTTCGAGATCACCAGCATGGACAAGATTGCAGCCACTGCCGGTGTGTCGAAGCGCACGGTGTACAACCACTTTCCCAGCAAGGAAGAGTTGTTCGCCGAAATCCTCAATCAGTTATGGATCCGGGTGACGGCAGAACAGGAAACGGCCTACCGTCCCGACCTGCCGTTGCGCGACCAATTGTGCGTATTGCTGAAGGCCAAGCTGCAAATGATGGGCGATGATAATTTTCTCGACCTGGCGCGGGTGGCGATAGCGGCGACGATTCATTCCCCGGAGCGGGCGCAGGATATGGTGGCGCGAATGGGCGAGCGCGAAGAAGGGCTGACGGTATGGATTCGTGCCGCTCAGGCCGATGGTCGGTTGAAAGCCGTTGCCCCTGATTTTGCCGCACAACAGGTGCAGGGGCTGCTCAAGTCGTTTGCCTTCTGGCCGCAGATTTCCATGGGCAAGCCAGGCTTGTCACCCGAAGAACAACATCAGGTGGCCGAGTCCGCGCTGGACATGTTTCTGGCCTGCTATCAGTTGCAATAAATGACAAGGTCGACGGTGGTGTCGATGGATTGATGGCTCTGATTTGAATGTGCGATGTGTTTCAGAATGAAACCGGCGCTGAGGCTATAGTGAGCTTCAGTCCCAGCACCAGACAGAGAGCATCATGACCACCAGCCACGAAACCGCCGCCCACGTCGATCACCTGCGTTTCCATCGTCCTCATGCCCACCTGGCGCCAACATTCGGCAATGACAAGTTTGCCCTGCGCGCCGAAGCCTTTGCGCGGTTCTTCGGTACACCGACTTTTCTCGGCGCACAAACGCTGATCGTAGTGGTCTGGGTGTGCCTCAACCTGTCCGGTTTCACCCATTTCGATTTATACCCGTTCATCCTGCTCAACCTGGCTTTCAGCCTGCAATCGGCCTATGCCGCGCCATTGATTCTGTTGGCCCAGACACGTCAGGCCGCGCGGGACAAAGCCCAGTCCGATGCCGATGCACAGCACCGCGAAGCGCTGGCGACCGCCAACAGTGAGCGACAGGCGCAAGCCGCGAAAAACACTGCGCAACTGCTGGAGCTGCTTGAGCAGAACACCCGCCTCACGGAGATGACCAAGGCCCTCACCGAGCGCATCGAAAACCTGACCTCGGAAATGCATCAGCACTTTGTGCGCAAGGATGAGCCCAAGGCCTGAACGGTTTCACGGCAGTTTCAGCGCCCGCCCCAACTCATCGAACAAGGTGACCACCGAGCGCAAGGCGCGGCAGTCGGGGCGGGTCAGCAGCCACAGCGCGGTGTCGTATCCGTGAAGCGGTTCGCTCAGCGGCTGTAATCCGTCGCCGATCAAGAAGTCCGGCAACGCCGCGACACCCAGCCCCGCCCTGACCAGCTCAGTCACCGACAGCATGCTGTTACAGCGATAGCCCGGCGTTACGCCCGGCAAGGCCTGGCGACGCCAGGTAACGGTCGGGTGATCAGGCAGGAAGTCATCCGGGGCGATCCAGGTCAACGCGGCCAGGTCAGTGCTATTGACCGATTGCAGGTATCTCTCGCTGGCACACACGCGGTAGGAAATCTCCGCCAGCCGCCGTCCCACCAGATGTTCCGGTGGCGTGCGGGTCAGGCGCAGGGCGATATCGGCATCCCGACGGCTGAGGTTGGCAAAATCATTGGACGTGCTGAGTTCGAGGGTCAGCGCCGGATAGTTCGGCATGAACTGCGCCAGCGCCGGCAACAGCAAACCTTGCAGGACCGAATCGGTACAGGTCAGGCGCACGATGCCGCTGATCACTTCACCGCCCTGCTCTACACCGATACGCGCTGCCTCCAATGCCTGCTCAGCGCGCTCGGCCTGTTCCGCCAGGGACTGCGCCAGGGTGGTGGGCAGGTAACCGGCACGGCTTTTTTCGAACAGTTGCTGACCCAGCGCAGCCTCCAGCCGGCGCACCGCTCGAAACACCGTCGAGACATCCACCTTGAGCAGTTGCGCGGCCCGGGCCAGAGAGCCGCCGCGCACCAGCGCGAGGATCAGGGCCAGATCCGGGTAGTCGAGTCGATAGTGCGTGGCTGCATTGATCACTTGGTTAAACGCCAATGTTGAGTGCGTGAACGCCAATCTATAGTGGGCACCAGCAATCAACAAGTGCAGAGGCCCCACATGGAAACCCGCCCGATTCGCATCGCCCTGATCGGCGACTACGACCCGCAAGTCACCGCCCACCAGGCCATTCCTGTCGCCCTGGAAAAAGCCGCCGAACACAGTGGCCTGAACGTGCAATGGCAATGGCTGGCCACCGATGAAATCCACGTCGAGACACCGCTGCACACATTCGACGGGTTCTGGTGTGTGCCGGCCAGCCCTTACCGCAGCACGGACGGCGCATTAAAAGCGATCCGTTTTGCCCGCGAACAACGGCGACCTTTCCTCGGCACCTGCGGCGGTTTTCAACACGCGGTGCTGGAATATGCGCGCAACGTGCTGGGCTGGTCAGATGCCGAACATGGCGAGACAAATCCCGATGCAGCACGGGCGCTGCTGACGCCGCTGTCGTGCGCGCTGGTGGAAGCGGTCGATACGATTCACCTGTGTGAAGGTTCGTTGATATCCGAGGCGTACGAAACTTCCGAAATTCGTGAAGGCTATCGCTGTCGCTATGGGGTGAATCCACAGTTCGAAGGGGAGTTGCTCAAGCGCGAACTACATGCCGTCGGCCACGATTCGGAACACGGACTGCGGGCGATCGAACTCAGCGGTCATCCGTTCTTTGTCGCGACCTTGTTCCAGCCCGAGCGGGCGGCGCTCAAGGGCGTCTTGCCGCCGCTGGTTGGGGCCTTTGTCGAAGCCTGTGCGGGGCGCTCGTCATGATCGCCGATACGCCAGCTGCGCCTTATTACGCGGTGATCTTCACCTCACTGCGCACCGAGGGTGACCAGGGTTACGCCGAAGCGGCTGCACGGATGCTGGAACTGGCCCGTGAACAGCCGGGGTTTCTTGGTGTGGAGTCGGCGCGGGGCGAGGATGGGCTTGGGATTACGGTGTCGTACTGGGCCAGTGAAGCGGCGATTCTGGCGTGGAAGCATCATCCGGAGCACACAGAGATTCGCGAGCGTGGGCGCTCGACCTGGTATGCGCGGTGTCATACGCGGGTATGCAGGGTTGAGCGGGCTTACGGGTTCAGTCTGTAAAGGATGCGGTGTTCTTGAGGACGTCTTCGCGGGCAAGCCCGCGAAGAGGCCAGTCAAGTCGGCGCAAAAACTCACCCCTGAACCAAACTGCGAACCGCCGAAATCTCCGGCACTTCCCGCCGGTTCATGTACACCCGCAACGGTTCGGTGATGTTGATCCGGTCATCGATGTTCTGGTCCAGCAGCAACTGAATCAATTCACGCTTTAGCATCATGGTCTGCTCAGGCCCCGCGGCCCAGACGAATTCGCTGGTCGGAATGATGCCGTCGTCCGCCACGTCCATGCCGAACGAGTCTTCGCTGAAGCGCACGATGTAGTGCCCGGTCTTGCGGTTGAGGCCGACGAAGCCTTTGAGTTGGTCAGCAGCCAGGCAGATGAGCTGGGAAGTGATGCGCATGGTAAACCCCGCAATGGTGATCGTTGGTTTGCACGCAGGGTCTGAGTTTCCCTCTACCGGGGAAATTGCAGGGCCCCAGCGTACTGCAAACGGGCGCACAAAAGCGCTGACGAAAATCAGCTTTAGACAGGTTTGTGTCGGTCTCGCGATAGCGCCTGCAAAGATGAATTGTTAAAAGGGACCGCTCACTTATTGCGAAAGGATCTCGACCATGCCCGCAACCTTTACCAAAAGCGCCCTGTTACTGAGCCTGTTGCTCGGCCTCGGTCACGCACAGGCCGCCAGCGAACCTGCCCCCTCGGCACTGGCGACCCGCTTGGGCATTCCGCATCCAGCGGTGATTGCCCACCGTGGCGCGTCGTTCGATGCGCCGGAATCTACCGCAGCCGCCTACAAGACGGCCCGCGACCTGGGCGTCGACTACCTGGAACTGGATCTGCAGCGCAGCAAGGATGGCGTGTTGTTTGCCCTGCACGACAACAACCTGCAACGCACCACCGACGTCGCGACAAAATTCCCCGAGCGCAAGGACAGCCCGGCCAATGCGTTCACCATGGCCGAACTGAAAACCCTGGACGCGGGCAGCTGGTTCAATGCCGCGTACCCGGATCGCGCACGTCCGGCCTTCGCCGGCCTGAAGATTCTGACCCTTGATGAAATCATCGACATCGCCGAGGGCAACAGCCTGCACAAGCCCGGCCTGTACATCGAAACCAAGGAGCCCAAGCAGTTTCCCGGCATCGAGCACGACCTCAAGGAAAAACTTCAGGACCGGGGCTGGCTGAGCCCGACCGCTTCGAAGCTGGCAAAAAGCGAGCTGGGAGTCGGCCAGGGCAAAGGCAAGGTGGTCCTGCAGACCTTCGAGAAGAGCAGCCTCGAATTGCTGCAAAAGGAGATGCCGATGGTGCCGAAGATCCTGCTGTTGTGGGTCGGTGAAGGCAGTATCGAGCCCAAGTCCAAGGTGACATTTGCCGAGTCCGGCGCCAAGGACAAGGCCGCGTACTACGCCGCACAGGAGCCGAAAGACAAAGCCGAATTCCAGCACTGGGTCGACTACGCCAAGGCCCAGGGCGCCATCGGCACCGGCCCGTCCGCCGCACTGACCCAGGGTGGCGACCAGAGCTACTCGGATCTGGTGCAACCCTGGATGAACCGGTACACCCACGACCAGGGCCTGCTGGTGCACGTCTACACCATCGACGATGCGGTGGACTACCGGAAAGTCATGGACGCCGGTGTCGACGGCATCTTCACCAATCGCGCCAGTGAGTTGCTGAAGTTCTATAAACGCCCGGCGCCGACGAGTGTCGATCAAGTGTTGAAGAACAACGGCTATTGAGCCCTGTCTGGCATGACACCGAGGTGCCTGCATCGCGAGCAGGCTCGCTCCCACAGGGATTGATGCAGGACATGTCGAGGGTTTTAAGGGTGGGTTAAGTTACACAAGGTAACCTGATCTCACTTGAACGGATCACCCAAGGAAAGAAGCCCATGAAGACCCTGACTGCTTTGTTTACCACTGCAACCCTGACCCTCACCGCCGGCCTGGCCCAGGCCGATGTGCGGGTCGATCAGATCCCGCAACTGGTCAAGGACGGCAAGATCAAGCCGTTGGAAGACCTGAACAAGATCGCGCTGGACCTGCACCCGGGTGCAACGATCACCAAGACCGAACTGGACAACCACTTCAACGGTTACGAGTACGAGATCGAGCTACGTGACGCCAAGAACGTCGAGTGGGATGTGGAGATCGATGCCTCCAACGGCAAGGTCCTGGAAAACAAACAGGACAAGTAATCCTCAAACAGACAAAAGCCGCACGATGGGAACATCGTGCGGCTTTTGCGTTTTCGGGATTCAAGCGCTCAGGCGCGCCGTCACCTCGTTCAACTGCCCCGACAAGCCGTGCAGATTGATGCTGGCCGCTTCGGTGCGCTGCACATTGTCCAGGTTGGTGCTGGCGATGCTGGTGATCTCGGTGAGGTTGCGCGAGATGTCTTCGGCCACCGAGGTCTGCTCTTCGGCGGCAGTGGCGATCTGGCGGTTCATGTCGCGGATGGCTTCCACGGCCAGGGTGATGCGTTCGAGCATGGCGCCGGCCTCGGTCACTTGCTGCACGCTTTGCTCACTGCGCGACTGACCGCTTTCAATCGCCTGGGCCGCTTCGATTGCACCGGTCTGCACGGTCTGGATGATCTGGTTGATCTCGATGATCGACGCCGCCGTGCGCTGGGCCAGGCTGCGCACTTCATCGGCCACCACCGCGAAACCGCGTCCGGCTTCACCGGCGCGGGCTGCTTCGATGGCCGCGTTGAGCGCCAGCAGGTTGGTCTGTTCGGCGATGCCGCGAATCACTTCCAGGACCTTGCCGATACGCCCGCTGTCGGTTTCCAGTTGGCGGATGACCGTGGCGGTGTTGGCGATTTCGCCGCGCATCTGGGTGATGGTATGGATGGTGCCCTGCATGACTTTTTCGCCCTGCTGGGCGGACTGGTCGGCATCGTCGGCGGCCCGCGCCGCTTCGGCGGCATGACGGGCGACTTCCTGTGCCGTAGCGGACATTTCGTTCATCGCAGTGGCCACCTGATCGGTGCGGTTGAACTGCTCGTTGGTACCGCCGGCCATCACGGTGGCGATCGAGTTCAACTCACCGCTGGCGCTGTCCAGGTCCGACGCACTGCGCTGCAAACGGCTGAAGGTTTCGGCGAGAAAATCGCGCAGGGTGTTGGCGGCCATCGCCAGTTTGCCCAACTCGTCCTGACGGGTGCTGGCCACGCGCTCGGCAATACGCCCCTGGCTGAGTTGCGCCACGTACTCGATCAGTTTGCGGATCGGCTCGACCAGGTTGCGGTTGACCAGCCACAGGCTCAGCAGGCCGATCAGCCCCCCCGAAACCAGCATCACAATGATCCCCAGAATCACCGTGCGATCGGCACTGGCACTGATCAGTGTCGATTGCTCGGCACCCTGCTTGCGTAGCTCGCTGACCAGTTCACTCATCTGATCGCTGGCCGCGCGGTCCACGCCCTTGACCGCCGCGTCGCCCGCCGTCGGATCACCACCGGCGGCCACGAACGCGTCCCGGCCCTTCTGATAGGCCGTGCCCAACTGGCGATGTTCGTCACGCAAGCGCTCGATGCGGCTCTTGAGTTGCGGCTCGATGCCCTTCCGCGCGGCCAGTTCGCCAAGGATGTTTTGCACATCGCGCTGACGCTCCTCGAATTGCCCCCAGTACTTGCTCAGGTCCGCCGGTTGCTTGCCGCGCAGCAGGACGTTTTTCCACTCTTGCACCTGCACCTTGAATTGCAGGTTGGCTTCATCAATCAATTGCGAGGTGTGCAGCGGGCCTTCGATCAGATTGGCGTAGTTCTGCACGCCGCTGGACAGGAAGTGAAAGCACGCCAGGGCGATCAACAGCATCGCCAGCAGGCTGCCGCTCAGCAGGGCGAGAATTTGTGCTCTCAGGGACTTTTGCAAAAGCATCGGAGGTTACTCATGACAGGAATGAGGCACGCCTGTTAAGGCGTGAAAAGTGTCCGGACATCCCTGTCTGCGGTCCCGGCCGAGGCCTGCGGCGCGCAACTTAACCCAAGCGTGATCGGCTGGCCAGAGCGGTTCTTGAGAAAATCCCGACCGCCGGTAGAACAATTGTTTGCGTTATTTTCCTGTCACAAAAACGTCATCCCCGCTTGCGATGATGCCGCTCAAGTGAACCTGTAAAACACGTGACAGGCGCCTCCCCTTGCGAGTCCTCATGAACCACAGCATCGATCAAAGCCATCGCGACACGGATCTGTTCGGCCTGCTTTACGGTTTCAGTTTTCGCCCCGGTGAGGCCGGTCGGGAAATCAATTCCGCCGAGGCCTTGCAGTACCTGCAACAACCGGAGAGCGACGAGCAATTTCTCTGGCTGCACCTGAACCTCGCCCATGCCGCGTGCGAGCGCTGGATGAAAAGCCATCTGGAATTGCCGGAGGAATTTTTCGAGGCGCTGCACGAAGGCTCGCGTTCGACGCGTATCGAACATGTCGACTCCGCGTTGTTGGCAGTGGTCAACGACGTGGTGTTCAACCTCAGCAACATGGTCTCGTCGGATGTCTCGACACTGTGGGTGTGCGCCCGCAGCCAATTGATCATCAGCGCCCGCCTGCAACCGCTGCACTCGGTGGACAAGTTGCGCTCGTCGGTGAAGGCCCGGGAGTGCTTTCGCTCCCCGCTGGAGTTGTTGGTGCATCTGCTGCGTGACCAGGGTGAAGTGCTGACCCAGATCGTGCGCAAGACCAGCCAGAGCGTGGATCAGATCGAAGACCAATTGCTGTCCTCACGCCTGTCGACCAACCGCGCCGAACTGGGCGCCAATCGCCGGGTACTGGTGCGATTGCAACGGCTGCTGGCGCTGGAACCGGGCTCGTTGCTGCGCCTGCTCAACCGGCCACCGCAATGGCTGCAAAAGGAGGACGTGAAGGAGCTGCGCAAATCCACCGAGGAGTTCGCGCTGATCATCAACGACCTCACGGCACTGGGTGAGCGGATCAAGCTGTTGCAGGAAGAGATCGCCGCCAACATCAACGAACAGACCAACCGCACGCTGTTCACCCTGACGGTGGTGACAGTGCTGGCGCTGCCGATCAACATCATCGCCGGTTTCTTCGGCATGAACGTCGGCGGCATTCCGCTGGCCGGTGATCCGGAGGGGTTCTGGATCCTGGTGGCGCTGGTCGCGACCTTTACCGTGATTGCCGGACGCTGGGCGTTTCGCAAGCAGCAGGATTATTGAATACACCTGTAGTCCCTGTGGGAGCCTGGGTTCACTTCCACAGACAGGTGACTTCAGATCACCGGCCCTGCAAAAAACCCAAACACTGACCCAGAGCAGTCTCGCTGTAACAATTGGCAACGATTATCACTGATACACCTCCCTCCTCAGGAATGTCAGTGATGGCTACGCCCTCCTTCACCGCCGCCTCGGCGCCCACCAGTAGCGCCAAACCGCAATTCGACAAAAAACCCGGCCTGCTCACCATCGTGGTGTTTTTCGCCGTGCTGGCCATCGGTTTGTTGTTTACCGCTTACAGCCTGATGCACGACATGAACGAACTCGGCACGGTGGTGACCACCTGGACGCCGTTCCTGCTGCTGGGCGTGGCACTTTTGATTGCCCTGGGCTTTGAGTTCGTCAACGGCTTCCATGACACCGCCAACGCAGTGGCCACGGTGATTTACACCAACTCGCTGCCGCCGAACGTTGCGGTGGTCTGGTCCGGTTTCTTCAACTTCCTCGGGGTGCTGCTGTCCAGCGGCGCGGTGGCGTTCGGCATTATCGCCCTGTTGCCGGTGGAGTTGATCCTGCAGGTCGGTTCGTCCGCCGGCTTCGCGATGATCTTCGCCCTGCTGATCGCTGCGATCCTGTGGAACCTCGGCACCTGGTGGCTGGGGCTGCCGGCGTCGTCTTCACATACCCTGATCGGTTCGATCATCGGGGTCGGCGTGGCCAACGCCCTGATGCACGGCCGCGACGGCACCAGCGGTGTGGACTGGGCCCAGGCCACCAAGATCGGTTACGCGCTGCTGCTCTCGCCACTGGTGGGCTTCGGCTTCGCGGCGCTGCTGTTGCTGGCCTTGCGCGCGTTCGTCAAGAATCGTGCGCTGTACAAGGAGCCAAAGGGCGAGACCCCGCCGCCATGGTGGATTCGCGGCTTGTTGATCGTGACCTGCACCGGTGTGTCGTTTGCCCACGGCTCGAACGACGGTCAGAAAGGCATGGGCCTGATCATGCTGATTCTGGTGGGCACGCTGCCAATGGCGTATGCATTGAACCGCACCATGCCGGCCGATCAAGCCTTGCAGTTCGCGGCGGTCGCCGAAGTGACCCAGCAGGCGCTGGTCAAGGCGGCACCGCTACCGGCCCCCGCCGACCCACGCGCGGTGCTGTCCGAATACGTGCGCAGCAAGGAAGCGACCCCGCAGTTGGTGCCGGCGCTGGCGGCGCTGACCGGCAGCATCGGCGCCCAGGTCAAGGGTTATGGCTCACTGTCGAAAGTCCCGGCCGAGGCCGTGGGCAACGTGCGTAACGACATGTATTTGAGCAGCGAAACCATTCGCCTGATGGACAAGAACAAGGTCGGCAATTTCGACGCCGACACCAGCGGCAAGCTGCAACTGTTCAAGCAGCAGATCGACAACTCCACGCGGTTCATTCCGTTATGGGTGAAGATCGCCGTGGCCATCGCCCTGGGCCTGGGCACCATGGTCGGCTGGAAGCGCATCGTGGTGACCGTCGGCGAAAAAATCGGCAAGACCCACCTGACCTACGCCCAAGGTGCCTCGGCAGAAACCGTGGCGATGCTGACCATCGGGGCCGCCGACATGTTCGGCCTGCCGGTGTCGACCACCCACGTGTTGTCCTCGGGCGTGGCCGGGACCATGGTCGCCAACGGCGGCGGCCTGCAGATGAAGACCATCCGCAACCTGCTGATGGCCTGGGTGCTGACCTTGCCGGCGGCGATCCTGCTGTCGGGCAGCCTGTACTGGTTGTTCACCCAACTCTTCTAAACACCGCAATACCCAGTGAGAGTGGGCTTACCCGCTCCCACTGGGACTCGTATCAGGCCACCGAGCGGACCACTTCCCCCAACCAATCCATGAACGCCCTGACCCGCAACGGCAGATGCCGCTGCCGTGCATAGAGCAGCGATGCCTCCATGGATGGCGCATTGAACTGCGGCAACACCTCGACCAGTTCTCCGCTTTGCAGGTAGGCGTGCATCCCCATTCTCGGCGCCTGAATCAGGCCGAAGCCCCCCAGGCACGCGGCCTCATAGGCATCAGTGCTGTTGACCGTGACACTGCCGGACATCGGCAGTCGCTGCACCTGCCCCTTGTCGACGTACACAAACCCTTCCGAACGCCCGCCCAGTACACCGACGTAGTGCACCAGCCGATGCTGCGCCAGGTCTTCCAGCCGCTCGGGCACGCCATGGCGCACCAAGTACGCCGGGCTGGCGCAGTTGACCATGGTGAAATCACACAGGTGTCGCGCCACCACCGATTGATCCGGTTGGGCGCCGATGCGCAGCACGCAATCGAACCCTTCGGCGAGCAGATCGACCCGGCGGTCGGTGCTGCTGATTTCCAGCTCCAGCAGCGGATGCTGCGCCATGAACGCCGGCAAGCGAGGCATCACCACTCGACGAGCGAGAATGTTCGGCAGGTCGATGCGAATCCGCCCGACCAGCGACGCCTCGTCCTGGCGAAACAATCCCTCGATCTCGTCCATGTGCGACAGCAGGTCCTTGCTGCGCTCATACAACGCCAGGCCATCCTGGGTCGCCTGGACCTTGCGCGTGGTACGTTGCAACAGGCGGGTACCGAGCAGTGCCTCCAGAGCCTGCACATGTTCGGACACCGTTGATCGAGGCAGGCCCAGGCTTTCTCCGGCCAAGGTAAAACTCGACATCTCGCTGACACGGACAAAGGTGCGCAACAGTTCCAGTTTGTTCATCAGCCCGCCTTTCTATTGTTCGGTCTATCCGACCAGTGATTCCGGTTTTACTCTGTTTATCACCACCCAGCGGATAAATAAACTTCCTCACATCACCCGCCCACTGCACTTGAGGAAGTCCCATGAACCGTAAAATCGCACTGATCACCGGCACCAGCCGCGGCCTCGGCAAAAACGCAGCCCTGCATCTGGTCGCCCAGGGAATCGACATCATCGGCACCTACAACAGCCGCGCCGATGAGGCGCAGGCACTGGTGGCCGAAATTGAAAGCCTGGGCGGTCGCGCCGTCATGCTGCAACTGGACGTTGCCCGGAGCGACAACTTCAGCGCCTTCGGCAACGAAGTGGCAAAGGTCCTGCAAAGCTACTTCGACCGCGAGCGCTTCGACTTTCTGGTGAACAACGCCGGGATCGGTCTGCACGCCAACTTCGTCGACACCACCGTCGAACAGTTCGACCTGCTGGTGAACATCCATTTGAAGGGGCCGTTTTTCCTGACGCAGACCTTGCTGCCATTGCTCAATGACGGCGGGCGCATCGTCAACATTTCCAGTGGCCTGGCCCGTTTCAGCCTGCCGGGGCACAGTGCCTATGCGGCGATGAAGGGCGCGATGGAAGTGCTGACCCGCTACCAGGCCAAGGAGCTCGGCGCGCGCAACATCGCGGTGAACATCCTGGCACCGGGCGCGATCGAAACCGACTTTGGCGACGGCGCCGTGCGCGACAACGCTGCCGTGAACCAAATGGTGACGAGCAACACTGCGCTGGGTCGCACCGGTTTGCCCGATGACATCGGCGCGGCGATTGCGATGCTGCTGTCACCGGGCAGTCAGTGGATCAATGGCCAGCGGATCGAGGCGTCGGGGGGGATGTTTTTGTAAAACGCTTAACGATGGCTGTTGGAAATCCTTGTGGCGAGGGAAATTGTTCCCTCGCCACAAAAACGGTACTTAGCAAACCTCGCGAGTCACCAGCATTCGCTCCCGAACCACGTCATACGCCCAGTGGTAGATGTAGGTGTACGGCAGGAAGAACAGCAACACACCGATATCCAGCAGGAACGCCTGCCACAGGCTGACATTCAGCCACCAGGCGATCAGCGGCACGCCAAGTGCGACCAGTCCACCTTCGAACAACAGCGCATGCACCACGCGGACCCAGGCGTTGTGCGCGATGGCGAGGCGCTTGAGTGCCCGATCGAACAGACCGTTGAAGACCACGTTCCAGCCCAGGGCCAGGCCGGCGATGAGGACGGTGACCATGCCCATTTCCAGCATCGGTTTTTTCATGATCCAGGCCAGCAACGGGGTACAGATCAGGATGGCCAGCAGTTCGAAGCCGATGGCTTGAAAAATACGTTCAGTAATGGATTTGTTGGCGCTCATGGCCGAACTCCCTTGAGTGACTGTGTGGTTGCCATGATCCGTCATCACATCGATACTTCATAACCAATAACCATCGATCAAGGCGATAGTTCATGGCGTCTCACGAAGTGTTGCTGGCCTTTGTCGAAGCCGCGACCCAAGGCTCGTTTTCCGCCGCGGCGCGCAAGTTGGGCCGCAGTCAGTCGACCATCAGCGCGGCGGTGGCCAGCCTGGAAATCGACCTGAACCTGACCCTGTTCGACCGCAGCAGCCGCAAGCCCGGCCTGACCCCGGCCGGGCACGTCATGCTGCAACGGGCCGAAGAGATCCTGGCCGCCACCAGTCGCCTGGAAATCGCCGCCAGCCAACTGTCCCAAGGGGTGGAAGCGAAGCTGACGGTGGCGCTGTCCGATACCTATCAGTCGGACCGCTTCGAAGCCGCCCTGAGTGCCTTCGAGCAGCGTTACCCGGACCTGGAGCTCGAGTGCCTGATCGCCGAATGCGATGACCTGATGTCGCTGGTGCAAAGCGGCCGGGCACAGATTGCCTTCGCCGAAATGCAGGACAGCTACCCGCCGGACCTGGTCAGCTCGACGGTGGACGAGCGCACGGAAATCGCCTTGTTCGTGTCCCCCACACACCCGCTGGCGACGCTGGACCACGTCGACCGGGACGTTCTGCAGCAACACCGCGAGCTGCGTCTGGCCACCATCATCAATCCCTATGAAAGTCGGGCGAAGGGCCGCGTCTGGTCGGCGCCGAGTTATCTGATGCTGCTGGAAATGGCCCAGGGCGGATTCGGCTGGGCGCCGTTGCCGCGCTGGCTGGTCGAGCGGTTCGGGCCCGGCACGTTGCAGGAACTGGTGGTGCGCGGCTGGCCGAAAACGGTGTCAGTGGATGCGTTGTGGTCGCGGCTGAATCCGCCGGGGCCGGCGGGGAGTTGGTTGTTGGGCAAGATGCTGGAGTGAAGGTCCTTCGGCCGCATCAATCCAACGCCTTGAGCCGCTCTTCGATAAACCGCCGCTCCGGCTCTTGCCGGGTCAACGCCAGCGCCCGCTCCCACGCCGCCCGCGCCTCTTGTTTGCGGCCCAGTTGCCAACAGAATTGCGCCCGCGCCGAATGCGCCAGGTGGTAGTCGAGCAGTTCTCCCCGCTCCAGAATGGCGTCGACCAACGTCAGCCCCGCCAGTGGACCATCGCGTTGCGAAATCGCCGCCGCACGATTCAACTCGATCACCGGTGACGGCACCGCCCGCAGCAGGACGTCATACAGCCCGACAATCTGCGGCCAATCGGTTTCCCCCGCCGTTGGTGCTTCGGCGTGCACCGCCGCGATCGCCGCTTGCAGGCAATAGGGTCCGAATCGTCCCATGGTCAATGCCCGCTCGACCAGCGTGCAGCCTTCGCGGATCAACCCGGCGTCCCACAGCGAACGGTCCTGCTCGTCCAGCACAATCAGCTCTCCGCTCGCCGAGGTCCTGGCCGGGCGGCGCGACTCGTGCAGCAGCATCAACGCCAGCAACCCCATCACCTCAGGTTCCGGCAGCAGTTCCACCAGCAACCGGCCGAGACGGATCGCTTCACGGGTCAAATCCTCGCGGATCAGTTCTGTCCCGATGGACGCCGAGTAGCCCTCGTTGAACACCAGGTAAATCACCCGCAATACGCTGTCCAGGCGCTCGGGCAACTCAGCGAGCGTCGGCACTTGATAGGGGATTTTCGCATCGCGGATCTTCGCCTTGGCGCGCACGATGCGCTGGGCGATGGTGGCCGGGGCCGAGAGAAAGGCCCGGGCGATTTCTTCCGTGGTCAGGTCGCAGACTTCCCGTAGCGTCAGCGGCACTTGTGCGTCGGCCGCCAGGGCCGGGTGGCAGCAAGTGAAGATCAGCCGCAGGCGATCGTCTTCCACGTCTTCATCACTCCAGTCGGCCTGCTCCAGCGCCTCCAGTTGCGCGATCAGCAAGGGCTGCGACGCGGCAAAACGTGCGCGCCGACGCAAGGCATCGATGGCCTTGAAGCGCCCGGTGGACACCAGCCAGGCCCGCGGATTGTCCGGCACACCATCACGCTGCCAGCGTTCGACCGCGATGAAAAACGCCTCGTGCAAGGCCTCTTCGGCGAGGTCGAAATCCCCCAGCAAGCGAATCAGAGTTGCAAGAATGCGCCGCGAGTCTTCGCGATAGACCCGCTCGACCTGCGCCTGAACCGGCAGCCCCGGCATCTTAAGGATTCAACTGCCGAACGGGGCGCACTTCGACACTGCCGACCCGGGCCGCCGGAATATTCCCGGCGACCTGGATGGCTTCGTTGAGGTCCTTGGCATCGATCAGGTAGAAGCCGGCCAACTGCTCCTTGGTTTCAGCGAATGGCCCGTCGGTGATCGACATCTTGCCGTTGCGCATGCGCACGGTGGTGGCGGTCTGCACCGACTCCAGTGCTTCGGCGGCGACCATCCGGCCGCTGCCCTGGATCGACTCGGCATAGGCCATGCACTCCTCGTCCTTCGGGCTTTCCGGCAGCGAATGCAGCAGACGCTCATCGCTGTAGACCAGGCATAAATACTTCATGAACGTCTCCTGAATCGAACGGATCAACTATGGCCGTGGATTGGCCATTTGGCGCGACGCCCCGACAAATAACATCGATCAGGGTTTCAGATCGAACAGGACGGTGCCGCTCATCATGTCGAACGGCGCCGACCAGTGCTCATGGACGATCTGCCACAACCCGTCTTCCTGGCGATAGCACGCACTGCCGCGCATCCAGCAGGCCTGGGTTTCGCCCTTGTCGTTGGTGCCGCCGCAATGGGCCAGCCAATGGGCGAAGGCGATCTCCTGGGACGCCTCGATGCGGATGTCCTGGAACTCGAAAATGTGCGGGCCGGGGCACATTTTCATGCAATCTTCCCAATGCGCGCGGTACGCCTCTTTGCCCTTGAATTGCAAGGCCTTGACCGCGTCGAAGGAGACGATGTCGTCGGCATACAGGGTCATGATTTTATCTACGTCCTTGGCCATCATGGCCTGACGATAGGTTTCGATCAGGTTCTGGATCTGGGTTTGCGAGTTCATGGTGGTTCTCCGTGGTTTTTATAGGAAGACACCCTTAGTCGTCTAGCGATCCGGCGAATCGACAGACGAAATAAAAATAATTCATAACGCCAGACTCGCTAGAATCCGAGACTCATTTTCAGTTGGAAAAAGGACACTCCAGTGACAGCCCGACTCGTGCCTTATGAAAGCCTGAACACGCTGCAGCGCCAACAGGTCGAGGCCATCGAAGTGCATCCGGAGCAAATCAGGTTCTCGGGTGACATCCACGGCGCCTTGCACACTTTGTTGTCCAGGCCCGGCCCCGGCGTCAAGGGGTTCGCCCTGCTGGCCGAAGATGTGCCGGTCGCTTTCCTGCTGCTCAAGCGCCCGCCGGTGTTGCCGGCCTGGGCCGATGAGCACAGCGCCACGCTGCACGCCCTGCAAGTCGATCAACGCGCCCAGGGCAAGGGCTACGGCAAGGCCTGCCTGCAAGCGCTGCCCGAAGCGGCGCGCCTGGCCTGGCCGGAAATCAGGGGGCTGGAGTTGTCGGTGGATGCCGACAACGAGGCTGCGATCGCCCTGTACGCCAGGTTTGGCTTTGTCGACAGCGGCGAGGCGTACAAGGGCCGGATCGGGTATGAACGGCGGATGGGGTTGGTGTTCTGACTGCGCGTTAGTTTTTTGCAGACATTACTGACACAGCTCCTACAGGGGATCTACGTCGGATCAGAGTTCGAGCACCATCTCATGCCACGCCATGCCGCCATGGTCGGACGCCGAGGGCTTGATGTAGGCAAAGCCGAAACCGGCATACAACGGAATATGCCGTTCCTTGCACATCAGGTTGATGGTGACCTTGCCCATCGCACGCATACGCTCGATGAACTCGCCCATCAGGCGCTTGGCCAGGCCTTGCCCCTGATAATCCGGGTGCACCACCACCGACATGATCACCACGTGCGGTCCGGCCGGGTCGTGACCGATCAGCTCCTTGAACGCCTCATCCGACATTTCCACCTGGAACGCCGCACCGGAATTGATGAAACCGGCGACGGCCCCATCCACTTCAGCGACGATAAACCCCTCGGGCCAGGTGGCGATGCGGGTGGCGATTTTCTCGCGGGTCGCGGCTTCATCACCTTCGTAGGCAAGGGTCTCGATGGCAAAGCAGCGGTCCAGATCGGCGGGGGTGACGTTGCGGATGACGGTGTTCATAGCAGCTCGGAATCGGCGTGGGAAAAGATGGGGATGATAAATCAGCCGCTGTGTGACATCGAGAGACGAATCGGCCGATCCGCCTCCCGACACACCTCTCACGCTTTGATCGGTATCCAGATCTCCAGCTTGCCGGTGTTGAGCTTCGGGTTGAAGTCTTCGCTGTATCGTTCCAGCTCCGGTGCATCCAACACCTCATGCCCCGACTGCGGCTGCCAGGTGCCGAAGATGTACTGAAACAGTTGCGGCAAGGTATCCAGCGACCCTTTGTGCTCGAACACCGCGTACAGCTGAGGCTGAACCTCTACCCAACGGTAGGTTTCCGGCAAGTCGTCGAGCTTGCTGATCTCGACGCCAGCGATGTAATCGAAGCCGCCCTTGCCGTCGAAATTGCAGCAGACACCGTAGGTGACTTCGCCTTTTTGGCCCGGAATGTTCCCAATGTGGGGCTCGAGTTTTTCCCAGAGCTTGGGAATGCCCTGGGTGGTTTGCTGGGTAAATCGTCCGCCCAGCCCTGCAATCAGCAGGAAGTGTCCGTGCTCAAAGCGTGGTTCCGTCACTTCGACGCGTGTTTGCTCATCCATGGCTCGGCTCCTGAAACGAAAAAATGGGTTCGGCTGGGAGTATAGAAGCCAAACCCGATTCGCCCAATTACAGTGCGTGCAACTGCTCGATGGCAGCGGCACCAACGAACTCGTTGTAACCCGATAGGATCACGTAGACCGCGAAATAGCAGAAGATCGCCGCTGATGCCATGTAGGAATAACGCAGCAGCTTGTCCCCCAGCAACTTGCCGCCATGGCTCGCGGCGAAGCACAACCCGGCTGACCAGAGCAGCCCGGCACAGAGGAAACCGCCGAGAAACAGTGCCGAGCTGAGCGGGCCACCGCCACCGGAACGCGCGATCAAGGTGCCGCCAACTGCCGCGAACCAGAGAATCGCGCTGGGCGAAGACATGGCCAGGAAAATCCCGCGGAAAAACTCCTTGCGATGGGAGTTGTTCCCGACCTCCGCCGTCTCGGCCAGCAGCGACTCGTGGTGAATCGCCGAATAGATCATCTTCGCCGCGAAGTACACCAACAGCGCCGAGCCACCGATCCACAATACCCAGCGCACGGTTTCGTATTGCAGCAACACGGTCATGCCGGCCAGTGCCAGTACCGCGTAGATCAGGTCGCCGACGCAGGTCCCCAGCCCCAGCGCAAAGCCCTGGAAATAGCCGCGCTGCATGGCCAGGGTGATCATCGCGATATTGGCCACGCCGATATCCAGGCACAGCGAGAGGCTCAGCAAGAAGCCACTGGTAAATTCCATCGAACCCTATCCTTCGGACAAATTTGTTTACATTGAGGCTGGACAGTCTGCCACAGCTGCCCTTACATTCCGCCACAGGTCACCGCAGTGACCAGCGTCGCTCGGACGGTTCCGGGCGCTTACGTTATCCGAGGCAACAATGGCCGAACAAGGTTCGCCGCGCCGCTTTGCGCGCATAGATCGACTCCCCCCTTACGTTTTCAACATCACTGCCGAGCTGAAGATGGCCGCCCGTCGTCGTGGCGAAGACATCATCGACTTGAGCATGGGCAACCCCGACGGCGCCACGCCGCCGCACATCGTCGAAAAACTTGTGCAGGTCGCTCAGCGTGAAGACACCCACGGTTACTCCACCTCCAAGGGCATTCCGCGCCTGCGCCGGGCGATTTCCAACTGGTACAAGGATCGTTACGCGGTCGACATCGACCCGGAAAGCGAAGCCATCGTCACCATCGGTTCCAAGGAAGGCCTGGCGCACTTGATGCTGGCCACCCTCGACCAGGGCGACACCGTGCTGGTGCCGAACCCGAGCTACCCGATTCACATCTACGGTGCCGTGATTGCCGGCGCCCAGGTGCGGTCGGTGCCGCTGGTGCCGGGCGTGGACTTCTTCGCGGAACTGGAGCGGGCCATTCGCGGTTCGATCCCGAAGCCGAAGATGATGATCCTCGGTTTCCCGTCCAACCCTACCGCCCAGTGCGTGGAGCTGGATTTCTTCGAGCGCGTCATCGCCCTCGCCAAGCAGTACGACGTGCTGGTGGTGCATGACCTGGCCTACGCCGACATCGTCTACGACGGCTGGAAAGCCCCGTCGATCATGCAAGTGCCCGGCGCCAAGGACATTGCGGTGGAGTTTTTCACCCTGTCCAAGAGCTACAACATGGCCGGCTGGCGCATTGGCTTCATGGTCGGCAACCCGGAACTGGTCAACGCCCTGGCGCGGATCAAGAGCTACCACGACTACGGCACCTTCACCCCGCTGCAAGTGGCGGCCATCGCTGCGCTTGAAGGCGACCAGCAATGCGTGCGCGACATCGCCGAGCAGTATCGGCAGCGGCGCAACGTGCTGGTCAAGGGCCTGCATGAACTGGGCTGGATGGTGGAAAACCCGAAAGCCTCGATGTACGTCTGGGCGAAGATTCCCGAGACTTATGCGCACCTGGGCTCGCTGGAGTTCGCCAAGAAACTGCTGGCCGAAGCCAAGGTGTGTGTCTCGCCGGGCGTTGGCTTCGGCGAGTACGGCGATGATCACGTGCGCTTTGCCCTGATCGAAAACCAGGACCGGATTCGTCAGGCCGTGCGCGGGATTCGCGGGATGTTCCGGGCGGATGGGTTGGCGCCGAAAACCAACGCCTGACCGATACCCCCTGTGGGAGCGAGCTTGCTCGCGATAGCGGTGTTTCAGTCGCCATTATTGTTGACTGATACGACGCCATCGCGAGCAAGCTCGCTCCCACAGGGTCTTGTATCCGTCCTTGAAATCGATCACCCACAAAAAAACCGCATCGCTGCGGTTTTTTTGTACCTGTCGAACCGCTTAGACGAACAGCGACAACAACAGGATAAAGCCCAGGCCAACCACGGAGAGGATGGTTTCCATCGCTGTCCAGGTCTTGAAGGTTTCGGCCACGGTCATGTTGAAGTACTGCTTCACCAGCCAGAAACCGGCGTCGTTGACGTGGGACAGGATCAGGGAACCTGCACCGGTGGCCAGCACCAGCAGCTCACGGTTAACCCCCGGAATCATCCCCACCACCGGCACCACGATGCCGGCGCCAGTAATGGTCGCCACGGTCGCCGAACCGGTCGCGATACGGATCACCGCCGCCACCAGCCAGGCCAGCAGGATCGGCGAGATCTGTGCGTTCACCGCCATGTGGCCGATCACATCACCCACGCCGCTGGTCACCAGCATCTGCTTGAAGCCACCACCGGCACCGATGATCAGGATGATCGCGGCGGTCGGCGCGAGGCTCGCATCCAGCCACTTCATCATTTGGCTGGAACCGATGCCCTGCTTGTAGCCGAAGGTGTACAGCGACAGCAGCAATGCCAGCAGCAACGCCGAAATCGGGTGACCGATCAGGTCCATGAAAGCGCGGAAGATGTTGCCATCGGGCAGCACCACGTCAGCAAAGGTTTTCAGCAGCATCAGGAACACCGGCAGCAGCACAGTCACCAGCGTGATGCCGAAGCTCGGCAGTTCGGCCGAATCGGTTTCGCGGGCCAGTTGATCCACCAGTTCCTGGTTCGGATGACCGGGAATGTGCTTGGCAATGAACGTACCGAAGATCGGACCAGCAATGATCGCCGTTGGCAGCGCCACGATCAGACCATAAAGAATGGTTTTACCGATGTCGGCACCGAACACGCCAATGGCCAGCAGCGGACCCGGGTGCGGCGGCACCAGGCCGTGTACGGCGGACAGACCGGCCAGCAGCGGGATACCGATCTTGATGATCGACACGCCAGTGCGGCGGGCCACGATGAACACCAGCGGAATCAGCAACACAAAGCCGATTTCGAAGAACAGCGGAATGCCGACCAGGAACGCGGCAAACATCATCGCCCACTGCACCTTGTCCTTGCCGAAGGCGCGGATCAACGTCTGCGCGATCTGATCCGCACCGCCTGATTCGGCCATCATTTTGCCGAGCATCGTGCCCAGCGCCAGGATGATGCCGACGAAACCAAGCACGCCACCGAAGCCGTCCTGGAACGCCTTGATGATGGTGCCGATCGGCATGCCGGAGGTCAGCCCGAGGAAGGCTGCGGCGATGATCAGTGCGAGGAATGGGTGCAACTTGAACTTGGTGATCAGGACGATAAGCCCGATCACCGTGACCACTGCATCAAGCAGCAGGAACGTCTCGTGGGACATGCCAAACATTAGGGGTGTCTCCTGGTTGTTGTTGTTATTAAAGCGGGTTGATCAGAAGTCGTGAGGACAGCGCTGTCTTTGCAAACACAGTCATACCGCCTGTTTCAGGCCGTTCGCCTGCCACCAGACATGAGCCTGCGCCGCCAGTTGCTCGACGCTATGGGTCGAAGCATCCAGCGCCAGGGTCAACGGCTCGCCGACGGGCGATTCGAGGGTGGCGAACTGGCTGTCGATCAGGGTCGACGGCATGAAGTGGCCTGGCCGATGGGAGACACGGTCGGCGGCGACTTCGGGGGTCAACTCAAGGAACACGAAGCCCAGGCCCGGCAAGGCACTGCGCAGACGTTCGCGATAGACGTGCTTGAGCGCCGAACAGGTCAGCACCGGGCGCTGGCCCTTGGCGTCGACACGGCGCAGTTCATCGCACAGGCTGTCGAGCCAGCCGGCACGGTCTTCATCGTTCAGGGGAATACCCGCGCTCATCTTTTCGATATTGGCGGCAGGGTGAAAAGAGTCGCCTTCAATGGCAGTGGCGCCGCTCAAATGGCACAGGGCCTCGCTGACGCACGTCTTGCCGCAACCGGCAACGCCCATGATGACCAGGGCGGTGATGGGATGATTCATGTAACACCTCAGCGCGCAGACAGCGCTACCTTTGCCAGTTATGACACTAGACCAAAAGCAGAAGTTGCCGACGCCTTTCTTGTCATTTTGTGGGTTGCAGCAGGTTAGGTCTCAACGCCAAAAAGCGAGGATCAGGCGAACCCTCGCTCACGCATTTGCAGCTGCATCGAGACAGCGCTACCTTAGTGCCTTGAATTTTGTTTGGCAAGCCGTCGATGAACACAACCAAGAACGATAAAAATACCCGCACCACTGGCCGCCCTACCCTGAACGAAGTTGCCCGATTGGCCGGCGTCAGCCCGATCACCGCCTCCCGCGCCTTGCGTGGCGTCAGCACCGTGGCCACTGAACTTGTGGAAAAGGTGCAGAAAGCGGCGCTGGAACTCAACTATGTGGTCAACCCTGCCGCCCGCGCCCTGGCCTCGGCCCAGAGCCATTCGGTGGTGGTGTTGGTGCCGTCGTTGTCCAACCTTCTGTTCATCGACACCCTGGAAGCCATTCATCAGGTTTTGCGCCCCAAGGGCTTCGAAGTGCTGATCGGCAACTTCCACTATTCGCGAGATGAAGAAGAAAACCTGCTGCGCAACTACATGGCCTATCAGCCGCGCGGCTTGTTGCTGACGGGTTTCGACCGCACCGAAAGTTCGCGGCGGATGATCGAAGCCAGCAACATTCCCTGCGTTTACATGATGGAACTGGACAGCGCAGCCGGGCTCAATTGCGTTGGTTTTTCGCAACTGGCCGCCGGTGAAACGGCTGCCGAGCACTTGCTGTCCCGCGGCCGCAAACGCCTGGCCTACATCGGCGCGCAGCTGGACCAGCGCACCTTGCTGCGCGGCGAAGGCTTCCGCAAGGCCCTGCAAAAGGCCGGTCGGTATGACCCGGACCTGGAAGTGCTGACGCCCCGCTCATCCTCCGTCGGCCTCGGCGGCGAACTGTTCCTGCAACTGCTGGCCAGTCATCCGGATGTCGACGCGATCTTCTTCGGTAACGACGACCTGGCCCAGGGCGCCCTGCTCGAAGCCATGCGCAATGGGATCAAGATTCCCGAGCAAGTGGCGATCCTCGGCTTCAACGACTTGCCCATGTCCGAACACATGGTCCCGCGCCTGAGCAGCATCAACACCCCGCGCGAAGCCATCGGCCGTCGCGCGGCGGAGCAGATGCTGACGCTGATGGCCGGCAACACCGTGGCCAAGCCGGTGCAGGACATGGGGTTTGAGTTGAAGGTGCGCGAGAGTACTTAAAGACACGTTCGGCGACACGGTTCAAGGAGTTTGCCGTGTCTGCCGTGTCAGGATCAGTTCCCATAAAAACGGGTCACAGTTTTGACGCACTTCACGCAAACGGCAGGATCATGGTAACCAACCCAGAAAGACGAACCATCCGTAATTGATGGGAACCAATACAACAAACGTTATGAATGCAAGCGCAAGACTCAATCGTAACGCTGCCATGAAAGGGATTTTTCCCATTTCAATAGCGAGAACAATCGGAGAGGATTGGTAAGGCAGGAGCGGTGTTGAAAACCCGATGACCTGAATCATCAGAACACTAAGTAAAGGCAATCCGGATGCGGTGGCTAACGTCTGTGCCAAGGGAGTAAATAATGCTGGTACACCGTTCGCTGTAACCACAAAATTTAGCAGCGTGGAAAGACCTACGATTGAGGTGTAGCTGCCGAACGGTGAAGCCGGATCCAACGGTGCGAGGGTAAGTACTTCATTACCAATTAATGTTCCGAGGCCGCTTTGTCCTACAAGTGCGGCGAGTCCGAGGATTGCTGCGACATAGAGTGCCGTCCGATGGTTGACCTCTTGTCCAAACTCTTCACTGGATACAAAGCCGACTCGTGGAAGGAGGCATACGCAAGCTGCCCCGAGACCGACCCATGCAGGGGAAATGCCGTGTAAGGAGTCGGTAAGCCAGAGCCCCAGAGTCATCAAAAGAAGGATACCCAACCTCTTTTCCTTAGGACTCAAAGGGCGAGCAGGTTCCACCTCTATGCTTTTTCCCGCTTTATCTGGAAACAACCAGACGATACATGCACATAGTGCAAGTCCCTTCAGGATGCCAAGTACGGGGGCATGCAATATCAGATAAGGCAGATAGGATAACTGCAACCCGTACGTGGTATCGATGGCCCCCGCCATGACAAGATTTGGAACATTCGCCGGCAGAATGGATGCTGAAAGCTGGAAGGTTCCAAAGCCGACAGCAAGTGAAAGGCCAATACGCCCTGGACTTTTCTCCCTGAAACCCACTCGATCAGCAAGCGCCAGGACAATCGGCATCAGTAGCGCAATACGCCCCATATTGGAAGGCATAACAAAAGCGAGCGCGTAAGTGAGGCCGACAATACCAAAGACCATTTGTGGATATGATCTGGAAAGATGGGTAGCGAGCACCCTCGCACTTCGAGCGGCCAATCCTGTCTTGCGGATAGCGATTCCAATGACATAGCCGCTGATAACGAGCCAGAATGCGGCCGAGGTAAACCCAGAGAAGATCAAGGAAGCGGGAGCGACATGGAGGATCATCGCGAACGCGAAGAACAAAAGTGCAGTCAAGTACTCTGGAAGTCTACGGGTTGCCCATAGCGCGATTGTCACAGCTACCAAACCGGCCACTGTTATGAGTTGAACATCCATATTGCTTTCCCATGTTCCGCGGACTCGGTTTACGTCTTGAATTATCTCAGTTCCCGAGGTCCGACTTCATAGCCGGGTTTATAACAAGTCCAAGGCAAGATACCGGCTGGTCTGAACGATTTTTTCGCGTTCCTCGAAGCTCGTCAATTGAGCTGCCATGGCGCTGCTATCTCCTGAGCGTTTGATTTCAGCCAAAACAATTTGCATCGCATGTATCGCAGCACGCTGCATATCCGAAGGAATGATGACGAGCTGATAGCCAAGGGAGGACAGCTCTTCAATGGGCATTAAGGGAGTCTTGCCGCCGTAAAACATATTCATCAGCTTTGGTCCCGGGATACGTCGGGCAATCGTGCGAATTTGATCCAGTGTCTCCGGGGCTTCTACGAAAATCATGTCTGCCCCTGCCTTCACATACTGTTCGGCTCGGGTTAACGCTGACTCAAAACCTTCTGTCGCAATTGCATCGGTACGGGCAATGATCATGCAGTCCTGATCGATCCGCGTATGGCGGGCAATCCGAATTTTTCGGCACATCTCGCTTACGTCTATTAGCTTTTTGTCATCCAGATGACCGCAGCGTTTGGGAAACGATTGATCCTCAAGGTGGAAGGCGGCGACACCGGCACACTCAAGAGCTCGAACCGTGCGCTGAACATTGGCTGATCCCCCAAATCCCGTATCGGCGTCTGCAATCACTGGCAAGCCACTTGCTTCAACAATTTTCTCGATCCGTTCTAATACTTCGCTGAAGCTCAGTAGACCGATGTCCGGATATCCAGCAGCACGCGCAATCGCACCACCGCTGGCATAGACCGCGTCGAAACCCGCCATGGCAACTAGCCGAGCGGATATACCGTCATAGGCGCCTGGTGCTATCACGGAAGAACCCAAGGATAGTTTTTCACGCAATTGTCGAGTTGGTTTCATATGAAATGCTCCTAATTCTCGGACCGTCAACGTTATGACCAAACCACTGGCGGTATCTTGGTTCAGAAGAAGCATGGCGCCACACAAACAAAATGTCTAATATTTAGAAAATACACAATTGGTATCTTTGGAGTCCTAATTGGAACTCAGGCATCTACGTTATTTCGTCGCTACGGCCCTGGCGGAGAACTTCACACGAGCCGCCGAACAACTTGGGATCGCCCAACCCCCGCTTGGACAGCAAATACGTGATTTGGAGGATGAAATTGGTACGCCGCTTTTTCACCGGGTAGGACGCGGCGTCATACTCAGTGATGCAGGCAAGGTATTCCTGATATCGGCACAAGATATTCTTGCGCGTGCCGAGGACGCCCAAAAAAATGCGCGGCGCGCCGCACGAGGAGAGATCGGCTCGTTGAACCTGGGGTTCACCGAATCCGCTTCGTTCAACGATACCGTCACCGGTTTGATCAGCCGTTACCAGCGACAACACCCCAAGGTGGAGGTAAACCTTGAGGAGAACGATAGCGAATCGCTTATTTCCAGGCTCGGCCGTGGAGAAATTGACGCCGCGTTTGTCAGGCCTCCGTTTGCTATGGGCGGCGACATTGACTTCATCACCTTATCCGAAGAACCGCTTATTGTTGTCCTGCCTGATGGCCACCCATTAACGTCACGCAAGCGCCTGTCGCTTGCTGATTTACGGCAGGAGAACTTCATCCTGTATTCACGCAAATCCGGTTATGGGCTGAGTGCGGATATCGTGGCCGCTTGCCGGCAATCCGGGTTCAATCCGACCATCCGTCAGCAGGCACCCCAACTATCTTCCGCTGTAAACCTGGTATCTGCCGGGATGGGTATTGCGGTGGTACCCGCATCGATGCAGCGAATTCAACGCGCTGACCTGCACTACAGAGCACTTCGGCTTGATTGGCCGAAGGCGATACTTGGATTGGCCACGCGAAAAGCGAATCAGTCAACCGTAGTCAAAGATCTGATCAGTTCGACGAGAATCGAAACTCCGTAGTTGATCCTCCGGATACAGATCATATTATTCCCGGGCTGCAACTGCTTGCCCAAGACCCGCAGCGCGACAAAAAAATGGGGGTTGGGTTGAAGGTTCTCCAGAGCACCTGAATCAACACTGTCCATTGTGGTGAAGGAGATTGCTCCCTCACCACAGCTGCACACTATTGCTGCGGATCGAGGTTATCCAGCACCCGGTTCACCGCCAACTCGGCCAGCATGATGATCTGTGCAATCGCCAATGCCGTATTGCGCTGGCTACCTTCCAGAAAAGCAGCAAAGTCACTGGTCATGACGCTCGCCGAGGCCAACGATTCGCAGGCGTGCGCCAACAGAGTCTCGTTATTGATGCCGGGTGAGATGGAGAACATCGGGCTGGGATTGCGCGGGGGGTTGGGCGTGGGTTTGAACATGGTGATGCTCCTGGAGTGATGGAGCTGCCACAGTTCGCTGCTAGACGAAAAACAAGGTGGCAGCTGTGCGCGGGCTAGCAGACCAGGACTCTAGTACCCGGTAGACCCGAAGGTCTTCCCACGCACAACCGCCATAACGTGAACTGACAGGCAAGATCACGAAGGATGGGCGTCATGCGTCTAAAGTATCCAGGCTGCTAGACCCGATCGCTGAATTTGCAGCGACGCGGAACGATAGAGTCCGGATACCAGGCGCACAAGCCGGCGGATTCTGGCGTAGTTGTAGGCAATGGAGCAAGAAACCGTAGCCTGCGGAAACCTGATGAAACCCCTTTCCTTCAGACCGCTCCTACAATTACATACACGCCATTCGCGATGGAGTTGCTCAAATGGAACACACCCTGAAGATTCTCGGCAAAGCCTCGTCCATCAACGTCCGAAAAGTCCTGTGGACCTGTGAGGAGCTGGGCATAACCTACGAACGCGAGGACTGGGGCAGTGGCTTCGCGTCCACCCACAGCCCCGAGTTCCTGCGCTTCAATCCCAACGCACAGGTGCCAGTGATCATCGATGAGGCCGGCGTGTTGTGGGAATCCAATACCATCTGTCGCTATCTGGCCGGCAAACACCAACACCAGCATGATCTGCTGCCTGGCGAACCGGCGGCACGCGCCCGGGTTGAACAGTGGATGGACTGGCAAGCCACCGAGCTCAATCCGTCCTGGAGCTATGCGTTCATGGCGCTGGTGCGCAAGGACCCGGAGTTCCAGGACGCCCATCGCCTGGAAGTCGGCATCCGCGGCTGGAACCAGAAGATGGGCATCCTCGAACATCAACTCGCGACCACCAAGGCGTATGTCGCCGGACCACACTTTACCCTGGCCGACGTTGTCATCGGCTTGTCGGTCAACCGCTGGCTGATGACGCCGATCGACCGGCCTGACTACCCCGCCGTCGATGAGTATTTCCAGCGCCTGGCGCAGCGTCCGGGGTTCCTCAAGCACGGCTGCAACGGCTTGCCCTGAATGGCCACAGGTTGCCGCCCGCCGCACAATAAAAAAGGGTCCCTCTACCGGAACCCTTTTTCATTTACCGCGACTAGTTCAATTGCAACGTCGAATTGAACTGACTGATCGCATCCACCACATGCCGCGAACCCTGCTGGATTTCCAGAATCACCTCCCCTGCCTCGTTCGCCAATTCAACGCCGAGCCCGGTTCGACTCAGGCTCGATTGCATGCTCGACACCGCACTCAACGACAAATCGTGGTTCTTGCGCACCACCTCGACAATCTCCAGCGTCGCCTGACTGGTGCGCGCCGCGAGGCTGCGCACTTCATCGGCCACCACCGCAAATCCGCGCCCGTGCTCACCGGCGCGGGCCGCTTCGATCGCCGCGTTGAGCGCCAGCAGGTTGGTCTGATCGGCAATGCCGCGAATCGTCTGCACGATGGTGCCGATGATGTCGGACTGTTTGCTCACGGCATCGATGCTCAGTGCCGCCTCGTTCAAGTCCCGGGAAATGTCCTGGATGATCTGCACTGTCTGCTGCACCACCTCGGAACCCTTGCGCGCGCAGACGTCGTTTTGCACCGAAGTGCTGTGGGCCGATTCTGCGGCGGTTTGCAGGGTGGTCATCTGGTGGGTGATATCGCTGGCGAACTTGACCACTTTGTACAACCGCCCCTTGGCGTCGAACAATGGGTTGTAGGACGCTTCCAGGAATATTGTCTGACCTTGCTTGTTCCTGCGCTCGAAACGATGGGAGTGATATTCGCCGCGGTTGAGCGAAGCCCAGAAATTCCGGTAACCCTGGGACTCGGCTTCGGCACGGTGGCAGAACAGGCTGTGATGCTGCCCCACCACTTCGTTGAGCGAGTACTGCATGGTTTTCAGGAAGTTCTCGTTGGCGGAGATGACCTTGCCTTCGGGCGTGAACTCGATCACCGCCATTGAGCGGCCGATCGCGGCGAGCCTGCTTTCGTTTTCGTGTTCCTTGTTGGTCCGTGCGGTGATGTCGGTGGCGACCTTGATCACACTTTTCACCTGCCGGTCGGGGCCCAGCACCGGCATGTAGCTGGCTTCGAGCCAAATCTCCCGGCCGCTTTTGTGCAAGCGTAGAAAGGTCCCGCTCAGCGGCTCGCCCCGCGCCAGGTCGCGCCACAACTTGGTGTACTCATCGCTGCGGTAATACTGCTCTTCACAAAAGACCCGGTGATGCTTGCCGCGTACTTCGTCGGCGCTGTAGCCCATGGCATTGCAAAAGCTTTCGTTGGCATCGATGACGATGCCGTCCGGGGTGAATTCAATCATCGCCATCGAACGACTGATCGCCGCCAACTTGGCATTAGCCTCAGTCAGCGCACAGCTGAATCGTTCGATTTCCAGCAGGTCAGCCTTGTGATGTAGGTTGAACATTGTTGTATCACCTTCAGCGCGGTTTTTTGATTGATGAAAGTTGCAGGTCTTTCAAATCCACCACTACGTTCCACGGAACAGGCACACGCATCCCTCCAAAAAGAAGGACTAGTCAGGTGATAATTGATGATCAATCGGAGGGTCCTTACAGCGACACGCTCATCAAGACATCCTTCTCTTGATAGCCCGCATGCGGGCCAGCCCTAACAGGTTCACAACAAAATCCATTTAGCGGACAGCTCCTTGTCGTCAAGTGTTGGTGCCTTCGATTGCGCACTCTTTCGCCAAGACATCGACCGCCTCATCACGGTCGACACAATTAGTTACAGCTGATCATAGACAGCAACCTCGGGCTTGCAAGGCCACTAGTCGGCCAGCATTGAGGACAAAAACGATTCAGCTACTTGCCGGGTGGTTGCCGTCCGTCGAGCATACCCAGCAGGGCTTGCACCGCCGCCGACGGTGGTTTGTTTGTCGCGACCACCAAAGCAAACTCACGGTCGATCCGCGGCAGCACCGGCACCACGCGCAAACCCTGCCGATTACCCGGCAGCGTCATCTCCGGAACCAGGCTCACGCCGATGTTTTCCCGCACCAGGGTAAACGCACTGCGCCACTCGCGGACCTCGACGCGCACATCCTGCAGTGGCAGCCCCGCATCGGCAGCCAGACTTCGCGCATTGGTCGAACAACCGCCCGTGGCCAGCACAAAAGGTTGCGTCACCAACTCGTCGAGGCGGACACCCTCTTCATGAGTGCGCCGCGCCAGCGGATGGCCACCGGGCAATACCGCCATCCAGGCATCGCGCCCCAAAGGACTGGCCTTGCGTTCGGCAGACGGATTGAGCACCACGCCGACATCCACCAGTCCCGCGTCGAGCAGGGTTTCCACTTCGTCATCGCTGACTTCCAGGGCAACCACCTCAATGCCGGGGTAAAGCCGATTGAACCGGCGCAGCAAAGGCGGCAGAAAGGTCGCCAGGACCATGGGAAAACTGGCCAGGCGAATCGTCCCGCGTTCAACACCTTTTGCGGCCTCGACGGTGCTGCGAATGGCTTGCAGCGCACCGAGCATGGTCCGCGCCTGCTCGATGACCGCCAGGCCGATGGCCGTCGGCAAGGTTTGGCGGTTTTCCCGGGTGAACAATTGAACACCGAGGTTTTCCTCGATCAATGCCAAGGCCTGGCTGGCCCCTGACTGGGTCATGCCGACCCGGTCGGCGGCCCGGGTGATGTTGCCGGTATCCGCCACAGCCACCACCATTCGCCAGTGCATCAGGTTCATCATGGCAGTAGCTTTCCTTATGGCAGTTTTCTGAAAGATTAATTTTATCGGGGGCGCCGTGCACTATGACACTGGCGTAAATCCACAACCAGAGCCCGCCCCATGAAGCTGTATTACGCCCCCGAAGCCTGCTCGCTGGCGCCACACATTGTGTTGCGCGAATTGGAACTGCCTTTCCAATTGATCCGCGTCGACAACATCAGCAAAACCACTGCCGACGGCGACGACTTTCTCGCCATCAACCCCAAGGGTTACGTCGCTGCCTTGCAACTGGATAACGGCGAAGTGCTGACTGAAGGGCCGGCGATTCTGCAATACCTGGCTGATCTACAGCCGCAAGCAAAACTGGCCGCTGCGCAGGAGACTTTCGAGCGGGTACGGTTACAGGAATGCCTGAACTTCATCTCGACGGAGATTCATGGCGGGCTCGGCTGGCTGTTCAACGCCCGATTTACCGAAGAGGTGAAGGCGCTGATCAAGGCGAAACTGTTCAAGCGTTTTGCCGTGTTGAACCAGACGTTGGAGCGGCAGGATTACTTGATGGCGGCCGGGTTCGGCATTGCTGATGTGTATTTGTTTACGGTGTTGCGTTGGGCTCGGTTGTTCGACATTGAATTGAATGAGTGGCCCGCGTTGGCAAGGTTTCAAGCCAGAGTGAATCAGCGGCCGGCGGTGAAAGCGGCACTGGCCGCCGAATTGGCGTAGGACGTTAGATCAATCGCGAGCAGGCTCGCGATGGCGACCTTCCAGACAACACAAAACTACAAGCTGGCACTCACCCTGGTGGCGACTTCCCCCGGCACCCAGCCCTTCCACACCTGCGGCTGCTCACGCAAAAACGCCTCGGCGACTTCGCGGGGTTTCTGCCGTTTTTCACTCATCTGGCCCAGGGTCTGGTTCAACAGATCGATCGGCAGATCGACCTTCTCGAAGAACGTCACCAGGTCCGGATACTGCGCCTTGAACGGTGCCGACACACCGATAGCCAGGCTCGCCGGCATCGAGCGCGTGCCCTTGGGGTTCGGGTTGTTGGCGTCGGCCAGGGTTTTCCAGGCTTCGGCGTCGAACGGCGGTTCGTCGAGCTTCACCAGTTTGAATCGCCCCAACAGCGGTGTCGGCGACCAGTAGTAGAACAACACCGGTTTGCCCCGGCGGATCGACGACGCCACCTCGGCATCCAGTGCGGCACCGGACCCCGTGCGGAAGTTGACGTAGCTGGCGGTCAGGTCATAGGCCTTGAGTTTCTGGCTGTTGACGATTTCCGATGTCCAGCCGGTCGGGCTGTTGAGGAAGCGTCCGCGGCTCGGGTCTTCGGGGTCGCGGAACACGTCCTTGTATTTCGCCAGGTCCGCAACGGATTTCAGTTCTGGAGCCAAGGGCTTGATGCCGCGCTCGGGATCGCCCTTGATCACGTACTCCGGCACCCACCAGCCTTCTGTGGCGCCTTTGACCGTATCGCCCAGGCCAAACACCTTGCCATCCGCTGCCGCCTTGACCCAGGCGGGACTACGCCCGGCCCACTCTTCACCGATGACCTGGATATCGTTTTTCGCCAGCGCCGCTTCAAGGCTGACGGTACTGCCCGGCAGTGTGTCGGTCGGGTAGCCGTAACCTTTTTCAACGATCAGGCGCAGGATTTCGGTGATGAGGCTGCCGCTTTCCCAGGTGATGTCGCCAAAGTGGATAGGCGCCGCTTTTTTCGTGGCCGATGCCGGGTGGGACAACAGGCTCAGGGCCAGCAGCGAACTGCCGAGCAGGGTTTTGATCGATCTCATGCGGACCTCTTGTTCTGGAGGGGACGGTTCGGTGATTGGTTGGCGCTGTGCCGGTCGCACAGGGCCTGGGAACGGGTCATGTAGTCGCTGACTGAACGCTGGGAGATGCCCAGCGCGGCGGCAATTTGCGGATAGGTCAGGCCGTCGACCCGCGACAACAGGAAGGTCGAGCGGACCTTGCCGGGCAGCCGCTGAAGACTGTGATCCACACGGGTCAGGGCCTGGGACACCTGAGCCAGTGCCTCCGGCGATTCGGCGTGGACCGGCTCGGCCTGTTGCAGTTGCTGAAGATACTGGCGCTCCAGATCCCCTCGACGCCAGCGCTGATAGAGCAGGCGCCGGGCGATGGTGGTGAGCAAGGCACGGGGTTCACGGATTGCCGTCAGACTTGGGGCCTGGAGCAGTTGCACGAAGGTTTCGCCGGCAATGTCTTCGACAGCAGCGGCATCGTTCAGGGACTGACGCAGGCGTTTGCAGAGCCAGTGGTAGTGAGCGCGGAACAGGCCGTCCACGTGTTTGCGATGAAGAATATCGGCGCCGGACATAGGGGCTCCTGGGTTAGGGGTCGCTGAATGTCCGGTGGTCCGGTGAGGCGAATCCTAGCAAGGAGCCTTATTCATTAATAATATTTAAAACTTATTTTTATATTCATTTATAGAATTAAAAGGAACACCTGACAGGCCTCTATCGCAAATCCCCATACCCCAACGTCTCAGCCTCACGCTGATAGTCGAGCACAATCTGATAGTCGCTTTCGTTGGCGGGCAGTACCTCTGGCAAACCGAGGGTTTCGGCAACCTGCGGCAGTTCGCGCAATGCCAGGTTCATCACCCGCAGAAGCGCTTCAGCCTGCTCATCGCTGACCGTCGCGGCGGTAATGAACGGTAAGGCAGGGCTGAGCGCACTGCGGGCAATCACCCGCAAACCGGCCACTTCCTCTGCGGCATGGCGTGCCAGATAGGCAAAGGTCACGCTGTCGATGGCCGCCAGATCGGCAAGGTCTTCACGTAACCAGCGCAGGCTTTCGCGATGGCTGCCGCTGATTCCCACCTGAGCAAAAAATCGCCCGTCACGTTGCAGCGGTGCCAAGCGGCGGCGCAGCAGATTCATGCCGCTGTTGGAGTCCTGGCCATTGATCACGCCTCGGCTGCCGCGAAAATCCGCCAGGGTTGGCCGTGCATCATCAAGACGTCCCAGAATCAGGCTGCAATGATTGCCGTTGCTGCTGTCCGGCAGTTCATAACGAGGGCGTCCCAGCACCCGGACCTTGCCGCGCAATGCCGTCATCAGCGGATAACCGCAGGTTTGTGTCAGCAGCAAGTTCGGCGACAACCACATCTGCATCAGGGACAGGCCTTCGGTATCACGGCGGGTGTCGCCCAGACGCTCGAGGATTCGCGCCAGCCAGCGTTCGTTGGCCCGGTGGATGGGTTCGGGGGCGGTGTACATCAGCAGTTCGGCGATGTGTTGGGTCATCAAAACTTCCTCATGCAACGCAATCCCCTGTGGGATTGGAGGTGATCCATACTTCAGTGAAACGGATGCCTGGGACTGTCGATGGCTTTGACGCCATGCTCACGCCACAACTGCCCATACCCCTGCACCAGGAATCCACCGCTGCGCGCCAACCATTGCTCGCGGCGGGCCTGGTATGCACGGGGCAAGTCGTACCAGGGCAACCCCGGCAACTCGTGATGCACCAGATGAAAGTTGAGGTTCAGGAACAGCCAGCGCCACGGCCAGGCCGCTTCGTTGAGTACCGTGCGTTGCTCCGGTGCCGCGTGAGGGCGATGTTCATAGTAGGAGCGAATCATGGCGATCGACAGCGCTGGCACACTGATCAACAACAGGTAATGCCAAACCGGCAGCACACTGACACTCGCGATGAACAGCAACATCACCCCGGTCATCAAGCCGTGACTCAACCACATCAACCACGCCTGACGCTCGCCGGCCCTGAGGCGCTGTAGCTCTTCACGGGCCAGCGCCAGCAAGGCCAGCGGTGCCCCCAGGGCAAAGCGGCCGAGCACGGTTTTGCTCAGCCAGTGCAGGCTGCGCACCAACGCCGAGCTGCCCTGCCACTGCCCGGCACTCAGGTAACGGCTTTCCGGATCGCGACCGGGGATCGTCAGGTCCTCGTCGCGGTGATGCAGCAAATGGCTATCGCGGTACAAGGTGTACGGATACCAAACGGCAAACGGTGCGTAGCCAAGGATTTTGTTCAGGATTGGCCAGCGTGTGGGATGACCATGCAACAGTTCGTGTTGCACGGATAACCACAACACCAGCAATGGAATCAGCAACAGCGTGCTCCACCACAAACCCAATCGATGGCTGTTCAACACGATGCCAAACCAGGCGCCATACACACCGATCAACAGCAACCAGGTCGGCCATTCGGTGCGCGCGGTGAAGCGTCGGCGCAGGGATTCGATTTCTGCTTGGTGGGCGCTATCAAAGTAATGGGGCATGGCGTTGCTCAGATCGGGGACCAGTCCCCTTCTGTGCAATGGCTTTGGGAAATCTTGCAGATTATTTTCAGGAGGATCGCTCCCATGTTGCATGGGAGCGATCAATCAATGCGGGATCAGTGACCGAACACGCCGACCTTTTTGGCCTTCTTGTCTGCGCGCTTCTCGATAGCGGTTTTCACCGGTTTCTTTTTCGCCGATTTCTTTGAATCCATACCTTTGGACATGATGCGTACTCCACTCATGGGGATGTGAGATCAGGTATACACCTATCCCGGCGCGCGCGTTCTTTTATAATCGCCCGCTTTGCATACCGACAGTCCGAGACCATGCCCGACACCCAATACGCCCTGCTTGACGAGCCGTTATGGCCATTGATGAACAAGTTCTATCGCACTCACCAATCGTCGATGAAAGCCGTGCGCGACGCAAAGCTGTGGGTGGCCCGGCGTGACCGGATTGTTGCCGTGCTGTGTTTGCGTCCGGTGTCCGGCGGGCATTGGCTGACCGGCTTGCTGGTCGATCCGGCCTGCCGCGAGCAAGGGCTTGCCGCCGGGTTGATTGCGGCCGCGGTGAAGGAGTGCGAACTGCCGGTGTGGTTGTTCTGCCATCCGGACTTGCGGGGGTTTTATGAGCGACGCGGGTTTACTTTCGATCCGCCGATGCCTTACGCGATGGTTGAACGGTTAAGCCGTTATGCGCGCAGCAAACCGATGATTGCGATGGGGTTGGAGCCGGCTCAAGCCTGATGAAGATCAAATGTGGTTTTGTGGTGGATTTGGGTCAATCGTCCGCGTTGGGATCCAGGTCCGGGAACATCACCTCGGTGAAGCCAAACTTGCTGAAGTCGGTAATGCGCGACGGGTACAGGCGGCCGATCAGGTGGTCACACTCATGCTGCACCACCCGTGCATGAAACCCCGAGGCAAAACGCACGATGGGTTCACCCTTGGGGTCGACACCTTCGTAGCGAATCTGCTGGTAACGCTGCACCGCGCCACGCAGGCCAGGCACGGACAAACAGCCTTCGAAGCCCTCTTCCAGGATCGGGCTCAGCGGTGTGATCAACGGGTTGATCAGGATCGTCTGCGGCACGGCCTCGGCATCCGGGTAACGCTCGCTGTGCTCGAAACCGAAGATCACCAGTTGCAGGTCGACGCCGATCTGCGGAGCGGCCAGGCCAACGCCCCCCACGCTTTCCATGGTCTGGAACATGTCATCGATCAGTTGCCACAGCTCGGGGCTGTCGAACATTTCGACCGGCACTGGCGGGGCAATGCGCAGCAGGCGCTCATCGCCCATTTTCAGAATTTCACGAATCATGATCAGGTTTCATCAATGGTCGGTTTGTGTGAGTGATCGCGGCCCAACCCCGACACGTGGTGTTTTTCCTCATGGACGGGACCATGCTCGCCAGCCACTTTTTCGCCAGGGTCCTTGCCCTCTCGCGACATGTGCTCGATCACGGCATTCATTTCCGCGCCCAGCAGCAGCACCGCAGCGGAAATGTAGAAGTACAGCAACAGCACGATGATCGCACCGATACTGCCATACATGGCGTTGTAGTTGGCGAACTCCTTGACGTACAAACCAAAGCCCAGGGACGCGATGATCCATACCACCACCGCCAGCACTGAGCCTGGGGTGATGAAGCGGAATTCCTGTTTGACGTCGGGCATGACGTAGTAGATCAACGCCACCGCGACCATCATCAAAATCACGATCACCGGCCAGCGCGCGATGGTCCAGAGCGTGACGATGAAGTACTCAAGGCCGACTTGCGCAGCGATCCATTCCATCACCTGTGGCCCGAGCACCATCAGCGCTGCGGCGATCAGCAGCATGCCGGCAATGCCGACGGTGTAGATGATCGACAACGGAAAGCGTTTCCACAGCGGGCGCCCTTCAACCACGTCGTAGGCAGCGTTCATCGCGCTCATCATCAGCCGCACACCGGCGGAGGCGGTATACAGCGCAATCACGATACCCACTGACAGCAGCCCCCCCTTGGACTGCTGAAGCTGGTCGATCACCGGGTTGACCTGCTCCAGCGCCTGGGGCGGCAATACGAGTTCCGATTGCAGGCGCAGCCAGGAAAAGAAGTCGGGCAGATGCAGGAAGCCGATCAGGGCAATCAGGAACAGAATGAACGGAAACAGCGAAAAGAGCATTTGATAGGCCAGCGCCGAGGCATAGGTCGACATCTCGTCGGCAATGAACTCGGTGACCGTGCGCATCATCACACGGTGCAGGGGCAAGCCTCTCATGTCCGGGAAAATCATTCGCGTCTCCATTCGCCGCATACGGATTGGGTTGAAGTCGTGGCGACTCAGGGGCTGTTTTCTTTCATCAAGGTAGCCCAGTTGGCGACTTTGAAACAAATTCAGCGTGCAAGTTCAGGCTGACACAAAAACGGCCATCTGAAGATGGCCGCGTCTTCTTTTCATTAAAGACATTTCAATGCAGGAAAGTCGTTACACAAGGTTGACCGGGGGCTTTTACAGGGAGTTTCATTTATTTCACCACGACATTTCATCGTTCAGTGCAGGTTGCGCTTTATGTTTGCGGGCCAACCCCTGAGAATGCGCATCACATTCAGGCCTTGGCGCTGAAGATCCAATCCCGTAGGAACGTTATGAAACTCGATAAAAAGCAGGCCATTGCCCGCAGAAACCAGGAACTCGGCGGTGCTGTGCTTGGCGTCAACAACTGCCACTTCGCCGAACTGAACCGTAACCGCAACATCTGGTGGTTCGACCTCCCGGTGACGCGCCTTGCAATCGGTCAGTACGAGTGGATTCACCTGCTGATGCACACGCCGGACACCGACGAGTTGCTGCACCTGAAAGTGCCGACCGTGTTCCTGCGCGAGAAGCTCGAAGGCCTGGTGGTGCGCAATGAAGGCAAGCGCAAGGCGGCATTGAGCCTGGAACTGAGCGCCGACAAGGACTCCTTCCTGCAGGACATGCGCCCGGCGGGCACCAACGTCAACTTCGCGCCGTTTCGCTTGTAGGAGCGAGCTTGCTCCGGGCGGCGTTCCGACGATGGATTCAAGAGCGCTGCGTTTAACCAGTAAACACGCGTAATCGTTAACGAGCATCGCGAGCAAGCTCGCTCCTACAGATACAAAAAGCCCCGCATCTGCGGGGTTTTTTGTTGATTACGCGGTGGCTTTCTTCGCGTTGATCTTCTTCAGTTCTTCATCGCGCAATTCACGACGCAGGATCTTGCCGACGTTGGTGGTCGGCAGTGCATCGCGGAACTCCACGGAGCGCGGGACCTTGTAGCCGGTGACGTTGGCGCGCATGTGCTCCATCACCTGTTCCTTGGTCAGGGTCACGCCCGGCTTGGCAACGATGAAAATCTTGATCGCCTCGCCCGACTTCTCGTCCGGTACACCGATGGCCGCGCATTGCAGCACGCCCGGCAAGGTGGCCAGCACGTCTTCGAGTTCGTTCGGATACACGTTGAAACCGGATACCAGGATCATGTCTTTCTTGCGATCGACAATGCGCATGTAGCCATCGGGCTGGATCAGTGCGATGTCACCGGTCTTCAACCAGCCTTCGCTGTCGAGGATTTCATCGGTGGCTTCCTGACGCTGCCAGTAGCCTTTCATGACCTGCGGACCTTTCACGCACAGTTCGCCGATTTCACCCATCGGCTGCTCGACGCCGGCATCGTTGATGACTTTGCACAGGGTCGACGGCACCGGAATGCCGATGGTGCCGATCTGGATGTTCTGGATTGGGTTGACCGTGGCCACCGGGCTGGTTTCGGTCATGCCGTAGCCTTCGCAGATGGCGCAACCGGTCACCGCTTTCCAGCGTTCGGCCGCAGCCAGTTGCAGGGCCATGCCGCCCGACAAGGTGACTTTCAGCGCGGAGAAATCCAGCTTGCGGAAGCCTTCGTTGTTGCACAGGGCCACGAACAACGTGTTCAGGCCGACGAAGCCGCTGAACTTCCACTTCGACAGTTCCTTGACCATCGCCGGCAGGTCGCGCGGGTTGCTGATCAGGATGTTGTGGTTGCCGATCAGCATCATCGCCATGCAGTGAAAGGTGAACGCATAGATGTGGTACAGCGGCAGCGGCGTGATCAGGATCTCGCAACCTTCATTGAGGTTGGAACCCATCAGCGCCTTGCACTGCAGCATGTTCGCCACCAGGTTGCGGTGGGTCAGCATCGCGCCCTTGGCCACGCCGGTGGTGCCGCCGGTGTATTGCAACACCGCGACATCGCCACTGGCCGGGTTGGCTTCGGCCACTGGCTGGCCCAGGCCTTTGCTCAGCACGTCGTTGAACTTGACGGCCTTGGGCAAGTGATAGGCCGGCACCATCTTCTTCACGTACTTGATGACGCTGTTGATCAGCAGACGCTTGAGCGGCGGCAGCAGGTCGGCGACTTCGGTGACGATCACGTGCTTGATGCCGGTCTTCGGCACCACGATTTCCGCCAGGTGCGCCATGTTGGCCAGGCAGACAAGGGCCTTGGCACCGGAGTCGTTGAATTGATGTTCCATTTCCCGCGCGGTGTAGAGCGGGTTGGTGTTGACCACGATCAGCCCGGCGCGGATTGCACCGAAGACGGCTACCGGGTACTGCAACACGTTGGGCAGTTGCACGGCGATTCGATCGCCAGGCTGCAAGTCGGTATGCTGTTGCAGATAAGCGGCAAACGCACCGGACAATTCGTACAGTTCACCGTAGGTGAGTGTCTTGCCCAGGTTGCTGAATGCCGGCTTGTTGGCGAAGCGTTGGCAGGATTGCTTCAACACTGCCTGAATATTCGGATACTCGTCTGGATTGATGTCGGCAGCAATCCCAGCTGGGTACTTATCCTTCCAAAAGTCTTCGATCATGGAAGCCCACTCCTCAGCAACGCGAATTCAGCACCGCATTTGATGCGATTATTATTGGTGTTTGGTCATTGGTGAATCTGGCTGATAGTAGGCCGAGAAGTCACAAAGCGCGCCGAGAGTAGCAGCTTTGCCAAGGGTCGACTAGAGCCAAAAGCGGCCTCTACGGTCACATTTGTGACTCAAGACCTTCAGGCAGTCATTTTAGAGCAAAAAACCTATAAAGCCCTGTAGCCCGTGAAAACCGGGGCTTTAGCGTCCGCCGAAAAGCATCGCGGGCAAGCCCGCTCCCACAATGTTCGCGTCGTTCACATCCATTCTGGACGACACTGAACCTTGTGGGAGCGTGGCTTGCCCGCGATCCGCGCAAAGCGCGGCCATTCACCGATCAGGCGATATCACGCAACTCCCGCCGCAAAATCTTGCCCACCGGCGTCATCGGCAGCGACTCACGCAGCACGATGTGCTTCGGTACTTTGTACGCCGTGAAGTTCTCCTTGCAGTAAGCCTTCAGCTCTTCAAGGCTGACCCCAGCTTCACGGGCCACCACGAACAGCTTCACCGCCTCCCCCGACCGCTCGTCGGGCACACCGATGACCGCACAGTTGGCGACGTTCGGGTGAGCCATCACCACGTCTTCGATTTCGTTCGGGTACACGTTGAAGCCAGAGACAATGATCATGTCCTTCTTGCGGTCAACGATGCGCACGAAACCGTCCGGGTCGATCACCGCAATGTCACCGGACTTGAACCAGCCTTCGGCATCCAGCACCTCGGCCGTGGCATCGGGTTTCTGCCAGTAGCCCTTCATGATCTGCGGGCCCTTGATGCACAACTCGCCACGTTCGCCCAAAGGTTGCTCGACGCCGTCATCGCTGATGACTTTCAGCGTGGTGCCCGGCACCGGCAGGCCGACCGTGCCGATCCGCGACTGGTCGCCATAGGGGTTGGTGCAGGCCACCGGCGAAGTTTCGGTCAGGCCGTAGCCTTCGGTGATGCGGCAACCGGTCAGTTGTTCCCAACGCTCGGCGGTGGCCTTGACCAGCGCAGTGCCGCCGGAGTTGGTGAGCTTGAGGCTGGAGAAGTCCAGGGTCTTGAAGTCCGGGTGATCCATCAATGCGACGAACAGTGTGTTGAGCCCCAGCAGCGCCGAGAACCGCCAGTTCTTCAGCTCCTTGATGAAGCCGGCGATGTCCCGTGGATTGGTGATCAGCACGTTGTGGTTACCGGTCACCATCATGCACATGCAGTTCGCTGTGAAGGCATAGATGTGGTACAGCGGCAGCGGCGCGATCATTACCTCCTGCCCTTCGCGCAACAACGGCTGACCGTCGCTGGCCGACTGGCTGAGACAGGCCCGTGCCTGTTGCATGTTCGCCACCAGGTTGCCGTGGGTCAGCATCGCGCCCTTGGCCAGGCCAGTGGTGCCGCCGGTGTATTGCAGCACGGCGATGTCGTCGAGGCCGACCTTCAGCGGCTTGATACCCAGGCCACGACCCATGCGCAGCGCACTCTTGAAGGAAACGGCCTGGGGCAAGGAGTAGTCCGGGACCATCTTCTTGACCTTGCTCACCACAGTGTTGACCAGCCACCCCTTGGCGGTGGGCATCAGGTCGCCCATCTTCGCTTCGATCAGGTACTGGATATCGGTGTCGGGCAGCACTTCCTGGACTTTCTGGCCGAACATGTTCAGGTACACCAGCGCCCGGGCACCGGAGTCCTTGAACTGGTGGCGCATTTCCCGCGCGGTGTACAGCGGGTTGGTGTTGACCACGATCAATCCGGCGCGCAAGGCACCGAACACGGCAATCGGGTAATGCAGGACGTTGGGCATCTGCACCGCGATGCGGTCACCCGGCACCAGGTCGGTGTGGGCTTGCAGGTAGCCGGCGAAGGCAGCGCTCTGGCGTTCCAGTTCGGCGTAAGTCAGGGTCACGCCCATGTTGCTGAACGCAGGGCGGTCAGCAAACTTCTTGCAGGAACGCTCGAACACCTCGATTACCGACTTGTAGGCTCCCAGATCGATGTCCAGGGGTACGCCGGCCGGGCGTTTGTCATTCCAGAAATCAGGTTGCATTGTTCTTGTCCTCTTTACCTGAATCTATCCGGGGCCACTTTTCTGTCACTTTTCAAAAAAAATGCAAAAAGCGGAGCTTCACGGACACTAGCAGTTATGACGTAGCAGGCAAATATGCCCACGGCCGTCATTGACCGTATGAATCTACTCGCCGTGGCGTAGGCTGATCAGACGCCCAGCCAAGGATGCGCTATAAACTGCAACGAGCTGTTTCCAACCAGGCAGCCTCATGCAAAGGAACCGCCATGATCCATGACACTTTCTGGCTGACCACGAGCGACCACAGCCGCCTCTTCGTCAACCAGTGGCTCCCCGACGGCAGCCTCAAGGCAATGATTCTGCTGGCCCACGGCATGGCCGAACACAGCGGCCGCTATGGCCCCCTGGCGGAAAAACTCTGTGAACAGGGCTATGGCGTATGCGCGCCGGACCTGCGTGGACATGGCAAAACCGCCGAAAACGGGACACTCGGGCATTTCGCCGATGACGATGGCTGGTGCAAGGTCGTGAGCGACCTGGCCAGCCTCAACCAGCACATCGGCCAGCAGCACCCTGGCGTCCCGATCGTGCTGCTCGGTCACAGCATGGGCAGTTACATCGCCCAGGCCTATCTGCTGCACCACAGTGCCAGCCTGCACGGGGCCATCCTCAGCGGCTCGAACTTCCAGCCTGTGGCGCTTTATCGCGCAGCCCGGCAAATCGCCCGTCTCGAACGCCTGCGCCAGGGCGGCAAAGGACGCAGCGCTTTGATCGAATGGCTGTCGTTCGGCTCGTTCAACAACAAATTCAAACCGGCACGCACGCCGTTTGACTGGCTCAGCCGTGATCCGGAGCAGGTCGATCTGTACGTCAACGACCCGCTCTGCGGTTTCCGTTGCACCAATCAACTGTGGATCGATTTGCTCGGCGGCTTGCAGCAAATCAGCAAAGCGTCCAATCTCGCCCAGATCGACCCGGGCCTGCCGCTGCTGGTGATTGGCGGCGAATGTGATCCGGTGAGCGAAGGCAAGCGTCTCAAGGATCTGGCCGACGCGCTGCGAGCGGCCGGCAGCCGACACCTGCAACTGACCGTTTACCCGCAGGCGAGGCACGAACTGTTCAATGAGAGCAACCGCGATGAAATCATCGCCGATGTGCTGAACTGGATCGCACAGGCCTTGAGCGCTCCTCGGCCGCACCGGTCCGAATAGTTTTTTTGTGAATTTTTTAATTCGTCACAGGAATTGAGACAGATGACCCAGGTTACCAACACCCCTTACGAAGCCCTCGAAGTCGGCCAGACCGCCAGTTTCAGCAAGACGGTCGAAGAGCGCGACATCCAGTTGTTCGCTGCGATGTCCGGCGACCACAACCCGGTACACCTGGATGCCGAATACGCCGCCAGCACCATGTTCAAGGAGCGCATCGCCCACGGCATGTTCAGCGGCGCGTTGATCAGCGCAGCGGTCGCCTGCGAATTGCCTGGCCCGGGGACCATCTACATCGGCCAGCAAATGAGCTTTCAGAAACCGGTGAAGATCGGCGACACCCTGACCGTGCGCCTGGAAATCCTCGAAAAACTGCCGAAGTTTCGCGTACGCATCGCCACTCGCGTGTTCAACCAGCGCGATGAACTGGTGGTGGATGGCGAGGCGGAGATCCTCGCGCCACGCAAGCAGCAAAGCGTGACCTTGACCACGCTGCCAGCGATCAGCATCGGCTAACCCTCTGTGACGAGGGGGCATTCCGACAAGCCCCCTCGCCACAGTCCCCGTAGCACCTCAAATACTGCAGTCTCTTGCAATTCCTTTTCGCATAAAAAACGCCAGGCTAGCTGGCATTATTCATGTCGGTCATTTGGCCTGCATGCAGAAGGCCTGTATTTTCCAGACTGACCGAATCAAGACGACCGATTGATGAACCCTGAAAAGCTCGAACTGCTGATCACCCGCGAAATGCCCTTCGGCAAGTACAAGGGCCGAATCATTGCCGACCTGCCCGGCCCTTACCTGAACTGGTTCGCCCGGGAGGGCTTCCCTCACGGCGAGTTGGGCGGCCTGCTGGCCCTGATGCAGGAGATCGACCACAACGGATTGTCGGACTTGCTCGAACCGCTGCGCGCCAAACACGGCAAACCGGCCCCGCGCCACTGAATCACCTGACGAGTACCCCATGCCCGACAACACCCGCCGCGCCCGTGATGAAGCCTTCTGGCAAACCTTTGCCGACCGCTACGATGTCGAACCCGGCCCGCTCAACCTGGAGAACGGTTACTTCGGACGCATGTCGCGCACGGTGGTCGAGGAATACCAGCGCAACATCGAGCTGATCAACCGCAGTAACTCGGTCTATGTGCGCCAGCGTTTCGAGCAGGGCGACAGCCTGAAAATCCGCGCGCAACTGGCCAGGCTGATTGGCGTACCCGCCGACAGCATCGCCCTGACCCGCAACGCCTCGGAAGGTTTGCAGTCGCTGATCCGCAACTACAACCGGCTGCAGCCCGGCGATCAGGTACTGATTTGCGATCTGGAATACGACACGGTCAAAGGCGCCATGCGCTGGCTCGCGCGTAATCGTGGTGTCGAAGTGATCGAGATCGATCACGCACACCCGGCAACCTTCGACAGCCTGCTCAATACCTATCGGGAAGCCTTCGCCCGGTATCCGCGGCTGAAGCTGATGGCCCTGACCCACGTCACCCATCGCACGGGCCTGGTGATGCCGGTGCAGGCGATTGCAGCGGCTGCGAAAGAGCATGGCATCGACGTCATCCTCGACAGCGCCCATGCCCTCGGTCAGCTCGAATTCGACCTGAACGATCTTGGTATCACCTTCGCCGGCTTCAATCTGCACAAGTGGATCGGCGCACCGCTGACCCTCGGTTTTATCTACATCGCCCCCGAACGCCTGGCCGACATCGATCCGGACATGGGAGAGATGCATTTTCCACCCACTGACATTCGCGCCCGCACCTCGTACAGCACCCCTAACATCCCGGCGCTGCTGACCCTGCCACTGGTACTCGAAGAACATTGGGCGATGGGGGGTGCCGCGGCCAAGGGCGCGCGGCTCAATTATCTGCGCAACCGCTGGGTCGGTGCAGCGCGGCAGTTACCGGGCGTTGAAGTCCTGACTCCGGATGACCCGCGCCTGTATTGCGGCATCACCTCGTTGCGCTTTACCCGGCATGCCGACCAGCAAGCCATGGTCGAGCGCCTGCTCAATGAGTACAACCTGTTCACCGTGACCCGCAGTGGCGCGGCATGCGGTCCGTGCATCCGCATTACACCGGGGCTTACCACCACGGCGACCGACATGGATGTGCTGGCCAGGGCACTGACCGAACTGGGCTGACGTCAGACGGTGTACTTGTCAAAGTCCTCGGGCTTGATCTGGGTCGACACGGCGAACGTGTCGATGCCAATGGTCATCTGCCCGAAGTAGCCGTCTTCAGCCGAATCCCGCCCCAGGGTGTGCACGCTCAAGGTCGATTCTTCACCGTCCATGGTTGTATAGAAAAAGTCCTGATCGTTGGTCAGTGCCGGCACGGTTCGACCGCTGTACGCGCGGCTGCCGAGCACCGAGCGCGACGCCACCTCAGGCAGGTAAAGCTGCCCGACCCAGGCGACATGCCGTTCTTGCAGATAGTTGTTGCCGGCCGTGATGCGCACGGCGACGTGAATGTGCAAAGCGCGGCCGGCGTAAAAACCCGGATAGATCGAGGTGAAGCGCACGATGCCCGACTTGTCGGTGAACTGCCCGCCGCGCAGGTAGGTATCGTCATCGGTGCGCGGGACGGCGCCGATGTCTCCGGTATCGACCTCGACGTCCGGGTTGATCTTGCTCCAGCCCGAATAGGCACCGCGGGCATTGCAGTGCCAGATATCCACCAGTGCATCGGGGACCGGCTCGCCGGTCATGGCATCGACAATGGTCAGCCGCAGCACCAACGGAACGCCTTCGGCGCCTTCGCTGATGTTTCTGCGAATCAGTTTGGGGTTGCGGAAATACGGGCCGGCAATCTGTTCGGGTGACAGCAGGTAAAGCGGTGCCGGGGGTGCAACTGAGGTGGTAGCGTCCATGACGTTCTCTCTTCCATAAGATGAACGCAGGCTAGCACCGGTCGATTTTCGTCATGCGGTAACTATGTATCGCAGGATGTCCCTGGTCCCACAGGTTTCGAGTCGTACCTGTTTGTTCCGGGCAAAAAAAAACGGTGCACCGACCAAGCGCACCGTAAAGCCGTAGAACACACAACGAGGTGTCGGGTGAAGCGATCAGTCCAGCAGCGCCAAAGCCTCGGCGGTGCATTCCTGAATGCGGGCCCAGTCGCCGTTCTTGATCCACTCCGGATCAAGCATCCAGCTACCGCCCACGCACATGACGTTTTTCAACGCCATGTAGCTCTTGATGTTGGCAGGCCCCACGCCGCCGGTCGGGCAGAATTTCACTTCGCCGAACGGACCGCCCAAAGCCTTGATGGCCGCGACGCCGCCGCTGACTTCGGCCGGGAACAGCTTGAAGCGGCGATAACCCAGGCCGTAGCCTTCCATGATGCCCGAGGCATTGCTGATGCCTGGCAACAGTGGAATCGGGCTGGCGACGCTGGCTTCCAGCAGGTCGCGGGTGATACCCGGGGTGACGATGAATTGCGAGCCGGCCGCTTCGGCCGCCGCCAGCATGTGGCGATCCAGCACGGTGCCGGCACCGGTCACCAGTTCCGGACGCTGCTCGCGCAGAATCTGGATGGCCTTGAGGCCGAATTGCGAACGCAGGGTCACTTCCAGGGCCGTCAGGCCACCGGCTGCGAGGGCGTCGGCCAGCGGCAGAACGTCCTGCTCGCGGGCGATGGTGATCACCGGCAGGATCCGCGCTTTCGCGCAGATGCTGTCGATCAGGGCAACTTTGTCCGCCATGGAAACGGTCGGGGATGGGGTTGTCATAGCGGCTGTTCCTTGGCTCATGGGCACCAGTAAATCTCTAACGTGGGTTGCAGAAACGCCCGAATCGGCATTGCGGCGACATCGTCGCCGGCCAGTGCGGTACTCAGGGTGGTCAGCTTGGACTGACCGGAAATCGATAGAACCTTGTGTTTGGCCGAGGCCAGCAGCGCGCGGCTCATGGTCAGGCGCTGATGCGGCACAGTCGGCGCCAGCATCGGCCAGCAACGACGAACGCCATCGGCCTGCAATGCCTCGGCAAGGTTCGGGCTGTTGGGGAACAGCGATGCGGTGTGGCCGTCATCGCCCATACCGAGGATCAGCACGTCGATCACCGGCAACTCCGACAGCAATCGGTCGGCCTGCTCGGCTGCCTGTTCCAGGTTGGCACTGGCGCTGTACAGGCTCAGGAACTGCGCCTTGGCCGCCGGACCTTGCAGCAGGTAGCGCTTGATCAGGCCGGCGTTGCTGTCGGCGTGTTCGACCGGCACCCAGCGCTCGTCGGCCAGGCTGACCACCACGTTCGACCAGTCCAGCGCCTGCTTGGCCAGGTGCTGGAAAAACGCCACCGGGCTGCGGCCACCGGAAACCACCAGGGTCGCCGTGCCCTGGGCGTCGATCGCGTCGCTCAGTTGCTTCGCCACGTTCAGTGCCAGGCTTTCAGCCAGCAGCACCGGGCTCTTGTATGCATGGGCGCTGACGCCCTGCGGCAGTTTCAAATCAGATATCGCCATACCACGACCTCCCGTCCCGCGTGATCAGTGCAATGGAGCTCATCGGCCCCCAGGACCCGGCCGCGTACGGCTTGGGCGCATCACCGGATTTTTTCCACCCGGCGATCAACTGGTCACACCACTTCCACGCGGCTTCGATTTCATCTTTACGGACAAACAGGTTCTGATTGCCGCGCATCACTTCCAGCAACAACCGTTCGTAGGCATCGGGAATCCGTGCGCTGCTCCAGGTGTCGGAAAAATTCAGCTGCAACGGACCGCTGCGCAGCTGCATGCCCTTGTCCAGGCCTTGATCTTTGGTCATGACACGCAAGGAAATGCCTTCGTCCGGTTGCAGGCGGATAATCAGCTTGTTGCTGATCTGCAGGCGCTGCTCGGGAGCGAAGATGTAGTGCGACGGTTCCTTGAAGTGGATGACGATCTGCGACAGCTTCTGCGGCATGCGCTTGCCGGTACGCAGGTAAAACGGCACGCCGGCCCAGCGCCAGTTGCGGATATCGGCACGCAGGGCGACAAAGGTTTCGGTGTCGCTCTGGGTGTTGGAATTGGGTTCTTCCAGGTACCCCGGTACCGCTTTGCCTTCGCTGTAGCCGGCGATGTACTGGCCGCGCACCACTTGAGTGGTCAGGCCTTCCGGGCTGATCGGCGCCAGGGCCTTGAGCACTTTGACCTTCTCGTCACGGATGCTGTCGGCGGACAGGTCGGCCGGCGGGTCCATGGCGATCAGGCAGAGCAGTTGCAGCAGGTGATTCTGGATCATGTCCCGCAGCTGGCCGGCCTTGTCGAAGTAACCCCAGCGGCCTTCGATACCTACCTTCTCGGCCACGGTGATTTCCACGTGGGAGATGTAGTTCTGGTTCCACTGGGTTTCGAACAGGCTGTTGGCGAAACGCAGGGCGATCAGGTTCTGGACGGTCTCTTTACCCAGATAATGGTCGATGCGGTAGGTGCGGTTCTCCGGGAAGAACTGCGCCACGGCGTCGTTGACCTTGCGCGAGGATTCCAGGTCCGAACCGATGGGCTTTTCCAGCACCACACGGGTGTTTTGCGCCAGGCCGACCTTGGCCAGATTCTCGCAAATCGCGCCATACACGGCGGCCGGGGTCGCAAAGTAGGCGATGACCCGCTGCGCACTGCCGGCGGATTCGGCCAGGGCCACATAATCTTCGGGGTTGAGGAAGTCGACGTGCAGGTAGCTCAGGCGCGCCAGAAAACGCTCGACCACAGCTTCGTCCAGCTCTTTGGCACCGACATAGCGGCGCAGCTCGGAGGTGATGAACGCCAGGTGTTCCTGCTCGCTGCCCGGCTCACGGGCCAGCGCGATGATCCGCGTGTCCTCGTGCAACAGGCCGGCGCCGTCGAGTTGATAAAGGGCAGGAAACAGCTTGCGCAAGGCCAGATCGCCAAGGGCGCCGAACAAGGCAAAGGTGCACGGTTCAACCGTAATCGAGAGCATGATGTTTGTTCTTTTATCAAGTTAAGCTACAAATACCTTTTTTCAAGGCATCACTCAAGGGAAAATGTAGTAATAACCACAACATTTTCGCAAAATACAGATTCCGAGTGGTGGTCGGTCAGAGCCATCAGTAGGATAGGCCACCGTTACGGGCCTCACCAAAGGCCCTTTTTGCATTAGCCGCGCGCTTATCGGTGCCGGTGAATCAAGGATACTTATATGGACCGCGTGCGAAATTTACTGGAGCAAATCCAGAATCGCCTTGAAGAGCTGAACAAGGCCGAACGCAAAGTCGCCGAGGTGATCCTGCTCAACCCGCAGCAGGCCACCCGCTTCAGCATCGCCGCCCTCGCCCAGGCCGCCTCGGTCAGCGAACCGACGGTCAACCGTTTCTGCCGTTCGTTCGGTGTCAGCGGCTATCCCGAGCTCAAACTGCAATTGGCCCAAAGCCTGGCCAGCGGAGCCGCGTATGTCAGCCGAGCGGTCGAAGCCGACGACAATCCGGAAGCGTATACCAAGAAGATTTTCGGCAGCGCCATTGCGTCCCTGGACAGTGCCTTGCAGGCCCTGGACCCGAGCCTGATCAGCCGTGCCGTCGACCTGTTGATCCAGGCCCGGCAGATCCACTTCTTCGGCCTCGGCGCCTCGGCCCCGGTGGCACTGGATGCGCAGCACAAGTTCTTCCGTTTCAACCTCGCCGTCACGGCCCACGCGGATGTGCTGATGCAGCGCATGATTGCCTCGGTGGCCCATACCGGCGAGTTGTTCGTAATCATTTCCTACACCGGTCGCACCCGCGAACTGGTGGAAGTGGCGCGCATCGCCCGGGAAAACGGCGCTTCGGTGCTTGGCTTGACCGCCGAGAACTCGCCACTGGCCAAGGCCAGCACCCTGAGCCTGAACATCCCGCTGCCGGAAGACACTGACATCTACATGCCGATGACGTCGCGGATCATCCAGCTGACCGTGCTGGATGTGCTGGCGACCGGCATGACCTTGCGCCGGGGCGTGGATTTCCAGCCGCATTTGCGCAAGATCAAGGAGAGCTTGAATGCCAGCCGGTATCCGGTTGGGGATGAGTTCAACTGACCCAACATTTGCGCTGACTGTACTGGCCTCATCGCGAGCAAGCTCGCTCCCACAGGTATTTGGTTTGAACATAAACCTTGTGTTCACCGAAGACCCAATGTGGGAGCGAGCCTGCTCGCGAAGGGGCCAGCCCAGACACCACAAGATCCAGAACTAAACCCCCATCCGCGCCTGCAAACTCAAATGCGCCCGCTCCCCAGGCTTCAGGCACAGGCTGTCGGTACCGCCGCTGGCCGCTTCCACACAGACAAATTCGGATATCTCGTTCCAGGTCACGCCGAGCAACGGGCGTGAACCGGGATGCCACACCACCGTGTCAGCCGTATCCCCGGTATCAATGCACAACGCCCGGTCCCAGGCATGGTCGTTCAGCTGCAATTCGCCGTCATGCTGGAACACCCGCTGGCATCCGCCGTCCACGCGTAGTTCGCCTTCCTGCTGACAAACCTGCCGGCTCAACTGGTCGTAACCCTGCGCCCCCTCGAGCCCAGACAGCGCTATCTCGCTGACATCGCCAATACGCCAGTAAGCGTGCAAAGCCTGGCTCAACTGGCACGGCATGTCGTCCTGATGCTCGGTACTCAGGCGCAGTTCCATGCGTTCACCCAGATGCGCATGCAGGTCCACCTGCCAGTCGCACAACTTCAGTTGCCAGTGCAGTCGCACGCCATCGTCGTCACTGTTGCTGTCGAGCAGCTTCCAGTCGAGCAACCGCGCCCAGCCATGGGACGGCCAGGCGTTTTCACTCGGATGCCGGCCATACCAAGGCCAACACACCGGCACGCCGCCACGAATGGCGCCGACCTGCGGCCACTTTGCCGCGCACCACAGCCAGGGTTTCTGGCCCTTGGGCTGGAAGTGCAACAACTGCGCGCCCTGACGGCTGAACACCGCCTGACACAGCGGATGATCGATCACCAGTACATCGCGCGTCTGATAGCGCTCCCACGCGAACACCGGACGCTCGCGCAAGGATTTGAAGAAGCGTTGTAGCGGATGCTCAAGCATGTGCCACGGTCCTGAAATCAACTGTCACCGGGGTGCGCGACCCGCAAAAAAAAGCGGACAGCCATGGCTGTCCGCAAATATGCGCACATGGAGAGAAGCTTATCGCAGACGCGTTAGAACACCGACTGAATTTTCAGGCCGGCCACCAGCGCGTTGTCGACTTCATCCACACCACCCGGGTGAGTGACGTATTGCAGGTTGGGGCGTACGGTCAGCCAGTTGGTCACGTGGAAGCCGTAGTTGATCTCGTAGTTGTATTCGGTTTCACGAATGGGTGAGAACAGCGGATTTTCGTATTCCGAAACACCATTGGCCGCATTGGTCAGCTCGGCGTTTTTCTTCACGTCATCGTTGACATGGATACGGGCGAAACCGATGCCCACGTCATCCTTCGGACGCGCGTCAAACGGGCCCTTGTACACGAACATCAGCGACTGGTAGTTGTCGATGAAGTTGGTGTCCTTGTCGTGGAACGTGGCGTTGGCCGCGATGTTCAGACCACGGGAAGCGTCGCCATTGTGGCTGGTGAGTTGCTGCTGCGCGACGAACCAATAGCCGTGCTTGCTATCGTGGACGCGATACGGGTTGCCGCTGGTCGCAGCGTTCTGGCCGTTGTCGTCCTCGAGAACGTCGTCGGCAGGGGCGGTACTTTTGTAGTAACCGACACGGTATTCGCCCGGCAGGCTGTTGACCTTCGGCGACCAGACCAGCTCGACCGGCAGGACGGTGCCATTGGTGCCACTGCCGCTGAGCTTGAAGCCGTTACCGTGCTCCAGTTGCGACGTGTTCTGGTTGTACGCGCCGATCTGGGCGTAGAGCTCGTCATTGATGTTGTACTTCACGCGGATCGCCGCCTGCATCACCGGCCAGTTGTACCAGATGTTGGTGGCCCAGTTACCCACCTGGGAGCCGCAGAACGCCAGGTTCTGGAATTCACACGGGAAGGTGTTGAAGTCTTCACCTTCGCCGAAGTAACCGGCCTTGACGTCCAGCTTGTTGTCGAAGAACTGGTGCTGAATCCACAACTGGGTCAGACGGACCATGTGGCCGCGACCATAGACTTCCTGGGAGGAGCTCAAGGTGCCGGCACGTGGATCGCCGATACGGTCATTGGAGATGTTCTCACCGTTACGGTTGGTGAGCTGGATCTTGGCCTGGGTGTTATCCCAGCCGAACAGTTTTTCCAGGTCCAGCGCCGCGCCCAGGCCAAACTGGTCGGCGTAGCGCGCGGTCTTGTCATCGTTGAACCCGCCATGCAGGTTGCCGCCGACTTCACCGACGTAGTCCATCTTGATGTCGATGCCTTGCTCGATCAGCTTGGTACGCTCGCCACCCCAGTCGCCCGTCATCCACTTGGAATCGGAGCTGAACGCTTCTGCGGCCATCGCATTACCGGCCAGAACCAGTGCTGCCGCTGCTGAAACCTGGCAGATCAACCGGGCCTTGTTCTTCATCTTCATCCCTACTTCCTCGTTTTATTGTTATTAACTTTTCTTCTTTAACGCGGTTACATCAGTTGCGACGGATGTCTCTACCCGACGCATGTCCCCCTGTGGGAGCAGGCTCGCTCCCACATTTGTTCTTCAGCGGCCTTTGAACTGTGCGACGTTGTCAGCATGCGCCTCGGTTTTAGGCACGCCGGCCACCCCCAGCCGCTCCCCGGTCTTGGCATCGAACAGCAGCACTTTCGCCGGATCGAATTGCAGGGTCAGGGTCTCGCCCACCGCCGGTGCCACGTCCGGTGCCAGGCGGCAGCAGACCTTGGTGTCGTTGAGGTTGACGAAGACCAGGGTGTCGGGCCCGGTCGGTTCGGTGACCTGGACTTCGGCACGAATGGTCGGCAAACCGTTCGCTTCGCCGTTGGCCAGGATGATCTGCTCAGGGCGCATGCCGAGGATCACTTCGCGATCTTCAAGACCGGCGTCCTGCATGCCCAGCGGCAACTCGCAACGGGCCTGGCCGCTGTCGAGCAGCGCCAGCAGACGACCGTCCTTGCGCTGCAGGCGCAGCGGGATGAAGTTCATCGGTGGCGAACCGATGAAGCTCGCCACGAACAGGTTGGCCGGGTTGTTATAGATGTCTTTCGGCGTGCCGAACTGCTGGATGATCCCGTCCTTCATCACCGCAACCTTGTCGCCCAGGGTCATGGCTTCGATCTGGTCGTGGGTCACGTAGACCGTGGTGGTTTTCAGGCGCTGGTGCATCAGTTTCATTTCGGTGCGCATCTCGACCCGCAGCTTGGCGTCGAGGTTGGACAGCGGCTCGTCGAACAGATAAATCTTCGGCCGCCGCGCCAGTGCACGGCCCATCGCCACACGCTGTTGCTGTCCACCGGAGAGTTGGCCGGGTTTGCGGCTGAGCAGGTGTTCGATCTGCAACAGCTTGGAAACCCGAGCGACTTCTTCGTCGATTTCGGCGGTGGGCATTTTGCGGATCTTCAGGCCGAACGCGATGTTGTCGCGCACGCTCATGGTCGGATACAGCGCGTAGGACTGGAACACCATGGCGATGTCGCGATCCTTGGGGCTCATGCCGCTGATGTCGGCGTCGTCCACCAGGATCGCGCCGCCGCTGATGGTTTCCAGGCCGGCGATGCAGTTCATCAAGGTCGATTTACCGCAGCCCGAGGGGCCGACCAGGATCAGGAACTCACCGTCATCGATCTTCAGTTCGATGTTTTTCAGGGTGTCCGGCAAGCCGGGGCCGTAGGTCTTGTTGACGTTGCGTAATTCGAGAGTTGCCATGTTTCTACCCCTTGACCGCGCCGGACGTCAGCCCACGCAGGAAATACTTGCCAGCGAATATGTAGACCAGCAGTGTCGGCAGCCCGGCGATCATCGCGGCGGCCATATCAACGTTGTATTCCTTGGCCCCGGTGCTGGTGTTGACCAGGTTGTTCAGGGCCACGGTAATTGGCTGGGCATCGCCACTGGCGAACACCACGCCGAACAGGAAGTCGTTCCAGATCTGGGTGAACTGCCAGATCAGGCAGACCATCACGATCGGGATCGACATCGGCAGCAGGATCTTCAGGAAGATCGTGAAGAAGCCCGCGCCATCGAGCCTGGCGGCCTTGACCAGCGCATCCGGAATACTCACGTAGTAGTTGCGGAAGAACAGCGTGGTGAACGCCAGGCCGTAGACCACGTGCACCAGCACCAGGCCCGTGGTGGTGTTGGCCAGGCCGAACTTGCCGAGGGTGAACGAGGCTGGCAGCAGCACGGTCTGGAACGGCAGGAAGCAACCGAACAGCAGCAGGCCGAAGAACAGCTGTGAACCACGGAAGCGCCACATCGACAGCACGTAGCCGTTCATCGCACCAATAAACGTGGAAATCAGCACCGCCGGCACGGTGATCTTCACCGAGTTCCAAAAGTAGCCGCCGACCACGTCCCAGGCCTTGATCCAGCCGATGCCGTCGATCACGGTCGGCCAGCTCAACAGGTTGCCGGTACGGATGTCTTCCGGGGATTTGAAGCTGGTCAGCAGCATCACCACCAGCGGGATCAGGTACACCGCCGCTGCCAGCAACAGAGTTGCGTAGATAGCGATGCGGCTGAAACTGATACCCGATTTTCCGAGTTGATTAGTCATGGCGTTTGCCTCGCAGCTCGGAGTACAGGTACGGCACGAGGATGGCCAGCACGGCGCCGAGCATCAGCATGGCGCTGGCCGAACCGATGCCCATCTGGCCACGGCTGAAGGTGAAGGAATACATGAACATCGCCGGCAGGTCGGAGGAGTAACCCGGACCGCCCGCGGTCATCGCCGCGACCAGGTCGAAGCTCTTGATCGCGATGTGCGCCAGGATCATGAAGGCACTGAAGAACACCGGGCGCAGGCTCGGCAGGACGATCTTCAGGTAGATGGTCGGCAGGCTCGCCCCGTCGACTTGCGCGGCACGGATGATCGATTGATCGACACCGCGCAGGCCGGCGAGGAACATCGCCATGACAAACCCGGAGGCTTGCCACACGGCGGCGATCACCAGGCAGTAGACGACGCGATCCTGATCCACCAGCCAGTCGAGACGGAAGCCTTCCCAGCCCCAGTCACGCAGCATCTTGTCCAGACCCAGGCCTGGGTTGAGCAGCCATTTCCACGCCGTACCGGTGACGATCATCGACAGCGCCATCGGGTACAGGTAGACGGTGCGGATGAAGCCTTCCTTGCGAATGCGCTGGTCCAGCAGCACGGCGAGGAACACACCCAGCACCAGGCTGATGCCGATGAACATGCCACCGAACACCGCGAGGTTCTTGCTCGCGACCCACCAGCGGTCGTTGTCCATCAAGCGCATGTATTGCTGCAGGCCGACCCACTTGTAGCTCGGCATGAAGCTGGAGTTGGTGAAGGACAGAATGAACGTCCAGATGATGTAACCGTAGAAACCAACCAACACGATCAGCATGCTCGGCGCGAGTACCAACTTGGGTAGCCAGCGTTGCAGCGCATCGAACGGTGAGGCTTTGCTGAAAACCGCCACAGAGCTCATCGGGATAATCCAGGTGGAGAAGTGAAATCCGGACTGCACGCCCCCCGCCGCATGGGCCAAGGCACATACAGGGAGGCGACAGTCAGGGGTTTGCCGCAGGCTTTACCTGCGACCGATCTCGAATTACTGGGCCGCTTTGACAGCCGAGGCCAGTTGGGCGCTGGCCTTGGCCGGGTCAGCATCCTTGTCGTTCATGAAGTTGGTGACCACGTCGAAGATCGCGCCCTGCACGGCCAGGGAAGTGGCCATGTTGTGCGCCATGCTCGGTTGCAGGCCGCCAGTCTTGTCGTCCGCGATGAAGTCCTTCGCCGACTTCTGGGCGCACTCGTCGAAGCCGAGCTTGTCCATTTCGTTCAGCATGTCGTTGCGCACCGGGATCGAACCCTTGTTCATGCTGAAGACTTTCTGGAAGTCGGTACCCAAGGCGACCTTGGCCAGGTCTTGCTGGGCAGCGATGTCGCCCTTGCGATCAGCCTTGAGCTTGAACACCGCCAGGGAGTCGATGTTGTAGGTGAAGGCTTTTTCAGTGCCCGGGAACGCTACGCACTGGTAGTCCTTGCCCGCGACTTTCTTCGCCGCAGTCCACTCGCTTTTTGCCCAGTCGCCCATCATCTGCATGCCGGCCTTGCCATTGATGACTTCGGCGGCGGCGATGTTCCAGTCACGACCGGCGCGGTTCGGGTCCATGTAGCCGGTGATCTTTTTCAGCTCGGCGAACGACTTGGTCATCTCCGGGCCGGACAGGGTTTTCTGGTCCAGGTCGACCAGGGCTTTCTTGTAACCGTCAGCGCCCATGACCGAGAGCACCACGTCTTCGAACACGGTGCTGTCCTGCCAAGGCTGGCCGCCGTGGGCGAGCGCGATGAAGCCTGCGGCCTTGAGCTTGTCACCGGCGGCATAGAATTCTTCGAGGGTAGTCGGGGCTTTTTCGATCCCGGCTTTCTTGAACACCTCCGGGTTGATCCACAGCCAGTTGACGCGGTGGATGTTCACCGGCACGGCGACGTAGTCACCTTCGTACTTCACGGTGTCGGAGACTTTCTTCGACAGCAGGCCATCCCAGTTTTCGGACTTGGATACTTCTTTCAACGCATCGGTGCTGAGCAGGCCAGTGCTGCCCCACTCCTGGATGTCCGGACCTTTGATCTGTGCAACGCCCGGCGGGTTGCCGGCTACGGCGCGACTCTTGAGTACGGTCATGGCCGTGGAACCGCCACCACCGGCGACTGCGCCGTCCTTCCAGGTGAAGCCGTCTTTTTCGACTTGAGCCTTCAGGACATCGACCGCTGCTTTTTCACCGCCGGAAGTCCACCAGTGAACGACTTCAACGGAACCTTTGGATTCGGCAGCCAGGACACTGAGAGGGAGTGCAGACAGGGAAGCGAGAGAAATGACAGTAGCGAGGCGAGAAATCGCATTCATCTAGGAGCACCTTTCTTGTTGTTATGCATGCAAGTCTGTTGCTTGCGCTGCATAGGATTCTAAACAGGGGATATCCCCTCGCAGGTAACGAAGGGATGCGCGAATGTCACCGCATGGTTACATAGAACCGCTCTGGGACAACTGCGCCAGCGCCGTGGCCATGCTCGGCGCCAGCGTCAGGCGCGGAATCAGCACGGCTTGCCAGGCGTGGTAAAGGTCAGGTTTGCCGGGCCAGATATCGGCACTCGGGCGGTTCAGCGGGTCGAGTTCGTGATGCCAGCTGCCATCGCAACGGTCGATGAAATGACTGTCACAGAATTCCCAGAACAGTCGGTACCAGTGTTCGTACTGAGCCTCCCCGGTGCGCTTGAGCAAGGCACTGGCGGCGGCGCTGGCTTCGCAATGGGTCCAGTGCAGGCGATGGCGGACCACCGCTTTATTGTTCCAGTCCAGGGTGTAGACAATGCCCGGCGCGCCATCGACGTCCCAGCCGTGGAGGCAATTTTGCTCGAACAGTTTTTGCGCGTCGGTGACCAGCCAGCCCGGTGTGAGCATCCCGGCCTTCACCCGCGACGCCTCGAGGTGCAGCAACAGGCGCGCCCACTCGAAACCATGGCCCGGGGTGGTGCCGTAGGGGCGGAAGCCGTCGGCCGGATTGTCGCGGTTGTAGTCGCGCAGCGGTTGCCAGCCGCGGTCGAAATGCTCGATCACCAGGTAATCGTTGGCAGCGGCGTGACCATGGATCACCCGCTCGACAATTCGTTGGGCACGGCTCAGCCAGCGGCTGTCATCGGTGACATCGGCCAGGGCGAGGAAGGCTTCGGTGGCGTGCATGTTGCTGTTGGCGCCCCGGTACGCCTCCTCTTCGCTCCAGTCGCGATTGAAAGACTCGCGCATCGCGCCTTCTTCTTCGCTCCAGAAATAAGTGTCGATGATATCGATCGCATCATCGAGCAAGGCTTGCGCTCCGGGGCGCTGCGCGACCACCGCGGAGCTCGCGGCCAGCGCGACGAAAGCGTGCAGGTAGGCATTCTTGTCGGTGTTGCCGTCGCGATGTTCGGCAGTCGCGAACCAGCCGCCATGCAGCGCGTCGCGCAACGGCCCGCGCAGGGCGGCAACCCCGTGATCGACCAGCCCGGCAAAACCCGGCAAGCCCTGAATGTGGGCCATGGCGAAGCTGTGGGTCATGCGCGCGGTGTTCATGGTCTGGGCTTGCGCATCAGGCGGGAGGCGGCCTTTTTCATCGAGGTTGCCAAAGCCTTCAGGCAGCTTCGAAGCCTTGGCGAAGGCCAGCAGGCGCGAGCCTTCGGTGGCGAGCCATTGCTGATGGGCAGGTGCGCTCAGCCAACTGCTGAAGACCGGTTGGAAGGTGTCCATGGCGTACCTTTTTTGTTGTTATGACTGTGGGGCAGCATAAACAACGGACGAAGGTCGGCTTGTAACGAAGGGGGTGGGTTGTGTCACTGCCTTGTGACATTTCCGAATTGAGTGATTTTTTGTGGCGAGGTGTCAATCCACTGAACGGGGCAACTGCAGGGTCACCCGCAATCCGCCTTCACGCAAATTCTGCAAGCTGACCTCACCGCCATGGCTATGGGCAATGTTGCGGGCAATCCCCAGCCCCAGGCCATAACCCTGCTGCTGCCCGGCCAGGCGGAAGTGCGGTTCGAACACCTGCTCCAGCCGCTGCTCCGGCACGCCCGGCCCTTCATCATCGACATGCAGGATGAACGCGCTTTCGTCGTCATCGATGTGCAGGTGCGCGTTCTGCCCGTACTTCAACGCATTGTCGATCAGGTTGCCGATGCAGCGCTTGAGCGCCAGTGGTTTGCCCGGGTACGCCGCCAGCGCCCGTCCCTGTTGGGTCACGCGACCGTTGCCGTTGGGGGCCAGGTACGGCTCCACCAGGCAATCGAGCACATGGTTGAGGTCCACCGGCTCGATGTTCTCGTGGATGTCGGTGTCTTTCACGCATTGCAGCGCACCCTTGACCAGCAATTCGAGCTCGTCCAGATCGCGCCCGAACTTGGCTTGCAGTGTTTCGTCTTCGAGCAACTCGACCCGCAGGCGCAGGCGGGTGATCGGCGTGCGCAGGTCGTGGGAAATGGCGCTGAACAACTGGCTGCGCTCGGTCAGGTAACGGCTGATGCGCTCGCGCATGGTGTTGAAGGCGCGCCCGACCTCGACCACTTCGCTGCCGCCGCCCTCGGCCACCGGTTCCACGTCGGCCCCCAGCGACAGGTCCCGCGCCGCCCGCGCCAGGCGCTTGAGCGGACGACTCTGCCAGTGCACCAGCAGGCCGATGAACAACAGCAAAAAGCTGCTGGTCAGGACGATGAACCACACCTGTTGCGCCGGCAGGCCCTGCTCTTCAAGACTGGTGTAGGGCTCGGGCAACAGCGAGGCGATGTACAGCCATTCGCCCGGCGCCATCTGGATCTGCGTGACCAGCACCGGCGGATTCACCGGTTCCAGAGTCAGCGCGTAGTGCGCCCAGGAGCGTGGCAACTCATCGAGCTTCAGGCCGCCATTGAAGATGCGCAGGTCTTCCGGGCTGACGAAGGTCACCGAGATGTCCGTGTCCTGACCAAGGGACTGGCGCAGCACTTCGTCCACCGCCTTGAGCACCGCCTCTTTGCGCGGGGTGATGGGCAGCACTTCCATGCCCAGGGGCTTGTCGTTGAGCGTCACCACGAACCGGGTGCCGCCCATGCTGCGCAACTGGTCGAGCACCAAGGGTCGAAACGCCACCGGTAACGAACGGAAATAACTGACGCTGGCGGTCATTGAATGGGCCAGGCTGCGGGCGCTGGTGACCAGGCCCTCGAGCTGGGTGGCACGCAGTTGCGACACCCAGATCACGCTCGACAATGTCTGGGCGAACAGCACCGCCAGCAGGGTCAACAGCAACATTCGCCCGAGCAACGAACGCGGCATCGGCACCTTGGTGGCGAGCTTGCGCAACGTCTCAGTGACCATTACTGGCAACCACGTTGGCTGCCAGTTGGTAGCCGCTGCCACGCACGGTGCGGATCAGTCGCGGCGGTTTCTCGGTGTCACGCAGGCGCTGGCGCAACCGGCTGACCGCCATGTCGACGATGCGATCCAGGGGCATCAGTTCACGGCCGCGGGTGGCATTGCCGATGGTGTCGCGGTCGAGGATTTCCTGCGGATGATCGAGGAACAGCTTGAGCAGCGCAAAGTCGGCACCCGAGAGAATCACCTCTTCGCCGTCGATGTGAAACAACCGATGGCTGACCATGTCCAGCCGCCAGTCATCGAAGGCCAGCACCTCTCCGCCACTGCGCTCCTGACCGAACTGCGCGCGGCGCAGCAACGCCTTGATCCGTGCCTGCAATTCCCGTGGGCTGAAGGGCTTGCCGAGGTAATCGTCGGCGCCCAGCTCCAGGCCGATGACGCGATCGGCTTCGTCGGAACTGGCGGTGAGCATGATGATCGGCACCTGCGCCTGGCGTGGATGCTGGCGAATCCAGCGGCACAGGCTGAAGCCGTCTTCGTCGGGCAGCATCACATCAAGGATCACCAGATCACTCGGCGCCTCGTTCAGCGCCTGGCGAAAGCCGGCACCGTCGGGCGTGGTACGTACCTGGAAACCGGCACGGGTCAGGTAGGTATCCAGCAACTCGCGTATCTCTTGATCGTCATCGACCAACAAAATCGACTTGTTGACTGAGCTCACGGGGCGGCGTCCTTGATATTGGAATTGGGCGGATTATGCCTGATGCACCATTTTTACAAACACCACAAAACCACTGTAGGAGTGAGCCTGCTCGCGATTACGGTTTCACATTCAACATTTCTGTCGACTGACACACCGTCCATCGCGAGCAGGCTCGCTCCTACAAGTAATCGGGTTTCAAGCCGGGAGAGATTGTTCCAAAGCCACACCCGCACCCATCAACCCCGAATACGGCGCCGTCACCAGCCACACCGGAATCCCCTTGAAGTAATCGCTCATGCAACCCTTGTCGGCGAAGCACCGGGCGAAACCGCTTTCGAGGAAGAAATCGGCAAACCGCGGAATCACCCCGCCAACGATGTACACGCCACCGCGTCCGCCAGTGGTCAGTACGTTGTTGCCGGCCACGCGACCGAGCCAGCAGCAGAACTGCTCAAGCACTTCCACGGCAATCGGGTCGCCCGCCAGCCCGGCAGCGGTAATCGCTTCCGGCGTGTCGAGCACCGGCGTGTGCCCGTCCACCGCGCAGATCGCCCGGTAGACGCGGGGCAAGCCGCCACCGCTCAGGGCTGTTTCTGCACTGACATGGCCAATTTCGTTGAAGATGTGCTGCCAGAGTTGGGTTTCACGCGGACTGCTCAACGGCAGATCGACGTGACCGCCCTCTCCCGGCAACGCGGCGAAACGGCCCTCGCCCAGATCGAGCAAGGTGCCGACGCCCAGGCCAGTGCCCGGGCCAATCACCACCGCCGGGCGCAGCGGCTCCGGCGTGCCTTCGCAGACCACGCGGAATTCGCCGGGCTGCAAACGGGTCATGCCCAGGGCCATGGCCGAGAAATCGTTGACCAGCAGCAACTGATCCACTTGCAAGGCCTGGCAAAAGCCCTTGCGGCTCAAGCGCCAGTGATTGTTGGTGAACTTGAATTCGTCGCCGCTCACGGGACCGGCCACCGACAGGCAAACCGAGCCAATTGAACCTGGCGCCAGACCGAGCCCGCTCAGGTAGAGACTTATCGCCTCCTCCGGGCTGGCATGGTCGGCCGTCGCCAGCACCTGGACGCTTTCTAGTTGCTGGTTTTTCCACAACGCGAAACGTGCGTTGGTCCCACCGATGTCACCGACCAAAGCCAGTTTCAATTAAGCGTCTCCAGGGCAGAAGTAAAGGCGCTGGCGCCCTGCTCCGCCGAGCTGAAGGCCATGCGCATGAAACCGAACAGCTCGCGACCGGTGCCGATGTTGTTGCCCAACAGGCATTTGGCCGGCGTGCGCGCTGCGAATTCTTCGGCGTCCACCTTAAGCTCCAGGGTGCCTTTGACGCCATCGACGCGGATGATATCGCCCTCTTGCACCCGCGCCAAAGCGCCACCGACATAAGCTTCGGGGCTGACATGAATGGCCGCCGGGATTTTTCCCGACGCGCCGGACATGCGCCCGTCGGTCACCAGCGCGACTTTGAAGCCGCGATCCTGCAGCACGCCGAGGAACGGCGTCATCTTGTGCAGCTCCGGCATGCCGTTGGAGCGCGGGCCCTGGAAGCGCATCACCGCGACAAAATCCTTCTCCAGCAAACCGGCCTTGAACGCATCGGCCAGGTCCTGCTGATCCTGGAACACCATGGCCGGCGCTTCGACGATCTGGTTTTCCACGGCCACGGCGGAGACTTTCATCACGCCACGACCGAGATTGCCTTCCATCACCCGCAGGCCACCTTCAGCCGAGAACGCACGGGCGACCGGACGCAGGATGCTTTCATCGAGGCTGTCGGTCACGCCTTCGCGCCAGACCAGTTGGCCATTGTCGAGGAACGGCTCCTGGGTGTAGCGGCTCAGGCCGTGGCCCATCACGGTGTTGACGTTTTCGTGGAGCAGCCCGGCTTCCAGCAGTTCGCGAATCAGGAACGACATGCCGCCCGCGGCCTGGAAGTGGTTGATGTCGGCTTTGCCGTTCGGGTACACGTGGCTGAGGGTCGGCACGACTTCGGAGAGGTCGGCCATGTCCTGCCAGGTCAACTGAATGCCCGCCGCCATGGCGATGGCCGGCATGTGCAGGGTGTGGTTGGTCGAGCCGCCCGTAGCGTGCAGCGCGACAATCGAGTTGACCAGCGAACGCTCGTCGACGATTTCACCAATCGGGATGTAGTCACCGTTCTGCTTGGTCAGGCGCGTGACTTGGTGCGCGGCTTCGCGGGTCAAGGCGTCGCGCAACGGCGTGTTCGGGTTGACGAAGGACGCGCCCGGCAGGTGCAGGCCCATGACTTCCATCAGCAACTGGTTGGTGTTGGCGGTGCCGTAGAAGGTGCAGGTGCCAGGGCTGTGGTAGGACTTCATTTCCGATTCCAGCAGCTCTTCGCGGGTCGCCTTGCCCTCGGCGTACTTCTGGCGCACGTCGGCTTTCTGCTTGTTGGAAATGCCCGACACCATCGGCCCGCCCGGCACGAAGATCATCGGCAGATGGCCAAAGCGCAGCGCGCCCATCATCAGGCCCGGCACGATCTTGTCGCAGATGCCGAGCATCAGCGCGCCGTCGAACATGTTGTGAGACAGCGCCACGGCCGTGGACAACGCGATCACTTCGCGGCTCGGCAGGCTCAGTTCCATGCCCGGCTCGCCCTGGGTCACGCCATCGCACATGGCCGGGGTGCCACCGGCGAACTGGCCGACGGAGCCGATCTCGCGCAGGGCCTTTTTGATCATCTCCGGGAAGACTTCGTACGGCTGGTGCGCCGAGAGCATGTCGTTATATGACGAAACTATCGCGATGTTGGCGGAGTTCATCATCCGCAGGCTGTGCTTGTCATCGCTGCCGCAACCGGCCACGCCATGGGCGAAGTTGGCGCATTGCAGCTTGCCGCGCATCGGACCGTCGCTGGCTGCACCGCGAATCAATGCAAGGTAAGCCTCACGCGTGGCGCGGCTGCGGGCGATAAGCCGTTCGGTGACCTCAAGGACGCGGGGATGCATGTGTAGAACTCCAGGCTAACGGATGTGGCGACCTGATTGTCTATGCTGATCAAAGGCCGGTGTCGATGGGATGACAGACGGTTTTCTTGATCGGTTGGACCAGTTGATTCAGGTCACTCGTTGTAGATTGAACAAAATATTGCCATTAAAAAGGCTTGTTTTCTATTTTTTTGCGAATAATCTTGTAATTCCAACAACAAAACGACGGTAGCGCCGCACTATGACTCTTCGAATCGCAATCAATGGTTTTGGCCGCATCGGCCGTAATGTCCTGCGCGCACTCTATACCCAGGGCTACCGTCAGGATCTGCAGATCGTCGCCATCAACGACCTGGGCGACAGCGCGATCAATGCTCATCTGCTCAAGTACGACACCGTTCACGGCACGTTCGATGCCGATGTCCAGCACGACCAGGAGAGCCTGACGGTCAACGGCGACCGCATTTCGGTCAGCGCCATCCGCAACCCGGCCGACCTGCCCTGGGCCGCGGAAAAGATTGACGTGGTGTTCGAATGCACCGGTCTGTTCACCGACCGGGCCAAGGCCGCCGCGCATATTACGGCGGGCGCGCGCAAAGTGATTATCTCGGCCCCGGCCAAAGGCGCCGACGCCACCGTCGTTTACGGGGTGAACCACGACATTCTGCGCCAATCGCACCAGATCATTTCCAATGCGTCGTGCACCACCAACTGCCTGGCCCCGGTGGCCCAGGTGCTGCATCGCGAGCTGGGCATCGAAAGCGGCCTGATGACCACCATCCACGCCTACACCAACGATCAGCACCTGACCGACGTCTATCACGTCGATCCGTACCGCGCCCGTTCGGCTACCCAGAACATGATCCCGAGCAAGACCGGTGCTGCTGAAGCGGTGGGGCTGGTGCTGCCGGAACTGGCGGGCAAACTGACCGGCATGTCGGTGCGCGTACCGGTGATCAATGTGTCGCTGGTGGACCTGACGGTGCAGCTCAAGCGCGAAGCGTCGGCCGATGAGGTCAATGCGCTGATGAAAGAAGCCAGCCAGCACTCGAAGATTCTTGGCTACAACACCCTGCCGCTGGTCTCCAGCGACTTCAACCACAACCCGCTGTCGTCGATCTTCGACGCCAACCACACCAAATCCAGCGGCAAGCTGCTCAAGGTGCTGGCGTGGTATGACAACGAATGGGGCTTCTCCAACCGCATGCTCGATAACTGCCTGGCGCTGTGCAACGCCGAATAAGCCCGGAGCAACTATCGATGATCGGCATCAGCTTTACGCAAAAGACCATTGCGGCGCGCAAGCGTATCGCCCTGGTCGCCCATGACCACTGCAAGGTGTTCTTGCTGGACTGGGCCGAACGGCAAAAAGACAGGCTGGCCCGGCATGATCTGGTCGCCACCGGCACCACGGGGTTGTTGTTGCAACAACGCCTCGACCTGCCGGTGCAAAGCATGATCAGTGGGCCGCTGGGCGGCGACCAACAGCTCGGCGCGCAAATCGCCGAGCAGCGGGTCGACATGCTGGTGTTTTTCTGGGACCCGTTCGAACCCCAGCCCCACGACCCGGACATCAAGGCATTGCTGCGGGTCGCGGCGGTGTGGAACATTCCGGTGGCGTGCAACGAATGCAGCGCCGACTATCTGCTCAGCAGTCCGCTGATGGATCAGGCGCACTCCCATCGGATTCCCGATTACGCCACCTATTTGCAGGGCCGCGCATAAGGCTTCACAAATCAGTACTTGACCATTCGAGTAGATGATAAGCATTATCATCTACTCGAAATGGATCAGGTTCCCCCGTGAGTCAGTCACGCTTCAACCACGTTTTCCTCGCCCAGCGCACCTCCCTGCTGCGCACGCTGGAACGGATGGTCAACAATCACAGCACCGCTGAAGACCTCTTGCAGGAAACCTACCTGCGGGTGACCCGCGCATTGAACGAACGGGCCATCGATCATCTTGAGCCCTTTGTCTTCCAGACGGCGCGCAACCTGGCGCTGGACCATCTGCGCGCGCGGCGTATTCATTCGCGCACCATGGTCGACGACGTGCCGCAGGAGGTGATGCACAGCATCGCCGCCCCCACCAGCAGCACCGAAGACGCCGCCCACGCCGAACAATTGCTGGAGCGCCTGAACGTGAGCCTCGGTCAACTCAGCGCCCGCCAACAGCGGATTTTCATCCTCAGCCGCCTGCACGGGCACAGCTACCAGGAAATCGCCGAGGAGCTGAACGTGTCCCTCAGCACCGTGCAGAAAGAACTCAAACTGATCATGTCGATCTGCATCGGGGTTGCCGATCGCTTGAACGCCAACTGAGCGCCACTCCCCTGCGCTTACTTGGACCGACTGCGTTGACCATCGGGCTTTGCTACCCTTGGCCCACTTTTTACGCTTCACTAAAAAAACAGCCGTGCACAGACACTGCCGAGGAAACACCGTGACGGACAACCACCGCTCCCCTGAGCCTACATCGGCGCAGGGCCCCGCAAGTGCGATGGACCAGGCCCTGGACTGGCTGATCGTGCTCGGCAGTCCCGACGAGGAGCAGACCCGCCAGTTCCATGCATGGCTCGACGCCGATCCGTTGAATGCCCAGGCGTTCGCCAAGGCCCAGGCGATCTGGGACGGCCCGCAAGTGGCGCGGTGCGCGCAAAACCTGGCTTCCCGTCCGGCGAAAGTCACTGTCCTCGCCCGTCTGCGTCCGCACTGGAAACCACTGGCCACGGCCGCCGTGCTGATCCTCGGACTGTTCAGTTTCAGCAATCTGCCGATGCGCCTGCAGGCCGATCACCTGACCGTGGTCGGCGAGCGCCAGCGCCTGCAACTGGAGGACGGGTCCACGGTTCTGCTCAATACCAATTCGGCGTTCTCAAGCACCATCAACAACCAGCAACGTGTTGCCCGCCTGTATCAGGGCGAAGCGTTTTTCGAAGTGCAGGCCAATCGCGGCCAACCACTGGAAATCGACGCCGGCCCGGTCACCGCCAGCGTTCGCGATACCGCGTTTGCCGTGCGTTACCTCGACGGCGTAGCGCAGGTGCAGGTACAGCGTGGGGATGTCGATTTGCGCGCCACCCGGAATGACGCGCGGGTGCGCTTGTCCGCCGGGGAAAGCATCCGCATCGGCCCCAACGGTTTCGACCGCCCGGCCAGGCTGGATGCCGCCACTGACCTGGCGTGGGTCCAGGGACGGCTGGTGTTCGAAAACTGCCCGTTGAACCAGGTGCTGGCAGAACTTCGCCGCTACTACCCGGGCTGGATCATCAACAACAACGAACAGTTGGCCGATGTCACCGTGACGGGCAACTACCGCCTCGATCAGCCGCTGGACGTGGTTCGCTCCCTGGCGCACATCACCTCGGCCCGGCTCCAGGAATTCCCGGCGCTGGTCATCCTGAACTGAATGAGAATTATTTTTACTCGATAGCCAAACCCCGTACGTCTCGTTATAGCCAATGCAATTGATTCGCATCTCACTATGCCAATCAGCACCTATAAAGATTCGTGCGACACGGAGCGCTATCGATGTCCTCTCGCCTTACCCGCCAAGCCCCTTCACCCTCCCGCGTGCTGTCGCTGCTGACCGCTGCCATCCTGATGGCCGGTACCGCACCGCTGATGGCCGCCACCGCCACCGAGCAATCGAGCCGCAAAATGGGCGACTACTCGTTCGCCATTCCCCAGCAATCACTGGTGTCGGCACTCAATGCCTTTACCGCCGTGACCGGCTGGCAGGTCGGCGTGTCGTCGGAACTG